>NZ_CP126080.1:1515000-2715000 GCF_030122805.1 Mesobacillus sp. AQ2 | reverse complement strand
TTTCCTTATGCTGGTCACTGATGATCCACGCTGCTTTTGATTCATCCAGTCCAGCAATCACAATATCAATTGTTTTAAAAGCGATGAAGTACGCGAGAATCGAATACATTGCACGATCCCAGCCAAACACAAATCCTGCGGTTCCAAAAATGAAGATGTTAAAAAACATGATGACTTCACCGACTGAAAATGGGAGTCTTCGATTTGCGAGGATTGCCAGAATCTCAGTACCGTCCAGAGATCCGCCGTAACGGATGACTATGCCTACACCAGCCCCGAGAACGATCCCTCCGAATACGGTGGCAAGCAGCAAATCTTCTGTAAAAACAGGTACTTCATGAAGAAAGCTGGTTGTTAATGAAAGAACAGTAATCCCCAAAAGGGTGGAAAGTGCGAATGTTTTTCCAATTTGTTTATAACCAATGAAAAAGAAAGGAATGTTTAATACAAAAATAAAGAGGCCGAGGCGCCAGCCTGTTAAATGAGAGAGGATAATTGAAATGCCAACAATTCCGCCATCCAAAATTCTGTTTGGGACGAGGAATTCCTCAATTCCTACACCCATCAGGACAGCTCCCAAAATGATGAAAAAGATTCTTTTAGCTAGTTTTGTTTTTGTAATGCCCTTATGCTGCTGCCGGGCAAGAACTGCTTCTTGACTGCTGTTCATTTGTTCCCCCTTAGTAGAATCAACCGTTTGAATATATAATCTATTTTATCATAAAAGATGTAAATGTACTGTTTGAAAGTATGTTTCTATTTAATGTGTGAATCTTCAATAGTTCTTATCCAGACAGTAAGTAAGCCAGTAAGTAGTTCAATTTTCCAGGGTTGAAATGTCATGAATTGGGTACAAAATAGGAAGGTAAATGCTTTTTTAAAAAACGAAAAGGTGATGTATTGAATTGAATTTGACTTTATTCATTGGAATATTTCTGTTGGTGCTTTTTCTGATCGGCATGGTTGGCATCAAATTGATTAAAATTCCAGATATATTATTATATATTTTACTTGGACTGGTATTATCATTAGTTATTAAAGAATCCAAAGTAATTGAAGTGGTAGGGGAGATTGGATTAGTCCTGCTGTTTTTTATTCTTGGAATGAAATTCCCTGTAAACAGGTTAATATCGAACAGTTCCAGGGTTTGGAAGGGCGGCTTGCTGGATGTGGTGCTGGGGGTTTTGGTAACTGCTGTGATCAGCTCGCTGTTCGGACTGGATTGGGTATCATCCTTGATTGTAGGTGGAATTGTCTATGCTACCAGTTCGTCTATTACGGCAAAACTGTTGGAGGACAAGAACAGGACTGAGAATAAAGAATCCGAGTTCATGCTTCTGATCCTGGTTTTTGAGGATTTGATTGCTCCCGTCCTTGTAACAGTACTTATTGGACTCTCTGGAAAAGGATTGACGGTTACTGATTTTTTAATAATTTTAGCGAAGATAGGCATTCTCGCCGGGATTGCCGTGTTCTTTGCAAAGGTTGTCTTTAAAAAGGCGGAATCAATTCTAAAAGAAATCAACCAGGACGATATATTCATCGTTTTGATTACCGGCATTGCCCTCACCTACGGAGGAATTGCCATAATGCTGGAGCTATCAGAGGTAATCGGTGCCTTTCTCGCTGGTATGATGCTATCTGAGTTAACAATAAAGGACAAGGTTGAAAAAGCAGCATTGCCAGTAAGGAATATATTCCTTCCATTCTTTTTCCTGAATTTTGGTCTTCACATTGAATTGACTAGCGATATTCCTTATTTAGGACTGCTTGTCGTGCTCGTTCTGTGGTCGTTGATCCATAAATTGATTGTTGGGTATATGGGAGGGCAATGGTTTGGCCTGTCAAGAAGCGATTCGCTAAAAGCGGGGCTATCGCTTACTCAGCGGGGTGAGTTTTCCGTAATCATAGCTGCACTTGCAACTGGAGAGTTAAAGGTTTTCGCCAGTATATATATCTTGGTTATTGCTTTTATAGGAACAATTTTGTTCCAGTTGGCACCGAGGTTAAATACATTGATCGTTGATAAAGTTAAAGAAAAAAGAAGTTAAGCATTAAAGGGTCATCCCTTTAATGCTTTTTTATGTGGCCGGTACTTGGCAGGAATAATCCCTTATTCCAGGATTTCTTTTACACGCCCAACCTGACCGTCCTCAAGCCTAACCTTAATTCCGTGTGGATGTGTGCCCGAATTGGTAAGGAGATCTTTAACGACTCCCTGAGTGAGTTTTCCTGTTTTCTGGTCTGCCTTGAGAACTATATTTACTTTTAAACCAGGTTTGATGTCATTTCGATTTTTTCCATCTTTACTCTTTGTCATCAATCTTCACCTCACTTCATTTCAAGTATTCTATTCTACCATCTTTTGCTTTATTATATAGGAAAAAAGCAAAGAGGGATTGCCTTGAAGGTTGGGAGATTGCCATGGTTGATTTTTTTTGTTCTTTTGTTTGCCGCCATACTGATTTATTTTCAACAAAATCAAAAAGAAAAATACGAAGGGTTTGATCTGATTCCTGAACGCACTGAGGATATTCCGCTATATAAAGGGCTGGAGGCAGATAGCCCAGTCTATAAAATAGAGGGAAATCATTGGAGTGAGGTCATGAAGTTTTACGAGGAGGAGCTCCCGAAAAATGGTTGGAGTTTAATTATGCAGCAGGCCTCGTCAGATTCCAATGAGGATGGAGCTGGCTTCACATCAAGCTGGGAAAAGAAAGGGACAGATTGGGCATTGTCAATCAGCGGGTCATATTTCATAAATATGGACCAGACGGAGGTCACATTCGATAGAACAGTACCAATAAAAGCTGCAAAATGGGTCGAATCTGAAGTGCCTGAGGTCTGTATAAATGAGCAGCCAGACCGAAGTGGTGATTGCTTCAAGATGACTGACAAAAAAATAATCAGTCAAATTGGAGAAATGATCAATGAAGCACCAGAAGCAGGAAATCAGCAACTTTTATATAAAGAGAAAAGCACTATTATGTTTGGAACTTTGACTATTACTGTCTATTATGACTTGGATAACGGGATTTATTTAGTTTCAGATAAGGGAACAAAATGGATGAAACCAGAAAAAGAGTTTTTTGAATTGACCCGAATTTCAAAAGAATATTAAACGTGTGATTAAATGGAAGTTGAATCTTGTTTGTTACTATTTAACTAGGCCGACCCGATTATTTTCTATTCCCTGTTCAAAATAACGATTTAAAAAGAGATTATTTTTCGCTTAAAGTGTATCCTATTGATAGTAAGTAATAGACTTTTATTAATATGAAGAAAAGGGAAGTGACCTTTGTGAATCCAACAGCTGCGGTGGCAAATGAATTACAACTAAAAGCCGAAACTATCGCAAAGGAAATGGTAGATTCAATAGTTGAAATTGTTGGTGTCGAAATCCCAAAGAAGGAAATTGACCAGGCAATTGTTGTTTATACTGAGTATCTTGGGTTTCTTGGTGACTCAATCAGGAATGCAGATGAAACCACTCCACATGGGTTGATTGAATGGAGCAAGGACAATGGAGAGAGGGAAGCTGCAAGAGGAGGACAAATTTCTGACATACTTCTCAGATATCCGCCAACAAGAATAGTGTTTATCGATAAAATGGCAGATATAAGTCTCAAACATGGTGTAGACACTGAAGATTTAATTTGGATCAATAAAAAAGTAAACAATATGCTTGATATCAGCATTAATGAAACTGTATTTGCCTTTGAAAGGAAAGCTTCGAAACTGATGAAGGAAGTCCAGGACGAAGTGGATATCTTGTCGGCCCCTGTGGTTCCAGTCCAGGAGAATATAGCCGTCTTGCCTTTAGTCGGAAAAATGGACCATGATCGGGCGAGACTAATCATGGAACGGGCGATTCCACAGGTTGCTCAGCAAAAGGTTCAATCGTTGATCATTGACTTTTCAGGAATTGTCACGATAGATGCAGCGATTGCCAAGCATATTTTTGATATTCATAATGTCCTGCGGTTGTTGGGAGTGGAATCGTTCGCAACTGGGATGCGCCCCGAACTAGCACAGGCTGCGGTAGAAGGTGGAGTTGATTTCTCGAGGATCAATACATTCGCAACTGTAAAACAGGCAATTGACAGCATCAATAACCAAAATTAATGGTTTATAGGAGGATGGATTTGAATAAAAAAGGATCAAATATTAAATTAATTGCACTCGATATGGACGGAACTCTCCTCAATGAAAACCATGAGGTTACAGATGAAAATAGACAGGCAATCAAGGAAGCTGAACGAAGAGGGGTATTTGTGGTACTCAGTACCGGACGCAGTCTCAAAACAGCGCGAGATTATGTTATATCCCTCGAATTATCTTCTTATCTTGTGACAGTTAATGGTGGAGAAATATGGGGACCAGATGGGGAGCTCGTTGAAGTTAATCCGGTCGATACAGAACATATCCAATGGATGTTTGAGCTGTCTAGGAAGCACAAAACGGGATTTTGGGCTACAAGCAGTGAAGACGTTTGGAGGAATAACATGCCAGAGGACTTATTTTCACAAAAGTGGCTCAAGTTTGGCTTCCATATTGAAGAGGATGAAATCAGGAAAAGTGTATTAACAGAGTTAAAAGAAAAAGGTTTATTTGAAATAAGCAATTCCAGTCTGAAAAATATTGAAGTCAACGCATTAGGAATCAATAAGGCCAAGGGCTTGCAGAAGGTCTGTGAATTATTAGGGATTTCAATGGAAAACGTGATGGCCGTTGGAGACAGCCTGAATGACATTGCAATGATCACTGAGGCTGGATTGGGAATCGCGATGGGAAATGCCCAGGATGTTGTCAAGGAAGCTGCGGATGATGTTACAGGTACGAATCGTGAAAGCGGAGTCGCTCAGTCAATTCATAAATGGGTGCTCGTTTGAAGAGAGGAAGCAGTTGCACTGCTTCCTCTCTCTGTTTCATACCGTCACACCTTAATCTCACTTCCGAAGTGTCTCGATATATTTTGCCTGAAGCCTTTTGATTGAATATCCTTTACCATGGCCTTATTTTCAGATATTTGTACAACTGTCCTGCCATTGATTGCCTCAGCGAAAACCTTCTCAACTGATGATTCTGTTACGCCCTTCCCGATTTCTATTGTTTTAGGAGCAGAATGTGTTGTGACCACATTTCTAATTTTTACATTGTCAGCATGATTATTGCCTCCGAAAACCTTGATGTCTGAACCAGCGTTTGAAAAACCCCTTAGTTCTATATTTTTTAGCATGACATTTCGGGCTCTGTACTGGATGGCCAAGACAGGTTCGCCATTATAGTCATAGGATGGATCGCCAATTGCCGTGAAATGGTTGACGGCAACGTTTTTGTACGCAGATACAACCATGGCTCTAGGTGCTGAATGGGCATATAGTTCAGTGTAAACCGGATGGATGGAGATGATGTTGGCTGCTGTTATGTTAATGGCTGTTTTTGATTCAGGATCATTCTCCTTGTGATGGCCAATATGCCGAAAATTATAAGATCGATTATCGTTCACTGATAAATGGCCTATAATGACAACATTATTTGCTGCAGAAGATGTATGGTGGGCCTTAATTTCAATACCGCCGAAGCATCTGGTGGTAGAGTTGTTCAATAGCCATACATTTCTTGAACCATCATCTATTTCTATTCCGTTGGAGTTTGAAAATCCTTTTTTATGTGCTTTTCCGCTTGGATCACTCATATGGCAATTTGAAATGAAAATGTTATCGCTATGATGAGTGGTAATCCCATCATCGCCAAAACCGTAGCCTGTCAGATTGTCCAGCCAGATAAATTCACTTCCGCCCCTTGCCCGGTACCCATCTCCATAGTAATTGTAGAGAGGTGACGAAATGTCGAAGCAATGAAGCCCGGGGTTGATTCCTTCAACATCCTTTACCCAGCCGTATTTTACATTGGCATACAGCAGGCAGCTGGAGTGGTTTCCCCAGGTGCTTGTTTTTTCAACATTTCCGAGCCGTTCAACATTCCAGTCCAGGGTCATTCCGCTGACATAAATGTTGCGATTTCCCGTTCGGTGATGTTTATTCGTTACTAGCCTTTTTCCTTTTGGGGAAGAGTCATGAAGCTTGATGACTGTTTTTCCCTTTCCTGCGCCGACAAGACTGGTATAGGATGGCAGTTTTATCTCCTTCACGATAAATATACCTTCTGGTACATATACCTTTACATGTCCACGTCCAACAGCCATCCTGAAAGCTTCGGTATTATCTGTCTTACCATCTCCGACCGCTCCGAAGTCTTCAATATGAACCTCCCGATTAATTTCTTTTACGAGGTGTTTATACTCTTCATTCAATTTTCCTATCCAATCGGGAAAGACATTTCCATTTCTGTCAACAATCGTGTCATATTGAACAGCGTCATCAAAGGCTGATTTAGTCTGGAAAACTCTTCTTAGGCTAGTCTGGAAATTAGTGAAAATAGACGATATTTTTTTATTTGAATTCATTAATAGAGGCTTGTAATCCTCGCTGACTTCTCTGAATAACTGGTTAGTTTCACTGATCAATTGAACCATCGATAATTTTTTCCCGGAGATGCGTGAGATCATTTCAGCATTTTTCCTGGGGTCATGATTTCTTTCTAATTTCAGCATCTTATTCCCACCTTTTAAAAAAGCTGCTAGAATATTATTCCCGATGGAGGGAAAGATAACCTCTTTGTATGTTAAAAACATGATATTTAAGAGAGTATTAAGACCCAATGAGTTTTTATCCTGCCTATTAAGGTAATCATAGAATAGATAGATTTTCTTTTAAAAGAAAGTGGGTTTTCCATGATTACTTTAGGTCCAAGAGTGCTGAAAACTGGAATCGCAGTGGCCCTGGCCCTCTACTTAACAAAATGGATTGGATTAGAGCCGCCGGTTTTCGCGGCAATTGCAGCTTCGTTTACAATCCAGCCATCGATTTATCGCTCCTGGAAACAAGTTTTAGAACAATTCCAGGCTAATTTGGTCGGTGCGCTCATCGCCGTTGCCTCCATATATTTATTCGGAAACAACCCTGTTGTCATCGGCCTGGTAACAATGATTGTCATCATATTAAGTCTTAAGCTTAAAATGGAAAGTTCAATATCCTTAACAGTTATCACGGTCTTAATCATGATGAGTTCACAGGAATTTGAAGGTATCATTACAGCTGCCAACAAGTTCCTGATTGTCCTTGTAGGAATGGGATCGGCATTTCTCGTGAATCTCATCGTTTATCCGCCTAATTTCAATAAAAATTTCACAGGTAAAATGGATAGCAGCTTTAAAACATTGTCATTGCTGATCAGGACGGCAATATCCAATGAACTTACCGAAAAAACTTTTCAAACACAGTGGGTCCAATTGCGAAAAGATATCGCTAAATTGGAAGAACTATATAAAATACTCGACGAAGAGAGAGAGAAAATATCAAAGTTCAAACGCCTTGATGTTAGGGAACTGGTCGTGTTTAAACAAATGCTGGCTTGTCTTCATCACGGCTTGAGACTCCTTGATATTGTCGAGGGCCATTTCTTTCAGAGCCGGCCACAGCAGGAGGAGAGCAGAGAGTTTGATGATCATCTTGAAGAACTAATCCAATACCATGAACTGATTCTCCTGAAATACTCTGGCAAAATCAAGGAATTTAATGTAGATCCGATTGTCGAGGAAAGCGGGAATTTCCTTGAAACAATCATGGAGGATAAAGCAATGGACCGAGATGACAGACTGCGTCTGACGATAATAGGTTCAGCTATTTATGATTATGCCTTTCAACTCAAAAGGCTCGATGATTTGATTGATCAGTACCAAAAAAGAAAAATATGAATGGATTGAAGGAAATAAGCAAATAGACCGGCAGAGCCTAAAACAAAAATAAGAATAAATAATCCTTATTTGTATTAAGTATTAATATGTATGACCACAAGAATGCACTCATTGCATTCTCACGTGTAAATACAGGGAATTCATTTTACTTCTAGGAGGGAATGCATTGGGCAGACCAGCAGGTTTTTGGGTGAGACTAGGTGCAGCAATTTTGGATGGATTAATTATCGGTGTACCACTTTCAATCATTAGTTACCTGATAACAGGCAACGCGGAAGACAACATATTTACTTCCACAATGAACTTGATATACACTGTTCTTGTGCCAGTAATATGGTCTGGGTATACCGTTGGAAAGAAAATTGTAGGGGTAAGGATCGCGAAAGTCAATGGCGAAAAACTTGGTTTTGGGACGATGCTCATGCGTACAGTAGTCGCTGGGCTTGTTTATCTATTGACTTTAGGGATTGGTGTAATTGTCAGTGCCTTCATGGTAGGTTTGCGCCAGGATAAAAGAGCGATTCATGATTTTATTGCTGGAACTTATGTAACCTATGAAAAACCTGATGAAATAAATTATGAACAGTAATACCATTAGCGGCTTTAGGCACCTGGGATACCAGGTGTCTGTTTTTGTGTGGAAAAGCCTGGATTATGGTAGTATGATAGATTGAAATAGATTCCGAATAAAGAATGGGAAGTGAACCAATGGGTCCAATTATGTTAGGTGTTTTAGCTGCCTTCTTTTTTGCTTTTACCTTCGTCCTTAATCAGTCAATGGAATTATCAGGTGGAAGCTGGATATGGAGTGCTTCATTAAGATACATATTCATGGTCCCGTTCCTATTGGCAATAGTAGCTGCAAGGAAGAATTTAAAGTCATTAATCCAGCATATGAAACAAAATCTATTCCCGTGGTTTTTATGGAGTTTTATTGGATTTGTCCTTTTTTATGCACCACTGACATATGCGGCTGCCTATTCTCCAGGATGGCTGATCGCAGGTACATGGCAAATCACGATTATATCAGGCGCTTTTCTCAGTCCCTTGTTTTATGAAATAAAACAGACAAACGATGGTTTAGTAGCTGTCAGAGGAAAAATCCCTTTTAAGGGACTGGGGATGTCCGTTGTCATCATATTGGGCATCATGTTGATGCAAATCGAACATGCACGGCAGATTCCTCTCCAAATGGTATTGCTTGGAGTGATTCCAGTCTTGATTGCATCTTTTGCTTATCCACTTGGCAATCGAAAAATGATGGAAGTTATTAATGGAAGTCTCGACGCCTATCAGCGAGTGCTTGGAATGACTTTGGCCAGTCTGCCATTCTGGCTCGTTCTTGCTGTTTTTGGTTATGTTACAGAGGGAGCTCCATCCATGAGCCAAAGCCTGCAATCCCTTCTTGTTGCCATTGCCTCAGGAGTAATCGCAACCGTATTGTTTTTCAGGGCAACAGATTTAGTTAGGGGGAATATGGCCCAACTTGCTGCTGTCGAAGCAACCCAGTCAATGGAGGTTCTCTTTGCGTTAGCTGGTGAATATTTAATCCTTTCGATGCCGCTGCCTTCTCCTTTATCCTGGGCAGGTAGTGGACTTGTCATGCTTGGAATGGCATTGCACAGCTACTCTACGCTTAGCAGAAAAGAAGAAAAGCTGAAAATAAGTGCTTAATCTGAGAACAAGTTATTAGTAATTTAGCACTCTTTAAAAGAGGTGGATGCGGGATGCAGTACAAACTTACTGAACAAATGGAAAAGGCATTGGAAATCGCGGAAAAAGAGCGCAAAGGTTCTTTAAGTCCCTGCATTTTGCCCGGTCATCTATTGCTCGGCTGCCTGAACGACGGTTCGTTCCCAGTCTGGGAGGCAAAGCAAAAAAGCTTAATTGACCCTTCGTTCGTGAGGGAATCTTTAATTCCTCATGAAGAGACGATGTCGTATGAGTTTTGCCAACCATTTAATCTGCCAGTCTGTCTATCAACAAAACTGGTACTCAAGCAAGCGGTCAACTATATGAAAAACTACAATCAAATTTTTCTCAATGAGGGACATGTCCTGAAAGCACTGATCAAGACAGGGCAAACAAAAGGATTATTAACCAGGGATCAGGAAAATGCCCTTTTGAATATAGCAACTATTTCAAGGGACATGATACTATCTTTAAAAAGATATAACTCAACCGGAGGAGAATACAAATATATCAGGATGTTAAGTAATCAGGACGGGGAAAAACTGATTCGTTTCATCCAAGAAGAATTCGGGTCCCGATGGACGGACTCGATTCAGCAATCCATAGTACAGCAGAAATCATCTATATGTGTTGCCCTGGATCAGGATGGGGAAGAGATTGTAGGGTTTGCAGCCTTTGACATTCAAAAACCAGGCTTTTTTGGACCGATGGGCGTTGTAAAGAACAGAAGATCGAAGGGCATTGGAGAGTCATTATTGCATTTTTGCCTGAAAGAAATGAGCAAGATGGGCTACAAGGAAATCATCATTGATCAAGCCGGACCGATTGAATTTTATGAAAAAACCTGTAACGCTAAAGTGATTCCTTCAATCGACTTAGACTGCTATTGAGACCATTATATGGTCTTTTATTTATGACCAGCTGTTACTTATTTACTATATATTCCAGCATAGTTATAATGCTTTTTAATCATTTTAATCTGAAAAGTATAAATATTCAAAATAATTAAAGGTTTTTACAAAATTTTGCAGTATTTCTTCGGTAATTAAATTTTCAGGGGGTGCAAGAAACTTGGGAAGATTATCGAAGCAAAAGACTGCTAGAAAGCTCTGGGCGGTAATACTGGCATTCATAATGGTATTTTCGACTTTTTCATCACAGCTAGCCATTGCTGCATCACAGAAGCCAGCTAGTTTTTCAAAAGAAGAACTCGTACTGGAGAAAAAACGGGAAAAAGAATATGAATCAGGCAATACAGGAGAGAATGAAACTAAGTCAGCAGACCATAAAGAGCTGACGAACCTGTTAGATGGACTGGGCATTGAACCGCCACCATTGAAAGGTGATAAACAAACAGCTGCTGAAAAGGAAAAGGATGCTGTTCTCCTTAAAGCCTTTGAAAGGGAGCAAGTAATTGATGTCATCATCAGGATGAAGGACCAACCTGATCTCAATAAGATTTATCCCCAGGTAAAAGAAAAGAAAAACCGGGCAGAAAAAATAAAATCAATTCAAGACCACCTCAAAGAAAAAGCGGACAATTCCCAAAAGGGATTACAACAGGCACTATCAGCAATGGAGACAAAGGGAAAAGCCAAAAAGAAAGAGACTCTATGGATTATCAATGGAATAACCGCTTCCGTCACAAAGGAAGCTCTGGATGAACTGAAAAAACGTGAAGATATTGCGGAAATCTCCCTTGATGAAACCCTCAGCTTACCTGAGGTGACTGTGGAAGAGTCTCCCCCGCGACTGCCTGAATGGGGACTCGAAAAAATCTATGCTCCTAAAGTGTGGGGACAATACGGGTTAAAAGGAAAAGGGATTGTTGTTGGTATCATGGATTCCGGAGTAGATGGAAACCACGAAGCTCTAAAGAAAAATTACCGCGGTCGGGACGGAAACGGTCAGTATTCCTGGATTGACCTGTCAGGTCAGGGGTATAAAACGCCAAATGACGGATTTGGCCATGGAACGCACGTAGCGGGTACTGCCGTTGGCGGAGGAGACGGAGAGCCGATCGGCGTAGCACCTGAAGCTGAATGGATTGCCGCCAAAATTTTCAACGACGGCGGTTCGACAACACTATCAGCCATCCATCAGGCATTCCAATGGTTCATGGCTCCAGGCGGGGACCCTTCAAAGGCTCCGGATGTGGTCAATAATTCATGGGGGAATGCCAATACTTATAATCTCGAATTTTATGAAGATGTCAAAGCATGGGTATCAGCAGGGATATTCCCAGCTTTCGCAGCTGGAAACGATGGCCCTGGCTCACAAACAATCGGTTCACCGGGAAGTTTTCCGGAAACTTTCGCGGTCGGGGCAACGGATATTTATGATCAAACAGCTTATTTCTCAAGTCGGGGTCCGGTTTTTTGGAAGGATGAGAATGGAAATGAGCATAGACTTATCAAACCGGATATCTCTGCGCCTGGCCACAAGATCTATTCAGCATGGCCATCCAAGCGAAATGAAGGAAAATACAATACAATCAGCGGTACTTCGATGGCCACTCCTCATGTCACAGGGGCAGTCGCGCTTTTATTGCAGGCGAATCCCAGCCTGACAGTCGACCAGATAAAAGAAACACTTAAACAGACTGTCAGAGTTGAACCGCATATGGGTACTCTGCCCAATGATTCCTATGGCAGCGGAATCATCAATATTTATCAGGCTGTCACCGAAACAGCCTTTGCGGGTGAACTTGCCGGAAAGCTTACAGACAAGGCTGGAAAGCCAATACCAGGGAAACTTGAGGTTGCAGAAGAAGGGCTGTCCTATGACATTGGCAAAGATGGAACTTTCAAGTTCAAAATCAGGGAAGGCAGCCATAAGGTTAAGGTCACTTCCTTTGGCTATAAGGATTTGCAATTCACAATACAGCTGAAGAAGGGCGAAACAGAATCTGTGAACTGGGTATTGGAGAATGCAGATACTTTTAGTGTAAAAGGAAATGTATCAATTGAGGACGGGGAAACAATCCCTTTTGCCTTTGTAAGGGTAAAAGGAACTCCTCTATCCACTTATCGAACGGATGCAAGCGGAAAGTTTGAGGTCAAGAATCTGCCAGCAGGAAAGTATGTTCTGCAGATTTCGGGTGAAGGAATAACTGGCCTGGCAAAGGAGATAGAAGTCAGCAAGGATCTCTCTCTTGAACTGAAGGTCAAAGCGAACGCCACACTGACAAAAAAAGAATGGAGTATGGCGAATGGGAATATGCACAGGAATGCAGTATCCGGAAATGCCATAGACCTGGATGCGCTTGTTGAAGGATGGAACTACGATACAGGAGGTAAAGGAAAAATTTTATTTTCCACTCCTGCAACAGCCAAAGGGAAATTGATTCTGGTTACCGACAGCGGGTCTGTTATTGCAGTGGATGCTGTAACCGGAATAGAGCTATGGACAGTGAAAATTGGAAGCTCGAATAGGTCTTCACCAACGATAGAAGGAGACAAAGTCTATCTTTCAGGCGGGCAGGACGGAAAGATGTATGCACTCGATTTAAAATCAGGCAGCATTGTATGGACTGCAAACACAGGTGCAATAGGAGTCTATGAATCTCCTTTATACATTGATGGGACACTGTTTGTTGCTTCCGATCTTGGAGATCAAGCAAAGCTGATTGCGTTGAATGCTGAAACAGGCAAAAAGAAATGGATCGTCGAACTTGGAGGCCCTGCCTATTTCGGGCCAAGTGCAGGCGACGGGATGCTATTTATCGGCAGCTATGATAATCAAAAACTAAGAGCTCTTCGTGTAGAAGACGGAAGCGAAGTATGGAGCAAAACTCTTGTAAATGAAGGAATTGCATCCAAGCCGGTATACGATAAAGGAACACTATATGTTGCAGGTACCAATTTCAATACAGAAGGCGGCACACTTTATGCCCTTGATGCGAAAACGGGCGAAGAAAAGTGGAAAGCAGGCGGAATTGGAGATACTCAGGCTGGGTCTCCAATCGTCTATGAAAATATCGTTGTGATCGGTTCAGCTGTACAGCCTGCATTGCGCGCTTTTGACTCGAATACTGGCGAGGAACTCTGGAACAACCGGGCTGTCGGAACGACGCTGAACAATGGTTCTGTATCTGCTAATGGGCTTCTGTTTTTTGCAGGCACAAGCGGAAACCTATCTGTCATTGATGTGTATACCGGTGAAAGATTGAAGGATTTCAGCCTTCCAGTTTACAGTACTTCTGGTATACCGATCCTGCCAGGACAAATTTTCGTGCCTTACCAGAACGGTGTTCAAAGTTACAATTCACCAGCTTCTGTAAAAGGGACATTGAAAGATACAGGTGGGAATGCCATTAAAGGTACTGTTACTGTTGCCGAAACAGGAAATTCTATTGAAACAGATAAAAATGGAGAATTTCTGCTAAAACAGACTCCGGGAGATTATACGATCCGGATTTCATCTTACGGCAAAAAGCAAATTACCGAACAAGTTGGGTTATCTTCCGGGTATGTTTTAACAAAAGACTATGAACTTGAAGATGCAGCAAAAGGGTCAATCTCCATCCTGGTAAAAGACCAGCGAACTGGCAAGCCTGTAGAGGGAGCAGGGATTGAATTGAAGGGCTCACCAGTGAAAGGTCAAACAGACAGCAAAGGGTTATTTTCAGTTGAAGAAGTGTTTGAAGGAACCTTCACTGTGTCGATTTCTATGAAAGGATTTAAGGCTGGCAGCAAGGAAATCGTTGTAAAAGCCGGTGAAAATGCGGATATGACATTCGAATTGCAGCCAATTGATATTGCGGTCTTGAATGATTACAAGAGCGAAATCACCACCATGCTGAACGTTAATGGGTATACAGCTGAAGAGCGGGAATGGGACGTGATTGAGGAGATCGGCCGTTATAAAGTGATTTACTTGAATGGAGGCTATGGTTCAGATGGAATCAAGCCAACAGAGGCACAGTTTAAAGATTTAGTCGATAAAGCAGAAGCGAATGATGTCAGCATCATCTTCACCGACCAGTGGGGCTCAAATTATGGGTCCATTCATCATTTGAAAGACTTCTATAATAATCCTAAAGAGCTGGGCCATGATTATGATGTTGGGGAAATCAGAATCCAGGTTGAAGCTGAACATCCTATTTTCAAAGGATACAAAGCGGGGGACAGAATCAATGTGTTAGAAAGGAACGCTGATTTTGCCTGGTTCAACGATTATTCTGGAAGGACAATTGGAAAAATCGGAAGCACCGATCAGGGTTTTGTCGGGGCGGGTATCGCTTATAATGCTGTCTCCGAAGACAGTGCCCATTTATTGTTGTCAAGTCATGCTACAGTTCCGTGGAAATCATCGAAAGCATGGCTGCGAGGACAGCAGCAAATTTTGTTCAATAGCATTGACTACCTGTATAACGTGAAATATGGAAAGGTCACTGGTAAAATAACCAATTCATCCGGACAGCCTATTGAAGCATCTATCGAAGTATTGGAAACTGGCGTAAAAGCGGAAACTGACGAAAACGGAAGCTTTACCATTTTTCATGATGAAGGAACCTTTAAGCTGGAAGTGCGTTCGAAGGGATTGGGATCCAAGTCAGAGACAATCACAGTAGCCAATGAATCCCCAGCAACTGTTCAAATCGCACTTGGTGAATCAGAAAAAGGTGATCTGGAAGGCAGTGTCAAGGATTCAGTATCTGGCATGGAGCTTTCCGACGTCCTTGTTTCTGTGAAAAACCAGGCGGGAGAAATAGTAGAACAAGTACAGACCGCAACGAATGGACGTTATAAAATATCAGGATTAGCGGAAGAGGTATTTGAAATTACTTTCAGCAAGGAAGGATACATCACGAATAAGCAAAGCATTGATGTAGCACGTCATACTGGAGATTTGGATATCAAAATCATCCCTATGCCATCTGTCGGAGTTGTAGGTGACTACTATTCAACAGATAAAAACTTTAAGGCATTATTTAAAGAAATCGGGGTTGAAGTCAGGGATGTACAGCCTGCAGATTTAATTGAAAAGATGAATGAGTTTGATGTTATTTTCTTCAATGATCCGAGTTCATCAGCTTTAAACGATGAGATGTTTGCTGCTGCCGACAAAGCACAGACCAGCCTGATCTTTGGTGATGCGGTATGGGGTGGCGGAATCAAGCAGCTCGTGAGTTACAGGAATGATCCAAAAGAGCTGAAAACAATAAGGAAAACGACAGAAGCGGCTCAATATAAAGTTCTCGAAGAGCATCCTGTCTTCAATGGAGCAAAGGAAGAAGAATTGGTTGAAATCCTGTCCCCGGCTGCCAGCTATATCGGATATTTCAAGGACTACAGCGGTTATCCTCTGGCTGAAATCAAGCATGAAGGTTCTGATGTCCCTCATGGTCTTGGCATGGCTTATAAGCCACGGTCGGCCGGAAGTGCAGAATTGCTGATGAGCGGCCATGGTTTTGGTTATTATCATGGAGCGAAAGACTACACCGAGGAAGGAAAGCAGCTTTTGATCAACTCGGTATTATGGGCAGCCAATGTCGAGTATCCCGTAATCAGCGGGAAGGTTGTCGATGAACAAGGCAATCCATTGAAAGCGGATATCAAAGTAAAGGGACAGCCGTTCCAGACCCAGTCAAGCAACGAGGATGGGGGCTTCACGATCGCTATACTGCCAGGGGAATACGAAATTGAAATCAGTGCCTATGGGTATGGTGCAAGAACAGTGAAGGCTAGTGCAGAAGTGGATAGTGAACCAAAGGAAGTTATTCTTTCTCCAGCTGAGAATGTCGGAGTGATTTCTGGAACAGTTGAAGATTCCATGGATGGAAATGCGCTAGAGGGTGCCAAGGTAACCATCCTCGGAAAACCAAGAGAAGCAGTGACAAATTTGCAGGGACAATATGTTATCACCAAAGTTGAGCCGGGAGATTACACAGCAAGGATTGAAAAGGATGGATATGTACGCCAGGATGTCAGCCTGAAGGTGACTGATAAACAAAAAGTTTCCCTGAGTGTGAAATTACGTCCTTCACCAACAATAGGAGTGATCGTGGACCTGACTGCTTCGGGAACATCGTATAAGCAGTATCTTGAGGAAAGAGGTTACAAGGTGTTGTACCTCAATTATCAGGATATAGAAAAATTGGATGAGGTGGATGTTGTTTTCGCCAACTCGGATTATGCACCGAGCCTCGTCCCGTCAAAAGAGGATTTCCTCGCATTCCAAAAAGCCCTGGATGAAAAGCGTAAATCGGTCATTTGGACTGGCCAGGCTGGCGGAAGAGGTTCCATTCGCTATTTGCAGGAATTCAACCAAGATCCAAAGACAATCTTTGAACATAATAACAAAGCCGGAGCACAAGGGGTTGTACTTGAAGACCATCCATTGACAACAGGATTCAACACAGGGGATATTATCGAGATTCCAGGAAAATCGGGTTACTATTATGGCTTTGACGGTTATTCAGGTAAAACTGTCGTAGACTTCTCGCATACAGCAACCGGAGAAAAGGGCAGCATGGTCGCATACAAGGGCAGAACAATCGATTCAGTCGAAATCCTGCTCGCCAATATGACAATCAGCCATGTTTTCAAGCCGAATGATTCCTTTGACCCTGCAAGGGAGCGTCTCTTGAATAATGCACTGAACTGGGCACTCGACGAAAAAGACGCCCTTGTCGGGGAACTCCTGGGTACTGTCCAGAATGAGAATGGACCAGTCATGGCGTCGATCAAAGTAAAAGAAACGGGCAAAACTTATCAGACAGATGATAAAGGGAATTTCTTCGCCGCATTTGAGGAAGGAACTTATTCTCTGACTGTGGAAGCTTTTGGTCACGAATCAAAAGATTTTACCATCACAATTTCCAATGGTCAGGCAGTGACTGAAGCTTTCGCCATCAAACCTGTCAATTCCGGTATTCTGGCAGGTAAAATAGTTGATGCATCTACTAAAGAAGAGATTGCCGGGGCAAATGTCGAGGTAATTGGCACACCAGTGACCGTGAAGACAAATGAGGAAGGGAATTATCAGACGACACTGCCTGCAGGAACTTATGAAGTTAGAGTGATTGCGACAGGCTATAGCCCGATTTACCAGTCAGTCGAAATTACAGAAGGGCAGCAAACTGATTTTAATGCCTCTCTTATTGAATCCGAGAAGATTGCTATTCTTGCCAATCCTACTCAGAAGGATAGAATCATGCCGTTCCTTGAGACAAATGGTTATGATATTGAATTCTATCCATATAAGGAATACGAACGGTTGATAGAGAATATGCAAAATTATAAAGCAGTCATTGTCAATGACACTTACATGAATGAAGACCGCTTCAAGGCTATGGTTGAGAAGGCGAACGAAAATGAAGTCAGCATGATTTTCACTGCGAATTATGGAGGGACAATTGGTGATCTTAGCAACGCTTACGGTGATCCGGAATCCCTTGAAAGAAGTTACGTTGATAGAGAAATCAGTTTGAAAGTGGCAGAAGATCATCCTATCCTGAAAGGTTTCAATAAAGGGGATGAGGTCCAGCTCCTTGTAAATCCAAAAGGTGTTGTGCAGTACTCGGTGTATTCAAATTATAGTGGAACAACGCTTGCATCTCTGACGAATCCGAATAAGGGGGAGCTGGGAAGCACGATTGGCTATAAGTTCAGTTCATCGAATAGTGTCCACATCCTGCTTTCTGCACTACAAATTAGTGCATATGGCCACCCGAACGATCGCTGGACTGAAAATGCTAAAAAAGTATACTTGAATGCGATTGATTATGCGTTGACAGCAAGCCAGGGAGAGATTACTGGGGAAGTCAAGGACAGTCAAGGGAAGCCGATTGCAGGAGCTTTTGTCACCATTGAGGGAACCAGCCACAAAACGACAACTAATAAAGCTGGCCAGTATAAATTTGGCATTGGTGTTGGTGAGTATAACTTAAAAGTCCAGGCAAGAGGCTTTAAAGAACAGACCAAGGAAGCGAAAGTCGAAGATGTGGGAAGCAGGGTTGAGCTGCACTTTACCCTTGAAGCAATTGATGGATCAGAATTGAAGGGTGCCATTACATCCAAGAAAAGCAAGAAACCGATAGCTGATGCACAATTGATTTTGATTCCGAAAGATGAGCCGGACTTTAAGACCGAAAGCTCCGCCAAGGATGATGGAACCTATCTATTTAAAGATTTATTGCCTGGTGACTATACTCTGCAGGTAACTGTCGATGGTTACCTCAAGGAAAGTTTCGAGTTCACTATAGGCTCAGATGATTTGGAATTTAACCTGGAATTGAATCCATTTGAAGCAGCCGTGCTTGGAGATGTAAACGGAGCACTGTCAAAGCTGCTGAATGAACAAAAATTGTATGCAGAAGAAAAAGGCTGGGACATCCTCGGAAATGTCGAGAAATATGAGATCATCCTGGTCAATACGAGCAAAGGTACTAGAGAACAGTTCCAACAGCTGATAGAAGAAAGCGATGAACATAAAACCAGCTTGGTGTTCACAGGAACATGGGGTGTCGATGAAGGTTCCATTCCAGTGCTCAACGAGTTAGTGGGAAGTCCTGAAATCGATCAGCAAGGGTATAATGAAGGCGCTGTTTATATCGATGGAGTGGATGGACACCCAATTTTTGATGGCATTAGTTTTGATGAGGACGGTCTGGTCAAAATCCATACCGCAAAAAGTCCATACTCAACTTTCAAAAATTACTCAGGTGTACCACTCTCGAGCTTATATATCGATAGTGAAAGAAAAGGTAATTCGATTGAGTTTGAATTCAGAAGCAAGGAGCATATGCATTTGCTGATGTCTTCATTTGCGGTCACCAATATGATCGGACCTGATTATGGATGGACGAAGAATGGGCGAAAATTATTCGTAAATGCATTGCGCTGGTCGAAGGATGCAGAGCAGGAAATCCCTGAAGAACCATTATGGGATCAAGAAGAAATGATGGTGAAAGGAGAACCTGCCTTGGTAAAGGGTACAGCAACCAATGGCACCTCTGTGAATATCTACGAAAAGCGCGGAAACGAAATCTTCCTGATTGATTCTGTTAAAACTGGACGTGACGGAATCTTCCAGGCAGAACTGAATTTGGATAATGGTATCCATACTTTGATTGCAGAAACTGAAAACTACGCAGGTAAAACGAAGGCAATAAAGGCAATGAAATTGATTGTGACCGGGAAACCTGAGAAAAAAGACAAAGCAAGCTGACAGCAAAACTTATAATTTAAAGACCAATTCATATTGGCTCCCTTTCTGGGGGAGCCTTTTCTTTTTGAAAAGAGCATTTAAGGGTACTATGATAATGTAATACTTAAACTGAAAATTAAGGATTTTGAGCATCAAATTTTTTAATCCATTTTCAGTCCATATGCTTATCATTTCACAAACTGGGTACTTTTGTGATAGATTAATATTTAAAATATTCTCACAAGTTTTAGGAAGGTGACAAAATGACATCAGGAATTGAAGTAAATGACAGCAGTTTGCCATTGCGCCGGGATGTGAAAATGCTTGGAAACATCCTTGGTGACATACTTGTCTATCATGGCGGAGTGGAATTGTTTGAAAAAGTAGAAAAGATCAGGGCAATGTGTAAAACACTCAGAAATCAAAATGACCCTGAAACATACACGGCTTTAAAAACGGAAATTGCAGGATTGTCTGTTCCGATGAGAAAAAATATCATTCGCGCGTTTTCAGTCTATTTCCATTTAATCAATGCAGCAGAACAAAACCATCGGATCCGCAGACGCCGCGACTATCTGCTCGATTCGGACATAAGCACACAGCCAGGTTCAATAGAAGCAGCCATCCTTTCACTAAAAGACAATTATATATCCTCCGATATTATTCAAAATGTCATCAATGCCATATCGTTGGAATTAATCATCACAGCCCACCCTACAGAAGCTACTAAGCGCTCTATCCTTGAAATACAGAAAAGGATTGCGGATATCCTTAAAAGCCTTGATAATCCGCTGTTATCCCGGAAAGAGCGTGAGAAGGTAGAGGAAAGCTTATTCAATGAGGTTTCTGTCCTGTGGCAGACAGATGAACTGAGAGACCGCAAACCGACAGTCATTGATGAAGTCAGGAATGGACTATATTATTTTGACAAGACATTGTTCGATGTCCTGCCTGAAATCCATCAAGAGGTGGAAACTAGTTTGAAAGAACATTATCCGGAACATGAATGGAAAGTCCCTCATTTCCTGCGCTTTGGATCTTGGATTGGCGGTGACAGGGATGGGAATCCAAATGTCACACCTGAGGTCACATGGGAAACATTGCAAAGACAAAGACGCCTTGTGTTAAAAAAATACAAAGCTGTATTAGTTGATTTGATGAAACGATTCAGCCATTCAACTACAAGAGCAGCTGTAAGTGAAGAATTACTGGAATCCGTCAAACGGGATGAAGAAAAATACCTTGCCGACGATCAAAAATGGAATGTTGAAGGCGAGGTGTACCGCCGGAAATTCGCGGTCATTATTCAAAGGCTTAAGGAAGCAGGCAGATCAGAGATTGGCTACAAAGCATCAGAAGAATTACTCGATGACCTTCTTGTCATAAAACGAAGCATTTATCAGCATCACCCGGTACATCATGAACTGAAAACATTACAAAAATTGATCAGACAAGTACAACTATTCGGATTCCATCTTGCCACGCTTGATATACGAAACCACAGCGGGGAACATGAAGCGGCAATCGCCGAAATATTGAAAAAGGTGGGGATCACTCAAGATTATTCAGCACTATCAGAAGAGGGAAAACAGGAACTGCTTGTCAAGCTTCTGGAAAACCCAAGACCACTGCTGCTGCTTCACGAGGATTACTCAAAAGAAACACAGGAAATGATCGAGGTATTCCAGATGATCAAGCGGGCGCATCAAGAATTCGGCAAACGTTCAATTTCCGTTTATCTAGTGAGTATGACGCAATCTGCGAGTGATTTGCTAGAGGTACTTATACTGGCAAAAGAAGCAGGTATATACAGGCTCCATGCTGACGGAACCCTGGAATCTGATCTTAATGTCGCTCCGCTTCTTGAAACAATCGATGATTTGACAGCCGGTCCAAAAATTATGGAAACATTATTCAATCTGCCATTATACCGCAATCACTTAAATAAAATGGGAGATCAGCAGGAAATCATGCTGGGATACTCAGATGGAAGCAAGGATGGCGGAACTTTGACAGCAAACTGGAAACTTTACAAAGCCCAGCTTGAGATTAATGAAATGGCAAAGAGATATAACATTGCTCTCAAGTTCTTCCATGGTCGAGGGGGGTCACTAGGACGGGGAGGCGGACCTTTGCATAGAAGCCTTCTTTCACAGCCGGTCGAGACACTTGGACAGGGCGTGAAAATCACCGAACAAGGGGAAGTTCTCTCATCCCGTTATCTTTTGAAAGACATCGCTTATAGAAGTCTTGAGCAGGCTACTTCGACAATGATGAAGGCGGCAGCCAATGTGTTGAAGGAATCAGAACAGGGGCATGTCCGCGATAAAAGATGGGTAGATGCGATTGAAGAAATTTCTGCTGTTTCGTTAAAGAAATATCAGTCCCTGGTATTTGAGGATCCCGATTTCCTAGTTTATTTCAATCAGGCGACCCCGCTGAAAGAGCTTGCGGAGCTTAATATCGGTTCGAGGCCAATGAGCCGTAAAAACAGCAGCAAATTCGAAAATTTGCGTGCTATTCCATGGGTATTCGCCTGGACACAGAGCAGGCAACTGTTCCCGGCATGGTATGCAGCTGGATCAGGCCTGCAGAGCTTTGCGCAGGAAAATTCGGGAAATCTGAAGCTATTGCAGGAAATGTACGCTGAATGGCCATTCTTCCGCAGTACGATTGATAATCTGCAGATGGCTTTGATGAAAGCGGATATCACCACTGCCCAGGAATATACTTCCTTAGTTGAGGACAAATCCATTGCCGACCGTATCTTCAGCAATATCCTGGAGGAATATGAACGGACAAGGAACATTCTTCTCCAAATTTCGGAGGATGAAGAGCTGCTTGACCATACACCGAACATCAAAGATTCTGTCCATAGGCGAAATCCGTATGTCGATCCACTAAACTTCATTCAAGTGGAATTGATTAAAGAACTTCGCAAGGATGAAAATCCGGATGATGAATTATTGACACAGGTTTTATTGACAATCAGTGGCGTTGCCGCTGGTTTAAGGAATACTGGTTGACAGGATGACCCGCCGATTGGCGGGTCTCTTTAGTTATTAGTAAAAAACTGGATGGGTTTTTTAAGGTTCAAAATGGCAGTTTCATTTGCCTTTCCATGGTCATTTGCGTTAAAATTTCATGATTAAGAGTCTTAGCCATCTTCATCGTAAGATTAAGGATTTTACGGATGCCTTCTTTGTGGCCGTTTTTGATGGCAAGGTTATCGCAATGAATTTCACTATCAATGCTGACTTGCTGCTCGGGGACCGGATGTTCAATATGCCCAATTTCATGCCAGATGATTGCTTCCTTTATGTCATTGTCAATACAGAAAGAGGGATAGTCGTATACAACGATGAACCAATCACACTCATCTTCATAAGATCGATAAAAGAGGGTCAGAACCCGGGGATCGATATCCCATAAATCAAGCCACTTTCCATTTTTGAATCCAAATACCTTCAAGATGGCTTCCTTATTTTCGATGATTGCGATTCTTCCATAGGCATTGTACTTCTCATGTTCCAAAAATTCGCCAATGCACTTCAAAAAAATCCTCCCTTTTCTATAATACCTTGTTAATATTGTTAAATATATTAGTCGATCCTAATCAACATGCGTAAAATAAAAAGGGCAGGGAAAATGAAAATGTGAAAGGGGGAAGCTGTGTATGCTTTGTTCACATGGTTATTTGAAAGTGAATCGAAGAATAGTGGATAATGAGCAAATTTATGAAGAGAATGAACAGTTCATCACAATGTATCATGATCGAATAACCACAGCTTCTGATATTTTTTACCTCCATGATATCCTTGATATTACCTTTAAAAATATGTCAGGAATGAAAGGATTCCTTTATCTCCATACCACAAGAGGGGTGTATTCCTTTTATACAAATGCCAAGCCGGACCGGCTGATTAGGGCTTATAAAGAAATAAAACATCAAAGTTAACTGCTTACATATAAAACAGCATAAAATCACACCCTATATACAAAGGGTGTGATTTTATGCTTTCTTCCATTATTTGTGCAGCAGGAGAACCGTTGAATAAATATCTTATTGTTTTAGGCACCATCTCGCTGCAGGAAGTATTGGATGCCGAGGCAAAATATCATAAGATATTAAGGGCATATTGGCACGAGAATAATTTTTTGACATATGAATGGTGGTTCCTTGTTGTCCTTTCCATTGTTCCGGCTATTATCTGGTGGATGAAGGTCGATAAAACAAGACTGATTGAAAATACTTCATTTGGTCTTTTTTATGGAGTCACAGCCATCTTCCTGGATTCAATTGGCACCAATGCCATGGTGTGGACATATCCAGTCAGGCTGACTCCATATTTAAATCCGCAGTTATATCCCTATGATGTTGGAGTTGTCATCATACCTTTCATGCTCGTATATCAAAGGTTCAGCAGTTCGTTTAAGAAATTTTTCATCGCAACTGGACTGTTATCTCTTTTCCTGGCATTTATGGCAGAGCCATTTATGGTCCATCTTGGAATTTATAAAGAATTCACATGGAAACATATATATAGCTTCCCAATTTACTGGTTATTGGGATTGATGTGCTGGGCAATCATTAAAAAATTCAAATCATATTCCACATAATCGAAAACCCTGGCTCTTGAGCCAGGGTTTTTCATGGTATATTGTTGTGAGAAGGATGTGGCACAATGACGCAGTTTACAAAAAATGTGATTAATATCATTAAAAATATTCCATCTGGAAAAGTCATGACATATGGCCAAATCGCAAAAGCCGCTGGAAGCCCAAGAGCAGCAAGACAGGTTGTCAGAATCCTGCATTCCATGTCAGAAAAATATAACTTGCCATGGCATAGAGTCATTAATTCCAAAGGGGAAATTGGTTTCAAGGATGAGGAGATGTTTCAAACCCAGAAATCTTTGCTAATCTCAGAAGGTGTTCAATTTAAGTCTGATCGAGCAATTTCCCTTCTTGTTTATTTATGGGATATAGATTGGGAATTTGGTGAACAACCTTGAGGGAAAATTAAGTATTCCTTATCCATTTATAAAGGCAGCGAATGGATATTATTTACAATCCAATGCGGCAACATTAGGGTGAAGAATAAACAGGGCATAAAAAGCCGTCATATTAACAGCAAAGCCCCCAAAAAGGTCTAAATACCCATCGGGGGTCTTAATCTAAATTAACTTTTGGTAAGATCCTTTCGGTCAACTGATAAGGGTGGCTGCTCAAGCCATTCGTTCGCAATCATGATATTAATACCATCTTCTGAATATTTGAGGACCTCTGCATTCACTCGGGAATAATCCACGACGAGGTCACTCCTTTGGCTTTCCGCGATTCTGGCAGATGGGACAAGGTACAGAAACAACCGTTATTTTAAGTCGTTAGAGCAAAAGTTAGCAAAAGCCCAACAGATCCTGTCAAGGCGAATCATCGGCTCTGGTAATTGGAATAAACAACGAAAAAAGGTTTCCCGAATTCACGAAATGATTGAAAACAAACGGACAGATTTCCTACATAAGACCTCTACGGATATCATCAAAAACCACGATCTTATCGGAATAAAGATTCTGCAAGTATCAAACATGATGAAAAATAAGAAGACAGCTGGGTCTATCGCGGATGTGTCTTGGTATCAATTCAAAACGATGCTAAAATACAAGGCTGAATGAATGGTACGGCAAGACAGTAGTGGAAGTGAGTAAAACCTTCCCTAGCTCTCAGCCGTGTTCGAGCTGCGGTTATAAAAATAAGGATGTTAAAGATCAAGGTTTGCGTGAATGGACCTTTATATGTGGTGTGCATCACGACCGCGATATTAATGCAGGGTTAAATCTCAAATACGAAGCCATAAGACTTCTAACCGGGGCTAGCCTAATCCATAACTGGCGGTTACGATGGTGTTCTTAGGAATCCCCCGCTTCAACGGTTCGCAAGAGCAGTTAAGTGGCGGGTAGTTCAACATATATAGTCGATTTCTTTTAAACACAGGTAATGAAGACGGTGCCGCCAGGAGACCCTGCTGTAAATAGGGGGGCTGCCCGTCTGCCTTCGCTTTGATTAGCTTTCCAGCTCAAGATATTGCCGGGAGGTAGTTATAAATTCACGGACAGTAAAGGGTAAGTATTTATTTTTTTTCCAAATCATCCCCAGCTCTAGATTAACATTTGATTGAACAAGAGGAATGACAGCAATTTCATCATTGCTTATATTTTTGCAAATTTTACTAGGCAATAGTGCTATTCCCATTTTTCCCTCGACCATTCCAAGCAGGAAATCCTTTTGTGAACTTTCACAGACGATATTGGGCTGGAAGTGATTCTTGGAACACTCCTCAATGATTAGGTCATAAAGCGTGAAGTCTTTCCGGTATAGTATAAACGGCTCATTATCCAATTCAGAGAAGTGCACCTCTTTTTTTAAAGCTAATCCATGGTCCCGATGGACAATTAACATCAAAGGATCCTTTATTACATTTATGATTTCAAAGCTGCTGTTAGGGGCAGGCAATGTGCAAATCAGACCTATATCCAAAGTTCCTTCCTCTACACCCAGCTTTATTTTCTTGGTCCCTACTTCTGTTAAAGTTATTTTCACTAGAGGATATTTCTCTTTATATTGGCTTATGAACTTTGAAAAGAAGGCAGCACCCACAATAGGAGGAATGCCGATTCTTATTTCCCCGCTTTTCAGTTCCATAATGTCAGTTAACTCAAGTGTGAGGTTTTTGAATGCCTGTAAAACTTCCTTTGCATTAATTAATACCGCTTTTCCTGCATCCGTTAATTCCAGCTGCTTTGAGGAACGGTAAAATAAAGGAACACCCAATTCTCCCTCTAAATTTTTAATTGCCTTGCTGATTGAAGGCTGGGTTACATGCAATGTTTGTGAAGCTTTCGTGAAGCTTAAATGCTTCGCTACCTCTGTAAAGTACTCCAAATGACGAATGTCCATAAATCTTCCCTCCCTTGAAAATGGATTAATGTTTTATTGTTTTTTTATAATATTCTAACATTTTAAATGATAATACCTCATTGAGTCTACTGTGTGAACCTGCTGTTTCTATTGTGAGTAACTGCTTTATAGCTAAAAAGCATAAAGGATATAGATTATATGTATTTCATTTATAACTGCAACCCATTATATAATGAACTAAATTTATCAGGTGCATTGTAAAATCTGAATACAGAAAATTAAAAATTTTCTGCAGGAAAAGGAGATGTAAAGATGAGCAATTTACAAAAAGAGGCGCTTTTCATTCACGAGAAGTTCAAAGGAAAGTTGTCGGTAGAAGTAAAAATGCCATTAAATAGCATGAAGGATTTAAGCTTGGCATATTCCCCTGGGGTGGCTGAACCGTGCAAGCAGATCTATGATCAACCAGAAAAAGTCTATGATTATACCATCAAAGGCAATTTAATCGCAGTTGTTTCTGACGGAACATCGGTCTTGGGTTTAGGCGATATTGGCCCCGAGGCGGCAATGCCAGTAATGGAAGGGAAGTCTGCCCTATTCAAGTCGTTCGCAGGGATTGATGCCGTTCCTATTTGCCTGGATACGAAAGACCCTGAAGAAATCATTAAAACAGTAAAGCTGCTGCAGCCAGCCTTTGGAGGAATCAATTTGGAGGATATCGCATCACCCAATTGTTTTTACATCGAGGAACGGCTGAAAAAAGAAATGAATATCCCGGTATTCCATGATGATCAGCATGGAACCGCAATCGTAACAGCAGCGGGGTTGATTAACTCTTTGAAGCTTGTAGATAAAAAAATCGATGAAATAAAAGTAGTTATCAATGGAGCAGGTGCTGCAGGGATTGCCATCGTAAAGCTTTTAATCACAATGGGTGTAAACGATATTATTATGTGTGATACAAGGGGCGCAATCTATGAAGGCAGACAGGAAGGCATGAATCCGCTGAAAGAATCCATCTCAAGGATTACCAACCACCGCAAACTTAAAGGACAGCTGGCAGATGTGATTGTTAATGCCGATGTTTTCATTGGAGTTTCCTCCGCCGGTGCCATGACTAAGGAAATGGTAGAAACAATGGCTGGCGAGGCAATCATTTTTGCCATGGCCAACCCGGTGCCTGAGATTATGCCTGAAGAAGCAAAGGCTGCCGGAGCGAGGGTAGTTGGAACAGGTCGTTCTGATTTGCCTAACCAGGTAAATAATGTCCTTGCGTTCCCTGGTATTTTCAGAGGAGCTTTGGATGTTTTGGCTACCGATATAAATGACGAGATGAAGGCTGCAGCTGTTAAAGCAATTGCAGGTTTAATTCAGAGTGAGGAGCTAGAAGAGGATTATGTGATACCAGCGCCATTAGACAGCAGAGTCGTTCCTGCAGTAAGAGAAGCGGTGGCGAAGGCTGCCTGGGAAACAGGTGTAGCGCGCAAAGAGGTTTTATCCAATCAGTTGGTCAATACCCAGCAATAAATCACTTTATTTCTGTAGAGATTGTTTCCTAAACAGACTAGTGTTCAGTTTTGCAAGTTGGATTTATCAGTGACGAAGGCATTCCAGATCAATCGGCGGTATTTTGACGGAATTTAAATTATGTTGAATGAGAGAGTGATTAAGTTGAGAATTTATGAAGTGCTTGACACAAAGGAAATGCTTCGTTGCGAATTTATCGAAAACTATCATGTCTTATACGAGAAAATTGAACTTAGAGACTATGAGATTAAAGATGATTGCTTATTAGAAAAGGGCTGCACTATACAAAAATATATTACTATTTTTAAAGGCAGTTCGTTTTCTTCTCTAATGAAAATCAAAGCATATCCGATTCAAGTGGTGGATATCATTGAAATTCGAAAGATGGTTGCAAATGACTTCCCTGAACTATTCAAAAATGTTCAATTTTCCCCCAAAGCTGTTTAAATAAGGCCAGTATCCTAAAATTTGTAGTTCTCACAATGAATTCAAAATTTTCAAGAAGCAACAGCAAAATCAATACTTAAACAGCTTTAACTAAAAAAATTGGATTTGTCCCCTTTAAGTTGTTCAGTTTTTCTGTACAGAAGGAATGTAACTTGAGGGGGAATTTTTACTGGTAATAAGGATCAGTAATTTTTGCAGGTTGATTGATTGACGAGAAAGTTTTTATTGACATAAAATCCTGTGTCATACATAATGTCTAATAAACTGAAAATTTAAATATAATCGTCAACAGTAATGACAGGGAACCAGTAAATAGAAATCAGGCAATAGAGAGTAGGATTCACCGGCTGAAAGATCTTACAGCCTGCAAAGCTATTGAACCTATCCCTTGAACTGTCAGGAAAACCTGACCGGCTTCCGCCGTTTCCGGAACATGAAGTCGGGCACTTGTATGATAAGTGCCAAAGAAGGTGGTACCGCGAAAGACAAGCTCTTCCGTCCTTTTATCAAGGGATAGGAGGGCTTTTTTTTATTCATCAAAAGATCATAGGCTTTTTAATTATTGTTGAACCAATAACAAAAAGAAGGTGGCAGCATATGAAAAGAAAGAGGATTGTCGTAAAGATTGGAAGCAGTTCACTGACAAACTTGAATGGCGGGCTTTGTATCGATATGCTGCGCGAACATGTAGATGCGCTGGCGCGCTTGAAGAAGCTTGGCCATGAAGTGATTTTGATTTCATCAGGAGCCGTTGCCGCCGGTTTTGGCGACCTCGGGTATTCATCCCGGCCTGTAACCATTGCCGGGAAGCAGGCAGCTGCAGCAGTAGGGCAGGGCCATCTTCTCAAGGGATATACAGAGGAATTGAAAAAATATGGACTTGTTGCCGCACAACTGCTGCTTACACGGCAAAATTTCCTTCATAAAGAACAGTATCAGAATGCATATGCAACAATATCCGAACTACTAAAACGAAATGTGCTTCCAATCATAAATGAAAATGATTCCGTATCGATTGAGGAGCTGGCATTCGGTGATAATGACTTGCTTTCCGCATTGGTGAGCGGCCTCATTCATGCAAATCATTTAATAATCTTGACAGATATCAATGGAATATATGATCAAAATCCCAGGACCAATCCAGATGCCAAAAAGTTCAACTACCTTGCGAAAATTCCGGATGAATTATTCGAAAGTGCATCAGGAGCGGGTTCAAAAGTCGGGACGGGAGGAATGAAAACAAAGCTTGAAGCTGCACGGACTGCAACGGCATTGGGAGTTCAGGTTTTTATTGGCTCTGGTACTGGAGCGGAGAAACTGGTAGAGATTCTGGATGGGAAAGGGGATGGCACCTATATTGGATGTACTTCTCATGCAAGCCTGAAAACATCGAAGCAATGGCTGGCACTGCATTCGATTCCAAGAGGAAAGGTTGAGGTGGACAAGGGGGCAGTTCAGGCCATTTTAAAACATGGTAAAAGTCTCCTTCCGGCTGGGATAACAAATATTATTGGCAGCTTTATGGTTAACGATGTCGTGGAGATAGTTGGCCCCAATGGCGAATTAGTAGGGAGAGGACAGGTCAATTTTTCATCAAGGGAGCTAGGCGAAATTAAAGGGTTATCAAGTTCAGAGGCGATGGCCATTGTCAACAGTGATAGAAGCGTTGTTATCCACCGTGATCACTGGGTCAGCCAGCGAAAGGAGAAGAATTAATGAGTGCAATCGAATTGATTCAAAAAGGGGAAAAAGCAAAAAAAGCAGCTGCGTTAATGGGAAAAAAGACAACAGAACAGAAAAATTCAGCTCTAATACTCATTTCCAGCCAGCTGATCAAGGAAAAGGAATTTATCCTTGCAGAAAATAAAAAAGATCTGGCTGCCGGGACAGATAATGGGATGAGTGAATCAGTTTTGGATCGGCTTAGGTTGGATGCGGCGAGGCTTGAAGATATGGCGGAAGCCTTAATATCGTTAACACAGCTAAAGGACCCAGTTGGTGAAGTATTGGAGCAATGGGAACGGCAAAATGGCCTTTTAATTTCACAGACGCGCGTCCCGCTCGGGGTTATTGGCATGATCTATGAGGCGCGCCCGAATGTGACGGTTGATGCATCAAGCCTTTGTTTGAAAACTGGTAATTCTGTGCTTCTGCGCGGAAGTTCAACAGCGATCAAATCAAACAAAGCCATTGTCCAGGTAATCCATCGAGCGCTTGAGAAGAGCGATTTGCCTGTTGATGCAGTTCAGCTTGTTGAAGATACAAGCAGGGACACTGCATCTGAAATGTTCAAGTTGAACCGCTACCTCGATGTACTGATTCCCCGAGGCGGTGCGAAACTGATCAAAACGGTTGTGGAAAACTCTACTGTTCCTGTATTGGAAACGGGTGCGGGTAACTGTCACGTGTTTATCGATCAATCAGCTGACAGAAATATGGCAATCAATATTTCTATGAATGCGAAAACACAGCGTCCGTCTGTTTGTAATGCGTGTGAAACAATCCTTGTCCATGAAGAGTGGGCAGCCATGCATCTGCCCAAACTGGTAGAGACCCTGCAGGACAAAGGGGTAATCATTCACGGTGATGAAATGGTTCCCGGGAGAGCAATCATTCCAGCCACTGAGCAAGACTGGTCGACAGAATATTTGGGATTGGAAGTAGCCATAAAAGTAGTTGGCAGCATAGATGAAGCCATTTCGCATATTAACGGGTATGGGACAAAGCATTCTGAAGTGATTGTTTCTTCCGACCCTGAAAATGTATACAGGTTTTTACAGGAAGTGGATGCTGCTGCAGTTTACCACAACGCTTCAACTAGATTCACAGATGGATATGAATTTGGATTTGGGGCTGAAATTGGAATCAGTACACAAAAGCTTCATGCACGGGGGCCAATGGGGCTGCAGGCCTTGACTTCAACCAAATATATAATTAAGGGTAACGGACAAGTGAAATAATCAACGATCATGTTTTACATAAATAAAAGATAAAAACGCCAAAAGCATGCGTTTTTATCTTTTATCTGCCTAATATTTAATGTGTGTTATTTTTTTCATGAAGAACTTCTTGCAATCGGTCTGGGAAGTTTGTAAACATTCCTGTGACACCCCAATCAAGGAGTTTTCTCATATCTTCCTTCTCATTGACTGTATACGGATGTATCAGCAAATTATACTCTCTGACCTTTTGTACATATGCTTCATCTATACGGTTGAAATTCATGCCCAGTCCGATGCTGTATGTTTTATATTCCTCTAGTTCAGCATCTGTAATGGCTGCTGTCTCGTCATACCATAATAATTGGATAAGCGGGATATCAGGATTTAAATCATGAATCTTCTTCAGGCTTTCAGGGCTGAAGGATTGGATCAAAACTTTGCTGGAAGGAGCATTAACTCCTGTTAACTTATACTCTTCAAGTATTTCTAACAATTTTTCTTCCATCCCTGGGTATACTTCAGGCGATTTTGTCTCGATATAGTAGCGGGCATCCTTGCCGAATTTCTGGATCACTTCTTCAAGTGTTGGCACTTTCAGTCCTGCATATTCCTCTTTTGCATAGTCCGGATATTTTTCATTGAACCATGAGCCGGCATCCAGCTTTTTGATTTCATCCAGCGTATAGTCCTTGACGAGTCCGGTTCCGTTTGTTGTCCGGTCCAATGTTTCATCATGCATGGCAATCAATTGGCCATCCTTTGTCATTTGAAGGTCGACTTCTATGTAGTCTCCTTTCATCTTCTCACCCAATTCATAGGAAGTGAGTGTGTGCTCCGGTGCATATCCAGATGCTCCCCGATGTGCCACATTTAAAATTTGGTTTGCTGTTAAGGATGGATCAACAGGTTCAGCCGCCGCGGCCGAGTCAACTATTCCCGAACCGATTCCAATCAAGGCTGCTGACATTAAGATGTTTCTGAAAATTGGTTTCATATTTTGTAATCTCCTTTCGTGATATTTCTTCTTAATAATAATTCCGAAAGTTTAAGAGAATATGAATTTAAAGTTAAGAAGAGTTTAGATTCTATTAAGTTATGGATTTAGCAAATATCTTTTAAACGTTGACTAATTAGAGGTTCTTTTCATTGTAAGATTAAGGATGAATTTAACGGAGGAATCACTCATAGGATAATGTATTCAGTAAAGTTCCGGGAGGAGAAGGAGATTTGGCAGGAAAAATAGTTACCATCACCATTGCCAGTGTGTTCATTGGGGTCGGGATAAATGGTTTTATTATTCCTTCTCATCTGATTAATGGGGGCGTTTGGGGAATCAGCCTATTGCTTAGTTATTTATTAGGATGGAAATTGGCAATAATCTTTACTTTTTTAAACGTTCCTATTTATTTTATAGCCATTTATTATGATATGAACCTTTTTTTCTACGGCCTAATTGGTACATTTATATCTGCCTTAATGATCAGCCTTTTATCTCCTCTAAATGGAATGTTTCATTTTCCGTTTCTGATAAGTATTTGTTTAGGAGGTATCTTTGTGGGAACTGGAGCCGGCCTGATGTTAAGAATTCATGCGAGTCCTGGAGGTCTGGATTTACTGGCGCTGATGCTATCAAAAATTTTTTCGCTAAATGTTGGAGTGATCATCCTGATGATAGATACTTTCATCATCTTAAGCGGGGCAGTCATCTTTAAACAGACTGTATTTCTTTACTCCCTAGTGATTGTTACACTTGTTGGCCTGATAGCATTACTGTTTACATCAATAAAATCGATAACAATATATAGGTATTGATTGGAAAAGGATAGGGGGGAACCTATCCTTTTTTTACTTTAAAGCTAAAGAGAATATGAATTTTAAAGTTAAGAAGAATTTGTCTCCTATTCCAAATTATGGAAAGTGTAAATTAACTTATTAGATTTTTTAATATTTTCAAACTATTTTGTTGATTCCAACACATTTTAATGCTTAAATAGATTTAAGTATGACACATATCAGATATGTGATATCTGACGATAAGGGGGTGAAGTGGTGAAGGTGGAGAAGATTCCAACTAAAAAAGTGTCTGAGTCGGTTACGGAGCAAATCGAGAAAATGATTGAAGAGGGGACTTTCCTTCCGGGAGAAAAGCTTCCTTCGGTCCGTGAACTTTGTGACATGTTCGGAGTCGGCCGTTCCGCGGTACGGGACGCCATTACAACCCTTAAAGGAAAGGGTGCTGTTACCGTGAAGCAGGGGGAAGGTACCTACATATGTAAGTTCGACTCTGGAAAATTATTTAACAATCACCTTCTGCTTCCAAGTTCAAAGGACATAAGCCAGCTTTTTCAGGTAAGGAAACTCCTTGAGCCAGGCATTGCAGGCATTGCTGCGCAGAACCGTTCTGAGGCCGATTTGGAGTTAATGGCCGAATTGCTTTCCGGAAAAGGGGAAAATAGCTGGGAAGCTGATTATAACTTTCACATGGCGATTGCGAGAGCTGCCGGTAACGAAATCCTTGTTCAGCTGCTTGAATTCATTTCAGCATCCATGAAAAAAACGATGATCGGATTCCATGGCTTTATAGAAGAAGACAGGGCAGTTTTTGAAGAGATCGCCGGCCAGCACTACGGGATTTATCAGATGATCCTGACAAAAAATCCTGCTCACGCAAAACGATTGATGCAGGAACATCTGGACTGTGTAGAAGATCTGCTGAAAAATAGTTCCGTTTTAAATGTTTAAAAAAACAAATTTTGTTTCTTACTCAGAAACAGTTGGAGGGCTGCCATGATTACCGCAGAGCTTTTAACGGAGATAAAAGCTGTTTTTCCTGAAACTCAGATATCGGAAGGAGGAGACGGAAAGCAACCTTTTGGCAATGGAGGGGTGTTGACAGTATTTCCGAATACCGAAAAGGAAATCGCAAGTCTATTAAAATATGCCAATGAGACAAATAAAACCGTGAATGTCATTGGCGGAGGGACAAAAAAAGGATACGGGGGAACAACTGAAAGTGCAGATATCCTTCTGTCACTGTCCAATTGTAAAGGAATCGTCGAGCATGTTCCCGGGGATATGACACTTACAGTTAAACCGGGTACCACCTTTAAAGAAATCCAGGATTATTTGCTGGATTTTAACCAAAAAATCGCACTTGATCCATTCTTGCCTGCCTATGCGACAATTGGCGGTATAATTTCTGCCAATGACAGCGGACCCAAACGGCTTGGCTATGGGTCGGCGCGTGATGCAGTCATCGGACTCCGGATTGTTTATCCAGACGGTACTGTCATCCGCTCAGGAGGAAAGGTTGTAAAGAATGTTGCAGGCTATGATATGAACAAATTGTTTATCGGGGCAATGGGCACTCTTGGAGTGATTTCCGAAATCACCTTGAAGCTTCGTCCTGTGGCAAAATACGAAAGCCTGGTACTTCTTAAATTTCGTCAAGAAAGTCTGGAAGATGCAAGGACTTTTGCTGTAAAACTGCTGGATACGGTAATTGAACCAGTTGCCCTGGAGCTGATCAATCCCTCATTATCAGCAAAACTCTTAAATGAAAAGGTTTACACCATGGCAGTCAGTCTCGAAGATGTGGAAAGCTCCGTGATGTATCAGGAAGATTTTATCCAGAAGCATAAGCCATCTGAGTCCAGTCTGGACATCCTTCGGAATGAAGAGGCAAGATCATTCTGGAATGAATTTTATGGATTCGTGCCAAATGCTGCTGTTAGTAATACTGAAAAACAAACAGAAGCAATATTGAAGATCGGCACTGTGAATATGAATGTAATCAAAATATTGCAGGAATGTCAGGTGGTACAGGATTCCCATAATCTGCTCATAGAAGCGCATGGCGGTCTTGGTCATGGAATAAGCCAGTTGGTACTGAAGGGAGCAGAGGCAGACATTAATTCTGCAATCCATCCTTTAAGAAGCAAAGCTGAAGAACTTAGCGGTTATGCTGTAGTCAGGCATTTACCCCTTGAACAGCGCAAAATGGTAAATGTATGGGGAGAAAAGCAGGCACACCAGTTCATTCTGGATGGAATCAAAACAAAGATTGATCCAAATCGAGTCCTGAATCCTGGACGTTTTGTTGGGGGGATATAATTGTGAGTTTACGAGAGATAGATTTAAAGCAAGAGCCTGCTTGCAGTTCCAAGACTTTAGGCAATTACCTCTGGAGCGACCTTCCAGATGAAAATAAATGGGCCGACTGTGTCCATTGCGGCATGTGTCTAGAATCTTGCCCAACCTATGAACTTACGGGTCAGGAACAGCATTCTCCGCGAGGAAGGGTCCATTTGATCAAGTCGGTTGCAGAAGGCAAACTCTCGGTAAATGAGCAGTTCATGGATCCTGTGTTCGCCTGTCTCGATTGTCGTGCCTGTACAACTGCCTGTCCTGCCGATGTCAATGTCGGTGGCCTGATTGAAGAAGCCCGCGGACAAATTCGCCAGGCGATGCCGCTGACAGGCTGGAAGGGTGCAGTAAACAAACTGTTCCTTCAAGAGTTGTTCCCGCATCAAAATCGCCTTAATTCCTTGGGCAGCCTGCTGAAATTTTACCAAAAGAGCGGCATTCAGAAGGCAGTCAGGAAAACGGGGCTGATCAACATCATGCCGAAACACCTTGTGGAAATGGAAGCAATCATGCCGGAGGTACATGAACCTGTACGCAAAAAATATCAGAATGTCGATGTGATCAAGGCGAAAACAGAAACAAAAAATGAAGTAGCGATGCTGACTGGCTGCGTAATGGACGTCATGTTCAGTGATGTCAATGAAGCAACCATAAATGTATTGACCCGAAATGGCAACGATGTCATCATTCCGAGGAATCAAACATGCTGCGGGGCACTGCATGTCCATGCTGGTGACAGGGAAACAGGCAGGAAGCTTGCCAGGAAAAATATTGAAGCATTCAAGGATGCTGATAAAGTCATTGTTAACGCAGCGGGATGCGGAAGCATGCTAAAGGAGTACCATGAATTGTTCCGCGACGATCCCGAGTGGCATGACAGGGCGTTGGAGTTCTCCAAGAAGGTTGAAGACATTTCTAAATATCTTCATGACACTGGATATGAAAAGCCAAAAGCAGCGATGAACGTCAGGATGACCTATCATGATGCTTGCCACCTGGCACATGGACAGGGAATAAGACAGGAACCGCGGGATCTTCTTTTGAATATCCCTGGAGTGGAAATGGTGCATATGCCTAACTCTGACCGCTGCTGCGGCAGTGCGGGAATCTATAACATCACAAACCCTGATATGGCCGGTGCTGTCCTTGAAAGTAAAATGGAAAATGTCCCGGAAGATGTTGAGATGATTTCGATGGGGAATCCGGGATGCATGCTTCAGATGGCAATCGGAGTCGAGAAGCACGGAAGAAATCAAAAGGTTGTCCATACGATTCAGCTGCTTGATTGGGCTTATCAAAAAGAAGATAGCCAGAAGGAGGGTGAATGATGGCAAAGAAAGGTATTCAATCGAAGGACCCTCATGTCCTGAATCTAGCTAAAATCGTCGGTTATGATCCTGTCCGCAAGTCCGTTCTCTATGAAAAGGAAGATCTTCTTGCCTATGACTGTGACGGTTTCACCATCCATAAGCATCTGCCAAGGGTTGTCGTTTTCCCGAAGAATACAGCTGAAGTTGCTGCCATCGTTAAATACTGTCATGAAAGTGAACTGCCATTTTTAGCAAGAGGGGCAGGAACGGGTCTGAGCGGAGGAGCAATTCCTTTGAACGGAGAGGTAATCATCAGCATGGTCCGGATGAAAAAACTCCTGAGTGTTGATTTTGAAAACAGACGTGCAGTGGTGGAACCAGGATTTGTCAACCTTAAACTTACCAACTCCATTTCAGATAAGGGATATTATTATGCTCCGGATCCATCGAGCCAGTATTGCTGTACGATCGGCGGGAATGTGGCCGAGAACGCTGGGGGAGCGCATTGCCTGAAATATGGTGTTACGACGAACCATATTCTCGGACTTGAGGTTGTCCTGCCAAATGGGGATATTATAGAAATCGGAAAAGATGGTATCCCGGATCTGCCGGGCTACGACCTGCTTGGATTATTGACTGGTTCCGAAGGCACATTGGGGATTGTTACAAAAATAACTGTAAGGATATTGAAGAATCCAGAAGGAAAGCAAACCGTGCTTGCCTACTTTGATAAAGTAGCAGATGGCAGCAAAGCTGTATCAGATATTATTTCAGCTGGAATTGTCCCTGCTGCACTGGAGATGATGGATCAAACGGCGATTGAAGGCGTGGAGGCAGCCGCTTTTCCTGTAGGGCATCCAAAGGACATAGAGGCTGTGCTCCTGATCGAAGTGGATGGAATTGCCGCTGGCCTCGATGAACAGATCAACCAGATTCTTGAGGTATGCAATAACAATAATGTCCGCGAAGTAAAAGCAGCCCAGAGTGAACAGGAAAGAGCAAGATGGTGGGCCAACCGGAAAACGGGTTTTGGAGCGATGGGCGCAATATCACCTGATTATTTAGTACAGGATGGCGTTATCCCAAGAAGCAGGCTCCCTGAGGTTTTAAAGCGGATCAATGAAATAAGCGAAGAATTTGGGCTGAGGATCGCCAATATCTTTCATGCCGGGGATGGGAACCTGCACCCACTCGTTCTGTTTGATGCGAGAAAGCCGGGGGAATCCGAAAGAGCGCTGGAAGCCGGAAGCATGTGTCTGAAGGTTTGTGCAGATGTCGGCGGAACGATAACCGGTGAACATGGAGTTGGAATAGAGAAAAGGGAAGAAATGCGGTTTGTGTTCAATGACGAGGAAATCCATGCACAAACAGAAATCAGGCAGGTATTCAACCCTAAAAATCTCTTGAATGCTGGAAAACTCTTCCCATCTCCTGGACGTTGTGTCGAGGTGAAAAAGGAAATTGCCGCGGCTTCATCTCAATAAAAATCAGAATAATCAAAAGGGATAAAATATTTGAAATGCAACCGAAATTCATGATATGATTTTTTTAAAGAAATTTTGAAACAGCGTTTCGTAATAAGAAACAAATACTTATTAACGAAAAGGTAAAGGGAGGAAAGTATTCGCATGGCAGACTATGTAAAAGCGGGCAACTTACAGGTAGCAGTAGAACTATATGAATTTATCAATTCCGAGGTTCTTCCGGGAACAGGGGTGGATCAGGAACAGTTCTGGTCCGGATTGGGCAGTCTGGTCCAGGAACTGGCCCCAAGAAACAGGGAGCTTTTGAAGGTCCGCGACGAAATCCAGGAAAAACTGAATTCATGGCATAGGGAAAACAACGGAGATTTCGATTTTGAAAAATATAAGTCGTTCCTAAATGAAATCGGTTACCTGGAGCCGGAAACGGAAGATTACCAGGTCACTACAGAAGCTGTTGATGAAGAGGTTGCTTTGCAGGCAGGTCCGCAGCTGGTCGTCCCAGTCAATAACGCACGCTATGCGATCAATGCGGCAAATGCACGCTGGGGAAGTCTGTATGATGCGCTTTATGGCACAGATGCCATCAGTGAAGAAAATGGAGCAGAAAAAGGTCTTGGCTACAATCCGGTACGCGGTGATAAAGTTATCGCTTATGGCAGGGATTTTCTTGACAAGGCTGCCTCATTAGCGGAGGGGTCCCATAAAGATGCAGAGAAATATGCCGTTGTTGATGGAAAGCTGGCTGTTACACTTTCTGGCGGTACCAGAACTGGCTTAAAGGAAGAGGAAAAGCTGGCAGGTTACCAGGGAGATGCTGATGCACCAAAGGCTGTATTGCTGAAAAATAACCGTTTGCATTTTGAAATCCAGATCGATCAGGAACATCCGATTGGCAAGACTGATAAAGCCGGGGTAAAAGATATCCTGCTTGAAGCAGCACTGACAACAATCATGGACTGCGAGGATTCTGTCGCAGCGGTTGATGCTGAGGACAAAGTTGTCGTTTATCGCAGCTGGCTGGGATTGCAAAAGGGTGATCTTTCCGCGACATTCAACAAGAATGGCCGCAGCATGACCAGGACGATGAATCCTGACCGCCAGTACTCAGCTCCTAATGGGGAGGAATTTACCCTTAAAGGCCGCTCACTTATGTTCGTTCGCAATGTGGGCCACTTGATGACAAGCAATGCTGTCCTTGATGCCGAAGGAAATGAAGTTCCAGAAGGTATCCTCGATACGGTCTTTACTAGCTTGATCGCTAAACATTCCGTAATTGGAAATACAAAATACCAGAATTCCTCCAAGGGTTCAGTCTATATTGTAAAACCTAAAATGCATGGCTCAAGGGAAGTTGCGTTTGCCAATGAGTTGTTCGACCGGACAGAGGATTTAGTCGGTCTTGAACGCAATACTCTTAAAATCGGAGTAATGGATGAAGAACGCCGTACAAGTCTAAACCTTAAGGCTTGTATCCGTGAAGTGAAAGACAGGGTCGTATTCATCAACACTGGATTCCTCGACCGTACTGGCGATGAGATGCATACTTCAATGGAAGCTGGTCCAATGGTCCGCAAAAATGATATGAAATCATCCGTTTGGCTTCAGGCTTATGAAAAGTCCAATGTTGCAACGGGACTTGATGTTGGTTTCCAAGAACATGCGCAAATCGGTAAAGGGATGTGGGCGATGCCTGATTTGATGGGACCAATGCTTGAGCAAAAGATTGGCCACTTAAAGGCGGGAGCCAATACTGCATGGGTGCCATCTCCAACAGCTGCGACTTTACACGCGCTTCACTACCATCAGGTGGATGTATTTGAAGTCCAGGACCAGCTGGCAGGCGAATCAAAGGATTACCGTGATGATATCCTGCAAATCCCTGTCGCTGACAATCCTCAATGGAAGGAAGAGGAAATCCAGGAAGAGCTGGATAATAACGCACAGGGAATCCTCGGTTATGTGGTCCGCTGGGTGGAGTCAGGAATTGGCTGCTCCAAAGTTCCTGACATCAATGATGTAGGATTGATGGAGGACAGGGCAACATTAAGGATTTCCAGCCAGCATATGGCAAACTGGCTTCATCATGGAGTTTGCACTAAAGATCAAGTACTTGAGACTTTACAACGTATGGCAAAAGTCGTTGACAAGCAAAATGAGCTGGATCCTTCCTACCGCCCAATGGCAGAGGACTTTGACAACTCGGTTGCTTTCCAGGCCGCATGCGACCTTGTGTTTCGCGGGTTTGAACAGCCAAATGGATATACAGAGCCAATCCTCCATCGCCGCCGGCAGGAAGCTAAAGCAAAGTATGCTGTGAAAAACTAATCTATTTCAACTGGGGCATTCTATCCAGATAAGAGTGCCCCTGTTCCATATGTAAAAAACAGGTCAAGAAAAATAGTTTCTTATTTTAAATAAACATGCAATAAACCATAAACTGCATAGATAACTCTAATGAACCTTAGAGTCTGAGAGGAGCAAAAGGATGAAATTCGCTAGATTTACAGTTGATACAAAGGAGTATTCAGGTGTCGTTACGGATGAAGGCATCAAGGGCATTTCAGGAGATATGTTGGGTAGCTGGGATTATTCAGGAGAAGTCTTTTCAGCTGAAGAGGTTAAGTTCCTTGCCCCTCTTGTTCCAAACCAAATAATTGGAATCGGCGCCAATTTTGTTGCGAAAAAGGAGGATCTCCCATCTGAACTTCCGGAGATTCCTGTGTTTTTCTTTAAACCTGTATCTTCTGTTATCGGGACTGAAGAAGAAATCATCATACCTGAAGGAACAGAACAAGTTAAATTTGAATCTGAACTTGCCGTCGTGATTGGGAAAGAAGCAAGGAATATTTCAGAATCGGAAGTTTTAGACTATGTGTTTGGTTATACGATCGGCAACGATGTCACAGCACCAAGCTTTTTCCACCAGGATGGACATTGGACAATCGGCAAATCCTTTGATACCTTTACACCACTTGGACCAGTAATCGAAACTGAACTCGACCCTTTCAAAGTAAATGTAAAGGCAAATTTAAACGGTGTTGAAAAACAAAACAGCCCTGCTGAGTTGATGATCATTCCAATCCGCAAAATGATTTCTTATTTGACAAAGGTCATGACGCTTAAACCCGGGGATGTCATCCTTACAGGCAGTCCAGTAGGTGCAGAGCTAGTGGGCTCAGAAGATGTAATTGAGTGTCAGATTGATGAGATAGGAACGCTTAAGAATGTTTTTACAGCTGTCAAGGAAAAAACAACTGCCAGCTGACAACACCGCAAACTAATCAAGGGGCAGCAGTACATGAGGTGAGGGAAAGTGGAAAGGGAAAATGTTGTTAAATCAGTCAGCCGTGCACTTGATATCATCCAGTTGGTCAGTTTGAAAAAGGGCGGATTAGGAGTAACAGAGATTTCAAAACAAATAGATATTAATAAAAGCTCTGTTTACAGAATACTTTCAACTCTTGCTCAATATGGTTATATTGAACAAGACGAGTCAACAGGCCGTTATAAACTGGGGTATAAATTTCTGGAAATCAGCTCTAAACTGCTTGATTCAATCGATTTGAGAGCAGAAGCTAGACCATTCCTCCAGGAGCTGGAGAATGAGACTAATGAAGTCATCCATCTTGTCGTATATGATCAGGGAGAGGTCGTTTATATTGAGAAACTGGAAGGAACTGAGACATTAAGGATGCATTCAAAGGTTGGAAAGCGTGCTCCTATGCACTGTACATCCGTAGGAAAAGCGATTCTTGCTTATCAGCCAACTGCCATCGTCCAGGAAATCATTGACCGTAAAGGCCTGCCAATACACACAGATAAGACCATTACTGAAAAAAATGTCTTGTTCGAGGAGTTGATCCGGGTAAAAAAAGCGGGATATGCTCTTGACCTTGAAGAGAATGAAAGTGGAATCACCTGTATTGCCGTCCCTATTTTCGACCATCTTGGAAAAGTTGTTGCTGCTGTCAGTATTTCAGGACCATCAATCCGGATGACCGAGGAAAGACTTGAGCAGCTGAAAAAGAAGATGGTCAATGTGGGGCTGAGGATTTCTTCACGACTTGGCTACTCAAAACCAAATCAACTTAATTAAGAAGAGTCAAAAAATTTGTTCGATGTTATATCGGGCAAATTTTTTTGTTTTTTTTAGATATAAAACCCAACCCGCATTTAACCTGCTGTTCTTTTGAAAAATCATCCATACCATTTAACTTCAAAAAATATTTAATCTTTGACAAAAACATCTGTTTCCCAGCTTTATATGCAATTGAGACCTGTTAATTTATAAAGGCAAAAAAATCCTTTTATTAATATAATAATCTAAATTTTCTTAAAATTGTTGAAATTCGGACTGGATTGTTTGTATAATAAGAAATAGGTGTTATATAACATGAATCTTATAGTTATATAACAATGTTGCGTGATTCGCAACAATAAAATTCATTGTTTTTTATTATCAAACAAAAGGGAGATGGTGTTTTGTGAGTACTGGATTGTTAGCGTTTTTATCCTTGCTGCCGATTCTTGCGGTAGGTATTTTTCTGGTCGGACTAAGATGGCCAGCAAGCAAGGCGATGCCAATTTCATATTTGGTGGCCATAGGCCTTGCCTTGTTCGTATGGAAAGTGCCTGGTGCCAATGTTGGTGCTGCCTCAGTTCATGGGTTGATTGTAGCAGGAACTCTTCTTTACATTATTTTTGGAGCGATCTTGCTGTTGAACACTTTACAGGAAAGCGGCGGGATAAAAACAATCCGCCAGGGATTCACCGATATTTCAGCGGACAGAAGGATACAGGTTATCATTATTGCCTGGCTGTTTGGCTCGTTCATTGAAGGCTCCGCAGGATTCGGCACTCCAGCAGCGGTGGCTGTACCTTTACTGGTCGGACTGGGATTTCCGGCTATGGCGGCGGTAGTGGCCGGTATGGTCATCCAGAGTACCCCAGTCTCGTTTGGTGCAGTTGGGACTCCGATGCTTGTAGGCGTTTTTACAGGATTATCCGCAGACTCAAGCATCACGAGTGATTTCCTTGGCCTCGTGGATCTCATTGCTGTAAAGGTTGCTCTGCTGCATATGATTGCAGGAACCCTGGTACCATTGTTTGTTGTTGCCCTGATGACAAGGTATTTCGGGAAAAACAAATCGTTCTCGGAAGGAATCAAAGTCTGGAAATTTGCACTGTTCGCTTCGTTTGCGATGACGATTCCATATATAATTGTCGTGAACATCCTAGGACCAGAGTTCCCTTCAATGATTGGCGGCCTGGTTGGATTGGTGATTGTCATTTTTGCCGCTAAAAAAGGATTCCTGATGCCATCGAAAGAAGAAGAATGGGATTTTGAAGAAAAATCAAAGTGGGATGCTGAATGGATCGGCAATCTTGAAATCAAGGATGTTACCCATAAAAGCGGCAGCATGAGCATGTTTCGTGCATGGACACCTTATGTTCTCGTTGGTGTGCTATTGATCCTGACAAGGCTCAATTCCCTTCCGATAGCAGGGTGGTTTAAAGCATGGACCGTATCATTTGAAGACATATTCGGCTCAGGAATTACATCCAGCTTTCAGCCGTTGTACTTGCCGGGAACCATTTTCATCATCGTCTCCCTGATTACCTATTTCCTGCATGGAATGAATGCAAGCGCATACAAAAAAGCATGGTTCCAGTCCGGCAAAACGATGATTTCTGCTTCAACTGCACTTATTTTTACCGTGCCAATGGTTCAGGTTTTCCTGAACACCGGTGGCGGGGCTGCGGGATTTGATAAGATGCCGATTGAACTTGCAAATGGGGTGGCTGCCCTGGCAGGAGATAATTGGCCGCTGTTCTCAACCTTCATTGGAGGTATGGGCGCGTTTATCGCCGGCAGCAACACGGTCAGCAATATGATGTTCTCTTTATTCCAGTATAACGTAGGATCAAACATCGGTGTCGATCCTACCTGGATCGTTGCTCTCCAGGCAGTTGGAGGCGCAGCTGGAAACATGATATGTGTGCATAATGTGGTAGCTGCATCCGCGGTCGTTGGCCTGGTAGGAAAAGAAGGCGCTGTCATCAGGAAAACTCTCTTCCCATTCACATATTACGCATTGCTTACCGGATCGGTTGGCTACTCAATTGTCTGGTACTCACAAAAAGGAATATTCAACCTCGGTTCCTATATTGCCGTAGCCATCGCCGTTGCCGCGGTATACATCATTGCTACTAATAACAGAAGATCTGGTCTCTTATTGCAGGAGACACAGCCAGTGGTTAAACAGTAGAACTTTAGAAAGGGTCTCCATCAAGGTAACGGAGACCCTTTTTAGGATAGTTTTAACAAAAGTGTCTCCATCAGGAAAAAAAGGGAATAACCAAGGATTAATGCACTCAAGCGTTGAGTGCATTATTTTTATCATTATAAGACAGCAGACTCCCTCTTCAATCGAGAGAAGTTCATTTAGCCTTGAGATAAGGGGAGATGAATGTCGGTTGGCGAGAGCCAAAGCACTAACTGGCATGATATAATTGGAACATATGTTCCTGTTGGGCAAGGTGAGTTTAGTGCTAGTGAAAAAGGCGTTTAAGTTTCGTATTTTCCCAAACATCCCCCACTTCAAACGGTTCGAAAGAGCAGTTAAGTGGCGGGTAGTTCAAGTATTTCAGATGAAAGATATCAGAGAACTGTCTTTCTGATTTCAGATTGACATCCTGTTCTGTAAACCCATGCGTAACAGAAATGTTTTCATTGATGAACATCTCTTTGAATTTAGCGACATGCTGTTGTGAAAGTTCCAGTGCATGCTCCACCAATATTTTGATTTCTGGATCTTCAATGTTCTGCAAAAAATAATGCAGGACACATATTGACGTAGTGTCGCTTAAGTCGTGGCCCATATGAAGGATAAATCGGCTGCTGTCATTTTGATGGTATTATGATTGCTTTCCAAGATTCCGCCCCCTTTCATTCAAGAAGTACTATTCCCAATACAAATCATAAATATAACGATGAACACTAATTAAATGATACATAATTCAAGGGATAAATCCTAAATTTAAATACGATTCATAAATGGTTTTATTGCTCCTTAAAGAGGGAAAAAACAAGGAGGAGTATATTGCATTGTGAGGTAGATTATGGATTTTGCTGAATTAGAAAAAGAAATCAGTGGATATATTGGACGTTTGTTGCGGGAAAACTTTGGGCGTGGTCCAGGCAATGTTTTTTGCACGATTTCAAGCCCGTTTGTTTCAATTTATATCACCAATTTCTTATCCCCAATGGAAAACACACTTATTTCAAATAAACAGAGTGTCTATGTGCAAAAAACAAGAGACTTAATGATGGAAACACTTGAAGAACAAATTAAGTCATACATCGAGATGAATACGAAAGATGAAATAAAAGAGTTTTATTATGATTGGAATCTTGAAGCCAAATCAGGAATGTTCCTGTTTATTTTTAAAAATGACCGCCCTTATAACTTTGGATGCTTTGATAATAAAGACTTAATCGAAAACGAAACTGTCAAACTCAGTATGGAAATACAAAAGGCCCCAAAAGAAACTCATTGCAAGTTGTTAAATGAGCGTACTTTGATCATTGTTCGGCACGGTATCCTCATCAGTCTGGAAAAAGAATTCATCCAACTAGGCTTTTCGGAAACCTTGAAAATTGCAAAGCTAAATCTTGAAAAGAAGGTCATTAAAAATCATCGGGATTCCTATGAAAAATATCTTAATGCCAGGATCACCGATTATTTTGTGGACTGGAATTTCGAACAGGATAAAAGCTATACTTTATTCATTTTGAAGCCTTAATTAAAGATGAACTTGAATAAAAATAGATAAGATGTTACTATACTTATTAGGGTAATGATTAAGACTCTTAATCTTACTTAAAAACATTTTGTAAGTTTTATTCAAAAAATCAAATAAAATGACTTCTGATTGTAATGAATGGGCATAGAACCAGAACATAAGTCAGAAAAGGATTAATCTGATTAATCCTTTTCTGGCTTTTTTTATTGTCATATATTGGATTAAATAACTACTGTAAAGGATGATTTTACAACATAATGACTATCAGCAATAGAGATTTAATTTCATGTATTGAAAACTTTATTTCAGCAAAAAAGACGACTCTTTCGGATACACCGAATACAATCAAGAAAAAAGAGCTGGAATCCTATTTAGAAGAATTTGCGGCCGAGCAGGGCATTGATTATAAAAAAAAGGAAGAGCCGACCAGAACTAGTTATTCCTTTACCGTACAGGGACAAGAGGCACTCGTGGAATTTTTCTATCGGTACAGTCATTTTTACACCAGACATTCTATTACTCTTAAATAATCAAGCTGTTCCTATGGAGCAGCTTTTTATATTTTGTTATTGAATTAAACAGAATGGTATAGGATAATTTTGTCAATGTGCTTTAAGGGGGCAGGGAAATTGGAAAAGTCATTTAATCGCTTTTTTGAAGAATATCTGAAAGAATGGAAGAAGTCTTCTTTAACTCAATTTAAATCGATGATTTCAAGGGAATACCAGGCAAGAGAAGTAACACAGGGGAAAATTCATGATTTTGGATTTGATGAATCCATTCGAGGATGGGAGCATGGTTTCAATTTTGTCAAAAGCAACGGCGCAGTATGGGATTTAGCAGAAGTAAAGAGGATTCAGCTCAGGGAGCAAGAAATAATGGCAGTAATCATTGCGAAACTGGTTATTGACGGAAAAAAGATGGATACTTGTAATCTTTTCTTTCAAACATTCACTTATGATTTCGGCTGGAAGTTAATCAGGAGTTACATAGAGGCTGGCATTCCTGTAAGCCAGTTTGATTAGCGAAGTACCGCAAGGAGGATGAACGATGAACATCGCAGTAAAAGTTATATTGATCATCATTGGATCGCTCTCAATCATATTAGGAGTGATTGGGATCGTGGTTCCTCTTTTGCCTACTACCCCGCTAATCTTGTTAGGGGCAGCTTGTTATTTCAAAGCGTCCGATGAACTGTACAAAAAATTAATCCGGAATAAATGGCTGGGCGGGTATATAAAGGATTTCCGTGAGAAAAACGGAATCACGCTGAAGAACAAAATTTTAAGCATCAGTCTTATGTGGATATCGATAGCTGCAACATTGTTAATAGTCGATTTCTATTTTTGGCTTGCAGCTGGTCTAATTATTATAGCTGTAACAGTAAGTGCTTATATCCTATCATTCGATACTCTTTAAAGGCTGCCAAACCAGAGGGGAATTAAGCTTTTGCCCGAGACTCGTATTTTACAAAAATTTAATATCAATAATACAAGAAAGAGCAATGTGATCCATTGCTCTTTTAATCTTTTTTGATAATGAGTATTAAGTTCAACCAGAAATAATTAATATTACTGGATCATTATTCAGAAAAGGAATCTATTAATGAAAAGAGCGTCCATTAAATCAAAAGTGGCTGAATTAATTGTAAGCAAGGGGATTGTGGACATCTGCACTTAGGGAATGGATTTGTAGAGTCAAGTGATATGCATTAGTAATGCAGGGGCAGGGGGCGTAAATAAATATTGATGGTGTTGGGCATCAAGCTGTCTTTCTGAGCTTGTTTAAAACTGTTGAACATTGCCTTTCCTCCGGTATGGTTAGCGGAGTGGATGGTGATTCTTTCAGCGTAAAGTTGTTTAGTAATCATTATTTTCACGAGCATTAATCCATTCCTTACATGATTTGTAAGGTCATGGTCGAGTGAAAGATGGTCGATATCGTAATTATGAAGAAGGTACAGACATTCATCAATCGTTTCGGCCAAAATATAACCCTCTGGCGGTCGGCGGTAATCATCCATAAAAACACTTATTTTCTCCATTTCTAGCACTCCTTCCTAAAAGAGGGGTGACTAAGAAAAGTCGGATAGCCCAAAATTCTTTCTTAATCTAAAGCCTAACACATATCGCGACAAAAATGGACATTTTCAGCTTGGGAAATCCTTCTATTTTTTTAAAATTTGTGTTTTATCTATTTTATTTGTGTTTTTTTAAGTCATGCAAAAATCTTTAAAACAATCAAAACCCCAATCAAGTTTATCGTCGGGTTTTCAAAATTGTTGGGCGGAAAATCCTAGCGAGCAGGCTCAGTTTGACCAGGCTGACAGGGTGAGATTTAAGGTGCAGCACCGTGATAAACTGAGCGTAAACTTTTTCATCATGGGAACAAGCCAGGGAGACCTTTTTAACAAACCATTGTAATAAATTGAGACCAGCAGGTTTTGGGCCGCTCGTTGTGCTAAAACGAAAATCTTCTGTTAAGGCAGTCAGCCATGGCATATCGACAATCCTGCTTACCTTTCTATGGAACTTCTTTGTTAGGTCTTTTTTTGACAGCCCTTTTGATAAAAGTGTTTTTAATGCTTTAGCTTCCATTGCAGCAAGACTCATTCCCTGTGCGAAAACAGGATCTACACGGCAAAAGGCATCCCCAATAACCAATAATCCCGAAGGTAAGTGATTTTTTCTTTCGAAATGAAACCGCCTCATAGAGGGAAATCGATAGACTTGAACAGTGTCAGATAGCGGTAGACCAGCTTTTATTGCTTGAAAAAAATCTGGATGATCAAGTTTCTTAGAATATTGCAGAAAAGAGTCTCTGTTAGTTGGAACATCCTTCTCCCCATAGCCAATCAGGGTTACAAGCATATGGTTTTCTTCTAAAGGTGAAATTGTGCCCCCGCGGTTAAGCGATGGGGGACTTGGATAGGAGAGGAGACTATGCCAATCCCTTGTTAAAGGAGAAAGCTTCTGGTATACCATGCTGGCATAAAATAAATCCACTTTGATTTCTGTTTTAGCTGGCATGTAAAAGTGAGAATCTTTTAGCCATTTAGTATGGAGGGCTGCTGCACCTGATGCGTCGATAATTAAATCTGCAGGGATTTCTGTTACATTTCCGTTCTGTTCTTTGGTTACAACGCTATCAACCTCATTGTTTCGGTATAAAAGATTTTGAACCTTACATGAGTAGTGGAAAACGATATTTGGCATTGTTTCAAGTCTTTTCTGGATGCTTAACTCCAGCAAAGGGCGGCTTTGCTGGCTAATGAATACTTTTGAATCAAACCTGACCTTATGTCTTCCGTGATGGGACCATGAAAGATCGCCAGCAAAATCTGAAAGTGTCGCCCCTTTTTGAGACAATTCCTTTATAAGGCCAGGGAAAAGCTCCTCTAATATTTCTTCTCCACTTTTTAACAAAACATGGCCCTGTTTCCCCTGCGGGATACCGTTCCTGGCAGAGGCATCCTTATGATCCTTGTCTTTTTCTATTACAATGACTTCGTCAAAAAACTCCGATAGCACTCTGGCAGCCAGCTGCCTGCGATCCCGTTCCCAACAACCACGGCTCGATTTACTGCTTCCTTTTTAGAATACATTCGCTGCCCCCTGCTATATATATAGAAAAGTTATGTTTCTTCAAGACCTATAAGTTAAAATGTAGGTAGCTGAACAATACGATAATTTTACCTAAAGAGACAGGGAAATGAAAGAGCTGTTATATATAGATCCAGGCTCATGGATAAAATACAATATCCTGCGACTTGTTCAAGAAACCTGTATCCCTATTATGATTGGAGAACATGCTGATGAATGAGCAACAGTTTGATAGATTGCTGAATGTTGGAACCACGGGCCAACAGAAAGGATTCATGACATCCTTGCATTATCATCGTTATGAACCTACTCCATACGAGGCACTTGAGTTATTTTTTCAAGAGTATGAACTTAGTCGACATGATCAAATAGTTGACTTTGGGTGTGGTAAAGGGCGTTTGAATTTTTATCTTAATTATCGTTTCAATTCAACTGTCACTGGAATTGAAATGAATGAGATCTTCTATTCGGAAGCACTTGAAAATAAACTTAACTATTTGAAGAATCATCGTAACAGAGCGGATGCCATCCATTTTCACTGCATTTTGGCAGAGGATTATGAAATTTCCCTTGATGAAAATAAATTTTACTTTTTTAATCCTTTTACAGTGCAGATTATGATGAAGGTAGTTAAGAATATCCTGTTATCTTTTGAAAGGGAACCGAGGCAAATCGACTTGATTCTTTATTTTCCATCGGAAGATTATATTTTTTATTTGGAGTCGCAGACACCATTTGCACTGGTATTTGAATATGAATTACCGGATCCCAACCTGAATGAAAGATTTTTAGTGTACAGATTGAACCCTTAAAGCAAGTTTTAAAGAAATGAAAGAAATTAGCAAAATCCTGCTTTTTAAAGGGATTTAACCGTGAATAGAGAAATTATTACTGAATAAGGATTGATAAGGGAGGAAACAAATTGGAAGAGAAAGTGATGAATGCAATACAGGATGATTACCCAGAGGATTTTGCCTGGTGTTATGGCTGCGGAAGGATGAATGAACACGGCCATCATTTCCGTACAGGTTGGAACGGTGAAAAGACAATAACAATATACAAACCCAAAAAAGAACATATGGCATTACCAGGTTTCGTATATGGCGGTTTGATTGGTTCGCTGGTGGATTGCCATGGCACTGGTTCAGCTGCCCTCTACCTGCATCGGAAAAATGGTAACGAACCAGGTAATGGGGCAGAGCCTCCAAGGTTTGTAACAGCATCGCTTCATGTCGATTTCCTGAAGCCAACACCTAATGGAATCGAATTGAAAGCAATAGGAACCGTCCGCGAGATTCATCCAAAGAAATATCGCGTAGAAACAGAAGTATATGCTGGAGAAACATTATGTGCTAAAGGGGAAGTAGTGGCTGTTGTCATGCCTGATACTTTTTTAGAAAAATAATGCGTGAAAAAGACCCTGATCACCCTCAGGGTCTTAAATTTGATTATTTCACAGGTTCAAGCAAATTTGTCGGCAAAAAGCCTTCTTCGCCCGAATCCTTCATTTTCACCTTTGTTCGCCGGAGGTCTCTTTCCACTATTTCCGCTTCACTTCCCTGCTTGATTTCCTTGACATCTTGATCTTTTACGATCTTGTCCACTCCTTCTACATCATTCAATTCAATCAATTTATAAAGTTCATCATAAGCTTCTGCTGAAAGTGCAAGATAGGCATCTTTTTGGACTGTGGCCGTATCTCCGGACTGCAGGGTGTTATCCTTTACTTCCTGTTCACCTTCCTTGTAGGTATCCTTCATGTTCTGGATGATTCCCGGTGTTTCTTCTTTTACTTTATCAACGACTTCTTTTGACTTTTCCTCGGTTGCTTTCGCGGCATTTTTTGTTTCTTCTTCTAATTGTTTTGCTCCCTGTTCAGCTTCATCATTGCTGCATCCAGAGATCAACATAACTGCTAATCCAGCAGGCAATATCCATTTTTTTAATGAAACGGTCATAAGTAAAATCCTCCTGATCCCACTATTCGTATATTGTAAGATACCACTCAGGTTAGCAATTAAAACATCCATGCTACATCGACAAATACTCAATATTGGATAATAATACCTTTATACATTATTTTCGAGGGGGGATTTGCATGAAAGGGAAAAGAGGACTATCTCCACTTGCCACAGCCAAGAAATTCATAGATGACCTGTTTCCTGACTGTGACGCAGCGCTTCTGGCCGGGAGTGTAACCAGGGGGGGAAGCAACCGAAACCTCCGATTTGGATATGGTGGTCTTTATAAAAGATATTCCCTCAGCATACAGAGAGTCATTGGTCGCATATGGGTGGCCAATTGAAGTATTTGTACATAATCTGCACACCTGCAGAGAGTTTTTTCAAAACGATATTAGCAGGGCGAGGCCCAGTTTGCCCAGAATGGTTGCTGAGGGAGTGGTCATCAGAAATAATGAATTACTGGCTGAAATAATCGATGAAGCGAAAAGTATCATTGAAGAAGGTCCTGCCGAATGGACGCTGAAAGAGATCGAGTTCAAGAGATATTTCATCACCGATACTCTGGATGATTTCATCGGGACAAATAATAAGGCAGAAGAACTCTTCATTGCCAATGGTTTGGCTGACCAACTTCAAGAATTTATTTTAAGGACCAACAAACGGTGGATCGGCAAGTCAAAATGGGTAGTGAGGGAATTAATAAGATTTGACCCTGAATTTACTGAAAGATTTATTGGATCGTTCGAAATATATTACAAAACCGGAAACAAGCAAATGATCATAAAATTGGCGGAGGAAATATTAGAAGAATACGGTGGCAGATTATTTGATGGTTTTTCAATTAGATGAAAAAGCAGCCATATTATTGACTGATTTAGATTGCTTATTCTCAGCCTTTTTGAATCTTGACAGGTTTGAAGGAGTAGTGTGAAAAGCTGTCAAAAACCCGTCGTTATTTTGACAGGTTGGATGGTGTAGAGAGAAAAGTTGTCAAAAATCCATCGTTATTTTGACAGGTTTGAAGGAGTAGTGTGAAAAGCTGTCAAAAACCCGTCGTTATTTTGACAGGTTTATAGTTGTAGAGCAAAAAGCTGTCAAAAATCCGTCGTAATTTTGACAGGTTTGAAGGAGTAGTGTGAAAAGCTGTCAAAAATCCATCGATTTTTTGACAGGTTAGATGGTGTAGAGCGAAAAGTTGTCAAGAATCCATCGTTATTTTGACAGGTTTATAGGTATAGAGCAAAAAGCTGTCAAGAATCCATCGTTATTTTGACAGGTTATATGGTGTAGAGAGAAAAGCTGTCAAGAACCCGGCGCTATTTTGACAGGTTTATAGGTAAGAGCAAAAAGCTGTCAAAAATCCGTCGTAATTTTGACAGGTTGTGAGGTGTAGAGCGAAAAGCTGTCAAAAATCCATCGATATTTTGACAGGTTAGATGGTGTAGAGCGAAAAGTTGTCAAGAATCCATCGTTATTTTGACAGGTTTATAGGTATAGGTCAAAAAGCTGTCAAGAATCCATCGTTATTTTGACAGGTTTATAGGTATAGAGCAAAAAGCTGTCAAAAATCCGTCGTAATTTTGACAGGTTGTGAGGTGTAGAGCGAAAAGCTGTCAAAAATCCGTCGTAATTTTGACAGGTTGTGAGGTGTAGAGCGAAAAGCTGTCAAGAATACATCGTTATTTTGACAGGTTATATGGTATAGAGCAAAAAGCTGTCAAGAATCCATCGTTATTTTGACAGGTTATATGGTGTAGAGAGAAAAGCTGTCAAGAACCCGGCGCTATTTTGACAGGTTTATAGGTATAGAGCAAAAAGCTGTCAAAAATCCGTCGTAATTTTGACAGGTTGTGAGGTGTAGAGAGAAAAGCTGTCGAAAATCCATCGATATTTTGACAGGTTAGATGGTGTAGAGCGAAAAGTTGTCAAGAATCCATCGTTATTTTGACAGGTTAGATGGTCGCGAGCGAAAAGCTGTCAAAACCACGTCGTTGTTTTAAAATAAGCTTTTCAAATGGAATTTAAGCTTTGTAAATTGTGAAGGCAGCTATGCAAAAACAGCTGATGATAATGATCTCAATCGTGAGAAGGTACCAAATCCCTTCAGAAGCGGCAGTTCCTGCCATCGGTGCCGTGAATCCCATGATTAAACCAATTAGATATCCAGTCAATATTGTTTTGAAGTTAAATAGATTTCCAAATAGAATACCTGATAAACCTCCAATAATCACGGAAAGCAACGCGGCCTCCAGGAAGTGTAAAGGATATAAGTTGATAAAAATCAGCCCCGTTCCCAGCGCTAATCCGGCGGCGGCCACCATCGTTATATTCCTGCCCAGGTGTAAATCGATATACATTCTACGATTGTACAAATAGATATATAGAATATAAGCTGATAAAAAATTTATTGGATAAAAAATCACAATCCACTCCGGCAAGATTCATCACCTCTACATTCACTTTATTCATGTACGGAGAGGAGGTGCTAACAATTAGAATGGTGCTAGTCGTTTGTTCTTAACCCGTTGTAATTTTTAATAAATAAAATGAATAGTTTAAACTGAAAGAATGTTCTTTATGGATGAAATAGTTAAAAAGCTGCGATTTAAAGAAGGCAATACATTGGTATTGAATGCACCAGATGGATTCCGCTTAGGGGTGGAAGGTGAACAGCAGAGTGATAAAAATAATTTCTTACTTTTGTTCGTGAATAATAGTGACGAAGTCAGGGCGTGGCTGCCAAAGGCGCTGGAAGCTTTAAAGGAAGATGCAGTTTTCTGGATTGCATTCCCGAAGAAGAGTTCAAAGGTTAAAGCAGACATCAACCGCGACTCTCTTTTTGCGATCGTAAGCGAACTATCTGATTATAGAGCTGTAAGCAATGTCTCCATAGACTCAAAGTGGTCAGCTCTCCGATTCAGGCAAGAGCACCTGGTGAAAACAAAAAAATGACGGTATAAATTTAGCTTTCCTTTTATAAAATGTATGATAAAATGAATAAGTCAAAATTACATATTCCGTCTATACGGAAGAGGTTCTAGCTACCCTCTCAAAAAAACTAAGGGAAAACAGTACTGCTGTCTTAGTGGTGCTGTTTTTTCGTTGTAAAGGAGAATTTTTTATGAAAAACGAGAAAGCTGTTGTCGTTTTCAGTGGCGGGCAGGATAGTACAACATGCCTGTTTTGGGCTTTAAAAGAATTTAAAGAGGTTGAATTAGTGACATTTGATTACAACCAGCGTCACAGGACAGAAATTGACTGTGCGAAGGACATTGCAAGTGAACTTGGAATCAAGCATCATATCCTCGATATGGGACTGCTGAACCAATTAGCGCCAAACGCATTGACCCGGAACGAAATTGAAGTGAAAGATGGAGAGGACGGGGAGTTGCCGTCCACGTTTGTTCCAGGTAGGAACTTATTGTTTTTATCATTTGCTGGTGTTCTTGCGAGTCAAATCAACGCAAAACACATCGTAACAGGTGTTTGTGAAACGGACTTCAGCGGCTACCCTGATTGCCGGGATGTTTTTATAAAATCAATGAATGTTACCCTTAATCTTTCAATGGATGATAACTTTGTCATCCATACACCTTTAATGTGGCTGAATAAGGCGGAAACATGGAAGCTGGCCGATGATCTTGGCGCAATGGAATTTGTCAGGACAAAGACATTGACTTGCTATAACGGGATCATCGCCGATGGATGCGGGGTATGCCCTGCCTGCAGGCTGCGGAAGAAAGGACTGGATGAGTTCCTGGAAGGAGCTGAGTCATGATGTGCGATTTCCGAATTGTCGACCAGCTTCAAAAAATAGATGAAGATATAAAAAGAGGACAGTTAAAATATCACTCAAAACGTGTCCTTGTCAGCAAGGAATTTACCTTTGATGCCGCCCATCATCTTCATGAATATGATGGGAAATGCAAAAATCTGCACGGACATACGTATAGAGTCATCTTCGGTCTGAGTGGTTTTGTTGATGCCCGCGGTCTAATGATTGATTTTGGTGACATAAAGGATATTTGGAAGACAGAAATAGAACTATACCTTGACCACAGATATTTGAATGAAACCTTGCCGCCGATGAATACGACGGCTGAAAATATGGTTGTCTGGATTTATGAACAAATGGCAAATGCTCTGGCAAACAGAAAGCACTTGTATGACGGAGCTAGGGTTGAATTCGTCAGACTCTATGAAACTCCTACAAGCTATGCAGTAGCAAGACGGGAGTGGATGAAGATTGAGTAAGATTCCCGTTATGGAGATTTTTGGGCCGACCATCCAGGGTGAGGGAATGGTAGTAGGCCAAAAAACAATGTTTGTACGTACCGCAGGGTGCGACTATTCATGTGCCTGGTGTGATTCAGCATTTACTTGGGATGGGTCCGGAAATGATTTAATCAGGCAAATGGATGCAATAGAAGTTTGGAATGAGCTCACAACACTAGGTGGAGATGGGTTCTCATATGTTACGATTTCAGGAGGTAATCCAGCGTTACTGAAAAACTTGTCGAGTCTTGTTAATTTGCTAAAGGAAAAAAATATTAATATATGCCTGGAAACCCAGGGCAGCAAATGGCAGGATTGGTTCCTGGATATTCAAGCGCTGACCCTGTCGCCAAAACCGCCTAGTTCAGGGATGAAAACTGATTTTTATGTCCTGGATAAAATTGTAGATCGTTTGGCTGAAAAAGGCGCATTACAAAATGTAAGCCTGAAGGTCGTAATTTTTGATGACATTGATTATGATTACGCTAAAATGGTGCATACACGATATCCAGCACTATCTTTTTATCTGCAGGTAGGGAATGATGATATTGTTACCGAAAACCGCCAGGAGCTTGCGGTTTCATTGGTCGATAAGTATGAATGGCTGATTGACAAAGTGATGAATGATAATGAAATGAAGAATGTAAGAGTTCTGCCGCAGCTTCATGTGTATATTTGGGGAAATAAAAGAGGGGTTTAAATAAACAGGAGGTAAGATTATGAGAATCTTTTTATACTTGATTTCAATTATAACTGCCAACGTGATTACAGCGGCACTTGCACCACTTCAGTTTGGTATGTTCATTGTGCCGATGGGTACATTATTGATAGGAGCCACATTCATTTTCCGTGACCTTGTCCAAAATAAGTATGGCCGAGCGAAAACATACATGTTCATTGGCTTGGCTCTTGTATTATCAGCAATTGTTTCTTCGATTCTTGGTGACACTCTTTGGATTGTATTCGCTTCGGCTTTGAGCTTTGCTGTTGCTGAGACGACCGATACTGAAATTTATACGAGGCTAAAACTGCCAATGAGCTGGAGAATCTTCTATAGCGGATTGGTTGGCGGACTGTTGGACTCAATCATATTCGTCGTGCTAGGATTGAGTCCTTTAGGAGCAAACTTCCTGCCATGGGAAGCCGTCCCTGCTGCGATTTTAGGCCAGGTCATCGTAAAAACCATCATTCAGGGAATCGGTGCCATGCTGCTTAATCCAATCAATCATATTTTCAACAATAAAGCAATGTCTAACTAGAGAAAAGGTGTCCAATCTATTGATCGGGCACCTTTTTTATGAAAAGAATCTGCTGGGAGGATTACATATTCAATTTTTTAATAACGATTTTTTCAATCATTTTCCACGGAAGAAGATTTTTTAAAAACAAGGTATTCTTGATGCCTTTACCAATTGGATATCTCAATTGCGGGGAGTTTACGGATGCAATTCCAGAAACAAGCCTGGCAACATCCTGAGGATTCCCATAACTGGCATCAGCGGTTTTTAGTTCTTTCATAATCGCTTCCATAGAGGATTCATATGGTGATTGGTCATGCATTGGAACTGCTTCAATGCTTTTCCATATATCCGTTTTAAAGGAACCAGGTTCAATCAAAATTACATCGATTCCAAAAGGCTTTAACTCCAGCCTTAAGCTTTCACTGTATCCCTCCAGAGCATGTTTCGATGCTGCGTAGGCAGACAGGCCTGGGAATCCAAACCTTCCGCTGATGCTGCTCATATTTATGATTTTTCCATACCTTTGCTGACGCATAAAAGGGAGGACGGCCTGAGTGACAGCAATCACTCCAAAAAAATTCGTTTCAAATTGTTTTCGATATGTGTCCACCTCAAGTTCTTCTGAAAAGCCACCTTGTGCATAGCCGGCATTATTGACTAGCAGATCTACTGAATCCAGTGAATGCACGAACCTCTTGAATTCTTGGATTGATTCATCAATCGTAACATCCAACTGAAATAATTGAATCTGATCTGTCACTTTTTCAGCCGCTGCAAGCTCCAACAAATGATCTTTCTTTTTTAGATTCCTCATTGTGGCAGTCACATGATAGCCTGATTTGGCCAGTTCAATTGCGATCAATTTTCCAAATCCGCTTGAGGAACCCGTAATAATTGCATGCTTCATATTTTCTCACCCGCCAGGACAGCTTTTTATCTCATTCTACATTGATAAAGCTCAAGTTGCTATGTATCTTTACGGCCAGCATGGAAAAAATGAATTACTGTGGGTTTGAAGGATGGTGAAGAAAACAGTGACGAAGGAAGAGAGTTTAAAACTATTGGCTTTAATCGAATATATTTATCCGGTAGTGACAGTTAAGAGCGAAACAATTATAGATTGGATGTCTATTTGTGATTCTTTGAAATATAATTTCACATTTGAAAATTTGGTTAAACATATAAGGGTAAATCCGTATCCGCCAACTTTGACAGAAATGATTGATGGCACCGGAAATGATCGAACAAGTTTTGGCTGGGTGAAGGAATATTCGATAAGAGATCAAAAGCGGAATAAACCAACTACATAGAAAAAATTATTAGTAAATGTTAGTACCAGATAATAATCATAAATCCTTGATATTCCAACCTTTTTATTGTAAAAACAAAACGAAACATGACATTTATCATATGTCATACATGACACCTGCTACTGCACAAAACCATTTCCCTTATTTATAATTTAATTAACTAAGAAATCCGAAAGGGGAATTATTGAACAAGATGACAACTAACAACGCAAAAGAACTTAGAAAACAGGTCGCCCCTTATGAAAATTCAAACACTAAAATGAGTATTATTCAAATAGTCAACACTGTCATTCCATTTTTGGCATTATGGTATTTTGCCTATCAAAGTCTGTCGATTTCCTATGGATTGACACTTGTGCTTGCGGCTGCTGCTGCTGGTTTCATGGTCAGGATCTTCATCATCTTCCATGACTGCACGCATCATTCGTTCTTCAAAAACCGTACTGCGAACAAAGTTGTCGGAACCCTCACCGGAGTACTGACTTTGTTTCCCTATAGCCAATGGGGCCATGACCATGCTGTCCACCATGCAACCAGCAGCAATTTGGACAAACGCGGAACTGGCGACATCTGGGTGCTGACAGTCGATGAATATATGGCTGCTCCTGCGTGGCAGAAGCTTGCGTACAGATTGTACCGCAATCCATTCGTAATGTTTGTATTGGGGCCAATTTACATCGTTTTATTCAAGAACCGTTTTAACCGCAAAGGTGCCAGAACGAAGGAGCGCCTTAACACTTATTTGACAAATGTTTTGATTTTTGGAATTTCTGGCCTCCTGATTTGGGCAATTGGCTGGAAGGCATTCTTAATGGTAGAAGGGCCGATATTCTTCATTGCCGGGATGTTTGGCATCTGGCTGTTCTATGTACAGCATACATTCGAAGATTCTTATTTTGAAGAGGATAAAGACTGGGAGTATGTAAAAGCTGCCGTGGAAGGAAGCTCATACTACAAGCTGCCAAAAGTATTGCAGTGGATCACTGGAAATATTGGCTACCACCACGTTCACCACTTAAGCCCTAGAGTCCCGAACTATAAGCTTGAAGAAGTTCATAATAATACGAAGCCATTGCAGAATGTGCCGACCATCACAATTTCAACCAGCCTGACTTCCTTGCGTTTCCGTCTTTGGGACGAACGAAAGAAGCAATTCATTAGCTTCAGGGAAATGAAAGCATTGCAGCAAAGCAATAAGTTGACGACTCAGACAAAACCGGAACTATAAAACTCGCTCCCCTAATTCTGGATGTATAAAGGCATCTTGAATCAGGGGAGTAATTTTTTGTAATTATATCCATTTCCATTATGATAGAATAGAATCAGCAATCATAAAGCAGAGGTTTTTATATGTTTAAAAGGTATTTCAATTCACTTAGAAGTACAGGAATTTCCCCATACATATGGACTATACTCGGTATTCTTCCCTTTTACTTCATTTGGCAGATGCCAACTATGGCTGGGAAAGCGGCAGGAATCATCCTGACTCTGCTGTTTTTTCTCGTATACTGGCTCGCATTTGTCTCAAGAGGATGGACAGTATACCTATGGACGTGTATCCTGATCGGTATTTCCATTGCATCTGCAAGTCTTTTCAGCTATGTTTATTTTGCATTTTTTATTGTTTATTTTATTGGGAATATAAAAGACCGTATTCCGTTTCTAGTTTTATATTTCATTCACCTGGTAGGGACATCGATTGTCATCAATTTTGAAATCGTCCTCCAGGAAGAGTTCTTTATAAAACAGCTTCCTATCATTGTGATTGTGTGGATCAGTGTGATTCTGCTTCCTTTCAGCATTCATAACAAAAATGAAAGAGGAGAGCTCGAAGAAAAGCTTGAGGATGCAAATAAGCGAATTTCGGAACTTGTTAAGCTTGAAGAGCGTCAAAGGATCGCCAGGGATTTACATGATACTCTTGGCCAAAAGTTGTCATTAATCGGATTGAAAAGTGATTTAGCCCGCAAATTGATCAATAAAGATGCCGAATTGGCAAAAGAGGAATTAAAGGATGTTCAGCAGACGGCAAGGACTGCCCTGAATGAAGTAAGAAAAATGGTGGCAGAAATGAGAGGGATCCGCGTCCGTGACGAGCTCATCCACATCAAACAGATTTTAAAAGCAGCGGAAATCAAGTTTGTCGGAAATGAAGAAGATTTTAATCTCAACAACGTATCTTTGCTTTCTGAAAATATCCTAAGCATGTGCCTTAAAGAAGCAGTTACGAATGTTGTTAAACATAGTTCAGCAACAGAATGCAGCGTTTCCATTCGGCAAACAGAAAATGAACTTGCTGCTGTAGTGAGCGATAATGGAGTCGGCAATATTACGGAAGAGGACCTCTACAAGGGCAGCGGGCTACAGGGCATGAGGGAACGACTGGAATTTGTGAATGGCACACTTGATATTCTTTCAGATAACGGTACGAATCTTAAAATTAAAATACCTAAAGTATTGAAGCAAACCGATAGGGAGGACCAGCTATGATACGTATTGTCATTGCCGAGGACCAGCGCATGCTATTGGGGGCATTGGGGTCTCTGCTGAGTCTTGAAGATGATATGGAAGTCGTTGGCAAAGCGAGCAACGGGGAGGAAGCAGTTGCACTGGCCAAAGAGATAAAACCGGATGTATGTGTGATGGACATTGAAATGCCTGGAAAAACCGGACTTGAAGCGGCGGAAGAATTGAAAGGGCTGGGCTGCAAGATCATCATTTTAACCACGTTTGCCCGATCCGGGTATTTTCAGCGAGCGTTGAAAGCAGGTGTCAGCGGGTATTTATTGAAGGATAGTCCTTCAGAGGAACTGGCGAGCACAATCCGGAGTGTGATGGGAGGAAGACGAGTGTTTGCCCCTGAACTCATGGATGATGTATACAGTGAGGAAAATCCGCTGACCGAACGTGAGATGGAGGTCCTTGAACTTGTGGCCGATGGCAAAAACACAAAGGAAATTGCCGGACAGCTCAGCATTACAACAGGCACGGTCAGAAACTATATTTCCACAATCCTGGATAAACTTCAGGTTACAAACAGGATAGAAGCCATTACCCAGTCAAAGGAAAAAGGCTGGTTTAAGTAATAAGAAGAGCCTGCATGCAGGCTCTTCTTATTTATAAAATACCTTATCGATATTATACTTGGCTTTAAGTACGTTAATAGCATAGGTTTCATAAATTTCTCTGTCGATTGGATCTACCACAGTTATGACTGCAATTTTGTTCACTTCATGACGATGGTTTTTAATTGGGGAGACATTATCCTCGAAATGTTTTTTTACACGAGGTCTAAGCTTACGTGCTTTTCCTACGAACATCAATTCATCGTCAGCGTCAAAGAACATGATGATTCCGCCTTTATCCCTTGGGATCCGGTGGTAATCAGTAAAACCATATTCACTGCTGATCACAGCTTCAACTTTTTCTCCTAATTGCTTGCTTCGTGTGATGACTACATCTGGTGCTGGCAGTTCAATTTTAATCACTTATAATCACTTCCTATTCTTCAATTAGTAAATCGTACCACAGGCAATATCTAAAATCCACATATTATTATTTTACCCAATAGTAGAAGCTTGACAACTCAGGTGAATCTGAAAAATCATTTGCAATATAACCTTGATATTTTCTAACATAAACAGCAATAATGAGAAGGGTGGTTGGGTTCATCCAGCCGAATAAAGAAAGCAGGGATTTATATTGAATCATTTTAAATCATTAGGTATATCAGAATATATTGCAGACACATTAAATCGGAATGGGATTTCTGAGCCTACTTCAATTCAGGAAAAAGCAATACCATTATTGCTGGATGGCAAGGATGTGATTGCTCAGTCTCAGACAGGTACCGGCAAGACTTTCGCTTTTGTGCTGCCCATTATAGAAAAAATCGATATTCATAATCCGAATATACAGGCATTGATTGTTACACCTACGAGAGAGCTTGCTTTACAGATTACCCATGAAATCAAAAAGCTGACGGATGATATAGAAGGAATGAATGTTCTTGCTGTATATGGCGGACAGGATGTAGAAGCGCAGCTGAAAAAACTAAAGAAAAACATCCATATTGTCATCGGTACTCCAGGGAGATTGCTTGACCATATCCGCAGGGAGACTGTCGATTTTTCCAAAGCCGCGTTTCTTGTACTTGATGAAGCGGATCAAATGCTTCATATCGGTTTCTTGAATGAGGTTGAAGAAATCATCAAGCAGACGCCAAAAACAAGACAAACATTGCTATTTTCAGCGACAATGCCTGATGAGATCAAAAGGCTGGCTAAACAACATATGTTCCAGCCTGAGTACATCCAGGTTGAGAAAACCCAGGCTCCGCTAAAAAATATCAAACAAATGGCCATCAGTTCAACGGATCGGTCCAAGCAAGGTGATTTGATTGAATCTTTAAGATCCTATCAGCCATTTCTCGCGGTGATTTTTTGCCGGACGAAAAGAAGAGTAAGCAAGCTGAACGATGTGTTAAAAGCAAATCATTTCAATTGTGATGAGCTGCACGGTGACCTGTCCCAGGCGAAAAGGGAGCAGGTAATGAAGAAATTCCGTGAAGCGAAGATTCAGTACCTTATTGCCACCGATGTAGCTGCAAGGGGACTTGATGTAGAAGGTGTCACCCATGTTTTCAATTATGACATTCCCCTTGATACCGAAAGTTATATCCATCGGATCGGAAGGACAGGAAGAGCAGGCAATGAAGGACTCGCGCTAACCTTTTATACAGCCAAAGATCGATCATTATTGGAACAAATTGAATTGGAACTCAACATCAGGATCGAAAAAAAAAATATGGGGAATGCCAAAAGAGATGAAGATCAATCAGGAGATAAGAGAGTCTCGAAAACGCATAAAGCTGGCGACTATAAAGGAAGGAATTCAAGCTTGAGACGAAGGGGTAACAGTAAACCTGAAAGAGATCATCGAGGCGAAAAAATAGCCGATAAAAAATCAGCCTCCCGCAATGGCAATCGTCCCTCACGCATGGAAGGTCAACAACGCACAGAAAGGGAACAGCCATCGTCAAGACTGGAACAAAGAAGGAAACCAGATAGCCAGGGATCAGGAAAAAACCGTCCAGACGAAAAAAGAGGTGGACAGGCTGAAAATCCATCAAGAAACGGACGGACAAGGAGCAACATAGGAGAAAAGCCTAAAAGGGATAGCAGGAACAGAACCAACTCCAGTTCATCGACAGACCGAGTGGGTCTCAAGAGCAGTTCCAGAAACCGCCGAAAAAGATAACATGAAAATAGACCGCTTTTAAGCGGTCTATTTTTAAAATGTGATGCAAGTATCTTTAATGTTGTTTGTTAGGAAGCTTGTCACTCGGGTTTTCTTTTCCCTGGCGCTTTCTATTCTGTTCATCTTTTCGCTGCTTATCATGCAATTTTTGGACAAATTCGTGTGTGTTCTCCATTTCCGTACCTCCTCATATAACTGGCTCGTCGTTACTTTTTCCATTACAGAGCCGGTTCATTCATGCGCATTCATAAAAAAAGACGCCTAATTATCGCGTCTGGTTGTCAAAAATATAGACTAGGGCATTTTCAGGCTTGTTGAATTTGGGGCCTTTAAAACCTCTTTTTAGCATTTCTTTTCTCAAAAACATCATGATTCCACCATGCCCAACAATCAAAACATCTTCGCCAAGTTCCATTGCCTGATCCAAAACCTTGTTAATCCTTGCAATGACTTCCTGTTTACTTTCCCTCTGAGATTTATGTCCAAAAAACCACGCAATCCTTATTAAGGATACGTGAAGCCAAAGAGGAAGCCGTAAATCAGAGGGAATGACTGGATATATCGAGATTTCTCTAAGTTCCTCCAGAAAAATAATATCTCCATCATAAGCCTTATATGCAGTGGTTTTTGCCCTTGGTAAATCACTGGAATAACAATTACCCCATTTTTGACCTTGATGATCGATTCCTACTTCCTCGATACTTGATTCATTATACTCTTGCTGCCATGACAGCAGCTCCTGGGAAGTCACAAACTTTGCAGGATAGCCTAATGTCACTTTAAAATGACGTAATAACCCAATCTTCATAAATTACCACCTAACAATATTATCATGATAATTAATTCAACAAATCACTTGAAATACCTGCTTAAATTATTTGGTTAGTAACAATAAGATGAGGAACATTAAGGGCAGGGGTGTTTAAATGCCAAGAGGAAAAGAACTGGAACAACTGCCAATGGCAAATTCATTGCCTGGTATGGGAGAAGACCGCAGTAAATATAACCGGGAAATCCTTACCGGTATTACTGAAAATGCTGGAACCCAACCTGCAGAAGATAGCAAAAAAAAGCAAAAGTAATCCGGGAAAGAAACCTGAAGGTCAGAGCCTTCAGGTTTCTCTTTTATAAGAAATAGTTGATATAAGATTGAAACCATATTATGATTAATTTAGAACGTAAACGTTTACGTAAAGGGTTTGATGGTTAATGAGTCATACAATAAAAGATGTAGCAAAACAAGCGAAAGTCTCTACCGCCACTGTATCAAGAGTTCTTAATGGACTGAGTGGCTTCTCAAAAGAAACCGAAGAAAAAGTGCTGCGAGCCATCAAAGAACTTGGATATCAGCCGAATGCAATCGCCCGTGGATTGGTCAGCAATAAATCCAATACTGTAGGAATCCTATTTCCGGAGGTTTCCAGTCAATTCTCTTCAAATATCCTGCGTGGAGTCGAAGAAGCGGTTCATGATCTGGGCTCAAGTGTGATCGTCTGCAATACAGCCTCACAAGGAAAGCGAACCATGAAGTATTTACAGCTCTTAGCAGAGAAGAGGGTAGATGGTATCCTGTTCGTCAGTGAAAAGATGACTGAGGAATATTACAAGCAACTCAAGTCGATGAAGGTGCCTGTTGTACTTGTTTCAACCGAATCCTACCAATACCCTTTGCCCTTCGTAAAAGTAGATGATAAACATGCAGCATTTACTGCAACTGATTATCTGGTAAAAATGGGGCACAGTAAAATTGGAATGATTGGCGGAAACACTCAGGATCCGATAGCCGGCCAGACAAGAGTAGATGGATTTAAACAGGCTATGGCTTATAATGGGCTCGCCATAATAGAAGAGAGTATCATCCATTCACCGGGATTTTCATTTAAGGATGGTTATATTCATTTTCCGAAACTCCTGGAACAATCACCAGATTTAACAGCAATATTTGCTGCAAGCGATGAGCTAGCTCTAGGCGCGATATCTTCGGCACATAAAGCCGGAATTAAAATACCAGATGAACTTTCAATCATCGGTTACGATAATCTCCCGGTTGCAGAAATGGCAATACCGCCATTGACGACAGTAGCTCAGCCGTTGGAACAAATGGGACGGGTTGCTGCAGAAATGCTTTTTACGATGATGGCCGAGGGCACAATTGTCGAAAGCAGAATCATGCCGCATTCTGTGGTCGAACGGGATAGTGTAAAAAGGCTTTCGATGAGGCGAGGGATGTTATATGAGCATCAAAATTAAAAACGTAAACGTTTACTTAAGATTACTTAGGAGTGACTTGCATGAAAAAACATTGGTGGAAAGAATCTGTCATATACCAAATATATCCCCGGAGTTTCAAGGATTCCAATGGTGATGGCATTGGCGACATCCCTGGCATTATTTCTAAGCTTGATTATTTAAAAGAATTGGGTATAGACGTAGTCTGGTTATCTCCTGTATATAAATCTCCTAATGATGATAACGGATATGATATCAGTGATTACCAAAATATCATGGATGACTTTGGGACAATGAAGGACTGGGAACTTCTCCTTAAAGAAATGCATGATAGAGGACTTAAACTGATCATGGACCTGGTTGTAAACCATAGCTCTGATGAACATCATTGGTTTATGGAGTCGAAAAGATCGAAGGATAACCCTTATCGTGATTATTATATTTGGAGACCGGGGAAAGATGGCAAGGAACCGAATAACTGGAAATCCACTTTCAGCGGCTCTGCATGGCAGTACGATGAAAATACTGAAGAGTATTACTTGCATATCTTCAGTAAAAAACAGCCTGATCTAAATTGGGAAAACCCTAAGCTTCGCCAGGAAGTATATGACATGATGAGATTCTGGCTGGATAAAGGGATCGATGGATTCAGGATGGATGTCATCAATTTCATTTCAAAAGTAGATGGACTCCCTGACGCTCCAAATCCTGAAGGAAAAAAATATGTATCCGGAAGCAGATATTTCATGAATGGACCGAGAATCCATGATTATCTTCAGGAAATGCATAGAGAAGCACTTGCTGATTATGATGTAATGACTGTTGGCGAAATGCCTGGTGTCAATGTGGAGCAAGCCAAGCTTTACACTGATGAATCCAGGAACGAAGTCAATATGGTTTTTCAGTTTGAGCATGTTGACCTGGATTCCGGCCCAGGTGGAAAGTGGGATCTCAAACCCTTACAGCTTACTGATTTAAAGAAAAACTTTACTAAATGGCAAATGGGCCTTGAGGATATTGGTTGGAACAGCTTGTATTTGAATAATCATGACCAGCCGCGGATGGTTTCAAGATTTGGGAATGACAAGCAATACAGAGTGGAATCGGCGAAGATGCTGGCCACCTTCCTGCATATGCTGAAAGGAACACCGTATGTTTATCAGGGAGAGGAAATCGGGATGACCAACGTCCGCTTTGACTCGATCGATGATTATAAGGATATTGAGACCCTGAATATGTACGATGAGAAGGTCAATCAGCAGGGGGAAGTTCCAGCAAAAGTTATGGAATCCATATATGTGAAAGGGCGTGACAATGCGCGTACACCTTTCCAGTGGGACGATAGCGAGCATGGCGGTTTTACAACAGGAACGCCTTGGATTCAGGTAAATCCAAATTATCCACAGATTAATGCCAGGCAGGCAGTCGCTGATGAAAATTCCATCTACCACTATTATCGGAAGCTGATTCAGTTAAGGAAAGAGCAGCAGATTATTGTCCATGGCCGCTATGATATTCTGCTTCCGGAAGATGAAAACATATATGTATATACGAGGACGTTGGGCTCGCAAAAGCTCCTTGTTATATTGAATTTTACCGGTGAGGAACAAAGCTTCACATTACCAGCAGACCTCCAGGATAAGAAAAGCGATGTTCTAGTGTCAAATTACGAGCCAGCACCTGAATACGTTTCTTCAATTCCCTTGAGACAATATGAAGCGATAGTATACCTTCTGGAACTTTAATAATTAATATGTAATCTGAAAAGGCTGCCATTGTGCAGCCTTTTTTGGGTTCTACTTTGAAAGTTCAGACTAAAGTCGTAGTACATTTCAAGCTTCTCTACGAGGATTCATTTTCTTGGAAATCTTATGATAAAGACAAGAAAGAAATCACAAGGAGGATTGACTATGGTAAAAAACAAAGTGGTGATGATTACTGGTGTCACGCAGGGACTTGGAAGAGCATTGACGTTAAGGTTTGCGAAAGAGGGAGCGAAACTGGCAGTCTGTGCCCGAAGGACAGAGGAGTTGTACAGGGTCAGGGAGGAAGCGGTAAGTTATGGAGTCGAAGTGCTTGCCGTTACGGCTGACATATCGATTCCCAGGGACGCAGAGAAATTCGTCGCTCTCACACTTGAAGCATATGGACGAATCGATGTGTTAATCAATAACGCCTCCATTCTGGGACCTAGCCCCATGCCTCTTTTACTCGATTTTCCCGAGGAGGATTTCACCGAGGTGCTCAAGGTTAACAGCATCAGTCCCTTTTTGGTCACGCGAAGGGTCCTGCCTTCCATGCTGGTGAATAATGAGGGGTCTGTTATAAATGTAACATCAGAAGCAGGTCATGTTGGATATGCCGGCTGGGGAGCATATGGAATCTCAAAATTTGCCGTCGAAGGTATGACCGGGACATGGGCAGATGAACTAAAATCGACAAATATAAGAGTCAATATGGTCGACCCTGGAGAAATGGACACCGCGATGCATGCACTGGCGGTTCCAGATTGCGATTATGAGTTAGCAGATCCAAATGAGGTCGCTGATGTCTTCCTTTATCTTGCCTCAGATGCCTCAAAAGGGGTCAATGGCCAGAGATTAGAGGCTCAGGCATTTAAAAAGAGGGATTATAATGCAGACAAAAACAACTGCAACATATGATTTCTTCCTGCCAGATTACCTTAATGCTTCCCATCCGCCGGAAAGGCGGGGACTTCGCCGCGATCAGGTCAGGATGATGGTTTTAGACAGGGAAACTGGCCGTGTTGGTCACGATCATTTTATTCGCCTCGAAAATTACTTGAACCCAGGAGATGTACTTGTATTGAATAACAGCAGAACCATACCGGCTGCCCTGAAGGCAGATTGGATGCGCGACGGGAAGGTAATTGGAACTGACATTGAATTAAGACTAGCCAGAAAAAGGGCTGGAGCCGTTTGGGAAGTCCTGGCTACACAGCAGAATGTAAAAACAGGGGACTGTTTTAAAATATCGGAAAAATTAGAAGCTGAGGTTATTGGGGAAGTCTTGAAATCCCCATTAAAAATTATGCAATTCACTCTTCAAGGAGAAAAGTTTTATGATGCAATCTATTCAGTAGGATACCCAGTAAGATACGAGTATATCGAAGTTCCGTGGGAGCTTGATTATTACCAGACTGTTTTCGCAAGCCAGCCAGGGTCAATAGAAATGCCATCAGCAGGCAGGGCGTTCACCTGGGAAATGTTAATGAAGCTCCAGGGAAAAGGGATAAAGCTAGTGTATCTTCAACTTCATACCGGGCTTGGTTATTTGCTTGATGACCTGAATCCTCATTCGCCGGAAGATCTTTATGAAGAATACTCAATAAACCAGGAAGCAATGGATGAAATACTCAAAGCGAAAGCAGGGGGAAGGAAGATTATCGCCGGGGGAACGACCGTAGTTAGGGCGCTTGAAACCGCAGCTGCTGAATCAACCCTGAATGGTTGGACCAATCTTTACGTTGACTCTGAATATCAATTACAGCTCGTGGACGGGATCATTACGGGATTTCATGAACCGAAGGCCAGCCATTTGGATATGCTGACAGCATTCATTAATGAGAATGGCCTATTTGAAGCTTATGCTGCCGCAATTAAAAACAATTATTTATGGCACGAATTCGGTGATATCAATCTGATTATTTAACCGAGTTTAAGATGACACTGTTAGTTTTTGATCATAAGTCACTTGAAAGGAGAGCGGGGGAATAATGAGGTTCCATCATTTAGGGATTGAAGTGAGTGATTTACAGGCTGCGAAAGCCTTTTATGAGAAAATTTTCGGGTTTAAAGAAAATGGAGGACTCCGATTTGGGGGAGAGGATATTTTCTTCTTGGAAAAGGATGGCTTCAAGATTGAACTTATTGGAAACGTGCCCGTATCGGAAAGTGGAGTGTCTATGCATCTTTGCTTTGAGGTGGATCATCTGAATTCTGTTATAAAGGAATTTCGTAGTCGAAATATCATACCTATAGAGGGTCCTTATATTGTGGGGAATTGGAGGACTGTATTTTACCCAGGCCTTGAACGAGAATTAATCGAATTCCTGGAAGTCATATAAATAAAAAATAAGGAGCAGAAAAATCTTAAGAATTTTCTTGCTCCTTATTTTTTTATATCCCATTTTTTTACTATATTCAGGAAGTTTAATCGGTACTTTCTCATGATGGTATAAACGACATAATAGACAATCAAACCGAAGAGAAGGATATTAATAATCATGCCAATGAAGAAAACGGCACCTAAATGCATTCCTGCTTCCATTCCATGTAATGTCATACCAACTGGAGAATGAAAGTTCCCACCTGGAATGACAGTCTCACCCACGACTACATTCAGATAAAACAAAAATGGAAACAGCCAGATTAGAGCTACGCCGCTTATGAAACCTGCCATAGCATTACCCTTGAACACCTTAGCACTTACGGTAGACAGGATGGGTCCCATCCCAAAAGATGGTATGAAATGGATTAAAAAACCCATGGTAAATCCTATTGAAACATTGTGTGCGTTTTCCTTTATTCTTAATAATTTTATAAGAAGAAATTTGATCCTGCGCATATATTTGTTGATCATAATTCACCAACCCCAGATAAGTATACAATTAGAAGAAACATTTTTAAAGCATTTTTTACAGAGGCCATCCATAACATTTCTTACAAAATCTTTTAGGAATTTTTATGATTATATTCTACTCAGGATGAGAATTAATGATATAGTTAAACTATATTTTCGGCGATTAAATGAAAAAATAAACATGTTTGCTAGGCTGCCAGGGTAAAAATAGGCATATGCAGAATTAGATTATGTTCGGAGAGTGATGACAACTGATGCGGTTTACAAAGATGATTCCCAATATGTTCACACTGGGGAATCTGTATTGTGGTTTTCTTTCGATTGGATTTGCGGCTAATGGTCAATTTAACAATGCGGCCATTTTAATATTAATCGGCATGATGCTCGATAGCATGGATGGAAGACTTGCGAGGATGCTGAAGGCGGATAGCCAGCTTGGCAAGGAGCTTGACTCACTTGCGGACATCGTTACCTTCGGTGTAGCGCCGTCATTCCTGGTGTATTATACATATTTCTACCAATTTGGGATATGGGGTCTAATGGTTGCCGGACTATTTCCGCTTTTTGGAGCTTATCGCCTGGCGAGGTTCAACATCAGCACGGATAAATCATCACTTAATTACTTTATTGGCGTTCCAATCACTGCTGCAGGCGGAATCATGGCCATCCTTACCCTATTCGGGCACTTGATTCCTAATATCGTTACGACGGTTGTCTTTACAGCTCTCAGCTTCCTGATGGTCAGCAGGGTGAGGATTCCTAGCTTTAAAGAAGTTCCGCTTCCAAAATACGGTACCATTGTTACCATTTTTCTTGGGTCTTTGTTATTTGTCATATGGAAAGGGACGTATGGACAATTCCCATATTTGATTTATTTTGCAACACCGTTATATATAGCCTATCTTGCATACCGGTTTGTAAAGGGTAAAAATAAGAATAATGTTGAGTAGAACAACAAGAAAACGCCTTCGCTCGTTGCGAAGGCATTTTTTCTTATTTATAGCTATTAATCTCTTGAAGAATCGTTAAATGCGCGTGATACGTCCTCTTTTAAATCCCCGGCGGTTTCTTTCAATTTGCCTTTTCCTTTATCAAGACGGCCTTCCGCTTCCATGGATTCATTGTTGGTCACCTTGCCAAATTGCTTCTTGGCTTCACCTTTTACCTGATCGAAAGCGCCTTTTGTTTGTTCGTCATTCATTGTTTTGGCCTCCTTTAATTGTGTATATTCTTTTATACCCGTTTAAAGGGAGGACAAACTCATAAGACTTCTGTGAAAGTAACTCTAGTGAAAATAGCTTGATGTTGAGTACAGTTACACAAATCGATAAGCATTTAATTTATTTAGGTGAACTGCCTTTTATGCACACGAAAAGTTAATGAGTAAAAAAATTACTTTAGAGAGTAAGTGATCGTTGCTTTATAGAGTAAAAATGATTACTATTAAAAGTAAGGAGGAGGAAGCGATGGAAAAACTTAGATTGAATGTGGCTTTACTGAGGAAGCGAGTACCTAATCTTACTACCGCAGCAAAATCTGTCGGACTAAGACCTGCTACTGTTTCAAACCTATCTACGGGTAAAATTCCCGTTGGCAGGGCGGAGGTACGTACAATTGTGGCACTGGCGGAGCTTGCTGGCTGCTCCCTGGATGAACTTATTTTAAGAGGGGAGAGTGTGGAAATGATCGAAACTGGTATTAAAATCTTAGACTTATTTGCTCCAATTGCAAAAGGCGGGACAGTTGGCCTGGTCGCACGGCCGGGTATGGGCCAATTAGTAGTATTGGCTGAAATGCTGCACAGATTAAAAATGGAAGAGTATAAGACCATTCTTCTCAATCCAAAGGACAACCATCCTGAAATGAACGACATCCTTGATGATGTTGACTTTGTGGCTAATAGTATAGAAGAGACTTTTAACATGATGATTTCTGCAGGGGTTGACAAGAAATTTGTACTTACAGCTGATCGTGCATATGTTTTATCAGGAGAGATGTACACCCTGCAAGAAATGCTTGATGATAAAGACATGACAGAAGTAACAACATTCTTGCTCGATTTAAAAGGAGAAGCAGTGGATGATGATCTTCCATATGGACCGCTCGATACTTTGTGGCAATTCGATGCTGATTTGGCTGCAAGACATAAATATCCGGCCGTAAATCCTATCTACTCTACATCTTCCATCCTTGAGGGTTCTTATCTAGACCCCGTTCACCATGGCGTACAGCAAAAAGCACAAAAATTACTCCGCCGATATCGGGAGTTGCGTTCGATCGTTACGGTTCACGGTGTCGGCCGTCTGCCGGAATCCGAACTTCAAGTCTACAAGCAAGGTGAAAAACTGGAGGCCTATTTGACTCAGCCCTTTTATGTTGCCGAACCTTATACTGGGAAAAAAGGTGTAACAGTAGGATTAAAAGAAACTTTATCTGACGTGAAAAAAATTCTTGAAAGCTCTCCAAGTGAGTTTAATGCAGAAGACCTCCAATTTATTGGTAAAATCGAATCTTGATCAGATAATTGAGAAAAGCCCGAGGTGCCTAGGGCTTTTTATCGTTCACCAGCTGAATATTCATGCTTAACATGGATTTGTATGTTTTGAAGACGGGGATTGCAATGAAGAATTTGCGCCATGTATTGGTCAATAATTCCATCCATTTGTTGATGGTTTTTTGGGCTGCACTGCTGAAAAAATGGATTTATCGTTGATTGGAAAGCCCAGATAAAGATTCACTAAAAGAATTAAAAGAGCCGGCAATTAATTAAAACCGGCTCTTTCCGTTTTTATTAGATATGCATTTAACAGTGAGGTGTTCTTTGACCTTTGGCTCCTTAATAACGGCCTACTTGCAGCTGCTTGAACACCTCATCCCGAACCTCTTGCAGGGTGTCAGGGTGGAGCAGCTTTGTGGTACTAATTTTTAAATAAGCCTCTTCATCAATACTGCCTTCTTGCTGAAGCTTATCTAAATGGGGAAGCCGGAAATTTCCGATTGGCAAATATGCGAGATATAGTTTTTCTCCTTCATGGTCCAAAGATATTTTTATTCCCTTTAACTCAGGATAAAAAAAGGATGAGTAATCCTGTTCGATGATCAAGTCCTCTTTCACCGCCGCTTTTATATAGGGAAGAGTAGTAGGAAGTGAAATGAAATAGATCATCTGGTCATAAGAGTAATGTAAATCAGCTATTCTGATAGCATATTGGGATGTGACCCGCTTCGAGTAATTCTTCATCGAAAGGGTATACATCGGCCTGCTTGTCATTATAGATGTCAAAACGAAGACCAATGCTGCGATAATAAATGTCAGTTCAATCAATGCAAACGAACTCCTTAAATGTGACCACCGTATTTTTTCCAGATCTTTTTGCTTTATAAAGTGCTTGATCGGCTGCCTCAATGAGTTCATTTTTACTCGTGATGGCAGGGTGATCTGTACATGCTATTCCAATGCTTACAGTTAAAATGCCATGTGGTTGGGTTTCCTCGCCGGGAAAGCTTGCTGCTTCTACATTTTTTCGAATGGTTTCCGCCATTACTTCTGCTTTTGGCAGAGGTGTTCCCGGTAAAAGCACAACAAATTCCTCACCGCCAAACCTGAAGGAGAAATCACCAGCTCTTAATGAATTCTCTATGACACGTGCAAGTTTCATCAACACCTCATTACCAAGGAGGTGTCCATTCTTATCATTAAAAACCTTGAAATAGTCAATATCGAAAATAATCAATGACAAAGGCCCGGGACCTTTTGCATCATCTGGAAAGTAATCATCAAGAATAGTCTGGAATGCGCGCTGGTTTAGGAGCCCCGTAAGTCCATCTCTCAAGGCCATTTCTTCAATCTGTTGATAAAGTCTGGCATGGTCAAGCGCGATGGCCGCCTGGTTGGCAAGCGGCAGAATATTCTCAGTATCTATCAATGTAATCGGACGCTTGTTAACAATATTGTCTATCAAAAGGATTCCGATATTTTTCCCCTGATTAATCAAGGGGATGACCGCAAATTCATCCGTTTGGAACAGGCTGTTAATCAGTGCCTGGGAGGAATCGGTTTCATCGATCTCCTTCACGATCACCGGCTGTTGTCGTGTTAATGATTGGCTAAAGACATTTTGGCCATCAAGCGGAATATCCAGTGACCGAAGTATTGAATTCAATTCAGGATCAGTGAAGTTGCTGTCGAAATTATGTTCAATCAAGTCGCGCAGCTTCAATTTGTCTTCCGATATCTTCTCCCAAACTTCATAGCCTTTTTTTACATCCATCGGCCCTACACCGACTACTCCTTTTAAAGAATTTGTTTCATGTGATGACAAGAAAATCATTGCCCGATTGAAGCCTAGTCCATGACCCGCAGTAACCGAAGTCAGGATTACTTTCAATAGCATATCCTGCTGAAGAGTTCGCTGCATGGTCGTACTTACTTCACGGAACACTTGTAAATGCTTTGATTGATTCATGAGCATATTTGTCCACAACTGATGATTGGTTCCCTTTTTATCGATTTGTTGTGAAACATAACCTGCTGCTGAACCAATTGCAAAATACACCGGGATAAGGAGTATCGGGAAAACTTCAGCCTGAAAGAAAACAAGGGAGGTGCTTAATCCAGCGGCAGTTAATCCGCCTATCAGGTTGAAGGAGGATCCTGATAATGCAATAAAAAAGAGAACCATCCATATTAAATGGTTTGTTCCAAAAAGCAAACCAGAAATTTCGACAAGCAACAGAGAGGCGAGGACCAGGATAAGTCGATTCAACCAAGCGCTTACATGGAATCTAATGATATTCGCTAATCCAGCTAACCCGCCGGAGATTAGGATTATAAAAAGAAGTTCAATCAGAGTGCTCACTCCTATATGGGACATCTTAAGTCCATTTTACTATTTATTTCATATGGACTCGGTTTTTTTCACTATAAAGATTTTTATCTAAATTAGTTATGTAATAAATAAAAAAAACTGAATCAGAAATAATAATTATATCATCGAAGTATCGGGGTGAGAAGATGGAAGATAAGACGAAAATCGACTTAACAGCTGCAGAAATGTCCAGTCTTTGGACACAGTATATAAACGATACGGTTTCAATCTGTGTATTAAGCTATTTTTTGAATAAAACCGAAGATAACAGAGTAAAAGAAATCGTCGAATTTGCCCTAAATGCTTCACGAAAAAACATTTCTCTTGGACAGGAGATTTTCGATGGAGAAGGATTTCCCTATCCGGTCGGTTTTACAGCAAAAGACGTGAATGTCCATTCCCCCAAGGCTCTTTTCTGATACGTTTGTGATGATGTATCTTAGGTATATGTCCATTCTTGGCATGGCTGCAAACGCAGCGGCAATCGGTCTCGGTACACGGCCTGATGTTATCCTCCTGCATAAAAGCGTATTAAAATCGGCAATCCAGCTGCAGGATAAGACCAGGGAATTGATGCTTGAACAGGGTACTTACATAAGGCCTCCATTTATATCGGTTCCGGATAAAGCAGAATTTGTGGAAAAACAAAAATTTCTTTCTGGATTGAAAAATAGAAGGCGAGCATTGACTTCTATAGAAATTTCACATTTATTCTTGAATATACAGACAAATCAAATAGGCAAGGCCTTGATTATGGGTTTCATCCAGGTAGCTCAAGATAAAGAAGTAAAGGGATACTTACAACGAGGAAAGAAAATCGCCCATAAGCATGGAGATTTATTCAGTGATATTCTTAAGCAGAATGATATACCAGCTCCGATGTTCTGGGACTCGGCAGTAACAGATACGACAACACAAATTTTCTCGGATAAGCTGATTATGTTTCATGTTTCGGCGATGATAGCAGCTGGAATCGGTAATTATGGTGCAGCAATGGCGGCAAGTCCGCGAAAAGATATTGGAATACAGTATGCATCACTGATCCCCGAAATCGCATTATATGCTGAGGACGGTGCGAATATCATGATTAAAAACTCCTGGTTGGAGGAACCCCCGATGGCAGACGATCGAGACGTGCTTTCCGGACAGAAATAGGCTTAATTTGATATAATTAGAAAAATCTATTGCCAAAATCAGTAACTCTATTTATAAGAGAATATAACTTAATAAGAACGCTAACCTAGATATCCTAAGAGGGATTTCTTTTTCGGTAAAGAATACTTAAGAATAGAATGTCGCTTTGTTTTAAAAAAGCTCTCTTATAGCAGCTTTAAGTTTTTCGTAAAAGAACTCTGATTAAATGATTTCTATATAAAGTAGGGACGAAAATGTATAGAAAATTAAGTAATATTGACTTCAATTTTTTTATAGGCCAGAAAGTAATAGAGGTAAGGGTGGATAAGAATCTACCTTTAGTAATGATTTTTGAATCAGGCAGATTAATAGTTGAATGTCCTTGGAGGCTGCATGTTAAGAAAGAAATTGCCATTGGGTATTCAGACTGTATCCACTCACCTGAAAGATACTCTCATAAAAAGATTGAAAAGATACTAATGGAAAAAGGAATAGTTAAAATCCTTCATTTTGATGAAATATCTGATTTAGTTGTGGAATTTGAGGGTGATGTTATTCTTGAATTGTTCCATGACAGTAATTATTTTGAAGGGTGGCAGTTAAGTGGAGACAAAGGGTTTGATTTAGTATCTTTACCAGGAGGTTCTTATTCGGATTAGTTAAGCACCGCCATCGTACGATTGTTTGGTGGCTTAAGTATAATAATGCATTTAGCTGTAATACCTCCTTATTATTTCTTAAACGTAGCAGCATACCCATACGTGTACTAATGGAAACTCACGTAATATGAAATTTATTTGATCTAAAAGGAAGATGGTACCTTTTTTGTTGTATTCCTATGTGCATGGGGCAGTTAGTTTATTATAAGTTTTTGTCTTAGGATAGGCTAATTTATTATCTTTTGGATTAAAGTACAAAATGAACCAGGAATAGGAGAAAAGGATGAATAAACAAATTAGTCAATTTTTCTATATATCATTATATATTGGTAATCTTATTAAAAATAAAATTGGAATGGGCAATAAGGGGATTATTGTATACGTATTAGTATATTTTAGTTTTTCTACCTTTCTGTCAATACTCACCAATGGATCTGATATATGGTTAATTAAGGTGCTTATGCCTTCTTTTATTAGCAATTATCTACTGATGGGAATGCTGTATGTCTTCTTTTTTACTTGGAGGAGATAGAACTGTACGGACAGTATAAGGTGGGTTGATTCAAGAAGGAATAGCTTCCTTCTTTTTTTCCTTATTGAACAAATGGCGCAATTTAGTTAAAGAAGAAGCTGGAAAACATAGGGTTATAAAATGTCTTCTTGAATTAAATAGATCAGAAGTGAAAAAAGGGGAGAGTATTTTGGGTTCAAGAATAATGCACTCAATTATTGGTAAAAAAATTGCAGAGGCTTTATCGATCGAGGACAAAACATCATTTTTGCTTGGCAGCATTGCTCCAGACGCAGTTTTTACATACGAGGAAAAAAACTTATCACATTTCTTCATAGGTGAAGTGCAAGATTATTCAAGAAGCGTTGATTATAAAGGATTTTTACATAAATATAGTTCCCAAGTAGAAAACGCTTATATATTGGGGTACTGTGCACATTTAATTGCTGATGATATATGGTTAAGAGGTTTTAACCTGTCTTGGTTAAAGAACAGAATGGATGCTGATGATGGATTATACAAGTTATACCATAATGATTTCCGATTACTAAATGGAAAGTTATTAGAACACTATGGTTTTTCAGATGAATTGAGAAAGTTATTTAGTCATTATCATCTAACCCAAGATTTAGATGAGGTTACTTCGATAGAAGTTGAAAAATTAGTTCCTTATGTATTAGGAGATATGGTGTACGATAAGGAACTTCTAAATGAAAAACTTAATGTTTTTACTTTTAATCAAATTATCGGTTATATAGAGACTTCAGTTGATCATGCGGTACAAATTATTAAACCACACCTTACAAAACAAGTCAGAAACTAATAGATGCGTAGACTCATGGTGAAACTGCCTACACATTTTGAGTTCTTTCTAATTAAAAACGATCAAGGAATATGGATACTGCATACGCAATAAATAAACGGAAAATTCCGAATAAAAAGGGGGTTGGAATATGTTCTTTCCTACACATATTGTATCTGCTGGTGGATTTGTTGAAGATTCGGAAGGAAATATTCTTTTAGTAAAAACTCGTGACGGTGGTTGGGTTTATCCTGGAGGACAAGTGGAAGCCGGAGAAAATCTCATGGACGCTTTGGTTCGTGAAATCAAAGAAGAAAGTGGAATTAGCACGACGGTTAGCCACTTAGTTGGTGTCTATTCAAATACGGGTACTTTTAAATGGTACGATGGTGAAACTGATGTTCCTACTCAAGTTATTTTTGATTTCGTATGTCATCCTATTGGTGGTCAATTAGCTGTTTCTGAAGAAACCACTGATTGCCGCTGGGTAGCGAAAGATCAAGTTTTAGAAATGGTTACACATCCCGCTATTCGAACTCGCTCTCAAGCTTATCTGCAGTTTAAAGGGGAGGTAAATTACATTGAATATATTACAAGCCCCCAGTTTAAAATCAAGCATCAGACAGGGATATCGAAGCAGATTGTTTCTCCAATATGATACTGACAGGCGCATCGATTAGGAAAGATAAATAGGGTTTGAAAAAACTTTTAAAAAAACGAAGCAATTTAGTGGAAGAAGATTGGTGTATTTAGGAAGAATATCAGCATTAAAACTTTATTTCAAGGGTGATATTATTGGTTGAAAAGTACATTAAGGTGGAAAATGGCAATCTTTGGACAGATAAAAGAGGGCAGGGAGTTCCGGTTATTTTAATCAGCGGTGGACCTGGCTCTTGTAACTATTTAGATTCTATATCAAATCTTATTGATGATATCTGTGAAGTTATTATGTTTGATCCTAAAGGATGTGGTCGATCAAATTATGATGGAAATGGGTACGATTTAGAAGCTTGTCTTCAAGACATTGAAAACATTCGGGAAGAGTACGGCCATCAAAGTTGGGTAGTAATTGGACATTCCTGGGGGGCTGATTTAGGGTTGGCTTATTCGCTTTTGTATCCCAAATCCGTAATAGGCTATGTTTCAATTTCAGGAACTGGAATCCAAAATGATAGGGATTGGAAAGATACTTATAATCGAAACAAAGTAGAAATTGATGAATTGAAACCGGATTTTGAGTATGAGGCTAATAATATTGTTCACCGTTCTCTTATTGATTCTTGGAGAGAATTTATAAAGAAACCATTATTGTTAAAAGAAATCTCACAGATTGACTTACCTTCACTTTTTATTTATGCCGAAAATGATATTCGCCCTTCTTGGTCAATTGAACAAATCTCAAATCTTATTCCTAATTCTAGATATATCGAAATTGAAGGAGCAGAACATTATATTTGGCTAAACAAGAAGAAAGAATTAGGTGAAGTCTTAAAACCTTTTATTAAGCAAATGGGCCAGTTATTTTAAGAAAAACTTAAATCATATTGTAAAATTAAAGAGATCCTCAAGTCTTGACTTCCATACAGTTAATCCACAACGAAATTGTCACCACCATAAATGAGATTTTGAAGAAGTCGTAAATAGTTGGTTGGACTGTTAACAAGCACGTATATTTTCTAAATGAATATCAGAACAATTGTGTAAAAAACTACTTAAAGTAACGGGTACTTATGCCAGAAAAATAATTAGTGAAATGCTTGGAGATTCACTACCCCAAGCATTTTTCTTGCCAAATCTCCTTTTAATTAGCTTTTGCCGTTTAGAACAGAAGTCGTTAAAAAAGTGGAAAGGTACTTTCTTTTCGTTCATTGACTTTGATTCAAATTCGGGAATTTGACGGGGGTATTTAATGATAGTTGATCCCGGTAGGAACGATAAGCAACGACACTGTGAAAGTTTGAATGAACATCTAACTGTAGAATCTTAGGCCCATTTGTTTCTAAATAATACTTCATTTGTCCTTGCGCAAGCTCATAGAATGACAAAGTAATCCCCAAATAGTGTTTCGTGGTCACTTTACTGTCAGGATGATTCATCACATAATTTGCAATCTGCTGTACCGTAGCTGATGGTGTAGAGGTGATGGAATAAAAAGTCTCCTTTGCATTGCTATACGCTTGGTTTAAAGTGTTTCTTGCTTTTTCAAGAAATTGGTTAACAGCATTGTTCATATTTGTACCTCCAACTCTATTTAAGATGTTAATTAATATACCCTTCTAATTTCATTAGAATCCATATACTGGTTCAAATTTGAGAAGAAAAAGGCGGGAGATTAGTTGCTGTGGTAAAGTAATGCTTAACCAAAGTGTTTTATGAACATTCTTAGGATGAGTTTAAAACAATTCGTTATAATATGATGATTAAAGTGGTAAGGATTTACATAAACAGAAAACGGGGGAATGAGGGAATTGGATCATACGATCAAAAGCTTTGATGAATTAAGAGAACGATTCGGGGAACCAAGTGAACTGGCAAAGCGCAAGGTCATTTCTTATGTGGATGAGCATTGCCGCAACTACATATCAAAATCACCCTTTTTAATTCTTTCCACTTCGGATAAAGACGGCTGCAGTGATGCCTCTCCCAGAGGAGATACTCCAGGGTTTGTGCTGATTCTCGATAAAAATAGGATTGTGATACCAGACCGTCCCGGAAACAAAAGAATGGACTCGCTGAAAAATATTTTATCGAATCCACAAGTTGGCTTATTATTCCTTATCCCAGGTATGTCGGAAACATTAAGAGTCAATGGCAGGGCAAGCCTTACACTTGATCCTGAATTGCTGGGAAGGATGGCAGCAGGAGGGAAAAATCCACTGTTAGGTATAGAAATAGAGGTAGAAGAATGTTTCATACAGTGCGGAAAAGCATTAAGACGTTCTGGATTATGGGTTCCCGAAAGCTGGGCAGATCCTTCCACACTGCCATCAGGGGCTGAAATACTTGCTGCTCATTCCAAATTGCCCGGCACGACTGCGGCCGAAATAAAAGATAGATTAGAAGATGGGTATAGGAATAGATTGTATTAGGATTAAAAAAGCTGCCCTTTGGCAGCTTTTTCTAAAGCATTTTAATTTTCAACGTTTCTTGATTTTCTCCCGGTAGACTTCGTACAGGCGGTCAGGATAATTAGTGAACATCCCGTTTACGCCCCAATCAAGAAGCATTTCCATATCTTCCTTTTCATTGACTGTATAAGGAAAAATCAGTAATCCAGAATCAGAAATCTTTTTTATATACGCAGGATTGGCAGCAGTGTAATGCATCCCAACTCCTACAGCATATTCTTGCAAATTCCCGATTTCACTATCCGTTATAGTAGCTGGAGCATAATAGGAAAGTAATTGGATTAATGGAATCGATTCATCGATTGCATGGATTTTCCGTAAACTTGCAGAACTGAATGACTGGATGATCACATTGCCAGCTTTATTTTCTGCACCAATCAGTTGATACTCATTCAGAAGATCAATCAACTTTTGTTCCATTTCGGGATAGACATCCGGTGATTTTGTTTCGATAAAAAATTTCGAATCAGAGCCGAATTTTTCAAGGATTTCCCTAAGCGTCGGGATCTTAAGCCCCTTGAATTCAGTTTTCGCTTTATCGGGAAAAGCTTCATTGAACCAGCTGCCTGCATCAAGACCCTTGATTTCTTCCAGTGTTAAGTTTTTAACCAGTCCAGTCTTGCCTGTAATCCGGTCAATCGTTTCATCATGCAGGGCAATCAATTCACCGTCCCTGGTCATTTGCAGATCGATCTCAATGTAATCTCCATTCATTGCCTTTCCTAATTCATAAGATGGGAAAGTGTGTTCAGGCGCATGACCAGAAGCACCACGGTGTGAGATATTGATATCTTCCATTCCATTAATTGAGGAACTGGCTGCTTGTGGAGACAGATTCCACGGTAAAAAAATGACCAACGCAATAGTTCCCAGCCAGCGATTCATACGGCCCACTAGTTTTCCCTCCAGATTCATTTGCATTTGCTGTACGATATTCTTTTGCTTGAATCCTGTTCTAGTGTAACTATTATTTACAAATTGCCTGGTTATATGCTGATTCTATTTCCAAACCTTCCACCAGTTTCTTTTTGCCTGTTTTGAAGCGGCTGTTTCCCTGAAACTGTCAACCATATCTTTGAACATTTCATCGCGCTGTTTGATTTCCTGTCTTAATTCTTCCCGTTCGCTCTGCAGGGTACGGACCAAATATTCGCGTTCTTGGTTGATGACTTGATTCAGATTGGCCAACTCCTGATTTGTAGTTTCCCGACTGTTGGAAACATAATCAGCAAGAATCTTGAATTCCTCAGAGACCGTTTCGGTCGTTTCGTTCAGACGCTTGGCAAGATTGGATATATCCTTGTTGGTGCCAGAAGATAGCTGATCAACCGTACTTGCTAATTTTAAGATCTTCTCATTCGTTCCTTTATACGTTTTTGTCATATTGGACGTAAGCGTCGCAATTCGTTCGGAGGTGCCTTTTGAAACATTCGTAAGGCTTCCGGTAAGTGCATTTATTTTTTCAGAAGTACCCTTTGAAACCTTCGCAACACTCTCAGTCAGTTTAGAGATTTTTTCACTTGTACCTTTTGAGCTTTTCTGGATAGTTTCAGATAACTGGGTAATTTTTTCAGTGGTACCATGAGAAGCTTTGGTAACCCGCTCCGATAATTTGGTGAACATTTCGGAAGTACCCTTTGAAACCTTCTCGAGATTAGTATTAATTTCGGAGGTCCCTTTCGAAACATTCGTAAGCTCGGAAGAAATGGTTCCGAGCTGTTTGGAATTCTCTTCTGAAGTCCGGTTCACTGTTTCTGAAAGCACCGTTATATGCTCATTGGTTCTTTCACCGGTTTTATAAATCGAATCCGACAGGGATTTAACTGTAGTGAGAGTTCCTTTGGAAATTTCCTTTTTTACCTCTTCAATGACTTCTTTTCTAATACCATTTCTGATCTCTGCCTTGACTTCTTCAATCAAAGAATCTTTATATTGCTCCATTGCCTTCATGAAATCGCTATATTCATCCTGGCTGTCAGAAAGGGAAGTGCCAGGCGATTCAGGCTTAATTGTCAGGCTGTGAGGATTGTATTCCTGGTCGGGAAAATGGTTTGTCTCCATATGATGCTGCAGAAGGTCCCTAATCATATCTTTGCTGAGATTTTTATCCCGCATCTGTTTTATTTTCATCAGTTGATCTATTTCAACATCCGTATAGAATCTTGCTCCCTGCTTCGTTCTGGGAACAACAAGCAGGCCGGACAGGTCCTTTTCCCATTGTCTGATGGTTCCAGACGGAACATTAATTTTCTTGGACACCTCTTTAATTGTATATGCCTTCATGAATTGAGTGTCAGTCATCATGCCCATTCCTTTCTGAATTGTATTATGAAAAATCAGTGTCCTATTACAATTCAGCAAATGTATTCCTGTTTTCCTGCATGATGACAAAAGCTATCAAAACTAGTGGGATTTCTGCATAACAACCAATAAAGGTACAGAGTTTGCAATCGATTCCCAAGAAAAAAGTTTGATTTGTCGTGATGAATTTATGATTTTGATTTACAATAGTCATGTAAGCCCAATAACTAGGCTGAGGGATAAAAAAATTGTCGGAAATTGATTGCCCTCAATACTTAATCTAAATCTGAAGCTTTTTGGAGGGGTAGGAAATGACTGAAGTAAAAGTCAGGATAGAAAAAGACTTCCTTGGAACAAAGGAAGTATTGGCAGATGCATATTATGGCATCCAGACATTAAGAGCAGTAGAAAATTTCCCGATTACCGGGTACAGAATACATAGTGAATTAATTAAGGCAATGGCCATGGTAAAAAAAGCAGCGGCATTAGCAAATATGGAAACAGGAAGACTGTATGGCGGACTTGGTGAGGTGATCGTAAAGGCGGCTGATGAAATTATCCAGGGTCAGTGGCATGATCAATTCATCGTTGATCCGATTCAGGGTGGAGCAGGAACCTCTATCAATATGAATACGAATGAGGTCATTGCGAACCGTGCATTGGAATTGCTGGGGGAGAATAAGGGTGATTATTTTACCCTTAGCCCGAACTCTCATGTGAACATGGCTCAATCGACGAATGATGCTTTTCCTACAGCAATCCATTTATCCGTGCTGTCGCTGCTGGACAAGCTTTTAGATACGATGAATATCATGCGCGATGTTTTTTCTCAGAAATCAAGAGAATTTGATGGAGTAATCAAGATGGGCAGGACTCATCTGCAGGATGCTGTGCCAATTCGCCTCGGTCAGGAATTTGAAGCCTATACCCGAGTCGTTGAGCGAGATATTGAAAGAATCAAGCATACCCGCGGCCACTTATTCGAAGTTAACATGGGGGCTACAGCAGTTGGAACAGGCCTTAATGCCAATCCAAAGTACATCAAGAATGTTGTCCGTCACCTTTCTGAGATCAGCGGATATCCATTGAAGAATGCAGACCATCTAGTCGATGCCACTCAGAATACAGACGCATATACAACGGTATCAGCGGCATTAAAGGTTTGTATGATGAATATGTCCAAAATTGCCAATGATTTACGCTTGATGGCTTCTGGACCAAGGGTCGGTTTTAATGAGATCTTCTTGCCATCAAGGCAGCCAGGTTCTTCTATCATGCCTGGAAAAGTGAACCCGGTCATGCCAGAGGTCATCAACCAGGTCGCATTCCAGGTCATTGGGAATGACCATACCATCTGCCTTGCTTCGGAAGCAGGCCAGCTTGAGCTTAATGTCATGGAACCTGTTCTCGTTTTCAACCTTATTCAATCAATCAGTATCATGAACAATGGTTTTAAGGTGTTTACAGATCATTGTCTTGTTGGAATCGAAGCAAATAAGGAAAAGCTGGAAAAAGATGTGGAAAGAAGCGTTGGCATTATAACCGCTGTAAATCCGCATCTCGGGTATGAAGCGGTATCACGAATAGCCAGGGAAGCCATCCTCACCGGTAAATCGGTAAGAGAGCTATGTCTGGCATATGATGTACTGACAGAGGAAGAACTGGATTTGATCCTGAATCCTTATGAAATGACGAATCCCGGGATAGCCGGTGAAGAGTTGCTGAATAAAGATTGATTGCAAACAGCCGTTGTCCTGACCGACAACGGCTTCGTTTGTTTTAGGCTCCAATACTTCTTGTTTCAGCGGTTTTTCTTAAAAGGAAGGCTAAAGCAAAGGTACCGAGGAAAAAGGTAGAAATGCCAGCACCGACGAGCACCCCTGAAACACCAATGCATTTAGCTAACAAGGCACCTGCAGCAGGAGCTACTAACATCGAGAATGTCTGTAAGGATGCGGCTGCAGAAGAAACCCTGCCCATGATATTCTTGGGTGTTTCTGATTGCAGTACATATCCATATGGAACACCTTCAGCAGAAGCAAGGATCCCAAGCAGGAAGGCACCAGCCATCCATAATATTTTCGGAAGCTCGAAAACACCATACACACCAACTCCGATAAGAAGAATGAGAATGCCGCTCATGACAGAAGCTGAAGCCATCAGGTGGATGGGCTTATTTTTCCAGCTTGTAAATCGTCCGAGGAGAAGGGCTCCGACTACGCTGCCGAAACCAACAGAACTTACCAGCAAACCGAATTCCTCTCCAGCAAACCCAAGATTTTGTGCGACAAAGACAAACAAACCATCATAGAGAAAAATAATGAAGAAGGCAATGGAGGAAAGGATGATTGCTGCCTTTAGTATCCTGGCAGTGAAGATGTGTCTTATGCCTTCTGTGAGGTCTTCCAAATAAGAAGTTTGATGTTGTTTCTTTATGGAAGCTTCTGTTTCGATTGTTGGCAGGGCCATCAAAATCGCAACCGCAATCAGAAAGCCTGCCGCTTCAAAGATAAAGGGGCTTCTTACCCCGAAAAGCGCGATCAATCCACCGCCCAGGGCCGGGCCGATGATTTTCATGGTATTGACTGAAAGCTGGCTTAAAGTCACAGCTTCCGGCAATTCATCTTCAGGAACGATATGCCTGATCGCACTTTGTCTAGCAGGATCATAGAGTGCGGCGACCGTTGCCTTAAGAAATACAAACAGGAGGAGTACATAAAGATTCGGCGCGAAAAACATACCAGCAACAAACAGGATTCTAAGTAATAAGCAAGTGATCATCAATGTCTTCTGGGGAAGTCTGTCAACAAATACACTGGCTAGCGGGCCGATGAGAACCCAGGGAATTCCCATGACGATGATTACTGAAGCGATTGCTGCTTCGCCCAGTCCCCAATGGTATGCAACGATTACCTGTATCGCAATAAAATCCAGCCAATTCCCCAAATCAGAAAACACCTGTGCACCAAAAAGCGAACGATAAGCTTTGTTCTTCAACGGTTTAAAGATACCTGCCTCCATATTCCATCCTCCTAATGGCCGTTTTTCAGCGCTTTTTTTCTTCGTTCTATTTGTTTTTCGCCAAGCTTCTTCGGATCCTGGCCTTCAGGCAGCTCATCATTCTCGATGAAGAAGAGCGATTCTTTTATCCAAGTAAGCTCAGCCTCAAGTTTTAACTCGGCATATCTCATTGAAAGCATTCCGACACCGTTAATATATGAAGTATTATTTTGTTTCCATTCTTTGACGAAATTCAGGATTTCCTGTGACTCCTTTGCTCTTTCTTTTAGATGTTCGGCCAGGATTGTAATATCCATTTGGTTATGCCAGGCAGCCATCTTCATGAATAACTCATCCTTAATAGCTGGTGGTTCAGGTCTTCTGGCAAGCCAGCTTTCCAATTCAAACCAGCCTTTACCGGTCAGCTCATAGAGTTTTTTCTTTCGCCCTCCAGTCTCTGATTCAATGGTGGTGATGAATCCCTCTTCTTCAAGCTTTTTAAGTTTGGGATAAAGACTGCCGTAACTCATGCCCCAGAATAGACCCGCTGCTTTATGCTCAAATTCGGATTTAATGTCGTAGCCGGTGCTTGGACGGAAGCTGATGACTGCAAGGATGGAATGTTCAATTGACATGTTCAGCACTCCTTTATGATTATATATATCATTTTGATATATCAATATGATATGTTTATTTATAAAAAATGTCAAAACATAATGAAACACCGTTTTTTTGTTGGACAAAGGGGAATTAATTCATTAAAGAAATGTTCAATTATCAAAAGGAAATAATGCATCTAAACGACAGGAGGAATAAAATTGGCATTTCGTAAACCCCATGAAATCGCACAAGTGACTATTGACTCTGGCACATATAAGGCTGCAATGCCCGTGAAGAATATGCTTATTTTGGGTTTTCTCGGAGGAGCGTTTATCGCTATTGGCTATCTTTTGGACATCAGGGTGATCGCAAACCTGCCGCATGAGTGGGGGACATTCGGAACATTCCTAGGTGCCTCGGTTTTTCCCCTAGGACTGATTTTGATCCTTCTTGCTGGAGGAGAACTGCTTACGGGGAATATGACAGCCATTTCGATGGCCAGTCTCGCTAAGAAGGTAAAAATGAAGATGCTATTGAAAAATTGGTTTTGGATCACTTTAAGCAATTTTGTAGGTGCTCTATTTGTAGCCTATTTTTTTGGCCATATTGTAGGTTTGACGGAGACTGGTCCTTATCTTGAAAAAACAGTCTCTGTGGCAGGGGCAAAACTGGATGCTGGTTTTTGGGCGGCATTTATTTCAGGAATTGGCTGTAACTGGCTTGTTGGTCTGGCGGTTTGGCTTTCATATGGTGCTTCCGACATGACCGGGAAGGTATTAGCAATCTGGTTCCCGATTATGGGCTTCGTTGCCATTGGATTCCAGCACGTTGTTGCAAACATGTTCGTGATTCCGGCAGCAATTTTTGCGGGTTATTATAGTTGGGGTGAATACTTCACCAACTTTGTGCCAGTATACTTGGGCAACGCAGTAGGCGGTGGTGTGTTTGTGGCTTTGATTTATTGGATGAGCTATAAAGATACCATTAAAAGGCAAGCTGAACAGCCCGAAAATGAATTTTCAAAAGCAAGCGCGAAGAAAAGGGCGATAAGGTAAACAAAAGGAGCCTCTAACTTGAGGTTCCTTTTTTATATTGCGGGTCTGTATTTGTGGCTATTATTCGATTAACCCAAGTGACTTTAATCCGTTATATATTCCTGAATTGGTGACAGAAGTGGTTTTATGTTTGGCATGCTGAAACAAATCAGGGTGTGCATTGCCCATCGCAAATCCTTCTCCTGCAAAGGCCACCATTTCCTTATCATTCATACCATCTCCAAAAGCAATCGATTCCTCACGTTTTATACCAAGCTTTTTCAAAAGAAATTCCACGCCAATTCCCTTATTAACTTGATCGCGAATGACATCGAAACAGTGTTGCATGCCCTCAACGTTCACTTGGGATAAATGGATTCCATCATTGAACTGGTAAAGGGAGTAATCTTTGTTTCCCGCTGTGATGATTGTCATTCCAAGAACATCTTCAATGGCATCCTCAGTAAAAATATCATTCTGGCGCAAATGAAAATGTTTTTGAAAGGCTTGGACCGCATCCGGCTCTAGGCTGGTAAAGTAATTTTTTGAATTCGAATAACAGACCACCTCATGATCATTATCATCGGCAATGTCCAGGATGTATCTTACATCCTCAGATTTCATAGGTTCTGCAAAAATGGTTTCTCCTTCATATATGCCGAGCGCACCGTTATATCCGATAAAAGAGGTAATCTGAAGTTCCTCTGCAAGATCCGATATTTCGTGGAGCGGGCGTCCTGTAGCCAATACCACCTCAATATTTTGTTTTTTCATTTCCTTAATAGCTGCCCTTGTAGAATTCTCAATCGTGTCATCAGGCGTTAAGATTGTTCCGTCTATATCCAAAAATAAAATCTTGTATGGTCCCATGTGAATTTCTCCTGTCATGAATGAATAGTTTAAGTTTTACACAACGACACATATGTTATCAAATATTTATCATGTCTCCAGTTAGAGGGCAGCTTGTTTAATAAAAATTTCAAAAGGGTAAACTTTAACCAAGACAACAACAGGGAAGGAGATGTTTGCCAATGTTATGGACAATTGCAGCAATATTGCTGGTACTCTGGGTGCTGGGGCTGGTTTTTAAGGTAGCCGGCGGAATTATCCACATCCTCCTCGTAATTGGCATCATATTGATTGCATACAAAGCAATCAAAGGACGATCAACAGGTTGATTATCGAATTAAGGGCAGCGGCAAATTTGTCGCTGTCTTTTGCTTTGCTAGAGGCGGAACCAGTGGTTTGTATAATAGACATCTTATTGGTGACTTGATTTTCCAGTAAGTGGAGATTGGAGTCGCCAATGAGGGATATTGGTGACTTGATTTTCCAGTAAGTGGAGATTAGAGTCGCCAATGGAGATTATTGGTGATCTGTTTTACCAGTAAGTGGAGATTAGAGTCGCCAATGGAGGTTATTGGTGACTAGTTTTCCCAGTAAGTGGAGATTTGAGTTACCAATAGAGGTTATTGGTGACTTGATTTTCCAGTAAGTGGAGATTGGAGTCGCCAATGAGGGATATTGGTGACTTGATTTTCCAGTAAGTGGAGATTAGAGTCGCCAATGGAGATTATTGGTGATCTGTTTTACCAGTAAGTGGAGATTAGAGTCGCCAATGGAGGTTATTGGTGACTAGTTTTCCCAGTAAGTGGAGATTTGAGTTGCCAATAGAGGTTATTGGTGACCTGATTTTCCAGTAAGTGAAGATTTGAGTTACCAATGGAGGTTATTGGTGACTTGATTTTCCAGTAAGTGGAGATTGGAGTCGCCAATGAGGGATATTGGTGACTTGATTTTCCAGTAAGTGGAGATTAGAGTCGCCAATGGAGGTTATTGGTGACTAGTTTTCCCAGTAAGTGGAGATTTGAGTTACCAATAGAGGTTATTGGTGACCTGGTTTTCCAGTAAGTGGAGATTTCGGTCACCAATGGAGGTTATTGGTGACTTGTTTTACCAGTAAATGGAGATTCGAGTTACCAATAAAGGTTATTGGTGCCCCTGTTTTTCCAGTAAGTGGAGTTTTATGTCGCCAATGGAGCTTGTTTGGAGACCTTTTTTTCCATTATGTTAAGATTAGAGTCACCAATAGATCTTATTAGTGACATGTTTATCCGGTATATAAAGATTCAAATCACCAATGAAGCTTTTTGCGCTTTATTTTCTATTAAATGATTTTATCAATGGAAACATTTTGATTAAGGATATTGGATTCGCCAATAAGGATAAATGTGTATCGGATGAAATAGTTTTAAGTGATTTTTGGCAACAACCTTGTTTACTCAGGATTTTTAAAAACTCTTCTTAGATTATTTTTACTCTGTAAAATATCAAGAGCCGTTTCCTTTATTTTCAATGGTTTTTCATAATACAATAAAGACATATACTTATACGGGGAGAGTGGATGTCCAATAATGAAAATTCAACAAATATCAGAAGCTTTATTGGGGCGTACACCCTCAATATTGGGACATGAACAATTTATGAAATTTGCTGTGCTGCTGCCGTTGGTGGAGGTCAATAATGAGGTTCATATCTTGTTTGAAGTACGGGCACTTACACTTAGAAGGCAGCCTGGCGAGGTTTGTTTTCCCGGCGGCAGGATTGAAAAGGGAGAGGAACCAAGAGTAGCTGCTGCAAGGGAAACGTCAGAGGAACTGGGTATTAAAGAGAGTGAGATCACAAATATGATTCCATTGGATTTTATGGTGTCAGCTTTTGGTACCATCATCTACCCGTTTGTTGGAACGATAAATAACCCAGAGTCAATCAAGCCGAGTGAAGCCGAGGTAGGTGAGGTCTTCACTGTTCCCCTGGCATTTTTCAAAAAGAATCAGCCGGCTACATATAAAATTAATTTCCAGGTCGAACCAGAGGATGGATTTCCGTTTGACTTGATTATCGGTGGAGAGAATTACAACTGGCAGACCAGATCAATGGATGAATATTTTTATAGGGTGAATGGCAAGGTGATCTGGGGATTGACAGCACGGGTACTGACTCATTTCCTTGAACTGATGGAACAAGAAAATATTAGAGATTAGGAGTGCCATTTCTGGCGCTCCTTTTTATTCCTGAATACCATTATCTTGAAAAAGCTGTTTCGTATTCACATGCATCATAAAATATTAATTAACTATTCAGTTTCTATCCAGATTAAATAAACTAGACACCCAAAAATTATTATTGCACAAATAGTTTTTTACCCATATTTACTTTTAGTGACAATACTCCTATTTCTTAGTAATTGCAGAAATTTATAGGAGAAAAGGTTGCGGTTGGTAGATTTATTATTTATAATTTTAAGATAATTATTTATTTATAGAAAGTTGGTTGAAAATGAAATTGTACATATCAGTGGACATGGAAGGGATCACCGGATTGGTAGACCATACCCATGTGGATTCATCTAAACATAATTACGAACGTAGCCGGAAAATCATGACCCAGGAAGCGAACTATGTGATCACTAAGGCTTTTGAAACCGGATGTGAGGAAGTCATCGTCAATGACAGCCATTCTAAAATGAATAATCTGCTGATTGAAGATCTTCACCCTGATACCCAGTTGATAACCGGTGATGTGAAGCCCTTCTCGATGGTCCAGGGATTGGATGACAGTTTTAAAGGAGCAGTGTTTGTCGGCTATCATGCCAGAGCTTCAATGAGTGGCGTAATGTCGCATTCCATGATATTTGGTGTCCGCAATATGTGGATCAACGATGTTCAAATTGGGGAACTCGGATTTAATGCATATGTAGCAGGTTATTTTGGGGTACCAGTTATCATGGTGGCTGGAGATGATGGAGCAGCAAGAGAAGCAGAAGCATTGATTCCAAATATCACCACTGCGGTTGTTAAGGAGTCAATTTCGAGATCTGCGGCAAAATCGTTAACACCTATCAAAGCTGGGGAACTTATTGCCGAGAAGACAGAACAAGCTATTAAAAACAGCGACAAAGTGAAACCGCTTACTCCGCCGGATAATCCGGTCCTGAGAATCCAATTCGCTAACTATGGGCAGGCAGAGTGGGCTAATCTGATGCCGGGAACGGAAATAGAAGTGGGAACGACCATTGTCCGTTTTCAGGCAAAGGATATTCTAGAAGCCTATCAAGCTATGCTTGTGATGACAGAGTTAGCCATGAGAACAACTTTTTCGTAAGCAGTGTTTTAGCTATCTTGATGCCTGAGCTTTCATTAAGACCGTCAAAGACATCTGCTGACATGAAGACATGATAAGGAAGTGAGTTAATGCTGCAATACATAATCAAACGGCTGGGCTCGATGGCGTTGACTTTATTGGTCATCATTACACTGACCTTTTTCTTGATGCACACTATACCTGGTTCGCCTTTTAACGAGGAGCGGGCGACAAGCGAGGCTGTACAAAAAAACCTCGAAAGTTTTTACCATTTGGATGAACCGCTTTATGTTCAATATTTCTTGTATTTAAAGTCAGTTGTTACTTTCGATTTCGGACCGTCTATTAAAAAATCCTCCCAAACCGTGAACGAAATGCTGGGCCGAGGATTTCCGGTTTCGTTTGAACTGGGAATGGTCACGCTCATTGTGGCAATCTTCTCAGGAATTCTGTTGGGAATCATCGCAGCCCTGCGGCATAACGGCATTATCGATTATCTTGCAATGACCATTGCGGTGGTCGGGATCTCCGTCCCTAACTTTGTGATGGCCACGCTTTTGATCCAGCAGCTTGCCGTGACCTGGCAAATCTTGCCCGTCGCCACTTGGACCAGCCCGAAGCATATGATCCTGCCTACATTGGCACTTGCGACCGGACCAATGGCCATCATCGCCCGTTTGACGAGGGCGAGCATGCTGGAGGTTTTGACACAGGATTATATCAGGACAGCGAAAGCAAAAGGGCTTTCCCCTGTAAAAATTGTGTTCAAACATGCGTTGAAAAATGCTTTGCTTCCGGTAGTAACCATTTTGGGATCCCTGGCGGCAAGCATTTTGACAGGTACCTTCGTAATCGAAAAAATCTTTGCGATTCCGGGCATGGGCAAGTACTTTGTCGAGAGCATCAACCAGCGTGACTATCCTGTCATTATGGGAACCACGATTTTTTACAGTACTGTGCTGATCGTGATGCTTTTCCTGGTTGACCTGGCATACGGATTCCTGGATCCGAGAATCAAACTTCATAAAAAGGAGGGGAAATGATGGCTCTGCGAAAACATCAGGAACATCAGACAAATTCGTCGATTCCCGATGACTGGTTTGTTCCTATAGAAAAGAGTGACTCAGAAGCAGAAGCTGTTGTCAGGCCCAGTCTCTCGTATTGGCAGGATGCCTGGAGAGGCCTCCTGAAAAATAAACTGGCAATGATGGGATTGTTTTGCTTATCAGGTTTGACCTTTATGGCTATTTTCGGGCCACTCATTTCACCACATACAGTCGACCATCAGGATTTAATCAACCAGAACCTCCCGCCATCCAGTGAACATTGGTTTGGTACTGATGAGCTGGGTCGCGATGTATTCACACGTACTTGGTACGGGGCACGAATATCCTTGTTCGTCGGCATCGCAGCGGCTTTGATTGATTTTGTCATTGGCGTCATCTATGGCGGTATTGCTGGCTATAAGGGCGGCAGGACAGACCATTACATGATGAGGGTCATTGAAGTACTTTATGGACTGCCGTATTTGCTGGTGGTGATTCTAATCAGCGTTGTGATGGGACCAAGCCTGGCTACGATCATATTTGCTTTGACGATAACAGGATGGATAGGAATGGCGAGGATTGTCCGCGGTCAGGTCCTGCAAATCAAGAATTATGAATACGTTTTAGCGTCTAAGACATTCGGTACAAAAGCAGGGCGGATCATCCGCAAAAATCTTCTTCCCAATACGATGGGACCGATCATCGTTCAAATCACCCTTTCCGTTCCATCGGCAATCTTTGCTGAAGCATTCCTTAGCTTCCTTGGTCTTGGAATCCAGGCACCGCTGGCGAGCTGGGGTTCAATGGCCAGCGATGCTTTGCCGGTCATATTATCGGGTGATTGGTGGAGGCTGTTTTTCCCGGCATTCTTCATCTCTTTGACGATGTTCTCGTTTAATGTGTTAGGTGATGGGCTTCAGGATGCACTTGATCCGAAGCTAAGGAGGTAAGCACCATGGAAAAAGTACTTGAAGTAAATGACCTTCATGTTTCATTCAAGACATATGGGGGCGAGGTAAAAGCCGTCCGCGGTGTCACTTTTGATTTACATAGGGGAGAAACCCTGGCTATCGTTGGAGAATCTGGATGCGGTAAAAGCGTAACTTCGCAAAGCATCATGAGACTGATCCCAGAACCGCCAGGGAAGTTTGATGGAGGGTCGATTCTTTTTAAAGGGAAAGACCTGTCAAAATTGAAAGATTCAGAAATGCGAAAAATACGCGGATCGGATATTTCGATGATTTTCCAGGATCCGATGACGGCACTGAATCCAACCTTGACGATTGGCGACCAGCTTACTGAAGGAATCCTGCAGCATATGAAGCTGACCAAAGAGCAGGCGAAAAAAGTAGCGGTTGATATGCTGTCCCTTGTCGGGATCCCCAGTCCGCATGTCCGGTTAAAACAATACCCGCATCAATTCAGTGGAGGCATGAGGCAAAGGATCGTTATCGCGATGGCGCTAGTATGTCAGCCAGAGGTTTTGATTGCGGATGAGCCTACAACCGCACTTGATGTGACCATCCAGGCGCAAATCCTGGAATTATTCAGGGATATTCAGAAAAAGACAGGCGTATCAATTATCTTGATTACCCATGATCTTGGTGTAGTGGCTCAAGTGGCTGACCGGATTGCTGTCATGTATGCCGGCAAGATCGTTGAAACAGGTACCAGAAGAGAAATCTTCTATAATCCACAGCACCCGTATACTAAAGGGTTATTGAACTCTGTACCCCGTTTGGATGTAGAAGGAGAGGAATTGATTCCAATTGGAGGTACACCGCCAGATTTGTTTTCTCCGCCTGTGGGATGCCCGTTCACAGCAAGATGCCCATATGCGATGTCAGTATGTGACAGAGTATATCCTGATCAGACCAGCCTTTCGGATAGCCATGCAGTAGATTGCTGGCTTCAGGATGAGCGTGCCCAAAAGCTGCTCGCAAACAAATAATGGTCAAACAGGCTTTTGCCTTTTGATATAAAAGAAGTTCAACTTAAGGGGGAGACAAAGTGAAAAAGATCTTAACAATGTTAATGGCAGCATTGCTTGTGTTCACGATGGCGGCATGTACCGCCAATAATGAAGCTGGCAAAGAAACAGAAAAAGACAGTGGCGAAAAAGGCGGCGAAAAGGTACTTCACCTGAATAACGGCCAGGAGCCTACATCGTTTGATCCGCCAATCGGTTTCGATTCCGCATCATGGAATTCGTTGAACAACCTGATGGAAGGCCTGACACGACTTGGCAAAGAACATCAGCCAGAAGCTGCGACGGCAGAAAAGTGGGATGTATCTGAAGATGGAAAAACATACACATTCCATATCCGTAAAGATGCAAAATGGTCTAATGGTGATGATGTAACAGCAAATGATTTCGTATTTGCCTGGAAACGTCTGCTTGATCCTGCGACTGGTTCATCTGCAGCATTCCTGGGTTATTTTATCGAAGGCGGAGAAGATTTCAACAGTGGCAAGGGGCCTGCTGAAGATGTCAAAGTAAAGGCTGTTGACGAAAAGACGTTCGAAGTTACTTTGACAAGTCCACAGGCATACTTTCTTAGTGTAATTGCTAACCCGGCTTTCTTCCCGGTGAATGAAAAAGTTGCGAAGGAAAATCCAAAATGGTTCGCAGAAGCGGAGTCATTTGTAGGCAATGGACCTTTCAATCTGGCAAGTTGGGAACATGATACGAAATTCGTCATGGAAAAGAATGACCAGTACTGGGATGCAGAAAACGTTAAACTTGACCGTGTTGAATGGGCGATTGTTGATGACACAAATACTGAATATCAAATGTATCAGGCAGGGGACCTTGACGTCTCAGACGTACCTGCTGAACTGAGCGAAAAGCTGTTTAAAGAAGGAAAGGTCCAGGTTGAAGACCAGGCAGGAGATTACTTCTACCGCTTCAACGTTACGAAGGAACCATTCCAAAACGTGAATATCCGTAAAGCGTTTGCACTTGCTGTGGACCAGCAAAAAATTGTTGATTTTGTAACAAAGAACAAAGAAGAAGCAGCTTATGGTTTTGTATCTCCAGGATTCCAAGATCCATCAGGCAAAGATTTCCGTGAAGTAAATGGAGATTTTAACAAGACAGACATTGAAGAAGCTAAAGCATTGCTAGAAAAGGGTATGGAAGAAGAAGGATATTCTGAACTTCCAGACGTTACCCTGACTTATAGCACAGACGATACTCATAAAAAGATCGCAGAGGCATTGCAGCAAATGTTCAAGGAAAATTTGGGAGTGGAAGTCAAGCTAGCGAACATGGAATGGAATGTTTTCGCAGAAGACCAGAAAGCACTGAAGCACCAGCTTTCACGAAGCTCATTCCTAGCTGACTATGCAGATCCAATCAACTTCCTGGAAAACTTCCAGACTGGACACTCCATGAACCGTACGGGCTGGGGAAATCCGAAGTATGATGAATTGATTCAAAAAGCGAAGAACGAATCTGATGAAACGAAACGTTTTGAATTAATGTACGAAGCTGAAAAGATTCTTTTTGAAGAAGCTCCAATCTTCACTGTTCATTTTTACAATCAGGTATATCTTCAAAACGAAGCTGTAACTGGTGTTGTGCGCCACCCAGTAGGATATCTGGAATTGAAGTGGGCCGATAAGAAGTAATGATTCTAAGAAAGGGGTGTTCGTCTTGGAACACCTCTTTTTAATAGTACATAAAATAGGCTCTGTTAAACAAGACTGTTGATTTTCGTTCCAGGCGCTTCGCTTTCCGCTGGAAGATATGAAAAAGACCAACTGCCGTCTTTTTCATAAGCAATTCTTCCTTGGGGCTGGCGCTGAGCCTCCTCGTCGCTTTGCTCCTGCGGGGTCTCACCTGACCAGCTAAGCCCGCGGGACATTGATAAGCTTCTTCGAACCTGCCCACGCAAGATGGAAATGCGTTAGCATTTTCGGAGGAGTCTACGCGCCTTCCACTACAATCAACAGGAGTAGAATTAGAATTTAGCTTTAACAGAGCCATTAATTAATATCCTATAACATACTATTCTTTTTTCACGGAAAGATTTTGATTTTACCATATTAATGGAATTATATATCTTATGAACTTGTCCAAAATGACTAAAGGGAGTTGATTGACATGGCAATTAAGCCCAACCGTTTGAATAAAGGTGATACTGTTGCAGTCATCGCGCCAGCAAGTCCGCCAAATAAAGAAAATTTGAAGCGAGGCTTAGCCTTTATTACTGAGCTTGGTTTGAACTATAAATTAGGTAAATCATTATACGAAGAATATGGTTATCTTGCTGGCGATGATCATGCGAGGTTGGAAGATTTACATGAAATGTTCCTTGATGACGAGGTTAATGCGATTATCTGTGCCGGAGGTGGTTATGGCACCGCACGAATCGCATCATCTATAGACTATAAACTAATTGAAAAACATCCAAAGATATTCTGGGGTTACAGCGATATCACATTTTTACACACAGCCATTCGGCAGAAGACTGGCCTCATCACATTTCATGGTCCCATGCTTGCCTCGGATATTGGCAAAGAAGGTGCCCATCCACTATCCAAAGAGACATTCCGGCAATTGTTCCAGCCAGCAGAATTGCGATATGGTCTTGATCTTTCGCAAATAGAAGAACTGGTAAGAGGTGCAGCTGAAGGCCCGTTGGTCGGCGGCAATCTATCACTCCTATCAAGTTCAATGGGGACGCCATTTGAAATTGATACAAAAGGCAAGATCCTGTTGATTGAAGACATTAATGAAGAACCGCGTGCTGTTGATAGGATGCTTAATCAGTTGTATATGGCAGGGAAATTACAGGAGGCAACCGGAATTATTTTAGGTGATTTCAATAATTGTGTTCAGGAAAGGGACCTGTCATTATCCTTGGATGAAGTCATCGAACACTACATTAAGCTCGCGGGCAGGCCTGCACTAAAGGGATTCAAAATGGGTCACTGTGCACCGCATATTGGAGTCCCGTTGGGAGCGGCTGCCAGAATGGACACCGAAACAAAACATTTATTTGTCGAGAGTGGCATTAACTAGTACCGAAGGAGACAAGGATATGATTATTGAAAAGATTGAGACATTCCGCACAGCAGTCCCTCTGAATAAGCCTTTTAAAACGGCTCTTCGTACAGTTACTGTAGCTGAAGCGACTTTTGTTAAAATCACATGTGATAATGGGATTGTTGGCTGGGGTGAGGCACCTCCGACTTTGGTGATTACTGGAGACAGTCTTTCTGGCATTGAAGCAGGAATCAATGATGTAATCCGCCCTTTCTTAATAAATCAAAATCTTCTTGGCTATGAAGCTATTTTTCAGGGGTTAAAAACAATCCTTGTCAATAACACAAGTGCGAAGGCAGCTGTAGATATGGCATTGTACGACTGCATCTCTCAAAATTGCGGTCTTCCGCTCTATCAACTTCTCGGCGGCTTCAGGAATGAAATCGAAACAGATTTTACTGTCAGCGTGAATAGTCCCGAAGAGATGGGTGACGATGCAGTTGAATACGTGAAGAATGGGTTCAATGTCCTGAAGGTTAAGGTAGGTATTGGCGAGATATCTACAGACATTGCGAGGATCAAAGAAATCCGCAACAGGGTCGGCAAAGAGATAAAAATCCGTCTTGATGCGAACCAGGGTTGGAAACCGAAGGATGCAGTCAGGGCAATTCGAAGCATGGAGGATGCGGGTCTGGACATCGAACTGGTAGAACAACCCGTAAAAGCCGAGGACCTCGACGGCCTGAAACAGGTCACAGATTCGGTTGATACATTGATCATGGCCGATGAAAGTGTATTTTCACCAAAACAGGCATTTGAAGTGATCAGAAGGAGAAGTGCAGATCTGATTAATATAAAGTTAATGAAATCAGGCGGAATTTATCAGGCTCAAATCATCAACCAATTGGCTGAAACAGCCGGGATCGAATGCATGGTAGGCAGTATGATCGAAACCAAGCTCGGTATCACGGCTGCTGCCCATTTTGCCGCCAGCAAGAAGAACATCACTCGCTTTGATTTTGATGCACCATTAATGCTTGCAAAAGAATCCATTTCAGGCGGGATAAAGTATAATGGCAGAAAAATAACACTTCCCGTACGAACAGGCCTTGGGATTGAACAAGTCTTTTTGAAGGAGGAATGATCAATGGAAAGCAATAATTTTTGGCTCGTCAATGTACCGGTAGCAACTCTTTGGACTTCCTATGATTCTTCAAGGGAAATCGATGAAGCTGCTGTATCAGGGAACGTTAATTTGGAAGAATGGCTCGAAAAACTCACGTATGAACTGAGGCTGCAATTATGTGATGATAACCTCGTTCAATCACAGGTTTTATTCGGCCAGGAAGTTTTGATCATTGATGAAAAGGATGATTGGGTCCATGTCGTTATCCCGGACCAGCCTTCAGGCAAAGACAAAAGAGGTTATCCGGGCTGGATCCCAAAAGATCAGCTGATTCAACAGTCTGATTGGTATATCAAGAAAGGCCAAGTTGCTGTGGTAACCTCCAGGAAAGCTTTGCTTTACTCAGAGCAAAATGAAAAATTGATGGAATTAAGCTATCAGACAATGCTGCCTGTCGTGGAGGATGTCGTCGACCGCATCCGCGTCAAGACGCCAACAGGAATCGGAATTTTGCGGACAGAGGATGTTGAGGTCCATCCATCTGAAAAAGAAATTCCGCAAAAGAATGGCGATGCAATCGTTGCAGCGGGCGAGCAATTCCTTGGGCTGCCATATCTGTGGGGAGGAATGAGCAGCTATGGATATGATTGCTCTGGATTCAGCTACAGTATGTGCCGGGCCAATGGTTGCATTATTCCAAGGGATGCCCATGAACAGGCAGCAGCCGGCGTGAAAATAGAAATACATGATATTTTGCCAGGTGATTTACTCTTTTTCGCATATGAGGAAGGAAAAGGACAACTTCATCATGTAGGCATCTATTATGGAGATGGGAAACTTCTTCATTCTCCCAATACAGGTAAGAACATTGAAATCATTCGGCTCGAAGGTACAATCTATGAAAAAGAACTCTGTGCAGCTAGACGCTACTGGATGAATACGGAGGCATAATGATGAAAAATGAAGTTCTATTAAGTGTCAAAGATTTAAAGAAGCATTTCACAATGGGTAAAAATGAAGTACTGAAAGCTGTAGATGGTATATCATTTGATATTTTTAAAGGTGAGACATTCGGGCTTGTTGGAGAATCAGGCTGTGGCAAATCCACTGCCGGAAGGACGATGATTGGCCTGTATGACCGTACAGATGGAGAAGTCATTTTCACCGGCAAAAATGTCCATGCATTATCTGAAAAAGAGAAATTCAAATTTCATAAGCAGATGCAAATGATTTTTCAGGATCCCTACGCATCTTTGAACCCGAGATCCACAGTCAAAGAAATCATTGCCGAACCAATGGAAGTCCATGGGTTATTTCCAAATAAGAAGGAACGTCTTGAACGCATCTATCAACTGCTCGAGGATGTTGGCCTGAATCGGGATCATGCAAATCGTTATCCCCATGAGTTCAGCGGCGGCCAGCGTCAAAGGATAGGAATAGCAAGAGCACTTGCGCTCGATCCGGATTTCATCATTGCTGATGAACCGATTTCCGCACTGGATGTATCTGTACAGGCGCAAGTAGTGAATCTGCTGAAAAGACTGCAAGCGGAAAAAGGATTGACATATTTATTCATCGCCCATGACCTTTCTATGGTAAAGCAAATAAGCAACAGGATTGGTGTCATGTATCTTGGCCACATCGTCGAGCTGACCGTAAGCAGCCAGCTGTATAATAAACCGCTTCACCCATATACCCAGGCATTATTATCGGCCATCCCAATACCTGATCCTGATATCGAAGACCAGAGAGAACGCATCATTCTTGAGGGAGAACTGCCTAGTCCGATGAATCCGCCAAGCGGTTGTGTTTTCAGGACAAGATGCAAACACGCAATGGAAATCTGCGCCCAGAAGAAACCGGTCTGGCAAGAAATCGATAAGGACCATTTTGTAGCTTGTCATCTATATAATGAAGATGTAGCCAACGATAGGAATAAGGAAATGTTAGTAAATATCAGGTAAGGGTTTGGTATGATGCACATTGAAGAATTAGAGGATCAACTAGTAAAAGAACTCGCCAGTGGGAAAGGCCAGGCGAGTTTGTTTTTAGAAATTGAAGATAGGATCATAGAGTTTAACAGTACCGAAGTTTTCCGGTCAGCGAGCCTGATAAAACTGCCGATCTTATTTGAGGCTTTGAGGCAGTTGGAGGAAGGAATTCTGCAGCCGGATAGGCTGCTAAGTGTCAGGCAAGAAGACAAAGTGGGAGATACAGGGGTCCTGCAAGCAATGAACACACAGCAGATAACCATTCATGACCTGTTGACCCTTATGATAATCGTTTCTGATAATTCAGCAACGAATTTGGTGATCGACCTGATTGGAATGGCCCCGATTAATTCGACAATTTCAAAAATCGGGATGAAAAACACGATTCTGAAGCGAAGAATGCTAGATTTCAAAGCTGCCCAAGCCGGAAACGATAATTTCACCACTTCTGCGGATATTGTACTTTGCCTGAAAGAAGCTATTGAAGGCCAATGGTTGAAGGAGCAATCAAGAGATCGATTCACTGCTTTGCTCCTTCAGCAGCAATTTAAGGAAAAACTGCCTGCTTATATGGATCAATCTTTAATGGAAATTGGAAATAAGACTGGAGAATTGACTGGTATTGAGCATGACTGTGCTTTTATCACTTATGGAGACAAAAGAGCATATGCCGCTGTCCTGATCGATGGCCTGGAAGATAATGAGACAGGAAAATCGATAATTCGGCAAGTTGGAAAGCAGATAAACAGCTATATTTCAGGAATTTCGACAGGGAACCCCAATTATTGATAGCTATTGATATTAAAAAGATATAAATTGCTAGCAGCTTGCTATTAAGCGGGGTGGGTATGAATTATTAAGTGCAAGCGGATATACAATGATTATGGTCCCGCTTGGTTTTACCAATAAAATTTTCTCGAAATGAAAAAGAACGAGGGTTCACTCTCGTTCTTTTTTTCATGAATTCTTATCTGTTCATATTAATATGGTTTTTTTAATCAAAAATATATCCAAAAAAAATAAAATGTACTATAATGATTTTCGTATTTCTGAAGTTTTGATTTCAAGATGCTATTTCTTTATTATACAGGGGGAATGATGGATGAAAATGAGGGTTTCCGCAGTCCAATACCATCTTCACACGATCAGGTCGTTTGAAGAGTTCGCTCAGCAATGTGAGCATTATGTTAAAACAGCACAGGAATATGGTTCTGAGTTTGTATTGTTTCCTGAGTTCTTCACTACTCAATTGTTATCAATCGGCAGTGAACAGGGTACAAGACTGACCATCAATGAACTCCCTGGTTTTACTGAACAATACTTAAACCTGTTCCAGAATTTCGCTTTGGAAACAGGCATGCATATCATCGGAGGAACACATGTCATCGCGCGAGAAGGAAAATTATATAATGTGGCACATATGTTTTATCCCGATGGAAGGATCGTTGAACAGGCAAAGCTCCATATCACACCAACTGAAGTGAATGAATGGAATATGAGTGCGGGAGAGGATTTCAGGGTATTTGATACAGAAAAGGGGCGAATTGCTCTTTTGACCTGCTATGATATTGAGTTCCCGGAAATTGTCAGAATGGCTAAAGCTAAAGGTGCTGATGTTATATTTGTACCTTCCTGCACGGATGACCGACATGGTTTCCACCGTGTTCGTTATACAAGCCATGCACGGGCGATCGAAAATCAAGTTTATGTAGTTTTGACCGGCACAGTCGGTGCGTTGCCGACGGTCGATTTTATGCGTGCCAACTTTGGCCAGGCGGCAGTCATCACACCAAATGATATCCCATTCCCTCCTAAAGGTCTTCAGGTAGAAGGAGAACTGAATGATGATATGGTCGTTACTGCAGACCTTGACCTCGAGCTTTTGTACGAAGTAAGGGAGCGAGGTGCTGTGACAACTTGGCGTGACCGTCGAACAGATCTTTATCCAGACTGGGAAGAAGCAGAAAAAATCTAACTCGAGAAGGAGCATATTAGATGGAGTATATCCGTGTTAGCAGCATTGAAGATCCCCTTTTTGCCAAACTCCATAACTTAATGAAAGAGTTTTTCCCTCCTGAGGAAGTTTTGGAATTTGATCTGTGGAAAGAACCGCTTGAAGACCCGGGAATCCGTGTTTTCGTTGCCCTCCATGAAGAAGAAGTCGTGGGGGTGACTGAATACCGCTATTACCCGGATTGGAATATCGCAATGACAGACTTCACGATTGTCGGCAAACCGGGCCTTAGCATTGGGCGCTTTCTAGCCAATAAAAGAATGGATGATCTGCAAAGCCTAGCAGCTGAGCAGGGTGTAGACTTATTCGGGATGTTTGCTGAAATTTATGACCCTTATCGTAAAACAGACCACGAGTTTGGCGGCGTAAAAACAATGGACCCATTTGTTAGACGCGAAGTACTTTCGCACCTGGGTTATAAGCGATTGGATTTAGATTATGTCCATCCTTCATGGGAAAATGACGGAGAAGCTGTAGAAGGGTTGGATTTATGCTTCATGCCGGGTGATGAGGAAACCATTGAATTGCCGGCAGCTTTAATCACAGACTTCTTGACGACTTATTATTCTGTACTCGAAAAGAAGCCAGAGAAATGGATCAAGATGGTGGAGCAGCTTAAGAGGAAAGAAACAGTGTCCTTGCTGCCTCTATAATGTATAGGACTAGCAGTAATCGAAACTGCTGGTCTTTTAATATGCAAGTAGAATGAAATGACGTAGGCAAAAGCAATTTATACAGTGGTCCGCAATAACAGGATAGAACCATTTGGTTTTATCTTTTTTTTATTGCTCAGATTGCGATCGGCGTAGTATCCAAACGGTGTCCGTCTCAGAAATACACTTCCGTTGCTATTAGTACCTGGTGATAATTCCAGGTAAATCTGTTGTGAAAAAGTGCTTAAAATCCATAAAAATAGGGCGATGCTATTCTAGAAAACAACATTATTATGTTGAGATAATATTTTTAGATAAACAAAAAAACGGCCAAAGCCGTTTTAAAAAGCGTATTGAAAAATTCCATAATATAATGGTGCGACAGTAATCAAACCAACCAATCTCGCTGCCACTGGCATTGATTCCTCATCTTCATCAAAGCCAAAATCACCGGCAAAACGTTCAGCAAAGAAAATGGTGAATACCACATCCCACAGTAGTCCAAGAATAAATACCATTTTCCACACCAACGTTACCAGCATTTCCGTTTCAGTTACATATCCGAATAGACCCATCCAGGTTATGATCGAAACAATGAAGTCAAGTCTGGTGATATTGTTCTTGTATTTTCCTTTAATTAAAAACCAGATTGCCGTTGTCCCCAGAAACCCGAGATAAATTACCCATAAAAAATCAGCCATCTTATTAACCTCTAAATCTCTTAATATTTTTTGTGATTATTTATTTTAAACCTGTACCACTTTGCTATTATAAAGGGATTTAGGCATGAATGGAACAGAGTTTGTCGAAAAAACACGTATGGAAATTCCTGATAAAATATTGAATTATTTTATTAATGGTGTAAAATTACACTAAATGATCAGATTGGGATTATACAGGAATAGAGGGATAAAAATGGAATTCACTCCTAAAGAGGAAAGACGGAGAATTTTCCGTGATGAGCTCTATCATTTAAAGGAGCTAGGTTATGTTTCTGAACAGGAACATGACACCGTCGCTGAAGCGTATAATGAATATTTCATTGATTTGCTTGCCAGGGAACAGCAGGAGAAAGAGAAGGTAAGAACAGTCAGAAGTGCGGATCAACATAGTATTAAATCGGTAAAAACGAAACAGCAGGTTAAACACACAAGTAATGTTCATAATTCATCTGAAAATAAAGTGGAAACGAAGCCGAAATCGGTGAAAATCAGGCCTAAGAAATCTCCAGAAGACATTCGTGAACGGAATATATCCTGGTCTTTGAATATTGGGGTAATTATGCTCTTAATCGGCGGCCTGTTCGTGGCGACAAGCAATTGGGACACAATGACTTCCTGGATGAAAGCTGGATCGATCGCCCTTGTCTCGGTGTTATTTTATGGTATCGCCTATATAAGCTACACTGTGCTGAAAATCGAAAAGACCGCATTCGCGTTTGTGGTACTTGCAAGTTTATTTTTGCCTATTTTCACTCTGTCACTGGGTTGGTTTGAATTGCTAGGTCCTTATTTATCATTTTATGGTGAAGGAAGATTCATTTTAGGAACAATCAGCAGTTCAATTCTGATTCCGATTTATGCCATGCTTGCCAGGGGATTATCATCAAGACTATTTGTATGGTTTACGTTTATTTCATCTTCGATTGCGGCTGCTTATGTACTGAGGGCAACAGGTCTTGAATCAGATGGGTTTTACCTGGTATTGGTGATTTTCAATGGGATTTTGATCACTGGGTATCACCAGCTCAAAAAGAAAGGCCGTCTGCCTCTTTTCACAAGGGAACTTGCCGTTTATTCACAGGCTAACTTAGTCTTATCAACTTTGTTGATGCTCTTTTTCTATGAGAATCAGTTTTTCAATGGATTCAGTTTGATTTTAACTTCCATTGTTTATCTATCCATGATTTTTGTGATTGGCCAAAAGCAGTACCATTTTGTGTTCAGCACTATGTTAGTGTATGGTGCTTATCAAATCTTAGAAAATTGGCGTCTTACAGAAGTGAGTCCTATCGGCTATGCGCTTCTTGGATTTGTCTTTCTATTATTGCCAAGATTGTTCGGGGACCAATTTTCTTTGAAAAAGGCTTTCCAAATGACAAGTGCAGTTGTATCAGCTTTTGCGTTCCTCTTCATAACCGCTGAGGGACTGATGATGCACTCACAAAATCCGTCGCTGGTTTTATTTGTGGCTTACCTGCTGATTGCTGCTAATTTCATTTATCTTGCAAATGCAGATAGAAATATGATCTTTGCATATCTAAGCCCGATATTTCTTGCGGCCGCATTGTTTGAAGTGGTGTTGAAGCTGCAAAACTGGATTCAATTCGAGAATCTAACACTGCCGTTATACTTAATTGGTCTGGTCCTTTTTATGACCTTTGGCTGGCTGCTTCAACATAAGCAGCTTCAGGTCATTAAAACCAGCTCGCGTGATATTGGGTTGTTGATTATGCTTTTCATGGTCCTTATTACTTTTTCGATGTTTGGCTGGTGGGAGCTGGGACTGATGTTCATGCTCACGAGCTTTGTATTTTACAGCATGCGGAAAATCGATTCTAGGAATCTTATCCCTACTTTGGCTCAGTGGGCTGTTCCAGTCTGCCTTGGTTTGGCTGTTGCCTCATTTGGAGAGGAAGTAAGGACCCAATCCAGTATGTATGATGATTTTATTGGAATGGCAGGAAACTTTGCGATGGCAGGAATCTTGCTTTTAGCTGTTCACAGGGCCTTTAGGAAAATGAAAGATTCCGTTCTAGCCAAAAGTTCCTTCATCACTGCCCATGGTTTTTATGCTATCAGCCTATTCTTTACGTTCGTTTCACATATTGACAGCATATATGGCGAATCACTTATCTGGTTTGTCGGCATTTTCATGTCACTGCTGCTTTACTTTGCGGTCAGGGAAAGAATAATAGTATTTTTGCCGGGAATCATTTTCCTTGTCTGGTATCTGATCACTGTAAATTCAATAAGTGAAGAGATTATATTCTTTAATGACATAGCGGAGTCACTTTTAATGCCAGCAGGAGGATGGCTGCTGCTGGGCATGGCAGCAGGGCTGCGGGGTAAGGAAACGCGACTCGCAACAGGTTTTGCCTGGGTTGGAAATATATATTTAATTCCTCTCATGGCATTTAACTTTTTCTATTATGAAGATACTGCGGTGTGGAGCTACCTGGTCGCAACAGCTGTATATGCTGCAAGCCTTATATTCGCGAAGAAAGAATGGATGATCAAATCCTTCCTGTATGGAGCGTTCACTACATTATTTATGGCAACCAAGACTGGGATCAGCTATTTTACAACAGAAGAATCGAGTCAATATGCTTTTCTGATGGTCAGTATGTTAATCACAGTCATCTGGTTCTTTTCATCCAGGGATTTTAAAAACAGAACACAGTTTTATCTGATTCCGTTTTCGCTATTGGGAATCTTAAAATTTCTCGTCGCCTATCCATACACATGGGTTTTATATGGTATAACGATTGGTTATGCGGTGATTGTATTGGTCCTGCTCCGCCGATTTAAGTGGGATTTGATTGCCATTGCACCGTTGCTGATGATTTTTTACGGAACAATCCAGTTTATGTTCCTGTCCAATCTTCAAGTGTTTTTCGAGATTGCCATCCTTGCTGCCTTTGGAGTCACGACTGTTTTACTAGGAACATGGCTGTATAAGCATTTTTGGGAGAGTGGCGGTGTTTATGGGCTGAAGAGTCTAGATGCTTATACAATCGTTGGCTTCCTGTTCATCTGCTCAATCGCACCACTTCACACTGAAACGTACTGGGCACTGATTATTCATGGTCTGCTTCTTTCAGGAGGATTATGGCTTCAAAAAAACAGGATCAACGGTGTGAATTCTGAGTGGATTCTTTTTCTGGCAGGAGCCTATTTACTGGTACCGTATTATACGGTCATTGGGCAAATCGAAGTTCCAGCTTTATTAGAAAGGGAGGTATATGTATTGCCGTTCGTGGGGCTAGTCATCTTCATGCGACGGATGTTCAAAAAGCAAAATGCAAAGATTATAGACTATATTCAATGGGCAGTTCTCGTGATTGTCTCTCTGCTGCTAATTCAGGATGGGCTGGCAAGCAACACGGTCTATGATGCATTGATTCTTGGGTCCTTGTCGCTTGTTTCCATGCTTGTGGGTATGTGGCTGAGGGTAAAATCGTATTTCTTTGTTGGAGCGGGGGTCTTGCTTTTGAACTTGTTCCTGCAAACGAGACCTTTCTGGGGAAACCTTCCGTGGTGGGGGTACCTCCTGATTGCAGGCTCAATCCTTATCAGTGTCGCAAGTTTTAATGAATGGAACAAACAAAAGGGAGCTAAAGGAGAGAAGACCATTTTAGTAAGGATAAAAGAGAGTGTAAGAAAGAAGTTGAAAAACTGGAACTAATGACAGACTGCCGGCAAAGGGACTTCTTTGCCGGCCTTTTTAGCGTTACAAAGATAAGGAAGGTTTTAAGTGTGCAATTTTTCTTTAATTCTGTTAACATTCATAAAAATAAGCAAATCACTATGTATGGAGGTCAGCCAATGAGAGATGTCACTCTTTTGGATATATATGAACACCATATTGCCCAAAAGTATTTGAAACGTTCTGGAATGGCGCATGCAATCGCAGTTGCCTATCATGCGTTCCAGCTTGCCAAGGAGCATAATGTGGATGTAGATATGGCTGCCAAAGCTGGGTTCCTTCACGATATCGGCCATTTTACCTGGTACAAAAACGGAAAGTGGGATTACGAATTATACCGGAAGAACGATATCCACCCTATAAAAGGAGCGGAAAGAGCGCACAAGCTCCTGATCAGACTGGGTGAAAACCCCGTACAGGCGAAAGCCACTTCACTTGCCATCCTTTTCCACACAGACTCTTTTTTGCCTTCGAATGATATTGTCCGTACTCCGCTCCAAAAAGTCGTAAAATGGGCGGATGAAAAAGACGAAGAAGAAGGCGGTGAACACCATTACCGAAAAATAGATCACGATCGGGCGAAACAAAGTATTATCCGGCTTGATAAAATGATTGATGCAGAATTGTCGAAAGGGGCGGACAGCGGGGAAACCAGCCTGCCTATTTAAGTGATGATAAGGGCACCGGATATGTTCCGATGCCCTTTCACTCCGGATTGTTTTAACGATTTACAGGGAATGTCCTTTCAATCGTATCATTAAAATCTTCTGCGAGCCCTGGGATCGGTCTTCTGCTCTGCAGCTGATCACGATAATCCGACATTTCCACAACAAAATCTGCATTTGATGATACATAAACTTCCGAAATCGTTTCATCGGCGGCTTTAATTTGGCTGGTGATCTCATCGTATACGTCGTCGGGAACAGATTCAGTATTGCCATCCTCCAGCACAACAGCTACATAGGCTTGTCTCTGGATAGAAATGACGGTAGCGCTCTGCACATCCTGAAGCCTTACTACTTGATCCTCTAAGTCATCCTCGACCCTCATCCTGTATGTCTGATTATAAGAAGCAGAGCGGTATTCCTCATTAACATTTTGGATACGCGGGCTATTCTCCCCGTAAACTTGAGGATTTCCTGCTCCTTCATCTGTATAAGTATTGCAACCAGCAATCAAAAAGGCCGGTGCTAATAGTGTCAGGAATGACGAGTTGACGCGATTCATTGGCAAATCCTCCCTTATATCAAATTGGGAATAGACTGCCCAAATAAATCCCTTTTTATACGGTTTCAAATCAATCTTGCTGAATTCATATATTCCTTTTTTTATTTATGGAATTTTACGAAATCAATTCCATAAGATTTATAGATTATATATTTAGGAGGATTGATATAAGCAATGATCAGGGGATTTATAAGTTTATCTGTTTCGATTGTCCTGCTCCTTGTTCTTGTTTCACCCGCCGGTGCAGCCAAGAGGGTTACAGCGGCCTCTGAAAAAGATCCGGTTGTTTTTGTCCATGGGTTTACAGGTTCATCATCGAGTTATGATGATATGAAACAATGGCTTGTCAGCCAGGGATGGCCATCAAACTATCTGTTTGCTATCCAATATTCGAATACAACTGGAAGCAATATTAATAACGCGTATGAATTGGAATCGTTCATTAAAAATGTCCTTCGGCAGACAAAAGCATCGAAAGTAGACATAGTCGCCCATAGTATGGGTGGGTTAAGCACTCGCTATTATGTGAAGTACCTGGATGGTGCCCAGAATGTCGATGACGTTATAACTTTAGGTTCACCGCATCATGGAACAAATTCTTCTTATTTCGGCTTATGGACTGAGGGAGCAAGGGAAATGGTGCCAGGGAGTGCTTTCCTGAATGATTTGAACAGTGTTGATGAAACCCCAAATGGAAATGATTCTACCTCAGTTATCCAATATACATCGATATTCAGCAGTGCCGATACGGTTATTAACCCGTATACGAGTTCGATTATTGATGGAGCAGACAATGTGGAAATTAGCGGTGTTAGCCACAGTGGCCTGCTTACAGACTCGTCCGTTCGACCATTGATTCTTAATGGACTCCAGGATGGCGGGGAGAACTCTAATTAAGGAAAGACTAAGAACCCAGTTCCGTACTATGTACACGGCACATGTAAAAAAATGCAAGTTCCTGCTTCCTAATACCAAAAAAGACTGCCAGAGGAATTTGGCTGTCTTTTTCAGGTTATATCTTTTTATCTCGAAGTTTATAGAACTTCCAAACATCCTTGATGATGATCTTTACCACCGAGTATAGTGGTATGGCAATCAGGATGCCGATAAATCCATACAATGATCCGGCTGCAATCAAAATCAGGATGACGGTAATTGGGTGGATGCTGAGCTTTTTCCCCATTACCTGCGGAGTGACAAGATTACCCTCCAGCTGCTGCACGACCACCAGCACGATGAGCACCTTAAGCGCCATTAATGGACTGTTCGTTAATGCAATGAACAGCGCCGGAATGATTCCTAAAAGGGGGCCTAAAAATGGAACGATAGTTAAAAACATTGCCAAGACCGCAAGCAAGAGAGCGTAGTCCAGGCCGATAAATAAATATCCTAAGTACATTAAAATACCGTCAACCAGTGCGATTATGAATTGTCCTGTTACATAGGTAAACAAGGTTTTATCAATGTCCGTTAAAATTTTATTTCCTTCCTGTGCATGTTCACTGGGTATATGCTTTAGAATATATGGTCTTAATTTTTCATCATCCTTCAGGAAGAAAAAAGCCAGGAAAGGTACTACGACTAGAACAGTTGCAATACTCGTAATCACGGAAAATAATGTCATGATATTTTCCCCGAGATTTTGAGAGAGCTTGCTTAAATAATTTAAAGCCTTCTGCTTGATTTCATCTGCCTTGATAATTCCTATTTTATTGTCATTGATGACTTTTTGGGATTCTTCTGTAACCTCGTCGACTTTTTCAGGAAAATTTTCTGTCAGGGCGCTAATCTCTTCTCCCAATAGGGAGCCTGCAAAATAAGATAAGGCTGTAAATAATCCTGCTACAAGGGCGAACACGATTAAAATACTGGCGATTTTAGGGAGATAGCGGCTTATCCATTGAACCGGCTTACGTAAAATATAATACATCAGGCCTGAGATCAGGACCGGAAAGAAAATGGCGATTATAAAATTTTGCAGAGGCGAGACGAAGTAATCAATTTTACCAAAAAGAAAGATGATTAGCAGTATCAGGATAAGACCTGTCGAATATTTAAAAAAAGGCCGTTGAACCCACATTTCATTACCCCCTGGTTATTATATCTACTAATTACTTACCTTAAAGGGCCACTCGTTAAACAATGGTTGTCATATAGTGGACAGCTGCTGCATATATTATTAAAAATTGGTAGTTTGATAGTTTATTTAACGGGTAAATATTCAGGTCTGAGAAAACGGAATTACAGAAAATGCCAATGGTCATCTTGTGTGTAAAGGGGTCTCTGTATGGTTGCAGTAGAAGAACATCTTTTGTTTATCAAGGAATTAGGCCGTTTGTTCGATGAATATGCGCATTGTGAAGACAGTGATGTGAAAAACGAGATTTATAAAGACATTCAGTTAATTGGTGAAGCAATAAACATTAGCAACTAATATAGATTCTGGCAGGCCCTTAGAAAAGGGACCTGCCGTTTTTATTTTTCACGTTTGGGAGTTAAGGGGCGGTCACGAAAAAGTCGAAGATGTCGCGGAAATTTTGGAAAATCGGGCGCACTTCCATCATATAAATGGAACAAGCATATGAAAGGGGAGGGTGTAATGAGAATTGACCTTTCAAAAGATCAATTTTTGACGCTTGTCAAGCTGTTGCAGCTTGGAAATTGGCCGCTTGGACTGACGGAAGCAAATCATGGACTGGCCGAAAAAGCAGAGGACCTGGAACAGTATATTTTTTCCCTTGCAAGGGACTTTGAAGCTGGTGAAGAAATATACTTTGACAATGAAGAGGAGTATTACTATCTTTCCGATAGCCTTAAAGAAACAGTCGAAGCCATTATCGATGAATATGAGGAAGATGTCTTTTGGGACCAGCTTACGCATAAATTGGCAACGATTGATTTAAAACGTGAAGTCGATTTCAATTCTACGATTGAAGAAAAAATCAATCGACTATTCCAGCTGAAAGCCCGCTATGAAAAATACTTCCTTGAAAATGGGCTGGACAAGTTGGATCTTCTATAAGGTTTTTAAATCGAAAAGATTAAACCCGGCCTTTTACTGGCCGGGTTTATTTTATGAAGAATCTTGCTTTTTCCGAAATATAGTCTGCAGCAAAGACAAGAACAAGATAGAAGAACAGTAATAGTGTGATATCTGTATAATGGAAGAAGCTCATGCTTAATTTGAATTGCTGTCCAAGTCCGCCTGCTCCAACGAAGCCAACTACGATAGTGGTCCGCATGATTACCTCCCATCGGTAGAGTATATACGTCAGGAAACGGGGAAGCGCAGCCGGCAGGACACCGTATAATAATAATTGGACCCTGCTTGCACCGCAGGATGCCAGGTTCCTCACCGGGCGGGAATCTAAATCCTCTATTACCTCGGCCAACAGCTTGCCAAGAATTCCATAGTTATGAAGGGCAAGTGCTATCGCACCAGGCAGAATTCCAGGCTTGAAAATAAAGATGATCATCATAGCCCAAACCAGTTCCGGAACGGCCCTTGTAAAAATATACCCAGCCCGCACACTACCGAATGACAGCCATCCATACCATTTTTTTGACAGGGTAATCGACCCGTCTGCCACATTCCTGGCTGCAGGAATCATTGTTAATATGGCTGCAATGGTTGCAAACCCAGTGGCCATTATACTCATCACTAATGTTTCCCATGTAAGGGAAACAGCATTGGACCAGCTGTCACTGCTCAGAAAAGCCGGCTGATCTTCACCAATCCCAATTAGCCCTTTGAAGAACTGACTGGAGTATTGGAGATTTTCTTTTGTGAATAGCATTGATAGGCTAGCATTTTCGATGGTGTAAATGGAAAGCCAAGATCCAATGGCGAGTAGAATCATTGAATAGAAAGAAATTTTCAGCTGTTTTTTTTCTGCGTTTGCTGAATTCAGATTCTTCCTTAAAAGATTGCTCCAGACATCGATAAGGATGACAAGAAGGATCAGAAAGAACACAAATGTCCATACTTCATTATATTGTAAATCATCAAGGCTTAATTGTATTTGGTAGCCCAGCCCGCCAATGCCTACAAAACTCATGATGGCTGATGAACGAACCGCGCATTCAAAACGGTACATGGCATAACTTACGATGCTTGACCTGACCATCGGAAGGTATCCGTAAAATAGTGTCTGGAATTTGCCTGCGCCAGCAGCTTCCAATGCCTTGATTGGTTGTGTCGGGACGTCTTCTAGCATGTCTGCAAAAATCCTGCCAAGAATCCCCCCATAAGGGATGGCCAAGGCAAAAATAGCGGCAAAGGGGGAAAGGCCGATTGAAGCAACGAACAGCCAGGCCCAAACAAGCTCGTGGATTGCTCGCATGAAGCCAAGCTGACCTCTGAAGAATACTTTTACATGCCGCTTTGTTTTTAAATTGGATACAAGGACTCCAGAAGCAAGGATTCCCCAGAAAAAAGCAATGACAAGGGCCAGGCTCATTCCTGCCACAGCATAGCTTAGCGTCGTCCAGGTGGACTTCAGGGCAAGCTGGAGTATATCCTTCGATAAATCTGGACTGAAAAATGTCGTTGCAATCTGTTTGGCCGTTTTTATTCCTCCGCCATGAAACAAGTCCTTGTTCCAATGTATGGATGTCAGACTCCAAAGAAAGGCCAGCAAGAGGAGAAGACTAAGTATCTTTCTTTTATGAAGTTCGAATTTCCACCAGCTTCTCTCCATGTTACTCTTGCTCCTTCAGTTTGTACAAGCTGGCAATTTGAGCGTCTGATACGGATGATGAAGGCAAATCGAAGAAAATTTGCCCATCTTGCAGTGCGACCAAGCGATCGAAGTATCTTTTTGCATACTCAACGGAATGCAGACTGGCAATCAATGTTTGATTTTCCTCTGATGCGATTTTGACAAGGAGTGCCAGGATGTCCTCGGCACGAGCAGGATCAAGTGATGCGACAGGTTCATCCGCCAGTACGATCTCAGGGCTCTGGACAAGCAGCCGGGCAAGGGCAACACGCTGCTGTTCCCCACCTGAAAGGGCAGATGTTCGTTCATACAGTTTTTCACTCAGACCCACACGTGTAAGAGCTCGAATTGCATCATCCTTATCCTGAGGAAACAACATGGATAGGAGAGATTTTATGATGCCCCATTCTGATAATTTTCCTGCAAGCACATTATGAATCACCGGCAATTCCCCTATAAGGTCAAATTGCTGACGGATGATTCCGATCTTTTTGGCCCGTTTTTTCTGGTCGGTCATTTCAGCCAACAGCTGGCCGTCAATCGTAATTTCTCCTTGATCTGGCGATAAGTTAGCGGCAAGCAGATTCAGCAAAGTCGTCTTTCCTGCACCACTTGGCCCGATCAAAGCGATTAATTCACCCTTTTTTACCGACAAAGAAAGGGAAGATAAGGCTATCTTCCGCTCGTAAACTTTTTCTATATTTTTTACATCAATGAATTCGCTCATGAAGTCCACCTACTTGATGATCTTTAGTTGCTTGGCGACCTCTTCTATTGCTTTATAATTTTCATTATTTGTTTCAATGAATCGATCGGTTTGCAGTAATTCCATAATTTCATTGTCTTCTTTAGTCATTGATAGAATCGCATCTTTGATTTTCTTTTTTGATTCTTCATCTGCGATGTTGACAGTCCAGTTGTAGTCAAAATACTCAGGAGTTGTGTAGAATACTTTTACCTTTGATTCATCGACCTTGCCTTCTTTGACAGCTGCTTCCCAAACAGAAATATTCAATGCTCCTGTCTCGTAGGCTCCAGATTCAACTAGCTTATAAGTTTTATCGTGGGAACCTGAGTAGTTAGGTTTCCCATCAAGGTCTTGATCAGCGTCAATGCCTGCTTCCATCATGAAGTAACGAGGCATCAGGTGCCCCGAAGTTGAACTTTCGCTGCCAAATGTAAAAGATTTACCTTTTAAATCTTCAAGACTATCAATCTCACTATCTTTTTGGGCAATAAAAACAGACTTGAATTTTTCATCAATCGGCCTCTGTGCGAATGGTTCAGCTTCAGGGACTAAATTTCTAGCCTGGACACCCGTCAATCCTCCAAACCATGCAAGCTGAATTTCACCGCGTTGAAAAGCAGTTACTAAAGCTGAATAATCCACAGAAGGGACGTACTCAACATTCATACCTGTCTTTTTGCCCAGGTCCTTTGCAAAGTCTTCCATGCTCCTGTTCAAATCAGCTGCGTTTTGATCCGGAATTGCGCCAATCTTGATTGTTTCCTTTTTAGCTTCTTCGGTATTTTCCCCAGCACAGCCCGAAAGAGCAGTCAGCAGCAAGACTGCTGCGATCATAAGTTTTTTCATTTTCACATCACCTATATAAATAAATTTTATAACCTTTATAAAATTTATCAATAACGAGTGAATAACTCAATACATTTTACTAACTTTTTTATGGAAGGATGAAATTTCTTTAAACAACTCGAATCAGAGGTAATGATAAAATGGCAATTTTTGAATAATAAACAATAAACCTGCTGGTATATGAACCAGCAGGTTTATTCCTGGATTAGTTATTCGCATTCGCTGCCCATTCTTCCACGTTCCAAACTTTTGTAACCCAATCTTCATAGAAGTCAGGTTCGTGGCTGACCAGGACAATTGTTCCTTTATATGCTTTTAATGCACGTTTTAATTCTTCTTTTGCTGTGATATCCAGGTGGTTTGTCGGCTCATCGAATAATAGCCAGTTGCTTTCATTCATAAGCAATTTGGTCAGGCGTACCTTAGCCTGCTCGCCGCCGCTCAGTTGATTGAGGGGGCGTGAAATATGCTCGTTCTTGAGGCCGCTTCTGGCCAATGCCGCCCTTACTTGATGCTGGTCCATCCCAGGGAATTCACTCCACACATCCTCAATAGGTGTGATACTTCCTGCTTTAACTTCCTGTTCAAAGTAGGAAGGGAAGAGGAAGTCACCCCGCTCGATTTTGCCGCTCAATGGAGGAATCTTTCCGAGCATTGTTTTAAGTAGAGTGGATTTCCCGACTCCATTCATACCAACTAGCGCAATCTTTTCACCGCGTTCTATTGTAACGGATAGTTTTGGAAGCAGCGGGTGCGTATATCCGATTTCGAAATCTGTGCCTTCAAATACATATCGGCTGCTTGCGCGTGATTCCTTGAAATCAAAAGCGGGTTTTAAAGCCGTCTCAGGTCTGTCGATCCTTTCCATGCGATCAAGTTGTTTCTGGCGGCTCTTCGCGCGGCCTGTTGTCGAATAACGTGCTTTATTTTTTGCAATGAAATCTTCTTGTTTCTTGATGAAATCCTTTTGTTTTTCATATGCATTTAGATGCTGATTCTTGTTGATCTCAGCTAATTCCAGGAATTTTTCATACGTAGCAGTGTATCGTGTCAGTTTTGAGAACTCGAGCTGGAAAATGACGTTAGAAACCTGATTCATGAACTCGGTATCATGCGAGATCAAAATGAAAGCGTAAGGATAATCTTTCAGGTACCTGGTCAACCACTGAATATGCTCAACGTCAAGATAGTTAGTCGGCTCATCAAGCAGAAGGACCTTTGGTTTTTCAAGCAAAAGCTTAGCAAGTAAGACCTTAGTGCGCTGTCCGCCGCTTAATGCAGAAACATCACGGTCGATGCCGATTGCATCAAGGCCAAGGCCTCTTGCCGCTTCCTCAACTTCGATATCAAGGGAATAAAAACCGCCAGCATCAAGAGCATCCTGGATTTCCGCCATTTCTTCGAGCAGCTTTTCCAGTTCCTCAGGTGTTGCATCTGCCATTTTGCCGGTGACTTCGTTCAGCTCTTCTTCCTTTTTAAAGAGAGGGAGGAAGGCATCACGTAACACGTCCCGAATTGTTTTTCCAGGAGATAAAACCGTATGCTGGTCCAAATACCCGTACTCAACTCCGGGTGTCCATTCTACTTTTCCAGAATCGTGGATTAGTTGTCCGGTGATGATGTTCATGAGGGTGGACTTCCCGACACCGTTTGCGCCAACAAGGCCGACATGATCCTCGGCTAGCAGACGAAATGACACATCTTTAAAAAGGGTACGATCCCCAAATGTATGGCTTAAATTTTCTACATTCAATAAACTCATTGTTTTAGTCCTCGCTTTATATATTTTCAGTTCATTCATTCCTAATCACATTCATTAATCATACTAAAATCTTTGATTTTGTTCTAGAGTTTTGTGGGCAGGAAGTAATGGAAACGAAGAATTTAATTGTTGTGGAAATTTACCTAATTCGATTTTCGAAACAATTACCATTTCCTTAGGAATTTTTTGTAAAATTAGGGATAATTAACTGAATTTACAAAATATACAGTTTTTTGTTTGCTGATGAGTTTCTACCTCTGCTATATTGTTATTCAATACATAGGAGGAGGTTTTAAATAGTGAAAAAACGATTGTTCCCTAGCTTGATTCTTGCTGGAGCTTTAACTGTTTCTTCTGTTCCATTCAATGTCCTTGCCCATGATGAACTTGGTGATGTAAACATTGAGAAAGGTGAACGGACAGGCTATAGCGAAGTATCGGTCCCTGTCATGGAGGGAAATAAAAACCTCAAATTCTTACATGAAGCCGCTGCTCCTGAAATGAAAACAGTCAGGGCAGATGGAAAGCAGAATAGTTTTGCAGATGTATTTGCCCACAAAGGGTACGCTTATCTTGGCACCCATACCAGGAATGGCGGTAATGGCGGAGTACGTGTATTTGATCTCAAAGATCCGGCCAACCCAAAAGAAGTGTCTGTATTCGCGAATAATGACATCCCTGGTACATGGCAGGAAAAGGTTATCGTCAAGAGTGTGAACACACCATCTTTTAAAGGGGATCTTGCAGTTGTTAGTGTTCAGCAGCTTAATAGAAATAATCCTGACTCAAAGGGCGGATTTTTGCTATATGATGTAACAAATCCAGAAAGCCCTAAGAAGCTGGGTTTTTATGAAGTGACCAAAAAAACCAATGGAACGCATGAGCTGTACCTGACCATGCAGGGCAATCGCGCGCTTGTACTAGCTGCTAACCCTTATGCTGACTATTACAGTCATGGGGAGGAGAAGGATTTTCAGATTGTCGATGTAAGCGATCCGTCGAATCCAGAGAAGCTATGGGAATTCGATCCTAGGTCAATGGAAGAAATTCCTGAAGATTTTAACGGCTACCACTGGAATTCTCCTGATGGGAAAACACGTCCAGTCTTCAACCATAGCACTATGATCGATGAAACCGGGAAGTATGCATATGTTTCGATGTGGGATCTGGGAACGGTCATTTTTGACATCAGCAACCCAGAAAATCCGGAATATCTGGGAAGGACAGATTTCGCTTCTAACCAGCAGGGATCTGCACACTCAGCTACACTGGCAAAAGGCGGCAATGTGCTGATTGAGACAAGGGAAGTTTATAATCCATCTAAAGAAGGCTATGAACAATCATACGGCTATACTAGGATTTTTGACATTAAAGATAAAACAAATCCTAAATTGCTTAGCGAGTTCAAGACCGATTTAGTCGATAATATAGAAAATGGGGTTACTTTCGCCAATACAGTCCATGACCCGAAAGTACAGGGGAATACATTGTATTTATCACATTACGCTGGGGGAGTATACGCGGTGGACATAACGGATCCGGCAAATCCTAAACAAGCTGGGCAGTATGTTCCTGAAAAGTCAGATGTTTGGGGAGTATTTGTCGACAGGAACTTTGTTCTTGCTTCTGATATTGGATCCGGACTAAAAGTATTACTGAAAAACAATGGATCATCACCTGAAATCCAGGGAGTAGAATAGTACTTTGAATAGAACTTTGAAAAGCACGCATTTTGCGTGCTTTTCATTTGCAAATGAAGATTTTTAAAAGTAAATATTTTAACGAAACCGACACTTGATAAATGTAAATATATGCCTCGTTTTGCTATAATTGTATTGGGCTAGAATCGTTTCACAGTACAGACATCCATATCCCACATGGTAGGAAGGGGAGGATGCAATATGAAAGCTACAGGAATCGTGAGGAAGACGGATCAGCTGGGCAGGGTGGTCATTCCGATGGAATTAAGGAAGAAACTAAGTATCGGTGAAAATGATCCGCTGGAGATATTCGTGGATGAGGATATGATCATCCTGAAAAAATACCAGCCTGACCTGACTTGCCTTATAACTGGCACGATCAGCAATGACAACATGTCGCTTGCAGACGGAAAAATTGTGTTAAGTAAAGAAGGGGCTGAACAATTGGTTAAAGAATTGCAAAGCTACCTTGCTGCCAACTAGAATTTTCATATAAAAGCAGTCCTGAATTAAATCCAGGACTGCTTTATTCTTCTTATTTACAAATCTTCCCGGTAGATTGGCATACTCATACATCGAGGGCCACCGCGCCCGCGTGAGAGTTCAGAACTTGGAATTTCAATTACCTCGACGCCATTTTTCCTCAGCAAATCATTGGACACATAGTTTCGATCATAGGTGACAACGACTCCGGGAGCGATCGCCAGTGTATTAGAGCCATCGTTCCACTGCTCGCGGGCAGCAGCGATTTCATGACCGCCTCCACAGGGTATCAGGATTAAATCCTGAAGGCGAAGGACCTCCTTCAATGTTTCTGTTAAGTTGGAGCGTTCTGAGATGGCAAGTTTGTCTGGGTCTGTACCTTTTTCAAGAATATATATTTTCATATCACCGTTGGGCCCCTCGATTCCATGATGGATGGTGAATTTTTCATGGTCAACCATTGTAAACACTGTATCAAGGTGCATATATGCCCTCAATTTAGGGATTTCAACAGCTACCACCTTTTTTATTCGATCATTTTTGGAGAATATCTGTTTTGCCAATTTTTCAATTGCCTGGGCAGAAGTCCGCGCACTTACCCCGATGGCAATGACTTCAGGACTGAGCACGAGTTCATCCCCGCCTTCGAGAGGGTAGTACTGATCCCGGTCGTACCAAAAAGGAATATCATGGGCAGCGAACCGGGGATGATGCTTCATGATGAAATCCATGAAAAGTGACTCCCTTTTCCTTGCTCCTTCACACATTTTGTTCAATGATATTCCATCCCCAATCACGGCGGCTGGATCTCTTGTAAAATAGAGATTTGGCATAGGATCCAGGAAGAAAGGATAGTAGTCGTCCAGAAGTTCATGCAAGTGCACTTTCTTCTCCTGTTCGATTTCTGATTTCAACACGCCAGACATCACTTTTTGAATCATCTCTTCAGTAGAATAGGAATGAAGATACTCTTCCACTATGCTTCTCGATCCGTTCAAATTGCTTTTGCTTTCATTGAGTACCTGATCAATGAATTCCTGTCTTAATTCTTCTGTATGTAAGGCCTCTTCCATTAATTTTTCGAGATAAAGAACCTCGATGCCTCGGTTCCTTAATACATCAGCGAAATAATCATGTTCTTTTTGGACTGCTGGAAGATACGGAATGTCGTCAAAAAGAAGCCGTTCCAAATATTTTGGTGTCAGATTTTCGACTTCCTTGCCAGGCCTATGCAGCACTACTGACTTCAACTCTCCAATCTCTGAATTTATATTAAGTGGATATTTCATAAAAATTAACCTCCAAAACTCAGTTTCTATTTCTATATGAGACATGAGGGAGTGATGATGATGCAGATGAAAGGTTGTTCGCTGCCCTCTTGATGCCTGCCTGGTTACAGACGGGCCCTCTTTTATTTACCCTTTAAAAATTATTCAAACCACGTTTTAATAAAATCATGTTTTTTAAAGCACATTAGGGAAAAGTAATAAAAAGTAAGCGTTTTCTGTCCTTCATAGATGTACAATTCATAGAAATGTGATAAAGTATAATTTATAAATACCCATTACATATGGATTGATGGACTTAGGTGTTGTCCGCTCCAAAAAGACAGTTGTTTTTGTAAAAATGACATGCCGTTTCGGCAGAAAGGGGAATTCGATGTCTAGCAAAACATTGGATCAATTTTTGAACGAGAACCTGGAGGAATTAAAGGGGAAGGGGCTATACAATGTAATCGACCCGCTAGAAAGCCCTAATGGACCAGTCATAACAATCAATGGAAAAGAAATGATCAATCTATCTTCTAATAACTATCTAGGACTGGCTACTGATGACAGATTGAAAAAAGCTGCCGATGAAGCGATTTCCCGGTTTGGAGTGGGAGCAGGCGCCGTTAGGACGATTAACGGCACACTTAAGCTTCATGTTGAACTTGAAGAAAAGCTTGCCAAGTTCAAAAAGACAGAAGCTGCTATTGCTTATCAATCCGGCTTCATGTGTAATATGGCTGCGATTTCCGCTGTAATGGATAAAAATGATGCGATTCTTTCTGATGAATTGAATCATGCTTCGATTATTGACGGCTGCCGTCTGTCACGTGCAAAAATCATCCGTTTCAACCATTCTGACATGGAAGACCTGCGCGCAAAAGCAAAAGAAGCCAAAGAATCCGGTCTATACAATAAAATCATGGTCATCACCGATGGCGTATTCTCCATGGATGGAGACATTGCAAAATTGCCGGAAATCGTTGAAATCGCCGAAGAATTCGACTTATTTACATATGTCGACGATGCACATGGTTCTGGAGTACTTGGGGAAGGCGCAGGAACTGTCAAGCATTTCGGACTTTCAGATAAAGTCGATTTCCAGATTGGAACATTATCGAAGGCTATTGGTGTAGTCGGAGGATATGTTGCTGGAAAGCAAAACCTGATTGACTGGCTGAAAGTGAGAAGCCGTCCATTTCTGTTCTCAACCTCACTCACTCCTGCTGACGTTGCTGCCAGCATAAAGGCAATTGAAATCCTGATGGAAAGCACAGAATTGAACCAGCGTCTATGGGAAAATGCAAACTATCTGAAGGATGGACTGCAAAAGCTTGGTTTTGACATTGGACACTCTGAGACGCCGATCACTCCATGCATCATTGGAGACGAAGTGAAAACACAGGAATTCAGCAAGCGATTATATGAAGAAGGGGTTTACGCAAAATCAATCGTATTCCCAACAGTACCGCGGGGAACAGGCCGGGTAAGGAATATGCCTTCCGCGGCGCATACGAAAGAAATGCTTGATCAGGCATTATCTATTTATGAAAAGGTAGGAAAAGAATTAGGGATTATTTAATTGGGGGATGCCGGTTTGTCTGACAAGCCGGCATAGTTTTAAGGAAAAGCAGGAGGAGTACATAGAATGAAAAAGATTTTGATTACTGGTGCACTTGGCCAGATTGGTTCAGAATTAACAGTTAAACTTCGTGACATATACGGACAGGACAATGTCATTGCGACTGACATCAGACAGACTAATTCAGAAGCAGCAGTCAACGGCCCATTCGAGATTCTCGATGTCATGGATGCCAACAGGATGGCTGAATTGGCAAAAGAATACAATGTTGACACAATCATGCACATGGCTGCACTGCTATCAGCAACAGCTGAGACGAAGCCGGTTTTTGCATGGAACCTGAATATGGGCGGTTTGATGAACGCCCTCGAAACAGCAAGGGAACTGAACCTGCAATTTTTCACTCCAAGCTCTATCGGTGCTTTCGGTCCGAACACACCTAAAGACGATACGCCTCAGGACACAATTCAACGTCCTACTACGATGTATGGTGTGAACAAGGTTGCAGGAGAATTACTTGCAGATTATTATTTCCACCGTTTTGGAGTTGACACCAGGGGAGTGAGATTCCCTGGATTGATTTCTTACGTCACACCTCCAGGAGGCGGAACAACTGATTATGCGGTTGAGATTTATTACGAAGCAATCAAAAATGGTAAATACAGCTCCTATATCAACAAAGGGACATACATGGACATGATGTACATGCCTGACGCGCTTGGGGCGATCATTGATTTGATGGAAGCAGACCCTTCTAAGCTCATCCACCGTAATGCTTTTAATGTAACGGCAATGAGTTTTGACCCGGAGCAACTTGCAGCTGAAATAAAAAAGCATATTCCAGGATTTGAACTGTCTTACGAAGTGGATCCTGTAAGGCAGGCAATTGCTGATAGCTGGCCGAATTCAATCGATGCTTCTGCTGCTGCTGAAGAATGGGGATTCAAGGCAAAATATGACCTCGGGAGTATGACTGCCGATATGCTGGAAAAATTGAAAGTCAAATTATAATAAATTAAGAAAAAAGGTGAAATCAAATTTGATTTCACCTTTTTACATAAATCAGTTTATCCTGCTTTTCTGTGACTTTTCCTATTACAGCAGCTTGATTCAATCCTTTGTCTTGGAGTGCTTTTACATATTGAATGGCCTCATTTTCTGGCAGTGATACAAGAAGGCCGCCTGACGTGATTGCGTCACAAAGGACCAATTGCTCTTCAGGAGATATGTCTGCATACTCGACATCATCCACTAGCCACTTATGATTTGACTTAGAACCTCCTGGTACAACGCCTTTTGCCGCCAATTCATATGTACCTTCCAGGACAGGAACTCTGGTTAATTCAATCTCAAAGCTGACATTGCTGCCTCGTGCAATTTCACTTCCATGACCGAGGAGGCCGAATCCAGTCACATCTGTTACTGCATGAGGAGTGAAGCTTTTGAGCGCTTCTGCAGCGGATTTGTTCAATAAGGCCATTGTTTCGGTAACGGACTGTTCTTGTTCGGCCGTTACCACACCACGCTTAATTCCGGTCGTTATGATTCCAACCCCGATTGGTTTTGAAATGACCAGCACATCACCTGGTTTGGCGCCGACATTTTTCCATATGGATTCAGGGTGTGCCAGACCTGTCACGGATAAGCCGAATTTAGGCTCCTGATCATCGACTGAATGTCCGCCAACTGTAACGGCACCAGCTTCTTTCACTTTGTCACTCGCCCCTCTTAATATTTCTGCAAGTATATCTGGACCAAGCTTTTTGACAGGATATCCTACTATATTAAGAACAGTTTTTGGCTCTCCACCCATTGCGTACACATCGCTAAGTGCATTGGCGGCAGCAATCTGGCCAAACATATATGGATCATCCACGATTGGGGTGAAGTAATCAATTGTTTGGATCAGGGCGATATCATCTGTCAGTTTATATACACCTGCATCATCGGATGTTTCATGTCCGACGAGCAACTCAGGAACAGGTTCCTGTTCAGGTAATAGACGCAGAACCTGCGTCAAGTCCTCTGGACTGATTTTACATCCTCAGCCAGCTTTTGTTGACAACGAAGTCAAACGGATTTTTTCATGTTCACTCAACCTTATCACCTCAACAGAAAGTATACTCCTTCTTGTTTTTAAAATCATCCTTAAGCTACTATTATTTGCACAGAGTCAGACTTTACACTAAAATTACAGTAATTATATATATATTTGCAAGGGGGATTTTTAATGGAGAAGTATCAAGTCGCCGTCGAATTTTGCATGATGTGAAATTATGCACCAAAAGCCGCGAGTCTCGCGGAAGATTTATTCACGCATTTTCGAAGCCAAATAGAAAAAATGGAACTGATACCAGGTTCCAAAGGAGCTTTTGAGGTTACGGTTAACGGAAAACTTCTATACTCCAAACTTGATACAGGCTTATTTCCGGATGTCGACGAAATCATAAAGCAAATAGAAGCATAAATATTGCCTGGCAGCTGCCAGGCATTTTTTTAAGCTGCAGGATGCAATATTGCTGTAATTTCACAAGACTTAATTCACCTGATTGAAAAAATTACGATTGGATATTAATGATATAATGGAACAATGTAGATTTGTTTTGTGGGGGCATGCGAGCATGAAAGAATTTTTGAGAGCCTTGCCTGCAGTACATGAACTGCAGAAAGATACAAGGTTTACGGATTTAATTGACCAGTATGATCTAGATGAAGTCTATCTGACTGATGTGATGAAATCAGAAATAGATAGGATAAGGAAAGAACTGCTAAGAGGGAATTGGGCAGGGGCAGAACCAGGGACAGAAGCATTTATAGACCAAATCTTTGAAGCTGTTGACCGTTCTGCAGCTGAACGATTGGAATATACACTTAAAACTGTCATTAATGCTACCGGAACCATTTTGCATACAAATTTAGGCAGGGCCCGATTGAGCGAGAATGCCATAAAGCATGTAGTGGAAACAGCTATGAACTATTCCAATCTTGAATATAAGCTAGATGAAGGCAAACGCGGGTCACGGCACAGTCATGTGGAAGCATTGGTCAAGGAAATTACAGGTGCAGAAGCGGCTATGGTCGTCAATAATAATGCTGCTGCTGTTTTTATCATTCTCAGTGCGCTTGCACGAGGTAAAGAGGTTATCGTTTCGCGTGGACAACTTGTGGAAATTGGCGGTTCCTTCCGTATCTCTTCGATAATGGAAGAAAGCGGAGCGAGATTAGTCGAAGTAGGGACAACAAATAAAACCCATCTATACGATTATGAGAATGCGATTTCAGAAGAAACATCCATGATACTGAAGGTCCATACAAGCAATTTTAAGATATATGGCTTTTCGAAAACCGTAGAAACCGAAGAGTTAGCACAACTGTCAAATAAACACGAAGATGTCATTTTTTACGAAGATCTAGGTAGTGGTGTTTTATATGATTTTCAAAAGCATGGTATTGGGGAAGAACCTGTTGTTAGTGAAGTGCTCAGAATGGGAGCGGATATCGTATCATTCAGCGGGGATAAATTGCTGGGCGGTCCGCAAGCTGGTATTATCGCTGGAAAAAAAGAGCTTATCGATCAACTGAAAAAGCATCAGCTGGCCAGGGTCGTAAGAGTTGATAAAATGACGCTAGCAGCACTCGAAGCAACTTTGATGGATTATCTTAAGGGCGAAAAGGGAATGGGCAATATCCCGACTCTTCGGGATTTACTTGTGCCTTTAACGGAACTTGAGGCAAGGACTGAAAAATTTGTCAAGTCTATCCAATCTTTTGGCGGAAAATTAAATGTAAATATCACAGAAGGGACTAGCCAGGTCGGCGGGGGAACAATGCCAGATGTCGAGCTGCCTGCCTGCCTGGCCAGCATCAGCCACCCTGAAGTAAGTGCTGAACATATTGCGAGAAAGCTTAGGACAGAACATTCACCAGCCATCATAGTGAGAATTCATAAAGAAGAGGTGCATGTCGACCTTCGTACCGTTACCCCGGAAGAAGAACAGCAGCTCTTGGACGCGCTCAAATTAATATAGCATGATGGCTGCCAGATTATTTGGCAGCCATGTGTTTTTTACATATCGTGGCCAGAATTGTGCTTTTGGCGAGTATGGTTGCGGTTTTTTACCTTTTTGGATCCGCTTAGTGGAGCAGGCTGGCTGTCTTGGTCACCCTTGGGAGCATTTTTGTGCATATCCTTGGAATCGTTTTTGTTCATTGCTCATCCCTCCTGATTTTAGGATTAGATTTTCACTTGAATTTATACTGAATAAATAACTTTTAAATGTGCAATTTAACGGTATAGATTTTACTACATCAGGAGGAAATCACACATGCCTTACAATAAAGATAAACAACAAGCCTTCCAGGCAGCCCAGCAAGGGTTTGAAGACGCACAAGGTCTTTATTCGAAAATTGTCCGTGATTCAGCAAGCTATGGTCACCAGTTAAAGCACCTTAAAAATGAAGTGAATGAAGCATTCCAACAAATTGAAAATGCTCTTGAAACCGCTTCTGAACATCAAAGGGGACAATTAGAAAGGTTCCAGCAGGATCTCAGAAGTATCGTGAACGAAGTGAATATGGAATAAAAGTTGAAAGCGGAAGGTGTTCCTTCCGCTTTTTCATATACCAGGCATGTTATTATTTATTGATTCTTTTTACGCTTCTTATTATTTTGTTTTTCAAGCTCGGTCATAGGTTCATTTGCCATTTCTTCATTGAATCCCGCACCATTTCCCTGAGCTTTTGCAGCATTTGCTCCGGGAATGACATGATTTGCTTTTCTTTTTACCACATGAATCACCTCCATCTGTCATATTTTTTCCCATTACACACTGCATAATCCTGCTTTTTCACTTTTGTAAAATAGTTTTTAATTGACTTGGATTAAATTAGGAAACAATATTCCTCTTTGATAAAATAACAGAAAGTTTGTTTTTAACATGTTTATAATTTTTATAATAAGGAAAACTTATCAATCGCAATAACTTTCTTGTTATTTACTTATATACAAGGTTATATTAATATGAAATTGTGAGAAAAGTTAGGATGGAATACAAGATTCAAACTTTTCGACAATTACTTTTATTTAGTTTATGATGTTTACGTAGAAGAAGGGGGTAAACATATGTCAAACCAAGATGTTTTTAACGCCCGCAGTTCATTTGAAGTTGACGGGAAACGCTATCATTACTATAGCCTGGCAGCATTAGAAAATGCTGGAATCGGCAATGTATCAAAACTGCCTTATTCTGTTAAGGTATTGCTTGAATCCGTGCTTCGCCAGCATGATGGCTTTGTGATCACAAAAGAGCATGTTGAAAATCTAGCAAAATGGGGAACCAGCGAAGTGAAAGAAGTGGATGTGCCGTTTAAGCCTTCACGTGTCATTCTTCAGGACTTCACTGGTGTACCAGCAGTCGTTGACCTAGCTTCTCTAAGGAAAGCAATGGCTGACATGGGTGGAGACCCAGACAAAATCAATCCTGAAAAGCCGGTTGATCTAGTCATTGACCACTCTGTACAGGTTGATAAATACGGAACTCCAGACGCACTTAATGTGAACATGGAACTTGAATTCGAACGTAATGCTGAACGTTACCAGTTCTTGAGCTGGGCACAGAAAGCATTCGACAACTACCGCGCTGTTCCGCCGGCAACAGGTATCGTTCACCAGGTGAACCTTGAGTACCTTGCAAACGTTGTCCACGCTGTAGAAAATGCAGATGGTGAATTCGAAACATTCCCAGATTCATTAGTAGGTACAGACTCTCATACTACAATGATCAACGGTATTGGCGTTCTTGGATGGGGCGTAGGCGGTATCGAAGCAGAAGCTGGAATGCTTGGCCAGCCTTCATACTTCCCAGTACCAGAAGTAGTAGGTGTTAAATTAGTAGGAGATATGCCGAACGGCGCTACTGCAACAGACCTTGCACTTAAAGTGACTCAGGTTCTTCGCAGCAAAGGCGTTGTTGGCAAATTCGTCGAGTTCTTCGGACCTGGCGTAGTGACGCTTCCACTTGCTGACCGTGCGACTGTTGCAAACATGGCACCAGAATACGGCGCTACTTGCGGATTCTTCCCAGTAGATGGAGAAGCATTGGATTACATGCGTTTAACTGGCCGCCCAGAAGACCACATTAAAGTGGTTGAGGCATACTGCAAGGAAAACGGATTATTCTTCGATCCTGCTTTAGAGCCAGTTTATACTGATGTAGTAGAAATCAATCTTTCTGAAATCGAACCTAACCTGTCTGGTCCAAAGCGTCCGCAGGATTTAATTCCACTTTCTGCAATGCAGAAATCCTTCCAAGAAGCATTGACTGCTCCTGCAGGAAACCAGGGATTCGGACTTGGCAAAAAGGAAATCCAAAAACAAGCTGTTGTTGAATTCGCAAATGGCGATACAACTACTATGAAAACAGGTGCTATCGCGATTGCTGCGATCACTAGCTGTACAAATACATCTAACCCATACGTACTTGTAGGTGCAGGTCTTGTTGCCAAGAAAGCTGTTGAGCTAGGAATGGAAGTTCCTAAGTTTGTTAAGACTTCATTGGCACCTGGTTCAAAGGTTGTAACTGGATACCTTCGCGATTCAGAATTGCTTCCTTACCTTGAAACTCTTGGTTTCAACCTTGTTGGTTATGGATGTACAACATGTATCGGTAACTCTGGTCCATTAAAGCCAGAAATCGAAAAGTCTGTTGCTGAAAGCGATCTTCTAGTAACTTCAGTACTTTCAGGCAACCGTAACTTCGAAGGACGTATCCACCCGCTTGTAAAAGCAAACTACCTGGCTTCACCGCCATTGGTTGTGGCTTACGCACTTGCTGGTACAGTGGACATCGATCTTCAGAATGACCCTATCGGAAAAGATAAAGATGGCAATGATGTATTCTTCAAGGATATCTGGCCATCAACTGCAGAAGTGAACGAAGTCGTTCACCGCGTTGTAACACCTGAACTATTCCGCAGAGAGTACGAAACTGTATTCACTGACAACGAAAAGTGGAATGAGATCCAGACAAATAGCGATCCGCTATACACTTTCGATGAGGATTCAACTTATATCGCAAACCCTCCATTCTTTGAAGGTTTGACTCCAGAAGCTGGAGAAGTTGCTCCATTGAACAGCCTTCGTGTTGTCGGCAAGTTCGGTGATTCCGTCACAACTGACCATATTTCTCCTGCAGGTGCGATCGGCAAAGATACACCAGCTGGAAAATACCTTCGCGAAAAGGGTGTAGAGCCACGTGACTTCAACTCTTACGGTTCACGCCGTGGTAACCACGAAGTCATGATGCGCGGAACATTCGCGAACATCCGTATCCGCAACCAGATCGCTCCTGGCACAGAAGGCGGCTTCACGACTTACTGGCCAACGAACGAAGTCATGTCCATCTTTGATGCTTGCATGAAGTACAAAGAGCAAGGCACCGGCCTTATGGTTATTGCAGGAAAAGATTACGGAATGGGATCATCCCGTGACTGGGCTGCAAAGGGTACTAACCTATTAGGCATCAAGACTGTTATCGCTGAAAGCTTCGAGCGTATCCACCGTTCAAACCTTGTATTGATGGGCGTTCTGCCACTTCAATTCAAAGCTGGTGAAAACGCTGAGACTCTTGGCCTGACAGGCAGAGAATCATTCGATGTCCAGATCGATGAAAAGGTTCGTCCGCGCGACATCATCACTGTGACAGCTACTGACGAAGAAGGCAACAAGAAAACTTTCGAAGCGCTTGTCCGTTTCGATTCAGAAGTAGAAATCGATTACTACCGTCACGGCGGCATCCTGCAAATGGTTCTTCGCGACAAATTAAAAGCGTAAATTACTAAACAGAAACCCCTGGTTATTTTTCCGACCAGGGGTTTCTGTTTTTTTAATATAATCTGTGAGTATTCTAGCGTGATTTCGACAGTACTTCGGGTTTTGTTTAGAACCGCCTGAAAAGGGGATTTTTTTCGCCTGAATGGTACCCTTATGAGTGAGGAATCGCCCGTATAAGGTCACAATTCTGCCTGAGAGGTACCCTTATGAGAGAAGAATCGCCCGCATAAGGTCATCATTTTGCCTGAAAGGTACCCTTATGAGAGAAGAATCGCCCGCATAAGGTCATCATTTTGCCTGAAAGGTACCCTTATGAGAGAAGAATCGCCCGCATAAGGTCATCATTTTGCCTGAAAGGTACCCTTATGAGAGAAGAATCGCCTGCATAAGGTCATCATTCTGCCTGAAAGGTACCCTTATGAGAGAAGAATCGCCCGCATAAGGTCATCATTCTGCCTGAAAGGTACCCTTATGAGTACGGAATCGCCCGTATAAGGTCACCATTCAGCCTGAAAGGTACCCTTATGAGAGAAGAATCGCCCGCATAAGGTCACCATTCAGCCTGAAGAGTACTCTTATGAATGAGGAATCGCCTACATAAGGGCAATATTCAGCCTGAAAGGTACTCTTAAGAGAGAGGAAGCGGCTTCTTAAGGACATCAAACTGCATAGCCTTTCGCTTATTTAACTTTGGTCCCTTTCTTTATCCACCTATCCTACAAAATTCACGAAAACTTCTGATAAATCGACAAACTCTCCTATTGAAATTTGCTGCCAAAGAGGTATGTTTAAGGTAGGTGGAACATAAGGAGTGATTTCTATGGGCCTTGTATCAATAGTAGCAAGAGAAGATTTTATTTCATTGGTTACTGATTTGGGGATACAGCAGATGACTGATGACATCCATTTCAAAGAATTGATACCGGATACAGCGTTCATTGCTTTTTCAGGTGATGAGGAATATGCGGTGATGGCAGCAGATGCCGCTGAAACCCTTATTAAACAAGGATTCAGTCTCAGAGAACTGGCTGAATCAATCCAGTCATCAATCAATAATCCTTTGCTTCCTGCAGATGGCCGTCCCTTTGAGGCGGTGGTGGCTGGTTACTCTCAAAAAGGTAAAGCTCAATATCACATCATTTCCAACATAAAGCCGCTTGAATCCTATTATCCTGGCACTGGTGAGAGTCTCTATTATGTAAATGGCTACGAACCGATGCTTGTCCTTGAACGGTCATTGAAGATGTATGGAATGGGGACAGTTGACCAGGCACAGGCAGCTCAGATCCATCTGCTGCAAGAAGCTTCCAAGTTTATTCCGAATGTTTATATGAATCCTTCATCCTATATTCTAAAAAGAGCAAACTAAAACAGCCCTGGACCCAGGGCTGTTTTTCTCATTATAGAGCATATTGCAAAACAAAGTTACCCAGGAACAGCAAGGCAATCATATAGAGTGCAGGCTGGATCTCCCGGCCTTTCCCCATTAATAGCTTCATTAAGGGATAAAGGATAAAACCAATCGCCATTCCGTCTGCAATGCTATATGTCAGCGGAATCAGGACAATGATCAGCAGAGCAGGGAAGCTTTCAAGTAAATCATCGAGCTTGATGTTGGTAATATTCTGCAGCATTAGTACACCTATTAAAATTAAGACAGGAGAGACTGCGCTTTCCGGTACCATTTTAATAACAGGGATTAATACAATGGACGCCAGGAATAGGACACCAGTTACGATGCTCGTTAATCCAGTCCGTCCGCCAGCAGCAATTCCGGCAGCACTTTCGACAGATGCAACGGTAGGGCTAGTCCCGAAAATTCCGGCTGTGGCTACTGAAATTGCATTTGCCTGTAAAGCTTTCCTGGATTTTTGTGTCTGGTTTAGCATCTTTGTATGTCCATGGATCAAGCCAATATTTTCGAAGATAACAACCATTGCCAATGAAAAAGCAGTAAGCCAAAAAACAAAATCACCCGCTTTGGCAAACGACATTTGACCAAACACTGCCATATACCCTTTGAATGATGGCATACTCCATGACGCTCCATCACCCTTGAAATCACCAAAAATCAAGGCAAGTGCTGCTGTGAATGCGATACTTAGCAAAAGGTTGCCGGGTACATTTTTAATGAATAATACGACAGTGACAACTAATCCGATCAAAGTGATGAGGGCTGTTGAACTGCTGAGGTCTCCGATTGCAAGTAAAGTATGTTCCGAACTTGTAATGATTCCGCTATTATCGAAACCGATCAGGATTAATAGGATGCCGATGCCAACAGTGATGGCTTCCTTCAGGGAATCAGGAATGGACGAGACAATCGTTTTTGCCAGTGGAGTGAAAGCTAATAACATGAAAATGACCCCGGAAACAAACACCATGGCAAGTGCTTCCTGCCATGCAAAGCCCCCTGACTGTACGATTGTGTATGTAAACATCGCATTCAATCCCATTCCCGGAATCACCAAAATAGGTGTATTGCTCCAGAAACCCATGAGCAGGCAGCCAGCGAAAACGGTCAAAATGGTGGCAATGATTCCAGCTTCCAAAGGAATTCCAGCTGCTGACAGAATGGTAGCATTGACAATGATGATATACACAACAGTTATATAAGAGATCAGGCCAGCTGAAAACTCTTTTCCGATTGTTGTATCATGTGCTTTTAATTGAAATAATTTATCCATTTTTTCTCCTCTCTCTTTATATAGATAAATTTTTTCGCTTTGAAACGAATGAAAATATATCGTAACATAGACTATTGGTATATTGAAAATATATAATTTATATATTAATCATATCTTTTTTAAATAGAGGGATTACATGGATATTAGACAAATGCGTTATTTCATTGCGATTGCGGAGGAAAAAAACATCACAGCGGCTGCACATCGTCTTCATATGTCACAACCTCCGTTAAGCCTTCAATTGAAACAAATGGAAGAAGAATTGGGAGTAATGCTCGTTGAACGGCATGGAAAGAAACTGGAGCTGACTGATAAAGGAACATTGCTTTACCGGCATGCACTCAATATTGTCCATTCATTTGAGGAAGTAAAAAATGAACTTCAAGAAACCGATGAAGGCAGGAAAGGGAATTTATCAGTGGGAATCAATACACTTTCCGTTCCCCAGTTTCCGGAATGGCTTGACGAATTCCATTCTTTGTTTCCTCTGGTTTATTTGCGTATTGTCCAAAATGATTCTGCCTACCTGGCTGAACTTGTAAGAAATCGCTCTATTGAATTGGGGCTTGTCAGACTTCCCTTGTCTCATCATGATTTAAGTTATCTTCATTTGTATAATGAGCCATTTGTGTTTGTTTGCAGGGAGAAGATTGATGAAAGTATATCATTTGAAACGATCAGCCGGTTCCCGCTCATCCTTCCTTCGACAGAGGGACTTGGGAGCTATAATATCATCCATGAGGCCATAACAAAAGCGCAGCTGCCTGTGCAGATCATTTCTGAGTGTTCTGACATGAATATCCTGATGAAGCTGGTTTCTTCAGGGATTGGCGCGACCATCGTTCCTGAATCGGTATTCCGGTCATACGGCCAAAATAATTTGTATGCCAGAGAAATAACAGATTCGACCCTGACTTCATCGATAGGGTTGATCTGGCTGAAGCAGCACCATCTATCCCGGCCAGCACGTAATTTCATCGAACTGGTGAAACAGCAGCTTGGTATTCATGATCATAACATTGATTGAGTGCATCTTATATTTATAAATATGAAAACTACGCCCACTTAATATTTCACTTGCTCAATGCCTGAAAATTGGTAAAATGATATTTAGTTTCAAAATTGTGTTAATGCAGAAGGAGGAGCAGCAGCATGGAGGAGATATTTTTACAGTCGGTAAAATTTGACGATGAAAAGCTTTACATATTGAACCAAACAAAACTTCCACAGGTGACAGAATTCCTGGAAATCACGGATATAGAGGATGTATGGGACGCGATTAAACAGCTAAAAGTCAGAGGGGCTCCAGCAATTGGCATTGCAGCTGCCTACGGACTGGCTCTCGGCATCAAAGACGCACCTGAGTCAGACTTTGAGACATTTTATGAGTATTTCAAGGAAAAGGCAGATTATTTAGCCACCTCCAGGCCGACTGCAGTCAATTTGTTCTGGGCTCTAAATAGGATGGATGCACGCGCCAAGGCTGAAAACGGGAAACCTGTAACGAGTATTAAGAAATTGCTGATCGAAGAAGCTCATACCATTCGCCAGGAAGATGAAAATGTCTGCAGCTCCATAGGTGAAAATGCGTTAAGTTTATTTCAAGATGGGATGACAGTCCTGACTCACTGTAACGCAGGCGGGATTGCGACAGCAAAGTATGGAACTGCCCTGGCGCCGATTTATTTGGCGAAGGAAAGAGGCATGGATATAAAGGTATTTGCCGATGAAACGCGTCCATTGCTGCAGGGAGCCCGACTGACCGCCTGGGAGTTGATGCAGGCTGGGATCGATGTGACTCTTATAACTGACAGCATGGCGGCAATGGTAATGCAACAAGGCAAAGTCCAGGCAGTCATTGTCGGCTGCGACCGCGTTGCCGCCAACGGCGATGTCGCAAATAAAATTGGTACTTACGGTGTTGCCTTACTGGCAAAAGCCCACAATATTCCGTTTTACGTGGCAGCGCCGTTATCAACCATCGATCTTGAAACCAAAACAGGTGAAGACATTCCAATTGAAGAGCGTGCTGCAGAAGAAATCACGGCCGGATTCGGGAAATCAACTGCTCCTGAGGGCGTCAAGGTTTTCAATCCAGCCTTTGATGTCACACCTCATCATTTGATAACAGCCATCATCACCGAAAAAGGAATCATGCGCGGAAATTACAGTGAGGAACTGCCGCGTCTTTTTGAAAAATAATGAGGAAGACCGCCGGAGATAAGATCTCCGGTTTTTTATTTGCAACGATATAGTTCACACAATCATCATATATTCTGACATATCCACTTTCATTATCTTAGTATACTTGGGATAACCTACTTGTAACTAAGTCTAAGGAGGGTACTTCATGATTAAAAAAGCGATTGGTGCTGGTATTCTTGCTGGATTGCTGTTGTTTGCTGCTTATCAGCATTTTTATAAGGCAGATGATCCTAGCGCCATTCAGGCTTCAACCACATCTGCTGGAATAGATATTGGTTTGATGGCACCACCTTTTACCTTAAAAAACCTTGCAGGGGAAAAGGTTGATCTTAATGAATATAAGGGCAGGAAGATTATGATTAACTTTTGGGCTACATGGTGCCCGCCATGTAAAGAGGAAATGCCAGCGATGGAGAAGTTTTACAAAAGTCACTCAGAGGAGGTAGAAATTTTGGCCATTAATCTGGATCCCCAAAATGATGTAAAAACATTTGCTGAAAAAAATAAGCTGTCATTTCCGATCTTGCTTGACGAATCTGGCACAACACAGCAGACATACCAGATTATTTCGATTCCGACTACCTTTATTATTGACGAAAATGGAGTGATCTTAAGAAAGCATATTGGTTCCATGAGTTATGAGCAAATGGAAGAACTGTTAAAATGACACATCAGGGACCCTTCCTGGTGTTTTTTTTATGGGAAAAATTGCATGAAGAGTACCCGGAAAATATGGGTATGAATAAAATACGATTAAATTTTCAAAAAGTTGTAATAATTGCAACCGTTTCCGGACATAATAACTGTTAGAATGATGATAAAGGATGGTGAACACGATGAGGAAACCTAGAAAACGTTCTTTTCAAGAGCTAGTTATGGAAAATAAACGTCAACTTCTGAATGACCGTGATGCACTCGAAAAAATCGAGGCAAAATTAGAGCAAAAACACTTAGGTAAAGCTGAGTAATTTTCATACATTACCATTCATGATTAACTCTTCTTCTGGTAAAACTTAATCTAGAGGAGGGATGGTCATGAGTAATCCTAAAAGGGACAGCAAGCACCATGTTCCGAGCCACCTTGGAACCCAGCCGCGCGGTTTCAGCGGTAACAAGGGCAAGAAGATGAATGATAAATCTGGAGAACATGCACAGGTAATCCAGACTAAAGGTGAATAGATCTTGGAACCACGCCTGCCGAATAGATGGCAGGCTTTTATTTTTTATTTAATTTCTCTCAAAATGCCGTACCCAATGCCTAAGACCCAGAAAGCAACTATATCTGCGATAAAATCTTTGTCGAAAAAGTATCCACTGTTTTCCGCTTATATTCACTTTCATTCATCACATACTATTGTTGTACTTTTTAAAAGGAGGTACATGACAATGGCAAACCATACACCAAAGCCAGACGATCGCAGTGATAATGTAGAAAAGCTGCAGTCGATGATCCATCACACCATTGCGAACATGGAAGATGCTGAGGCTGCAATGAATAATTCGAGTCCTGAAGACCAGCAGCGGATTCAGGAGAAGAATGAGCGCCGCCGTGAGAGTATTGATGCCTTCAGGGCAGAAATTAAGGATGAAGCTAACAGACAGCAGTAAGGGGAGAGACCCGTCGTAAAGGCGGGTCTTTTTTCGTTTGCGGGAAAATGTGTTAATATACGGAATGTAAAGTTGAAATGGCATTCGTTAAATTATAGATAAAGAAGTGATTCGTATGGAACAACACAAAAAGCAAATCCCTTTAGATGAACAGCTGTTACTTTGGGAGGAAGAAATACATTCTAAGGGTTTCATTCGTGATGAAGCTGGTTTGATTACAGCCATTAAAGTACTGACAAAAAGTGAAGCGCCGACAAAACTGTCACATGTTTTGACGCTGGCAGCTCAATCAAGAGCTAAACGGAACGGATTTGATTCACTTGTCCTTGAGTGGCTGAAATCAGCGGTTGAGCAAGATGCTTCTAACAAAAAAGCTAAATCCCTGCTTGCGTCAAACCAATGGAAGAATAAAGGGAATTTGTTCGAAAACCTGGTCTACCCTCGGATCAGGGAAACAGACAATCGGGCACTGAAAAAGAAAACAGCAGAACAATACATCGATATTTCCCAGCAATTCCTTGGACATGCCGAAGAAGTGCTGGATGAGCTAAAGGAACAGACACCAGGAGATGGTTCCGATTTAAGCCGAAAATTCGGCAGGCTGACAAAATTACTCGAAAAGGCAATCGATGAAACAGCAGCACTCCTGAAAGCAACAGAACTATATGAAGAGTCGGTAACGGGCGTTTTCCATACAGCAGTCCACTATGAAGAAATGAAAAAAAGACTTCATAACCTTGATGAAATCAAGCTTCAATGGAAAGAAGAATTCGCCGAGGATATGGAGTTTCAAAACCAGTCGGAAACGGATCCTTTGGCTGAACTAAATCAGATGGTTGGCCTGGAATCCGTAAAAGAGAGAGTGAATGATTTTTATCGTTTCCTCAAATATCAGCAAAAGCGAAAAGAACTTGGACTGCAAACAAAAGATGACCAAAGCTTGAATATGGTGCTGACAGGCAATCCAGGAACAGGAAAAACATCGCTTGCACGATTGCTTGCAAAAATTTATCATCAACTTGGTGTTTTGCCGAGAGAAGAAATCATCGAGGCTGACCGTTCACAGTTAGTCGGCGCTTATGTTGGGCAGACCGAGGAAAACGTACGCAAAATTGTCGAACAGGCTCTTGGCGGTGTGTTATTCATCGATGAAGCATATAGTCTTAAGCGTGAAGGCCAGACAGGGAATGACTATGGCCAAACTGCAATCGATACACTGGTATCCCTAATGACTGGAAATGAATATGGAGGCAAATTTGCGGTAATCCTTGCTGGATATCCAGAAGAAATGCGCCAGTTTCTCGATGCAAATCCTGGATTAAGGTCTCGTTTCCCACAATCGAATTTTATTCATCTGCCTGATTATACGGAAGATGAACTGATGGAGATTGCCGAGCAGGCAGCGCGGGATAATGATTACGCCATGACTGAACCTGCAAAGCTTGAGCTAAGGGACAGAATTGAAAAGGAAAGAGTTGATGATACATTTGGCAATGCGCGAACAGTGCGTAACCTTGTATTGGAAGCTATATTTAAAAAAGGCTCAAGAAAGTCTGAAGAGGATGATTTTTCAACATATACGTTGTTGGAAAAAGCAGACTTTGAATCATCTTCCAAGCCTTCAGCAGAAAAACCACTTGATCGCCTCCAGGCATTAGTAGGTTTGGATACGGTAAAATCAGAAGTCACCTCGCTTATTTCTTTCGTAAGGATGCAGAAGCTCCGAAAGGAAAAAGGGCTGCCCGCTGTACCGATCCAGCTGCATTCTGTCTTCACCGGGAACCCCGGGACCGGAAAAACGACTGTCGCAAAGATTTACGCTGAACTGTTAAAGGAATGCGGGATGTTAAAGCGGGGACATCTGATTACCAGCAGCCGGGCGGATTTTGTCGCTGGTTATGTGGGCCAGACAGCCATTAAGACAAAGAAAAAAATCCGTGAGGCACTTGGTGGAGTTCTTTTTATAGATGAGGCCTATTCATTGCTTGGTCAAAGCTCAGGTGACTTTGGCAAAGAAGTGATCGATACGCTTGTGGATGAGATGACCAGGCATAATGAAAACCTTGTCGTCATCCTGGCGGGCTATCCTGCCGAGATGGATCTGCTGTTGGAAAGCAATCCAGGCCTTCGATCACGCTTCAAGAAGTTTTTTCACTTCCCTGATTATAGTGTCGATGAATTATTGCTCATTATCAGGAACTATGCCGGAAAATATCAGTATAAAATCAATGATCAGGCCATTGTTTTTTTATCAGAAAAGCTTTCCAAAACAGAGATTAAGGGGAACGGAAGGTTTGCTACAAATCTGGTGGACGAAACCATACAGTCTCAAGCCTATCGCCTGATGGGCGGCGGATCGGTAGAGAACTTGGACCAGGATGTTATATACTTGGAGAAACAGGATTTTGAAGCGGCGCTGTCAAAAATACTGTCATAATAATGTTTCGGAAATTTTTATTGAACAAGACAATCTATCAGCAGAAGGGGAATGAGGATGCAGATTTCATCAAGAGAAATAGAGGTTAGATATGCAGAAACAGACCAGATGGGTGTAGTTTATCACGCAAATTATCTGGTTTGGATGGAGCTGGGCAGGACGCAATTGATTAAAGAGCTCGGTTTTAATTATGCTGAGATGGAGAAGGACGGCATTATCTCGCCTGTCCTTGATATTCAGGCTTCTTATAAAAAACCTTTGCGGTATGGGGATACTGCCACAATCAAGACTTGGGTCGAAGAATATGATGGCATTCGTTCTGTCTATAATTATGAAATTTTTAATGGCGAAGGTCAACTTGCACTCACTGGCAGCTCAAAGCACGTCTGTGTCAAAAAGGACAGTTTCCGGCCCATTTCATTAAAAAGGTCTTTTCCTGACTGGCATGAAGCTTATCTAAAAGCCATGAAAAAGCCTGAGAATGAAAAGGAGCAGGTCTGATTGGCATTCGGGATCAAAAGGCATGAACTAGCAGAGTGGAAAGAGAAAATCCGCAAAGGAGAGATTGCCTTTCTCACTCACTACTGGATAGATGACCGTTTTCCTGGTTGTACCACGGTGACAAAAGCAGGGTGCAGGGACATTGAAAAGTTGGCAGAGTGGGGGAGAAAATACGGTCTCAGCCCTGAATGGATTGACAATAGAAAACCTGATTACCCGCATTTCGACCTCTTTGGCATGAAACAGGAAGAGGTATTGAAAAAGGAAGGCATTAAGAATTTTCTTGGCAAAAAATAAGGCAGGCGCACATGCGCCCGCCTTATTTTTTTTCAAATTTAAACTCGGGTTCCTGGCCAACAGGGTGAAGATCCACTACCATATCGTGGCCGTCAAAATACCAAATGTCTTTTTCTTCAATATAATAAGTGATTCCGTTTTTGTCTGTTTTCACGCCGATATGATCGGGTTCCTCTTTCGAAACGCCAAGTGAAAAACCTTTTTGAATCGAACTGAAGCCTCCATACCGTACAAAAAAGCGTAAATAGCTTCCGGTGGAAAGGTCCATTTCGTTTTCATACCAGGCTGCCGCATCGTCATTGATTGTAATTTCCATATCGTTCTCCTTCCATACCAGATGCCCCGATTATAACATAAGCAATGCCCGGTCATCATTTGCCAGGCACTTACAGGATTATTTTTTAATGTATTGTGTCATATGATGCATGATTTCGTTATATTTATTTTCTGCGTCGGCAAGACCGAATCTCCCTGCTTCCTTCAAAGGTACCACCCTGTAATGGCTTTGTCTGCTGCTGGAAACGAAGGTAGGAAGGAATTCTGGATTCTGCAAAGCAATATCAGTACCATCGGGAGTGATGCGCTTTGTAACCTCCACCGTTGCGAGGCCTCCAATATCCTTGTAATCCCACATTTGACCAGACAGGAAATTACCGAGAGAATACACTACAAGACCCTTTCTGCCGTCAGAGGCGGTCACCCATTCCATTGGCTGAAGGACGTGCGGATGATGTCCGAAGATGATATCTACACCTTCGTCGATGAGGAACTGAGCAAGTTCTCTTTGATCATCTGTCGGAAAGCGCTGGTATTCATTTCCCCAGTGAATGCTCATGACAACCACATCCGACTCCTCTCTGGCACGGTGGATTTCAGCTTTCATTACCTCGCGGTCAATCAGGTTGACGAGGTGGTCTTTGCCGAAGGGTACCGGAATCCCATTTGTTCCATAGGTGTATGACAAATAAGATATATGAATACCGTTTTTATTCAATATCCTTAATTTATTCTTGTCAGCATCATCCTTGAAAGAACCCACATAAGGCAGCCCGGCAGCTTCCAAATTTCGTAAGGAGGTCATGACGCCTTTTTCAGAACGGTCCAGGGAATGATTATTGGCATTGGAAACAATATCGACACCAGCGTCGATCAGTGCATCCCCAATTTCAACAGGACTATTGAACGCCGGATAGCTGGATAAACCAATTTCGACCCCGCCAAGAATGGTCTCCTGATTGGCCAGCAGAAGGTCAGGCTCCGTTAATTGCTGTTTAACATTGGTTAACATCGGTTTAAAATCATATCCTGAATTAGTAAGAGCGTCTTCATAAACCGTATCATGAATCAGAATATCGCCGATTGCCCCTAATTTCACGGTTTCCTCAAAATTTTTACCGGATACATCCATACTTCGCACAGAATGTTTTTTTTGTATTACTGTCAAATTCGGTTCTTTTGCCTGTGCTTCATGATACATCTGGAATGTTAGTGTTCCTGCTATAATGCTTAATCCGGTAACCAAGATCATGCCAAAAAAAGTTTTCTTCTTTTTTCTCATAGAAATCTCCCCAGTATTTGATGAGGCTTATCTATTTTTTTGCCCCTAAAGATAATATATTATAAGATAGATGCTAAATATATATGTTTCATTATGATATTCAAATTTTTGTCAAAATTTGATTCTTTCATGTCCCGAAGATGTGAGAAAAATGCAGAAAGAGAGGATGGAGGATGATGTTCAAGATAACGGAGAGCGCCAAAAAAATACTGGAACATGCAATCCGCAAAGAAAGCAGCGACGGAGAAAAACTTTTTATCCGCCTCACTATGGGAATTGGCTGAGGAGGCCCCCAGCTCAGAGTTGCTCTGGAAGAGCGGCCATTAGGCAATGATCAAATCTACACTTTCGATGATGTCGACATCTTGATCCATCAGGATGATTTGGTTTATTTTAATGGAATCAAGCTCGATTATATTAGGGATGTGTTTGGGAAGGGTAAGTTTAAACTCCTGAAAATATGAAAATGCGACTCAATCAAGAGCCGCATTTTATTCGCTATCCATTTTTTCTATAAAGTCCATTAACTCATCGAGATTCTTGATCTTAATAGTCTTTGGATTCGATTGTTCATGTAAATCAGCCAGGAATTCAACTATAAAGTCATCTGGAGTCGTTACATCGGCTGTTGTGGTTGAATAAACAAATTGGTCTGTCAGCTTCATAACTTCTTCCATACTAGTCCGCCTTCTTTCCTGTGTTCTTATTTTTATTTTATCAACAATCGTACAATTAGACCGAATTCAATTTGACAATTTTTTGACTAATCGAAAAGCTGTTTACAACAGGGCGGGTAGAGAGATCTTGAATATTGTTCTCGAAGACTCATTATAGACGTTCATTTCACCGCCGTGATTTTCAATTAATTGTTTGCTGATTGCCAGTCCAATGCCTGTTCCCTCTGCCTTTGTTGTATAAAAAGGGGTGAAGATTTTCTTTAAGCTCCATTCATCAATTCCGCTTCCATTATCAATTACACTGATCGTTGCAAAATCCGCATCCTTTCCAGCAATCATTTTAACGGCTCCATCGTTTCTCCCACTTCCTTCGACAGCCTCCATTGCATTTTTCAATAAATTGAGCAGGACTTGTTTTATTGAATTTTCCTCTGCCATTATAAAAAGTTCCTCATCCGGAAGTTCAAAACTTAAGTCGATCCCCTTCAGGATTGCCTCGCTTGTATACAAATCCTTCATTTTTTTTATCAGACCGTTGATTGGAAGCCTTTTTTTCACAGCAGGAGTTGGTTTTAACACAGATAGGAATTCAGTTAGTAAGCTGTTTGCCCGATTGATTTCCTCCAGTGCAACGTCGGCCAGTTCTTGTTTGCCAGTTGATTGAAGCTCAGGCTTCAATAATTGGATAAATCCTTTTATTGTAGTTAATGGGTTCCTTATTTCATGGGCGAATCCGGCCGCCAGAGCGCTTGAAGAAACAGATTGAAAGTCTCTGGATACATCGGTCAAAGCGGTTTTCAATGATTTTAAGATTTGTTGTTTTTCTTGAATCTCCTGGTTTAAATTTTGAAGTTCACTTTCCAATTCAGCCTTCTTTTTGTCAATCATAATGGTTAACTCATCCTTTACCATTAATTTACGAAAAGCTATTGACTTGTTTTCAGAGGGGAGAACTGTGCTTAGCGGGAAAATATGTGAACCGTTCTGTGATGTGAAATCAGCTCGAAACGAAGAATTCGGTTCGATCATTGGGTAAAAACTATAGGCAGAGGAAGGATTCATCATTTTCATCTGGTTCCCTTCTTTTAAAAAATTCACTGCATCATGTTGTTTGAAAACATACGTATTTGGGTAATTTCATCAGGAATTCGCAATATTAAATTAGACAGCCAAATTCGATTTCTTTCGGATATATATGACATTTTTATATAAATTATACCATTAAAAATAAAATATTCATTATAAAGAACGAAAATATTTTAATAAAGAACAAATGTGATTACTATAAAGGAGATATAACATGACAAAGGTATTCAATGATTTGCTTAAGGAAAGAGAAAAAGATTTAGTTGACAAGATACACCAATCGATTAGTGACAACCAGCCGGATACCTTCCTGAAGCTTGCAAGACAATCACAATCCGAACTCTATAAAGAACAGATTGGAAAGTTAATTCGTTTATTAGAAAGGATTATGGAAGGAGAATCGGTTGATCAGGACATACTTGATTGGGGAACAAGGGTAAGTGAGGACAAGGTTCGGCAAGGACTTTCACTTAGTTAATCGATTAAGCATTTTCATATCATTCGCGATGTGCTGTGGGATGAGTTTATAAGCATAACGGAAAATGATAGTCAGCTTACCATGGGAGAAGGTATGAGGGTAGGGAAAGTCATCAACGGATTTATAGATGATTTGATACTTATTTTCTCTGCGTCCTATACAGGATTGGCGAATAAAAGGTTAAAAGCACAACAAGCAGTTATCGATGAGCTCAGTACTCCTGTGATTTCAATCGTTGATGGAGTGGCAGTGCTCCCGATTATAGGCGATATCGATACCCATAGAGCAAGAGTTCTAAGGGAGCATACCTTGCGAGAAGCAAACCGCCAGGAAGTTGATTGCCTGATCCTGGATCTTTCAGGAGTATTCATTGTCGATACTATGGTGGCCCAGGAACTATTCAAGATCATCGACGGTCTGAAGCTTACTGGAGTGGAAGTGAATCTTACAGGTATCCGGCCTGAACTTGCCCATTCAGTTGTAACTCTCGGCATCAGGTTTGATGATGTAAAAATGTACAACAATTTGGGACAGGCGCTGAAGGCCTTTGGAGTCGTCCGCAAATAAAAAACCGGCAAACCATCATCTGGTTTGCCGGTTTTTTATTTGACTGTTTTACAGCCACGTGATCTTTGGTTCTGTTTTATTTCGGATTCTCTTAATATTTGCCCTATGCCTGTATATTACGAAGGTTGCCAGCACCGCAACGACCAATATTAGAGGAAGATCCCGGGTGAAAAGTGAGTAAATGAAGGCAGCAATCCCAGTCAAAATGGAAGAAAGAGAAACATATTTTGTTATGTACAAGCTTATGAAAAAGAAGATCAGCATGAACAAGAATAAAACCGGTACATAGGCAAGCAAAACACCGCCGGAAGTAGCGACCGCTTTTCCGCCGCGAAAGCCCGCAAATATAGGGTACATATGTCCAATTACTGCAAAAATACCAACCAGCAGGGTGTGGATTTCAGCATCAAGAAGTAAAGGAAGACTTGCAGCAAGAGTACCTTTAAGTACATCAGCGATACTCACCGCCATTCCTGCTTTAACACCTAGTGTCCGGAATGTGTTTGTGCCCCCTAAATTCCCGCTCCCATGTTCACGGATATCTTTGCCATAGAATACTTTTCCCACAATCAATCCAGAAGGAATCGATCCGAGCAAATAAGCTAGAATAATAATAATTGCATTTAATGCCATGAAATATTCTCCTTTAAAGATTTTACGGTTCTTTTATTTTACCACGTTCTCCTGAAAACACCATGTAATTCTTGAAACAAAGGTTTCATCCGGCTTAGTATATTTTCCAAAACTGTTAAATTAGAATATTCTTTTATACTCAGATTTGCTATTCGAAGAAATAGCAGAGTTTGTTCGATTTGGAATCAGTTAATTTCCCGGCTGCATGCTTGCTAAGTTTATAACTTGCTTAAGAAGTGAATAAGTATACTATCAAAGTTTAAGGAGTCCTGCCCGATGGTGAAGTTTAAGAATATGATAAAAAGTAAAAAGCTTATGTTCATGCTGTTCATTGGGTTATTGGTTCTCCTGACAGCCTATTATCATACACATAAAGACCTTCCGCCAGGCCTTTCCTACGAAGGTGATGTCCATAGGGCAAAGAATGTGCGATTTTTATATGATCTTACCTATCAAGGAAAAGATGGCAAAAGAAAAACTGAACAGGAAATTTTTGATACTGTTTTGAAGAGGATCGAAGAAGCATAAGATTTCATCGTCCTCGATATGTTCCTGTTCAATGATTACTATAATGAGGATCTTGGATTTCCTGACTTAAGCCGGAACATCACCGATAAACTGATCGCCCAAAAGAAGAAACATCCCAATCTCAGAATTGTCTTCATTACTGATGAAATCAACCTGACATATGGATCCCATAAAGCCAAATTTTTAAAAGAATTAAGGGAGAATGAAATCGAGGTTGTCTTTACTGACCTGGACCCTTTGCGGGATTCCAATCCGCTATATTCAGCAGTTTGGAGATTATTTTTTCAGTGGTTTGGTCAATCCGGTGAAGGCTGGATACCGAACCCCATGGCCAAGAATGCTCCTGATGTAACGATCCGTTCTTATCTCGAATTGATGAACCTAAAGGCGAATCATCGGAAAGTGTTTGTGACTGAAAAAACGGCCATTATTACATCTGCCAATCCTCATGATGCTAGCGGTTTGCATTCGAATATCGCCCTTGAAACAAGCGGAAATATTATCGGAGATATCCTCGAGTCGGAACAGGCTGTCGCCGACTTTTCGGGAGGGCCTGAGCTTCCTGAATACATGCCAAAAAAAGAAACTGGCCCCTTTGAAGTCCAGGTCCTGACGGAAAGCAAGATTCTCAAACATATCCTGAATGAGTTGAAGAAAAGTGAAGAGGGTGACCAAATTTGGATCGGAATGTTCTATCTTGCTGAAAGATCCGTTATTGATGAAATCGACAAGGCGGCCGATCGAGGTACGAAAATAAAGATCATTCTCGATCCCAATAAAAATGCCTTTGGAAATCAGAAAACCGGTCTTCCAAACATACCGGTTTCGGCAGAAATCAGAAATCTGGGCAGTGATAACATCGAGGTTAAATGGTACAAGACGGGAGAAGAACAGTATCATACCAAAATGATTTATTTTGACCGTAAGGATAAGGATGTCATAGTAGGAGGATCAGCTAATTTTACCCGAAGGAATCTGGTTGACCTAAATCTGGAAACCAATATGAAAGTATCCGCTCCTTCCGACAGTGAGCTCGCCAGGGACGTTGACCAATATTTCAAGAAAATCTGGAATAACGAATCTGCAGTATACACAGTAGAATATGAAGAAAACAAGGACAAAATGACACCATTTAAATACATTGTCTACTGGATTCAAAGAATATTATGGTTTACCAGCTATTAACCAAAAGGACACCGACACTGGGTGTCCTTTCTTGTTTGAGAGCTTGGATGGAAGCCCTTGAATGCCTGTGACAAAAACTAATCATCCTTATATATATCTTTAATTAAAATATTATTATAGACTAAATGCATCAGTGTGCTGCACATGGGTTATACATTTAGAAACTTATTAGAACGGAGATCCACATATGAAAACTTTTCTTTCAGCCATACAGTGGATGGCTTTTATTATTGCCGGCTCAATTGTTGCCCCTATTGCGATTGCAGATGTTTTTCATCTTAATGAAATACAGACAACCGGCCTGGTTCAAAGGACAATGTTTGTATTGGGAATATCAAGTCTTCTGCAGGCTTTGATCGGCCACCGGCTGCCGATCAACGAGGGACCTGCCGGTTTATGGTGGGGTGTCTTCACGATCTATGCAGGTTTAAGTACTGCCTTGTTCACTTCTAATATTGAGACCCTTCAGGCACTGGAAGGCGCCATGATTGTAAGCGGAGTGGTCTTTTTCCTGTTAAGCTTTTTTAAGCTGATCGACAAGCTGGCAAAATTGTTCACGCCTGTTGTCAGTGGAATTTATCTGCTGCTGCTGGTTATCCAATTAAGCGGTTCATTTCTTAAGGGGATGATGGGGATTGGGAGAGGCAATTGCGAAGTGAATCTTTCAGTCGCTTTATTCAGCTTGTTTCTGGTTGCTTTAACATTTTACTTAACCCGTCACCGTTTAAAACTAATCAGTCAGTATGCCATATTGATCAGTTTGGGTACAGGTTGGCTGCTTTTTTCACTGCTTGACTTAGGGGAGACTTTTCATCGGTATGAAGGACCTGTGTTTGCTTTCCCGGATGTTCTGGCTTTCGGGACGCCTATTTATGATTCAGGTCTGATGGTAACCTCTGTATTCATCACCTTCTTACTCATAACCAATATGCTCGCAAGCATCAGGGTAACAGGCCAAGTGCTGAATGATCTGGGAGCTGATAATCGTGAATACCGTTACCGTGCCAGCGGATATACCGCCGGAATCAATCAGATCCTTGGAGGGTTATTCTCTGCCATTGGTTCTGTGCCTATTTCAGGAGCAGCCGGGTTTATCGCAACAACAAGAATCACAAAGCTGCTGCCGTTCATCATTAGTTCTTTATTCATAATCGGAGCGAGCTTCCTGCCGCAAGTCATGTCTGTATTTGCCGCATTGCCAGCACCTGTCGGCTATTCAGTCACGTTTGTGATCTTTGCTAATATGATTGGAATTGCATTTTCCGAATTCGACCGGGAAAATGACAAACATAGGACACGGGCGGTTATTGGAACCTCCCTGTTTGCAGGCGTAGGGTCCATGTTTGTACCAGCAGAAGCATTCAGCCATGTTCCTCCTATCATGGTTTCAATCCTGAATAATGGTTTGATTCTTGGGACGTTAATAGCAGTTATAACTGACCAGTTCTCATTAGCCAGGAAAAGGAAAATGCAAACTTTTAAAGAAGCTTAATAGTATACTGTTCTTCAGGTTAATAAGTTAAAATAATTCTTTTAGAGGGTAGGATAAAAGTAAAGAAACTAAACATTGGAGTGATGGAGGATGGAAATGAAGTATCCAAGCCGTGAAGAAATCGGCAAGATTTTAAAAAAGTCAAAAAGGATAGCGGTAGTGGGCTTAAGTGATAATCCGCAGCGAACTTCATACATGGTATCTGAAGCCATGCAGAAGGCAGGGTATGAAATTATCCCAGTGAATCCTGCAGTGGAGGAAGTACTTGGCGTAAAAGCGGTAAAGTCCCTTAAAGAAATAGACGGTCATGTCGATATCGTAAATGTCTTCCGAAGGTCGGAATATTTGATGGACGTCGCTAAGGAATTTGCAGAAATTGATGCGGATATCTTCTGGGCACAGCTAGGTCTCGAAAATGAAGAAGCTTATCGCTTTTTGAAAGAAAAAGGGTACACCGTGATCATGGATCGCTGTATAAAGGTAGAGCATGCTTTAACCAAATAATATCTTTGCGTGAGGAGGAACAGCTTCCTCACGTTTTACTTTTATCGGCATTTATTAGTCAGGCTAGGGTCGCCTTCAGACAAAACCTGGTGGAATCGTCGTCGTTTTGTCTGAACCAGGGCCAACTTCGGACAAAATCAGGAGTAATCGGGGCTGAGTTGTCTGAACACTGTTCAACTTGGACAAATCCTGGTGGAATCGCCGTCGTTTTGTCTGAACCAGGGCCAACTTCGGACAAAACCTGGTGGAATCGCCGTTGATTTGTCTAAACTAAGGTCAACTTCGGACAAAATCAGGAGTAATCGCGGCTGAGTTGTCTGAACAATGGTCAACTTCGGACAAATCCTGGTGGAATCGCCGTCGTTTTGTCTGAACCAGGGCCAACTTCGGACAAAATCAGGAGTAATCGCCGTTGATTTGTCTGAACCAGGGCTAACTTCGGACAAATCCTGGTGGAATCGTCGTCGTTTTGTCTGAACCAGGGCCAACTTCGGACAAAACCAGGAGTAATCACCGTTGATTTGTCTGAACCAGGGCCAACTTCGGACAAAACCTGGTGGAATCGCCGTCGTTTTGTCTGAACCAGGGCCAACTTCGGACAAAACCAGGAGTAATCGCCGTTGAGTTGTCTGAACAATGGTCAACTTCGGACAAAACCAGGAGTAATCGCCGTCGTTTTGTCTGAACCAGGGCCAACTTCGTACAAATCAGGAGTAATCGCCGTTGATTTGTCTGAACCAGGATGCACTTCAGATTAAATGATCAATAGAAAATCTTTGTTTTATAATATTTATTAAGTAATGGTGATAAAGTAGATACATATGTTTTGCGAGGCGGGAATATAGAATGGATTTTTTAGACAAGCAGCTGGCTCAGGAGATTGTTGACAGGACGATGGGAATCATCGGGAAAAATATCAATGTAATGGATAACCGGGGTGTCATCATTGGGTCGGGGGACCAGAAACGAATCGATGATATACATGAAGGTGCTGTCAATGTCATCAAACAGGGATCTGGCTATGAAATTACAGAAAAAGAAGCAAAGAATCTCCATGGGGTGAAGGCAGGTATCAACCTTCCCATTCGCTTTGACGGAGAAATAGTTGGTGTTATCGGTATCACTGGTTCTCCTGAGGAAATCAGAAGTTTTGGTGAACTTGTCAGGATGGCTGCTGAACTAAGTCTGCAGCAAGCAGTGCTAATGAATGAAATCCAGTGGGATGAGAGGCTGAAGGAAGAGCTTGTCAGTCAAATTATCCATTCCCAAGGGAAGATGGATCCGCTTTTCCTGGAAAGGGCCATGCGTTTGGGAATTAATCTGGATTTACCTCGGATAGCGATGGTTATTTTATCTTCTGACAGGAAGAAAACCTTCACCTTTCTTAAAGGCAGACTGGAAAAGGATGACCTTTTGCTTATGCAGCATGACAGGATAGTGATTTTAAAGAGGATGCCTTCCGCCCAAAGTGCCAATCAGGTTAGAAAACTGGCAGAGGGATGGGTCGACAGTTATAAATCAACCAGTGATGTGTACATAAAAATAGGTATTGGACAACAACACCCTGGATTGACAGGATTGGCAATGTCTTATCAACAGGCTGAACATACCTTGAAAGCAGGCCAGAAATTAGCACCTGACAAAGATATCTTCGTGTATGAAGATTATTATCTGCCTGTTTTCCTCCTAACAGCTTCAAATATGGGATTGACTGAGGGTTTAGAGCCTTATTATACAAGGTTAAAAGCCAGGGATACTAAAGGGGAATTGACTGAGTCATTAAGAGCACTGATTGATACCAATGGTGATATGAACAGTGCGGCGAAAATGCTTTTTATCCATAGGAACACCCTTAGGTACAGATTAGACAAGATAACAGAAATAACAGGCAAAGATCCTCGAAAAACCACGGATTTGCTTCATCTTTACTTGTCATTTCTCAATAATGAACTTGAATGATTGTGCAAATGCACGAAAGATCTGTATTAATACAGATCTTTTTTTGGTGGTTTGACCAATGAAATCGAATGAGATAGCGCTTACAATTGAGGTAATCAAAGATTTGAAGGAGGAACACAACTTGGATATTCAAGTAAGCGCTTTCGGCGCATTAGTAGCCCTTATCGTAGCTATATTCTTAATACTGAAAAAAGTTTCACCTGCTTACGGAATGATCGCCGGAGCATTGATTGGCGGTCTCGTTGGCGGCGTCGATGTTACAAATACGGTTACCTTGATGATGGAGGGCGCCAAAGGAATTATTCCTGCTGTATTGCGCATCCTCGCTGCAGGTGTACTGGCCGGGGTCTTGATTGAATCAGGCGCAGCAGCAGTCATTGCGGAAACGATTGTTAAAAAAGTCGGGGAAACTCGGGCGTTGCTTGCTTTGGCAATTGCAACGATGATCCTTACGACAGTTGGTGTATTCATTGATGTGGCTGTTATCACAGTCGCTCCAATTGCCCTGGCAATTGCCAGCAAAGCAGGCATCTCAAAAACTGCGATTCTGCTTGCGATGATTGGCGGGGGTAAAGCCGGTAACATCATGTCACCAAATCCGAATGCCATTGCTGCATCCGATGCGTTCGGTGTTCCATTGACTTCAATCATGGCAGCAGGAATCATCCCAGCTGCATTTGGACTTACAGTCACGTATATTTTAGCTAAAAAATTGGTTCATAAAGGTTCAAGCGTTTCAGCTGAGGAAAGCGAAACGAAAGTTAACGGGGAGCTGCCGCTTGTGGTGCCAGCGATTGTCGCCCCATTAGTGACGATTATCCTGCTTGCCCTTCGACCATTGTTTGATATAAACATTGATCCAATGATTGCCTTGCCAGCCGGCGGGATTGCAGGAGCACTGGCAATGGGACGAATCAAGCATATCAATGACTATGCTGTATCAGGCCTTGGGAAAATGTCCGGTGTCGCTATCATGCTTCTGGGTACAGGTACTTTGGCGGGAATCATCGCGAATTCAGGCTTAAAGGATGTTCTCATCAACAGTCTTGATGCACTTGGACTTCCGGCCTTCGTTCTTGCACCTGTATCGGGTATCTTTATGTCTGCTGCTACAGCTTCGACTACTGCTGGAACAGCTGTTGCCTCCCAGGTATTTGGAACCACCATTTTAGAAATGGGTGTAACTGCATTGGCGGGTGCGGCAATGGTGCATGCTGGTGCAACTGTGCTTGACCACCTCCCGCACGGAAGCTTTTTCCATGCAACTGGAGGAAGTGTGAATATGGAGATTAAAGAGCGTCTGAAATTGATTCCGTATGAAACTGCAATAGGTTTGACACTTGCCATCGTTTCAACCCTGATTTTTGGAATCTTTAAGTTCTTTGGATAGATTTTTCGGTTAAATTTCTTCAGAAACCTTTTTGAAATTGGCTCTGTTAATTAAGGCTGTTGATTTTCGTTCCAGGCGCTTCGCTTTCCGCGGGACTGGCGCTGAGCCTCCTCATCGCTTTGCTCCTGCGGGGTCTCACCTGACCAGTTGAGCCCGCAGGAGTCTACGCGCCTTCCACTACAATCAACAGGGTTTAAAAATCAACATTCAGCCTTAACAGAGCCAAATTAAAAAATATATTTTCACAAAATCAATATGGATTATTTTAAACTCCATACCTTCCTTACACATTACTCCGTTAGTAAATGAGAGGAGAAACAAAGTATGAAAATCGTAATAGCTCCAGATTCCTTCAAGGAAAGTCTGACTGCACTTGAAGCAGCAAGCGCGATCGAGGCAGGCATGAGAAAGATTTTGCCAGAAGCAAGTTTTGTAAAAGTTCCAATGGCGGATGGCGGTGAAGGCACTGTACAATCTCTCGTTGATGCAACTAAGGGAAAGATAATCTCAAAAACTGTAACAGGACCGCTTGGCGAGCCAGTTAAGGCATTTTTCGGCCTGTCTGGTGATGGAAAGACCGCGATTATCGAGATGGCTGCAGCTTCAGGGCTTCATCTGGTATCCAGGGAGAAACGCAATCCGCTGGTAACCACTACGCGCGGCACTGGAGAATTAATTTCTGCCGCCCTTGACTTTGGTGTGGAAAAGATCATCATCGGAATTGGCGGCAGTGCCACGAATGATGGAGGAGCAGGAATGGCGAGAGCCCTCGGGATCAAGTTCCTCAATGTTGATGGAAATGAGATCAGCGAAGGTGGCGGATCTCTTGGTGAATTGGCTTCCATTGATATGAAGCAAGCAGATAGCCGTTTGATCGCGGTGAATATCGAAGTGGCCTGTGATGTGGATAACCCATTAACCGGTCCCAAAGGCGCATCCCATATTTTTGGTCCGCAAAAAGGGGCAACTGCAGAAATGATTGAAGTATTGGATGGCAATCTTCAACATTACGCAGAAATTATCCGGAAAGATCTAGGAAAAGATATCGAACATATTTCTGGTGCAGGGGCCGCAGGCGGACTCGGCAGCGGCCTGCTGGCATTCCTGTCAGCAGACTTGAAAAGAGGAGTTGATATCGTTCTTGAGGCTACAAAGCTTGAAGAGCAACTTTTAAATGCGGATTTTGTTATTACTGGAGAAGGGAAAATAGATGGACAAACGATTTTTGGCAAAACCCCAATTGGGGTAGCAAAGACCGCAAAACGGCACGGCATCCCTGTAATCGCAATTGCTGGCCATGTTGCACAGGACAGTGAAATTGTCCACGAACACGGAATCGATATTTTATTCAGTGTTGTACCAGGTGTGATATCTCTAGAGGATGCATTCAATAATGCCAGTACGTATGTTAGAAATACTGCTGCGAATATAGCGTCCCTGATCAAATTAAGCAAGTAAAAAGAAAAACCGCGATGCTGATTGTCTGCAGCTCGCGGTTTTTTTGATGTTTAAAATAGGTGGAATTCGAATAAATATAAAAAAGAAGTGCAAAAAATAAAAAACACCCTTAAAGGTGTTTTGGAGAGTATGTATTTCTATTCGAAATATGTAAATAGTAAAATGGAAGTTGGCACTGAATTGTTTTGTAGGCAGAATAAATTTATTATAATTATATCATAAATAAAAAGTGTTGTCAAATAAAAGAGGATAGATTCGGGGAGTGGAATTCATGGATGAAAAGCAGCTAAACGCCTTAAAAATGGAACAGGATCGTGTTCATTCCATCATTGAGGAAATTGATAGGAAGGCCAAAAAATGGAGGGCGAGTTCAAGTGATGTCGGCTCAGATGCCTTTCAGATCAGGAAGACGTTTTGGGAGGATGTAACTGTAAACTTTGATGAAGCAGATGATGTAGCGGAAACCTTCACAAGCATCAAACAGCAGGCAGCACTTTTATCAGAGCGTGAGCGTACACAATCGCAAATGGTGAAACAGCTTAAAACACTTTCCCAACTAAGGTTCTCCCCTTATTTTGGCAGAGTTGATTTTAAAGAAGACGGTGAAAGCGAAGCAGAGAAAATCTACCTGGGTATTGCCTCGTTAATGGACGAGCAGGAAGAAAATTTCTTGATTTATGATTGGAGAGCGCCGATTTCTGGCCTTTATTATGACTACTCCCCGGGCCCTGCCCAATATGAAACAGAAACAGAGACCATTCAAGGAGATATGGAGCTAAAGCGGCAATTTGTCATTAGGTCTGGGAAAATCAAGGCGATGTTCGAGACCGGTGTAACAATTGGTGACGAGATGCTTCAGGAAGTTCTCGGCAATAATGCTGACACTCAGATGAAAACCATAGTAGCGACCATTCAAAAGGAACAAAACGAGATCATCCGTAATGACTCAAGCAGCCTTGTTGTTGTGCAGGGAGTAGCCGGGAGCGGCAAAACGTCAGCGGCTATGCAGCGTGTAGCTTATTTACTTTACAAGTACAGGAATATCATCTCATCAGAAAATATCATGCTGTTCTCTCCTAATCCGCTTTTCAATAGCTATGTTGCTACCGTCCTGCCTGAACTTGGAGAAGAAAACATGCAGCAGGCCACATTCCAGGAATATCTCCTGTCACGTTTTGGTGCTGAATACGAGCTGGAGGATCCATTTGAACAGATGGAGTATCTGCTTGCAGCAGAAAACGATGAGAGCCGCCAGGAAAGAGTTGAAGGCATCCGTTTCAAAGCAAGCCTGGAATTAAAAGAATTGCTGGACCGGTATGCAGAGAAGTTATCCAGAAAGACACTTATCTTTAAAAGCTTGTCATTAAAGAAGCGAACGATTATATCAAAGCATGAGATTGCCAAATTTTATGATTCACTCGATAAGGGTATTTCAATGCCGAATAGGATTCAGCTTGTAAAGGAATGGCTGGTCAAGGAACTGAAGAAAAAAGCAAAGGCAGAAAAATCCCAGGAGTGGGTAGAAAAAGAAATTCAATTCCTTGAAAAGGAAGATTATCTCGAGGCTTTTAAACAAAGCCAGAAAAAACAAGGCGAAGCAGAAGATACATTCCATGATTATGACCGTGAAGAAAAGTGGCTATCTGAACTTGTCGTAAAAAGACGGTTCAAACCATTGTTCAATGCAGTGAAAAAACTGAAATTCATAAATAACAGGGCCATTTTTATGAACTTTTTCAAGGATGAAGGTCTTCGAGCAGATACGGCGCCAACTAATTGGCCTTCTATTTGTGACCAGACAATCCGTTCTCTGGAAAGAAAGTCTATCCCTTACGAGGATGCAACACCGTTTCTCTATCTTCAGGATCTGATTGAAGGGAGGAAGTCAAACACATCGATTCGCCATGTCTTCATCGATGAAGCTCAGGATTATACTCCTTTCCAATTTGCATATATTAAAAATCTTTTCCCGTACAGCAAAATGACCTTGCTTGGTGACATGAACCAGGCGATTTACTCTGGTCCTACAGGGGCTCCGACCATCTTTGCCGAAGCAGCGCTTGACTTTGGAGATAAGGAAACCTACAAGCTTACAAAAACCTACAGATCGACAAAGCAGATTGTAGAATTCACGAGGGAGCTGATTGAAGGAGGTAATCTGATTGAACCTTTCAATCGTTTAGGTCCAAAGCCGGTAGTCGTGAATCCCGGAAAACATATTGACCACACAGAAAGAACGATTGGACTTATTTCGGATCTTAAAAATAAGGATCATAAAAACATCGCTATCATCTGCAAAACAGCAGCTGAGAGCATAGAAGCTTTCGAATCCATCAAGAAGTCCCATGAGGCAAGATTGATTGAAAAAGGCACCTTGACCTTTGAAAACGGGGTCAATGTCGTACCAACATACCTGGCAAAAGGAATAGAGTTTGATGCGGTGATCATTTTTGATTCATCTTCCTACACAAGAAATGAGGAAAGGAAATTGTTTTATACGGCTTGTACGAGGGCTATGCATGAGCTTTATATTCTTTCAAGAGGTGAATTAAGTCCGCTTTTAGCAGAAGTAGACCAGGAACTTTTTCAGGTCATTTAAAAAACAAGCCGCCAAAATCCATGGCGGCTTGTTTTGTTGCATTTATTTTAGCCATTTGAATATAGACTTTTGTGTCTTGCCTCTTGCTGGCTGTTTTTTATTCGCCTCCTGCAAGGCTGAATTTACATCGATCAAGCCATTTCCGTAATCAATGTCTTTTCCCTGTTCACCAAGATCGATGGCAGATGTTTTAATGATATTGATGACCTGGGAGCTTTTGAGGTCTGGATTAGCTGATTTAATTAAAGCGGCCAGACCTGCAACATGGGGAGCAGCCATTGATGTCCCGGAAAGGGCTGCATACTGTGCATTGAAAAAGGTGCTCGGAATATTCACCCCAGGAGCAGCAATGTCTATATAATCCCCATAGTTAGAAAAGTTCGCTCTGTTTCCGTTATAATCAACAGCAGCCACGCTCAAAACCTCGGGATAAGCCGAAGGGTAAGTAGGCTGATTGGATCCGTCATTGCCGGCTGCAGATACCATGACAACATTGTTGTCAAAGGCATAACGGACAGCTTCTTCCAGGACCTTGGAGGGCTGGTAATTGCCAAGGCTCATATTTATAACATCTGCACCATGGTCGACAGCCCAAATGATACCTTTTGCGATATCGAATGTGGTACCATAGCCTTTCGCACCCATTGCTTTAACAGGCATGATTTTGCTGAACCATGTCATGCCGGCAACACCCTCACCGTTATTCGTTTCTGAGGCTATGATCCCAGCTACATGTGTTCCATGGCCATTATCATCATCCGGCTCTCGTTTTTCATCTATCACATTATAACCAGATATAATCCTGTTCTTTAACTCTGGATGATCCAGGTCAACACCTGTATCTATAATGGCTATTTCAATTTGTTCTTTTCCGCGTGTAATATTCCAGCCTTGCTCTGTTCCAATCGCTGGCAAATTCCATTGGTAATTCTCCTGGTAAAGTAAATCATTTGGTACGTTTGCTTCGTTTTGCATGAGGATAAAATTTGGCTCGGCATACTCAACGTTTTGCCTCTGGTTAAAATATTCAACCATTTGCGGTGTTTCCATGGAAGTGGACCTGAAAATATAAACCGAATTCAGGTGTTTGATGACCCAGCCATTGATATCGCGTGTAATTTCATCTATTTCGTCAGGTCCTGGTTCTGTAAAAAAATCAACAGCAGCCTCATGATCATAATAATGACTTGTATCTTTCTTGTTATGGTAAATAAGCGTGACTTCGTCTTGTGTATTGAGCTGCCTCTTGATTTTCTCTCCCATTTCTACATTATTTACGTTTGCCATCGACTGCATCTTCATGATTCGTTGGCCAGTAGAATGAGTTTTCGCACTAAGTTTATTGCTGTGTACAGGCTCATGCCTGAACACTCCGGCCCCTGTAAGGGCAAGAACAAGAATTAATGTTGCCCCCAGGATGAAACCCTTCGTGCTTTTCATGATAAGAGCCCTCCAAAAAAAGATTTGTTCTTATATTGCAGAACAAACGGCAAAATTAACGGCGGTAATCACTGGCAGTTTCATTTAGTTGGAAATAGGACATTTAAAAGTATGCAAAGCACTTTTATAAGCATAAAGTTTCCTTTTTCCTAATCACAAGTTACCAAAAATCCTATTTTTTATGACAAATTTCAAAATTAATTCTTTAATTCCGTTTGCCAAATCCCAATTAATCGCTACAATTAAGCATAGACGCCAATATTATGGTAAAATAAACAAAGAGAACAATTGTTCTGATATTGATAAAAGGCATATTATTTAATATCCTTTTGACAAAAAAGAGGAATACTTAAGGAATTCATTGACACTATACATAAAAACCGTCAATGTTGTTTGCAAGAAATGAAAGGGGTATGTTCGTGGCAAGAAATCAGCAAGCTTTTGATTATAATGATGATGCCATCCAGGTACTGGAAGGTCTTGAAGCGGTCCGTAAAAGGCCAGGTATGTATATTGGCAGCACAGATACCCGGGGACTTCATCATCTCGTGTATGAAATCGTTGATAACTCCGTTGACGAAGCACTTGGCGGCTACGGTAATCACATCATCGTCAAAATCCATAAAGATAATTCGATCAGTGTCCAGGATAAAGGGCGTGGCATGCCAACAGGGATGCATAAGCTAGGAAAGCCCACACCGGAAGTCATCCTTACGGTCCTTCATGCAGGCGGTAAGTTTGGACAAGGCGGTTATAAAACAAGCGGCGGACTGCATGGTGTCGGCGCATCAGTTGTAAATGCGCTATCTGAATGGCTTGTTGTCACCATCAAACGCGATGGTTTTGTTTATGAGCAGCGTTTTGAAAACGGCGGGAAGCCGGTGACAACTCTAGAGAAAATCGGCAAGACAAACCAGACAGGAACAACGATCCATTTCAAACCTGACGCCGAAATTTTCTCTACTTTGACATATAACTATGACACACTGTCTGAAAGGCTCCGTGAGTCTGCATTTTTGCTGAAAGGCTTGAAAATTGAGCTGATAGATGACCGGAATAATGAGAAAGAAGTCTTTCATTTTGAAACAGGCATCCAGGCATTTGTTGAATATTTGAACGAAGAAAAAGATGTTCTGCATCCTGTGGTCAGCTTTGAGGGCGAATACAGCAAAATAGAAGTTGAGTTTGCCTTCCAATTCAATGATGGATATTCGGAGAACGTTCTCTCATTCGTTAACAATGTCAGGACGAAAGATGGCGGAACCCATGAAGCAGGCGCAAAGACTGCGATGACCAGGGTATTCAATGAGTACGCCCGCAAGGTTGGATTGCTCAAGGAAAAGGACAAGAACCTGGATGGAGCGGATATCCGCGAAGGTCTGGCTGGAATCGTTTCTGTCCGAATCCCTGAGGAGCTGCTGCAATTTGAGGGTCAGACCAAGGGCAAGTTGGGGACCAGTGAAGCAAGGTCGGCTGTGGACTCGGTCGTTTCAGAACATCTGTCTTATTTCCTTGAGGAGAATCCAGATGTCAGTACCTTGCTGATCCGAAAATCCATCAAGGCTTACCAGGCTCGTGAAGCTGCCCGTAAGGCCCGTGAAGATGCTCGCAGCGGGAAAAAGAGGAAAAAATCGGATGCAATGCTTTCAGGCAAATTGACTCCGGCTCAATCAAAGAATCCAGCTAAAAATGAATTATACCTTGTCGAGGGAGATTCTGCTGGCGGTTCTGCCAAGCAGGGACGGGACAGGAAGTTCCAGGCCGTTCTGCCATTGCGCGGAAAAGTCATCAACACAGAAAAAGCCAAGCTACAGGATATTTTCAAAAACGAGGAAATCAATACGATCATTCATGCCATTGGTGCGGGAGTGGGTTCGGATTTCCTTGTAGACGACATCAACTATGACAAGATTGTCATCATGACAGATGCAGATACTGACGGTGCCCATATCCAAGTGTTATTGCTCACATTCTTTTACAGGTACATGAAGCCGCTCATCGAAGCAGGAAAGGTCTTCATTGCCCTTCCTCCGCTGTATAAAGTCAGCAAAGGGACAGGCAAAAAGGAAATCATCGAATATGCCTGGAGTGATGAAGAACTGAAGGGTGCCATCAAGAAGGTCGGCAAAGGCTATATCATCCAGCGTTACAAAGGTCTCGGTGAGATGAATGCTGATCAGCTTTGGGAAACGACAATGGACCCTGAGACCAGGACGTTGATTCGCGTCCGAATAGATGATGCTGCAAGAGCGGAACGCAGAGTCACTACACTTATGGGTGATAAAGTAGAACCCCGCAGGAAATGGATTGAATCCAATGTCGCTTTCGGTCTTGAAGAAGACGGCAATATTCTTGAAAATGAAAACATTTCAGTCGCAGAGGAGGTTGAAGGCGAATGAGTTCTGTTGAAAAATTTCGTGACCTCCCACTCGAAGACGTATTGGGCGACCGATTCGGCCGCTATAGTAAATATATTATCCAGGAACGTGCCCTACCAGATGCGCGTGACGGATTGAAGCCTGTACAGCGCAGGATTTTATACGCCATGCATGTTGAGGGCAACACAAGTGAAAAGGGCTTCCGGAAATCAGCCAAGACAGTCGGTAACGTCATTGGTAACTACCATCCGCACGGTGATTCATCGGTATACGAAGCAATGGTCCGTATGAGCCAGGATTGGAAAGTGCGGAATTACCTGGTTGACATGCACGGGAATAACGGAAGCATCGATGGTGATCCGCCAGCGGCAATGCGTTATACCGAAGCAAGATTATCAGCTATTGCCGGTGAACTATTAAGGGATATCGAAAAGAGGACAGTTGAGTTCATCCCGAACTTTGATGACACATCCAGTGAGCCTACTGTGCTTCCGGCGATGTTCCCAAACTTGCTCGTGAATGGCTCGACGGGGATTTCAGCGGGATACGCCACAGATATTCCACCACATAATTTAGCGGAAGTGATTGATGGGGTTATCATGAGAATGGACAACCCTGCCTGCACGGTCGAAGATCTCATGAAAGTGATTAAAGGACCCGACTTCCCTACGGGCGGAATTATTCAGGGTGTTGAAGGAATCGCTAAAGCTTACAAGACTGGCAAGGGAAAGATCATTGTCCGCGGCAAAGCGGAAATCGAGGACATCCGAGGCGGCAAACAGCAGATTGTCATCACGGAAATTCCATATGAAATCAATAAAGCCAACCTCGTCAAGAGAATTGATGAATTCCGTTTAGACCGGAAAGTTGAAGGGATCTCAGAGGTTCGAGACGAAACAGACCGCACAGGCCTTCGTGTTGTCATTGAATTGAAAAAGGAAGCAGACGCAAACGGTGTCTTGCATTATCTTTACAAGAACAGCGATTTGCAGATTACCTATAACTTCAATATGGTTGCCATCAACAAGAAACGGCCAGTATTGATGGGGCTTGCCGAACTTCTTGATGCCTATATCGACCACCAGAAGGATGTTGTTACAAAAAGATCACAGTACGACCTTCAAAAAGCCCGTGACCGACAGCATATCGTCGAAGGACTAATGAAGGCATTATCCATCCTCGATCAGGTGATCGCGACGATCCGCGCTTCAAAGGATAAACGTAATGCAAAAGATAATTTGATTCAGAAGTTCGAATTCACTGAAGTCCAGGCTGAAGCGATTGTTTCCCTCCAGCTTTATCGCCTGACGAATACTGATATAACTGCGCTCCAGGCTGAAGCAGAGGAGCTTGCCAAGAAGGTGGACGAACTAACCGCCATTCTGGGAAGTGAGAAAAAGCTTCTGACTGTCATTAAGAAGGAATTGAAGGATGTCAAGAAGCGCTTTTCAGATGAACGCCGAACTAAAATTGAGGAAGAGATTGAGGAAATCAAAATCAACCTTGAGGTACTGATCGCGAGTGAAGATGTAATTGTCACGGTAACGAAGGATGGATATATAAAACGTACTAGCCAGAGGTCCTATGCGGCTTCAAATGGACAGGATTTCGCAATGAAGGATACTGACAGGCTGTTATCCCAATTGAATGTGAACACAAAGGATGTCCTGCTGTTGTTCACCAATAAAGGAAGCTACCTTCATTTACCTGTACACGAGCTCCCTGATATCCGATGGAAGGACCTTGGTCAGCATGTGGCGAATATCGTCCCGCTCGACCGTGATGAAGAAATCATCCGGGCTGTACCTGTTACCAATTTCGAACAGAATATGTTCTTTGTGTTTGTCACGAAGAATGGCATGGTGAAAAAATCGGAATTAAGCCTCTATAAAGCCCAGCGTTATTCTAAACCATTAACCGCCATCAACGTAAAAGGTGATGACAGGGTTGTCGATGTCCATCTAACAAATGGAGAAAAGGATCTATTCATTGCCTCTCACTTTGGCTATGGCTTATGGTTCAGCGAAGAAGACGTCAGTCCAATCGGAATCCGGGCAGCCGGAGTTAAGGGTATGAACCTTAAGGATGGAGACTATGTTGTGGGTGGTAAAATCATCGACGCAAACGAAAATCCTTCCATTGTCATTGCAACCCAGCGCGGTGCGGTGAAGAAGATGAAGCTTTCTGAATTCGAAAAAACATCTCGCGCAAAACGCGGAGTTGTGATGCTGCGTGAATTGAAGGCAAATCCACATCGCATTATCGGTGTTGAAGCTGTCCGTGGTGAGGATGAAATCTTCTTCCTTACTGAAAAACAGCAAATTGTTTCGCTAAAAGCAGCAGATTTGAGGAACAGTGATCGCTACACAAACGGATCATTCATTGTTGATGAAAGTGAAACAGGCAGGCTTGTAACCATTTGGAAAAGTGAAACCGAACAGGAAACAGAATAAAAAACACTAAAAAACACAGCAATTGAGCTGTGTTTTTTGTTTCTAATTAAGAAGTTAAGGGTAAATGCTAAGAGGTTCGTGGACCCTATTAAAGGCTGATGGAAGTCAGGTACCATTGTAATGAAGGCGCCCATTTGGTACATTAGGAACTATAAAAAAATTTACTGTAGATAAGGAGTTTTTTATGGGGATTTTCAACAATATCATATCGGAATTAAACAATTATATGTGGAGCTATATCTTAATTGCAGTTCTAGTTATTTTAGGTACATATTTCACTATCAGAACAAGATTTGTCCAGTTTAAGTACTTTCCTGAGATGCTAAGGGTACTAAAGGACCCAGCAACTGTCTCATCTGAAGGGAAAAGGGGCCGATCTTCATTTCAGGCGTTCACTGTCAGTCTTGCTTCACGGGTTGGTACAGGGAATCTTGCAGGTGTAGCGACGGCTATTTCTGCCGGTGGTCCAGGTGCCGTCTTCTGGATGTGGGTTATTGCGCTTATTGGAGCGGCTTCAAGCTTCATCGAAAGTACATTGGCCCAGATTTATAAAGTAAAAGACAAGGATGAATATCGCGGCGGTCCGGCTTACTATATGGAACGCGGTCTCAATAAAAGATGGCTTGGAATACTGTTTGCAGTCATCATAGTTTTTACGTTTGGGTTGGTATTCAGTTCTGTTCAATCCAACACCATTTCTCTAGCATTTGACCAGGCATTTGGATTTGATCGGCTTTGGATGGGAATCATTCTGGCCGTTATGACAGCCGCTATCATTTTTGGTGGGATCAAAAGAATAGCTTTTGTATCCCAAATCATTGTCCCAATTATGGCAGTTCTGTATTTGATCTTGGCTTTGTATATCGTCTTCACAAATCTTGGTGAAGTTCCTGCAATGTTCTCTCTAATCTTCAAAAACGCTTTTGGGCTTCAGGAAGCCGTTGGCGGAGGTATGGGAGCAGCAGTCATGATGGGAATCAAACGAGGGCTTTTCTCAAACGAAGCTGGTATGGGAAGTGCGCCGAATGCAGCTGCTACTGCTGCTGTGACACATCCTGTAAAACAAGGATTAATCCAAACACTTGGCGTATTTACGGATACGATTTTGATTTGTTCAGCAACAGCTTTCATCATCATTATGTCTGGAGAGTATACGAACGCTGATTTGGATGGTATTCAGTTAACCCAGGCTGCACTCACAACACATGTTGGGGCATGGGCACCAGCGTTCGTAGGGGGAGCAATATTCCTTTTTGCTTTCACATCTATTATTGGAAATTACTATTACGGCGAAACGAATATTGAGTTCATAAAAGAAAGTAAGACAGCATTATTGGTTTATCGACTGGCGGTCATCGCAATGGTTTTATTTGGTTCAATCGTCGACTTAGCGATTGTCTGGAATCTGGCTGACCTCTTCATGGGAATCATGGCGCTAATTAACCTGGCAGCCATTACCTTGCTCGCGAAAATTGCCATGGCAGCACTTAAGGATTACAGAGAACAGCGGAAACAAGGGAAGGACCCTGTATTCTATGCTGACACAATCGAAGGTCTGAGTGGCATTGAATCATGGGAATACCGTGAGAAAGCACAGAATAAGAATTAAAACCTTCTAAACCCTCTGGATTAATCAGAGGGTTTTTTTGTGTATCTTTTTTCCATATTTAGAGATATTAACTATATAGGAGGGATGCATAATGAAAAAGGAACTACTGATTACATTCACCGCATTCTTTTTTATGTCGTTGACTGCTCTCACCGGTGCGTATGCAGGTGATTCCAGGGAGAGCCCAACCGTGACAGTATCGGAAGAAAAGGTCGATATCACAGGTGATGGAAAGAAGGATATAATTTATGTAAAAGGTGTGCCATTCGAAGAAGGTACACAGTTCCTTAAGGAGATTTATTTAAAGATTAAAGCGTCTAATGGGAAAACATACAAGATTGATCTCGAAGGGGGATACGAACCTTCTACTGAATATAAAGATCTTAATCACGATTCTGTTAAAGATATTTTCATCAGCGTACCTACTGGTGGAAGCGGAGGTCTCTCTAATTTTTATTTATATACTTTAAAAGATTTTCAGGTTGTCAATCTGACTGTACCGGAACCTTTGTCTGTCAGCAGCCAATTTGAAGACGGCTATAAAGCCTCTGCACGTATAGAGCAAACAGGCCAGTCATACAGTTTTGATTTAAGTGCCAGGAAAGCGGATTATGACAGGCTTGGCCTATATCATGATGGGAAGTTGAATGAACCGACTGAATTGATGGTTCTTCCGTTCGGAACTTTAAAGCACATAATAGTCAAGGCTGGACAATATGGGTTAATCGGCAGTCAGCGAATAAATGGAGCATACAACGCCGATGGAATCGCAAATATGGAATCAACATGGTTATACGAAAAGGGAAAGTGGAAACTAATAAAAGCGGAGGTAATCAATCTCAAAGAGCATTAAAATAGGCAAATGTCACGAATGAATACTATCTGGCATACGCTATTGGAAAAGGATTCTTTTTCAGGAAGGAGCCTTCTGCCATGAGCAAATTCAAGCCAGAGAAATTGACTGTCAACTTTATTCCGCCAGCAACAGCTTACAGGCCCATAGACAGCAGGAAATATACTTTAACACACTCTGATTTAATCGGTGAGTTGTTTTTAGCGATTGGGAATGTTTTTGATTACCAGGCCATCAACTATAAAATGCGGGATGAAGTATTGGCAGACTGGGTAACCATTAATGGTGAGTATATTCTGTATGCAAATGTATACGTCAGCAATGGGGAATATGACAAGAATATGTCCCGGATCCGGTATATGATTTTCAAACGAGAATTGGATTTAGCATTGACGGCGATGATTTATGGCGACAGGAGCTTTTTTACCTATCATCCATTGCTGCTGGATGCGCCAATCTACGTTCGGTTCGCATCCAGTTTCCCAGAGTTCAATGAAATCGCTTATTACGGAACACCAAGACTCTATTTAAACAAGGTGAATAGCAAAAGAGTAACAGAAACACAGGTTTAGGCCTGTGTTTCGTGTTTTAAACGAAAGGGAATAGACAGCCTTTTATTACATAATAATATTATGTAAACTTACAGTTATTGATGTAGGATGTTTCTGAGATTTTGTTGTTATCTGGATTAATGAGAAGTATTAGCTTTTTAATTTGTCTTTGAAATTGAAAAGCGTTAAGATTACAGATTAGAATCTGAAATTTTTTAGAGTAAATGAAATATGCAATTATTAATAATAAAACCGAATTGATATCTGATAGAGATCAGGCAAAAAGATTGTATCTAAATTGCTAAGGATAACTTTTGACGTGTTAAATACGACGAACCTACAATTATTTCAAAATCCATAAACAGTATTATTAATTTTGTCTAATGAAATCTTAAAGACAAAGTTAAACAATTTTTGATTCTGTCTCACTGATTTGAGTATACTTAGGTATTGAGATAAGATTCTAGATTATACATGGAACTTCCGAGAATTTATGTTATGTAAACTAGAAATAACTCATTGTTGTATGGGGGCTTATCCCTTTAAGTTCCTGTAATAATGCATATGTTGAACTACGTCCCTCTTTGTTCCTCATAATCATTCCTCTCCTTTCGTAAGGTTATCGTTTCATGTTTTGGACGATAATTCTTTCGTTTCAGCCAACAATTTGTTTCTTGTTCACATTAAAATTCCAGGAGGTCTTTTTATGATGGTCACTGAAGCTCGTGATGAATTTTAAATGTACCTGCAAGTCGAACGGAACTTTTCCATGAATACCATCACTAGTTATGAACTCGATCTATTGATAGTTCGAGGAATTTTTAAAACAGCATAACCGTAACCGTTCGCAGCAAAATCGAGGATTTCAATCCTTCGACAGTCCGCCGGTTCATCCAAGAACTGGTACTGAAAAGGAATCATTATTTTGACAAAAGAAACCGAAAGTAATAATTGAAAGTACGTGAAAAATACGGTCTTATCCATGCAGTATAGTTCTTTTGTTGCTAAATTAAATTGACAAATCCTTCTCTCCTTCCAGGGAATAAAAAAGAAAAGCCCATCCATTGGACAGGCTTTTCATTTCATTGCTTATTTAACTGCTTTCAACTTTCGGTTTTTAATCACAAGATAAGCACATGCAGCACCGAGTACCGCAACAGCACCGTAAAGTGTATATAAGAGATTGTTGTTTTCCGGATTATACTGCGCCAGTATGCTGCCCTTTGCACCATCTTGGCCTGTATCTGTGCCGACCTTTCCCTCATACATATCAACTATGACAGACTGATAATCTTCAATGGATTTCTCCTGTGTCTTAAGGAGGTCTTTGCCTGCCTTATTTAAACCCTTTACCTTTTTCCCGTTATAAACAAACCATAGTTCGTTTTCCATATTATAAAGGAGGCTTTCGTTTTCCTTGATTTTCGCCAATTCCTTTACATCCTCGTATGGATAGCCGAATATTGCCAGATCATAGGCCCCTGCCTCATTTAAGTATGTAGAGATTGCGTTGACAGGCTTTCCATCCTGGTATACGACAGAGATATATTCGTTGGCATCCACGATGCCTTCGCTTCCTTTTTTCTTGCCGACATAGAAATCCTTACCCATCACATAGATTTTCAGCAGTGGGCCGAATGTGATGTTTTCGGATGGAGTAAAATTGAAACTTCCCGGCGTATCGCCTTTTACTGTGTCCAAAACAATGTTCTTGAAATGAGTGTCTGCAAAATCTTGAGCACCTTTAGGAATTTCGGTTTCCGCAGCGCTCGCATGAAAAGAAGTAAATAAAATGCTTAATAATAAAGTGCAAACCATCATCAGTTTCTTCATTGTGAATCCCCCTTTTTAGTCGTACATTCCTACCCTGGTGTCATCCCAAGAGAAGGTTGCATTACTCACAAAATATTTGTAGGTAGTTTTTCTCGGGGTAGTACCCGATGTGCCGACATCCGACCATGTTATATAGTCCGAGCCGGTGCCGTTGTCATCATAACCGTATATGACCGCCTGATGACCGACTGTAGCACCACTTGACCAAACAATCCTGGTCAGCATTGGCTGTTGTTTTTCAACCTGACTTTTAACTACGGAGTAACTCACAATGTCGCCAACTGTGTATCCAGTGGCTGCAAAATATGCCTTAGACAGGATGCGTGTAGTTTCTAATTCCAATGAACCCGTAGCATCGTAACAAGTGGTGGTTGCCTTCCCCCATTTAAAAAATGTACATTGGGTAGTCTGTCTATCTCCCGTGTGGTAATATACAATCGATTGTGCCGTAGCCACCCAGCACCAATTATCCTCTTGCTGATTGTAAATTGGAACGTACAAAGTTCTGGCAGCGGCTTCCGTTTTAATAGAGCCGGCACTTGCGAATATGCTCAATACCAATACGAGACTAAGCAAGACCTTCATTACTTTCATTTTACTTCCCAACCCCTTATTCTGTAATATTTTTAATATGACAAAACCTGACAATACTCGACATTGTCCTCACCTGTCCTTACCCCCTTGCTATTCTTTCGACTAAATAAATGCTAAAACCCTCCAGATATGTAATTTTTTTCTGTAAACGGATGTTGGGAAATTTTTTTGCAAATAAAAAAGCCCACCCATAGGGGAGATTCATGTGAATGGTTGATGGTTTCCTTCAAAAGTTTTTTTCGAATTATATTTTAAAATTACAGCCTGTCATAACCCAATTAGAGTTCGTCATCTTTAGGATTGCTATCTTCCTTTGCTAAATCCCTTTCAGCCTCAAATTCTTCTTTCATTTCCTGCATTGACTCCTTTGCTTCTTTACCTTGCTCGATAACTTCCTCAGGAATGGCCCCGCTTCCATAAGTCGCGCCTATGTTCAACTGACCGCCAAGTTCTTTAATCCCAAGCTGGGCAAAGTTATTGTTTAGCTCATACTTATCGAGATAAACTTTCTCAATTTTGATTTCTTGATAAATAACCGATGATGGACCTTTTTCAGGATTGGGTTCTTTTGAAAAAGTAGATTCTGTGTTTTTGTTTTCATCAGCTGTTTTGTGGTTCTCTTTTATCATTGAAAATTCTTTTTTTAATTCATCAAAATACATTTCAAGCTGGGATACTTTATCGTTCCATATCTTCAGTTGCTGTTTGTAGGGCTCTAATTCCTGGTATATAAGCTGTGTAAACCATTTTGCTATATTTTCACGTTCAATGTTTTGTACTTCATGTTTCACCAGCTGCAAATCCTGATGTTTGACCACTGCTTCTTCAAGACGCTTAATTCTCTGTTCCATCTCCTCTATCCTTGTCCATTCTGAGGAAGCGGATATTTTTCGATTTTCACCATCCACTGATCGGTAAACTGGCTTGTTTTGATTGTCTTTTTGGATTTTATCAGAATGATGATCTGTATTTTTGCCAGACTTCCCCGTTTTGGCTGCTGTCCAGTCCTGGTTTTGTTTATCTTTTTCTTTTAACTCATAAAGCTTAAGTGTTTTTTCCATCTCTAAGATTCTTTTAAAATGCAGATCAACCGTCTTGAGTTTTTTTACTTGTGAATCGAGGATATCAACTTTCTTAATCAGGTTCTCTATGTTTACATCTTTATCAACTGGATTGAATAACCTTTTTATAGGCATGAAATCGGCACCACGTTTCCTTCAGTAATTTAATTTACAACCACTCTTTGGCAGAAAGGATGAAAGATTATGAAGTTTAAACCAACGGAAATTAATATTGGCAGCTTTAAGTTGAATAGTTTTACTTCTGGAACCATTTCCACACAAAAAACGGTCCAGCAGCGTATAGTGATGAATTATAAATTTACACATGGGTGGGGTGAGCAATCTGGTGATATGGCACCGGCTTCAGGGGAAGTTAATATTATACTGGATGGAGACTTAATTGATAGTGATTCTGTTAAAAAAGCCACGAGCTAATCAATTGATATATATTCCTCATTTTTCAAATATTTATAGTAGCTGATTTCCAGGAGTCCATTTTGGAATTTTGCATTCAATTTATAATCCATTGGCAGTTCTGGAAGTTTCAATACCCGTTCGAAGTTGCCATACTTCCTCTCCTTCTGAATCGGCTTTAAACCGTAGGCTGGAGAGTTGATGATACATCGGATGACTAGCCTATCGCCTTGTAAAGAAAGCCTGACATCCTCCTTCTGCACACCTGGGATATCAACTAGGATGAATACCTGATCATCACTTTCTAAAATATCAATTGCGGGATAATCAACAGCAGGAGAATTCTCTTTTTTTCCTTCAGAAGGGTTTTCTGTTGAAGCATCAGCCATAAATTGCTTGGCATAGTCATGATCAAATATCTGGTTCCAAAAATCCCCTCCTTGGACCTTTTGGGCCATTTCCATCCATTCCTTCAATTTGTGTAAATCCATAGCGCTTCCTCCTAAACATAATACTGGAGCCAGGGGCATATATTGATTTTCATAAGGGGGAATCTTCATGGCCACACCTGCTGTTAATATTAATATTTTTATTTTGAAAATTAATTCCTTCGAAAATGCTTCTGCTGTCAATATCGGACAAAACCTGCTAGCTGAATGGCAAAATTCGGACAAAAGAAATCAAGGTTATGGGCAGAGCTATGGAGATGGCAGTGCTTTTGTCGGCAACCGGAATTTTGTTGACGACAGGGATCAAATCGATTCGCCATCCAGCTTCGAATCAAACGTGCCAAAGATATTTTAGAGGAGGGATAATTTGATATTCGCACCTTCAGTGACGAATGTATTTGCCATTAAAGTCAACGTAATGGACCGTTCTTCACAGATTTCTTTTGGTTCAATCCAACAGGCAGATGTATTTCTGTCAACAAAACGAAATCAGGGATTTGGAGAGCAAAATGGGGATTTGGCCCCTGTAAACTTTCCTGTAAATATTGTGAACGATCCAGATCTGTCGGAATCTAACAGTGTGAAAAATAGCGTGGTATGACATATATTTCCCTGCTTATGCAGGCCTTGCTTGTTGCTTTTTTTGGTTATAGAACTTTTGCACATCAAGTGCTTTTGCAGTCTGCAATCATGCCGAGAGTCTTAGAAGGGTATGTCGTCAATTTAAAAAAAGCTTGTGGGCAAAGTCGTTTTCAAATAGACAATGTCTCAAGCTTTTTTTATTTTCTCATTAAATAGGACTTTATTTTTTAAAACGTTAAGTTCTGCATTCCTATGGTCATTATTCTTTTACTGTATGTGTAACAAACTGGGTATCTTTATCAACCTTTGCATATGTAGACCTTCCTATATATAGAGGAATCGATAGCTTCTCGAAATCTGGCAAACCATTAGCAAGAAATTTCTCATCATCCCGGTAAAATCGAACGATATTTGCCACAAACCAGTCATGGTCCCCATATGTATGGCGATCGATCACTTCACACTCATACGCAATATAAGCATCCTTCAGTACTGGTGAATTTGTAGCTGAACCATGGTGGAAACAGATGTTCGATTTTTCGAATTTGTCGTGTTCGGATCCAGAATATACACCCGCTTGTTGTATGAGCTCTGCTTTTTCAAATGGGACAAAATTAATGGCGAATTTTCCGGCCTCTTTTACCAATTGATACGAATGACGCTCACGGCCGATTGCAACTCCGTAAATTGGCGGATCATAAGAAATATACGTGTGCCAGCCAGCTGCCATTATATTGTGTTCTCCCTTATGGCTCACCGATACGAGTGCGACCATCCCTGGATAGCTATGCATAACGGTTTGATTGACTCTTTGAATCATGATCTAATTTCTCCTCTTTATTTTTAAGCATATTATAACAAAAAACTGAAATTTCGTATTGCTAAGTAAATTCAAAATCCTTAAAATAAAACACAGCGACTTACTACCACGCACGGGTTAAGGGAGACTTCTAATGAACCGCAAAGTTTTTCTGTATGTAAAAGCATTTTCGGATCTCGGCACTTTTATGGATTTAATTGCTATCAATGTATTAATGTATATTGCAACTGGAAGTCCTGCCTGGCTTGCTGCCACAATGGCATTCCGGACCTTAGGCGGTGTCCTGTCGAGCTTATTTTCAGGTGTCCTTGCAGACCGTTTTGACCGGAGGAAAATCATGATTTGGACCGATATTTTTCGGGCAGTCATCATTCTTAGCTTAATCCCCTTCCCTAATCCGGTTATGATCCTGATTGTATGCTTCCTGATCGGTTTGACAAGCAGCTTTTTTGCTGTAAGCTACAGTGCCGAAATTCCACAAATATTCGGCCAGGATAAGGTCCTCGAAACGAACGCGCTGATTTCAAGACTGACATCGATCAGTCTCGTATTAGGGTTCATTGGAGCAGGAATGATAACCGATTTTCTTGGATACCAGATTACCTTAATCATCGACGCAGCCACATATCTGTTATCAGCAGGCGTTCTTATCAAAATGAAATGGCAAACAACTGCGTCAGTCGGTACAGATCTTATAGCGTCTGGAGTGAAAGAAAAAGTATCACAGATTGGCAAAGACTTAAAAGAAGTATATTCTTTCATTTTATCTGTGCCGATGTTGTTATACATAAACATCATATTTCTCGTCGGTTCATTCGCCGGTGCCTCACATAACCTGGGAATTCCATTGTTGGCTGATGCAATTGTTACCAGTAAGCAAAGCTTAATATATGGACTGATCTGGGGCGTCTGGGGAATAGGTTCTGTATTGGCCAGCATGCTTTTGCCGAGGATGAATTTTATCAAGGGAAATCGCTTGTATCGTACCTATTTTGTTTCAGCAATCTTGATGTCAGCTGGCTTCATAACCTTTCTCTCGAATATAAATATTTGGGTCGTACTGATGTTTGCTTTCTTTACGGGAATCTTTGATGCATGCTTTACGACCTTGCATGCTACCATTCTTCAGCAAACAGATAATTATATTAGAGGAAGAATATTTGGAGTCGGCATGCTTTTGAAATCACTGGGATTTGCGCTAGGGTTTTTGGTTGCACCTATCCTGCTAGAGGCTCTTTCACTGGCAAAAATGGTCTGGATTTTTCATGGAACATTGATTATCTCCAGCATTCTAGTGATCCTCATTTCAAATGCCGGCCCAAGGAAGTATAAAGAAGTAAAACAGGGCTTATGATTCCTCGCAAAAGAACTCCCTTTTACTCTAAGGGAGTTCTTTTGGTTTATCCTTTAGTTGTCTTACTCCCCATAAAAATAAGGGTGAAATCTTCGATGAAAGCTGGTATGTCTGCCTCCATACCGATCCAGTCCAGGTCATCTTCCGGTTCAGGTGCTGGTTTCGGTCTGAAGTCGGCCATGCTTTTCCCTTTGGCGCGGCCGAACAATTCGACGGTAACCCTTCTGGGCAGATATTTGACGAGGTTTTTATTCACGAGAGCACTTAAAGTGATCACATCATGCAGTGGTGCTCCCAGTATGCCAGGTACGTTCTCTTTATATGCTTCAAAGTAATAATCGTATACAGGTTTGATGAGCTTTTTGAAAGGGGAATGGCTGTTTTCAGCAAGGTAGTCGATTACTGCAGGCGGGATAATTGCTTTGTTGGTAATGTTCAAAGGATGCAGGAATACATTTCTTGCCTTTTCCAGCACCTGATTGGCCGCAATCGGGTCTGCATAAAAATTTGCCTCGGCTTCTGCTGTGACATTTCCGGGAACAAGGAATGCTCCCCCCATGATGTAAAAAGCATTTACGGTTTTGAAAGCATCCTTTCCATATAGGATGAATGGGATAGCCAGTTCCGTTTGCCTTCCGACACCGACAATCACTAAATTATCTGGGTATTCATTCACAATATCCAGGATTTTATCAATATCAAATACCTCTACCTCTCCCAAATCCTCTGGCGGCCTGATTGGGCCAAGACCTTCTGGGCCATGGATTTCTGGATAAAAGGTTGCCAGTTCACCGGATAATGGTCCTGAAGCGCCTGCGATGATTGGTATTTCCTCTCTTCCGCCAAGCTGCAATAAATAGGCAGTATTATTAATTGCCTGTTCCTTTGTGATGTTTCCATAACCGGTTACAACACCTACGACATTGAGCTGAGGATGCAGCAACGCATACATCAGTGCCAAAGAATCATCCACCCCGGAATCCGTGAACAAAAGGATATTAAACATGGCTCACCTCCCTCTTTCTCATTGACCATATTTTATTATATTCTATCCCTTCATTGTTTCATTCTCTTTTTGAATTATGCTTATATTTCTTTATGTAAACGGGTTTTGTTCTTTATTGAGAAGGTATGCTGAATGTACTGTTTTTACTTGCTTCTATTGCCTAATGAGAAGCAAAATCGTACAATCCATCTCGTGTGAATTTTTTGAGAGGGGAAAAAAGATTGAAATTTAATGGAAATGAGAAGTGGAGCATCTATAACGGACTTGCTTCCACCGCAGCTACTAATATGGTCAACGGGTATATTCCTTTATTCGCCATCAGTGTTCTTGGAGCCACAAACCAGCAGATAGGTCTGATTGTCTCCCTTCCTTCAATTATAGGAATGCTTGCATTGATTCCGGGGGCCATTTGGCTGAACCGCGTACAAAGCAAAAAGAACTTTGCGGTCATTTCAACGTTCGTTACCCGCCTACTATTCAGCTTGATTCTTTTCGTTCCATTTCTCGGGAATCCGTATGCAGCATGGGCGCTGGTGATCCTTATCGCTTTGCTTAACTTCCCTGGTGCGTTATCTGGACTGTCATGGCAATCCATGATCGGTGACCTGGTACCCGAAAAGCGGAGAGGAGAATTTTTCAGCTCACGAAATAGATATAACACGATTGCCGCAATGGCTGTAACATTCGGTACCGGAGTTTTCTTGCAACAGTTTGATAAAGATAATGCTTTTCCTTACCAACTTTTATTTATTGCTGCCTTTCTGTTTGCGGCAGCAGAAGTTTTTTTTCTTATTAAACACAAAGAACCTGAAAGAATAAAAAATGAAGAGAGACTAGAAGAAAAAAGAAAGAAGCTGTCACTTGACCTATATAAGCACAAACCGTTTTTAGCGTTCATCATATCTGCTTTGTTGTTCAATTTTACTGCCCAGATGGCATGGTCTCTCTTCAGTATCTATCAAATTAAAGAGGCAAACGCGACGGCACTATGGTTAAGCCTTTTTTCCGTTACTAACCAGCTGGCACAAATCATCAGTATAAAATGGTGGGCAAATGCCGCAGACCGGCGTGGAAACAGCTTCGTATTATTCATCGCCGCAGCAGGTATGGCAACAGCACCTGCTTTAACTATACTTTCAAGTAATCTTGTTTATTTAACTTTGATCAACCTGTGGATTGGCTTGTTTGTATCTGGAACCAACCTGCTGTTATTCAACCAGCTCCTTAAGGCATCACCGGAAAAAGGCCGCACGAATTATATTGCCAATTATAACTTCCTGCTTTCAATCGTTGGATTCATTGCCCCGCAGGTGGGAGTCATGCTTCTTAATGGACTTGGCATGGCTGCGGCCATGAATCTCATCTCGCTATTCAGGATGGCTGCCGCGTTCTCTTTCTTGTTTGTTGCCTTAAAACTGGAACGGAGAATCATAGCAGAATCTATTTAACTTTATATCCTTGAAAAAGCAGAAACAGGTATTTAACTGATTTCTGCTTTTTGATTTTTAGCCATTGTTATATTGCTGGTTTCTGGCAAAAAATTGTCTGACGTCCTTCATGCTCGTTTTCCTCAAAATAAAGAACTCTCCAGTCACTGAATTCTCTCAGCAATTCATTTGATTCCAGTTTGTATCGATTCGCAATATTCGGGTTTCCTGAAGAGCCATTTTGAAAAAAGGTTTCTATGAACAAATAACCATCTGCTTGGATCAATTCCTTCATCAGTGGAAACAAAGAACGGTCCAAATAATAGGTCAACACCACAATATTATATTTCATTCCCGATAAAACCGATTTTTCTTTCGTGAGATCGGCAGTTTTAACCGTAATATGCAGCTTTTTGCCAGCTGCCCGCTCTTGAACAAAGTCAACAGCAACGTCCGAGATATCAAATGCTGTCACTTCATAACCCATTTCTGCAAGGAAAATGCTGTTGCCTCCAAGGCCACAAGCAATGTCGAGCGCTTCCCCTTCGCTTAAATACCCTGACATCATTAGTAATCTGTTATTTGGTTCAGGTGGTGCATTATCAGTCAATCGATTCGTGTATTTTGAATTCCATTTTTCTTGTGAATCCATTAGTTATCCCTGCTTTCAAAAATTCGAGTTAACTCGAATTATACTATATAAAATCTTCTGCTGTTTTCACATTCCATTAATAAAATAGTCTTATAATATAGCGGAAAATATACAAAGATTAGGCATACTTTGAATATGACTAAATATTTATAATTATCAGTTATTTTAGTAAGCGCTTTCATTTTTTATTACATTTTATTAGGAGGAGATGGAATGTCACTCACTCGTAAAATCCTTTATGGTATGGGGCTTGGTATCATTGTTGGCCTCATTTTTAACCTTGCCTTGCCAGGTGTCTTCGAAAGCGTAAATAGTTATTTATTTGTGCCTCTGGGAAAGATTTTTGTCAATTTAATTAAGATGCTTGTTGTTCCGATTGTCATTGTTTCACTAATACTAGGGACAGCGGGAATCAGTGATCCAAAAAAGCTTGGCAGAATCGGCGGCAAAACGATTGCTTTCTTTTTAATCACTACTGGAATTGCTTTGGTTTTGGCGATTGGCATGTCTCTGCTTGTGCAACCTGGTTCAGGCAGCTTCCAATTGGATGGCGCCAACTTTGAAGCTGCTCAGGCTCCGCCGGTGATTGAAACTTTGTTAAATATTATCCCGGCCAATCCTCTTGGTGCAATGGTAGAAGGCTCTATGCTTCAGGTTATTGCTTTCTCGATTATCATTGGTTTTGGAATATCAAGAGTTGGCGAAAAAGCTGCCGGGTTGACCAAGCTTGTTGAACAGGCAAACGAGGTCATGATGTATTTGGTTCAGGCAGTCATGAAATTTGCGCCATATGGAGCTTTTGGTTTGATTGCTACAGCAATCGGCAGCCAGGGACTGGATGCCATTGCAGCCATGGGTAAATACATGTTTGTGGTACTGTTTGTATTGTTGCTTCACATGGTCATCGTCTATGGATCGGCTGTATCTATGCTTGGAAAATTGAATCCTCTTAAATTCTTTAAAGAGTTCTCCCCTGCTATGATTGTTGCCTTCAGCACTTCAAGCAGTGCGGCTACCCTGCCGATTTCGATGAAAACCTTGCAAAACAACCTAAAGGTTTCTAAAAGTGTCAGTGGGTTCGTTCAGCCGCTAGGTGCGACCATCAATATGGATGGAACTGCCATCATGCAAGGGGTTGCGACCATCTTTATTGCCCAGGTCTATGGTGCGGAATTAGGATTTGGCCAGCTATTGACGGTCATTTTGACTGCAACACTGGCAAGCATTGGGACAGCTGGAGTCCCTGGAGTAGGATTGATCATGCTGTCTATGGTATTAACATCAGTCGGTTTGCCGGTTGAAGCCATCGCTTTAGTCCTTGGGGTGGACCGTCTCCTTGATATGTGCAGGACAGCAGTTAATATTACCGGGGATGCTGCCTGTGCTGTGTATGTCGCACGCTCTGAAGGGGAAACCTTAGGAGAGGTTGAAATCGAGGAAAATGTAACAGCATAATTTCTGAACTTTAATGAAACAGCTGCTCTTTAATTCCGGGCAGCTGTTTTTATATTGAATATCTTCCATACCTTGATGTTTCCCTCATAGTTCATGTTTTTCACAATAATCATCAACTAACTTCTCAATCTTATCTGGTTCCGGTTTTTCACCTTCAAAAGAAAATGTAATTTCCTCGATAAACGCCCCTTTATAATAAACATGAATAGCTCCATCTTGGCTGATCACACTATATTCAGGTTCGAATACATAGCCGCTTCGTTCTATTGCACCCATCTTATCTCCCTCCTGCTTCGTTTCCTTCTTTGTATTCCCCATTGAATAGTGATAATACCCCTTATTTAACCTTTATCATCAAAAAGTGCCCATTCCTTTTACATTCCTGATTAAAGGGTAGATTATATACATGTGCTAATACAGTCCGTAATGTCATCAATAAAGCATAGTACGCCGACGCTTTTACCAGGCAAAAGTTTTATTAAAACGAATTCTGCTATTCAAGGAGGTAACTTGATGAAAGTACTTGTCGTAGGTGCAAATGGACAGATTGGCAAACAGCTTGTCGGTCTGCTTAATGAAAGTAAAGAATATGAAGTTAGAGCAATGCTTAGAAAACCAGAACAAACTAAGGAGTTTGAACAAAAAGGTGTAGAAACAGCAATCGCCAGTCTGGAAGGTACTGTTGAGGATATCGCGTCTGCATTAAAAGGATGTGATGCGGTCGTGTTCGCAGCAGGATCGGGAGGCCATACAGGATTGGATAAAACCCTTTTAGTTGACCTGGATGGTGCCGTTAAGACGGTAGAAGCTGCAGAACAGGCCGGAATCGAAAGGTTTATCATGGTCAGTGCCCTGCAAGCCCACAAACGGGAAAACTGGTCTGAAGCCATCAAACCTTATTATGTTGCAAAACACTATGCAGACCGGGCATTGCTGCAGAGCAGCTTGAATTATACCATCATCAGGCCGGGCGGATTGCTGAATGAAGCAGGAACTGGAAAAATAAAGGTTGCTGAGAACCTGGAAAGAGGTACAATCCCTAGAACTGATGTAGCAAGAACCATCCTGTCATGCTTGAATGAGGAAAACACATTCAGAAAATCCTTCGATTTAATATCAGGTGATACAGATGTTGCAGAAGCACTAAAAACTCTATAAACAGAAAATGAAAAAGAGTTTACCAGCCTGGTAAACTCTTTTTTGCGGACAATATTTTATTCTCCTTACATCATTTGTTATTTGCGTCTGAGGTCTCTTTTAATTTAAAGATCAGTTACTTTCAATTACCTGAAACGTCATACTCGGCAGCTGGATCTCATTTTCCATGAAAATTGCTGCGATCATATGCCTTAATTTACTTTCGATTTGTTCTTTAATCTCAAAATTCACAACCGGAATTTCAATCAGAAATTCCAGAGCCTTACTGCGAAAATCAATAAAACGAATATCAGGTTCAGGCTGATCCAGAATCCCCTTCTCCCCATCCTTGATTTCCCTTACGGCCTCTTCGAGAAGAGCCTGTACTTTATGGGTATCTGTCCCATACGCCACGCTGACCTGAACCTGGGCCATCATCCTGGCACTTGTGCGGTTCTTGATGATTTGTTCGATGAAATACTGATTGGGCACAATCAATGTGCCTTCCTTGGCTGTGCGGATTACTGTTGACCTTAAGCGGATTTTTTCAACACGCCCTATTTTATCATTGATTTGAATGACTTCCCCCACTTCAATTGGTCTTTCAAAAAGAATAATAATACCTGATACAAAGTTGCCGGCAACATTCCTCATCCCAAACCCAATCCCTATGCCAAGAACACCAAATACAGCACCGATGGCAGTCAGGTTGATGCCCACACTTGTAAGACTTATAGCCAGTGCTGCAAACATGACGATATAATAGATGATTTGATTAAATGTATAGCCAAGGCCCCTGTCCACTCCGTAATAGTCATAAACGGATGACAGAATATATTTATTGAATAACTTAACGAGTCGGTGCGCAAGCGACACAATCAAGAAGGCGATGACAATCAGCAGGATTGTGACATCGATTTTACCATTAGTGTATAGCGTATAAAAAAGCCAATCAGTTTTAGGTATGGTCAGCAATAACAAAATAATGATGCCATAAAAGGTGATCCAGTCTGCCATGGAATCGATGATCGGCAATGCTTGTTGAAAAAAGCGTGATTTTTTTGCCGCAGAAAACTGGACTGCTTTTTTGATAACCCAATTGAATATAATGATGATCACCAGAATAACGGCAAGTCTGATGATTTCTTCACGTGAGATGTCCCTGATAAAAGTATCTATCATGTATACCACCTGTCATTTCAATATATCTGTCTATTCCTGAAAATCAGGGGGATTAAACTTACAGGGATTTAAGTGTTGACTATCAATTACATACTCAATCATAGAAATCAGGACAATAAATTTAGAGGAATTTTCATTCGGAAATAGAAATATATTAGTAATTATTTTTTGGAGGTTTATGATGGAGTTTAAAAATTATGAAGAGTTCTGGCCATTTTACTTATCACAGCACAGTAAAGCTTCAACAAGAACATGGCACTTTGTTGGAACTACTTTCGTTTTTGTTTTTGTCTTAGCAGCTCTTTTTACCAGGAATTTGTGGCTGATTTTGCTGGCGCCTGTAACTGCCTATGCTTTCGCGTGGTTCAGCCATTTTTTTATTGAAGGGAACAAGCCAGCTACTTTTGGCCACCCTGTCTGGTCTTTGCGTGCTGATTTTCGCATGTACCGGTTAACTTTATTTGGGAAACTGGCTGAGGAACTTGTTAAACATAAGAAGGCAGGATGAACTTTACACAAAAACAACCCATTCCATCAGCGGAATGGGTTGTTTATATTAATCAAGATCTACGTTATGATAAACCTGCTGAACATCCTCTAAATCTTCCAAAGCATCAACAAGCTTCTCGAACTGGGCTAGTGAGTCCGAATCAAGGGTGACATCATTTTGTGGAAGCATCGTCAATTCGGCAACAGTGAAATCTGTAATGCCGGCATTCCTGAAAGCTTCCTGGATAGCATGGAATTGTTCAGGCTCGCCATAGATAATGACTGAATCTTCTTCCTCAAGGATATCACGTGCATCCACATCAGCTTCCATTAAAATTTCCAATGCTTTATCGGCTGACTTTCCTTCAAAACCGATTACCGCTGTTTTATCGAACATGTAGGAAACCGATCCGGCTACTCCCATATTGCCGCCGTTCTTGCCAAAAGCAGCGCGTACATTGGAAGCAGTACGGTTTACGTTGTTTGTGAGTGCATCAACAATGATCATTGAGCCGTTAGGACCAAAGCCTTCATAACGAAGCTCATCATAGCTTTCTTCTCCTCCGCCCTTGGCTTTATCAATTGCACGGTCAATAATGACTCTTGGTACATTATATGTTTTCGCTCTCTCAAGAACGAATTTCAGAGCCTGGTTCGATTCTGGATTCGGCTCACCTTGCCTGGCTGCAACATATATTTCCAATGCAAATTTAGAATAAACCCTGCTGGTATTAGCATCCTTGGACGCTTTCTTTTCTTTGATGTTGTTCCATTTACGACCCATAATCCCACTCTCTTTCAAGTTATATCAGTTAACTGCATGCTAAAGGTACTAGATTACAAGCCATGCAGCGTTTCACAAATAATATTATACCTTAAAAAGGGAATTTGTTAATAGGGAACTATCTCTCTGCTTCACGAGGAATTTTAGTGTAGATGATCTCGCGAGCCCCGTTCACCCAAGATGAATCAGTTCATTACACTTTTATCCAGTTGATTGCAGGAGAAAAACTCTATAAAAGTTAATTACTCTAATAACTCTTCTGCAATTAATTGATAAGAATTCAGACGATCCTGTGGAGAATATGTAATGGTGATAATCATGATTTCATCTGTTTTCGTTTGTTTCTGCAAGTCAAGCAGTCGATTTTTTACATCTGCAGGATTTCCAATGATCATCTTTTCTCGCATCGCTCTTAGCTCTTCCTTTTCTGTGGCTGAGAGAATAAAATCTTTTGCCTCAGCAATTGATGGCACCCCAGTTAATCCCTCCCCATTTTTCCTCTGGACACTCCAGCACAGGGAACTTAAAGCAATCTCTTCCGCTTGTTCGTTCGTCTCAGCACAGATCGCCGAAACAGCTAAGATTGTCTTTGGTGATTGTATGCTTCCTGGCTGAAAAGAATCTTTGTAAAGATTGACAATTTCCACGGCATCCTTGTCGCTCATAAACATCCCAAATACATATGCCATTCCATGCTCTGCAGCCAGCAGTGCACTTTTCTTGCTTATCCCTAAAAGCCATGGTTCCGGAGAGATTTCAGGAAGAGGCGCAGCCTTGATTTTAGCGAGTTCGCTTCCACCAGGGTGATCATTATGGATAAAATGAAGTAAATCCTTCAATGTTTCAGGCATATTCCATACATTCTGGAGGAAATGATCAGATAATGCATTTGTTACTTCCGCAGAGCCGCCTGGTGCACGGCCAATCCCGATATCCACCCGGTCTGGGAATAGGGTTGCCAGCATATTGTAGATTTCCGCCACTTTATACGGTTTATAATGTGGCAGCAGAACAGCGCCGGACCCAATACGGATCCTGCTTGTGCTGGCACCTATATAAGGGAGCATTACTTCAGGAGCCGGACAGGCCAACCCCGTCATATCATGATGCTCAGCAATCCAGTAGCGAGTATATCCATACCTCTCTGCTGTCTGTGCAAGCAGGACGGATTGCTCCAATGCTTCTCTGGCTGTCTGGTTACTTGAGACTGGTGCCTGGTCAAGAATGCTTAATTTCATGGTTTAGTTTTTCACCTCCATCAATGCTAATTTAAATTGACCCACCTGCCCGCTTGCGTACAGATTTGTAACCGAAGTAGAGTACTCCACAACTTTTCCGCGAAAGGAAGGGTAACCTGAAATATTTATATCAAATTCGCCCTTATATAATAAGGTAGTCACATCATGGTACCTTTCACTAGTCACCGGAAATTCTACTGAGACTATGCGAAGTCCGTGCTCACGTGAATGTTCAAATTTACGGATCTCGATTGGAAAGCCATCTAAGACGATTTCTTTTACCAATACCAACACTCCCTGCTATTCAACTCTTATGTGTTTACAAAAGATAAAGCCTGTCCTAAACGGGCAGGCTGATAGGCATTTATAGTTTGGCAAGGAATACGTTCATTGCCCTCACCAGATCCTGGGGCTGTTCATACATGCTCATATGTCCGCTGTTTCTGATAATGTTTTTTTGGATATTTTGTCTATCAACCGTAAATGTTTTCTCTGGTGGAACGATTTGGTCGAGTTCACCAGCAACCAACAGCACCGGAAGCCCGGTCTCTTCCAGCACATAATTCCGGTCCGGTCTATTTTTCATCGCAGTCAGTGCACTCACAAGCCCCTTTACAGAAGTCTTAAGGCCGATATTGACTGTCTCTGCAATTTCATCCATATTCAAATCAAGGTTATCAGGCGAAAAGAGCTTTTTGGATAGTCCATCGATAAATGAACCCGGACCCTCCTCCAGTATTTTTTTCGAATTTGTGTCCCTGCCTTTTTTAGCTTCGTCAGTGTCAGGATTTCCTGTGGAATGGATCAGTGAAAAACCGTTTAAGTATTGAGGATAAAGCTCGGCAAAAGCAAGAGTAATATATCCGCCAAGTGAATGTCCAAACATTGTTACTTTCTTAAGCCCTAAATGATCAAGAAAGTCTTTTATCACATCTGCCATATCCTCAATGGAATAACTTTCCTTCCCCATGCCGGATCCTCCATGTCCAGGGAGGTCCAAAGCAATCACCCTGTTCTCTTTGGCCAAATCAGGAAGGACTTTGTCCCAATACTCTTTCCCGCCGGCAAAACCATGAATAAGGACAATCGGTTTTCCATTTCCCTCATCATAAAAACTGATTTCTGTGTCTGCTGCCTTTATTTTTTGTGTATTCATTCCAATCTCTCCTATCTTTTATACTAATTAGTTTATTCCCTGAAACACATTTACTAATCTATACGTTTGATATTTATGTATTTAGCCTGATATTACCACAGCATCAATGACGCTTTCTCTGTTACAATTTTAAAGTTGACAAAACCCAGGAGGATTCCTAAATGAGAAAACGTTCCCTGTCCATATTGATTATCATGATAACCTTCATAGGAGGGTTTTTATCAGGCGCAATATTTGCCAATAAACAACAAAACAACGAGAAAGCGTCCAGTTCTCCTGTCACATTGTCGTCCAAAACAGCCGCTGTGAAAAAAACACCTGAGAAAAGACAGGACGCAAAGGTATTGATCGGATATGTTCAGGACTTCCGTAATCCTGCTGAAATCGATTACCAAAGCCTGACCCATGTCATATTTTCGTTTGCTCACCCAACTGCTGATGGCAGGATTTTATTAAATGGAGATCAGGCAATCAAAAATTTGAGGGCAATCGTGGACAATGCAAGTAAGCACGAGACAAAAGTCATCCTGGCCATTGGTGGCTGGTACCATATCAATGGCGGAGAATCTTACGATTATTTTAAGGCGGCCATTTCAACTCCTGCTTCAAGAGAAAAACTAATACATGAGCTTGTTAGTATTGCAGAAAGAGAGAATCTCGATGGAATTGACATCGACTTTGAGCATCCCAGATCAGCAAATGATGCCCAATATCTTGCTGAGTTCTCTAAAGATTTGAGTGCACAGCTAAAACCGATGGGCAAAGAACTTTCAATCGCTGTAAACGCCAAAGTGCACAGCGTTACAGGGACTGAAATTCACTCTGTTGTCTTTGAGCCCGAGATGTTCGGATACTTTGACCATGTCAATTTGATGGCATATGATGGTCAGTGGGATGGAGAGTACAACGCAGCGAATCTATCACCTTTCACCTATTCCGCAAATATAGTAAACTATTGGACCGCTTTATTTGATTCACATGGCTTTTCCAGAGAGAAACTTGTCCTTGGAGTCCCTCTTTATGCACAGCCTGAAGACCCTTCGGCAAAGCAAATCTCATATGAAGCACTAATTGATCATGCCCTTGAGAATGCGGGCAAGGATCAGGTCAATTTAAATGGAACCACATACCATTATAATGGGCATTCCACTTTGAAAAAGAAGACAGAACTCGCGCTTTCTGAGCAGTTGGGCGGTATGATGCTCTGGGAAGCAGGACTTGATGCCCCCGGAAATCAAAGTGCAGCCAAACTGATTGCTAATGAATTATTGGAGCATCAAGACGCTCGTTATTATACAAGAAAGTGAAAAAGCCTTAAAAGGGCTTTTTTTGCTTTAGGCTGTTGGACACCGTTCTGAACCTGCTTGAATAAGGTAGCAGTAAAGAACTGAACGGTGGTGCAAGCGATGAAGTTACCATTTATTTTGTCTGGCCCAATCCTAAGGAGGGTTGAACCAACATCCCTTTACATTTGGATTGCTTTGAGCCGCCAAATCAAGATGGACGCTCAATTATTTCAAATCAATCAGGATACCTATATCCCTTTGGATATCAATACCGAGACAAAAACTTTCAAAGCTGGCGAGCAGTTATATATTTACCTGATTAAGATTTCACCGAGAAGGACTCCTTTCCCTTCCTGCACTCTCCTTGGCTATAACTTATTTTTTAAAAAAGACGCGATGGTCCGTGATCTGGGAAACTATGGCCTTCTTACCAAGGAACATAGCCGATCAATTGTATACGGGAATCTGAAGTATCCAGCATTTTATATCGATCATGAAAGCCTGCCGACAAATTTGCTTTATGGCTCCTGCCGAAAGCCCCATGGCGTTGGCGAAGATGCTTTGATTTCAGCAGACTTCCTTGTGGAGGAAAAACATCTGGATCATTCACAACGGCCCAATGGATTATTTTTCATGGGTGACCAGATTTATGCCGATGATGTTGCGGACCCGCTATTCCCGATTCTATCGGTACTTTCATCCGAATTAGTCGGTCATCGTGATGATAGTAAATTATCCGATTTGATTCCTCATGTTTTGCATTCCCGGCTTTCTAAGGTAAATGCACGGCAATTCCTGATTGAACATCTGTCAAACTTTTCAACCGGAAAAGGTGATAACCATTTAATCACATTCGGAGAATATGCAGCAATGTATTTAATCAGCTGGAGCCCGGAAATCTGGGAATTCATCCAGGAAAACGATCTAATCCAATCCTTCAGGCAAATTATTGATAATAAAAAGCTTTACTTGAAATTCGAGGGTGAACCGAAAAAGCGGGAAAAGGAGCTTTCCAGGCTGGAAGCCAGATATGAGGAACAAATGGAACAGATCAGGGAATTCATTGTATCTATATCAGCGACCAGAAGATTGATGGCGAACATACCAACCTACATGATCTTTGATGACCATGATGTAACGGATGATTGGAATATATCCGAAAAGTGGACGGCGACGGCCAGGAATTCACCGCTGGGCAAATATATTATTGGCAACGGATTGGCGGCTTATTGGCTGTTCCAGGGCTGGGGCAACGACCCTAAAAGCTTTGACACAACTTTCCGTAATAAAATCGAAAAGTATCTCGGGTCTGGAAACATGGAATCACAGGATTATAAAGTAGGACTGGATTTTTTATGGGACTATCACTCCTGGCACTTCATTGCTCCAACTGTTCCTAAAACTGTTTTCCTTGATACGCGTACACAGCGTGGTTTCGATCCAAGACCCAGAGCGGTTAAGCTTGGAAGTTTGATGGAGGAGACAACCAGGACACCTTTGCTGATTTCTGAAAAAGGCTGGCAAAGCACGACCGAAAAACTCCTTATTAGCGGGTGGAATAAGCGTACTCCTTTGAATATTGTCTCCCCAACTCCTGTTTATGGAATGGGACTGATTGAATCCTTCCTCCATAAATATGTATATCCTTTCAAAGTATTAGGATTCCCAGTACAGACGTCATTTGATTTTGATGGATGGAAGTATAACGGCAAAGGATTTCATTCATTCCTTTCACAAGTTTCCAGCTGGAACCCAAGTTGCGTCATTTTACTGTCTGGGGATGTCCACTTCTCTTCATCGGTAAAATCAGAAGTCAAGCTTAACGATGGTAAAATACATTCTTTCTATCAGTTTACGAGCAGCCCCGTCCATAATGAAAGTTTTACTGGGATATGGGGTATTTTAATGAAGTCGGTACTGTGGCTCAACGCTCAAAAACGAAAGGAACAATCGCTGTACCGCAGCTGCAGCGAGACCTACAGCATGAGCCTTACCAAAGATAAAACAGAAATCCCGAAGCAAAATCTATGGGAAGAAACGATTAACTACTACTCATTCCAAGACGGCAGCATTGCCGAAACAAAAAACTCAATCGGCTATCTTCATTTTGATAAAGCGTTACCTGAGAATACCTTGCTTATGGTTGCGGAACCGATATCGAATGATGAAAATTTATTGTGAAACCGATTGTATTAGCGTGCTATGAACCTATTTCTTCAAACTCTTTTATCTTCTCTAGCCGCTCTACCAGCACCATGCATTTTTTATCCCCAATTTCATATATATACATTTTGTGGCCGTGCTCTTTTAGGAGCTTCTTGAATTGAATTTCGCCCGATAAATCATATCCCTTGGCCAAATCAGTGATCTTTTTGAGGATTTGCTCTCTGCTTGGTTCATTTGTAGATGCTATTTTGATAGGAATCGGTATTCCCTTGATTTTAAAGGTTACGAGGATGACGCTATCCAATTGTATCAACTCCTTTAAAAATCAATTCGACAGACGCGAATGATTTCCTTCTATTTACAACTTTTTTACGAACGTACTTCCTATGTATATATACCAAAAAAGGAGAGGAGCTTAACCTCCCCTCCTCCCCGTTATTCTTCTTCATTCATCATTTCATCAAAAGCTGCAGAAACCTTTTCGAATTCCTCATCAGATTCGATGGCAGCAAAATCTCCATCTTCGTCGAGCTTGAGAAAAAAGATATCAATGTCTTCGTCAGATTCCGTTTGCAGGTCGTCAACAAAGCTTACAGCTGCATAATCAGATCCGTCTATGTTCAACGTACCGATTACTTCGACCTCCTGCTCGATATCGCTTTCGTCGCTAATTGTAAAAACTTCACCAACTTCAATTTTTTCCATTATGGTTCCTCCTCTAAATTGTAAAAATAGTATACCCAATGAAGGATGGCTCATTCTGTAAAACAAATGGTCTAATTCTCAGAAAGAAAGGCTGTGATTTGCCCTTTGTTTGACTCAAATACCTGCTTTCCCAGTTCCTTTAATTTTTCCGTATAAGTAAAATCATCAAAAGGCACTTCCTCAGACAACTCTGTATTTAAGCGGAGATAATGGTCACGCAGCAAAAGCCTGCAGTGATAGGAAACGGATTCAGAGGATAAGTCCATTGCCAGATCCAAGAGCTTAGGTGTTACCTTAAAGGATGGAAACTGGAATGGCAGCCACTGACGGATTCCCCAGTATTTATTCTCCTCCATCGTAAAGTCGATGTTCTGCTGGCCTGTCCCGATCGAGAGGATAAGTATTTCCTCCAGATCGATTTTAAAATGATGTAATGCCTCAGTCACACAAACCAATGATGGATTATTTGCCCACAATCCCCCATCAATCGATAAGTATTGATTGTTAACATTGTTTGGAGGAAAATAGATAGGCGCCGAACAAGATGAAAGAACAGCATCCCATAGCTTGATTGAAAGTTCATTTTCCGATGAATAACCAAAGTCTGTTCGATGGACATAGGGTTTTCCATGGGTGATATCAACAGCAGGAATCAACAAAGGCTTTTGGATTTCTCCAAGGGTAAGGTCTTTGAAGGCATGCTTCAACAGCCTCCTTAAATAACGGTCACTGTATACACTTTTAAAAAGGCCTACCTTTGATTTTTTGACGAAAATCTTTTCCCCATAAATCTCGTACCTTTCCATCAACTCTCCCATTGATGTATTCAAAGCAACTGAAGCGGCAATGATGGCCCCTGTGCTGGTGCCCGAGATCACATCAAACAGCTGGCCAACAGGCTTGCCGAATTCTTCTTCAATAGCCTTCAGGATGGCAATTGGGAATACACCTCTAATACCGCCACCGTCAATGCATAACAATTTCATGATAGTCACCCGCTACATCCTTGATACTATCATCCTTCCCATTCCACCAAAACAATATGAATAAACCGGATAGACTGAAAGAAGAGCTGCCATTGATCAGGCAGCTCTTCCGAAAAATCAGTATTATGATACTTTTTCTTTTTCATGGTTGAAGGAATATTCTTCTTCCCAATATTCAGCATTCTTAATACCGAGCTTTTTGGAATTGAAGACCGGATCAAGCCCTTGCTTTTTCTGTTCCTCATAGTCCTTCAAAGCAATCAGTGCCGGCTTTGCAAGCAGGACGATAGCAATCAGGTTGAGCCACACCATCAATCCGAGACCAGCATCTCCCAGCGCCCATGCAAGTGACGCTTCTTTCACAGCACCGTAGAAAGTTGCTCCAAGGATGACGACTTTAAGGACAAACATCGGAACCTTGCCATTTCTTCCTCTGAGAAGATAAGCGATGTTTGTTTCAGCCATATAATAATAGGCCATGATTGTTGTGAAAGCGAAGAAGAATAGCGCTACAGCAACAAATTCTGCACCGAATCCAGGAAGAACAGCATCAACAGCAGCCTGTGTATATCCTGGACCTGCCTCTACGCCTTTCAAGTTTTCGACGATGAATGAACCGTCAGCGCCAACAGTGTTGAACATGCCAGTGAACAGGAGCATGAACGCTGTAGCTGAACAAACAAATAAGGTATCGATGTAAACAGAAAATGCCTGGACAAGACCTTGTTTTGCCGGGTGGGAAACCTCAGCCGCAGCAGCTGCGTGAGGACCTGTACCCTGTCCAGCTTCATTGGAATAAATACCCCGTTTTACACCCCAAGCAATCGCGCTGCCCAAAATACCGCCAAAAATGGAGTCAGCACCGAAAGCACTCTTGAAAATCAAAGCGAAAACAGCGGGAACTTCGGTGATATTCATTCCTATAATGATAAGAGCAACAAGAATGTACCCGATCGCCATAAATGGAACAGTATATTGGGCAACCGTAGCGATCCTTTTAACGCCGCCAAAAATGATAAAACCCAACAGAGCGATGATAACTAAACCTGAAACTGATTTGTTGACACCGAAAGCATTCTCAAGGCCAAGCGCAATCGAGTTTGACTGAATTCCTGGCATTAAAAGAGCCATTGCAAGCAAGGCCGCAACAGAAAATACAATCGCAAACCATTTTATGCCAAGACCTTTCTCGATGTAATAAGCAGGACCGCCTCGATAAAGACCATCTTGCTTAACCTTATAAATCTGGGCTAATGTTGATTCAACAAAAGCGCTGCTCGCCCCGATAAACGCAATTGTCCACATCCAGAAAACCGCACCAGGTCCACCCATTGCAATCGCAGTGGCCGTACCAGCGATGTTACCAGTTCCTACACGGCCGGATAAAGCGATAGATAAGGCCTGAAAAGATGAAACGCCCGCATCGGAACTTCTCCCTTTGAACATAAGTGTAACCATGTCCTTCAAGAGTCTTACTTGTAAAAAACGTGTCAGGATGGAGAACACCAGGCCAATTCCCAAAATGATATAAATGACCGGGTTGCTCCACAAAATGCCATTGAGCCAAGAAACAAAAGCTTCCAAATGAATCCCCCTTTACTTGTTTGATTTCTTTCTATTTTGAATTATAAGATAATTGGGCGCAAAGGACAATCAAAAACTGATGTTTCACAGCAAACTATTTTTTGGTCTGTTATAAATACAGGATTTGACAGCGCTTGCAGTAGTTATTTCAAACAAATATGGAGCAAGTTGGGTTGGACAGTTGTTCGATTCAGACAACTTTTCACCCGGGAGCAAGAATTCTATCCGAAGTAGCCCTGAGTTCGGACAGTTTTTCTCCTGCGACGACGAAAGCTGTCCGAAGTAGCCCCGAGTTCGGACAGTTTTTCTCCTGCGACGACGAAAGCTGTCCGAAGTAGCCCCGAGTTCGGACAGTTTTTCTCCTGCGACGACGAAAGCTGTCCGAAGTAGCCCCGAGTTCGGACAGCTTTTCCCCTGCGACCACAAAAGTTGTCAGAAGTAGCCCCGATTTTGGACAGCTTTTGGTCTGCGAGCACCAAAGTTGTCCGAAGTAGCCCCAAGTTTGGACAACTTTTCACCTGCGAGCACCAAAGCTGTCAGAAGTAACCCCGATTTCGGACAGCCTTTCCCCTGCGACGACGAAAGCTGTCCGAAGTAGTTCCAAGTTCGGACAGCTTTTCCCCTGTGACCACGAAAGCTGTCCGAAGTAGCTCCGAGTTCAGCCACTTTTCACCTGTAACCACGAAAGCTGTCCGAAGTTACCCCAAGTTCGGACAGCTTATCCCCTGTGAATACGAAAGCTGTCCGAAGTAGCCCCGAGTTCGGACAGCTTTTCACATGCGACCATGAAAGCTGTCCGAAGTAGTCCTGAGTTCGAACAACTTTCGCATGCAATCACCAAAGCTGTCCGAGTTACCTTTTTTAAATGAAAAAAGCAAATGACGATTGCCACCTGCTTCAGAGTGATTTTCTCATAACATAACAATAACTTAGGGGATTAATCCTAATGTACATTCCTCTCACGTAAAATGGGCAATGAGCAGCAGCGGAATGAGCCTCCGGATTTAATAATTTCAGTAATATCGACTTCGATTATTTCGAATCCTTTACCCCTGAGTTGCTCATTCACGCCTTTATTCACTGGCAGACTGAGAATCCGTTTGTTTCCGATGGCCAGCACATTGGTTCCTAGAGTGAATTGTTCCTCTTCGCTGACATCAATCAGGTCATAACGGGAGCTGAATAATTGAATGTCTTCGTCTGTCAATGCTGGGCGATAAATCAATGCTACTTCAGGTGAGACGACGTTGAAAACACAATCAAGATGAAGGTACTCAGCTTTGAAGGAAATAGCTCGCACGTTTAAGTTCGGGAGCAATCCCTTAAGGTGGTCGGCCGCCTGCTGGTTGGTTCGATTGCTCAGGCCCACATATACGGTGTCCTGGTCAATGACTACATCGCCACCTTCGATCTGATCACCGAGCAGATTATAATAGGAGATTTCTTCATCCTCTAGCCACTGTTTCAAGACATCCTCCTCACCTTTTCGGACGTCGCTGGCCATATCTGCTACAAAAATTGTTTCACCAAGTGTAAATCCGATATCCCTTGTGAAGACTTGCTCCGGGAATTTTTTATGGTACGGGAGCAGGATGACCTCTACGCCGTAATTCTTTAATGTATTCACAAATTCATGATGCTGCTCCAAGGCAACTTCGATATGTATGCCTTCATCCTTAAAATGTTTTTGGGTTTCATTTATGACTTCGCGGATGGTCATATATTGTGGCTGGCAAAGAATGACTTTCTTAAGTACGTCATATTCATTAAAGATAAACCCTCTATTTTTTGGCTGCGTATTCTGTTCCATCACTACTCCTCCTTATGGACAAATCATCATTATAGGTTTTCCGGTTCGCACGCAATTCATTACTTATGCCGTTAAAATCCCTGTCAGATATCCTTCCGAACTTAATGACTGCACAAAAGTTATTCGTTAAGATGAATCAAATTACTTAAAAGAAATGAGGAGATTTCTATGGACGGACAGAGGGAATTGGGTTTGGCGCAATTGATTGTCATGGTTGATCTTTTTCGCGATGAACTGTATGAGCAGCTTTTGAAAAAAGAAGGCATGCGGGCGTTAGAAATCCTGCGTGAAGTTCAAAATGACTATTTTTAAGGGGGCTTCTCTGTGTCATTACATTTACGGACAGCTGTTGATAAACTCAAAGACCATTATATCCAGCATTTGATTAAAACAGGGCTTTCGAAAGAAACTGAAAATGAATTAAAGAAATTAACCCTAACAGAACTGAAAAATTTAACCACTGGGCGTTAGTTCTTCGAGTTTTTATTTACAAAACATCAAGCCGTGTGAGAAAATATAACATAAAAAAGAAGTGTGGTGATCCTCCTGGCTGCCGATTCTTCCTATAAAGACAAAAAAGTCATTGCAATCGGGATTGTTAGTGAACTAACTGGACTTTCAGAACGTCAAATACGTTATTATGAAGAAAGAAAATTAGTTTTTCCTGATCGAACTCCAGGCGGGAGCAGAAGATATTCATTTTCAGATGTAGAATTATTGGTAGAGATAGCCAATAAAATTGAAGACGGTGTACAGACCTATGAAATCAGGCAGGAAATGGTGAAGCAAAAGAAACGAAATGAAGCAGAAGAACATAAGAAAATGATCCAGGGACAAATCAATGCCCGATTTGGTATAAGTAAAAAATGATGACCTTCGTAAAAGAAGGTTTTTTCTTTTGTCTCAAAAACCATGTGAGGTTACCTGACATAAATGTGGTTTCATCTTCAATTAAATGACAAAATACATAAAACATCATTAATTAAGGGAGTTGAGCAAATGGATACTGTTTATTTATTGAATAGTTTATGGGTCATGATTTCTGCAGTATTGGTTATTTTGATGATTGGGGGGTTCATTTTACTTGAAACAGGTTCAACAAGGATGAAAAATGCTGGACATATAGCCGGTAAAACGATTTTAACATTCGGTATTTCCTCCATTGTTTTCTGGGCAGTAGGATATGGATTGATTTTCGGTGAAGGTAATTCGATTTTAGGATTCTCGGATTTCTTTTATTCAGGCTATGATGTTGAAGGGTTAGGCCTTTCAGGATCCGTCTTCTTCCTATTTCAACTGGCTTTCGCAGGAATTTCGATCACGATTGCTTTTGGCGGGTTTGCTGAAAGAGCGAAATTATCTGTATATGTTGTTTTCGCACTTTTATTTTCCGTCCTGGTTTATCCGTTTATTGCTCACTGGATTTGGGGCGGTGGCTGGCTTGCGGAGCATGGGAAACAGGATTTTGCCGGTTCGACTGTCGTTCACCTTACGGGTGCTATGGCCGCACTGGCAGCTACACTCCTGTTGAAACCTCGTTTAGGCAAATATAATCAAGATGGCTCGGCCAATAAAATTGAGGGCCATAACCTCGTATTCACCGCCTTGAGTGTACTCTTCCTTTGGGTGGGCTGGTTTGGTTTCAATGCAGGCAGCACGGTTTCGGTAGATGGTGCATTTTTCGGATTTGTGGCACTGAACACAAATCTTGCAGCCGCGGCTGGTACCATTGCTGCACTTGCTATTTCGTGGATCGTAATGGGAAAGGCTGATATCCCGATGATGCTGAATGGAACACTTGCCGGCCTTGTCGCAATCACCGCTTCCTGTGCCTTTGTTGATACCTGGGCAGCAGTTGTGATTGGATTGGTTGCCGGAATTCTCGTCTTCTACAGCATCAGGTTTTTTGAAAGCAAAAAGATCGATGACCCTATATTTGCTTTATCAGTTCACGGGGCAGCTGGAGTTTGGGGTACCTTATCGACTGGATTCTTCGCAACTCCAGAATTGGCGGCCGTCGGAAAACCCGGTTTATTTTATGGCGGAGGTTTTGACCAGCTGGGTGTGCAGGCTATGGGAGTTTTGGTTTCAGGTGCTTTTGCTTTCATTGTTTCCTATCTCATTTTATTGGGAATGAAAACAGCGATGAATGGCTTGCGAGTTACAGAAGAGGAAGAAAATATTGGGCTGGACATCAGTGAACATGGTAATTACGGATATCCGGAGTTTGTCAATATCGAAGCATCCATTAGAGAATCCAGCAGGGATTACAGGGCGGAAAATCCTTCTCTTGTAACGCAGCGGCCTTCCATTAATTAACTGCAAGGCCAACTGTCGATTCAAACCATTTTATTTTGATTACCGAAAGATTATTGTTACTATTGGATTGTATAATCGCTGGGGATGGTTAAAAGCTATTCCTGGCTGTTAATATTATTCAATAAAGGAAGATGTAATTATGACGGACGGCAAACGTTTAAACGATATCAAATTTTCTGTGCTAGATCTTGCTCCAATCATACAAGGAGGCACAGCTTCAGATGCACTTAAAAACACGCTTGACCTTGCCAGGCATGCGGAACAGTGGGGATATCGCCGCTACTGGCTGGCAGAACATCATAATATGCCTGGAATCGCCAGTTCTGCGACTTCGATGGTCATCGGACATGTAGCATCAGGAACATCCACGATCAGGGTTGGCTCTGGCGGAATCATGCTGCCAAACCATGCTCCGCTTGTAATTGCTGAACAATTCGGGACGCTTGAATCTCTTTTCCCGGGCCGGATTGACCTTGGACTCGGACGCGCGCCTGGAACCGACCAGGTGACAGCCTATGCTTTAAGGCGCGAACGACGCAGTGATGGCCAGGACTTTCCTGAGCAATTGGAAGAACTTCGAGCATACTTCAACCCGGAACTTGATTCACAATTTCGAAGTGTACGCGCCATTCCAGGTGAGGGATTGAACATTCCAATCTGGCTGTTGGGATCCAGTGGTTATAGTGCACAGCTTGCAGGACAACTCGGCTTGCCTTTTTCATTCGCCAGCCACTTCTCTCCTGAAAATACTTTAGGAGCTCTCAAGCTATATCGGAGGAATTTTCAGCCTTCTGATGTATTAGACCAGCCATATGCAATGGTTGGCGTAAATGTGATTGCAGGCGAAACGGATGAGGAAGCAGAATATCTGGCCACATCCATGCAGCAGCAATTCCTGAATCTTTTCAGGAATAACCCAAGTCCCCTGCTGCCGCCTGTGAAAGATTTTAATAACCAGGTCAGCGAATATGAAAAAATGCTGCTGGACAGCCGGATCGGTTCCTCGATTATTGGCGGCCCACAGACGATTAAAACCAAGCTTCAGGAATTCCTTGATGAAACTCAGGCAGATGAAATGATTATTAACGCACAAATTTTTGATCACAAAGCCAGATTGAAATCCTTTGAAATAGTCTCTGAAGTTTTTAAAGGAAACAGATAAAATTCAACAAAAGAGGAGGAGCCATAGTGGCTTCTCCTCTTTTGTCATTATGTGAGCATTGCCCCGATCGCCCCGCTAAACTCACCATTTTCCAGAAACACCGGATCTATTCCAGACATTTTACAATACGTCTTCAGATTTTCCCGGAGGAGTTGATTTCCTGCAAGAGTACTCCCGATAAAGACAGCCTGCTTTATGTTGTGAAGACTAGCAGCCTGGACAGTGAGAAGAATTAACGTTTCAGCGATCATATTGTTAAGGGAAGCCATTTTGTCAGCTGGAGAGCTTGAAGATATCTCTTGTGACTTCGCGAAATTGCCCGCTGTTAATTCACCATGAATCGGGGGTTTTTCCGGATAATAGATATCCTTCACGAGCAGGTCAACATTCCCCCTGTCCCCCTCAGCAGACAAACTTACCAGTTCGGAAAAGTCATCAGCTTCAGCGAAAATTTTCCCCAGTCCCATAAAAGTACCTCCGCCTATTCCGCTGCCGAGAACCCGTTCATACTGTTCCCCTTTAATTGTAAACCAGGAAGTGCCTGTACCGATGTTGACCAGTATGTAATGTTCGCTGGCAGTAATCGCTTGCTTCATTTTCAAATGCTTGCAGCCTTCGCATACAGCAGAAAATTCATCGACCACCTTTGCCTCCGGAAAATAATTGGCTTGAATGGTTCCTGCCTTTCCGCCTGTCAGATAGATTGGCTTATTTGATGCAGTGATTTTCAGCCACTGCAATGCCTCATCCAGTTCTGAATTGGGCTGTTTTCGAAAATGCATTCTCCCATTTTCTTCATATGCAATTTTGATTAGTGATCCTCCTGCATCAATTCCAATCCTATTATTCATGATAACCGCTCCTTTCAGGAACCGTACTGGCGATTTCTTATTACTTATTGTATGTCTTCGGAAAACATGAAAGCAACGAAAAAGCGGCAGTTCATCATAACTGCCGCTTCGATCTTTACTTGCCTCGCTTAATTAATTCTCAATTATACTTTTTAGAAACCAAAACTGCCTCACAACAAACCTTTGTTTTTACTCTAACCGGCTACTCAGATAAAGTATCTGCTATATATCTTACAGCAAATTAATCTGCTTTGATTGGAACAATTTTTCCATCCTCAATTGCCGCAACAATCAATTCACCTTCAAATCCGCCATTCGGGTCGATTTTTGGAATGACATAAACTTTTTTGTCATCTGGCAGGTTATCTAACCCATCCTGCATATGGGCCATGATTTTTTCAGGGTCATCCACAGACCCTGCCGCTTTTATGGCTTCGGCGAAAACATGCATGGCAATGTAATTCAAGCCAGCTTCAGAGCCTGGGTCTTCTTTGTATTTTGTATTGTAGTTCTTTACAAAGTCGGGAATGCCGGGACTTTCGGAATTGACTAGCGGCATGACACCAATTGCGCCGTTTAGGACCTCATACGTACCTGTCACCTTCTTCATTTCATCGAACTTTGCCTGGTCCATCACGATAAAACCACCCTTGAAGCCAAGTTCTCTGGCCTGCTTGGCAACTTTTGCAGTTGGTTCAGACGGTCCGCCGATAAAAAGTACGTCTGGTTTTTCCTTTAGTGCATTTGTGATGATGGTAAAGAAATCTGTATCCTTGGCAAAGTCGATTGATGAATTGTACACGACTTCACCACCGGATTTTTCCCAGTGAGGCTGGAGCTTTTCAGCCCAATCCTTTCCATACTGAGATGAAGTTGGCAGGAATGCGATTTTTTTGCCGAACTTCTCCATCGTATAATTCGTGAATGGCTCAAGATAGCCATCATAACGAGGAGGGATCCTGACCGTTAATTTATTTCCGACTTCCGTTACCTTTGGTTCACTTGTGTATGCGCCAATTATGAATTTATCCTGCTGGTTGAACACCTGCAAAGCAGCCACACCGCCGCTGTGCGGTGTGAAAATGATGGGTGTCTTATTTTCCTGCATGAGTCTTTTCGCATTCGCACCGGCTTCATTAGGCAAATACTTGTCGTCCAGGGAGACGACATTGAATTTATACTTCTTGCCATTCACTTCAATTCCGCCGGCATTGTTGATTTCCTCTGTTGCCATCTGGACACCATTCAATGTCCTTTCTCCATAAAACGCGGCAGGTCCGCTCAGCGGTCCAGTATATCCAATATTTATTGTCCCTTCACCAGACGCTGCTTCAGAACCCTTTCCTCCTGTATCTGTTTTTTCTGAGCTGTTGCAAGCGGCTAGACTGAAAATTAAGGCAAACATCACACTTAAGACCAACACCAATTTGGACTTCTTCATTGGTTTTCCCCCTTGAGTTTGAATTTTCAATATTCAGAAATTGATATTTGTACTGCTAGCCAACCACCTCCCCAAAAGAAAGAAGCAGTTCTAGGCACCGATATATGCCTTTTTTATTTCATCATTAGCAAACAATTCATCAGAAGTCCCTTCCAGTACTACAGATCCGTTTTCGAATACATAGCCTTTATCTGCAATTTTCAAGGCAGCATTCGCATTTTGTTCGGCCAGAAGGATTGTCGTTCCCTCCCGATTGATGGTCTGGATCACGTCAAACATTTGCTCAACAATAAGTGGTGCAAGTCCGATAGACGGCTCATCAAGAAGCAGCAATTTTGGCTTTGCCATCAACGCCCTCCCAATTGCAAGCATCTGCTGCTGCCCCCCGCTGAGTGAACCTGCCATATCATGCTGTTTTTCTTCCAGGATCGGAAACAGTTCAAACACATGATTCATCGATTCCTTTATTCCTTTTTTATGCTTTCTATGGACATAAGCGCCCATTCTCAAATTCTCCTGAATGGTCATTGATGGAAACAGCTTTCGGCCTTCCGCGCATTGGGCAATTCCTGATTGGACGATTCTATCCGGTGTGGTTTTGTTCAGGGATTTTCCCTCAAACAGAATGTCTCCTGAAGAAACTTTATTCAATCCGCTGATTGTCTTGAAAATTGTACTTTTCCCGGCACCATTGGCACCCAGAAGGACAACGATTTCCCCTTTAGAGACATCGAGGTTCACCTTGTCTACCGCTGTGTAGCTCCCATAATTCACTTTAACATCTCGCAGTTTAAGCACTGGCGCTCCCTCCCAGGTAGGCCTTGATTACAGTAGGATTATTCCTGATTTCTTCTGCATTTCCCTCGGCGATTTTTTCTCCGTAATTGAGGACCATTATTTTATCTGCAAGCTTCATGATCATTTGCATTTTGTGCTCAATCAAACAGACAGTAATCCCTTTATCGGCCATTTTTTTCATCAAAAGAGCCAATCCCTCTGTCTCATCAGGATTCACACCAGCTGCAGGCTCATCAAGGAACACAATTTCAGGATCTGTTGCTAATGCCAGCGCAAATGCCGTCCGTTTCTTTTCTTCCTGCGTGAGGCTTCCAACAAGTTTGTCAGCCACTTTTTCCAATCCTGCAAATTCGATTACTTCAAACGCCTTTTCGCGGCATTTCTCTTCTTCCCGCTTTAATCTTTTCGATCTGAACACTGCATCGAGCAAATTGGAGTTTGTCCTCAATCGATGTCCTACGGTCACATTGTCAAGGACAGTGGATTGTTCAAACAGATTGGTAGTTTGAAAGGTACGTGCTATACCCAGTTCTGCAATTTTATTTGATGGCAGATTTGTAATATCCCTGCCTTTAAAAATAATATGGCCTGATGTAGGAGGGTGAAAGCCGCTGATGAGATTGAAAAAAGTGGACTTGCCAGCTCCATTCGGACCTATGATCGCATTGATTTTTCCTTTTTCAATCGAAAAATCAACATCGTTAACAGCTGTCAAACCGCCAAATTTCTTCGTTAAATTCTTCGTTTCCAGGAACATCCTTACCCCTCCTTCACCTGTTTGTCTGTACTGATCGTATTTTGTGAATATCCCTCTTTTATCTCAGCTTTATGCAGCTTCTTTTCGGCGCGCTTTAAGCTCCAGCCGCCAATTGCCCCTGCGATTCCCCGAGGGTAAAATATGACCAGGAGTGTCAGCACAGGTCCGAAAATGAGCATCCGGTAATCCTGAAGGAACTGCAGCTGCTGGGAAATCCATACAACCAAAACGGTGCCGACAATAGGTCCGGATAACGTGCCAATCCCGCCAATCAGGAGGTATGTCAGCAAATCAAATGTGATAACGATATTTCCGATATCTGGCCCGATGAAACGGATGAATGACGCATATAGAGCTCCTGACAGTCCGGCGAAAAAAGTGGAAAGCACGAAAACTTCCAATTTATTTTTCATTGTTGAGATTCCGATAGTCTGCGCAAGGTCTTCACTATTGCGAATCGCAATATACGTCCTTCCGGTCAGGGAATGCACGATTCGATAAACAAACAGGATCACGAGAAGCAATATGGCCAAAACAAGATAATATTGTGACAGGGATGACTCGAATGAGATCGGTCCAATATTTGCCGGCGCGGGGATACCGATCAAACCGCGGACGCCTTCTGTCAAACTGTCCCATTTATCAATGACAAGGTAGATGATATACCCGACACATAGGGTATAGATGGCGAAGAAATGTTCCTTGGTCCTTAGGGCAATGACACCGACTAAAAATCCAATAATTGAGGTGATAAGAAGCGACAGAACAAAAGCAAGCCAGAAATTTATCTGGGCCTTTACCGTCAGGAGGCCCAATGAATACGCACCGATCGCAAAGAACCCAGCATGCGCCAGCGAGAGATAGCCTGTATAGCCCGCCAATAGGTTAAGCCCATAGACACCGATCATCCAGATGAACGACAGAGTCATTACATGGATGAAATAATCATTTTGGGTAACGAATGGAAAGGCAATCGCAAATAACAAAAGTGCAAGTATAATAGTACGTTTATTGATTACCTTCGCCATCAATGTCCCCCCTTGGCAAACAGGCCGGTTGGTTTTACTGTTAAAATGATGACCAGCAGGATGAACGCTATGATGTCTTTGTAATCATTAGAAATGTACGTGGCGCCGAGACTTTCACTGAAACCTAAAATATAGCCTCCAATAATCGCTCCGGGAATGCTGCCCATCCCTCCCAGAATGATGATGACAAAAGCCTTTAAGATTACCAGCTGGCCCATTCCAGGAAAAACGAGATTTATAGGCGCTGCAAGAGAGCTGGCTATTGCTGCAAGCCCTCCGGATATCAGGAATGTTAGCATTGCCACGCGGTTAGTATTGATTCCTACAAGATTCGCTCCATCCCGTTCCTGGGACATCGCAATGATCGTCGCACCCGTGAACGTCTTTTTCAGGAACAGGTAAAGCAGTACCATTACACCAATTGCTGCAATGATGATCAGCAGTCTTTGCATCGTGAAGGTCAGGCCGAACACCTGGACGACCTGGCCGTAAGGTGTCGGCATCATTTGGTAATCCGCGCCCCAGATGAATTGCGCGAAGGCTTCCAAAAATAACAGAATTCCAATTGCTGCGATTTTGTCATGAATCGGCGGGGCATGTCTTAAGGGATGGAAGACCAGTCGCTCCATCAGAACGCCGATTAATCCTACCGCGATGACAGAAACAAGAATGGCCAGCCAGTAATGAAGGCCGTATTGCACCATCATCATCAAGGTGATATATCCACCCATCATGTATAAAGCGCCATGGGCAAAGTTCGGGATATGAAGGATACCGTAAACAAGAGTGAGTCCAAGAGCGACAAGAGCATAAACACTGCCAATGGTAAGGCCATTGAACAGCTGCTGAACCAAAATCTCCATCAAGATCCTCCTTATAATTTAATAGCTGACGTGACGGAGCCTTTTTACCTCACCTGATTTTCAGCTTTTTCCCTCTCTTCCTCCTGAAGCTTCCGCCACAGGATCTTGCCGCTGCTGGTCATTGGGAATTGCGTCCTGAATTCTACCTCGCGAGGGTATTTATAAGCCGCCATATGCTGTTTGGACCATTCAATGATTTCTTCTTCGCTGATTTTGCCTTCATATCCATCATTTAAAATGACAAATGCTTTTACCGATTCGCCCCTTCTTGGGTCAGGTATTCCTACTACAACTGCTTGCTGGATGGCCGGATGCTTGTAAAGGTAAGATTCAACCTCTGTAGGCCAAACCTTATATCCAGATGCGTTGATCATCCTTTTAACACGGTCGACCATGAAATAGTAGCCTTCTTCATCATACCGGCCAATATCGCCTGTCCGGAAAAACTTCTTGCCATCAATCTCAATGAAGGAATTCCTGTTTTCGTCCTCCCTGTTGTAGTAGCCGACCATCACCTGTGGGCCATTTACGACAATTTCTCCTGCTTCACCAGGACCAAGTTCTTTTCCCGTAGCCGGTTCAATAACCCTCGCGTCTACGTCGAAGGATGGAATCCCAAGGCACTGCATTTTAGGACGATCTGGCGGATTGAAGTGTGTTTGGGCGATTGTTTCGGAAAGTCCATATCCTTCTACAAATCGCAGGCCAGTAAGTTTGTAAAGCTTTTCCCCCACTGCTTCTGGAAGAGCTGCACCCCCGCCTGATATCGATGTCAACGTGGCAATATCTTTTGGGTCCAGTTTTGGATTTGCCAGGAAATCGACAATCATCGTAGCGATCGCTACCCAGTGCGTGCATCCCTGGGATTTAATCAGTTCCACGGCTGCCTCCCGGTTCCATCTCGTCATCAGGACCATCGTGCTTCCGGAAAAAATCGGCATATGCATGCTGTGTACCATCCCGGTCACATGGAATAATGGCAGTGTCATAAGGTGAACGGCACTTGTTGTGGAGCTGGACCAGTGATAGGCACCGATGGTATTCGCCTGAACGGTCCGATTGGTATGCATGCAGCCTTTTGGAAGCCCGGTTGTCCCGGATGTATACGGAAGCACTACAATATCATCCGCTTTTGACGTATGGGTCCCTGGCTCATATTGTGCTGCAATGGCTTCTTTCCAATGGAAGTGCACTGGCTGTTCGTAAACTACCCTGGCTGCCTCGACCTCTGGAGGCACGACACCGTTAAAATCCCCTCCTTTGTAATCAGAATAGGCAGCAACCACGACATTCTGTAATGGGGTAGAACCAATCAGCGGCTCAACTTTGTCATAAAGCTCCTGCCCAACCAACGCCGAAGTAATCTCACAATCTTTAATGTAAAAGCTCAATTCATCTGCAGTCAGCATTGGATTGATGGGCACGACGACTGCATCAGCTCGTGAAATTGCATAGAATCCAATGACGAACTGGGGAGAATTTTGCATGAATAATAAAACTCTGTCTCCCTTTGCAACCCCAAGTTTCTGCTGGAGGAATCCAGCAAGCGAATTAACTTCTTCGTTAAGCTCACTGTATGAGATGGCGTTTCCATAGTAATAGATTGCGCTTTGGTCCGGATATCTCTCCGCACTGACTTTAAGATTTTCATAGAGTGATGTTTCGGGCAATGTCAGTGATTTAGAGATTTTCGGCCAGTGATCAAAGTGTAGATTAGGCATCGTCTAGTCCTCCTCAAAGATTATTATTCAACCGGATTAAGAGCACTTCTTTTTTTAATGGCTTCCGCAGCAGCCTTGATTGCTTCCTTTCCATCGGGCAAATATTCAGTCATCCCAAGGAAACCATGGAGCATCCCCGGAGCGCAGACATACTCGGTTTCTACGCCTGCATTCTTTAATTTCGCAGCAAAATGCTCTCCGCCATCACATAGTGGATCAAGCTCCGCAGTCAGGATATAAGCCGGCGGCAGCAGCGGGGTAATCTCATCTGGGATCAACAACGGCGCGGCCAGTGGATTTTGCGTATCTTCAGGTGAGTTTAAGTATTGTTCGCGGAACCAGGTCATTGTAGACTTGGTCAAATAATAGCCTTCACCGTATTTTTCATAGGATGGAGTATATTCAAAGCCTGTAGACGGGTAAAACAACATTTGATAAGCAATCGACGGTGTCTGTCTCTGGACAGCAAGGTAACTTACCACTGCTGCCAGGTTTCCTCCCGCGCTATCTCCTGCGACAGCGATAAAGTTTTCATCGATGTTCATTTCATCAGCGTTTTCAAACACCCATTTGGCAGCTAGATATGAATCCTCGACTGCAACCGGGAACTTGCTTTCAGGTGCAAGACTATAATCCACGGAAACTACGATACATCCAGCTTCATTGGATAAAGTGTGGCAAAGGGCATCATGTGTTTCGATATTGCCGATCACCCAGCCGCCTCCATGGTAGTAGACAATCGCGGGAAGCTTGGTTCCATCTGTTCCGTCTGGTGAATAAAGTCTTATCTTAATCTCATCCTTGTATCCCTGGATTTTGAAATCCTTTGTGTTTGCAAGTTTCTCAGCCTTGCTCATAAGTTTTGCAGACTGTTCAAACCCCTTTCTTGCTTCTGCAAGCGGAAGCTGCTCCAAGGGCGGCACTGGATTTTGAGCATAGGCTTCAAGCAACGCTTTTACTTCCGGCTTCAATGACGTACTTTCCTCTCCTTTTTTGTAAACGCTATCATTTGCCGCGTCAATAATCCTCTTTCTGTCTATCAGTATTGGAACCGTGGCAAAAACATTTTGCTGTGAAACAAATTCAATTTCCTGGTCAAAGCCATGTTTACTTAGCATCCGGCCGACTCTGGAGTCTTTTAGAATATCATCACTGTTTTGATTGTGGGCATGGTAGAAACAGCGCGCGGCATAAGCAGAATCCGTCAGGAAAAATTCCTTGTCATATTCCTTTATAAGGCAGTCAATGAAGCATCCGGCTCCATGGAAATCCTCTACATTGAACTCGTTCGAAGAACCAGAACAGACGACGACAATCGTCTCTCCCTGGTAATCTTTTAAAATATGATTGGCTACTGCCTTGCAGTTCATCAGCGACACTGCATAAACAGCCTTTGCTTCTGATGAATTTTTAAGCGCGACGGTTCCATTGGTGGTCGACAGGATGACGGACTTACCCTCGATTTTTTCTCTCAATTCCAGAGGATTTGGTGACAGAAACCCATCTATTGTTTTCCCCTGATACTCGCCGACGAGTAAGAAACGTTCTTTTTCCCTGTCTTCAGCTTCTTTTTCCGCTTCCTTTCCATCAAGGACCGGAATCACTTCTTTGGCACCGAACTCCAGAGCAGAGGTGATCGTGGAAGTTGCCAGAAGAACATCAAAGACGACAGCGATTTTGTTATCGGCCATTTTTTGCTTGTCGATGTCCTCTTTTTTTAGCAAAAGGTGAATCTTCATCATGTCCTTCACCCTTTCTTTGTTGCGGTATATAACGCATATTGGATCAGGCTGCTGACAAATGCATCAAGATGCGCAAACCTGCTATCCTTTGTCTGGCCCTTTTTCCACCTGTAATAAATTTGCTGGCAAATGACGGCAAGCTTGAAATAGGCAAATGTTTGGTAAAAATTCATGTTCGCAAGGTCCATGCCGCTTTTCTTCGCATACCGCTCCATGAAGTCATCACGGGTCATGAACCCTGGTATCACTGTGACCGGCGGTTTTCCCATCCCTCTTTTTAACAAATCGGAATCGTCCGGTTGAATCCAGTAGCTCATCGCCACACCCAGATCGGCCAGCGGGTCACCTACCGTCGTCATCTCCCAGTCGAAAAGACCGACCATCTTCGTTAAATCCTCATTGAACATGGAATTATTCAGTTTATAATCGTAATGAATGATCGCTGGCGTTTTGGATTCCGAAACATTCTTCAGCATCCATTGCTTTAAGTGCTCCACGCCCTCGACAATATCTGTTTCCGCCCGCTCATAACGGCGAATCCAGCCGATGACCTGCCGTTCCATGAAGCCTTCAGGTTTTGTCATTTCGGTAAGCCTGGTCTTCGTATAATCGATGCTGTGCAGCTCAACAAGGTGGTCGACCATCGTTTCCGAAAGGGATCTGCACATTTCATCAGTCGGCATGATGCCTTCAGGAAAGTCCGTATCAAGGACTATGCCGCGCTTTCTTTCCATCACGAAAAACGGACTGCCGATGACATTTTCATCAGCAAATAAATAGGGCCTGGGAGCAGCCGCAAAGTGAGGGCTAATCTCTTTAAGGATCTTGTACTCCCTTTCCATATCATGCGCTTTTGGCGCAACAGAACCGAGAGGCGGCCGCCTTAAAACCGCCTCCCATTCTGCGATTTTAAGCTGGTAGGTGAGATTTGATTTACCGAAACTGAACTGGTCGATTGTTAGAATGCCTTCTGGAAGATCAGGCAATTGCTCCCTCAGGTACTTTTCGATAACACTTGTATCCAGCTCTTCTCCTTGCCTGATTGGTATCGTATCAGAAGCCATAAGTGCCATTCCTCCTTTTGAAAATTTATTCACGTTCAATAATAGCCGCGATTCCCTGGCCACCGCCGATGCAGGCCGTAATCATTGCGTAACGCCCGCCTCTTCTTTCAAGTTCATAGACGGCTTTTGTCATCAGGATCGCTCCAGTAGCACCCAGTGGATGGCCATGGGCAATAGCACCGCCATTCACGTTGACCTTTTCCATATCCATATTGAGGTCCCGGTCGCAGGCAATCACCTGGGCTGCGAAAGCTTCGTTAATTTCAATCAGATCCATGTCGTCAAGATTAAGACCTGATCTTTCAAGAACTTTTCTAACGGCTGGTACAGGACCGATGCCCATGATGTTCGGGTCGACCCCTGCTATTGCCTGTTCCCTGATCACGGCCATCGGTTTCACACCTAATTCCTGAGCTTTCTCTCTTGACATTATGACTAGTGCGGCTGCAGCATCATTCAAGCCGGAACTGCTGCCGGCTGTAACCGTTCCTCCCTGTAAAAAGGCTGGCGGCAACTTGGAAAGTGCTTCAATTGTCGTTTGCGGCCTTGGGTGTTCATCCTTTTTAAAAACGATTGGCTCCCCTTTTCGGACCGGAATCGTGATTGGAACAATTTGCTTGTCAAAACGTCCATCAGCCATCGCGGCAGCCATTTTATGCTGGCTTGCCAGGGCGAATTCATCCTGTTCTTCTCTTGAGATCGAGTACTTTTCTGCAAGGTTTTCTGCTGTGATGCCCATTGGCGGATTGCCGATTTCCTCCGGTGACAGCCGGGACTTCCGGAAGCTTGGGGGAACGGGGCTGTATGGTTTGTCGGGTTTATCCATCAAGTATGGTGCACGGCTCATGCTTTCAATCCCGCCTGCAATATAGATATCCCCATCACCTGCCCTGATCGCCTGGGCCGCGAGAGTAACTGCGTTGATTCCCGATCCGCACTGCCGGTCAATCGTCAGGCCGGGCAATTCGAGTGATAGTCCTGTTTGCAGGGCGGTCAGCCGGGCAATATTGCCTCCGCCGCTGATGACATTCCCCATGATTATATCTTCGATCATTTCAGGCTGGACACTCGCCCTCCTGATAGCTTACTTTATGACTTCTGCTCCAAAGACATGGGCAGGTACCGTGGCAAGCGCTCCGCCCTGCCTGCCGATGGCTGACCTGACGGCCGAAACGATTACAGCTTCTCTTTTCAAAGCAGTATCCCCCTTCTAAAGAACATGTGTCCCGCCATCCACTACGACTATGTCTCCCGTGATGTAGTCTGAAGCCGGTGCCGCCAGGAATACAGCGACTCCCTTAAGGTCAGTATCAGAGCCGAATTTCCTTAGTGGCGTCCCTTCGAGAATAGACTGGCCGCCTTTTTCCAGCAGCCCTTTTGACATCTTTGTCGGAAAAAATCCAGGTGCTATTGCATTGACGTAGATGCCACGCGGTCCCCATTTTACTGCCAGGTCTTTTGTAAAAGTAATGACGGCTCCCTTGCTGGCGTTATAGCCGATCGCATCCATCACCTTTGGGTTTGAACCTTTCAATCCCGCCACTGATGCAATATTGATGATTTTGCCTGAACCTTGCTCTAGCATGACTTTACCTGCTGTCTGTGACATTAGGAATGTTCCAGTCACATTGACATTCATTACCTTTTGCCAGGCCTCCAGCGGCATCTCTTCCGCCGGCGCCCCCCATGATGCTCCGCTGTTATTGACGAGAATATCGATCCGGCCGAATTTCTCAACAGTTTGGTCTACGACATTTTTCACGTCTTCCGGGTTCGTGATGTCACATTTCAAAGCAAGAGATTCAACACCGATTTCCTTTAGTTTTTGGCTTACTTCCTCACATGCTTCGACTCGTCGCGAACAGACGACAACATTGGCTCCTGCTTCAGCAAAACCCACAGCGATCTGTTCGCCGAGACCGCGTCCGCCCCCAGTGACAATGGCGACTTTTCCTTTTAGTGAAAATAATTCTGATACATGCATTGCTGCTCCCCCTTACATATATTTTTTCAGTTCGTACCTTGCGATTGCGCGTTTGTGCACTTCATCCGGCCCATCCGCCAGCCTCAATGTCCTGATATTCGCCCAGGAAGCAGCTAGTGTGGTATCATCACTTACCCCGGCTGCGCCAAAAGCCTGAATCGCCCTGTCGATGATTTTCAACGCCATATTTGGCGCAACGACCTTGATCATCGCAATTTCTGCTTTCGCTTCTTTGTTTCCGACCGTATCCATCATGTAGGCAGCTTTCAATGTCAGGAGTCTGGACTGCTCAATATCGATTCGTGCTTCCGCGATCCATTCCTGGATGACCCCCTGCTCGGCAAGTTTTTTTCCAAAAGCGGTTCTCTCCAGGACCCGTTTGCTCATTTCTTCAAGCGCTCTTTCAGCCGCTCCAATTGTCCTCATGCAGTGGTGGATCCTGCCAGGACCAAGACGCCCCTGGGCAATCGCAAAGCCTTTCCCTTCATCCCAAAGCATATTGGAAGCAGGCACTCTGACATTCTTGTATTCTATTTCGGCATGGCCATGCGGAGCATGATCATAACCAAAGACTGGCAGAATTCTCTTAATTGTCACTCCCGGACTATCCAGCGGAACGAGAATCATAGATTGCTGCTCATGCTTTGGAGCATTTGGGTCATTTTTGCCCATTACGATCGCAATCTTGCAGCGCGGATCGCCGGCACCAGATGACCACCATTTTGTCCCGTTAATGACATACTCGTCACCATCGCGAAGGATGCTTGCCTGGATATTCGTTGCATCAGATGAAGCGACATCCGGCTCCGTCATGGAGAAGCAGGAACGAATCTCGCCGTCCAAAAGCGGTTTCAGCCATTGTTCTTTATGCTCTTCAGTTCCGTAACGGACCAGCACTTCCATATTCCCCGTATCCGGTGCAGCACAATTGAATACCTCTGGCGCGATGCTGGACCTTCCCATGATTTCGCAGAGGGGAGCGTATTCGAGATTTGTCAGTCCTTCACCATATTCGCTCTCTGGCAAAAACAGATTCCAAAGACCTTTTTCTTTTGCCTTTGCCTTCAGTTCTTCCATGATCGGAGGAACTCTTGAAAAAGGGTCATTCTTGTCAATTTGTTCTTTATACACCTGTTCATTCGGGTAGATGTATTCATCCATGAACTCCGTCAGCCTGGCCTGGTATCCCTTGACCTTTTCTGTATAATCAAAATTCATTTAGTCCACCTCTTTCTTTTTGTCTCTTGCATACTAACTAGTAGGTATGTTCCTTGTTTAATATTCTTTTTCAAGCTGTGCTGCTATGATGTTTTTCTGGATTTCGGATGTTCCCTCATAAATCCTTGTAATCCTGGCATCGCGGAAAAACCTTTCGACAGGATAGTCCGAAATATAGCCTAGCCCTCCGTGGATTTGAACAGCTTTATCAGCCACCCGGTTATACACTTCCGAACCATATAGCTTCAGCATGGCCGCTTCCTTGATGACCTTCTTGCCCGAATCCACCATCCAGGCGACTCGGTATGTAAGTGATCGAAGCGCTTCGATTTCAACCGCCATTTCCGCCAGCATATGGCTTACTGCCTGTTGCTTGATGATCGGTTTGCCGAACTGGATCCTTTCCTTTGCATAGGCAACCGACATGTCGAGAAGCTTCTGGCAGGACCCGAGATTGCGCGATGCAAGGCCCGCCCTTCCGTTTGCAAGTATTTTCAAGGCATTCACATAACCCTGTCCTTCTTCTCCAAGCATATTTTCAACAGGGACCTCGCAATCCTCGAAAACCAATTCAGCTGAATGAGAACCTTTGAGTCCCATCTTTTTTTCGACTTTGCCAAGCTTGAACCCCGGGAAGTCCTTCTCAACAATGAAGGAAGTGATGCCTTTCGCCCCTTTTTCAGGGTCTGTTACCGCCATCACTGTAAAAACACTTGCCTCTACAGCATTTGTAATATAATGCTTCAAACCGTTCAGAACGTATTTATCACCTTTTCTGACCGCAGTCGTCTTAAGGTTCGCCGCATTGGAACCAGCATCAGGCTCAGTGAGGGCGAAAGCGCCAATCTTTTCACCCCTTGCCATCGCCGGCAAGTATTTGCGTTTTTGCTGTTCGTTGCCGATTTCGACGATGCCAACCGTGCCTATGCCGGTATGCGCGCCTATTAAGGTGGTGTACCCGTTGTGTGTCTGGCCAATTTCCTCATAAAGTGCACATTTTTCAACCATGCCGATACCGAGTCCTTGGTATTCTTCTGGGATGCTGAGTCCAAAAAGTCCCATTTCCTTGGAAAGCTGGATGATCCGCTCTGGGATTTTGTCTTGCTCTTCAATTTGCATCGCAACAGGCTCGACTTCACCCTGGATGAAATCGCGGACATTGCGTTTTAATGCTAATAAATCCTCATTAAAGTCAAAATTCACCTGTGTTTGTCACCTCGTTTCTGGAAAAAACAAAAGTTTTTAATCGAAAGTACATCTTGCTGAATCAATTGGCAGCAGATATTCCGGAATTTTTGATTTTATTCCTTAAACTTGATCTTTTATTCCTGACTTTTTCTTTTTTTTTCTTAAAAATGAACTTATTTTCCTTAAAATCGTTTTATATTCCTAAATGCTGCACCACCTATAGCAATAAACCCAGCAATGCTATGCCGGGTTTAATTTGTATTAAGACGCATACAGATGGTACGAAACATCTCCCTTAATGACCTCATTGCCATTTTGGTTGATTGCACGGACGAGGAATCGGAGATTGTTTTCATTTTCCTCTGCCAGTTCTGCCTGGAGAGTGACAACGTCATTGAGGAACACCATTCCTCTGAAGCGGATCGTATAGTGCTGTATGAAACCTTCCTCGTGAAAATCAGTAAACAGTTTGGCCAGGTTGCCCATCGTCCACATGCCGTGTGCGATAATTCCCGGCAGTCCTGCCTTCTTTGCTTCTTCGTCGATTGTATGAATCGGATTATAATCACCTGATGCACCAGCATATTTAATCAAAGTGATACGATCCACCGGATCAAGCTGGATTTCCTTTAATGAATCACCAATCTTCAATTCTGCCAATCTACTCATCCAATCAGCACCTTCCTTACTGCTTCAGTAATAATTACTGTTTGTGTAGAGGTGAAAACCACCTGACCCATTTCGTCCTCGCCAAAGCTCTCCAGGACAAGGAACCCCATCTCTCCTTGAGTGCCTTTCTTTTCAAAGTAATTTTTCACTACGGAGTAGCATGTGATTTCTTCACCTACCAATAATGGACGCTCGTAATGGTATGTTTGTTCACCATGGATCAGTCCTTTATTGGGAAGGTTCAGTCCGTCGATTGCGCCATAGTCAAAAACCCTCGGGAATGTCGGCGGCGCGATGTTTCTGCTGTATCTGGAGTTCTTGCCGGTTTCTTCGTCCACGAAAATGGGATGCAAGTCCCCGATGGCTTCAGCGAACTTTTTGACAGCGCCGCGCTCGACCATGTTTTTCACTTTATTCGATTGCTTGCCAATATGCTCTTTGAACATTGATCCTTCACCTCGCGTTAATTTTTAGGCCCGCCTGCTACATAGATGACCTGCCCATTTACAAAGGATGATTTTTCATCTGCAAAGAATGCGACAGCATTGGCAATATCCGCTGGTTTTCCGCTTCTGCCAACCGGAATGCCTGCCACACTGTGTTTAATCAAATCTTCAAAAGAGATGCCAATTCGGGCCGCAGTTTCTTTTGTCATTTCTGTTTCGATGAACCCTGGTGCGACCGAGTTCGCAGTTATACCGTAACGCCCCAGCTCAATGGCCAGGGTTTTGGTGAACCCCTGAAGACCTGCCTTGGCTGCTGCATAGTTTGCCTGTCCTCGGTTTCCAAGTGCGGAAGTGGAAGATATATTGATGATTCGGCCATATTTCTGTTCGACCATGTACTTCTGTGCAGCCCTGGCTGCATTGAAGGATCCCTTCAAATGGACATCCATGACAGTTTGCCAGTCAGAATCAGTCATTTTGAAAAGAAGGTTGTCACGAATAACACCCGCATTGTTTACCAGGATATCAACAGAACCAAAAGTGTCCTTCACCTCTTTGAATGCTTGTTCAACTTGCTCTGCGTCAGTAACATTCGCTACCTTTGAGTAGACTTCATATCCCTTTTCATTAAGTTCATTCGTTGTATCTGCAAGAGCTTCCTCATTCAAATCAATAAAAGCAACTTTAGCTCCTTCTTGCGCGAAAAGCTGGACGATTCCTTTTCCGATTCCCCGGCTTCCTCCTGTTACAAAAGCCACTCGGCCATCAAATCTTCCCATAATAATTCCTCCCTATCGAGTCAACTGTTAACGCTTACAAATTCACTTATTAAACAAACTGCCCAATTTTTACATGTCCTTTTAACAGGTCCCTGGCGATGATCATGCGCTGGATTTCATCTGTTCCATCGTAAATTCTCCAAAGCCTGGCTTCACGATACCAGCGCTCGATTGGCAATTCCCTTGTGTATCCCATACCGCCATGTATTTGCATGACGCGGTCCACTACCCTGTTCCCCATATTCGAGCCATACAATTTAGCCATCGAGGCCATATGCCTGTTATCTTCACCTGCATCCAGCGTATAGGCGGCGTTCAATACCAGCCACCTTGCTGCTTCGATTTCAACCGCCGAATCAGCAATCATCCACTGGATGGCTTGTCTTTCAGCAATCGGTTTGCCAAAGGTGATGCGTTCTTTTGAATAGTCAATCGCCATTTGCAGAAGACGTTCTGCAGATCCGATTGCCCTTGCACCAACAACCCACCTTGCAAAGCCAATCCATTCAAGTCCCAATTTGTAACCGCCATCAACTTCACCAAGAATGTTTTCTTCTGGCACGCGGACATTATCAAACACAAGACCGGCTGGACCCCACTCACCCATCGTATGTATATATTCCGACTTCCAGCCCATATCCCGGTCGACGATAAAGCAGGTCACTCCATCACGGCCGGTTGCACGATGCTTCTCCTTATCGGTAATGGCAATGACCATGACAAAGTCCGCTTCATTTCCGCCCGTTATAAACGTCTTTTCCCCATTCAAAACCCACTCATTGCCGTCTTTGACTGCGGTCATTTTAATATTTCTTGTATCCGATCCCGCGCCTGGCTCTGTCATTGCGAAGCAGGACTTTTTCTCGCCGTTGATGGTTGGGATCAAATATTTCTGCTTTTGTTCCTCGTTTCCGTAGTAAAGAATATTATCTGCTGACCCACCGAATTGGAAAGGAACGAAGGTCTTTGAAATTTCCATCAATACGATGGCCATCATCATTTGACCAAGATCGGCACCGCCATATTGTTCAGGTGTATTGATTCCCCAGAAGCCTGCTTCCTTTGCCTTTAATTGCAGCTCCTGTAATTTACCTGGCGGAAGGCTTGGCCGTCCTTCTCTTTCATTCCTGAGAACCTCATTTTCCAAAGGCACCAGTTCTTTTTCAACGAACCTGCGGATGGTCTTCTGGACCATTTTTTGTTCTTCTGTAAGGCGTAAATGCATTCAAGTCACTCCCCTAACTTTTTCTTATAAATCTGCATCTCTATTAAAATTGTATGTTACAATCCTTTTTCACATACCTACCGGTTGGTATGTTAGTGTTAATTTTAGATTGAAATTTCTGAAAAATCAAGTTTTTTATTAATGAAAACAAAAATAGCAGGGAAGATTCCCTGCTAAAAATCGGGCAGCTGATCAAGATTGTTTTCTTTGATTCCATCAGGCTCACTTCTGAGAATATCCCGTCCGTATTTATGGAATACATCCACATGGGCCAGTCTGCCAGCCTTTGCTTCATTAAGGGCAGTGACATAATCCAACTCCCTGCCATTATCTGTCTTAAATGCGATCAGATCCCCGTCGTCATTTTTCCGGACAGCCACAATTTGCTCTTTCCCGGGCTGGTCTGTGTTTGCTTCAATTTCAGCCTGTGCACTGCTTTGCTCCTTGTATTCCTTGTAGATCTGGTTGAAATCTTTATTATCCAAAATACCACCTCCCGAACATATGTTTAGTCTTTGCCAAAGAGAAGCATTTATACAAAAAAAGAGTGACGATCCGTCACTCTTCTAAAATGCCTGCCAAGCTAATGTCCTGGCTTTATTGAACCGCTGCTCGACTTCCTTCCAGTTGACGACATTCCACCAGTTTTCAACATATTTAGCTCGTTCATTTTTATATTGCAGATAGTAGGCGTGTTCCCAAACATCCAGAACGAGAAGTGGAACAACATCCCACTGTGTCAGGTTTTGATGCTTTTCAGCCTGGAGAATTTCGAGACGGTGGGAACGCGGAGACCAGACAAGGATGGCCCACCCTACAGCTTCGACATTTTTAGCGGCTTCTGTAAAATGTTTTTTAAAGCCTTCAAAGCTGCCGAATGTATCATTGATTGCTTTGCTAAGCTGTCCTTTTGGAGCTCCCCCGCCATTCGGGACCATAATGTTCCAAAAAATCGTATGGAGGTAATGTCCTGATCCGTGGAAAGCTGCTTCCCTTTCCCAGTGTTTGATCAAAGAGAAGTCACCGGTTTGCCTGGCTTTCTGCATTTCTTTTTCAGCTTTGTTTAAGCCATCAACATAGCTTTGGTGATGCTTTAAGTGATGAAGTCTCATGATCTCTCTATCGATCACAGGCTCGAGCGCATTATAGGCATAAGGCAGTGGCGGCAATTTGTGACCTCCTATTGGCACCGGCTGTAGTCTCTGCGCTTGCTGGCGGCCAATTTCAGGGTCATTCGCATAATCTGTAAGTTCGTCAAATAATTTTCCCGCTTCTGCATATATCTGTTCCTCATCCAAGTTGCTTTCTGCTTTCTTTTTCAAGGTGAAAAAGTTTTCTTCCCATTTTTTTAACGAGTCTTGATCACCAGATTCTCTAAGCTGAGCCTTAACGGAGTCCCATTTCTCTTCCATTTCCCTGCACCATTCCTGCAATGAATACCTAAACCAATACCCGTTCATTTAATCGCCTCCCCAAAACTACATCCATAATCAAAATATGAGCAGACTGGTTTAGGGATTACAGGAATTAAAGATAAATGGTACTTTGCTTCGGGAAAAAAGCTTATAATATTAATTATGTGAGAATTTATTTTAGGGAGGAATTTCATTTATGGCATACCCAAATACGGATGAGACGGTGAATCTGATAAAGGAACTGGTCAGCATCCCGAGTCCTTCAGGAAATACCAATGAAGTGATTACATATGTAGAGAATTATTTAAAGGAATTGCAGGTAGAAACAAAAAGAAACCGCAAGGGCGGGTTGACTGCTAGCTTGCCAGGTAAAGATCAGCAAAATCATAGGATGCTGACTGCCCACGTCGATACTCTTGGAGCCATCGTAAAAGAAATTAAGCCAAGCGGACGCCTTAAGCTTGATTTAATCGGCGGCTTTAAGTACAACTCCATCGAGGGCGAATATTGCGAGATTGAAACTTCAAGCGGCAAAAAGTTCACGGGAACAATTTTGATGCACCAAACCTCCGTACATGTCTATAAGGATGCCGGGAAAGCTGAGCGCAATCAGGATAATATGGAAGTGCGAGTTGATGAAAAAGTACATAACGCTGATGATGTGAGAGCACTTGGCATCGAGGTTGGAGATTTTGTTTCTTTTGATCCTCGTGTACAGCTAACACCGTCCGGATATATTAAATCGCGTCATCTGGATGATAAAGCAAGCGTAGCGATCCTGCTTCAGCTAATCAAACAAATGAAAAGCGAAAACATCGAATTGCCATATACGACTCATTTCCTGATTTCAAATAATGAAGAAATCGGTTATGGAGGCAACTCGAACATCACTTCGGAAACAGTTGAGTACCTGGCGGTGGATATGGGGGCAATGGGCGATGGCCAATCTACCGATGAATACACGGTTTCCATTTGTGTGAAGGATGCGAGCGGCCCTTATCATTATGAACTTAGAAAAAGGCTGACACAACTGGCTATTGACAATGGAATCGGCTACAAACTCGATATCTATCCGTTTTACGGATCGGACGCTTCAGCCGCGATCCGTTCTGGACATGATATCATCCACGGTTTGATTGGGCCCGGAATCGATTCCTCACATGCATTTGAAAGAACACATAAAGATTCTATTGAAAATACAGCTAAGCTGCTTTATCACTATGTGCAATCTGAAATGGTCTTATAATTGTAAGGCTCTTTTCTCAAACTTTGTTGCTATTGACTACTAAATTGGATTGAATGACCTAGTTTTCTTTATAAAATTCAAGCTTATTATGAGAAAAGAGCTTGCACACTTAAAAACGAACTGCAAAATTGCTTATAGCACGTTAAAATCGGCTTTAAGATTTTAACAACAATCTTTACGAAAACAGCCAATTTTAAAAAGGAGATGCGCTTCGTTATTGAAGCGTATCTCCTTTTTTCCTAGTTAATAGGTGTAATCTTATTTTTCATTTCATGATTTCTTCTGATACCGACTCAAAAGGCCAAGCGGGGAGCATATTCGAGAGTGGTTTATCAAATCGATAGCCTAGTGCATATTCCGCTTGCATAACCGTATGGATTTCCCGCGTTCCTTCATATATGACCGGCGCTTTGGCGTTCCGCAAATATCGTTCCACAGGATATTCGTTTGAAAAACCATAGGCACCATGGATTTGCACGGCATCATTTGCTGCTTCATAGGCATAGTCGCATGCCTGCCATTTGGCCAGTGAGGTTTCACGGGTATTCCGTTTGCCCTGATTTTTAAGCCAGCCTGCCCGGTACACGAGCAAGCGTGATTGTATCAGCCCCGCTTCCATCTTCGCGATCATTTGTTGGACGAGCTGGTGCCTGCCGATTTCCTTGCCGAATGTACTTCTTTCATGACAATACTTCAAACTTGCTTCAAGACTAGCCATAATCGTTCCGCACGCACCTGCGGCCACCGTGAAACGGCCATTATCCAGGGCGGACATCGCGATTTTAAAGCCGTCACCTTCATTGCCCACCAGGTTTTGTTTAGGAACCTTTACATTGTCAAAAAAGATTTCGCCGGTATTCCCGGCCCTGATTCCAAGCTTCCCTTTTATTGACTTGGAGGAGAAGCCCTCCCAGCTCCTTTCCACGATGAAGGCTGATATGCCATGGTGTTTTTTGCTTTTATCCGTATACGCAAATACGAGGAAATGGTCAGCAACATCACATAATGAAATCCAGGTTTTTGACCCATTCAGAATATAGTGATCCCCCGCGTCAGCGGCTGTTGTCTGCATTGCCGCAACGTCCGATCCTGCATTTGGCTCGGTCAATCCGAAAGCCCCTACCTTTTCCCCTTTTGACTGAGGAACTAAATACTTCTGTTTTTGCTCTTCATTTCCCCATTGCAGGAGAGTCATACTGTTGAGGCCGGTGTGAACGGAGACTGCAGTCCTGAAGGCTGTGTCCCCGCGCTCCAGTTCTTCACACACAATTGCCAGTGAATTATAATCCATCCCACTGCCGCCATATTGTTCCGGTATGCATACTCCCATGAGGCCAAGATCCGCAAGCCTTGTCAAAATACTACTCTCAAAATGCTGCTTTTCATCCCATTCTTTTATATAAGGCATGATTTCCCTGTCAACAAAATTCCTGACTGTTTTCCTTAACAGCTCTTGTTCATCTGTAAAATCAAAATCCATCATTGATGATCACTCCTTAAGAAAAGCGTTAAGCGCCTGGTCAGCCCCGACTAGCGTTAGAGGGCCTACCGGTGAAGTCGTTCTTTTAGTTTATTTGGCGGACCGAAACGACTCGAGGGGCTAGGCGCTGAAGCTAGACATTTTATTAAGTTATATCTTTACAAAAAGGGGAAACCACTGATGGATCCCCCTTTCTGAGTATTTTTACTTTACGCCAATCGGCACAACCTGCTGGCCGACAGCGTGAATCAGTTCCTTCGGCATCGGGAAAGAAACCGCTGCAGGGTCTTTCGCTACAGCTCCGGCAACCCTCTCCAGGTCTTCCTCTGTTAAATTGTACTGTGCAAAGTCTGATGGCAAGCCAGTTTTGTGCTGAAGGACTCGAATCTTTTCAATGACTTTTGCCAGTACGTTCTCATTGTCATCGTCGTCATTGAATGAAACACGCAAGGCAGATGCCAGTTCTTTTACCTTCGGAAGATACAGGCTTGGTACATATTCCATGACGACAGGAAGGAAAACAGCATTCGCCAGTCCATGCGGAATTCTGAAGAGTGCGCCATAGGCATGTGCAAAGTTATGGATCGGGATCGCATTCAATGCAAAGCTGAACGCGGTAATTCCCATTAGGCTCGCCTGCAGCATTTCCATTCTTGCATTAAGGTTTGAGCCTTCACATACGGCAACAGGGAGATTCTTTTCGATCAGCCTGATTGCGTGCAATGCATGTGCATCAGTAAGTGCATTTGCGTTTGGTGATGCCAGGGCTTCAATTGCGTGTGTCAGTGCATCGAAGCCTGTGAATGCGGTGATTGCCGGTGGCAGCCCCACAGTAAGGTCTGGATCCAGTACGGCAATATCCGCGCTGAGGAAAGGATTGATAATATTTCCTTTCATTTGGATATCTTCATTGTATATGACCGCGATCGGCGAGACTTCCGAACCGGTACCAGCAGTAGTTGGTACTGCAATATGCGGGATTGGTATATGGGTTGCTTTCGGGAATTGCTCATATAAAAAGCCTCCGGGTATGGCTTCCTTGATGTCGGTCAATCCTTTATGCATGGCGTATTTTACGCCTTTGACCGTGTCAAGTACACTTCCGCCGCCGACAGCAAGCAAGCCATCCGCACCAAATTCCCGTGCATATCGGAGTGCCTCATTCACAGAACTGCTTTCTGCGTCCTGAGCAATATCCACATAAATACCAGCTAATTCAGGACCCGTGCCTTTGGACGTCAATTCAAAAATCTGGGCAACTTTTTCGACTACTCCTGCTTTTTTAAGGCCCCTGTCGCTAAAAAGAACCACCCTTTTTGCACCTAATCCCTTGAACAAATCAGGCACCATTGCCCTTGAATTTGAGCCACTGTATATTGCTGAGTGGAGCGAGAATTGCGATAATGATGTACTTTGCATCCTTTTCACCTCATTATTATTTTTTTATTCACCACTGTCGGAAAGCAGCAAGCCATACCATGAACGCTTATGAACTTCTGGTACCATTGAAGTATGGACATGCTTAACCTGAGTATAGGCATCAAGTGAATGCTTCCCCATCTCACGGCCGATTCCGCTCTGTTTGTAGCCGCCAAATGGTGCATAATTGCGCAGCATATGCCAGTCGTTGATCCAGACAACTCCAGCCTGCAGCTTGCGTGCCACGTCATATGCTTTATTGACATCCTGTGTCCATACTCCGGCAGCAAGCCCATAGATAGAGTCATTCGCCATCCTGATGGCTTCATCTACATCGGTATATCGAATAACAGACAGCACTGGCCCGAAGATTTCCTCCCGAGCGATTTTCATATCGTTTGTGACATTCGTGAAAATCGTCGGTTCGATGAAGTGTCCATTTTCGCAGCCGGCAACATTTAGTTCCTTACCGCCGCAGAGGAGCGTTGCACCTTCTGCTTTGCCCGCTTCGATATAGGATAAGATGGTTTCTTTTTGCTTCTGTGAAATGATTGGACCAACATCAGTAGCTGGATCAAGCGGATTTCCAAGTTTGATTTTGCCAGCCAGCTTTACGAGATTTTCCACAATCACATCATGTAAGTGGTCAGGCACAAATAACCTTGTCCCTGATTCACATAGCTGCCCGGAATGCAGGAACACTCCAAATAAACTTCCAGGCAGGGCGATGCTTAAGTCGGCATCCTCAAGTATGATGTTTGGAGATTTCCCGCCTTGCTCAAGTGTTGTATTTTTAACTGTGCCTGCGGCTAACTGCATTACCTTGCGTCCGACTTCAGTCGACCCTGTAAAAGCAACCTTATCGACCTTCGGATGGCTTGCCAGCGTTTCACCAACTTCGGCACCTGGCCCGGTCACAACATTTATGACTCCTGGAGGCACGACCTGGGAAATGATCTCAGCAAGTTTCAGGGTCGATAACGGAGTATAGCTTGCAGGCTTGACCACAATTGTATTGCCCATCGCCAAAGCCGGTGCGATTTTCCAGGTCGCAATCATCATCGGGAGATTCCACGGAGTAATCGCCGCGCAAACCCCAATTGGCTCGCGCCAGATAAAATTGTGAGCCGGTCCAGGGAACGGCGGACTTGGAAGCGTTTCCGAAAATGGATACTCTTCCACAAACTTTGCCAATGTTTGGAACAAGTCAACCATTTGCAAAATGTCGTTTGCCCCGATTCTCCTAACGGTACCACCAGAGCTTATGGCTTCAAGGTAAGCAAGTTCTTCAGCATGTGCAGCAATCTGATAAGAAATGGCGTACAACACCTTCGATCTTTCCTTTGGCTTCATATCCTTCCAGTCGGTTTCATCGAATGCTTTCCTTGCCGCCTCTACTGCTCTTTCCACATCCGCTGCATTTCCTTTTGCCACGTGTGCTGCCAATTCCCCGGTAGCTGGATTAAAGACATCAAAGGTTTCCTGGGTGCTTGCAGCCTCCCACTTTCCATTAATGAATAACGGAAACGTTTTTACATCGACATTTACAGTCATTCTGCGCCCTCCTTATTGGGTTTTGTATAAATTTATTAACTAGGTACTGAATAGCAAAATCATTGAAGAAGTCACTATTTTTGGTTAGCCAATAGGGCTTATTGGAGTGTTGGTTTACCAGTAACAGGATTATCAAGTCACCAATAGGGTTTATTGGAACCTTGATTTACCAGTAACTGGATTAGGAGGTCGCCAATAGGGCTAATTGGAATCCTGGTTTACCATTAACTGGATTATCAGGTCACCAATAGGGCTTATTGAAGTGTTGGTTTACCAGTAACTGGATTATTAGGTTGCCAATAGGGCTTAATGGAACACCTTTATTCCCAAAAATGAATTATCAGGTCACCTAGGAGATTCTAGCAGTTCCTTACAAAACTCCCATCTCACTCTCCGACACTCTATATATCTCTTCGATCCGCTTGCCTCTTGCTCTCGAGAGGATTTCCATCCGGACAGATAGCTGTTTTAAAGTGAAGTTCATTGTATCTTCAATCTGGTTGCCAAAAGTGCTGACATCATTGTCACGGAAGCCCTCCTGGTTCAAGCGGATGGCCAGCGGAGTCAGCTCTTGCATTTTGCCTTCAACATATTCGTACAAATGTGGATGCTCGCAGATCAATCTTTGCAGCAGGAACGTTCCGTAGCCGATATGTCTGGACTCGTCCCTTTTTAAATTGCCGATTCCCTTAAGGAGTCCTGGCATCAGGCCGAGGGTTTCGAGATTTTGATAGAAGGAATAATAGCCGGTTTCGGCAAGTACCCCTTCAACGAACATGTTATAGACGGTGGCGGCTTCGGCGATGGCTTCCGGTGATTGGTCAGTCAAAAGGCGATCCATCGTAGTTGGCAATATTTCATAGAAAATCGTTTTGTAAGTCTCTGTGTGGTGTCCTGAGAGGTCACCTGTTTCTCCCAGAGCGTTCAGAACAAGCCTGAAGAACTCGGTATGCTTGGCTTCTTCAAACAGGAAGGTTGTGAGGAACATCTCTTCCTCAAGCCTGCCTTCCTTTGCGATAGCCATGATCAGCGGCAGGAGGTCGAGTGTGACTGCTTCCTCACCGGCCTGGAATTGCGAGATCAGGCGGAGAATATCATTTTGCTGTTCGGCGGTCAGCTGCCTCCAGTCCTCCTGGTCCTGGGTAAAATCAATATCTGCAGGATTCCAGATGCCGAATTTCTTCGCTTTTTGATAGAGTCGGAACGGGAATGAATCTACCTGCAGCCCTCGCTTGCTTGTCGTTAAAATCGTTCTCTGCTCCATTTGTATTCCTCCTTGATTACCAGTTTTAATGTGTGTGGATATTTGCAGCGGTTTCTCTTAGTCTAATTTTAAGAATTTTACCGACACCATTCCGTGGCAATGATTCCATGAAGATAATCCTTTTTGGTGTCTTATTCCTGGCAAGGTGATCCTGGCAGTATTGAATCAGTTCCTCTTCTGACGGATCGGCTTCCGTTTTTTTCACTACACACGCAACAATCTCCTCGCCCATCCTTTCATCAGGAACACCTATGACAGCGGCTTCCGAGACAGACTCATGTGCATTCAGCAGTTCCTCGATGTCACGGGGATAGATATTGAAACCGCCCCTGATCACCAGATCTTTTTTTCGGTCGACGATAAAAAGATATCCATCTTCATCAACTTTCGCCATGTCGCCAGTATGCAGCCAGCCATCCCTGATGACACGGTTTGTTTCTTCTTTGTTCTGATAATAACCGGGTGTTACGTTGTCACCGGAAACAAGCAGTTCGCCGACATCCCCGGTCGGCACCTCCCTGCCCTCGTCATCAATGATTTTTATCTGGACTCCTGGAATCGGGATTCCGACTGAGCCAGGCTTAATGTCGATTTTTTTATTATGTGCGGTAACGATGGGGGCGGCTTCAGATAATCCATAGCCCTCTAACACCTTCGCATCAAATCTTTGGCGGAAACCATTCAACAGTGCTATTGGCAGTGGGGCCGAGCCGGAACCAATCCATTCCAAAGAAGAAGTATCATATTGATCAGCCTTCGGACTTCCAACCATAGCGTGAATCATGGCAGGCACTGCTGAGAAGGACCTTACTTTGTATGTCTCTATGGCTTTGAAAATTTCCTGCGGATCAAATCTTGAGAAGACAACAATAGAACTCCCTGTTAAATAGCACGTATTAGAGATGGTCAGGCCATATACATGCGCTAACGGGAGGACGCCGATTGTAACGCCTCTGTCGGTTTCGTTATGGTCTGCAGAGTTAACGGCATTGGTGTAGAGATTTTTGTGGGTCAACAGAACGCCTTTTGGATTTCCGGTCGTTCCAGAGGTGTATAAAATGACAGCGGTATCGTTCTGATGGACATTTTCTTCGTTGGCAAATGAGTCCACAGACATAAGGTCATATAGATTGACCATCTCATCGCTGCCTGGAAGATCGGCAACAACAAGGAGCGGCTTCACTTCGAGCTCCGCAATGGCCTTCTTCATATTTTCTGCTGTATAAGCAGAGGCAATCACAACTTTCGCCTGGCAGTTTTTAATAATATACTGGATTTCTTTTGGATGAAGGGTGAACATGATTGGAACGATCACGGCGCCGCTTCTGGTAATTCCCTGATAGGAAAAAATTACTTCAGGGTTGTTTGGCATACAGACAACAACCCTGTCACCATTTTCGACGCCAAGTTTCCTGAGACCATTTGCGATTTGGTCAGCATATTTTTTTGTTTCAACATTGGAAAACTCCTGATCCTGATAAAAAATAAATGGATATTCACCATATTCACTAATATTGTTTTCAAGCAGATCTGCAAGTTTCATATAACCCTCCCCTTTTCAAAAAGAAAGATAGGCCTAGCGACTTCACAGCAATCGATAATAAAAAATGGAGTTTCGTTTCTCTTTCATCACCTCATCTCGTGCTTCCATCAAATCGAGATGCCCCTGAATTTGCGAGAGTCCGAGAAAAACAATCGGCCCTTTAAGATGCGGGTATATTTCCTGGCAAATCTCGTAAACATTCTTATCCCGCTCCTTCAACAGCCGATGGATCTGCTGGCAGCGGGCATCTTGTTGGTCTAACCTTTTTCCAATCAGTTCAATATGCCCCGTGAAAGGCTTTCCATGTCCCGAGTAACACTTTCCGAGTTGCAGATCTCTGGACCGACGCAGTGATTCCCTATACTGGATCAATGGAGAAGGCCGTTCTTTCTTCCCGGGTGGAGGAGGCTCAATAAAAGCATTAACGGCAAGCTCAGGGATAATATGGTCACCGACAAAGGTAATTCCTTTTTGTTCATTTAGCAGCAGGATATCCGTCTGGCTATGGCCGGGAACATGCAGGACCTTGTAAGGTTTTCCTCCTATGTAGACTTCTTCTCCTTCGCTAATATAATGGACATCACGCCAGATTTCTTCTTTGTATTTACGGGTATGCTGATGAACGGAAGGATTCGCTCCGCACTGTCTGATGAAATCATTAAAAAAAACGTTCATTCTATTAAACTCTGTTTCGCCTCCGGTGATCACCGGTTCGGCCAGCTCATGCACATACACCGGGAGTCCGGCTTCCTCTTGAATCAAACTGACACCGCCAGAATGGTCCGTGTGCATATGTGTAACAATCATATGATCGAAATCAGTAAATGCTAGTTTATGTTCTTTTAAGAGAGATTTGAGCTGGTAAAAGGATTTCTCACCCGGGTTGCCTGTGTCGATCAGTGTTGCTGTTTCGCCGAGAACCGCGCATACAACAACGATTCCTTCAGAAAAAGGCGAATCCAGAGTAAGTGGTATGATTTTTTGGATAGGTCATCGCCCCTTTCTTATAGAATCAATATTCAGCACTCTAGGAAATTACATTGGCTGAAGATCCCGTGAATAAACCAATTGCATTTCCTCCAAGCATCTTATCGATTTGTGCCTCTGACACTCCGTTTTCCCTCAGCTGGGGCAGGATATTGGAGAAAATATGTCCTGCCTGCCAGTTCTCCATGATTTTTGCTGCCTGTTCAGGCATAACAGGAGGACGCCCGAGCCAGATATTCACAGTATCATGGGCAAGTAAAATCTGGTCCTCATATCCGGCATTAAGCAAAACAAGAAGGGTCTGTACCCGCTGCTGATCGAACGGTGCTCCCACCATCCCCTGGATGCCAAAGCGGTCAAAGCCGATTCTTACACCCTGGTCAAGCACTTGCTTGTGATATTCAGGGTCGGTATTCCCGCACATATGGCCAATAATTATTTTTCCTGGATCCGCACCATTTTCCATCAAAAGCCGAACCTGTTCTGGACCCATTGTACCTTCCTGTGTATGCGTCAATATCACAGCTCCTGTTTCCTGCTGGATGCGAGCTCCTGCACGGAAGAATATTTTTTCGTATTCGGTAATTTCATCCTTGCTTGATGCCAATTTGATGACTCCTGGCTTGATTCCTGTACCGGCAATTCCTTCGGTCAGCTCCTTTTTGAACATTTCATAGATCTCTTCTTCAGCTGTACCCAATGCCTGCCTGAATTTGAAATAGGGGGTTGCCCCTTCGCCTTCATAATAATAGCCTGTTGCACAGATGATCTGAAGTCCGGTCGCCTCAGAAATTTTCTTTAAAAATTCCGGGTTTCTGCCGCACTCATTTGGGGTCGGATCCACGACAGTCCGGACACCGAAGCTCTGCATTTGCCTGGCAATGTTGATTGCCTCTTCCAAAGCCGCTTCCTCATTGAAAGCACCTAGCGTCACATCTCCCTGGAAGCCTGGATAGCCAAAGATAAAGTGTTCATGAATTAAAGTCTTTCCCAATTGCTCTGCATTAATTGGACCGGTTACCGTATTGATCATAGCCAAACTGCTGCACCCCTTTTTAAGGTTTTAAAATCAGCTTTCCTTTTGTTTGCCGGGACTGTAAAAGGCGGTGGACTTCTGCTGCCTGTTCGAGCGGGTAAACACCACCGATTGTCAGCTTAAGCTGCCCCTCCGATATAAACCTGAGCATTTCTGCCATGCTTGATTGAATCAATGCCGGCTTCCTCATAATTTGAGGAAGGAAAAAACCAATGACAGATTGGTTTCTGGCCATCAAAGATGATGGATAAAACCTGCTCTGCTCTCCGCTGGCTACACCATAGATGACAAGCCGGCCAAATGTAGCAAGACATTTTAGCGTCTTGTTGAAGATCTCGCCGCCAGCCATTTCAAGGGCAACGTCCACCCCTTTGCCGCCGGTTGCTTCCAGGACCTTTTCTTCCCATCCCTGTTCGGTATAATTTATTAAAACATCCGCACCCATTTCAGCTGCGAGCGCCAGTTTCTCCTGATTGCTAGCGGTTGCTATTACTTTGCCAGCCCCTAATAGCTTGGCGAGTTGGACAGCAAGAGTGCCAACCCCGCCGGCCGCAGCATGGACTAAAACGGTTTCTTCTTTTTCCAGCCGCCCCATCGTTTTGAGAATGTGATAGGCACTCAATCCCTGCAGCGGCAATGCGGCTGCCTGTTCAAAGTCCATATTATCCTGCAAGGGGATCAGGCCTCGGCAATCGGCCAACGCGTACTCAGCGTAGCCTCCGGATTCGATCAGCGTCACAACGCGGTCACCCGGTTTTACATTCGTTACTGAATCCCCAGCTTCAATTACTACACCAGCAATTTCTGCTCCAGGGAGAAATGGCAGTTTCGTAGGTACTACATACTGGCCTTCTCTTCTTGCAGTGTCAGCATAGTTAACGCCAATCGCATGGATTTCGATTAAGACTTGTTGCCCTTTTGGAATTGGCCGATCCAGTTCGACTGTCTGCAGTACTTCTGGTCCGCCGTATTCTGTAAATTGAATTGCTTTCATCATGATCCTCCTCAGTTGCCTGTAAATTTAGGTTTCCTTTTTTCCTTAAAAGCTGCGATACCCTCCTGATGGTCCTCTGTTGAAACCATCATCGTCTGTGTTATCCGTTCCTGCTCAAGGATTTCCTCTAATGATGCGGTCATTGAATGGTCCACCAGCTTCTTGATCATGCCATACGTCCTTGTTGGCCCATTGGCAAGCTTGCCGGCCAGTTTTAACGTTTCTTCTTGGAGATTTTCCAATGGCACAAGGTAGTTGATGACTCCCAACTGGTATAAGCGTTCTGCTGGTACAGGCTCTGCGGTGAACATAAATTGTTTTGCCAGGTGCGGTCCAACCAGCCGCGGGACAAAATAGGATCCGCCTCCATCAGAAACCAGGCCTACCTGGGAAAAACTCAGGGCAAATTTGCTGTCGTTCGCTGCAATGATCAAATCGCATGCCAATGCCAGGTTGAAGCCAGCGCCGGCAGCAAAACCATGTACCTCAGCGATGATTGGCTTCTCAGTATCCTTAATGGTGAGAATGCATTCATTCAATTTGCCGATATGGTCATAAACGCCGACGGCATTTGCCTGTCCCATTGTCTTCACATCTCCTCCGGCACTGAAGGATCGGCCAGAGCCTGACAGCACGATTACTTTGACATTGGGATCCTCCTGGGCCTTCCGGATTTCATCTGTCAGTCCGAAAATCATTTCTGGGCTGAAAGCATTCAGACTCTCTGGCCTGTTAAGTGTCAATGAAAGAACTGCACCGCTTCTGTTAACCATTAAATGGTCACTTGTTTTTACATTCATCAATCGTCACCCTTTCATATTTTCTATTTGATTAACCATCCGCCATCGACAAGGACATCTGAACCCGTCATATAGGATGCTTCCTGTGAGGCAAGAAAAGCGATGACACTTGCAATTTCTTCAGGCCTGCCTGCTCGTTTCATCGCAGTATTTTTCCTGATCGCCTTCACGAATTGTTCATTCTTCATGCCTTCCTCCGTTAAAGGTGTTTCGACAAAACCAGGGGATACAGAATTGACCCTGATTCCAAACGGAGATAATTCCAGAGCCAATGCTCTAGTGAAATTGATGACACCGGCTTTTGCGGCACTATAATGAGGAATATGGGCGCCTGCCTGATGTCCCGATAACGAAGCGACATTTACTATGGAACGGCTTTGCAACTTTCCTTCCTCCAGACTTGCCTTTTTTGCCATGAAACTGCCCAATACTTTTGAAACAAGGAATACACTTCTAAGATTCGTATTTTGGACAAAGTCCCAGTCGCTTGTCGATGTGTCCATGATTTTTGAATGTACAGAGCCGCCCGCATTATTTATGAGGACATGCAAGTCTCCAAATTGTTCTTGAACATAGTCAGCTAATTCACTGATGTCTTCCTCATCGGTCACATCTGCAGGGAAAATTTCTGCTCTAGGGAGTTTATGGGCAATGTTTATTTCATGAGCTGCTGCTTCAAGCTTTGATTTTGTCCTACCTACCAAAATCACTTTTGCCCCCTCTGCAGCCAATCTAGAAGCAGCTGCCTTTCCTATTCCGCTGCCGGCTCCTGTAATAAGTGCTACCGTTTCTGAGAACCTCAAACCTTGCACCCCCCGTAATGAATTAAAATACAAAATATTCAGTTTTTTAAACGGATAAAAAATAGCTCTTTAATCCTTCTTTGAGCAATTCCGGCAAAACTTCACTTCTCTGATTTTTAAAATCATAATGCACAATGATGGCATTTCCCTTTGCGATCAGCTCATTCGTCTGCGAGCAAACGATGTCATGCTCAAGCTGGAAGCTTTTTGTCCCGATTCTTGACACATATGTCTTCACAGTCAAAAGCTGGTCAAAATATCCCTGGCTGATAAAATCGCATTTAGTTGATGCTAGTATGAACTTCCAATCATCCAATTCCATGTTGTAGCCCAATGATTCGAAAAAGCGGATTCTTGCCTCTTCAAGATAGACAAAATAGCTCGTATTATTAATATGTCCCAAGGCATCCGTCTCGCCAAAACGAGCCTGGACCTGAACTTCCTGCATCCTTTTCTCCTCACTTTCCCCCTACTGACCGGTTGGTATGTAAAGGATATGGGAAGAGGCTTATAAAAGCCCCTTCCTATTTTATTCTTCAGTTGATCTCGATCCCCTTTAAGATCATTTCGACAAATATCTCCGCTACTTCCCTGTCAGATACCTTTCCATCTGGATTAAACCACTGATAACTCCAGTTAGCAGCACCAAGAATACCAAAGGTAACAATGACTGGATTTAAATCCTTACGGAGTTCACCGTTTTCGATTCCTTCCCGGATCAGCCGTTCCACGTTCAGCCTGAATTCATCCCGTTTGGCGATTATCTGTGCCAGTCTGGCATCACTTAAATGCCGCATCTCCCTGAAGAAGATTTTTGCTGATGCCCCTTTTGATTTAATGCTGCTGATCAGCATATAGACGATATCGAACAATTTTTGTTTGCTTGTCGATTGATCAGCCAATATCTGTTCCTGTCTGCCGAGCAATTCGTCTATATATCTCAGGTGGATATCCATCAGAAGTTCTTCTTTGCTGGAAAAATAATAATAGAAAGACCCTTTTGTAACTCCAATTGAATCCACGATATCCTGGATGGATGTTTCACTGAAGCCTTTTTTTTCGAATAATTTTATGCTGTACTCGGTTATTTTCTCTTTCACTTTGCTGTCCTCGCATTCCTACTAGTCTGCATAAAAAAATTATACCATATTTTACCCCCTGTCCCTTCTAGATCAATGGAGATATTAACTTTTTAATAATTCCTCTCTCAGAGCCCTGCGCAATATCTTGCCAACACTTGTTTTTGGCAGCTGATCACGGAATTCAACCACGTTAGGCACCTTATAGGCCGCCATATTCTTTCGGCAAAACTCCTTGATTCCAGCTTCATCCGCTTCCTTACCTTCCTTCAGGACGATGACGGCTTTCACGGCTTCACCCCGATATTCATCAGGAATTCCGATGACTACTGCCTCCTGTACGGCAGGGTGCTCATAGAGTACTTCCTCTATATCACGGGGATAGATATTATAGCCGCTCGCGATAATCATGTCTTTTTTTCGGTCGACAATATACAGGTAGCCATCTTCATCAACTCTTGCGATATCTCCTGTATATAACCAGCCATTTCGCAAGGTGGTTGCTGTTTCCTCGGGCATATTCCAATAACCCTTCATAATCTGTGGACCTTTTATGATTACTTCCCCTAGTTCCCCCACTGGTACTTCTTCTGTCCCGGAAGCCAGGTCCACGACCTTGTACTCAGTTGATGGCATGCCGATTCCGACACTTCCTGGCTTTCTCTCGGCAAAACTTGGATTGCAATGTGTTGTCGGCGATGCTTCGGAAAGGCCGTAGCCCTCCAGAATTTTCGAACCCGTTTTCCTTTCGAATTCCCGAAGAAGCTCAACAGGCATGGGCGCACTGCCGCTGTTGCAGATTTCAATGCTGCCGATTCCGTACTCCTCCGCTTTTGGATGGTTTGTGATTGCAACATACATTGTCGGCACGCCCGGGAACATCGTCGGCTGCTCATTTTTAATTGTATTAAGTACCTCTTCCAGGTCAAAACGAGGCAGCAAAATGATTTCTGCACCCGTATAGATTGACAGATTCATACAAGCGGTCATGCCAAAAACATGGAATAACGGAATGACTGTCAAGGAACGCTCTTTTCCAAATTTAATATCATGCTTGAAAAACTCATGTGACTGCAGTACATTGGCAAGAAGATTCTGGTGGGTCAGCATAGCACCTTTGGATCTTCCTGTCGTCCCGCCTGTATATTGCAGTACAGCCACATCCTCCGCAGGCTCCACATCCACGGCTGAGATCCTGCCGCTGCTTTCTGATAGAAAAGCCTCAAATCTTGTGTCAGGACTAAAATTATGCTCAGAAGGCTGGAGGCTGGCTACTATAATATTCTTTAATTTTGTAGCTGCCTGAACACTCTTGACTTTTTGATAAAGTGCATCAAAAACGACAATTGTTTCTGCGCCAGAATCATTCAAGATATATTCCAGCTCACGTTCCACAGACATAGGGTTAACCTGGGTAACGACTGCCCCGGCAGTCAAGGTGCCATAATAAGAAATAACATATTGAGGACAATTTGGCAGCATGATCGCCACCCTGTCACCTGATTCAACACCTCTATTTTGAAGTGCTGATGCGAAATGTGTTGCACTTTGTAATAATTGTTCATAGCTGATCTTCCTGCCATAAAACGAAAGTGCATTGTTTTGAGGATACTTTCCTGCAGATTCACGAAGCATTTGCGGCAAAGATTTTTCAGGCAGAGTGATAGTGGCTGCAATGGAGTCAGGGTACTTGGAAAGCCAGACGTTTTTCTCGCTCATTTCTATTCCTCCATTCATAAATTTTATGCTAAAATGTCAGCCCACCGCCGTCGACTGACAACGTCGCACCAGTTATAAAAGATGCTTCATCAGAGGCAAGGAACAAAACCGCGTTCGCAACCTCTTCAGGTGTCCCGATTCTTCCCAGTGCATTTGCCCTTGAAATGATCGGCCATTTCCTAACATCATTCTTCCAGCCTTCGATGATTTGTGTATCGATGACTCCTGGTGCAATGGCATTCACACGAATGTTGTCACTGCCGTATTCCAGTGCTGCATTTTTAGTCAGCAGAACTACCCCTGCTTTCGATGCATTATAGGCAGCGAGATATTTCTGGCCTTTGAGCCCAAGCAGGCTTGATGTATTGATGATTGCACCGCCGCCAGCCTTTTTCAGATGAGGAACAGCATGTTTAATTCCGAGAAAAACCCCTTTAAGATTAATATCGATGATCCGATCCCATTCTTCTTCATCGAGATCGACACTTTTAACATCAGGATGTCCGATGCCGGCATTATTAAAGAGGATATCCAGCTGTCCGAAAGAATCCACAGCCGCGGATATAAGACTTTGCATCTGGTTGGAATCGCTTACATTGGTTTCGTGAAAAAAAGCGGTTCCTCCCTGCTGCTCAATCAGCTTTGCAGTTTCCCTCCCGCCTTCTGCATTTAAGTCTGCGATGGCAACCTTCGCTCCTTCTCTTACAAAGGCCATAGCGGCTGCTCGGCCAATTCCGCTGGCACCACCAGTAATGATGGCTGTTTTGTTGGCTAATCTCATTGACTTCCCCCTTATCATAATCTACTAACCGGTCGGTATGTAATTTCAACTTTATTATAACGTTTATATTGAAATATTCAACTATTAGTCTAAATATTCTAAAAATAAAATGCCGCCTTAGAAAAGTTCTAAGGCGGCATCATTAAAACTATACGTTTAGTTTGACTGCTCTGGTAGCGACAAAGCACTTAATAAACTCATCCAGCGGCCTTCTGCTCCCGAAATCGTCCTCGTATAGACCGGTAATCATCATTCCGGCATCAATTTGGCCTTGTATTTGGTCCTCTAATGTATGCCAGAATTCCACTGTTTCATTTAATCTGATATATTCTTCTTTTTGCTGAATGGTCAAATTATCAAGTGTCGAACCTGGTATTTTGTTTTTAACTACCAGGTTTCCTTTTCTGTCTTCATCATCATCAAAGATGAATAACAGCGGATTTGTGAAACCAGAAATTAACGTCCCTTTGTCTTTCAGTACTCTTGAAGCTTCGTTCCAGACTGGTCTTACATCTTCTACGAAAACATTTGCCACAGGATGGACGATGAGGTCAAACTCCTCATTACTGAATGCTGAAAGATCAGTCATACTGCATTGCAGTGTCTTCAGGTTAAGCCCATCTCTTTTTGCAACGAATTCATCCTGTTCCAGCTGCTTTGCAGAAATGTCGACAACAGTTACATCAGCTCCAGCTGCTGCCAAAACTGGCCCCTGCTGTCCGCCGCCTGAAGCAAGACAAAGTACCTTCAATCCTGCCAGAGAATCTGGAAACCAGCTTCGCGGTACGGGCTTTCCGGTAGTTACGGTGATTTGCCAATCGCCTGCCCGGCTCTTTTCAATCACCTCTTTTGGGACCGCTTTAGTATAAACAGCTCCTTCTTCAACCTTCTTGTCCCAGGCCCGGCTGTTTTGCTTAATTGCATCCATACATTTCACCCTTACTATCTTAGTTTCGTTTTTTCGTGGCACAGCCTAAAATATGTTCATACAAATCATGCCAGTCGTGATAAAATTCCTGCACCCTATTTTGGTCAATAAAAATCCTTTCAGTTGATTCAAATCCTGCCTCAAAATCATGGATTTCGGTAATGTTCATTGAGTAAAAAACCTGGAAACCAATCTTTGGATATGGACTATTTTCATTCCAATGAAGATTTTCACTATGATCTACAATCACGTGTCCCAGGAGGCTGCAGTCTCCTTCCACATAGGCCTCTTCCATCGTCTCACGCCTGAAACACTCCTCAGGAGACTCATCAGGCTCAATATGTCCGCCTGTCATATCCCAGCCACGGTGGTTCAGCTTTACCAACAGCAGGTTTTTTCCAAGAAAGCAAAAACCGTGGACACTGGTGATCAAATTGACCGGCGGCAGCTGGTTAGTTTCTTTCCAGGTCAATTTTACTCTCGACTCTCCCCAATTCACATATGTAGAGACCAATCTGTGCCACCTCATACTAACTTATTCTATCATTCTACTTACCAAGTATACCCATAAAATGGAATGGTTGACAATATAAAAAGAAGAGTATCGAATCATCGATACCCACAATATTCTATGAACTTGTCTCTAGCCTTTTTGTCTTATTTTTTCAACTACTGTGCCGATTTCATCAGGTTTCGCAAATTCGACTGGCGAAAAACCTTTTTCAAAGGTAACTGTATCTGCTTCAATTATTAAGACATATTTTCCATTTAATTTTGCCAGGTGAATGCTGTCACCATAGTCTGCAAGCAATCCTTTTACTGAAACATGATCAAGCTTCATTTTTAACTCGAGCTCGGGTGTATGCTCGATTAGTTGCGCCGCAGCCTCGATGACTTGTTCTGGTTCAAACCGCTCCTGCAGCTCCCGTTTTTCGCTGGCCGCCCAGATTTCCATGGCGTTTTCGAGATGCTCACGCTCTTCACTTTCCGGTTCGAATGTATCTTCCATGTGGCCGCGGACCATCTCGATGACTTGAGTTTTCACGATTTCGGGCATCGACTGGCCATATTCAACATATTTCAGAAAATCCTCAAAATAACGTGCATGAGAAGACTGGTTGATTTTAAGTTCATTATCCTGGATCATCCCTTCTTCAGGCATGAAAGGATACTGGATTGACTTCATATTCTTCGTCGTAATGGCCATTTCTACCTGACGGATCAATGTGGATTCATCAGAAATGGAAGCTACTTTTGGTTCGAAGTCACATTTCAGGATGAAAACAAACGCATCATCAAAATATTTGCGTAGCTTCGCCCTTGCTACAATGAATGCACCTCCGCGGACAGCACTTGTATCCACATAGGCAATAGCGAACTTCTCACTCTCCTGCTGGAAATCATCCTTTGATTCCGCAAACCGTGCCCGGTGAAAAAGATTATAGTTTGGGTTTGAGGTAAGGTCATGCCCTTCCTCAACAATGAAGTAGCCGATCTTTGTCGGAACTTCATCCGTTTTGGGATGTCTTTCGACCTTTCGTTTTACGATTTTTGTGAACTCACCATCCAGGAAATCTTTTAAAGGACTATTTTCATACTCTTCCTCGTTCAATGTCTGGAAATGCTTGTACCTTTTATCTGCCTGATCGCCTTTGCCTTCTACCTGCACAACGTAGAATGAAAGGTATTGAACTCCAAATTCCATGATCTATCTCCCTGCTGACTATATTTGATGATTGCTCAATAAAAGCTGATTTAGCTTTGCTGAGTTTTATAGACTTTTCTTTAAGCGTGAAAATACAGCACCTATTTCAAGATGCTGTATTCTTTGTTAATTCATTAACATAAACTGAGTTTTGCTTCCTGTTTGTGTAGAGATAACCTCAAGCCTTGCATCAATTCGTTCCTTTAGTTCTGGAACGTGAGATATGATGCCGACAAGGCGTCCGCTGCTCTGGATATCGATCAATGCTTCAATTGCCTGATCAAGCGATTCTGGATCAAGCGTTCCGAATCCTTCATCAATGAACATGGTCTCAAGCGAAACTCCGCCGGCGTAGTTCTGTACCACATCCGCAAGGCCTAGGGCCAGTGAGAGGGCCGCCTTGAAGCTCTCACCCCCAGAAAGGGTCTTGACATGCCTTTCCTGCCCTGTGTAAGCATCAAGTACCAGCAGTTCCAGACCACTTTGAACATTGCCTTTTGAACGGTCCGTTTTCCTCAATAATCTGTATCGGCCGCTTGTCATCTTATGCAGCCTGACATTGGCCTCCCGAAGAATATCATCGAGGAAAGCAGCAAGGACGAAGCGTTCAAATGTAACTCTATAAGTGTTCTGTCCTTTGGAGATTTCGAATAGATGACCGACTAATTTGTACTTTTCCTCAAGCTGCTTCATTTGTTCATTCAATGTGATAACCTGTTTAAAAATAGACTGATTATCACGTTTTTTTAGATTGAGATCCTGGAATGCCTCATCAGCTTCTTTAATCTTTTGATTCAGTTCTGCGAAACTAGTTTGAAGTGTTTCCAGATCAGGCTTTTTAACATCCTTCAACATTTCCGAGAGTTCTGTAAAACGGTCCCTGACAGATCTCAATTCTTCGCGATAATTTCTTACTTCTGTTTCAAGTCGCAGGATTGCCTGCTCAGGGACCTTCGCCTGGTGATATGCCTGGTAATTTTCAAATCCCTGGGCTGTCATGTTGTTTTTAAACGTTTCCCGTTCTTCGACCAACTTCGCTTCGATTTCATTCAAACGCTTCTCAGCCTCTTCAAGACGGGCTTTCTCAGTCCCTAGCAATTCCCTGGCATCCTGGAAGTTCTTTCGGGCCTGTTCCATTTCCTGGTCAAGCTGTTTCTGCTGCAGTTCTGCAGATTGAAGCTTTGCTTCGAATGCTTGCAGTGAACGGATTTGTTCCGGTATTTTGTCTGTCATTCTCTCCAGCGTGGTCTTTTTTTCGGTATACTGGATGATTAGTTTTTGGAATCCTTCTTCAAGCCCTTTTAATTGCTGTTGCAATTTTTCCCTGCCTTCATCATATCTCTTGATTTCTGCTCTGATTTTTTCAAGCTCTTTTTGCTTTATGGAGAGTCGATTCTGCTCTTTTTTAAGCTTTTCAATATCAGCCTCTGTCATCAGGATGACATCCGATGTCTGATCAATTTCAAAGCCAGGACGGAAACCAATGATTTCAGCCATTAATTCGTCGCTATTTGCGTTTAATGACCTTAAAGTTGTTTCTGCTTCAATAAAGGCTTTTTCAAAAGTACTCTTTTCTTTCTCGAGAACGGAAACCTTCTCCCGTGCGGCTTTTAAATCCTCTTCGTTTGGGATGAAGCCTTCGCTTGCTCTTGCAGGAACCGGATGATGTTTGGATCCGCAGACCGGGCAGGCACTGCCTTCCTGCAGTTTCCCGGCCAAAACGGCCGCCTGGGAATGCAGCCACTTTTGCTCCAGCTCTTCTGCTGCGGCTTTGCCATCATTATGATGAGCAATAGCCTGGTTAAGTTGTCCTCTGGTTTTTTCATAATTTGTTTGTGCCAATTGAGTTTTTTGAGTCTGGTTTTTAAATTTAATTAGCTTGTCCAACTCGCGCAGCAGCTTTTCTAATTGCCGGTCATTCTCAAGAAAAGTAAATTGAGCCTTTTCCGCCTCTTCTTTCTCCATTTGCAGAACCTTTAGACGCTCTTCTGCTGTCTTCAGGGCATGTTCACCCTTTTCACGTTCCTGCTTTTTAGAATCAAGGGATGCTTTCATTTCCTTGACCCTGGAGTCGGTACTGTCAAATGCCAGGACTTCTTCTCTCATATTCTTTAGCAGGTTCAATTGTTCTGCTGCAGCTGTTCTCTCAGGTTCACGTTCAATTTGTCTTTGGTTTTCCTGTTCAGCCTCTTTCAGTTTCCCTGATAACTGTCCAATTCGCTGGGTTATCTGTGAGACCTGGTTCGTCATTGAATCAAAATCTGCCTTCAGCCTGTGGCAAAGTTGTTCCTGGGCATCGAGCAGGGCAGCTTTTTTGGCAAGTACAGTCTTCGTTTCTTTTTCTGCAAACAAGGATTGCTGGGATTCAAGTTTCTCCTTTGCTGTTTTCAAGGTATCAAGGGATTGAATCTGTTTCAAAGTGGCTTCGGCCTCGAACAAGCGCTGCTGCATCTGATCGCGGTCTTTTTGCAGCTTTTCACGGTCCTTCGCAAGTTCCTGAAGCTTGCTCTCCATAGCATCGATTTCGTTTTTCAAAAGCGGAAGAATAAGGGTGTCATTCACACTTCCTGCATCAATCAGTTCTTTGAGCTCATCGTTTTCAACTGCTTTAATGCTTCGCAGCTGAGCGTTCCTTTTTTCTACCTGGTCCTCTACCGTCTTTTTTAAGAGTGTTGCTTCTTCTCTTAATTTTTCTTCCACTCTTTTATAAATTTCAGTATGGAATAACCTTTGCAGGATGACTTCTTTTTCTTTGCTGTCAGAAGTCAGCAGCTTCCGGAATTCTCCCTGCGGAATCATCAGGATTTGGCGGAATTGGTTGCTGTCAATGATCATAATTTCCTTTATTTTTTCATCTGCTTCACGAACATTGGAAGCCAGCAGCTGGATTTCACCATTTCCGTCGATCAGATAAAGCTCTGCCTTTGCTCCGACGGTGGTTGTTCCTTCCCCAGACTTCTTTTTCCTCTCCTGTTGCGGGGACCGCGTGATCCGGTATGTCTTTTGGCGCAAGGAAAAATCGAGGGAGACTTCAGTCAGGACATCATCTTCAGCGAACTGGCTGCGCAAGTCAGGGCCATTCCTGTCTTCCCCGCTTGCCTTTCCATAAATCGCATAACTGATACCATCGAATATCGTAGTCTTCCCGGCACCAGTTTTACCGGAAATGACAAACATTGTCCTGTTTTCGAGCTCTTTAAAATCAATCGTTTCCGTACCGGCATATGGGCCGAAAGCCTGCATCGTCAGTTTAAGAGGTTTCATTTCTGTCCCTCCTCTTTTAACACTTTACCAATCACGTCAGTCATGATACCGCGCTTTTCCTCAGTGAATTCGCTAGTCGTCATTTCCTGGTAGAACTGTTCAAAAAGCTCAAGCTCGGATTTTTTTTCTTCCCTGATTGAGGTGAAGCGCTGCCTGTGCTTCTGGTCGATGGATTCGATTTTCCGTTCAAGATGCAGGACATTAGGAAAGATTTGACGCAGTTTGCCCATTGGGTCAATCATCGCACCGTCATCCAGCAAAGTTACTTTCAAATAATCCATGGTGTTTTCTTTTTCATAAAAAGATGGATCCAAAAGCTGTTCAAGATGTCCTTCCAATTCACGCATATCCTGCTTGGGTTTGAGGCTCTTATATCTGATATCGAAGCTTCCATTCTCTTTCATTTCGACAATCGATACGGACTTACGCTGTTTTGCTTCGGAAAAAGAATATTTTAAAAGTGAGCCGGAATATTTGATCTTGTCGTGTTTTATCGCTTCAGGACTGTGAAGGTGCCCCAGTGCCGTAAATGAGAATGAATCAAATAAATCCTGTGTCACACAACCAGAACCGCCCACCGACAGTGCGCGTTCAGAATCAGAGGAGTCCCCTCCAAGAACGAAAGCATGGCCGACAAAAACATTCGGTTCGTTCGGATTCATGTTTTCTTCTATTTTACCGATGACTGCCTTCATCGCATCCTGATGGGAATGGATCGAAGTATCGCCAAGCAGGTGGCGCACTACACCGGGTTCAGCGTACGGAATCAGATGGAAATTGACCCCGTTGATATGTACAGGGTTAAAATCATTCGTCAATTTGCCAGTTAGGTAAAAATGATTATGGCGGTACCATGAACTCCCGAATGACAGGCGTTCTGCACTGTCGTGGTTCCCGGCTATCGCTACGACCGGCGTGTTCAACTCGACATTGATCCTGAACAGAATTTCATCGAGCAACTCCACTGCATCCGTCGGCGGTACAGATCTGTCATATAGATCCCCAGCAATCACAACTGCGTCAGGCTGTTCCTCAGCAACAAGATCAACAAATTGATTCAATACCTCCCGCTGGTCTTCTGTCATGTAGATACCATGGACAAGCTTCCCAAGATGCCAGTCACCTGTATGGATAAATTTCATGTTCATCCTCCCCCTAGTAAAATTTCCTTATCTATATCTCTTGTTTTGTAGTGTGTAATTTGAATGCTATTATTATATCAAACACAAAAATTTAGTGCGCACTCAAATTAAGGAAACATATGCGAACTAGCGTTCTTGTTTGATTTTAACAGATGATCAAGCCATCTACCACCGTAAATGAAAACATTGAAATTTGACTTTTAGGAAGCAGTCTTGAAGAATAGAGTTATCCAATATTAAATAAAGCAGGGATTGAAATGGATCAAAAAACAATGGCGTTATACCAGTTTTTGGTGGATAATGCTGCAGACTTCACCCAGGATTGGCTAAAACGCCAGCGGATCATAACAGGCTCAGATTACTCTGCTGATGCTCCGCCTGAAATCATGAACAGGGTAATGGAACAAAATTCGAATTATGTACGCCTGGTGGCTAAGTCGCTTTACCAGACCGAGGAAGAGATGAAGGAGACCATTTCGGCTTGGACGAGCCAGACTGCTTCAGATCGGATCAAGTCCAAGACAGACTTGACGGAAGTTGCCTGGAATTCAGGTGTATTCCGGCGCGTCTATTGGGAGTATGTGCAAAAGTTTGTCAGAGAGACGGATCTGGAAATTACCTTGGATGATGTCTTTACCTGGGAAAAAAAGCTGAATTATACGCTTGATTATGTATTTGAAACCTTTATTATCGTTTTCATGGAAATTCTCATGAACCGGCTTGCCTCCCAGGCAACTTTGATCAAGGAGTTAAGTGCACCTGTCATAACCCTTACAAAAGAAGTTGGCCTTCTGCCATTAATCGGAGAAATCGATACAACCAGAGCAAAAGGCTTGATGGAATCTACGCTAACCCAGAGTATTGATGCCAAAATCAATTCGCTGATCCTCGACCTTTCAGGGGTCGTGATGGTAGATACTATGGTCGCCCATGAGATTTTTAAATTAATGGACGCCTTGAAACTGATTGGGGTGCGAACAATTGTAACAGGCATCCGGCCGGAAGTCGCTCAAACTGCGGTACAGCTCGGAATTAACTTTTCGGATATTACAACCGAAGGAAATCTTCAGAATGTTGTCAGGAAAATCATCCAACGTTAAAAGCCTGCCAGGTTTTCTGGCAGGCTTTTTCCTTCAGGAAAATCAACTCCTTCATAATCGGCTGTATTGAGCCGATTTAATCTAATCAGGCTTATTCTCAAAATGATTAAAACGCATATGGAAAGTCGCCCCTTTGCCGACCTGGCTTTTTATTTCGACTTTCCCCTTCATTGCCCGAATGATGCTGAATGTCACCATCATTCCCAGACCTGTTCCTTGCTGGCCTTTTGTTGTGTAGTATGGTTCACCAAGGCGGGTGATTTGTTCGTTGGTCATTCCAATTCCCGTATCCTTGACGAGAATATGGACAACACTTCCTGTAGGAAAGGTCTGCACTGTCAATTCTCCTCCATTTGGCATCGCTTCAAGGGCATTTTTTATCAGATTGATGAATGCCTGTTGAAACTTTGACCGGTCCCCCGAAATCGTCAAACCTGAAGTGTATTTTTTCTTGACTTCCACACCGTTAAGATTAGCGAGCGGGTTCAACACGTTAAGTACTTGATTCAATTCTTTTTCTATGTCGATTTCTTCGACCTTTTCAAACGCTGGCCTGGCAAAAGTAAGATAATCATTGATGACTTCTTCTGCGCGATTCAGTTCCTCGACTGCAATATGGATGAATTCTTTCTTCTTTTCATCAGGATAATCCTGTTCGCTGAGAAGCTGCAGGAATCCCTTTACCGTTGTAAGAGGGTTGCGGATTTCATGGGAAATAGCTGCACTCAGATGGCTGACAGCCTCAATTTTATCAGCCTTCGCAAGCCGCTGGCGAATGATCAATGTTTGCTTGATGGTTTCAATTGAATAACTGATCAGGCCAGCTGTAAGCGCCGGGATTAAAATAAAACTGAGCCAGGCTTCAGGGTGCCTGATAGGTTGATTGACCACCGTCACCATTTGCATTAAAACGAACGAAGTCATGACAGTCAAAATGATTGATACACCGACCCGCTGATTGATGGTAAGCCTGTTAAACCACGATTGCATCCATTTTAAAATGAAAGCAAGAGTGGTAAACACCAAGACCGATATCCAAAACCCATCATTAATCCCTAAAAACCCTCTCATCAATATGGTTAGACCTGCAAACAGAAAGCTATGGCCGGCATATAGACTCCCTAAGATCATTGGCACCTGGCGAAGGTCAAAGCTGATACCATCCTGGACCTGCACTGAAAAAATATAACATGTAAAAATGGCAATAACGAAATAGACTAATTCAAGATTTTTTCGACTTTCTTCTTTCACTTGCCTTTCCATGATTAACTGCGTAAAAAAAAGAAGGACAAGAAGAAGTGAAAGATTCATTAATAAATGCTTGGTAATTTCCACTGCAACACCACCATAAATAGTCATTAAAATAGTATTATAAACCAGTGACCAGCGCAAACTTTATCCATTTTAGCCTATCCATTCCATAATATTTACCTTATATTAGAAATTATAGAAGGGGGAGGTAACGATGTCTTGGATAATAATTGTGTTACTGCTGCTGATTTTGATTGATATCGTAAGATTACATAGAAAAATAGATAAGCTCACTCATTTTTTGAAACCAGAAACACCGCCAACCAATGAGGACATTGAGAATATGCTACTTTCGCAGGATGATAATAATCAATAATGTGTTTAAGAGCTGGAGGTTCTTTTTAAAAGTTTATTAAACTGTCCGTCAACATTATGATGACGGACAGTTTTGCGAGTATCTCGGAGTTTTTTGTCCATCATGCTCCCGATGACGGACAGTTTTGTGAGTATCCTAGAGTTTTTTGTCCATCATGCCCTCAATGACGGACAGTTTTGCGAGAATCCCGGAGATATTTGTCCGTCATCACCGTCTGCGCTTATTACTTTTTAAAAGAGGGAGTAATTCCATAAGCAATAAAAGTAATGTTATGTAGCACAATAATGCGTAAAGAATTCCGAGCAATAGGTTAAGCCACCATTTTTCACCCCACATTCGGTGGGCGATCAGTGTTGGCTTTCCTAGGGATTTTTTGAATGGGACTGTCAGGTAAAATAACAGCGCGAACAAAAGGCCGCTTAAAAAGCCACAATTTAGCTCGTCAGCATCTTTTGTCCCTTCACTATTTTCGCTTTCCTGCCCTTTGGGTGAATCGTCTGCAGAATCTTTTGGGCGGGATGTGTTTCCTTCCCCGGCATACATTCCTTTTCCGTTTTCTTTTGCAAACTCCATCGCTGACCAGATCCGGTTTTCGTATTTATAGCTGCCGTAATCGTAAAAGTCTTCTACAAGACCTGCTTTCGTGATTGCTTCCTGATGAAGTTTGTCATCTACCCAAACCCAGGCCAGAAGTCGTTCATATTTATCGAACAGGCTGGAGCCATCAGTTTCTAGTGTGATTTCCCCCTGTTTTAAAAAGGAACAGGTATACTGAGCAGCCTCATGTCCAAACGGCTCCTTTGTCCTTGTGCTTTCTGGAGTGTCTATGTATAGAAAACGAGTTTTATAGTCTTTTCCGTTGATCGTAAAGACGGCGGTATCCCCGTCAGTACAATCTTTTAATTCTGCTTCATACGTTTTGCCAATTTGCAATTTGCCAGTTGCAAGTGCTGCTTTAGGAACCGAGTTTTCAGTTGGTTTTGAAGCCGCTCCTCCTTCTCCCTGAAAAGTATATCCCTCCAGATCGATCTTTCCTTCACTCAACCCATCGGCACAACCGGAATTATTGTTATACACCTGTATCAGACGGATCAGTTCATCTATATTTGCTGCACTTTTCGCCAATGAAGTTGGTTCATGAAGGAAATAGGTGCAATCCGCATTACGGAAATGCCCACCAAGTTCATCTCGTGAACCATTATGAGCTGAAACTAGATTTGGCAAAATAAAATAAGCCATAAGGATGGCGAGTAATATTTTCACCGTTTTTTTATGATTCACTGCTGCTCCCCCTTTAATCCCTCCTACTATATCAAAATAGTTCCTGATGTTGAATATAAAAAAACAGCCCCATCCGGAAGCTGCCACAAGTCAAGTCAATTTCTTTTCAATTTGTTCTCTGGTCATCTCTATTTTTCCCGGTAATACAAATAGGTATTGAATCAAATTTTCCAGTAGATCCATTACTAATTCTGCCATTTCATCATCCATCTCTGCTTCAAGCTCGAGCATCCGATGAAGTCCTTTATCTGATGCCATCAAAGGACTTAATGACGTTACAGACTTTACTAAATTGATATGTTCCGGCAGTATTTCGAATTGCTTGTCAAGGGGCTGGCCATTCGCTTTTTCTGCTAAAAAGTTTTTTAATACATTTTCCAGTACCCTCTTAGCCAATACAGCGGTCGCCGCATTTTCTTTCGAAAGATAGACGCTGACGGCGGACTTATAAGCCCGGATTAACTCTTCCGGCATCCCCGGGATATGTTCGATTTTGCTTAACGCGTCAGTCGAACGTTGTGGGTCATATATGTACACATCAAGATGCGTGTCGTTTCCCTTTGTAATGATGATAAACGGAACACTATTTTTACACGAAGGACAGGCACTTTCAGTCATCAATCCATGTTTGCTGCTTTGATAAGTCGATTTGAGGATAAATTCAACCTTCTCTTTGCAAACCGGGCAAACATTTTTAATGCTTTTGGGGACTTTCAAATGCCCGAATTGGCTATATGATGTAATCGAACCGGGAAAAATCCGTCTCACTCTGCGAGCCCCTTTCTCTATAGCAATAGTTTTAGTTCTTTTTTGCTTCAATAATTATCCATGTAGTTATATAACCCTAAATATGGAAGGGAAAACGCTAATGATTATGATGGATATATAAAGTTTCAATCTGCTTTCCTAAAAGAGCTGAAATATGTTCCAGGATGTCCAAAGATGAAATATCGTGTTCAAGGAGCGGAAGGAAAATCTGTCTCTTATGTTCAAATTTCTCTTTTATTTCATCCAGATATAATTTTTCGTTTGTCCTTCTTTGTTCCATGAACCTGCCATCTGCTTCCCTGGGAATGACTTTATTGACCACGATCGTATTCACATGGATTCCATGCTGATGCAATGTTTCGATGGCCTTTCCGGTTTCAAGAATTGGCAGACGTTCAGCGTTCAAAACAAATATATACTCTGTTTGTGTTTCATCAAGAAGGATTTCCCTGACACGCTTGAAGCGATTTTTTCGTTCATTCAACTTTTCATATAATGGATCCTCTCTGATTTCCCCATCATTCATCCACTGTGCATAATTCTCATTCGCTTTTTTACGCCGTTCCAACAGCCCGTCCATCCAGACACCCATCAATTCAGGGAGGGTCAGGAGCCTGATAGTATGACCTGTTGGCGCTGTATCGAACACGATAGCATCATAGTTTGCAATTTCCTCAAGAATCAGCGAAGTGATCTTATCAAATAATGCTGCTTCTTCTGCTCCCGGAGAAGCGGCTGCCATATCGATCTGTCTGTTCACTTCATCCAGCATGGTCGCTTTGACCATACCTTTCAGATTCCCTTTTACTCCATTTATATAATTTCTTGACTCCTGTTCCGAGTCAATCTCCAGTACATCAAGATTTTTCGTTGCTTTTTCAATTTTACCGCCACTGAAGTTTTTGTGGAATAAATCCCCGGTATTATGGGCGGGATCAGTTGAAACAAGAAGGACCTTTTTTCCTTTTTGGCCGAGAAAAAGCGCCATTGCCGCTGAAGTTGTGCTTTTGCCAACCCCGCCTTTTCCGCCGATGAAATAAATTTTCTTTTCCAGCATATTCATAAAAACTCCTCCTAACAACAACGTATTCCATCCAGAGGGGACTTCTCCATCCCTGCCCTCAGATGCCAATCATGGAATCTCTCAATGATGACGGGGTAGAGTTCAAGGGTATAGTAAAAAGCAGGATTTGGGAGTCCCAACAATTCTGAAAAGCAAAGCAGCATAAATAAATCCTCCTCGTCCCTTAATTCCCTTGCAATCTCCGTTCTGTGCGGCAGCTTGAGGATCTCATCATACAGAGCTAGTGCACGTTTGAATTGTTCCAAAACCCCCATTAAATCTCCTCCTTGCAAAAATAACAATAGAGACCGGTTACCCGGCCTCCTTATGCTTACATTTCCTTTGTCAATGGCGGTGGATTATTTCTGCTAAAGGCTGTAATAGCTTCAAGGATAATCCAGAAAACAAAGATTAAAATCAAGCCGCCAATTCCGAAAAGCAGCATATTCAACTCACTGCTTCCATATCCAGACCACTGAAATACTACCTGCTGAATCATAGCCCAAAGGGTCATGAAGAAGACGAATACCATTGGAATGAAGGTGACAAGATAGTTTCGTCCCTGCCGCTTCAGCCAGATGGAAACAAGCAGCAGGCTGACTCCAGCTAGAAGCTGATTACTTGTTCCGAACAGTGGCCACAATAAATATCCACCTGAACCGAACCCGTTTGGCCCTTTTGGCAGTAATACTAGCGCCGCACTGGAAACAACTGCAACGGTAGTGGCAACATGAGGATTTGTCAGAGCCTGAACATTGTATTCACTTCCAATTTCAGCAATGATGTACCGCATCAATCTTACTGAAGTATCAAGTGTGGTTGCAGCAAAACTTACCACAATAATGGATACTATTGTCCTTGCGATATCCGCAGGAATCCAGATTCCAGTCGCAAGCTGGGCAGCACCATTGATGAAATTGCCAAGACCTCCAGAGCTTGCAGCAGCAAAACTTGAATATGCAGCACTGAAGTCAGCTTTAGTTGCAAAGACGGTGACAACTGAAATAATGGCGATCAAGGCAAGGATACCTTCACCTACTGCCCCTGCATAGCCAACAAAGCGGGCGTCAGTTTCTTTTTCCAGTTGCTTTGATGATGTCCCTGAAGAAACAAGTCCATGGAATCCAGAAATGGCTCCGCAAGCAATCGTAATGAACAATAATGGAAACCAGGACACATCCGTTGCCGCTGCATTCATTGCTGGAGCAGTAACATCAGGCTGAAGAAAAACAAGGCCTGCATATAAGATGAATAAGCCTACAACCAACTGATGTGAATTGATATAATCACGAGGCTGCAGAAGCTTCCAGACCGGCAGAGTTGAAGCAATGTAAACATAAACCATCAGGACAATTATCCATACAAAGAATGCCATTGATACGCCGCTTAAACCGAACATTACGGTATTGTCGGCACCGCCGAAGTATTTCACTAGATCGATTTGCAATGCTGGAACACGACTGGCAAGAACGGCTGCTCCATACATGACGGCAAGTGCAACCAAGGAAGGCAGAAGCATCCCTTTTTTCTTTTTATAAACAGCATAGCCAATCCAGATTGCAAGCGGGATTTGCAGGAATATTGACAGGACGCTTGCGGGAAAGCTGACAAATAAGTTGGCTATTACCCATGCAAAAACGGCGTTGACCATCAAAACAAGAATTAAAATAATGAATAAGAACATGATTTTTGCACGTTTGCCAATCAGTTTGTTTGTGATTGTACCTACTGATTGCCCCTTATTCCTGACAGATAGGACCAGAGTTCCAAAGTCGTGCACACCTGCTGCAAAGACGGTACCTAAGGTTACCCACAAGAATGCAGGCAGCCAACCCCAATATACGGCGATTGCCGGCCCTACAATTGGTGCGGCTCCGGCCACAGAAGTGAAATGGTGACCCCACAAAATCATTTTCTTTGTCGGCACAAAATCGACTCCGTCAGAATATTGGTGTGCCGGTGTGACGTAGTTTGGATCAAGGCGGTAAATCTTTTCAGCTACCCACTTAGAATAGAAGCGATAGCCAATCGCAAACACAATCATTCCGATTACAGCTAACCATAAAGAATTCATTCATGTAACCCTCCCTTTTTGTGAGTTGGTACTACAACTTAATAATAAAAATATATTAGTTGATTAGTCAATAAATTCTGACTTCTTTTTCCGGAAATATCCTCTGTTATATTCTAACGTTGTTTTTCTCCTGTTGATTATAGTGGAAAGCTTAAAGATTCCTCCGAAAATATAAACTCTTTTTTATCCTGCATGGGCAGGTTCGAGGATGCAAATTCAATGTTCTTCGAGCTTAGCTGGTCAGAGGAAACCTGGCAGGAGTAAACCCTCTTAGAAAGCTCAGGGCACGACCCCGAAAATTGGAACGCCTTGAACGAAAATCTCCTGTCTTGCCATTTTTTAAAATAGGAAGTTTCCTGTCAAAGCTTCAACACCTCCCCTAAAATTTTCCCAACATAATGGTTCGACATTTTTAGACTTAATTATTGTAATCTTCAGATAACTAGAGTATAACTATGATAATCTACTAATTTCTAGTAGCTAGAATTTGATTTTAGGAGGAGTTTATTTGAAGAAGAAAGTCGTTTCATTAAGTTTAACAGCAAGCTTGGCCTTGAGCGGATTGGTTGCAGCTTCGGGCTTTGCAGCACCTTCGGAAGATTCAGCATCCAAGAAGTTCACAAAGAGCCATGGAACACAAGAGTTTGTTGCAGGCAAACTTACAAACCCATCCGATAAAGCAGCTAAGGATGTTGTTCTTGGCTATTTGAAAGCTTCTAAAGGTAAATATAGCCTTAGTGCCAATGATAGTTTCATAGTCAAATCACAGGAAGCAGATCAGCTTGGCGGAGATGTAGTCCGCCTGCAGCAAGTATACAATGGTGTACCTGTTTGGGGAGCTAACCAGGCAGCAAGAGTGGATGAAGCTGGAGTCCTTCAAGTCTTCAGTGGTACTGTCAGCAAAGGATTGGGCGAAAAACTGGTAAAGGCTTCAAATAAGAAGTCACAGAGAGACGCCATCGCAACAGCCGAAAAAGATCTTGGCTTCAAACCAGATTACGAAGCAGCTCCATCTGCTGAATTGGTTGTTTATCCTGCAGAGGATCAGGCTGTGTATGCCTATCATGTAACATTGAACTTCCTCAGTCCGGAACCAGGCAATTACCAGTACTTTATCAATGCAGTAACAGGCGAAATTATCAATAAGTACAATGCGATTCATACTGCCGGCAAAACCAATCCATCTTTAACTGGTACAAATACCGTTGGATCTGGTGTCGGAGTACTGGGTGACCAGAAATCATTGAACACTCTACTTTCAAATGGTTCTTATTACCTGCAGGACAATACTCGTGGAAACGGCGTTTTCACATACGATGCTAAAAACCGTCAACTAACTCCTGGTACCCTTTGGGCCGATGCGGACAATAATTTGAATGCATCATATGATCGTGCAGCAGTGGATGCTCACTATTATGCAGGTCTGACATATGATTACTATAAAAACAAGTTTGGCCGGAATTCGTATGACAACAAAGGAGCAGCACTGAAATCCACAGTTCACTATGGCAGAAGTTACAACAATGCTTTCTGGAACGGACAGCAAATGGTTTACGGGGACGGTGATGGCACAACCTTCATCCCTCTTTCCGGAGGTCTTGATGTTGTGGCGCATGAATTGACTCACGCTGTGACAGATTTCAGTTCTGATCTGGTTTACCAGTACGAATCAGGCGCACTGAACGAAGCGATTTCCGATATCTTCGGCACACTCGCTGAATTCCATGACAACAGAAATCCTGATTTCGAAATCGGCGAGGACATCTACACACCTAACACGGCTGGTGACGCGCTGCGCTCAATGAGCGACCCAACTAAATACGGCGACCCTGATCACTATTCCAAGCGTTATACTGGAACTTCTGATAATGGCGGAGTCCACACAAACAGCGGAATTATCAACAAAGCAGCCTACCTTCTTAGCCAGGGCGGCACACATTACGGTGTGACGGTTTCAGGAGTCGGTACTGAAAAAATGGGTGCAATCTTCTATCGTGCAAACACAGTTTATTACACATCTTCAACAAACTTCAGCCAGGCACGTGCAGGAGCTGTACAAGCTGCTAAAGACCTTTATGGGTCAACTTCTCCAGAGGTCGATGCAGTCAATAAAGCTTTTGAAGCAGTAGGAATAAATTAATAGCTTGATATTCAGTCAGACTGGCTCTTGTTTTAAGAGAGCCAGTCTTTGTTATGTATCTCTTTTGAAATGCAGTTACTTTCCGATTGAGGTCAAAGCCGCATTGGTGCCCTCTTTTAAAGATATCCTGAACTTTTGGTCACCCATAACCACTTGTGGTGCTCATTTTTATAGAATTGCTGAATTTTAGGTTACCAATCCTCCCTGTTATCCCTCATAATCCTCCAATTAAGACAAAATCCTTTTTGTGATACAAGTCATAATCGATAAACGCTTTTGATGGTCATCATACCGCCGTGATTTTCCCCCAATTACTTCACCGCTTTAAATAAATGATTGACAATCTTCTATAACAGCGTTAATATTTAGAGAAATTTAATAATTCAATTTTATTTAATCTTATCGAGAGAAGCTGAGGGTCCTGGCCCTATGAAGCTTCAGCAACCTTCAACATTGTTGAAAAGGTGCTAATTCCAGCAAGTTTTTAAAAACTTGGCAGATAAGAAGTTGGCTGATATTTTAAAAGTCTTCTTCTTTAGAAGGCTTTTTTGTTTTTAATTTTTATTTTCGCAATTACGCTGGTAGTTTACTAGTTTAAATGCGAGGATTTAAAACAAACATTGCCTCCTGCCTCCTGCCGAAAAATTAAGGAGTGAGTATATTGGTGAAAATTGATACGAAGTTAGCACAGCTTGGCAATCGAAGTGAATCTGCAACTGGTGCAGTCAATCCTCCTATTTATTTAACAACAGCGTACCGTCACGAAGGGATCGGCCAGTCCAGCGGTTATGATTATGTTCGCACCGGCAACCCGACTCGCGAAATTTTGGAAAAGGCGATTGCCGATCTTGAAGAAGGTGACCGAGGATATGCCTGCAGCTCGGGAATGGCGGCAATTTGGACGATTCTTACGTTATTCCAGTCTGGAGATGAATGGATTGTCTCAAAAGATTTGTACGGAGGTACTTACAGACTACTTGAGCAGGGGTTCAAAAAGTGGGGATTACATAGTACGTATGCGGACATGTCGAATTTAAATGAAATCAAACAAGCCATCAACCAAAATACGAAGGCGCTGTTTGTGGAAACGCCGACAAATCCGTTGATGGAACTGGCTGATATCCAGGCCATTGCGGAGATTGCCAAAGAGAACGGGATACTGCTGATCGTGGATAATACCTTCTACACTCCCCTTCTCCAAAAGCCTTTGACTTCAGGCGCAGATATTGTGATCCACAGTGCCACGAAATATCTTGGCGGCCATAATGATGTGCTTGCAGGTTTGATTGTTGCGAGGGGTGAAAAAATTTGTGATTCCCTCTCCCTGCATCATAATGGGGGCGGAGCGGTGTTGAGCCCTTTCGATTCCTGGCTACTTCTGCGCGGCATGAAGACATTGTCATTAAGGATGGAGCGGCATGAGCGGAATGCCAGAGCACTGGTTGAATTCTTGGAGAATCATGATTCTGTAAAGGATGTCCTTTATCCAGGCAGAGGCGGAATGATTTCATTCCGAGTACAGTCTCCTGCCATCGTCAATCCATTTTTGAAAAATCTATCCACAATCACTTTTGCTGAGAGTCTTGGAGGCGTTGAAAGTTTCATTACCTACCCGGCTACTCAGACACATGCGGATATACCTGCAGAAGTCCGTGAAAAAACAGGTGTTTGTGATAGGCTCCTGCGATTCTCTGTTGGAATTGAGAATCACGAAGATTTAATTGATGATCTGGAAGCGGCTTTTAAAAAGGCATATGAGGAGGCTAAAGTTAAATGAGCCAACCATATACCTTCGAAACCCAGCTGCTGCATAATAGATATAAGGTGGATCCTGCAACTGGCGGAGTGAGTGTTCCAATCCAGCATGCTTCTACCTACCATCAGCCTTCGATTGATCACTTTGGAAAATATGATTACAGCCGCAGCCTCAACCCTACCAGGGAAGCACTCGAGGATATAATCGCTGAATTGGAGGGCGGTGTAAGAGGATTTGCCTTTTCATCAGGAATGGCTGCGATTTCAACTGCATTTATGCTGCTTTCGCAGGGAGATCATGTGGTCATCACCGAGGATGTTTATGGTGGTACATACAGAATGGTAACACAGGTTCTGAATCGTTTTGGAATTGAACATACGTTTGTGGACATGACAGACCTGGATGCCGTGGAACAGGCTGTCCGCCCTAACACTGCATTGCTGTATGCAGAAACACCTTCCAACCCGTTGTTAAAAATAACGGATATTCGTGCACTTAGCTCAATTGCCAAAAAGCACGGAGCATATACTTTTGTGGACAATACCTTCATGACTCCCTACCTGCAGCGGCCATTGGATTTAGGAGCCGATATCGTGCTTCATAGCGCCACAAAGTTTCTGTCCGGCCACAGTGATACCGTTGCTGGCCTGGCTGTTGTAAAGGATGAGCAATTGGCAAACAGGCTATATTCACTTCAGAACTCCTTCGGCGCGGTCCTCGGAGTCCAGGATGCCTGGCTGGTGATGAGAGGAATTAAGACATTATCTGTAAGAATGAACCAATCCCAGGACAGTGCTAGAAAGATTGCACAATTTCTAAAAGGCCAGCCTTTGATCAAAAATGTATTTTATCCTGGACTGGCAAGTCATTCACAGTCGGATCTTCAATCCCAGCAGGCGGGTGGTCCAGGAGCTGTCCTTTCATTTGAGTTTGGAAATGAAGGCCTCCTTCCTGGATTTATTGATTCCGTTAAGTTACCGGTTTTTGCAGTCAGCCTTGGGGCTGTAGAGTCTATCCTCTCTTATCCTGCAAAAATGTCACACGCAGCGATGCCGCCGGAGGAACGCAAGCTAAGAGGAATAGGTGATGGTCTTCTCAGGCTTTCAGTGGGGCTTGAAAACGCTGATGACTTGATTTCTGATTTCCAACAGGCTTTGTACGGATTAGAAACGGCAGCTGCATATAGGGAGGGATTATCATGAGTTTCCTGAAACGTATGGAAAATGAAATTTTGATAGCGGATGGTGCAATCGGTACCCTACTCCATTCCTACGGAGCAGGTACCTGTTTCGAAGAGTTGAATCTCTCTCAGCCAGAAGCGATTGTAAAAATCCATAAAGCCTATATGAACGCTGGAGCCGACCTGATCCAGACAAATACTTATGCTGCCAATTATATAAAACTCGAAAGATATGGACTTGAAGACCAGGTGAAGGAAATCAACAGCGCTGCCGTCCGGCTCGCGCGTCAGGCTGCTGGAAGCGAAGCATATGTCCTTGGCACGATGGGAGGCAATCGCGGAATCAGGCCCTCGGCCATCCCCATCGAAGAGATCAGGAGAAGCTTCAGGGAGCAGCTCTATTGCCTGCTTCTTGAAGGCGTGGACGGACTGTTGCTTGAAACTTTTTACGATATGGAAGAAATCGAGACAGTACTTGAAATTGCCAGAAAGGAAACAGATTTGCCGATCATTGCCCAGGTGTCTCTCCAGGAAATTGGCATCATGCAAGACCAGACCCCTCTTCAGGAAGTTTTCGATAGACTGGAGGAGCTAGGTGCCGATATTGTCGGGCTTAATTGCAGATTAGGTCCCCACCATATGATTTCAAGCCTTGAACAAATTGAGCTTCCGGCAAAAGCGTTCTTATCTGCGTATCCAAATGCTGGTTTGCCAGCTTACACAGATGGAAAATTCCATTATGAGGGAGACCCAGAATATTTCAGGAAATCCGCCCGCAGCTTCCGTGATCAGGGCGTCAGGTTAATTGGCGGCTGTTGCGGAACCACCCCTCAACATATTGAAGCATTAGCTGATGAGTTAAAAGGATTACAGCCAATAACGGATAAGCAAATAGCCGCGAAAAAAACCAGAGTTTTGGTCGCTCCAGTAGATGTTAAAAGGCCAGAAGCTCCACTTCATGATTTAGTAAAAGAACGTCCTTCTGTGATTGTCGAGCTGGATTCTCCGCGGAAACTTGATACGACCCGCTTTTTTGAAGGTGCGAAAGCTTTAAAAGAAACAGGAATCGATGCCCTGACACTGGCGGATAATTCACTTGCATCACCAAGAATTTCAAATGCCGCTATCGGCCATCTGGTAAAAGAAAAGATAGGAATGCGGCCGCTCGTGCACCTGACTTGCCGTGATCGAAACATTATAGGGCTGCAGTCGCATTTAATGGGGCTGCATACCCTTGGCCTTCATGATGTCTTGGCGGTTACCGGAGACCCCGCCCGTGTGGGTGATTTTCCCGGAGCCTCTTCTGTTTTTGATGTTTCTTCCTTTGAATTAATAGAGATGATCAAACAGTTCAATTCAGGACTCTCCTACTCTGGTAAAGATTTAGGCCAAAAAGGCGCCTTTTCCATCGGTGCTGCCTTCAATCCAAATGTGCGTTCCATTGATAAGGCTGTCTTGAGGATGGAAAAGAAAATCAAAGCCGGTGCAGATTATTTTATTACCCAGCCGGTCTACTCAGAAAAGATGCTTTTGGCAGTCCATGAAGCCACAAGGCATTTGGATACACCGGTCTATATTGGACTGATGCCGCTTACGAGCAGCAGGAATGCAGAATTTCTCCATAATGAGGTTCCTGGCATCAAGATTTCACAGGAAATACTCGAAACGATGGCGAAATTCAATAATGAACCCCTTCAATCCAAGAAAGAAGGCATTGCTATCACGAAGGGTTTGATTGAGGCTGCAGCTGAACTATTCAACGGAATCTATTTAATCACCCCTTTCATGAACTATGAAATGACTGTCGAATTATCTGGATATGCCAATGAATACAGCAGCCTTCTAAAGAGGAGGAAACAAAATGTCAACCTTGTTAATTGAGCAGATGAAACAAAAAATCCTCATCATGGATGGTGCAATGGGAACGATGCTCCAGCAGGCTGATCTTTCCGCAGATGATTTTGGCGGTGAAGAATTCGAAGGCTGTAATGAAATCCTGAATCTTTCTGCACCCGAAGTGATTGAACATATACATCGTGAATATTTCGCTGCCGGTGCAGATATCGTAGAAACCAATACATTCGGTGCCACCAGTCTGGTCCTTGACGAATACGGTTTAGGCCATAAAGCTTATGAAATCAACAAGAAAGCAGCACTGATTGCCAGGGCCGCCGCAGATGAGGCATCTAAACCTTCCCAGCCCCGATTTGTGGCTGGTTCGATGGGACCGACAACGAAAACATTGAGTGTTACCGGCGGTTCTACTTTCGAAGAAATGTCGAAAGCATACGAAGAACAGGCTCTCGGGCTGATCGATGGCAAGGTGGACATGCTGCTTCTTGAGACCAGCCAGGATTTGCTTAACGTCAAAGCAGCCTATAGCGGAATCAAGCAGGCTTTCGAACAGAGCGGCAAAGAACTTCCAATCATGATTTCTGCCACTATCGAACCGATGGGAACTACACTTGCCGGCCAATCGATTGAAGCATTCTATATTTCGGTTCAGCACATGAATCCAATTGCCATAGGGCTGAACTGTGCAACAGGTCCTGAATTCATGCAAGAGCACCTTCGCTCTCTGTCCTCCCTCTCCCAGTCAGCAGTCAGCTGTTATCCCAATGCAGGACTGCCGGATGAAGAAGGTCAATATCATGAAACACCTGATACCCTTGCACAGAAACTATCCGACTTTGCCACACAAGGCTGGCTGAATATTGTCGGTGGCTGCTGCGGTACCACTCCGGCCCATATAAAGGCGATCTCGGAAAAAATGAAAGAACGTGAGCCAAGGCAGACAGAAGCAAACCAGCTTCACATGGTATCTGGAATCGAACCGTTCATCTATGATGATCCAACATTAAGACCAATCATGGTTGGTGAACGGACAAATGTTATCGGTTCGCGGAAATTCAAGCGCTTGATTTCCGAGGGGAAAATAGAAGAAGCAGCCGAAATTGCAAGAGCGCAGGTTAAAAACGGAGCCCATGTCATCGACATTTGCCTGGCGGACCCTGACAGAGATGAACTGCAGGATATGGAACAGTTCATTAAGGAAGTTGTCAAAAAGGTGAAGGTTCCGCTGGTAATCGATTCGACTGATGATGCAGTCATTGAAAAGGCCCTAAGCTATTCTCAGGGTAAGGCAATCATCAATTCAATCAATCTTGAAGATGGCGAAGATCGCTTTGAATCAGTTGCCCGACTGATCCACAAATATGGTGCAGCGGTGGTGGTCGGCACAATTGAAGAAGAAGGCATGGGTGTTTCCGCTGAGAAGAAATTGGCGATTGCCAAACGTTCATATGACCTGCTTGTCAATAAATATAAGATTCCTGCTCAGGATCTGATTTTTGATCCGCTTGTCTTCCCAGTCGGTACCGGGGATGAACAATATATCGGTTCAGCCAAAGCGACTGTTGACGGCATCAGGATGATCAAGGAGACATTCCCGGAAACCCAAACAATCCTCGGCATCAGCAATGTTTCATTTGGGCTTCCACCAGTGGGCCGTGAAGTCTTGAACTCTGTCTTTCTTTATCACTGCACCCAGGCTGGCCTGGACTATGCAATTGTGAATACAGAAAAGCTTGAGCGTTTTGCTTCAATTAGTCCAGAGGAAGTAAAAATGGCTGAAGATTTATTGTTCCATACTACAGATCAAACACTTGCTGACTTTACTGATTTTTACAGGGATAAAAAGAAGGAAGCCAAAAGCACCCTGCCTGATATGACACTTGAAGAAAGGCTGGCCTACTATGTGGTCGAAGGCACGAAAGAAGGTCTTCTGCCTGACCTGGATATTGCACTTGAAACCTACCCTGCCCCACTGGATATCATCAACGGTCCTTTGATGGATGGGATGAAAGAAGTTGGCAGGCTGTTCAATGATAATCAGTTGATCGTGGCTGAGGTTCTCCAAAGCGCAGAGGTCATGAAAGCAGCTGTGTCTCATCTGGAGCCGCATATGGAAAAAAATGATACAACCGCTGCTAAGGGTAAAGTGCTTCTTGCTACTGTAAAAGGCGATGTCCATGATATTGGAAAAAACCTTGTCGATATCATCCTCAGCAACAATGGCTATGATGTCGTCGATCTTGGAATCAAGGTTGCCCCGAATGCCCTTATTGAGGCAATCAGAAAAGAAAAACCAGACATCGTGGGTCTTTCAGGTCTGCTTGTGAAATCCGCACAGCAGATGGTGCTGACCGCACAGGATATGAAGCAAGCAGGCATCGATCTCCCGATAATGGTAGGTGGCGCCGCCCTTTCAAGGAAGTTTACTGATACAAAAATCGCGCAGCAATATGACGGACTAGTATTATATGCAAAAGATGCGATGAACGGCCTGTCTCTCGCCAATCGACTACGGGAACCAGACGGCTATGAACAGTTTTTGCAAGAACAAAAAGAAAAGCAGGAAGCTGCATTAAACAAGCAAGAAATTATAATACCTGGCCGGAAATCTGCTACCGCTGTCCTTGAACGCCCAAAAGTGATTGAAAAGGCACCGGTATTTATACCGCAGGATTTAAATAGGCATCTCGTTAAATCCTATTCCCTTTCCCATATCGAGCCCTATATCAATCAACAGATGCTGTTGGGACATCACCTGGGTTTGAAAGGAAAAGTGGAAAAATTGTTCGCTGAATCAAATGAAAAGGCAGTCATGCTGCAAGGGGTTGTCCAATCGTTGTTAACAGAGGCAAAAACAAATGGTTGGATTAAACCGGCAGCAGTCTATCAGTTCTTCCCTGCCCAGTCCGAAGGGGATAAACTCTATATTTTCGACCCTCAGCAGCAGGACCAAATTATTGAAACCTTCGAGTTCCCGCGACAAGAAGTATCTCCAGGACTTTGCCTGGCGGATTTCGTTCGGCCTATAACAGATGATGAAAAAGATTATGTCGGAATGTTTGCAGTAACGGCAGGTGCGGGAATACGACAGGCTGCAGAACATCTGAAAAATAAGGGGAACTTCCTGGAAAACCATGCCCTCCAAGCATTGGCTCTTGAGACCGCAGAAGGCTTTGCCGAGCTTCTCCACCGACAAATCCGCGATCGTTGGGGATTCCCCGATACACCGGATATGACAATGAAAGGCCGATTTGCCGCCAAATATCAGGGACAGCGTTTTTCTTTCGGCTACCCTGCCTGTCCAGATTTGGAAGACCAAAAGAAACTTTTCAACCTGCTCAAGCCAGAGGAAATCGGTATAGAATTAACCGAAGGCTGTATGATGGAACCTGAAGCATCAGTCACAGCAATTGTATTTTCACATCCAGAAGCAAGGTACTTCAATGTTTTGAAGAATTAGCAGAAGTTGCAAGAGGAATACCTCCCTCTTGCTTTTTTATTAATTTTACCAGCAACCTTTTAAGACGAAAAAAATGGATAAATCATCTGTTTCTGGCAAATATTATATCCATAAAGAATTCCTGGAGGGTTTTTTATGGAATATAAAAATAATATGGAGTTTGAAATCATGCATGGGTTTATGCCGAATATGTATAACTCTGACAGATTAAAGGTTTTAGAGGTTTCTGAGAGCAGTGTGATCATCCAAATGAACAATGCTGAAAATCGAAGCGTCTTTCCTGTTGACCATCTGGATTATTGGATCAAGCGGGGACTGTTGGTGAATGTGAACGAAAAGAAACGTACCTCATGAAAACTCCAAATGAATTAATGGGAAAACAGCGGATGTTCTCATCCGCTGTTTTCTTTTTCAATGCTATTCATAAAGATAAAACCTGTTGCAATCATCGCTAATTTAAATGTTGTATTGGTGTCTGCCAAAAAATTCGGAATTGGATAAGAGAAAGGAATGAACCAGAAGAAAGAAATATAGATCAACGGGAAAGAGATGAAGAAGATTTTAAGCCAATTGATTTTCCACTTGCCATTTTCTCTAAATTTCTTCAGCAGTTCCGGAATTCCAAGATAAACACCTAATGGAAAATAAAATAATACAGAAAGGAAGCTCCATGGATAGAGGCTATATGTTTCCATTCCCATATTCTTAAAAAATAGCTGGAACTTCCCTATCATTACCTGCAAAATCACAAAACCTGACGTGTATAAAATGTATTTAATTATTTTTATTTATTTTCCCTCCTTAATGCACTCACCCAGTCAAACTTTTTACTCTGCGGATAAAGCTGATAAGTTTCTTTGAAGTGAGCTTTCCTTTTTATTTCTTCCTGTTTTGAATTCCAAATATATTTTAATGCAAGATAATTCATTTCCATTTGAATCGCCTCCCTGTTCTTAATTCAAGAATAATGGAAGGCGATGATGGAAACATTCACCATTAGGTTGATTCGTTCTACGTCTTATGACGGATTATTTTTAAGCCCTTAGATTCCCTTTTTCATTTGGGTTTGATAGTCTTTTGAAGTTCTCACTTCCACAGTGAGGCTGCCCTTGCTGACAATTGCTTTTAGCAATAATGGCACACCTGTTGTGTTTTCGAACCTGAAATCCTTGCCTCCGTATGAAACGGTGGCGTCCCTTCCCTTTGGCACATAACCGACCGAAAGCGAATGATGATGTTTTTCCACATATCCAACCCCAAGAACATCGACCGCATTGAATAGGGTAGAAGAAGTCTGGCAGATTCCTCCCCCAATGCCCATGACCAGCTTTTTGTTAACAATCTCCTCGGCAGGCTGGTAACCATGGGCCTCATCACTTGGACCGACCGTTGTGTTGAATGAAAAGACATCCCCCACTCCCAGAATGACATTGTTAATGGCATCTGCTGACAACTCAATATTCTTTGTCCTGCCGGCAACCCCTGCATTAAAATAGGTTGTATACTTACCTACAACCACCTCATCAAGTCTGGCTGCATCACTTATTTCGTAGCTGCTCGCAGTCACATAGAGAGGCAGCTCGACAGTCCCTCCTTCTTTAGAAGCCTCGATGATGCTATTTACCAGTTCCTCTTCCTCCAAAATAATAAGTGGGCTTCCCTTGATCACCTGACCGTCTGGGCCGAGCTTATCCGGAATCATACGTCTGTCAAAGCCAGCTGTCGTTTCTGTACCGCGTGCCAGTTCACGTGCCCACTTCCCCAGCTCATTCCTGTATTTCGCATCATCTGTACCAAAACCCAACTCAATTGGTGTCAGTGATTTGACAACCTCCTGTGTTGTTGGCTCAATGACTTTCACTACAATTGGCTCAACCACTTCTGGTTCCTGTTCTTTTGGTTCCTGTTCTTCTTTGACTTTTTGATCCTCAGCTGGTTCGACTACCTTCTTTTCCGTTTCATCCTTCACAGAAGTTTGTTGAGCACAGCCAGAAACACCAATGCACCCTGCCAGAATCAAAACCCATACACCTTTAAAAAATCGACCCATGCTTTCCCCCGTCTTTTTTATATATAATTTATGCAGCATTCCATTATATTCAGGGATACTTTTCCATATTTCAATGTCAGCGATGTTTTCATGAATTTTTTCTTTACACTTAACATTTCAGATGAAAAAAGGTAAAATACTTATAAACCAATAAGAAAGGTCGGATTAATTTTGTCTGGTCAATTACGCTCAATTCCTCAGCCGTTAGTCAGGACAAATCAGTGGTTCATTGTCATAAGTGTAATTAGTGCCTGGTTAACAGGTTTTGAATGGATATTAGGTTTACCATTAGCTGCAGGATTATCAGGAATATTCTTCGGTTATAACCCGATAATGAAAGCTGCGAGACATTTCTTGAAGAAAGATCTTTCCGCATATATCCCTGAAGACTGGGAGCAGCAGCAGTTTAATCAAAAAATAGCTGTCATCTGTTTAGCAGGAGGACTTGTTTCTTTCGCGAATGGATATACAGCGATTGGTTACTTTTTCACCATCATGGTTGCAATAGCGGCTTTTATAGCGATTCTTGGATTCTGCATCGGCTGTTTCATTCGTTTCCAGTGGACCAAATACAAAGCAAAACATGCATCAACTTCTTGAGAGAGAACCTTCACTGGTCTCTCTTTTTTATTTATCCTCCAGCTTCATGGATTCGTTGTATTGCCGTGACTTTCCTCTTGGGATGCTGAGTGTTTCCCATTCCTCATTTTTAAGCATCTTCGCTAGATAGACAATCTGTCCAGAATGACTTGCCTGATGGGCAATTTGACGTTGTATGGCTTGCATGGCATTATGTGGTTCACTTCTTATATATACCGTTCGAGCAAGATCGGCTTCTGTTAATTTTTCAAGTGTTTCAAAAAGGACAGACCAGCCCTCATTCCAGAAATTGAGTAAATCTTCTTTCGAGTGAAAAGCGCCTTCAAATTCTCCATCCCGGTCACGGTCGGGTTTTTCGCCGTCGGCTGTCAGGAAATCACGGAACCTTGATTTCAGGTTACCGCTCATATGTTTGGAAATGATCGCGATGCTGTTTGATTCTTTGTTTGGAGAATAATGAAGCTGATCCAGACTTAATTGAGACATCGCTCTTTCGGCTTGATTCTTAATACTTTGGAAATTTTCAAATGCAATTTTTAAATATGCCATTTAATACACCTCCCCTTTTTAAATATTCCTCACAAGCACCATTAATTCCTTCGGATAATTCCAAATAAAGGAATAAAAAAAGAGATTCCAAAAGGAACCTCTTTAAACAGCCTCGGCCATATTCGTATTGAATCTTCTTTTTTGGATGAAGATTAATCTTAGTGACAATGAGATTCCGGCTGCCAGCAATCCGGTGGTAAGGCCGACCCAATATCCTGAAGCTCCAAGTCCGGTATTTTGGGTGAGCAGGTAACCTACCGGCAGACAAATGAGCCAGTATGCAATCAGCGTGATGACGAATGATATATTCACATCTTTATATCCGCGAAGTGCCGCTAGTGCAGTAGCCTGAATGGCATCGGAAATCATGAAGAATAACGCGTAAATCAAAAATTGGCCCGTTAAGGCAATAACGGCAGGTTCATTTGAGTAAAAACCTGCCACCTTATAACGGAATAACACGACAAGCAATCCTGCGCCTATTGCGATGAGTGCTGCCAAATAAATCCCCAGCCAGCTGTATATTTTGGCATCCTTATAGCGGCGGGCTCCTACTTCAAATCCAACCAATACAGTTAATGCCATCGAAATACTCATCGGGATCATATAAAGAAATGAGACAATATTCAATGCGGATTGATAGGCGGCAATCGTTGTGATATTGAACTTACTGATTAAAATCGTCACGACAGCAAACATGCTTGTTTCAAAAAAGATCGACAATCCCATCGGAACACCGATTTTCAAGATTTCTTTAACTTTCTCTCCCGAAAATTCCTTGAAGTATTCCAGCCCTACAAAATCGGAAAATGGCTGTTGCCTGATTATGACTACAGCTGTCATTGCTGCAATTATGTAATAGGTAATTGACGTAGCATAACCAGCACCTGCACCTCCGAGTTCCGGGAAGCCCGAATAACCAAAAATCAGGACATAATTTAGGAAGAAGTTGACTGGCAGTGACATGAGCAGAATATACATGACCACTCTTGTTTTACCCAGAGCATAAATAAATGACCTCAAAACATTAAAAATAAACAAGGGAATGATTCCATAGCCTAATCCAGCAAGGTATTGAAATGCCGTATCATGTACACTTTCAGGAAGGTTCATTGCATTTAAAATTGGATTTAGCAGAAAAATCCCCATAATAATGACAATTACGGCAATGATTAAAGCTAAATAAATCCCGTGGGTAAGAATGGAAGATACCTCTTTTCCCTTCTTTTCACCAAAGCGCTGGGCAGCGATTGGTGACACCGCGAGGAGAATTCCGCTAAGCCCAGTGAATACAGGGCTCCAGATTGAAGATCCAATCGCTACACCAGCAAGGTCTGAGGAATTATATTTTCCCGACATGATGGTATTAAAAAACACCATGGAAAACATCCCTAATTGCGTGATCAAGATTGGTATCAGTAAGACAAAAATCTGCTTTATTTTTTCTTTTGTCGAAAAAGTCTGGTACATCTGTGGACTCCTTGAATATAGTAGTAATATAAGTCTCTTTTCCTATAACGACTGCAAAAGCGATAGTAAAACTTAAAGTCAAAGCAGTCTTGTCTAGTATATCAAAATCTAATTAGTACGATAGGATTTTTTTCGGATAACTAAATATTATTATTTTTTAAAAAATGGAAATACCCCCCTAATTATTTTCTTCCAAATCCTTGATACAATAGACATATATCGAGGAGTGAACATCATGAAAATCATAAAGTACTTTATGCTCTTAGTTCTCATTTCTGCCTTGTCTCTTTCCGCATGGATTTACTATCCACAATACCAGCTAAATAAGATGAAACAGGAAAGTGCCCCTGTAACTGAAAAAACCAATAAGCTTACTTATATAGATTATTACCGTACATCCCCTGACAGTACAGTCAACCACCTTGCGCTCGGGGACTCAATAATCCGCGGGTATCGAATTTCTGAAGAAGAAAATTTCATCAGTCAATTCTCAAGCAAGCTTGGTGCTGAAACTGGCAAACAAGTCATTTCTCAGAATGAAGGAATCATAGGAATAACCAGCGAACGATTGAACGTGCTGGTACAGGATGGAATATATGATGAGGAAATCAGAGGGGCCGATTTAATTACCCTAAATGTAGGCGGTAATGACATCCTTAAACTCGTCAAGAAAAGTGACATCTACAGCGCACTTAAGTCTTTCGATAGCCTTCAAGGAGGATTTTCAAAAAATCTTTCTGAAATCACCACTAGGATCAAAGAACTGAATCCAGCGGCGACTATAGTTTTTCTTGAACTATATAATCCAATGCCAACTGATCATCAATTTTACTCATTAGCGGATAAACTGCTTCCAAAATGGAATTTAATGATTTACGAAACAGCAAAAGAAACACCATATTCCATAGTGGTTCAGACAACGAATGTCATCAACAGTGAAAATTTGCAATATCTGTCTACTGATGGAGTCCATCCCAATCCATTAGGAAATACCGCCATCTCAAACCAGATGCTGGAGCAATTCCAACAACAGCATAAAGCGGATGCCGTACTGGCAAACCGCGAAAAATAAGCTGGGCTATGCGCCTGGCTTTCTTTATTTTTGAGAGTCTTCCTGAAAATGTTCATTCAACAGAAGACTTTCTGAAGTAGCAAAATTGACAGATTGCAGACTCGTTTCTTTATCAAGACCGAATAATCGGGCGATTCCATTTTCATCATCGGGATCTTCCCAATCTTTCTTCATGTTCACCATATTCAGACACCTCCTTTTACATACTTTGTTCTATATACTTGGATCGGTATATTTCGTCGTAATGTATTGTCAAACCGTGAAAAGCTAAATTTAGGGCTGTAACTGTTAGACTCCCTCGCAGAATAAAAATTATAATGGGAGACAAATTCCGAAAATGGTTTGCATTAACAGATTTAAAAATAAGCCAGACCCATAGTACTGCATGGTCTGGCTCGTTTCTTAAGATCGATATAGATTATAAAAACCAAACCTTTGCTATCTTACCTTCAGTCACTTCATAAATAGCAACAGCTTTTTTGGGTGCGCTATTCTCTCTGCCAGTTACCAGTTCATGATCGATTACCTTATTACCATGGACAATCCTTGCCAATAATTCTGCATGGTTGTTTGGATGCTGCTCAAATAACTTTTTGTAGCGAGTCCTCATTTCTTCGATTCCCTTTGTGGTAATATCATTTGACGGAAACTCCATTATTACCACATCATCACTGTATACGGACAAAAACTCATCTAAATTTTGTTTATTATAGGCATCCAGTTGTTGCTGAGCAAGCTTTTCGGGCGTCTTTTGCATACTAGCCATCCTTTCCCCGGAATAATTTACATCATTATACTAAAAATCCCCCTGGAATTCAGGGGGACATTCTTAATTATTGGCCAATTTATGAGAGTGATTCTTTGCAGCTGCCTTTTTGCCAATTGTATCTTCTGCCTGAGTCGCGCGTTTGATAAAGAAAGCAAGCACCAACGCAAGGGCTGAGAGGAATACTGTCACATAAAAGGCATCATTGATTCCGTGCAGCATTGCCTGCATGGCAATTTGCTGTTCCATTTCAGCTTTGGCAACCGGAGTTACGGCTTTGCCTGCTGCTGCAGCTTGTTTAAAAGCATTGGCTGCCAGCTCCGTACCGTAACTTTTTGCACGCGTAGACATTACAGTAACCAACAACGCCGTACCAATAGCACCTGAAACCTGCTGCATTGTATTATTCATAGCTGTACCATGCGGATAATATTTTGCAGGTAATTGGTTTAACCCGTTTGTAGAAACTGGCATATTGACCATGGACATCCCGAACATACGAACAGTGTAAAGGATGATCAACTGGGTATAAGTTGTTTCCAATGATAGCTTGCTGAAATAATAACTCGTTACAAGCGTAATCGTCAGGCCTATAATAGCCAAAGCACGTCCGCCGAATTTATCAAATAATCGGCCTGTAATAGGTGACATGATTGCCATTATTATTGCACCTGGCAAAAGCATCAATCCTGCATCCATTGGAGAAATTCCCCTAATGGTCTGCACGTAAATCGGCAGCAAAAGCATACCTGAGAACATTGCCATGGTTACAATCATCGAAATAGCTGATGATAAGGCGAACATAGGGTATTTATAGATCCTGAAGTTAAGCATTGGATTATCCTGTCTCAATTGACGAAGAATAAATGTAACCAATGACACAGTACCGATTGTTAAAGTTAAGTAGACATTTGGGCTATCCCAGCCCTTTGAACCTGCTGAGCTAAATCCATACAGGAGCCCGCCAAAACCGATACTGGATAGTGTCAGAGAAATAACATCAAGATGCATATGCACTTTTTCTTTTTTATCTTTAAGCAAAAAGAAGCCTAGTAATAAAACAATGGCTGCGATTGGTGTTACAAAGTGGAACAGCATTCTCCAGTCGTAATGCTCAATTAGCCAGCCGGAAAGTGTTGGACCAATTGCAGGTGCGAACATCAATACCAGGCCGAAGACCCCCATTGCCGTTCCCCGTTTTTCAATCGGGAAACTGACGAGCATGACATTCATCAATAATGGCATCATGATGGCGGTACCTGACGCCTGGATCATCCTGCCGGTTAATAATAATGGGAAAACATGAGCAGCACCAGCCAAAATTGTACCTGCAGTGAATAATCCCATTGCGGTTAAGAATAATCGCCTTACTGAGTACTTCTGAATCAAATAGGCACTAAGCGGAATCATGACTCCGCTGACAAGCATGAAGCCGGTTGTCAGCCACTGTACTGTCGTGGCCTCCACCTTCAAGTCTGCCATGATGGATGGCAAGGCTATATTAAGCAATGTATTATTTAAGAATGCGATAAAAGCCCCGACAATCAATACCGCGAGAATACCGTACGGCGGTTTTTCGGGCGCTTGAAAGTTTTTATTCATTGTGAATTTCCCCCTCTATTGTTCACAAATTTGTCAACAATGTGTTTGCATAGACACTAGCATATACCATCGGTCCATTTTTTGCAATAGTTTTAAACCATTGTTGTTAAAGGGTTTGTAATGTCCGAAAATTTAATGTAGTATATTTTTTATACAATCGGTTCAAAAAGGGTTAAGGTGATGAAATGAACGACAGAAAACGGAATGTTATCGAAAAAGCGCACGAGCTTTTTATAGAAAAAGGATTCCACTCTACCTCTATTCAGGATATCCTTGATTACAGCGGAATATCTAAAGGAACCTTTTATAATTATTTCTTATCAAAAAATGAGCTGCTCATGGAAATCTTCAGGGCAGCTTTCAGGAAAATGGAAATGGCCCGAGACGCCTTATTGCTTGGCCAGGATCCAGGTGACCCAGAAGTATTCATGAGGCAAATCGAACTCCAGATGACAGCAAACAGGGAAAATAAAATCATCCCGCTTTTTGAAGAAGTCTATTTTTCCGGGGATAAAGAACTGAAGCAATTCATTGAAATAGGCCAAATGAAAACATTGAGATGGTATTCTGACCGGCTTGCAGATATCACCGATGATCTTTGCAGGCCATATCTTCTGGATGCTGCCATCATGCTTAATGGGATTCTCATTCAAAATGTCCGGTTTTATCGTAAAGCCAACGGTGATTCGGCAAGTATGCTTCCAATTGTTCGCTTTAGTGTAAACCGAATTCTAAACTTGATTGAGGAAGTGACGCTGTCTCAGGAACAATTACTTTCTCCAGAATTCCTTGATGCATGGCTCCCTGTTTCAAATAGAGAAGCTCTAGACTGGAGGTCTAAAATCCATTCTGGTATTTCCCGGTTGAAAAAGCTTGATTGCGAAAATAAAGATCATCTCCAAAAGCTCAATTTCATTGAAGAAGAACTTCGCTCCAAGGCACCGAGAAAATTCCTGGTTGATAGTATCCTATTCTCAATGTCATCTGATTTTAATCGTGAAATACAGGAATTACAGGCTTTGATAGACGAACATTTTCTTGAAAAAGCATAAATAAACTAAAAAAGCACGGGCAGAAATCAACATTGATTTTCTGTCTGTGCTTTTTTAAAATTAATTTTTTCATTATTTATCCCGTTTTGTGATTCCGGTAACATATCCTTCTTTTATGTGGCCCGTTTTTGCGATTTTACTTCAGTTCGGGCATATATTCTTTTTTTACGTGCCCCGTTTTGGCAATTCACTTTCAGTTCGAGCACATATCCTTCCTTTATTTGCCTCGTTTTTGCGATTCCCCGTCAGTTCGGGAATATATCCCTCTTTTATGTGCCCCGTTTTGCGATTTTACTTCAGTTCGGGCACATATTCTTTTTTTACGTGCTCCGTTTTGGCAATTCCCCTTCAGTTCGAGCACATATCCTTTCTTTATGTGCCCCGTTTTTGCGTTTTCCCGTCAGTTCGGGAACATATCCTTTCTGTATGTGCCCGGTTTTTGCGATTCTCTCTCAGTCCGGGCACATATCATTGACTAGGCTCTTCCAGATTCCCTGAATAATACGCTACGAGTTCAGGGAAATCCTTTAGGTCTGCCTGTCCCTGGTCTGAAAGTGCATATACGCCTCTCTCGACTCTTTCAAACCATTTATAGTAGTTTTTCTGGAGGATTGATGGGGTCTTTTCGCCGGTCCCGAGTGCCACGAGTGCTTTAGGTGACATCTGCCCAAGTTTCTCAAGATAACAGGCTATTTGGATACAATTTTCTTTATATGCGGTCATGATCTTGCTTTTATTACTTCCGCCGACATTGTAGTCAGCGCTTCTTCCCTCAATTTCTTTGATCAAAGCCGCTTTTTTTCGCCGGTTCTTGCTCGACTTGCGATTGAATGGTTCTGGGTGAACCTTAAATTCAATGGTTTTTCGATTTCCGGCAAACGTTACGACAATCAGGCCGATTTCCAGCCTTTTTACCAGGTGGATGACATCATTCCAGCGTCTCCTTGATATCCGCTTCGGTTTTGGGATTGCTATATACACCATATCAGTAAGGCGCAGTCTTCTCGTTGCCTGAAGGAGCAGTTCAATATTAAATGTCAGCTTTAACTCTACGATGATAAGTTCATCATCCTTTAATGCTGTTAAATCACAATCATGGACCTCTCCATTGACTCGGTACCCCTGTTTTAAAAAATGCTTCCTGATCGGTTCGTATAGATCGGATTCTAATAATTTAGTCATGCTCAAACCTCTGTTCATCCTGCAGTTTTCCTATAATTATAGCAAACTTTAAAAGGATGAGGTCATATAGACAAGCATCGGACATATACTGTTTGGTGATGAAGCGTTGGAGGAAAAAATATGAGAGCTCTTGTCTTATTTTTATTAACACTCTTTCTAGGTCTGATGATTTTCCTGAAGATCGAAATGAGCGATGCCAGGAAAAGCTCGAACGAAGTTAAATATGATTATTTTACAGAAGAGTATAAAATCAGCAAGGTAGATTCATCAGGCTATTTCGGGGAAGGCAACGGTAAAACCATTTATTTTAAAAAGGAAAAAGTGCAGACTGGGGTAAATATTGAAACCGGCGATAAGGTTACGGTCTACTTCGATAAAAGCGGGCGAATTGATGGTCCTGTTAAAATTGAAAAAGCTGAATAGGGGTCTGCACAATGCAAGGCCCCCTGTTTAAATCCCTGTCAAATTGCTTTTCTTCCCTCGAGTTCCTCAGCGATTGCGGTTGTTAATTCCTGGCCGCTTTTTGGCAAGGAAGTTTTCATTACCGCATTCATGACCGGGGCGAGTGCTCCTTCTGCCGTCATCTCCAGATATCCAGTCATCCTCGTCCTGTTCACATCCACCGGATCTGCCTTAAAATAGCCATTCCCAGTCAGGTTTTCATTGATTCCTTTAAGGTCAAAGGTAACCCTGACAGGCTCAATCCATTCTTTAATGGTGACTTGCAAACTGATTTTTTTCTTCAAGACACCAACTGTCTCCTTAAACGTCCATTTTGATTGTTTTTCATTCAATTTTTCATGACTGATATAGCCTGGCAATAACGGGGCCCAGTTATCCATATCCTTGACGAAATCCCAAACCTTTTCTATTGGTACATCAATTAATATTTCATGTTTCCCTTGAGGCATTGCTCCCTCTCCTTTTCGGTGAAAAATTTGCTCCTCTACCAGATATATGTCCTCTGCTGTATTTTATACTTTGTTCCTCATTGAGACTAAATCAAACATAAAATGAAAAACACACCACTAATGTGTGTGTTCACGTCAATAATCCTGTATCGATTTGTTTTCTATTGCTGAAGACCAGAATGATTTCAATTTGTCTTTATATTCCTTTTCTGCAATAGTGTATGCCTCAGTGTGACCTGCTCCAGGAACAATCCATAGCTCCTTGGGGCTGTTTGCTTTATCATAGATTCTCTTCCCCATATCTGTTGGAACCAGTTGATCCTGATCCCCATGAATAATCAATAGAGGGAGCTTATTTTTTTTAACACTGTCAATGGCTGAAGCTTCAGGAAATGAATAGCCTGCCCTGATTTTCGTCACTGCGCTTGTAACCTGCATGACCGGGAAAGAGGGCAGATTGTAGAGGTATTTCAACTGGTGGCTCAGCTCTTCTTGAACTGTTGTATAGCCACTGTCAGCGATGATCCCTTTAACCTGCTCAGGAAGCTTTTCTCCGCTGGTCATCAGTACCGTTGCAGCGCCCATGGAGAAACCGTGGAGGAAGATGGTGTCCTCTCCTTTTTGATCAACTAAATATTGTGACCATTTGACCAAATCTTTACGGTCATGCCAGCCATACCCAATATACTCACCTTCACTCAACCCGTGGCCACGCGCATCCGGTTTAAGGACATCATAACCCTGATCGTAATAAAATTTTGTTATGCCAGGCATTTGTTCGCTGTTGCCTTTATAACCGTGAGCAAGAATGACAGCTTTTGATCCTGGATGTTTATTTTTCAGATATCTGGCTTTCAGTTTAAGACCATCTTCAGATTCTATTTCAACAATTTCAAACTTCTGCTTTTCGGTCCATTCCGTAAGCTCTTCAAGTTTACTCTGTTGCTCTTCATCGCTTGAAAGAGTCGCGGCTGTTACACTCTCGCCCCCTCCATGGAGATCCACAGCATCATGGCTGCGGTTAATCGCCACATCATAAAAATAATTTCCCGCAGCAATCAATACGATGACTATGGTTAAAATCACCCCAATGACTGTCCAAATGATTTTCTTCTTCAACTCTTCGTCCCCTTTATTCAAGCTTATCTTATAAAATAGTTTACCAGATTGGCAGAACAAAAAGACCATTCTGGTAAAAAATACAAAAAGTTAAAACGAGTATTATATTGGGTATATGTAAGTAAAACCGTTAGGAGGCTGATCGATATGGAAATCGAGAAAAAGCATATCCTTAAATCATATAAAAATGAAAAAGAAATGATAGATTCAATCGAAGGCATCAAGGAGAAAAACCAAAACCTGGTCAATAGTTCTATTTCAGGCTATAACTTCGATAAGAAAAAGACGAAGGAATACCCTGTTAATGCTTTCAGTCCTGGAGAACTGGATGTGGGAGAATCAGCATTTAAGGATTACGAGGATGATCCATCCGAAAATCCGGGAATTGAAACAGATAAACAGCTGGATATAGACAGACCGCTGCCTGAACGGGAAATGCATAACCGCATAAGATGATTTCTGGTGCACGGATAACCGTGCACCATTTTTAATTTTTTAGGTAATCATCAATTTCACTTAAACATCTTCCAATGGAATGCTGGATGACATAGGTGTCATTGTCATAGTCATATGGTGTGTCACCTTTATTAATGATGATCATGGGAATATTTTTGTTTTTATATTGAGGAAATGCAGAAAACGGCGTTACTCTTAGGCTAGTGCCTAAAATGAGTAAACAATCGGCTTCAGCAATTCTATTTAAGATTTTTTCGAATCCCTCAGGTGTAAACCATTCACCCGCATCTCCAAACAAAACCACATCTGGTTTTATAAGATGGAATAAATCTCGATCGGCCTCACATTCCCTGCAAACAAAAAATTTTTCATCTGTCTGCTTCCTAATTAATAAATCATCTGCACTATACTTTTGACCGCAATTTTGACAAGTTGCTGTTTTCATCGTTCCGTGGAATTCTATAACATTCTTGCTCCCTGCTTTTTGATGCAGTCCATCAATATTTTGAGTGATGATACAATCAATACGCCCTTCCTGCTCCCATTTTGCCAGAATACGATGGCCTTTATTTGGCAAGGCCTTCGGATGGTAAAGATTAGAGAAAGCAAATTCATAAAAGGCCATTGGATGCTCATGAAAATAATCCATTGAAAGGATATATTCCGGAGCATGATTATAGATTCCTGTTCGTGAACGAAAGTCTCTAATACCAGACTCTGTACTTATTCCTGCACCAGTCAACACAACAATATTTTTTGCTTTGGCAACTATTTCGCTGCATGATTGGATTGTTTCCATATTACCATCCCCTGTCATTGCTGGAAGATCATAATGACAATTATAAATTAAATACTTGTAATGGCAAAAGTGTTTTGGTTTCTCTTTTTATATAAATGTTAACTTAAATAATTTTTGGTTGACATAAATAATTCGGAAAGTTTATTCTGAATTTATATTATAGAAAAGGAGAGCTATTAACATGAAGTTTAAAGCGCTTGATCTCACTCTTGCTTCCATGTTCGTCGGTCTTATGGCGATTGGAGCAAATATTACTTCGTTTGTACCTTTTATGGTTGTGGGTGGAGTACCAATCACTCTTCAAACCTTCTTTGCGATTTTGGCAGGGATTATCCTGGGAAGCAGGCTGGGAGCCATATCAATGACTGTCTACGCCCTCGTAGGTTTGGTCGGCGTACCGATCTTTGCTAGATTCGGTGCGGGCTTTTCTACAGTGATTAGTCCAACCTTCGGATTTATTCTTTCATTTATTTTAACAGCCTATGTTGCAGGCAAAATGGTTGAGAAGCATCGGTCACTTTCTGCGTTCATCATGGCCTCACTGGCCGGACTTATTATTAATTATGTTTTCGGTACAAATTGGATGTATTTTGCTTATAAATTCTGGGCTGCTGCTCCAGAAGGATTTACGTATAAAATGGCATGGCTTTGGATGGTTGCTCCTCTTCCGAAAGACATCCTCCTTTCTGTATTTGCTGGTATGATGGGTCACAGACTGGAAAAAACAGTATTGTCAAAGGCGAACTTTAAACATTTAAGAAAAGCGGCTTAAAACAAACATAGGGGGGGTTCTTGATGTCATACTGGAAAAGGTTAGCATTTAGCGTTCTTGAAGGCGACGAACTGACGGATGAAGAAGCACTGAGTATACTGGATTGTCCGGACCAAGAACTGCTGGAATTGCTCCAGGCTGCATACACAATTCGCCACCATCATTTTGGCAATAAAGTTAAGCTTAATATGATTATTAATACAAAGTCAGGCTTATGCCCTGAAAACTGCGGCTACTGTGCGCAATCAAGTATCTCGAGTGCCCCTATCGATAAGTATCGAATGATGGACAAAGAAACCATCCTCCAGGGTGCTGAACAAGCTTACAATCTCAACGCAGGTACTTATTGTATTGTAGCCAGCGGCAGAGGGCCAAGCGAAAAGGAACTTGATACAGTATCTTCGGCTGTTCAGGAAATTAAAGAAAAGTTTGGCCTTAAAGTATGCGCATGCCTTGGAATCCTTAAACCATCTCAGGCAGAAAAGCTCAAAGCTGCTGGTGTGGATCGATATAATCACAATCTTAATACATCTGCAAGCCATCATGAGTCAATCACGACATCACATACATATCAAGATCGAGTTAATACGGTTGAACTGATTAAAAGCAGCGGAATTTCTCCCTGCTCCGGGGTTATTATTGGAATGAGGGAATCAAAGATGGATGTCGTTGACATGGCGAGGAGCCTTAAGGTTCTAGATGCCGATTCCATTCCGGTTAATTTCCTCCATGCAATTGAGGGTACCCCGCTTGAAGGGACCGATGAATTAAATCCCCGGTACTGTCTAAAAGTCCTATGCCTGATGCGATTCATTAATCCATCAAAAGAAATCAGGATTTCAGGAGGCCGGGAGGTTAACCTCAGAAGCTTACAGCCTTTAGGTCTTTATCCTGCCAATTCAATTTTTGTTGGCGATTATCTGACAACAGCAGGCCAAGATACAACTGCTGACCATAAAATGCTTCAAGACCTTGGATTTGAAATTGAATTTTACAAAGAAAAAAATGGAGTTGAAATTTAAGGCATCCAGAAGGGTTGCTTTGAAAACGACTCTCTATTTAATAGAAGAAAAGTTGCCTGGCATCCAAGAGCCCGGCAACTTTTCAATTCATTTCTTCTTACTATTCTGATTGATCGTCCGGTGTTCCGGCCGTTTAGGATAATCAGCCACACCCTCAGAGTGTGCGGTGAAGTCTCCCCTTTTATCCATGTATCGATTCTCTTTTTTCATTCCTGCCTTCATTTCTTTCTTGTTTACATTCCTGGCTGGTGTTCCTTTAATTGTTTGTCGATAGCTTTATTCCTTTCTCCTCCGTCCGAAAGTTCTTCCGAAAACTCGTGCGCCTCCAGCCCTTCTTTTCCTACAAGCTTGGAACTCGCTATTGTTTCTGCAGACAAATTATTATTAGGTGCACCCTGTTCATTCCATTTTCCCAATATCCTCACCCTCCTTTTCCTTTTATTATTTGTTTTTTTTAGATGGACATTCTACTGATTCCGAGTCCTGAAGGAAAAAACAATGGTCAAGAAGTTTTACATCATTCAAAAGGTAGAAAAAACCAGGTTATCTGTATGATATTTAAAAGGAACACTTGCTCAAGATAGGACAATAGGACGAAATCTCTTGTTTGTGTTTGCTATTGATTCCAGTATCTGATATGATGAAATAGAATTATTTTTGTTCGGTGTAAAGGATAGAAATTATTTCGTCTTAATGATCACTTTGGGCAAGGATAGTAACATTTGTGCGAATTGCACTAGGAGGTAACAGTAATGGAACAAGGTACAGTAAAATGGTTTAACGCAGAAAAAGGTTTTGGATTCATCGAGCGCGAAGGTGGAGACGACGTATTCGTACACTTCTCTGCTATCCAATCTGAAGGCTTCAAATCATTAGACGAAGGTCAAAAAGTATCTTTCGACGTTGAGCAAGGCGCTCGCGGACCACAAGCTGCTAACGTAACAAAACTATAATATTAGTCTTGTCGAAAAAAGAAGGTTCCTTAGGGACCTTCTTTTTATTTTGCCCAGATACCCTCTTCCATTCGATATCCTAGTTTGCTCATAAAGAATCATGGTATATGAAAAAATTTACGGCTTCATAGGTTGAATGATTTCATTTCATAACCTTGTAAGACACCATAAATAGCTTTCTGGGTAAAATTAAATCAGGTTAACCCATACCAAGGGTTAACCTGAAGTTTAAATACAATTATTTAATATCCTGCTCATAATATAAGTGTGGTACTTTTCGCTCTACTCCCCTATTGGCTTTTGGCCCCTGATTCTCTGGACGTACAATATCATAGACGGCAGTGCCCACAATCTCAGCTACATCCTGCAATTTTTCCTTGCTGATTTTATCAATTGTATCTTCAGGTGTATGATACCATGGTTCAAGCGGTCTGTGGATGAAGGATCCGGAGGCGATTCCACCCTCATAAAATGAAACATGGTCGCTGCTGCCTCCTGTCTGGATTGGTGTCGGTTCACCATTTAGACGGGCACTTGATGCCTGAGCTGTTTGTGAAACGATGTTTTGGCTGCCATCGACTGTATTGATGACCAAATCGCCGGCATCTCTGCTGCCAACCATATCCATATTGAAATATCCGACAAACCTTTCTTTTTCCTCTTTAGGCAGTTGGCTGACATAGTAACGGGAACCAATCAAACCTAGTTCTTCTGCTCCGAACGTAATGAACCGCATTTCCATATTTGTCGGCAGATCCTTCATGACGCGCGCCAATTCAAGAGTCATTGCAGTGCCCGATGCATCATCATTCGCACCGGGTGCACCAGGGACTGAGTCATGGTGAGCTCCCAAAGCAAGGATTCCGTCTGTTGATTTATTTTTATTTGTAGGTGCTTTCTTGGCGACTACATTGTATGACGTCCTTATGCCGCCTTCTGCACCCTCAATTTGAATCGCTCCGTTCAAGATTTCACCATTCATAAGCTTGTCAAATAATGCTTGTCCGGCTTCCTGAGAAATGGCTACAGCTGGAACATAGTTTTCATTTGGAGTCCCGAATGTTCCGTTCAGCTCTCCGGGTGCATTGTTATAGATAATGACACCTGAAGCACCATGCGCTGCAGCATTTAGAACTTTATCTGCAAATGAAATAGCTCCACGCTGAATCAAAGCGATTTTACCTGTTAAATCTTTTCCTTCAAAATCCGCTGCTTGTCCTAAACCGGCATATACCAATTCACCAGAGACATTCCCGTCCATTCCGTATGTAAATGATTTCGGTTTGATTTCATCTGCAAAACCATCAATCGATAGCTTTACAGTATGTGGAGCGGTATATCCATAGAAAGTAAACTCCTGAAGTTCTGTTTCATAACCATATGATTCAAATTGCTCTTTAACATATTGAATCGCTTTATGTTCAGCTTCAGTACCGGCAACACGAGGGGTCTTTGAAAGATAATCAATATTGTTGTAAATATTCTCAACATTGATTTTGTCGAGCACCTTGTTGTCAAATACATTGAATGGCTGCACTTGCTGCGCAGTTTTTGCGGGTTCCGCATATATGGCTTGGGCGCCAAAGGTACTTACAGCTAGACCAGCAACTAAAGCAATTGATAGATAGGGCTTTTTCTTCATACATTACCTCCTGGATTGGAAAATTGTAAACCAGGATAAATAATATAATATTTTGAAAATAAAAACTAATTAAATTATTACTATATTTACTGGGAATTTAGAACCAATCGTGAATGGCGGAGGGTGTTATATGAAAAAAAGGAGTGGAATCAGGTGATTCCACTCCTTTTTATACTATTAAACTCCTTTATAGGCTGAACGATAGATTTCTGCAAGATCAGATACTAACGGAAGCTTAGGGTTGGCCGTTGTACACTGGTCCTCAAATGCGCGGTCTGCAAGCTGGTCGACCTTCGCCTCGAATTCGGCCTTGTCTACTCCGTTTGCTTCTAAGCTCATCGGGATCTCCATTTCGTTTGCCAGCCTGATGATTGCCTGGACAAGGCTTTCGACACCTTCTTCGGAAGTACGTGCAGGCAAGCCGAGAATACGGGCGATTTCAGCATAACGCTGGTCTGCGACAAAGCTTTCATATTTTGGAAAAGCAGTGAACTTTTTCGGTTTAGTTGCGTTATAACGGATGACATGCGGCATCAGGATTGTATTTGAACGGCCGTGCGCAATATGGAATTCAGCTCCAAGCTTGTGTGCAAGGCTATGGTTGATTCCGAGGAATGCATTGGCAAACGCCATACCTGCAATCGTTGAAGCATTGTGCACTTTCTCGCGGGCCACTTCATCCTGTCCGTTTCGGTACGCTCTAGGGAGATATTCAAATATAAGTTGAATGGCCTTAATGGCAAGTCCGTCTGTATAGTCATTGGCCATGCAGCTTACATAAGCTTCTATTGCGTGTGTCAGAACGTCCATTCCAGTATCGGCCGTAATATGCTTTGGCACTGTCATGACAAATTGCGGGTCGACGATCGCCACATCAGGTGTCAACTCATAATCAGCGAGCGGATATTTGATGTTCGCCTTTTTATCAGTGATAACCGAGAAAGAGGTCACTTCAGACCCTGTTCCCGAGGTTGTCGGAATGGCAACAAATTGCGCTTTGCGGCCAAGCTGTGGGTATTTGACAATTCGCTTGCGAATATCAAGGAATTTCTGCTTCAACCCATGGAAGTCCGCCTCTGGATATTCATAAAACAGCCACATCCCCTTCGCTGCGTCCATGGCCGACCCTCCGCCTAGAGCAATGATGACATCCGGCTGGAAGCTCGCCATCATTTCGGCACCTTTCATCACGGTTTCAATTGACGGATCTGGTTCAACTTCTGAGAATATTTCACAGTGGACATAATCCGGACGCTTTCTTAAGTGATAGAGAACTTTATCTACATAGCCAAGCTTTACCATTCCTGGATCTGTAACAATGAAGGCCTTCGATATTTTAGGCATTTTTGCCAGGTATTGTGTAGAGTTCTTCTCAAAATAGATTTTAGAAGGCACTTTAAACCACTGCATATTCACATTCCTTCTCGCTACTTTTTTCACATTGATTAGGTTGACTGCACCGACATTTGTGGAAACCGAGTTGCCTCCATATGTTCCGCAGCCAAGGGTCAGGGATGGAAGATAGGCATTATAGATATCGCCGATTGCGCCCTGTGATGATGGTGCATTGACAATAATACGCCCTGCCTTCATTCGCAGACCAAATGACTTTATAATCTCATCACTTGTCGAGTGGATTACAGCGGAATGGCCCAGGCCGCCGAACTCCAGCATTTCTTCCGCACGCTTCAGCCCTTCTTCCGTTCCGTTCACTTTATAGCAAGCCAATACCGGGCTCAATTTTTCACGTGACAAAGGATATTGTGGCCCCACACCCTTAAGCTCGGCTACAAGGATTTTTGTCTCTTCCGGCACTGCTACGCCTGCCATTTCAGCAATTCTGTGTGCAGGCATTCCCACTATATCAGCATTCACTGCACAGGAATGTTCATTGATGACAAGCTTTTCTACTTTTATCCTTTCTTCCTCATTTAAAAAGTAGCAGCTGTTCGCAACCATTTCAGATTTGACCTCGTGATAGATTTCCTTATCTATGATAACTGCCTGCTCAGAAGCACAAATCATCCCATTGTCGAATGTTTTGGATAAAATCAGATCATTGACAGCCCTCTTCACATTTGCTGTCCGTTCAATATAACAAGGGACATTGCCCGGACCAACGCCCAATGCGGGCTTGCCTGAACTGTATGCTGATTTCACCATTCCTGCACCGCCGGTAGCCAAAATCATCGAAATCTTAGGATGGTTCATCAAAGCCTGAGTGGCTTCAAGTGAAGGCTTTTCGATCCATTGCACACAGTGTTCAGGAGCTCCTGCCTTAATGGCTGCATCCCGAAGAATTTTTGCCGCCTCACTGCTGCACTTTTGAGCAGATGGATGGAAGGCGAAGATGATTGGGTTGCGTGTCTTGATGGAAATCAGGGCCTTGAACATCGTTGTTGAGGTTGGATTGGTAACAGGAGTCACTCCGGCAATCACACCAACGGGCTCAGCAATGGTAATCATGCCTTCATGGTCATTTTTATCAATGATGCCAGCTGTTTTATCATACTTGATATTGTGGTAAACATATTCGGTAGCAAACATGTTCTTGATAATCTTGTCTTCATAAACTCCACGTTTTGTTTCTTCAACTGCCATCTTTGCGAGCGGCATATGTTGATCTAGTCCTGCCAGCGCCATTTCCTTCACAATCTGGTTTACAGCTTCCTGATCAAGCTCACGCATTTTTGTTAAGGCGTTCAATCCTTTCACGACTAAACCATCAATCATTTCAGCAACGGAAGGATGCGAATTAACCACTTTTTCAACTGTGCCCATTTTTCAGGACCTCCTTAAGAAATTGGGATGATTGTTCAATTTGCTATACTTTAGTACATATTTTTTGTTTAAGGGTAAATAAAAGGTTTTTATTTGTGAATCATTTCACAAGTACTTGTAAAAAAAATCACTCGCAAACTGGATTCCTGGGGATTTTTTCAAAGCTGATGTCTGTTAGAAATTTCGTACTTCTTTTGACAATAACCACAAAATTGATTGTCCAGATATAGGCTGGAATTCTCTCATCATCCTTAAACATCATTGCTTCGAATTCATCACCGATCAGCTCCTCAAGCATTTCCTGTGAATAGGTCTCAGTATCGGTGGAGAATGGTTTGAATTCGCAGTACATCATTTCAATCACTCCTTTTCTTCTTTCTAATTAAAGATTATCATAATAAAACAATAATAGTTTGTGAAATATTGAACAATATATGAACTATAAATTACCATTTATAATAACAATAATATAAGTGAATATGTTAGCGCTTACACGATTAATATTATATTAATATAATAAAAGACTCTATTATCAGAGCCTTTAAAAGGTATATCTAACATTTGTTAATTCTTCAGAAACTGCCCACAATTTTTCCATGGTCTCCTTGTTGTAAACACCTGCTGCTGGAATTTCAATTGCTGGATTCCCCTTGCGATTCCCTCGTCCATTTGGGCCGATATATTCACCGCCCTGCAGGCTTTCTTCAGTAGCAGCATAAATGGTTGTCTCAGCTCCCTTTTCGGCAGGCTGCGAAAAGAATTTGACCATCCCTTTCATGAATGCAGGAGTTTCGCCTTTACCTAAATGGAATAAATTCGTATTTGAAATTCCCGGATGACATGCAATACTGATGCTCTCCAGTCCATGATGTTTGAAACGGTTATCCAGCTCTTTGGCGAATAAAAGGTTGGCCAGTTTACTTTGCCCATAAAACTTCATAGCTTTATAACCTTTTGAGCCATCTAAATTGTAAAAATCTATTTTGGCTCCTCTATGGGCGATAATGCTTAAAGTCACCACTCTGGATTCGGAGGTTGTTTTTAAAATCGGCAACAGGAGTCCCGTTAAAGCAAAATGACCAAGGTGATTGCTGCCAAACTGAAGTTCAAAACCATCCTTAGTCTTTCCATAAGGCGGAATCATGACCCCGGCATTATTGATTAAAAGATCGAGAGAATCGAATTCTTCCATGAAGACTTCGGTGAAATCGCGGACACTTTGCAAGTCTGCCAGATCAAGCTTCATAAGTTTTATTTTTGCCTGGGGATTTCGCTGAAGGATGCCTTCTGCTGCTCCCTTGCCCTTTTCCATGTTCCTAACAGCCAGGATGACAAATGCTCCTTTTGAAGAAAGGTCCTTTGCAGCCTCATAGCCAATTCCACTGTTTGCACCAGTGATGATGGCCTTTTTTCCTGTTAAATTCTCTAATAACATTTTGACACCTCTACTCCGATTAATACCAGATCACATTCCACTTTCATCGTACCATAGTTGGGCTTATTAACCATTGAAAAATAACCACTTTTAATTCATACTAAACACATAGGGATTATAGGAGGTGCAAACTATGAATCTTTTTAAAGAGAAATGCCCACGCTGCGACGCAACCCTCAAAGTGAAAAAACAACTTGAGAGCAAAACAATTATTGTAAAAGTTTGTCCATCTGCCCATTACGAAAAAGAATTCCATCCAGCATTGGAGACCTATATCGAAACATACAGGATATCTTAAAATAGAAACAAAAGAAGTACCCTTACAGGGCCTGCAATATGGCCCTGTTTTTTTTCGTCAATATCTGCCGTTCGAAATTCACGAAGATGACATTTTTTGTTTTCATAATTTGTTCACATTTGTCTTCAGATCCGTAACAATTTCCATGTTAGAATGATTACAAATAAAGCAGTGTGATATTTATCACACCTTTTTTGCCACAACTTACCGTTCATTTTCGGCTTACTTTTGACAACATTGTGAACAAATGAACATAAGTTTGTGATAAAATGAACAAGGTTGAAATTTGAAAGGAGCTGCAGTGATGAAGAAATCAAAACTTTTTTTGGTCTCCCTCACCTCGATCATGGCTATGCTGTTGCTTAGCGGCTGTGAAAACAATATGGTGGTATTTAACCCTGAGGGACCAATCGCCAGGCAAATTCTTGAGCTAATCAACTTTTCGATTGCTTTGATGCTGCTTGTTACAGTGGTTGTATTCGGGCTTTTCGCTTTCATTGTCTGGAAGTACCGTGAGCGAAAAAACAATATGGATTATGAGCCGCCTGAAGAACACGGCAGCACAGTCTTGGAAATTATTTGGACTGTCATTCCAATTTTAATTATCATTGCTTTGACCATTCCAACAGTCAAAACAATTTATGCAATAGATGAAATTCCTAAAGGCTATGAAGATAAAGAACCGCTTGTCATAAATGTTACTTCTGCTGACTGGAAATGGATTTTCAGCTATCCAGAACAAGGGATCGAGACAGTCAATTATGTGAACATCCCTGAAGATCGTCCAATCGACTTTAAGCTGACATCAGCTGGTACGATGCAGAGCTTTTGGATTCCTGCACTTGCCGGTCAAAAGTACACAATGGCGCATGCCGAGACACAGCTTTACCTTGTCGCTGACAATCCTGGCTCATATGTAGGCCGAAATACAAACTTCAATGGCCAGGGCTATGCAGGAATGGAATTCGAAGTCCTTTCCCAAACACAGGAAGATTTCGACCAATGGATTAAGGACGTAAAGGAAACGGCACCAAAAATGACTCTTGAAGAATATGAGAAAATGCTTGAGCCATCACACTTTGGCCGGAAGACGTTCTCAAATACGCATCTTGAATGGGTTGATCATTCCGATCCTCACTCAAAGAATTACACCAACCCTGAAATGTATGACAGAGGACATGGCTGGCCAGGTAAGATTTTTGAGGACGAGAATAATTACAAAAATAAAGACGGAAACGACTCTAAAACTATGAATCATAAAGAATCAGAAACTGAGGATTCTCACGGAGGTGAGCACAGTGGGCATTAAATGGGATGAATTTTTTGTAACCGGCGATCCACTGATTTTTGCATCACAGATTGGTATTGCTCTGACGATCGTAGGAGCGATAGCTGGAATCACTTACTTTAAAAAATGGAATTACCTTTGGACTGAATGGCTGACAACCGTTGATCACAAGAAAATTGGGATCATGTATATCCTGCTTGGTGTCGTGATGTTTTTCCGCGGCGGAATTGACGGGTTGATGATGAAAGGCCAGACGGCAGTTCCAGAAAATGAATTCCTGAATGCACAACATTACAATGAAGTCTTTACAACTCACGGTGTCATCATGATCCTGTTTGTGGCGATGCCGCTGTTGATCGGTCTCATGAACTTTGCCGTACCATTGCAGATTGGCGCTCGGGACGTTGCTTTTCCACAGCTAAACGCACTCAGCTTCTGGCTGACTGTGAGCGGTGCTGCGCTCTTTAACATTTCATTCATTATCGGTGGTTCACCAGATGCTGGCTGGACTTCATACTTCCCTCTTGCCGGGAAAGAATTCAGTCCGGGCATAGGGAATAACTTTTATGCTGTGGCTCTGCAAATTGCAGGTGCCGGTACTTTGATGACTGGTATTAACTTCGTTGTCACAGTGTTAAAAATGAGAACCAAAGGCATGACCTTGATGAAGATGCCAATGTTCACCTGGACATCATTCATTACATCAATCATCATCGTGGCCAGCTTCCCTATTTTTACAGTGGCACTTGCATTGATGACATTTGACCGCACATTCGGTACTCACTTCTTCACGATTTCCGGAGGCGGTATGGATATGCTATGGGCAAACCTGTTCTGGTTATGGGGACACCCTGAAGTTTATATTGTCGTTCTGCCGGCTTTCGGAATGCTGTCAGATATTATCTCAACTTTTGCCCGCAAAACGCTTTACGGTTATAAATCAATGGTTATTTCAATTGTGATGATATCTGTCTTGAGTATGCTTGTTTGGGTTCACCACTTCTTTACGATGGGCAATAATGCCGCAGTGAACTCGTTCTTCTCGATCACAACAATGGCGATTGCCATTCCGACCGGAGTGAAGGTGTTCAACTGGCTGTTCACAATGAGAAAAGGGCGAATCAAGTTTACAACATCCATGCTCTGGGCACTTGCATTCGTTCCTAACTTTGTCATCGGCGGTGTTACTGGCGTCATGCTTGCAATGGCTGCAGCCGATTACCAGTATCACAACACATTGTTCCTGGTGGCGCACTTCCACTATGTATTGATTCCTGGGGTAGTGTTCCCGATCTTTGCCGGCCTTTATTACTGGTGGCCAAAGATGTTCGGCTATATGCTGAATGAAAAAATCGGAAAATGGCATTTCTGGCTGTTCGTAGTAGGTTTCAACGTGACATTCATGCCAATGTTCTTCCTAGGACTTGATGGTGCGGTCCGCCGTGCGTACACATACTCAGCTGAAACTGGCTTTGGACCATTGATGATGCTTTCTGCAGCAGGTTCAGTCATTCTTGCAGCAGGCTTTGCGGCCCTTGTTTACAATATTTATTGGAGTGCCCGCCATGCTGACCGCAACATCGGCAATGACCCTTGGGATGCAAGAACTCTTGAATGGGCTACTGCTACTCCTGTGCAGCATTACAATTTTGCTTCCCTTCCGGAAGTAACAAAGCTTGATGCTTTCTGGCACATGAAAAAGAACAATGAAATTCAGCCTCTCAGTTAAGATGAGATTGAAGAAATTCACTTGCCTAGCAATACATGGATTCCGATCTATATGGGTGTAGTATTTGGTATCTCAGGATTCCTGCTTGTTTTTGAATGGACAATTGCTGCCGGGGTTGCCGCTCTTGGAATATTTGCCGGTTTGGCTTTCCGTTCATTTGATTATGATGAAGGATTCCATGTTCACAAGGATGAAATCTCTGAAACGGAACGCAAATGGAGAAAAGGCGCGAACAAAGGAGTGAAGAACCATGTCAGCTAAAGTCAACGCCGCTTTGCCGCTTGAATACCAGACAGAACAAAACAGGATGAACATCCTAGGCTTCTGGATCTTCCTTGGAGCAGAAATAGTACTTTTCGCTACCCTTTTCGGTGTATATGGTGTCCTCGGTGAGCGCCATGCGGGAGGTCCAACACAGAGCGATATTTTTATCGTAAAAGACGTTTTGATTCAAACCTTCCTTCTATTGACGAGCAGTTTTACAATGGGCATTTCGATTTTCGAGATGCGCCGCAGCAATATTAAAGGAATGCTGATGTGGCTTGTATTTACTTTATTGCTCGGCGGTGGTTTCCTATTCATGGAGATCCGCGAATTCATGCACTATGTACATGAAGGTGCAACGATGCAAACAAGCGCATTCCTTTCCAGTTTCTTCGTCCTGCTTGGAACGCATGGATTACACGTCACCATCGGAATCGGCTGGGCTATCCTGTTGATCATCCAGATGCTGCAGAGAGGGCTAACTCCAGTGACAGCCCGCAAGACGTTCATCTTTGGACTATACTGGCACTTCCTTGACGTCGTTTGGATTTTCATCTTCACTTTCGTATATCTAAGAGGGTTGGTGATGTAATATGGATAATCATTCTAAAGGCTTCCCAATCAGCCATGTCATCGGATTCTTCATGTCACTTGTATTGACGTTCGGCGCAGCATGGATTGCCCTTCAAAGCTCCCTATCCATGAAGGCAGTCATGTGGATCATCGGCACACTGGCAATTGTCCAGGCTGGTATCCAGCTGTATATGTTCATGCACATCAACGAAGGCGATGATAAAGTTACAAACAATATCAATATTATTTATTCAGCTTTCATTGCAGTCGTCATTGTGGCAGGCTCCATCTGGGTAATGACATCTGGACACTCGCATTAATGAGCAGAAATTTGGCCATTTATTTAAGTACACCTATCCTTTTTAGGGTGCAAATCTTCTAAATGACAATGAAAATGGCGTGTAAACTGACATCGGTTTTGACACGCCATTTTTTTATTTATTGTTTTTTCGGATCCTAGATATAATGGCTCTTATTCAACATAAGCACCCGATAGTTTAAGTACAATTGTTCACAATCTTAGCTTTTTTTCACTTTAACTTTTTTTGCTATGCTGCTCATTTAATTCAATAAGTTACTTAATCATAGCTCATCTTCATACTCAACTAAGGCATTAATAAAATTAGGTAATGATTCAGCCAAATACACTATGTGATTTTCTGGATTATCACCATACTCAAATTCGTGGTTATAATAATAAATTGCTCCATTATCTTTTTCACTAATACTGAAACAAAATAAATTACCCCCTGGTTCATCGGCAAATGGAATTAGCCAGTTAGGGATTATCTTTTCATCAATTAGCAAATATAGGACTTCAAAAAGATTTCGTCCATGATCGTTCTTTATTGGAATGAAGTAATCCACTACATATTCTTGATTGTCACCACCTACAAAAAGTGACTTTTCAGGATAGCCACCGTTATACAATAAATAATGTTCTCTAATAAAAGAAGGAAATTTAAAATTATATTTCATTTGTAATTTGTACAAATCATCCTCAACAATTTTTTCTTTTGTTCCTATAATTTTATTTGAATACAAATTTATTACCTACCTTCATTTGAAACTATCCTGCTTCTTTAGCTTAATAAGAAGGTCAGGATAAATACATAAATTAATTCCTGGCTATATTTGATAGTTGTGAAATAACGCTAGTTTACTTGTTCGTATTTTATTCTTTCAATAAGAACTTTCGGGTTAATATCATAGCCAGTTGCTCTTTTTCCACTCCAGTTGACCCCAACGTATAATCCATCTTCTTCAAGACCAGTTAACCAACTGGCAAGAAATTTTTCTAATGTGATTTCATAGGTCAGGAAGTTCTCATATGCTGGAACGGATTCAATGATTTTTTCAGCTCTGGATTTTTTTGACCAGAAAGGTAGTGCAGTTTCACCGTTAGGATTTGTTGAGCTCGGGAATCCTTTTTCGTCTTTTACTGTCCAAACTTTTTTACATTCTAATATTTCCTTTATGAAATTTTCATATTGAGCTGCTGCTTGGCTCATAATTCACCTCGCAATAATAATAATGTATATTTTCACATTCTTCTTAAGCTATCCTGCATCGTTAGTGGAATAAGAAACTTCAAAAAGCACCTTAATCCTTGTGGATCAAAGTACTTTTCTAATTTCTATACAATCTTGCAAATATAGTCTAAATGCAGGAAAATGACTTATCGATTATTTATATGGAGCTGATAAGCTCTATATGAACGTAATATTGAAACAATTAACGTTAAAAAAAGAATGATGAAGAACGATATAAACATCTGATTACCTTGAAGAAATACACAAAATAACATTAGTAACCCTCCAAAAAAAAGAGGAAAAGAAATCGGACGTAGCAGTATATTCCAGAGTTTATTGGATGCGGTAATTACGTTAGGGAAATCTTCAACTATGTTTAGATGGAATCTTGGAAGAGTGTTAGCAGTGGTGATAAGAACAATTCCTATAGATATAGGAATTAACCGTATTAATTCGAAATCTGTACCGGTAGAAACTAGAAGTAACCCAATATGCAGAGTAAAAAGAATAACCGATAGAGATAAAAAAATACTCTCCATACCTTTTTTTAGTCTAGCATAGTTGTGGTGTTTAATTATTTTCGGGAGAGTAAGTAGATGAACATAAATTAATACCAATGTTAATGGAATGCTAAAGAGGATCACTTCACTAGAGCCATATTTTGTTTCATCCATTTTTAAATTTGAAAAAAACAAATATACACTCAGTCCGCAACTTAAAACCGTCAAGAAACCAATACCGAGTTTTTTTAACATTATTTTTCCCCTTTTGAATTAAATTGAATGAACCATTTCATTACTTCCTGAAACACTGTAGAATTCAAGGATCAATCTCATCATCTTCATATTTCTTGTAATAAGGTTCAGAGAATATCTCCTCCGTATAATTCCAAACATTGTGTTCAAATGTAGGTATAATTCTCCCCGAAACAACAAAACATTCGTTAGGTTTATTAAAATCCTCCATATTAAATTGAGTCATTTCAATTATCATAGTCATCTCCTTCAAAACGAGATTATATGGAATACACCATGTATTATAACCTTCTATTTACTTCGTCCTTTTTCAACTAAACTCCCTTTAGTTGAAAAGAATTAAGTTAAACTCTTTTCTCAGCAATCCTTTTTAATTCTGTTGCACGAGTAGCAATAAATTCACTCATATACTTTTTTAAAAACAACGTATCTGCTACAGATCCGAAAATACCAAGTGGTGACTTATACTCAAATATATCGGTCATTATAGTTCCATCTAGGTGTTCAATAAACTGGTGAGTATGAACAAAGGATTGAAAAGCTCCTTTTACCATAACATCCACAAACTTATGAGGTCTTTCCATAATAATCACTTTCGCAGTCAACCTTTGCTTAACGCCAAAGTGAATTGCTTCCCAGGTAACTACATCACCCTGTTTCAATAATCCCTCTTTAATGTCACCAACAGCTCTTTCCTTGGTTTTAGTAGTAGTTTGAGTATGTATATCTACGTTCCTTGCCAGGTCAAAACAGAGTTCAATTGGAGCTTTGATAAATTGTTCATTTTTAATAATGGGCATCCATGTCCCTCACTAATAAACTGTTATGCTTCTTCCACTATCCTGCATCTTTTGTTCAAAATGTAAGGATATTAGAATCTAAATCAAAAGTAATCTCTGTAAACAAAAATCATTGTTATTAAAGAAAGAATGGTATAGGCAATTGCAGTATATAACGCAAAGTTTGGTCTGATTTTAAATTTTTCAGGTGCCATTTTATACATTGTTTGAGCTTGGATCAACATATTGCTATTTTGAGTAGTAAGGCCACCTCTGGAAGTGAAAAATCCAATTATTATTGAAGTTATAAGTCCTACAAAAAAAGAGTAATCTATAAAGGCTCCATTTAAAAAATGGGATACTACATAGTTTATCCCCAATATCAAAACCAAAGTTATAACAATATTAAGAATCTTCCCCACAAATACTCCCCCTTTTCTTCATTATTACGTAAAATTTTGGAAAAAGTTTCATTTATTTGTGTAAAACCTGGCTGGGTTACTTTTTTAACTATCCTGCTTCTTAGATAAATAAGAAAAGCTGCCTAAATGACAGCCCTGAACCTCAACTAAGCACCTGATACAGTGTGAAATGGTCATACATCAATTGATATTCTTTGTAAACAATTCATTACAGTGTCTCCAAAAGACCTAACATCAGATAGATAATCATATCCTTCAGGAGAGCCAAAACTATTAAACATACGAACGGCCACCAGATTTTCCTGGGGGATTACCAATAAAGTAACACCTGTATATCCTAGTATCTGGTACGAACCTTTCGGAACTTCAGCCCCTATTTCTGATTGCTTAGCAGGTAAGTCTTTTACAAACCACAAGAAACCATTTTGCGGTAGGTCTTCATGCAACGTAAGTGGGCTTTGTAAAGATGTAGCCAATTTTATGATCTCTTTTGAAACAACTTGTTTTCCATCTACCTTTCCTTGTTTTAGGTGTAAATAACCCCAATAAGCCAATTCACGTGCGGAAACATACATATTCATTTTGTCGCCTTCTGTGCTTTCACTTGTTTTCCAATTCCCATCTTCCTCATGTCTAAGGATTACATCCGCATGTTTTTCGTGCTTGTGTGCATACCAATTGGATTCAGAAAAACCTAAAGGTCTAAATACTTGCTCTTGAATAATATCAGATACTGTTCTAGAAGTAGTCTTTTTAACAATTTGTGTTAGGGCATCTATGCCAACCTGACGGTAAGTCCAGTTCTGCCCAGGAGGATACTCACGAAATACAACCTCCTCCTTTTGGTTTAAACCGTGAGTATGAGTTAATAAATGCCTAATGGTTGTGGCTTCCCAAATAGTCTCCTTAAGCTCAGGTAAATATTTCATTACGGAATCATCTATGCTTTCTTTGTAACCGTAATACACAGCATAGGCTACGGCAAAGCCAATATAGCTTTTTCTAACTAACTGAAGCTACGTGAAACTGAGTATCTTGCTGCACTCTTCTAGCATCATTTTTGTTGGATTGCATTCCTATATATTCTTCTAAAACAATAGAATCATTATGAATAACAAAAACTGAAGCTCCGGAACAAATTACTTGATTGAAAGTATTATTAACGTGTCCTGATATAGAAGAAAATTTATTATTTCGTTTATAGTTGAGAAACAAACTAATTGCCCTCCAGCCCCTTTATTTATCCTCTTTTAATAGCGTTTTAAAATATTCCTTGTTCAACAAACCTGCTCTTTTAGCACAATAAAAAAAAGGGATTAAATAAACATAAGCATTCGCTAAAATGGATGGATTTCTTTTATGGCATTTAAAATACCACCTAATGCATCAGTCAGATATCCGGGACTAAAAGTAAATCTTTGAGAATTAATTTCTATATAAAAATCTGCCCATCCAGCACCTTGTAACTTATATTCAAACCTCATATATTAAAACACCCTTTTAGTTATTTTTGAAATAACTCTTATTGAACAATCCTCCCTCAATAAATGAAGCGAAAACGCCGATTTACTCATGTTTTCATAGAATTTCATAGTGGTTTACCAAACGGTAAATTCCTATATAGATGGAGGATCTACACTTGAAAGGATGTTTTTGGACTGAGTAAGAAAAAAGAGCCATAACCCACTAACCAATCCCTTACAGAAAATGGTGGATGAGTAAAAATATAACCGCACTGGTGGATGTCCACATTTACTCATGGAGGTCAACCCTCCCATGCCTCACAGAGTCTTCGCTCTCAAATTCCTTCGTCCAACCTTTCCATGAGGTGGATGTCAGCCATGCTGCACCACAGGGTCTAATCCCGTAATTTAGTTTCTTTGCCGACTAATCCGTGCTTCAAATGTATCAAAATCTATAAAACAAGAACTATTACTTTTCTAAGATAAACCCAAGTCAAGCTGCCATTTCCGTCTTCGCGGCTAATGCCAAATGAGGAATGTCCTTTAACATCTTATCTTCATTAAATTCAAATTGCTTTTTACCAATTTTAAAGAGAATCCGGATTAGTTTATTACACAAAGCAATAAGAGACTGCATCTTCTTTAATGGATTATCCGGACGTTGAGTATAGTACACATGTAATGCCTTGAATGCGGAATTCTTGGCAACGAGAATCATACAAACCCTAAATAACAGAGCCCTCAGTTTCTTCCGACCTCTTTTTGTGATGGTCGTTTTTCCTTTGTGCTTACCCGATGTATTTTCTTTTAAATTTAAGCCACCCAGCTTGATAATTTGCCGGGGATGATTATATTCGCCTAAATCCCCTATTTCCGCGAAGAAGCCGGCGATTGTATCCCTACCCACACCTTTTATCGCTAACATTTGTGGTACACCAGGTATTTCATCAAGCAGACCATCAATTTTTGAATCTAATTCTTCGAATTGTAACTGAATTAATTCATACTTAGCCAGAATGGTTTTAAGCTCAAGTCTGGCCATCTTGGCACCTTGCCTTAGTCCGATGGACTTAGTGGCTGCCTGTTTTAACTCGCGGATCTTGTTTAATCCAACACTCCGGGATACGGATTTTCTCAAATGGACCAGTAGCTCTTGTTCAGTGAATTCAGCTATTTCATGGGGTAAGGCATAGAGCTTTAAGAATTGTAAAGCAGCCTTACCCTCCCATTTCTTAAATACCTTGAGGAATTCCGGAAAATACCGGTCAATCCAGTTGTGTACCTGCCCTTGGACCGTTTGAAGGTCTTCAATTAAAAGATCGCGTATTTTCTTTGCCACACGGAGTTCTGCATAAACACCTTGCGGTATCGTAGGTTCTGCGTATCTTCCGTCTTTGACCAGTTGAGCTATGACCTTGGCATCTTTCACATCATTCTTCGTAGGTGAGTTATCATCCAACTCCTTGCTTTTTTTGACGTGCAAGGGGTTTACAGCGACAAATTTAATCCCGTTTTCTTTTAAAATATGGGCCAAGTTAAACCAATAATGGCCTGTAGGCTCCATGCCAACCATCACTTTTTCCATTCTCTTTTCTTTTTTGATTTCCGAAATCCATTTAAGAAATTGCTCAATTCCCTCTTTAGTATTTTCAAATTGACACGGGGATCCAAACTCTATTCCTCTGAAATCCTGGGCACGTGCCACATGCTTGAATTTTGCAATATCGACTCCTATAATAAGAGTCTGAGAAGTTATTTGAGCAATCTTCTTATTCTGGTTATAATTCATTTTAAAGCCTCCTGTTATTTGAGATATTTGTCCTTTTTGCTGGCCAGCGTCAGGACTCTCTCATTCTACCAAGAGGTTATTTTTTTGTTCAAACTCCATTTTCCTTCATTACAGGAATGCTGCATCGTTTGTTTAATAAGAAATTCAAAAAAAGAGTGTTAATCCATATTGAATCAACACTGAAAAATATTTATAGGTAAGAGTTTTTAAATCAGTACATAAATGAGTACTATAATTCCCATTATCAATACAGTAAGTGCAGTCAACAACCCATTATTTATTAGGGATTTCCACAAAGCTTTTTTTCCGTTCACAATAATCCTCCTGTCCAAAGCATTATCTTATATATACTTATTCTGGAAAAAGACGATTTTTCCTTCTTAAACTAAACTGCATCGATTGTTCAATAAGAAAAAGCATTCCTCGTTTAAGGAATGCAAGGTTATGTTCTTTTACTCACTCTTTTCGAAATAGTGTACTGGCCTAATTTCTATCCTCCAGCCTAATTCCTCTCCAGCATCAAACTGTGTGGTCGGATGTAAAGATGCGATACGTATTGCTTCTTCCATATCATTAGCCTCTATTAGGAACACACTACCTATTCTCTCGTCAAACTCGACTAAAGCGTTTTCCGTTACCTTGATATTCCCTTTCTCACGCCGTATGGATTTGACTTCCGTTTCCACACCAACATCCATAATCACTTGACCGCTCAAATAAAATTTCTGAAGGTGGAGGCTACATTCGCTCATAATAGCTTCGATTTCACCTTTCGGGAGAACATTCATTTTCTCTGGACTAAGGTAACCCAAACACAAGAATTTCATCTTTAATCTCCTTTTAATTGGATTTTTAGCTTATCAATGATTCTTGTACACTAAGACTTTCTACGAGCTTTAAATAATTCCTTCTTGAACCAAATAAAATCATCTTGTTCAACTAACCTGCACCGTTAGCTCAATAAAGGAATTCAACAAAAAAGCATTAATCCCTCCCGGATCAACGCATGTATTAGTTTAAGGATTGTTATCGATGGTCTTTTTTGGACTTTTTAATGTTGTTCCGACCAACATCAGTGTAGCTCCTGCGAATTGAACATAATAAAATTTCGGGCTAATACCTATAGGTGCAAATACTCCTAACATAATTAATACCAAAGCAAAACTTGATATTATCTCTCCTATTGAATTTTTATTAAATTTCTCAATACCAATAAATGTACTGATAAAGATTAAAAATACTCCAAGTAAATAAACTACGCTAAAAAACATAAGGGAAGAATCCGCAATAAAAATACTCAATAAACTTATGATTACTCCTGATGCACATACTTTGGCTCTTTTTGATAAACGATTTAAAAATTTCATTTCTCTTTTCAACAAATTCCTCACCTCATTAAGCCCTGTTAAACATAACTGTCTCTTTAGTTTCAAAGTAGTTTCTAAAAAAGTGAATCAATCCTGCTTGGATCAACCCACTTAATTAACCTAAAAACTAATTATTGAATTCTTCTTTAATGACCTTATAAAAAGAGATTATGTTATCTTCTTTACCATTTATTAATCTCTTGTAGACCTTATCAATTGGGAAAATCCTATTTTCTCCAGATTTAAGGTGAATAATTTCTCCATCATCAAATACATCTTCATTAACCCAGTTTAGTGCCGGATTGACATGTTCTTTTATCATTTGTCCGAGATAAGCACCCCATATCAAAGCCATTGAATATATTTGATTTTCAGTAGGCATTTCACTCTTTAAATCATTAGAGTAATAATCTAATATTTCTTCCAAATCTTCTATGTTATCCTCTTTATAATTAAAGTCTTTATCAAAAGACTTAGCATATTCAACAGCTCTTTTATTCATACTAAGTATATATTCTTCGAACGTTTTATCCACATCTATCCATCCTTTTTAATAAAGTCGCATCTCATCTTCTTCAACATTACTGCCCCTTTAGTTTAATAAGAAATACTGTTATTTCATTTACTTTTACCTAAAATTCTATATAAAATGGGTGTTTGCTATTATCAAGACAGTATTCAATTCTTTGGCTAAAGTTTCCTGCGGTAACCATTTCTAATGCCTTCTGAATTGGATAGAACCCTACTTCTAAACTCTCTGATGAAGTCGTTAATTCTCCTCCGATTGGCTTTGCCAAAAACAACGTATTACATATTGATTTGTTCACATTCTGAAATATTCCACAGAATTTTAGAACTTCAATATCAATACCAGATTCCTCTTTAGTTTCTCTTACTGCTGCATCTTTCAAAGACTCGCCTTCTTCAACTATTCCACCTGGCATTTCCCATCCTCTACTAGGTCCCTTAATTAACAAAATTTCCTTTTCATCATTGATTACAATACTTGCTGCTGAAACAAAATGTTTTGGTGGTGTGTAAGCTTGTTGTGTACTATGTACCATAATAATCCCCCTCTTTTATGGTATTGTTTTTTAACCAACCTGCTTCTTAGCTTAATAAGGAATTCAACAAAAAAGGTGGCTGATCCTTTTTGGATTAACGCACCCGATGCCAAAAATATAGATAAGCAGTGATTAGTTATTTACGATTTTAATTTCTTTTATAGGATAATAAACAACATTTGTTGTCCCTATTACCTTCCCCATTGGTATCGCTCCAATATCGCGGCTGTCTTTGCTTTTCCTTCTGTTATCTCCCAATACAAACAAACTATCTTTAGGGACCGTTTCACTACCAACAGCGGTCTCCTTTAAAGTGAAAGAGTATGTTAAAGTTCCATCCTTAAGTTTTTTCTTATATTTTTCTAAGTAAGGTTCGTTGTATGCCTTACCATTTATATATAAAACATCATTTTTATACTCAATGCTGTCACCAGGGAGTCCGATTACACGTTTTATGTAATCCCTACCATCTGGGGCGTGAAACACAACAATATCAAATCTTTTTGGTTCCCCTATTTTAGTTACAACCATACGATCCTTGTCCTGGAGTGTAGGATTCATTGAATGACCGTCAACAACAATAGGACTAAAGAAAAAAGTGCGAATAATGAAGGCTAAAACAATTGCAACCATAAAGGATTTTACCCATTCAAACGTCTCACTTTTTTTCTTAATCATTATTTGCACACCCTTTTTATTTTCCGAAATTATATCCTTTAAAAATATTTCTCGTTTATTTTAACATAAAATTCCATCTCGTTGTAATACTTGTTGTAATGAGATTGCTTATAAAGTCTGGACAATAGGAAAAATGGCGTGGACAACTTCCACGCCATTTGCTGTACCTTTTTAGTCCATATGCACTTCAAAACGGAACGGTTTATTCGATCTCAATATCAATGGCCAATAGCGGTCAACCCATGAATTAAAATCGCTCGATTTTATGCTATTTCGCTTTTATGTCCTTTGATCAAACGAAGCCGAGGCATCTTCCCTTCTTTTTTGAACAAGGAAAACATGGCAAAATTGAAGATCGCCAGGAACAGGGACAGGACTGCATGCTGGAACCCATGTGAAACGACAGCAAGGAATCCGCTTACAAGACAATAAATACCAATAGTTAAATAAAAGTACATAAGAAGTTTACCCACTTCTCATTCCTCCACCTTTTTCGTATGTACTGTATATATTAACAGAATTTACGAAAAAATGTCACAAAATGTTCACAAATCCCCCGATAATTTTCACATTCTTTTCATTATTTTGCTTTTTGATCATTAAAATCTTGTCCTTCTTGTTATTTACACTCACTAAAACGACGGCTTGGATAGCGAACAATTTCCGATTTCAGACTTCAGCCTAGGCTCATAGTAACTTAGATTCGTTAGGAAATAGCATGTTTCCGGAAAATGATGCTCAAGGAATCTAAGGGTGGATTTATTCAGCAACGTATGTTCTTTATATTTTAAAACCATATTCTTAATGAATTGATTCATTTCCAATGTCGTTTTTCCAACTTCATAAACGAATGCCTTTTGTCGTGCAAAGCCTGGTTCTTTCACCCTAAGATAATTTCTCAAATGATGGTTCTGTACGATGTATAGCTGGTACCTGCGCTTAAACTCCTGTGCTGCCGCATTGGCTCCTGCTTCTATTGGATCAAGAAGATTTTCAAAAAGCACCGCATGTCCGAGCTGATCCTCAAGCCAAAGATCCATAAGCTCAACAATTGAAAGCCTGACCGGTTCCTGCCCATGAACGAGGTACTGTAATATCCTCAAATATTCCTGATTTTCACTCATTGTTCCATTTAAGTATGTCGGAGAAAGGTTCAAATTGATCTGATTGTCTATCCGCAATGCCTGCAGCGTTCCTTCAAAATCAAAGTAGTTCTTTGCAACCGTCCATGCCCTTCTTGCGAAATCAATCATCTGGCTGTTTGCGTAATCTGCATTCCGCGGTATTCCCTGAAGCCTCTTTAAAAGATCAGCATATAGTTCGATAAACTGCTCTGCTTGATATACGTACTCTTTTTCTTCCGGCGACAATGCATCTCTTACAAAATAAGCATGATCCTGCAGCATTTCCAGCCAAAACAAATGTTCATCCCAGAGAGAAATCATCCTCATCTCCTCCTTTATCTTCTAAATAATACTGTTTAAAACAGGAAGAAATGAATGAACGGCTGAGAAATTTTTAAAGATACTCATCTTTTAGGCCTTAATAGAGATAATAACAGTAATACAGTAGACATTATTTTATATTATATAAGGTGGGCTTATGAAAAATTTAAAACTTTACATCGCGATCATGGCCATACTGCCCTGGTTTTCTCTGCCCTTTCTCGATAAAAAAACAGTCCGTAAATTTCTCCCTGGCACTGTGTTTATGGGCATCTATTTAATGTTCGAAGGAAGATTGGCGGAAAAAAGAAAATGGTGGTGGTTTCCTTTTAAAATTAAACCGAACGTACTTGGGGAGCTGCCGTTAATTTGGGGTCCATTTTTCATAGGATCATTTTGGATCTTGAAGTACACCTATAAGAAGTTCAATTTGTATTTGCTGGTCAATATCCTGATTGACTCCCTGTTTACTTATTATGTTTTGGATATTTTTAAGAGGATCGGATATGTTACCCTGGTCCGGTTGACAAAGTTCCAGTTATCCATCGTCTTTTTATTCAAAACCTTTGTTTTATACGGATTCCAGGTCCTCTACGATAAAGTGATCAGAGGGGTTTCAGACTGAAAGAATAAAATAGGGACATTTACAAAGATTAATTCAGGGATAGCAAAAAGGCGCTCATTTTCGAGCGCCTTTTTCGCTTTTTTACCAACTAAATTTTCATGTTTTAATTCCCATATCACAGGGAACAAAGCTAATAAGAATGACAGGCAAAAAGGAGGTGTGGAAAATGAGCTTACTTTACAGCAAGGCAATGGAAGAATTTAAGAAGGATGCAAAACGCCAGGCTGAATACAAGAAGAATGCAACGCGTAAGTCAAAATAAGGTTTTTTTGAACTGAACTTTCTGCTTTTTATCATCCTGTAAACAAGGATGATTTTTTTTCGTTTTTTCCTTATAATAGTTCAATGGCCTAAGGATCTGGTTGAGAATCGTTGAATTACTTTTTACCCAAAACTGCAATTGTATGATATTGTCTTGAATTTGGTCCTTTTACTACTTCCACCTCTGAAAAGCCCTGGTTCTTCATAATCGGGATTAATTGTTCTTCTATCATTTCTCTTACTCCATCCCATATAACATCATTTTTGCCATCACAAAGGGTCAGTACGAGACCGCCACCAGGCTTTAAAACCCTATATATTTCCGATACTGTAAAAGATAATTCATCCCAAAAATAAATTGTGTGAATACTGAACACTTTGTCGAATTGTTCAACTTCAAAAGGCAAACTCTTTACATTTCCTTGTACAAAATCCGCTTTTTCTTCCAAAAATGCTTTTTTATTTCGCAGCTTAGCTGACCGAATCACAGTTGGAGAAAGGTCCAGTCCAATTACTGAATTTGCTTTATCTTGCTCAAGAAGAAGTTTCATTGCATAACCGGAACCGCATCCAAGTTCCAGCACACTCTCACTCTGTTGAATATTTAATAATTGGATGGTCCATAATGTTTCTGGCTTATGCTGCTTTACCATCTTTTCACCGATCACGGTACCAATTATTCCTTTTGGTGTTTTGTACTGGTTATCTATATATTCTTGTATTCTTTCAATTACCTTCATAATTCACCAACTTATTTTAGATATAAGATTTATATAATATTAATTCGCTAATATTACACTCATTCCTTTTTCCATGATCTCCTTGATAAGGATTGGATGGCTAATTTCTTTTTTACATGGTAGTTGAATACCTTCGTATAAAAAAACAGTTCAATTCTGTAAGGAAATGAACTGCTTATTGGCATGTTATTTACTGTTGTGTAATCATATTTAATATCTTATTCAGTGCTCCTAAAGATTTTCAATGAATACCCTGATGACATCGGCCCCGCCAATGAAAGTCCCGATGGAACTTCCGAGATTGGCAAGGACAACGATTAGTAAAATACGACTGACTTTGTTTCTCCAGAAGCCTTTTACACTGAAAACATCTTCTGAAAGGGTTTCGAAGTCTCTAACGTTTGGCCTCCGTATATACGCCTGTGCCAGACCTGCAAACCAGCCTGCCGCAAGCAAAGGGTTCAACGATGTGATTGGGGCTGCTATAAATGCTGTCAGTATGGTTAGTGGATGTCCCATGGCAATGGCTGCTCCCAGGGCAGAAAGGCTGCCATTCCAAAGAATCCAACTAATTGTCTGGGAAAAACCCGCAGACGGATTTGCAACAAATGTGTAAACAATGATGGCCAGAATAAACACAGGAATGCTCCAGCCTATGATTTTTGGCCAGTTGGATTTTGGCGGAACCGCTCTTAGTTTTTTCAGGTCATGTTCTTTTTTAATCTGTTCTTTTATGCCAGGCACGTGGGCAGCACCCAGGACAGCGACGATTTTTTCTCCTGGCGCATCCTTGATTTTTTGGGATAAATATTGATCGCGTTCGTCGATCAATGGCTTTTTCAAACGAGGAAAAGTCTCCGTGAACTCATTCAACATCGCGTTGATAGTATCCTGTTCCTTCAGCTTTTCAAGGTCTTCCTCGGATATGCTGTCCTTGCTGAAGATGCTTGTTATAATCTGGCTAAGCAGAAGTGCCTTTCCTTTCAAGCCCAGATTGCCCCATATCCTTGAAAAAGTGATCTGGATATTGCGATCGGCAAGTACAAGATTTGCTCCGACTTCCTTTGCTGATTCAATCCCCTGGATCATTTCCTGGCCCGCTTTGATTCCAAGATCCTTCGCCATTCGATTTTGGAAGGATGAAATAGCCAGATTCATCAGTAACAGCGATGCCCTTTTTTCCTTAATGACCTGGATAATATCCATTTCCTGCCACTTGGAGCCTTCAGTAATCGTTTTGTATCGCTGCTCGTCCAGTTCAACACATACGGAATCAGGCCTCTCAGCCTCAATAACTTCTTTCACCTGTTCGGCACTGTGCCTGGAAACATGCGCCGTCCCGATTAATATGTATTCCTTACCATTCATGTCAATTCTCGTTATATTATCCTCAACCATAGATACCTTCCTTTTAAGAGACCAGTGAAAGCCAACTATATGTATTTTATTCCACTATTATAACATGAACAATAGGTCCAAATATAAAGAATAATTTTCATTGCTTGATTGTATGCAGAGAAAGGCCGCACATCGTCACTTAACGACAATGTGCGGCTTCCCTTAAGCTTTATTTTGAGTAACTGCTTTTCAGTTTTGAAGATTTCCTGCTGTCCATCATTTTCTTGACGATTGGATACAGGACAGGTCCCCATTTGATCGCTGTTTTGATTAGTTTGTTCATGAGTCATCCCTCCTCATTCTTAAAGGTTATATACCCAGACTTTTGGAGGGACAATCGTGTATATTTTGGTAATCGTTTAGCTTATTCAGCAGGTTTCAGCTCGTCTTCAGTGACCCACTGGTGATTCGTTACCCTCTCCGATCCGTCTGTCGGCGTGAAATCGACCATATAAACAGTCATGTCCTTAGCCGAATCGATCACTGCTTCTGCCCCTTCCATTCCTTCCATATGCTCGGTATTGATGATGGCTTCATCTCCTGGCTTCAAAGACTCTTCTCCTGGATCCTTCAGTTCTTCATGGATCACCCACTTATGGTTCTCCACTCGCTCGCCTCCATTTGTCGGGTCATATGACAGCGAGTACACGGTAGTGTCATAGGCACCAACAATTGTGGCTTCCGCTCCGTCCATTCCAGGCATGTGGTCATCGGTTATGATGGCCTTGCTGCCCACTTCATATTTGGGATTATCCGCTTCCTTCAAACCATCTGGCAGATCCCCTGAACCTGAATGCTCCATATTTTCATGAGCACTGTGACCATCAGATCCTGATTTGTCATCCTCCCCTGTGCACCCTGTTAAAAATAGTGCCGCAGACATTGAAACTAAGATCATCAACCTTTTGATGCTCATATTCATTGTTTAAATACCTCCTCTTTATATTGGCTCTGTTAAAAACTATTGTTGTTTTTACTCCTGTTAATTGTAGTGGAAGGCGCGTAGACTCCTCCGAAAATGCTAACGCATTTCCATCGTGCGTGGGCCGATTCGAGGAAGCTATTCAGTGTCCTGCGGGCGCAGCTGGTCAGATGAGACCCCTCAGGAGCAAAGCGACGAAGAGGCTCAGCGCCAGCCAAGAAGAATTTGGTCTTTGAAAAAGCTGGCACTTGAGCTTTTTCATAATTCTTCCCCCGCGGAAAGCGAAGCGCCTGGAACGAAAATCAACAGACTATTTAACAGAGCCTTTATATAAGGAATTTATATCAAATAAATATGGAGATTTTATCGAGAAGCAAAATTTCTCTTCGGAAAACTAAAGAATTAATTTTCTAAAAGTTTTACAAGCCTCGAAAAAAGGTAAATTCCTTCTATAAAATCAGCGAGGGAGAGTTTATGACAACAAGAATCTTTAAGTTCATCACCTTTATTATTTTTTTATCAGGTATTTGCGCTACAACGGCAAATGCAGAAAACAAGAGTCAGGTAGTCCTGATCTCATTTGATGGCATGCGAAATGACCTTACAAGGAATTATGTAAAGGACGGCAAACTGCCTAATATAGAACATGTGATCAAAAATGGAACTATGGCGAAATATTCCACCACCGTAAGGCCTTCTCTCACGGCACCTTCACATGCAGCAATCGCTACAGGAGCGACTCCTCTTAAAACATCCATCGTCAGCAATGTTTGGCAGCAGAAAGACTCAGCAATGACAAACCAAAAGGATGCTTTTATGAGTGAGCTTGAGGTGGATCCGTTGTGGGTATCAGCCAGAAAACAGGGGAAAACAACTGCCACTGTTGCTTTTGCCGGTGCCAATCCAGCCGTCGGGAAACAAGCAGACTTCACGATATATTATGGAGATACATGGTCCCCGAGCAAACAGGAGAAACTCCATTTCCAGGAGGCTTCGGGGTGGAGTAGGCCTCCTGAGAGTTACAGTCCATTAAAGGAAGCATCTTTTCACATTAAAGTCAAAGACGGTAAAAATCAAAAGGTTCATGTACTAGCCGTTGATTCAACCAATGACCAGGAAAAAAATTATGATTTATTCATGGTCACCGATCAAAAAACGGAAAGAAACAACCCGGTCATATCCAATGGCTGGGGATCAATGGAACTGGAGGTTCAAGAAAACAGCAATGCAGGATTTTGGTTCAAGATCACAGCTGAGGACCAAAGTCTCGACAATGGGGCTGTGATTTACCAATCAGCAGTAACATCCGGTTTGATAGATGGACCAAAAGGTTTTTCTGAACAAATCAGGGGAAAATTCGGTTTCTTTCCACCTCAGGAGGATGATCGTGCACTTGAAAAGGGCTGGATATCAAGGAAAGAATACGAACAAATATCGGAAAGATTTGCAAACTGGGTAACTGACGTGTCCCTTTTTATCAAAAACGAGTATGAGCCTGATTTACTGATGTTTTACGCGCCGCAAATTGACCATCAGGAGCATAAGTATCTGCTAACTGACCCAAGACAGCCTGGTTTTACAAAGAATGAATCAAAGAAGAACGCTGAATATATTCGGTGGGCGTATAAGACGGCTGATAAGACAGTAGGTAAAACAGTCAAAGCACTGGATGAAAATGATTACTTGTTCATCGTATCTGACCATGGAATGGAACCTGCACATTCAGCGATTGAGCCTAATAAAGTTTTGAAGGACAATAACCTTCTCGTACTTGACTCAGCTGGAAAGATTGATTACAAAAAATCGAAAGCAATTGCGATTCCAAGTGGATCTGCTGCTCATGTTTACATCAATTTGAAATCACGCGAAAAATATGGAATCGTGCCGCCTGAAAAATATGAAGAGATTCGTTCTGAAATCATCCAAGCCTTCAAGGGCGTTGAGGTGGACAGGAATGAGAATGGACCAGTCATCAAGTATCACCTTAAAGAAATATGGAATAGCACCATCAATCTGTCTTTCAATGGATTAAAGGAGAATACAGAGAGTTTGTATGGCTATCTGACAAATGCGAAAGAACATCCATACCAGGAAATAAAAAAAATACCTCAACAAGGAAATTTAAAAGAACGGAATGCAGGAGATGTTCTTTTAATGGCTGCTCCAGGTTATATTATGGGAAAGGGTGTATCTAATATTGTTAAAACGACACCTGAATTGGGAACCCATGGCGGGGATCCTGGCCGGGAGAAATTGAAAGCTGTCTTCATGGCCATGGGGCCAGACATTAGCAATGGCAAGCAAATTGGTTCCGTCTCAACCTTAGATATCGCTCCAACTATCTACAATTTACTTAGATTGGAAACACCTTCGTATGTTGAAGGGAAGAATATTGAGGAGCTTACCGAATAAAATAAGGCGAATCAAGACTCACTTGATTCGCCTTTTTCTATGTTTTTTTCCATGACCCACAACGGCTTGTCACGAAATTCTATTTGTTTTACCCTTATAAACCCTTGCTTTGTCCAAAATGATAAGCCAGGCTGGTTTGCTGCAAAACATCCTAATCGAACTTCAGTTATACCTCTTTTGTTCATCATTGCTTCGTATATTGCCAGAGCTTTTTCTGCCAGTGCTTGCCTGGTCCATGATTTATGTATAATCAGCAATCCTAGCCACGGCTTTCCGTCCCTTGGATTTTTCATGATAAAATCAATGATACCGATATATTCCCCTTTCTCTTCGATGAGAAAACGCTCTTTATCGAGGTCGTTTCCCTCTTCATGCTCCTTCAGTAAATCTTGTTCATCTAGTATTTGTTTCCCATCCGCCAGTAAATTATAGTCAGGATGCGAATTCATGATTTCCATCTCAACAGAGATTTTTTCCTGACTGCTTTTCACCAAGTTCATCACGTAATCTCCTATACATACATGTTTTTGTCTGTGGACAATTTAAGTATGAGGTGATAACGATGGATTTGCAACGGGTAAAAGAAATCCTCACTGCAGAAGATGAAATTTCTGTCCACTACCACGGAATGCCGATCTGGATTGAAAGCATCGATGCTACTTCAAGTATGGCGGTCATCTCGGCAAGAGGTTCCCATGAAGAACGACAGCTTGTTTCGATTGACGGTTTAGATGAGAGATGAAAAAGGCTCCCCATTTTTGGAGAGCTTTTTATCTTATATCTTTTAGGATCATTCAAGAAATACCCTTTCCTGGCCAGTGTACACATTAAGGGATTCATCTCGGATAAAACCGATTGTTGTAATGCCCAAATCCTCTGCAAGCTTTAAGGCAAGTTCTGTAGGAGCAGATTTCGATAAAACAATTTCGCAGCCAATCTTTGATGCCTTCAGGAGTATTTCCGCAGAAATTCTACCGCTGAAGGCAAGGACCTTATCCGAAAGTGGAATACTGTTTTTCAGGCAGTGACCATAAATTTTATCCAGAGCATTATGCCTGCCAATGTCCATCCTGGAAATCACTACTTTACCTGACTGGCAAAGTGCCGCGTTGTGGACCCCTCCCGTATTTTGAAATACTGGTGATGATTCCTGCATTTCCTTCATCAAAGAAAAACAGTCCCGCGATGAAATCTTTATCCTTACCTGTTCCATCTTTTTTGCAGTCAGGGCATCATTGATAAAAACAAACCCCTGCCTTCCTGCTCCACAACAGGAAGTAATGTATCTTTTCCCCTGGAAATTGAGGTAATATGGATTGACCTTTTTTGTTTTCACATGTGCTGTACCTAATTTTTCTTCTATCCATATATCTTCCAAATCATCATACTTACGGATTACGCCTTCCGAAGCCAAAAAGCCGATGACAAGGTCCTCAATAAAATCCGGCGAGCAAACAAGAGTGGCAAACTCTGCGCCATTGATTTTTATTGTAACAGGGTGTTCTGTTACGATACTGTCTTCAACTCGTTCGGCGAAACCTTTACCATATCGGATGATTTCCCGTTTCACTTCAATTGGTTCCAGCGTTCTGCCACCTCGTTTCGCCTGGATTTTCACTTGTCATATTCCCTGACAATTTCCTTCATGATCAATATGCCCAGTCTCCTAATGTCGGTGCCTTCCGATCTTCGCGGCAACTTTCGCAAACATGAAGCTTTACAGCTTGGAACAGGTCTTCTTGATGTTCTTCAAAGCCTTCTTTTCTTCCGCAAACTTCACATATTCTCATCTTCGTCACCTCATGTATTATAGTTGTTCACTAGTCAGGTCAAATCCGGCTTCACGTACCGCCTGCATAAAATCTTCCTGGGAAGACATTCTTTCATCGAACTTGATGGTAACGGTTTTATGCTGCGTGCTTGCTTCTGCCTGGGAAATCCCCCAAACCTCAAGCATTGCTCCAGTGAGTTTCTCAGCATCTTCGTCAGAATTTAAATTACTGATTTTGAACGTCTTTTCATGCACAGCGACTGCCCCCTACTCACGTTTTTCCCTGCTCCTCAGGAAGGCCTCTCCCATTCCCTCCATAAAATCAACCATCGTGGTCATCGCAGCCCGAATTGCCGGACTGCGCAGCCTGATTCTCATTTTCCAGATACTTTGTTTCTTGCCTTTTTCACCAGTTTGGGACATTCGCTTCAACCCAAGAGTGACACCATTCATGAGGGTCTCAAGCTGGGCCGGCTGCAATCCGCCAAGAAACTTGAACAAACCAAAGCCACTTTTGATGACATTATGCACAGCTGGCTGATTGACCTGTTGCATAGCGATGACTCCTACTTCATTACGCTGCTTCAATAATGAGCCTGCTGTCTCGAAGACCTTAACCTCGTGAAGTTCTTTCGCCATTTCAATCATTGACAGGACGGCTTCCTTATTGTCAGCAAGAGCCTGCATGATTTCTTCCAAAGCCTGGGCACGTTCTTCTGTTTCATTCGGGGCCTGCCTGCTAATTTGCCTGATCGCTTTCGCCATAATATCCCTCCTTCAAGTCATCTATTTCTGAAATCGGTATATAGTCAGCCCGCTTCCATTTTTCCTCCACCTTCACACTAATCTGAGGAATCCTGTTTCCATAACGATGATTATGATTCGGAAGCGGCGGTTCGCCAGAGGTTTCGAGCACTTCCATTTTAACTCCCATCTCCTTATAGGCAGGAGTATGGGTAATGATATCGTGATAGCTGCTTGTCAGCCTGTTCACAGCCTCATTATCCTCCGCTGTATTCATCGGCAGATACAATTCATGCCCTTTTACTCTGTCGGTCACAATCACCCGGACTTCAACATGGCCATACGGCGAAGTCAGCCCCACAAGTGCTCCATCCTCAAGATTTCGTTCAGCTGCAAGCTCAGGTGAAATCTCGAGCCATACATCAGGCACTTTATGCACCAGACCCTCGGTTTTATGTGTCATATTGCCTTCATGGAAATGCTCAAGTATGCGCCCATTATTGAGATGTAAATCAAAATCCGCGCCCGGATTGAATGGTACTGTCCAGTCGACAGGCACTAGCCTTGCCTTTCCATCAGGGAAGCCAAATTTATCGGTGTACAGCAGAGGTGTGTCGGTTCCATCCGGGTTAACCGGCCATACCAGCGACTCCCACTCCTCGAGCCGTTCATAGCTTACTCCAGCGAATATATTCACGAGCTTGGCCGCCTCGTCCATGATTTCGGAAGGATGCTGGTAGTTCCAATCAGCACCAAGTCGATTAGCGAGTTCCTGGAATATCAGCCAGTCAGGCTTTGCATCTCCCAGCGGCTCAAATACTTTGTAGAATCTCTGGATCCGCCTTTCAGTGTTCGTGAACGTCCCATCCTTTTCAAGACTTGGCGCAGCCGGTAAAATGACATCAGCAAACTGAGCCGTCTTGCTGAAAAATATATCCTGGACTACGAAGAAATCGAGTTTTTCAAAGGTGGAATGTACATAGTTGGAGTTCGCATCCACGATAGCCATGTCCTCGCCAAACAGATAGAGTGCTTTCATCTTCCCTTTATTGATGGCCTCAACCATATGGTGGTTGTCATAACCAGGGTTTTCAGGCAGGTCTACTCCCCAGGCAGCCTTATATTTAGCCCGGACAGCTTCATCGTTCACAGGCTCATAGCCAGGCATCCAAGGCGGCAATGTTCCAAAATCGCAAGCTCCCTGGACATTGTTATGTCCGCGCAATGGGTAAGCACCTGTTCCAGTCCGTCCATAGTTCCCTGTTACCAGCAGCAAATTCGAAATGGCGGTGCTTGTATCCGATGCACCCATATGCTGGGTAACACCCATCGCCCACAGGATACAGACAGATTTGGCTTCCTTGATCATTTTTGCAAGGCGAAGCAGCTGTTCCATGGTGATGCCTGTTTTTTCTGCCGCATATTCCAGGGTGAATTTATCAAGAGACGCCTTGAATTCTTCCAAGCCATTCACACGCTCAGCAAGGAAAGCTGTATCCTCCCAGCCCTGGTCAAAGAAGTATTTCGCAATGGCATTCAGCAAGATGATATCTGTTCCTGGATTAGGATGCAGGAATAAATCGGCTCGCTCTGCCAGTTCATTCTCCCTTAAATCCACGACGACGAGCTTCTGGCCATGGAGCTTATGGGCACGTTTGATCCTTGTCGCCAAAACAGGGTGTGATTCAGCCGGATTCGCGCCGACCACCATCACAAGCTCGGATGCCATGATATCCTCCATAGTTCCTGAATCCCCGCCAAGTCCTACGGTTCGCATCAATCCTGTCGTCGCTGGAGACTGACAGTATCTGGAGCAATTGTCGACATTATTAGTCCCCATAATTCCCCGGGCGAACTTTTGGAACAGGAAGTTTTCTTCATTTGAGCATTTTGAAGAGGCAATATAACCGATTGCATCCGGACCATGTTCCTCTTTGATTCCAGAAAGTTTTTCGGCAATCAGGGAAAGGGCTTCATCCCATGTCGCCTCAACAAATTCTTCGCCTTTTCTGATGAGCGGCTTTGTCAGACGCTCTTCACTGTTGACGAAATCCCAGCCGAATTTTCCTTTTACACAAGTGGAGATTCCGTTAACCGGTGCCTCTGTCTTTGTCTGGATTTTCAAAATTTCACGGTCCTTTGTCCAGACCTCGAAGCTGCAGCCCACTCCACAATAAGTACAGACCGTTTTGGTACGATTAATCCGCGCTTTTCTCATTGCTGCTTCAACCTCAGATACAGCAAAAATTTCACGATACCCCGGTTCCACCTCTTTTGTCATATCAATCATTGGAGCAAGAATATTTGGAGCGATTCCGGTCAGAAAACCGGCATTCCCGAGCATTGATTTTTCCATCAGGGCGTTACAAGGACATACATTCACACAATGCCCGCAGGATACGCAGGAAGATTGGTCAATCGGAACATCATTGTCCCAAATGACCCTTGGAACTTCCCGGCTCCAGTCGATCGTGAGCGTTTCATTCACCTGTAAATCCTGACAAGCTTCAACACAGCGGCCGCAAAGGATGCACTGGTCAGGCTCGTACCGGTAAAAAGGATGTGAATTATCCGGGGGATACGGTTTAGCTACAAATGGATACTTCTGATGGGCAAGCCCCATATCTTCAACAGTGTTATGGATCGTGCAGTTACCATTGTTGTTATCGCAAACGGTACAATACAGTTCATGATTTTTAAGGATCCTTGACATTGCCTCATACTGTGCTGTCTTTACCTGATCGGACATGGTATCGACTTTCATCCCTGGCTCAGCCTTCATCGTACATGACCGCGTCAATTGGCCATCCACCATCACGTAGCATGTATCACATGTCTGGATGGTTCCCAGGTCTGGATGGTAACAGACACCAGGAATAAAGACATCTTCAGCTCTTGCGACTTCTAAAATCTTCTGTCCCACTACGGCACTGTATTCCTTGCCATTAATCTGTATCGTAAATTTCGAATCACTCATTTCCCTGCCTCCTTAATCCTGCAGCTCTCATCAAACCATGCCGGTTAGTACCCGTCTGGTTTGGCCTTCGCTTCGGTTCTTTCCTGGATCCGGTTTCCATTGTTCCGCGATAAGCAATCCAGTAAAACACTGAGACAAACACAGCACCACCAATCGCATTGCCAATGAATACGGGAATAAAGTTAGCAATAAAATCATTCCAGCTGTAGTAGCCAGAGAAGATTGCCGCTGGAATGACGAACATATTGGCGACAACGTGCTGGAAACCAATCGCGACGAACGCCATAATCGGAAACCAGATCGCCAGGATTTTACCCCCGATATCCTCCGCGCCATATGCAAGCCAGACAGCCAGACCGACCAGCCAATTGCAGCCAATTGCCGATACGAGCGATGATAAGAAACCATGCTCCAGCTTACCGCCGGCGATTGCCACCGTTTTGTCAAGATAAGGGCCAGAGGTAGTCAATTCTGCAACCTGGCCGAAGAAGTAGGCGACAAACAAGGCACCAATTAAATTAAATAAAGTAATCCAAAACCAATTCTTCAACAGTAATCCCAGAGAGATCCTTCTGGACAAATAAGCCATCGAAACAGCCATCATATTCCCTGTCAGCAGTTCCCCGCCAGCAATAATGATCAAGATGAGTCCTACAGGAAAAACAGCCGCACCGATCAATGAGCTAAGCGACCCCCATTCCTCTGGAAGACTGGCGATGACACGGATATCAAGCAAATAGCCAAGGGAAATGAAAGCCCCGCCGAGAAAACCCAGTACAAGCACACTTGAAAAAGGAAGATTCGCTTTCTTCTGTCCATGTTCAGCTGTCAATTGTGCAATTTTGTAAGGTGGATGGTACGCCATGGATCATTCAGCTCCTTTAATTTCCCTAAATAATATTTACATTACTGGGAAAATTATTTAGCATCATGGCAATAATTTTAAAATAAGGGGTAAGATTCATGGATAAAAACCAATTGCTGCATCGCGTCCAGACTATGATCCAGTCATCAGCAAAAAAACCTAAATACATGACAATCTCAACCGTGAAAGTTGCGGATCTATTCGGAGTGAAACCAGAGGAAGTTCAAAAAGGGTTGGATGAGTTGGTGGAGGAAGGATATTTGAAACAGTCTAAACTCGACAGCCCGCCGTATCATGATATTTTTTTGTTACCTTAATCTTTAAGACAACAAAAAAACTCAGAGCATTGTATGACTCTGAGTTTTGTATATATTTTTATGAGTGTGTAAACTGGACCCTGTTAAGCATAATTTTTTTGAACGCGCTTTTTAATATTGAAAAATCTTTTCAAAGAATCGCAGTTTACATAAAAATATTACTGTCCTTTTATAACAGTTTTATATCCCAGGTGCCCAAAAAACTCCTTTAAAACGACTTGGGCATTTTCGTCAGCTTTTTGTAAGACTCCTGAACTCATTGCTTCCTGCTTAATTTGCTCCTGGGCAGCAGCAGCAAGATCAAAGCCTTCATCCCACTCTATTTTCCCACTCAAAAGTCCTTCATCTGAAAAGGTTCTGACCTGATCCATTTTAATGGAAGGTTCCTGGAGGAAAGTTGCTTTTGGCAGAACTATTTCTATTACCTTTCGCTCTTCGTCCACCTTCATGTCTTTTTGATCGATAGCCTCCAGATCAACTCCAGCAATTACAGTGGCTGGAACAATCAGCAGCATTTCACGTTTGGTCCCAGGAAGATTATAGCGGATTTTCTCTCCGAATATTTCATTATCTTCCTTTTCAATGACAGTCTTCACATGTGCTTCCGCAGTTGCCAATGCAGCCAGTCCGTGAACTTGTTCGATAAACACAGTTGATTCTACCTTTCCCGTATTCCCTTTGAAATACCAGAATGCTGAAGCGAAACCAGCTGCTAAAAAGAGCAAAAGAATCAGAAATTTGATAATCGGAATGTACTTTGGCAAACTCTTATGGCGAAGCGGCAGAGCAATCGATGATGCGCTTTCCGCCCTTCCCGCCCTCATTTCACCCAATAGTTCATCCATTTTCGAAATGATATGTTCCTGCTTGTCCATCTATCCAACCTCCTGGAAGAATACAATTTATGATTTCATTCGACAATTTCAAGTGTTGAAAAAACCTCCAGATTTGAGGAGGCTAACTAATCATACGTTTTTGTGCGGCAAAAGTATCATAGAATCCCATATTACTAGTTTACACTGTTTTATTTTCCAATAAAATGGGCAAAGTTAAAAATATCAAAATATATTGAAGGAGGAAGCAAATGTGGGGAAATTAGATGGGAAGGTCGCTTTTATAACGGGAGCAAGCTCCGGAATCGGCAGAGCAGCTGCACTAAAATTAGGATCCTCTGGCGCAAAAGTTGCTTTGATAGATATAAAAGAGGAAAATGCCAGAAACGTGAAGGACTTGATTGAAGATGCCGAAGGGACCGCAATGATCCTTGAGTGTAATATTTCAAAGCCTGCAGAGGTTGAGAATAGTTTTCATAAAGTTGCAGAAGCCTGGGGAAAAGTTGATATAGTCTTTGCAAACGCAGGAATCAATGGTGTCATCGCCCCTATTGAGGATCTGGCACCAGAGGATTGGGACGAAACAATCAACACAAATCTCAAGGGAACTTTTCTAACCGTAAAGTATGCCATCCCCCATATGAAAAAAATGGCGGCAGCATCATCATTACAAGCTCCATTAACGGGAACAGGATTTACAAAAATTTCGGGATGTCCGCCTACAGCACCTCAAAAATCGGCCAGACCGGCTTTGGCAAAATGGCAGCACTGGAGCTGGCTCAGTATAAAATCAGAGTCAACATCATCTGCCCGGGAGCTATCGAAACCAACATCGGCAAAAATACATTCCCGCAGCAAGATGATCTCGAGAAAATCAAGATTCCGGTCGAATATCCCGAAGGCAACCAGCCATTGGAAGAACATGCCGGAAAACCTGAACAAGTAGCCGATCTCGTATTCTTCCTTGCATCCGATCTGTCCTCCCACATTACCGGGACAGAAGTTTACATTGACGGTGCTGAGTCACTTCTATGACTATTTATTCTTGCATATGCTCAGGGTCAAGGAGGTCCTGGGCGTGTGTTTTATTAAATTGGATTATTTTATTCAATGGTATCCCACTCATCAGCTAAAACGCCATAAACGATGTGATCCACAAAATGATCGTATAACCATTCTGCCTGCCTGATCCTTCCTTCTTTCACAAATCCTAACCGTTCGGGAATACCCCTGCTCTTTTTATTTTCCTCAGCAGCCCGAATTTCAACCTTATTCAATTTAAGATGTTGAAAAGCATAGTCAGTCAACCCCTTGGCCACTCTGGTCATAATCCCTTTACCCTGGTATCCATGGCCGAGCCAATACCCAATGTATGCTGTTTTGTTTGACCAATTGATACTGTTAAATCCAGCTGTCCCCACTATTTCCCCTTCATATAAAATCACTGTCGTCAAGCTTCTGTTCTCCGCATAACCTAACATCGTTCCCTTGACGAACTCCCTTGTATCATCAACAGTAACTGTAAAATCTAGCCATGGCAGCCACTCTTTCATATATTCGCGACCACTTTCGGTTGATTCGAACAATCGTTCTGCGTCATTCACTTCTGCCTGCTTTAATGATAATTGGTCATCTATTTTGTATAAAAACATTAGTTTTCCTCCTGGATGGTTTCGGATAATTGAAATAAAGTTTATGAGATTCCCTAAGACCTCAAGTATGTGAAGAATTTGCCTTAGCCATAATTCGATGAAGATGACGATTATTGCTAATGAAAGAACTATAAAGTGATTTTCACTCGAATACCTTTCTTATAGTTGTTAAAAATGTATTATTCGACATAATCCCCTTATTTCCTTTTATTTCTAATAAATTTCTTCAACTTAAAAGAGCTACCGTTTTAGTAGTAGCCCTTGGTTTTTTATAGCTTTTCCCCGTTGGTCTCTATCACATCTTTATACCAGAAGAAAGACTTTTTCCTTTTCCGTTCCAGCGTACCGCTGCCATCATCGTGTTTGTCCACGTAGATGTACCCATATCGTTTAGAAAATTCACCAGTAGACATGCTGACCATGTCGATACAGCCCCAGCTTGTGTATCCCATTAAATCAACACCATCTTCAATCGCTTCACCCATCGCCTTGATGTGTTCCCGGAGATAGTCGATTCGATAATCATCGTTGATGCTTCCATCTTCTTCAAGCTGATCATAAGCTCCTAAACCATTTTCCACAACAAAAAGAGGGATTTGGTAACGGTCATACAGTTTGTTCAAGCTTATGCGAAGCCCAACCGGGTCGATTTCCCATCCCCAGTCACTTACCTCTAGGAACGGATTTCGCACACCGCCAATGATGTTTCCTTCTGAGGAATCCTCGTTCGCTTTCTCTTTCTTCTCGGTACGTGACATATAATAACTAAAGCCCACATAATCCACAGTGCCCTCTTTTAAAATTTCAAGATCACCATCTTCGATTTTGAGTTCAATATTGTGATCCTTGAAGTAGTGTTTAATGAAAGAAGGATACTCTCCCCGAACCTGCACATCTCCGCAAAAATAATTGAAAAGCTGTTCTTCCTGTAAAGCGTGCAGTACATTTTCCGGATTGCTGTCATAAGGGTAAACTGGTGCAAACAGAATCATGCATCCGATTTGCGAACCAGGAATAATTTCCCGGCAAGCTTTTACGGCAAGAGCACTTGCTACGAATTGGTGATGATACGCCTGGAAAGTCGGCTGGTATCGATCTTCTTCTTTTTCAATCGAAAAGCCTAAACCATTAATCGGCATAACTAGAGCACTGTTGATTTCATTAAAGGTCATCCAGTACTTAACTTTGTCCTTGTAGCGGTTTAGGATTGTTCGGGCATATTTTTCAAAAAAAGTAACCACTTCCCGGCTGCGCCAGCCTCCATATTCTTTTACCAGATAGAGCGGCATTTCATAGTGGGATATCGTAACGACCGGTTCAATCCCATACTTATGTAATTCATCCAGCACCCGATCATAAAACGCAAGCCCCTCCTCATTGGGCTCCTGCTCATCGCCATTTGGAAATATCCTCGTCCAGGCGATTGACATCCTGAACGCCTTGAATCCCATTTCCGCAAACAAAGCAATATCTTCTTTATAGCGGTGGTAAAAGTCAATTGCCTCATGATTAGGGTAGTACTCGCCCGACTTGATTTCAAAGTCAAAACCTGGCTTTGTTAAAATATCGTATCTTGCTTTTCCGCCTGGCAGAACATCAGCCACATTCAGGCCCTTATTTCCTTCATGATAGCCCCCTTCAATCTGGTTTGCAGCCGTTGCACCACCCCATAAAAAACCTTCAGGAAATTTGTATGTATTCATGTAGGTAACCTCCGTATTTAAGTTTATTTTTTTATGCTGATTTTTATTTTGACAGGTTTTTAGTTGGTGGTCCTCAACCTGTCAAGATTACGTCATTATTTTGACAGCTTTTCAGTTGTGGGCCCTTAACCTGTCAAGAATACACCTTTATTTTGACAAGTTTTCACTTGTTGGCCCTCAACATGTCAAGATTACACCTTTATTTTGACAGCTTTTCAGTTGTGGGCCCTCAACATGTCAAGAATACGCCTTTATTTTGACAGCTTTCCACTTGTTGGCCCTTAACTTGTCAAGAATACGCCTTTATTTTGACAGCTTTTCAGTTGTGGGCCCTTAACCTGTCAAGAATAGGCATTTATTTTGACAGCTTTTCAGATGTAGGCCCTCAACATGTCAAGAATACACCTTTATTTTGACAGCTTTTCAGTTGTGGGCCCTCAACATGTCAAGATTACACTTTTATTTTGACAGCTTTTCCCTTCTAACCTCAAAACCTGTCCAAACTTCCGCCTACTTTAGACAGTCCGAACTCCTACCTCAAACTAAATTCTTCCCTGCTGCACAACAATTCAATCCTACTAAAATTCCTCCTACCAATCAGTTCTAAACCTAGCATCCCGCCAATATGTTAGTGATAGGAAAACTAATACTATGGAAAATAGGTGATTTGCTATGTTTGTTGTCCATTTTTTCGAAAACAGAAATGAGCTTTTGAATCAGCTCCGCCAGCAGGTTCCTTCTGTTGGGGAGGATCTGAGGATCAAGGGGCGCAAAGGAAAGGTTACAAGCGTTCTGGCTGTTAATGAGAAAACCTACCATGTGCACCTGGCACTTGAATCCAAGCAGAAACCAACCGTGGCTGCGGATCCTGGCAAAAAGAAAAAGAGGTAACTAGCAAAAGTGGAGAGCCCATAGGGTTCTCCACTTTTATTAGTTTTTATTCAAATAAGCCCATGCATACTGAACGTAGAGTTCTGCGCCGGTACTCAAAGCATCTTCATCGATGTTGAATTTGCCATGATGGTGGGCCCACTCTGTATCTTTTTCGGGATTGCCGCTGCCTACAAGGGCAAAGCTGCCTGGCACCTCGTCAAGATAAAAGCTGAAATCTTCGCCGCCCATGGTTGGTTTTTCATGAAAAATGACGTCATCACCGAATGCTTCTGCAGCCACCTGCTGTACTAGCAGCGCGCTACTCTCGTCATTGATGACCGCCTGCGTACCTCGAGTATATTCTACATGTGCGTCAGCGCCATATACCGCTGCGACGTTTTCTGCGTAATGGCTGAGCTGCGCCTCAATGTGGTCACGTATAGCCGGGTCAAAGCAGCGTACAGTTCCCTCAATCACGGCATTCTCGGCGATGACATTAAAACGGGTGCCGACGACCATTTTTCCGACAGTCAACACAGCTCCCTGCTGGGGATCAATCGTTCTGGACACCACTGATTGCACATTCATCACAAACGATGAGGCGACGATGGCAGTATCAATGCAAGCTTGCGGCATCGCTCCGTGTCCGCCTTTTCCCTTAAATGTAACTTTGAACAAATCCGCCGAAGCGAAGGATGGACCTGGTGTGCAGCTGACCTTATGGGTCGGCATTTGCGACCATATATGGATGCCGAAGACGTTGTCGACACCTTCCACTGCTCCTTGTTCAACGAGAGCCTTAGCACCCTGGGCGACTTCTTCCGCCGGCTGGAATAATAAGCGGACATTGCCAGGAAGGTCTTCCTTGATCTCATTCAGTGCTTTTGCTGCAATCATCAACATTGCCGTATGGGCATCATGGCCGCATGCGTGCATTTTCCCTTCTTCACATGAAGCGTAGGACAAGTCCTTATTCAATTCTTCGACTGAAAGGGCATCCATATCCCCTCTCAAGGCGACTGTTTTTCCAGGCTTCCTGCCCTTGATTTCAGCAATCACACCTGTAGGTTCTGTCCTGCGATAGGAAATGTCCAGTTCATCAAGATAGGCGCAGACAAAATCAGTTGTTTTGTATTCTTCCCAGGAAAGCTCCGGCTCGTTGTGCAGCTTCCTGCGCAAATCGGTTAGTTCTTCTTTATATTCATGAAAAGCTTCCTTTAATTTTTGATTAATCATCATTCCGCCTCCGTTAAAGTCTTTGCTGTTTCGTAAAAAATCTTTACGGCCGTTGCGATGTCTTCTGAATCAGACCACTCTTCCGGACAGTGGCTGAGCCCATTCCTGCTTGGAATAAACAGCATTCCAACATCCGTAAAATCGGATAGCACCATTGCATCGTGGCCGGCGCCGCTGTTGATCGAACAATACTGAATACCTAGCTCACTGCTTTTCTCTTTTAAAAGAGAGCGGACTTCCGCATGTAATTCTTTCGGCTGGATATACAAAAGCTGCTCCACCGAGGTTTCGATTCCATTTCCAGTAAAGGAAGCAATAAGATTATTTGTTTTTTCGATCACGTTCAGGACATTCTCTTCCTTTCCAGAACGAATGTCCACAGAAAATACAACTTGATCCGGGATGACATTGGCACCGTTCGGATAGACATTCAAACGGCCAACCGTGATGACTGTGCCTTCTCCTTCTTCATTTGAGAGCCCTGGCAGCTGGCTGATTATTTTGCTCGCCGTTACCAGTGCATCAGCCCGGCGATCCATCGGCGTTGTTCCTGCATGGCCTGCCTGCCCTTTTACGGTTACCTCCAATTGTGTCAGGCCGACGATGGCCTCCACTACGCCAATAGGAATCTCTTTTTCTTCTAAAATAGGTCCTTGTTCGATATGTAATTCCAGAAAGGCTTTCATTGTTTTTGGGTCCCGTTTCTTTGGCAGCGATGGATCTAGTCCAATATCGGTCATGGCTTCAACAGTTGAAATTCCATTCTTGTCCTTTAACAACTTAAATTCTTCTTCATCAAGAAGACCAACCATACCACGGGACCCCATCAGGCCTCCGCCAAACCTCGAACCTTCTTCTTCCACCAATGCTACGACTTCCAAAGGATACTTGGGTTTCAAGCCATTTTTAGCAAAAAGAGCTGCTACTTCCAGCGCTGCCACGACTCCGGCGGGTCCGTCATAGGAACCGCCGTGAGGCACAGAGTCAAAATGGGAACCAATCATCACACTAGGTGCGTCGGCAATCAGTCCTTCCAGTTTCCCGAATATATTGCCGAATCCATCCTCACGCACCTGAAGACCATACTCTTTCATCTTCTCCTTTAAATAGTTGCGGGATTTCAAATCCTCCTGACTGTATGTCAGTCTTGTCGTTCCTCTGCCAGGGGTTGCAGTGTACTGACTGATTTGTTCAATATGCTCTTCAATCCGTTCCTTTAATTCACGCAATCTAATTACCTCCTATTTCTTACAAGAATCCGACGAAGATGCCCGCAAGCACAACCGATACGATTGTGACGGTCACGAATCCGCCAACAAGCATTGGTGGCAGCATGTGACTCGTGAGTGCTTCTCTTTCTTTTTCATCTTCTGTCAGTGATTTGATGACTTCATTCGTGATGATGTAATCAGCCGGGAATCCATATAGTGCAGTAAGGGATACGGCAAAAGCCATCTCTTTACTTACTTTTAAGATCTTGCCGGCAACAAATGAGAAGATATACATTCCGGCGACCCCAAGGACGATAGCACCGATCAGCGGGACCAGAATTTCAAGCAGCATTCCTGGTGTTGCCTGCTTCAGTCCATCGAAAATGAATAACATCAAAACAAGGATAGCGATCCCAAAGCCGTTTGCCTTTTGCAGAACCTGCTTTTCTAAGAATCCAACACTTGTTGCGATTACACCAAATAACAGTGCCAGTACAAACGGGCTGACTGAGACGACCGGAGCCAAAAGTGTGGATGTTAAGTAAGCCAAATATGCGACCAGTGAAAGCCTGAAAAACTTAAAAAATTCGGTGTTGTATTTTTCTGGCAATCTTCTAAAAAGCTTCAGCTCCGTTGGAGGTGCCACTTCAGCAGTTGCGGCCACTTCAGTGGATGCAAGGCCTCCCTCACGATATTGCTTCAAAAGTCGCTTGCCTTCTTTTTTCAACACTAGTGAAGTCAATGGATAACCAGCGAATCCTTGCATGACATAAATGACGATGGCGAATACAGATAATGACGCAAGTCCTGCTTCTTTTGCTCCTTCAGACATGATCAAAGCAGAAACCACTCCGCCAACTAAAGGTGGTACGGCCACAACCATCGTCTGGAATCCGAAGATCAGCGTACCCACACTCAAGAGTACGGCGACGATCCCCAAAATTCCTGACAGGGCGATCACAATCGTTTTCCACTGATTCTTCAACTCGCGGATCGAAAGCAAGGTGCCCATATTCGTGATTAACAAATACATCATCATCACCGCTACTGCGGAAGGCACTCCAGCCAGGGCGACAATCTCTTTCGGAAAAAACGTCCAGTATCCAATCAGAAACAAGACGGCCGATACGAACATGGACGGAATCCATGCCCTTGTCCTGACAGCAACCAAATCGCCGACTAATAAGATGAATACTACAATAACCAAAGCTAATAATTGAGACATGATCATTTCCCTCCAATTTCTTTTTCACTTCAACGCTTCGTCTTACGAAAGAAAAAACTATTAGGACGATAATAATATAGATATAATATTCAGTCAATCATAATTTTGGGAATTTTCAAAAGAAAGCGTTTTCTACTGCATATTCCTACGTGCATATGACCCCAAAAAAGACGAACTACTTTTTCAGTAGTCCGCCTTTTAATTCTATACATTTAATCTGGGTTTTTAGTTTTAATGGAAACAGACAATGGCTTTTTATCCAAACAATATTCCAGAAGCACGATTTTACCTTCAAGTTCCAGATGTTTGGCCAGGGCGATCAGTTCTTCCCCTTCTTCCGTTGAGGAGATGGACGAAATTCTTAAGTTGCCATCACTATTCTTGATTTGGTCCAATAGATCATCTTTTGACAGTTTCAGTTTCGTCATTTTTCTCACCCCTTAAATGGATTAACTATCTATACCCATAAGTTTAAGAGGTGAATCAAGGTAAATAATAGTAATAGAGGAAATTCATTTCCTCTTAACAATTACAGATCATCAGGACGTTGCCATCCGGGTCTTTGAAGTTGAAATAGGCGAAATCCCCTATACGCTCAATTTCTTTTATAACAGGAATCCCTTTTGAAATAACAAATTCATAAGCTTCATCCACGTCATCCACCAGCAAGTTAAACAAAACATGTTCTGAAGGCTTTAATCGAAAACCAGGGTCAAAAGTATGGTCATCCAGGGTTAATCCTGTTTCAGAATCAACAGGAATGTTATGTACGGGTGATTCCACTTTATCAGGGTCAAATGGGATTCCCAGCAGATCGTAGTACCACTCGGAGGCTTCCTTCAGATTGCTTACATGGACGAATACATTGTTTACCTTATTGAAAATTAGTGAATTCATTGGTTTTCTCTCCTCTAATATAATTTAATATTCCAATGGACTTTCCCCATACCTCGCCCATAATGCAGGAAACTTCTTTTTCAATCCTTCTTCATCATCTTCATCCCAGTCAAATTCAATGTCCGGCATGGGGTTTTGATCTTCGGTTATTTTTTCATATAATTCATAGTAATCGTCATAGTCTAAGCCCGTTTTTTCTTCATAAGCTATACTTGCAACACTCAGCAAGTCCTCCAGTTGGGGAACATATTCATCATCTTCAAGCACTTTTAAATGTGGAATGATTTTTTCCGGATCATGGATGACAGTTTCGTATGTATCCTTCCCCTGGTAGAGCAGCCAGGCCCTAAAATAGTCAAAAGAATCATCCGAAGCTCCTCCCATGATAATATAGGCTGCAGCCCACAGGGCGGAGGTATAGGACTTCATGTAATTCTGATTGAAATAGTAATCGAACATCACAATTTCTTTGACAGGCTTCTTCGATAAATGGTTGATAAGCCACTCTATCTGCTCATCAGCGTCTTCTCCTTTTTGTTTAGCGATCTTTATTATTTCCCAGAATAAGTGGTCTGTCATCGTGCTTTCCTTCATCAATTGATCAGAAGGATTTGCCGGTACATAGCCCTTTTTCATTTTCGATCGGACCAGCCTGTCTGCATTTTTCTGGCAGGCTTCTTCCGTTTCGAATGTCTTTACTTTTACCGCTCCAACAGTACCGATCTTTCCGTAAGTCACCGTATGACTTTTTCCAGCCACTTTGATTTTCCAAAATTTATTCGAGAATCCTTCTTTTAAAATTAGGATTGTTTCCATCATTATTACTCCTCTATCTTTAGTTGGAATTGTTCCATCAAGGATTTTTGGGACAAGCCTCTGCTATTGCCGAAAAATCAGCCTTCTTCATTATCAAATAACAAGTAAACTTCGTTTCGCAATTCTTCAAGTAAAGGGAATTCTGTGACAAATCCCAGACTATTTATCACATTCCTGTAATACCATTCCTGATGCTGCTTGCCTCGTCGGAACCTGTTCCACACTTGTTCTCCGGAGATTTCGGCATCAAGCCGGATTGATCGGAGATTGTGAAGCTTGTCTGCACAAGCGACCACCCTGACCTCCTCAGGAGCATTTTTTAAATAATCGATCGTGTGTTGTTTTCGTTCTTCCCAGGACAGGGATTTGTCTGGTTCTGAACAGCCTTCTACCAGCTGGGCTATTTCCTTTCCGAATTCTCTTTCAATATCCTCCAATGTCAATTCGGTATCTTCCACTGTATCATGCAGAATGCCAGCTGCAACCATTTCCTTCCTATAACCTGCTTCTTGCAGAATCATGCCAACCGCAACAGGATGTGCAATATAAGGGATTTTTGTGTTTTTTCGGTATTGGCCTTCGTGAGCAATAGATGCAATCTGCAAAGCTTTATCGACCAGGTCCATTTTGTTTTCCTCCAAAATTTCAGATACTTATTACTTCTTTGTTGACAAGTAAATTCCTTCTAACACAGAAAAGCTGATTTTTTTCCAGATTCTTCTGCTATATTTAAAATATAAACATCATTTGGAGGCTGCCATGACCAAACTGACAGACCATTTAATCGTCATCTCATTCGATTGTCTTTCTGAGCATGATGTACCATTGCTCAGGGAACTGCCTAATTTCAAAGCATTCATTGAAAAAAGTTCATATTGCACAAAAGTTGAGACAATATATCCTTCTGTGACCTATCCATGCCATGCGACGATTGTGACGGGGAATTTCCCTAAACGCCATGGAATCGTGAACAATACATTCATACAGCCGGGAAGGATTTCTCCGGACTGGTACTGGCATCGTCACCACATAAGAGGGACAACCCTCTATGATGAGGCAAAAAAGGCCGGCATGAAAACAGCTGCCTTGCTCTGGCCTGTGACGGCAAAAGCCGACATAGACTACAATATGCCTGAAATTTTTTCAAACAGGCCGTGGCACCACCAGATTCCGGTTTCCCTGTTCAACGGAAGTCCGCGATACCAGTTGGAGATGAATTCTAAATTCGGCCACATCCGAAAGGGGCTTAGCCAGCCAGAACTTGATGACTTCGTACTAGCAACAACTGTTGAAACAATAAAAACGAAGAAGCCCGATTTGATACTGATACACTTTGTCGACCTGGATTCCCAGCGGCATATGCACGGTTTTTCATCGAATGAAGCTAAGGAAGCTCTTCATCGACATGATCTAAGATTGGGTAAAATCCTTGAGGCAACCAAGGAGGCCGGTATTTTTGAAAACACCACCTTTGTCCTCCTGGGAGATCACAGTGCTCTTGACGAGTCTAAAGTCGTGAAATTGAACGTATTATTTAAAGAACGGGGATTAATCAAGGTGAATGGTGCTGGCAAAGTGACAGATTGGAAAGCTTACTGTAAGAGCTGTGACGGATCGGCGTACGTTTATGTAAATGATGAGAACAATATTCAAACAAAAAACACAGTTGCAGAGCTTTTAGCTCAGCTGCTTCAAGATCAATCGAATGGAATCGAAAAAATTATTACAGGCCAGGAAGCGAACATGTTAGGCGCAGATGGAACTGCCTTCAGGATGCTTGAAGCTGCCAGAGGTTTCTATTTTAGTGAGGACATCGACGGTGATTACATTGAAGAAGTCAGCGAACAGGATGCTAAAAGCAAAAAATACACACTTGCCTGTCATGGTTACTCCCCTTATAAAGACGGGTATCACACTGTTTTCTTTGCAGCAGGCAAAGGGATTCTCCCCGGAATTTCTGTTCGTTCTATGCATCTCGTAGACGAAGGCCCTACTTTCGCCCGCTTGCTGGGATTGGACCTTGGTGATACAGACGGCCGCGTAATCGAGGGGATTTTGGATATTTAAAGATTGGAAATGAAGGTTATTCCAATTTCAGAAGCGAATTGTAATGTATCTGCAATTTAAAAATATAAATTATTGGGGGCAAAATGATGAAAGGTTTCACAAAGGAAGAGAGCAGCTGGATTCGCTATGACTGGGCCAGCTCAGCTTATTCGATAATCATTTCGACAGCTGTTTTTCCGCTCTTTTACAAGGCTTCTGCTACCGAAGCTGGTGTGAGCCTGTCGAATTCGACGGCTTATCTTGGGTATACAATTGCCATCGCCACCTTCATTCTCGCCTTGATAGGACCGATTCTCGGGACGATCGCAGATTACAAAGGGATGAAGAAACGATTCTTCCGGATATTCTTCACTCTGGGAATTGTATTTACAGCTGGATTGGCTTTTGTGCCAAGCGGAAATTGGCTGATGCTGCTGGTGATTTACACCTTGGCAGTACTGGGATCGACAGGATCAAATGTATTTTATGACGCATTTATCGTAGATGTTACCACCGATGAACGGATGGATAGGGTGTCAGCGCGCGGGTATGGGATGGGATATATCGGTAGTACGATCCCCTTCATCATCAGTATCGCTATCATTATTTTGGCACAGACCAAGGTGTTGCCGATTTCCATGACACTGGCAAGCCAGATTGCTTTCATCATCACTGCGCTTTGGTGGGGACTTTTCTCGATACCCATGTTTAAAAATGTCCACCAAAAGCATTATATTGAGCGTGAACCACAATTGGTTCTGCAAAGCTTTAGACGCTTAGGGAAAACATTCAAGGAAATTCGCAAATACAGGGCATTATTTCTTTTCTTATTAGCATATTTCTTTTACATTGATGGTGTAGGAACCATTATCACGATGTCTACAGCCTATGGAACCGATCTAGGCATCAGTTCTACTAACCTATTAATCATTCTTTTCGCAACGCAGGTTGTCGCCTGGCCTTTCGCGATTTTGTTTGGAAAATTGTCCGAACGTTTTACCGGCAAGAAAATGCTTTATGTAGGTATCATTGTTTATATCTTTGTCTGTATTTATGCCTACTTCCTGGAAACAACGACTGATTTCTGGATTCTGGCGATGCTGGTTGCGACCTCACAGGGTGGCATCCAGGCACTGAGCCGGTCCTATTTTGCCAAATTGGTCCCGAAAGCAAATGCAAATGAATTCTTCGGTTTCTATAATATCTTTGGAAAATTCGCTTCGATCATGGGGCCGCTTATGGTCGGTCTGACAGCACAGCTTACAGGAAATTCGAGCATGGGCGTTTTCAGCCTTGTCATCCTCTTTGTCATTGGGATGATCATTCTTGCGTTCGTACCAGAACCGGAAAAACAATCTCATGCACCTGAAATTGCCTAACGAACTGCCTCTGGGAAACCGGAGGCTTTTTTGAAAATTTGGAGGTGTTCAAGTTATCTATGAAAAAGCTGAAGTTAACCTTGACGATATTTGGCGTCCTGCTCCTATTATTCGGGGCCATCACCATGTCCACTGCCCTCACCTTGAAATCTCGTCAGCCAGCACCTGATTCATTCTCTGGTTCCCTGAATGAAGACAGCGCGATTGAAACACTGTCAGAGGCTATTCAATTCCAGACCATCTCTTATCAGGATCGAAGCAAGATGAATATGCGTGAGTTTGACGCTTTTCTTTCTTTTTTGGATAAGAGCTTCCCCAAAGTCTATCAAAATCTTGAATTGGAAAAAGTGAATGACTACGCACTTATTTTTATATGGAAGGGTTCTAACCCAGCAAAGTCCCCTGTCGGTTTGACTAGCCATTATGATGTTGTTCCCGTTCTTAAAGGTACTGAGGAAAACTGGGAGCATCCCCCTTTCAGCGGCACCAAAGCCGACGGTAAGATATGGGGTCGCGGTACACTTGATGACAAAATCGGTGTCATTGGCATTCTCCAAGCTGCCGAGCATTTGCTGTCGGAAGGATACCAGCCTGAGCGAGACATCTATTTTATGTTTGGATTCGATGAGGAAATTGGCGGAGATGAAGGTGCCAGCAAGATTGTCAGCATTTTGAATGAAAGAGGAATCAACTTTGACTTTGTTCTGGATGAAGGCGGAGCCATCGTCGAAAACATGGTCCCGGGTGTAGATAAACCAGTGGGTGTTGTTGGTATCTCCGAGAAAGGCTCAGCAACAGCAGAACTTACAATTGAAGGCAGTGGCGGCCATTCTTCCCAGCCGAAAAACAGTACTAATATAGGCAGGATTGCAAGAGCTATTTCTAAGCTGGAAGACACTCAATTCCCTGCGGACTTACAGGGTCCTGGCGAGGACTTATTTGAATTCGTCGCTCCAGAAATGGGCTTTGGAATGAAATACGTATTTGCAAATAAGCTCATTTTTGAGCCTGTGATCGAAAGAATCCTTCTGCAGCAGCCGGCATCGGCAGCCTTGATCCGCACAACGATTGCGCCAACGATTTTTCAGGCTGGAGAACAATATAATGCCCTTCCTGAAAAAGCTTCAGCCGTAATTAATCTCCGTCTTATGCCAGGAGATTCACTGGGCGAAGTTAGAGAATATATTGAAAAGACGATAGATGATGACCAGATAAAAGTGACGATTCAAGGTTCTGAAGCTTCGGGTGTTTCCTCTGTTGACAGCTGGCACTTCAAGGCCATCCAGCAAGGCGCCCGCAACGTTTACCAAGACGCAGTCATTGCACCTTATCTGATGTTTGCCGGTTCTGATGCAAAACATTATGACAGTATTTCCGAAAACACCTACAGATTCCTTCCCGTCCAATTGACATCTGAAGATTTGAACCGGATGCATGGTACGAATGAGCATATCAGTATTGAAAACTATCTGAATGCCATCCGTTTCTATATGGAAATTATTCGTGAGAGCGATCAATAGTAAGGAAGGTGTATCTGTGAAATATTATATCTTTTCGCTTCTTGTATTCTTTCTGCTTTGGCTGATTGCATCAAGCCTTTATTCCGAACCAATCTGGTGGTCCATTTTTTCCTCAGATCGTTCGACCCATACTCCCTTACTTGAACAAATTTCAATCATTAAGTTTACTTTTGCTGCTTTGGTTTTTGCTGGAATTGGTGCAATTCTATCGAAATGGCGATCAAAATAGAAATTTTTTCTACTAAAGAATTTGCAAAGCATGTCGAAATAACCAAGTAGAGACTTTAGTTTTTTTGCGCGAAAGGGATCAATTTAAATGAAAATCAACCTTCGAGCCTATATGGCTCTATTTTTTGGTGTGATCATCATTGCACTTACCATGTTGTTGAGTATTACGATCAGCAAGCATTCAGGTGAAACGATTAAAAGAGAGATTGGGAACAGCCTTTCTACTACTGCCTATCTTATGGCTGATAAGCTAGATTCGTTCATGTGGTCACGAATCGGAGAGGTCGAAGTACTGAGCAAGATTGATGATATCAAATCCCAGGAGGACATCCAATCGGCCCAGGCATTATTGGACCAATTAAAATCAAGCATTCATGTATTTTCGTGGATTGGATTGACTGACTCATCCGGGAGAGTGGTTGCAGCGTCAGACAAAATCCTCGTTGGCACTGATATTTCTAATCGGCCTGTTTACCAGGAAGGAAAAAAAGGAACATTTATCGGCGATGTCCATAATGCTGTCCTCCTTGCTAACCTGCTGCCCAATCCAAATGGAGAACCAATGCAATTCGTCGATATCAGCAAGCCTTTGACCGATAAAAATGGGAATTTCAGCGGTGTGTTGGCTGCACATTTAAGCTGGGAATGGTCGAAACAAGTAAAGGCAGCGATTATCAAACCTTTAAAGGATGAATTAAGCGAAGCGGAAGTTTTTGTTGTGAGCGGTTTGGACGGCACGGTACTGTTAGGGCCAGAAGGAATGACAGGAACCCTGCTAGATGTAGAAAGTGTTCAAAAAGCGACCAAGGGTGAGAACAACTGGCTAGTAGAAGAATGGCCTGATGGTAAAGAGTATCTGACGGGGTTTGCAGTCGGAGACGGCCATTATGATTATGCAGGTCTTGGCTGGAAAGTCATTGTCCGTATCCCCACAGATCATGCATTTTCCCCTGTTGAACACTTGAAATCATACATTATCAAACTTGGTACCATAACGGCTGTTATCTTTGCGTTCATAGGCTGGCTTCTTGCCGGTTTCATTTCGAATCCTTTAAGAAAAATTTCAAGAGCTGCCCATAAGCTTAGAACAGGGAATGAAGCGGTAATCCCTTATATAAAAGGAATCAAAGACCTTGAACTCCTATCCGGTTCCCTTAGAGATCTCGTTGACTCATTAATCCGGACAGAGTCCAATTTAGGAAAGATGGAAACCCTTGCCCACCAGGATCTCTTAACAGGTTTAGGCAATCGTGTCGCATTAGACCAGTTTATGAATAAAGTTAAAATGGCAGATCAGTCACTGTCGTTTTTATATCTGGATCTGGACGGTTTTAAATTAATCAATGATACTCACGGACATCATACCGGTGATTTGCTCCTTAAAGAAGTAGCAAGCAGACTGAAAGATAGCACGCGTAAAGACGATCAGATATTCAGGCTCGGCGGCGATGAGTTCCTTGTCGTGCTTGAAACACCGTCAGAATCAGTGGAATTTTCACTTGCTAATATTGCAACCAAACTAATCAATAGCATAAACGCCCCCTATCATCTTGAGAATGCTGAGCTTATGGTTGGATGCAGCATCGGTGGAGCAGTTTGGCCAGAGCATGATATTGATCCGTTTACTGTCATCAGTTATGCGGATGAAGCACTCTATGCTTCCAAAAAGGCAGGCAAAAATAAGTTCACCTTCCATCAGAATACAGAATAAACCAAATGCCAGGAGCGTAACCTCCTGGCATTTCTTTTGATGGAAATACCACCACATTCTTTTAAAAATGGAATGATGATGACTGAACGATTCATTTTTCATAGCGTATCCATTTTGTTTTTTTACCAGTTAGAGAAAATGTTGAAAAAAAGATTAAAATTTTTGTCCATGCTTAGCTAAATAATCCTCCAACCATTTGTAGTCGATAGGTTCATTAATGATATCATATTGATCCATTCCGAAAAGGGCTACATCCCTTTCAATTAAATTAGGAATGGTAATTCGATGGTCACTATATTCTAATTGGCATCAAGGATTTCGGCCAGATTCTTTTCCCTATAATCATCCCATCTGTTAATACCATAAATAAGTAAAACCACAATAATTACAATTAAAGCCCTTTTAAACCTCACCCTCTTACCCTTTTCCCATAAATGAGCAGCTTTCCGAGCGCTACACCATACAAACCATGCCCAACCATCCAGAAAAGGAAGGAATATGCACTGGAGATCTCAGGTGTCCGGTCAGAAAGCATTGTTGTGGGGTATAGGAAAAGTCCTATTAGTAAGGAAACCTTAACAACAAATCTAACTTTCTGTTTAATTGGGAAGTCCTTTTTTATTAAATAGATATGTAAAAGGACACCAAGTACCATCGAAACTATCAAATGTAGTAAAAACTCAATTATTTCAGAGACTTTAATGTCTTTTAAAAAAGGAATATAATCAACATTCAGAAGCAATATGTATACCTTTAGTCCAGTAACCGACTCTACTAAGTTCAAAAAAAGACCAAGGAGATTTCCTGCCAATAGACCAGCAAAACTTCCTTTTGCGATAGCAGTCAAATGTTTAATCTCCTTTCATTTAATAAGAAAATAATCCCTATAGCTTCCTTACTTTCTTGCCATCCACAATCATCAAATTGATTCCTGAGCCTTGGCCACTTAATCCGCCTCTTCCTAATTTAGCTAAATCAATTTGAGTCTCGATTGTTATCACTTTGCTCTCTTTTCCATGGAGGGTAACCTTGTATGGGCCTCCTTCATTTAAAAGAGATAGCATCGGATAGTCATCTTCGAACAAATACTTTTCATAAAATTTGATGTTGAATTGTACTGTTTCTTTGCTGTGGTTCTCAAATGGGAGAACACAAATTGCGTATAATGTTGTTTCGTCTTTCATCTCGAACGTGAAATTGCTCTCCCCTCTTTCGTACTCGATGGCATAAATTCCAGTAGCAAAGGTGTTCTGGTATGCCTTCACCATTTCCATCGGCAGGAACACAACAAGAAATATCGCGATCAAAACCATTCGCACATGATATTGATCAAGCGATTTAACGAGATAAAATAAGCTGATTATAAATAAAATGAGGCCTGTGACCCCAATATAGTTCACTCCGTCCATAGTGGTGATTGGAAAATTAAATGCTGATGAAAATTCCTGACCAACAGGATATTCGTGAGGGAATGGAAAATTAAGAGCAATCGAAATAAAGAAAAAGATGATGGCCATGGCTAAATATTTATTATTCTTAATCATTTAAGTCCTTCCTCTCCACACAATTATATGATGCCGCCTTCATGCTAAATAATTTATTGGGTCAGCCTAGTCAATACTTCAAACTGGATAACGAGGAGAACGATTCCAATAAGAACAAGTCCTTCCGCTATGGAAAGAATGGCCTCTTTTGGATGGTCTGAAGCTTTCCATTCAAAATAAGCGCGCAGAAAGTTTTGCCCAGTGATCAGTAATGTCAGGACCAGAAGGAAAAGATTTACCGAAACATCTCGATACATTAATTTAAAAAATAAAATCAGATAAGTGATTACAGTCGTAATTCGCAGAATCCATTCAGCATTTCGATGCGTTTTATTTATATGATTATAGGAAAATACCTTCCTTTTAATCTTTGGGATATTGAAGGCTTTTCTTAATAAGAACTTCATTAACCAGACTATTGTTATAATGAGAACAACAAAGAGAATATACTTCATAATACCCCTCCTTATTTAGTATATTACCATCTCCTTCCATTGAATGATATAGGGGTCTTACCGTTTCTTACCTCTTTAATATGACTCTTTTGAGTTAAGATGAACTCTTCTTAATTCCTGTTGTTTTCCCCTCAAAAAAAGAGCCTTACCGCAATTAAGCGAAAGGCCCTTCCTTGTTAAAACAAATACTATTTATTACTCTTTTTCTTCACATTGATGAACAATTTTCCCTCTGCGGTTTTTCTTGTTTCATTGCCATAGGCGTCAACGGCTTTGACTTCGATGATGGCGCCATCTGCCACAACATCTTTAGTCGCTGTATAGTAGCCTGCGTAATTTCCTGGAGATACTTCACGCATTGGAAGCTCTGTTGCATTCATTGTCAGTGAATTGCTCGTTAATGGCATATGAATGACAAACGTCGCATCCAGGTCTTCTTCACTAGTGAATTCGACCTTTACGCTTTCTCCTTTTTTCAAGGTCTGATCTTCTTCCGGTTTAACATTTGAAATCACAGGTGCAGTGTATTTCACATCTACTTTTATAGATTTTTCAGTTGCGTTTCCTGCCTTATCCACTGCAACCACTTTGATTTCGTTTTTCCCTTCATCCAGCATTACCCTGGCTGAATAGGTTCCGTTCTCCACCTTCGCTGCAGTTCCGTTAACTGTAACAGTGTCCAGATTGGCATCAGTAATTGCGCCGGTAACCGTAACGGTTTCTTTGTTGATTTTGCTTCCATCTGCAGGGGAGGCAATCGACAATTCAGGTGCATTAGGGTCAAAAACCACTGTTGCTGGCTCTGATGCATCAGTAATTCCCTGCTCTGTCGATGCTTTGGCTGTCAATACATTCGTGCCTTCATTTAGATCTATATCAACTGCATACTTGCCATTATCGCTTGCAGCTGTGGTTGCAATCTCTTCGCCATCATTATAGATATGGACAGTCGTTGTTGGCGCTGCCGATCCTTCTACTTTTACAGAACTTTCCTTTGTAAAAGATCCATCTACAGGTGAAGAGATACTTGGTGTCGTAACCTCATAATCGACTACCGCACGGATCATATAGTTTCCTTCATCCTCTGGAGAAGGTGACCAGCCACCACCTACTAACTGCCAGCTTCTTAATGCATTCTTTCCGTTTTCATCGGTAGCCAGGCCAGGTGAAGCTGTGTTGATGCCAGCCTGGATATATACCAGGTAGAAATCTCCTTCTACTACGATTCCATGGCTGCTCAAATCAACATGTGTCCACTCGCCGTTTCTCAATGCAGTGGCATCAATTGGTCCTGCCAGCTTCTTGCCTGGAGATCCATCAGTTCCTGTGGCATCGTATACTTCCACTTTGAAGGCTGTGCCGCCCGGAACCGGCCACTCAGTATCCCAGAAACGGAATAGACCGCCTGTAACCAGCGCTTTGTTGTTGCCCTCAGCCAACGACATCTTCACGGCCCAGCCATTGCCCGCGTCATAGAATGCCCGAGCATTTTCCGCACTGCCGTCATCATAACCGATTTCACCCGGGTAACCGATGAATGGTTTAATTTCAAAGTTTTGCTCAACATCCCCATCAAGGGTGACAGTCGCTTCCTGACTGTAAAAATGAGGAGCAATTACTTTTAGCGTGTATTCACCTTCATATGCAGTCAGCGAATATTGTCCATTCTCGTCTGTTTCAACAGGTGCTATCTTCGCATCCTCCAATAGGTAAACGGTCGCACCCGCTACAGGCTCACCAGTTGCCTTATTCGTGATGGAACCGGTTATTGTTCCTTTTGGCAACTCTTCTAAATTGAAGTTGGCTGTTGTCTCTCCATCCTGTGCAATGTTTACAGTTTGAGTCTGTGGACGGAAACCATAAGCTTCTGCTACCACCGTGAATGTACCGGCAGCATGTGTCAGTTCGAAACTTCCATTAGCAGGATTTGTTTTTACGGAACGCCCTGATTCAATAACCGTCACTTGAGCCTGCATAGGCAATGCCATTGGATTTGCTGAATTTTCAGCTTTTTGATGCTTAGGCAGTGACATTTGGATCTTGTTTGGATCAACCTTTTCTTTCAGGCTATCCTTCTCGTCGTCCTTGTTTCCTGTCGTGTCAGCCTTAGCTGGCGCGGCAAGCGGAGTATTTGTTAAAGAAACATCATCCAAATACCATCCATCCCTGACTACGCTGCCATCGGTTGTGACGTTAAAGGCGATATAAATTCTTTGGCCAGCATATTCACTCAAGTCTACTTCACCATCAATCCAGCCATTCGATAGATTGTTTACACGCAGTTTTTGCACCCAGTTAACAGCATCAGTGGAGACAAACACATGGCCGTAGTCATAATTTCTCTCCAGGTTATACCATTGCTTGAATTGCAGGTAACTGCTGCCTTCCGGCAAATCGATCGGCGGCATTTGCAATGACATGTTCGCTCGGTTTTGGTAGGTTCCGCCAAGAGCCGTTCCATAGACTTTCTCTCCTGAAAATGCTGAACCAGGACCACTGGTCGGAGTGCCCCACTCCCAGCTGTTTGCGGCTCCATAAGAGGTCCAGCCAGAAGCATCATTTTCAAAGTTTTGTTCATAGCCTACAGTGATTCCTGGCAGCACGGTCACGGTAAATTCACTTACCGTTTCATTACCGCCAAAGTCCACTGCCTTCCATTTGTATGAAAATTCGTTCCCGGATATCGCTTCACCTGGAATAGCAGCCTGATACGTACCATTTTTATAGTCACCGCCAGTTCGTGCAGCGGGAATAGATGACCAGGTTCCATCCTCCAATTGATATTCAACTTCAACATTTGTTACACTGATGTTGTCGGCAGCTGAAGCCTCTAAAGTCAGTGGCATTCCTGCGAAAACCGTGGCAGGTTGGGAATGCTCCAACACCGGTGCTTCACTGTCGTCTCCATCCTTTGTAACCTGTCCTTTTAATTTCCCCAAACCAGAAACAACCGAGGAAACCGCATCAAAAACATTCAACAATCCAGAACCATAGCCATTATTCGGTGATTCTGGATAAGCATTGTCTGTTAAAGGCAGCGCTGTCGTCATAATAATCTCTTCCAGATCATCAACAGTCAAACTTGAATTTGCCTGCAGCAATAATGCGATTGCAGCTGAGACATGAGGTCCGGCCATAGATGTTCCATTCCAGCCGCCCTCATAACCGCTTCCAGGTACTGATGAGCGGATATTCACTCCAGGTGCTGACAGCTCAGGCTTGATTTCTCCATATGGAGACGGGCCCAAGAGAGAAAAGCTTCCCAAATTATTATTGATGTCTGTCGCACCTGTTGCGACTGATTCCGGATAATTGGCCGGGTTCGCAACAGAACCAGGTCCCCCAGGATTGCTGAAAGTCGTATTCCCGGCAGAGAACTCAGGGAATATTTCAGCCGCTCTCCATGCTTGAACCATTGGGCGATACCATTCATCCAATCCCGGTCCACCGCCCCATGAATTATTGACAACGTCAGGAGCTAAATCAGGATTTCCATTTGGAGCGAGGATCCACTCACCAGCTTCCAGTAAGTCAGCATCTGTACCGCCAGAAGCTGTAAATGCTTTAACAGCGATCCATTTGGCGCCTGGAGCAACTCCAACGACGTTTCCACCATCAGGCTCGGACCCTACCATAGTACCGGTAACATGCGTCCCATGCCCATGGTCATCATATGGTGCAGATTGTCCACGAACGGCATCAAACCAATGATCAGCATGGGATACTTGTCCGGTGGCTGAGTCATAGCCACGGTATTTCTCCTGCAATGCCGGGTGATTCCACTGTACCCCTGTGTCGATTGTTGCTACGGTTATTCCGCTCCCATCGATTCCCATATCCCAGACCGCTGGTGCTCCTACACGGTCGATATTCCATTCGATTGAATTGGTTTTGGCAACAGGGTCCTGAACAGCAACAGCTGATTTTTCCGGAACAAACAGCTGCCTTGTTTCATTTGGAAGGATTTTATCAACCTCAGCAAAAGCAGCAACTTTATCCATTACTTCTTTTGTGGCTGTTACCGCAATGGCATTCACCACATGGTAGGAATGGACCTCCTTAGCTGTACCCTTCTTTTCTTGCTCCCTGAGGAATTCCATTACATTGATCTGTGTTTCTTGTGCCGTTGTTTTTAATTCTGATACAATCGTCGAGCGCTTCATTGATTTGGTTTTTGCCGGTGTTGCTTTAGCCAGGCTGGCTTTTTTCTCTGCCTCCTTAGCAACAGCTTTCGTATCCACCTGCTCTTTCATTTTTACCAGGAACGTTACTTTATCCTGATCTTCAAATTGCGTATAAAGCTTTTTGTTTACCTTTTGTTTTGCAGTCTGGACTGCTTCCTTTGCAGAAACACTGACTCCCTTTGTTGCTGCATTTGTCTGCATCTGTGGCTGAAGCAGCAATGGTACAACAAGTGCTGTGGATAGAAGTACGGATAATAATCGGCGTTTTTTACGTTTCATCCATCTACCTCCTAAGTATTTTCCTTTAGTCTAATTTCCTGCCCTCCTTTCGTCGCACACTCTATGTCAAAATAGGTGCTAAATAAACCATAGCCTTTTGTGTGATACAGGTTTGTCGAAATTTAGGAGAATAAAACTGAATATTCAAAAAATGAATAGTAAGTTTTAGTTGGGAAATTTTTAAAATAATTCCTAATCAGTGTAAAATCAATTAGTTACATACCAAGTCTAATACTTTCTAATTATTTCCAGTATAGAAGGCGCCGGTTGGATGTAGGAGAAGCATAAAAATGATTCCTTGGTCCTGAATTTGATATTAATTCCTAGGTAATATGTTTAATAACTAGCTTTAAACGACCTTTTTCATTGACTCGTATAGCCCTATTTTAACTCTGCAGGGTATGTCAATTGACGTATTTAGCATTATTAGAAATACAGGTAGGAATAAAAAAAAACAAAGGGATAGTGCCTCTGCCTGGGTATTGCTTTTATTCAATTACTTGCTTCACTTCCTGTCCTATTTCCTTTTCAAATGTACATGGCGTAAAGGTAATCTATAAAAAGAGAATTCTGCCTTTTTTTGCAGAAAAACAAGGAATATCAAATTCCTGCTTGTGACTCCTTAACTAAAAAAGTTTCAGAAATTACTAAATTATTATTTCGCTTTTCGAAAAAGATGCTACAATACTATTTAAATCGTACATAAAGAAGGGACAACTATGAACAAAAAATTATGGCTTACATATGGCATGTTGACTTTTGCCACCTCAACATGGGGCAGTGCTTTCATTGCCGGAAAATACGCAGTACAAAGCTTCGAACCGGCGACTGTCGCCTTTTTTCGTTTTTTTGGGGCTGCCATCCTCCTCATTCCTCTCATGTTCTTGATGGAGAAAAATCGCCAGAAACCGAACTTGAAGGATTATATTTTATTTGCCGTTCTTGGCCTCACTGGAATCGCATTATATAATATCTTCTTTTTCCTGGCGAGTAAGCATGCACCTGTCATTAAAAGCTCCCTCTTCATTGCGTCCAACCCTGTGTTGATTGTGCTTTTATCAGCTTTATTTTTAAAAGAAACCATCACCCGCAACAATGTTATTGGATTGGCGATTGCCCTTTCTGGTGCTTTTTTTATCATAACAGATGGGCATCTAATGAACTTGATTCAACTCGGCTTCGAACCAATTGATTTTGTTTTGATGGGAGCTGTGGTAAGTTGGGCGCTCTACAGTGTGGTTGGAAAAGTGGTGCTTAAAAAATTCAGCTCTGTCGAATCTACTACCTACGCAGTCGTGTTCGGTACCCTCTTTTTACTTCCCTTTGCCCTGACTGAAACATCATGGCAGGACGTCCAGCAGGCATCAGGTACAACCTGGGTGGCTATTATCCATATGAGCGTGTTGGTTACGGTTGTTTCATTCGTCATGTATTATAACGGAATCAAAGAAATTGGCGCCGCCAAGGCATCGATTTTCATTAATGTTATGCCGGTTTCTGCGGTCATTATGGCTACTTTGTTTTTAGGCGAAAATTTCACAGCCGCTCATGCAGCCGGAGCCGCCCTTGTATTATCAGGAGTCTATATTGGAACGAATCCAAGGCTTTTTAAAAGGAAGCCAAAAGCCGAAATAGTTAAAAATGAAATTGCATAAGGAGATGAATCCATGATACATAAAATTGCTTTGAAATCCGAAAATTTGCACGGGTCTTTCTCTAATGAGTATCAACCAATCATTACAGTTAACTCTGGTGACTCAATCCGCATGCAGACTCCAGACATTGAATGGGGATATTCAGCATCCAAAGAAATTGAGAGAGAGTTCTTTCGGTCTGCTGTAAAAGAAGAAACTCCCCTTCATCCGATGGTTGGTCCGATTGAGGTCAAAGGGGCAAAGCCAGGGATGGTGCTAGAAGTGAAATTGAATGATGTTGTGCCCGGCTGGTATGGGACGAACTGGGCAGGGGGCAAAAAAAGCTGGCAAAATGACGCAGTTGGTCTAACGGGATCCGAGAGAATCAGACTAGACTGGGAGTTGAATCATAGCACAATGACTGCAAGGACCGAGGTAAGCGGCCGACCGGTCAATGTTACGTTAAATCCATTCATCGGCCTGATGGGCGTCGCTCCAGCTGAACCAGGCGTTCATCGCACCTCCCCTCCCCGTTACTGTGGCGGCAACATCGACTGCAAGGAGTTAAAAAGGGGCAGTACCCTGTACCTCCCGATTTCTGTTGAAGGAGCATTATTCTCAATCGGTGACGGCCACGCCGCACAGGGAGATGGTGAATTATCAGGCACTGCAATCGAGTGTCCAATGGACTTTGTCGATATCACTTTGACATTAAGGGATGATCTTTCACTGAAAATGCCGCGTGCCAACACCCCGGATGGCTGGCTGACTTTCGGTTTCAATGAGGACCTCAACCTCGCAGCGTCACAGGCACTTGATGAAATGGTCGACATGTTGTGTGAACTTCATGAAGTACAACGTACAGAAGCCCTTGCACTAGCAAGCGTGACCGTTGATTTACGAGTCACCCAGGTCGTGAACGGCGTAAAAGGAGTTCATGCTGTATTGCCGCATGGAGCAATTAGGTGATTTTTAAATTTGATCAGTAGTGTTGCCTTGGAGCAGATTCTTTAAATGCTCCAAGGCCTTTTTAACATATCTTTAGTGAAAAGAATTCTAAAACCAGTCTCTGAACTTCAAGAAATCTATCCCCTCTTTTTTATCTAAATAGCACGATAAATTTTGTAAACCAGGCAATATATCTTGCTCCCCATAAGAACAGTCCCTGAGCAAGAATTGTTCCTAACAATCTTGAGGTTACCATCATGATTGACATACTTTTAAGCGTATTGTAACTCCCTCTTTGATTGACAACATCGTCTGCTATGACAGATAATTTGGGATCAACAAAAATGACCAGAAGGATCGTTGCAATCCCATTTATTAAACCAGATGCCATAATAGCTGTAGCAGCTCTTTCAGGTACTAATAATGCTGCATACAGTGCAGCTAAAACCCCAATGGTATAAATCGCCGTTATGATCATATTTACAAAAAAGAGCCTTACCGGAATCTCATTCATTTTCGTTCCCTGTAGATATGAAAACTTAGGAAGACTAAAATGAGTGATGCCGCGTTTTATGTATTGCAATGAAAAAAGCCTCTTCATCAAGGAAGGCACAGATCCTTTTTCTTCTGATAAATGAATAATTGCCCTCGAAAATAATGCTACAAAAGTGGGAAGCAGAATAATTCCAAAAACTGTACCAAGAGTTGATGCACCAATAAGGATCCGGAATTGAGCTTCAACAAACTCTAATGTATTCTCTTTTGGAGCGTTATCAATCAGGCTTCCGGTAAAAGGCTGCTGCATCATATTCGCTAATCGTGAGACAATCACCATTATATTAAAAAGTGAAAGAGCAGAAGCAATCATTTTAACGCGTGCACCCGATAACCTTACAGCATAAGCCAATGTCTCGATCGAATGAATGATAAAAATAAACAATGCTATGAATAATAATCCTTGAGTAAAAAACTCCATTTAGCTACCTTCTTTGCTTAGTGATTTTGCAACAAAAATTCAGGTTTGTTGACTTGAGAGCATGGATAAATTGCTCTTAAATACACTGCGATAATTGACTTTGCATTTTGACTTAAATCAATTAGTCAGCAATCCATTACTCCGAAAAGGAAATAAAGAATGCAAGTTTTATTCAGGTTATCTTTTATTAAAGCAATTCCATTTTACTATTATTTCGCATGATTACCTCAAGTTCTTTCCTTGTATCTGGATGAAGAATAATCTTATCAGTAAGGTCCAAAGTCGATAGATTTACCTTCCTTCCCCACTTTCTTGAAAACGACCGCCAATCACAAACTATTTCTAGTAAGTATTTTCGTGGCATAGGCAAGGCCTGTTTTTATTCGGGTCAATCACCCAATACTCCCAGTGATGTTTATTTTTATGCTGGTGAGTCAGCCATGCATAACGCCATCTTAATTCATCTTCTACACTTAATTTTTTTTCTGAGTAAAACTTCCTGGCATAAGGAAAAAACTCTCTTGGATAGAATTTAGATAGATCGTGGTGATACCCTGGATGTATAGTCCCTCTGACCAGCATTCAACCAGGACATTTATTTTATGGTCAAGAATGTATAGAATGTATTTCACATACGCCTTCAGCATATCCATACCTGCCAATCTATTAAACTTACCTCTATATTCTGTTCATCTGTTTACATTTCCTTCCTGGAGTATTCAGAAATGATGTGTAATCATAAAAAAGCAACCCAATCAATTATGAAATGGGCTGCATAAATATATTTAATTTTTCAAGATACCTAAATAACTCTTCCACGGCCCCACCGATTCTTCATATTTTTTTGCCATCACTCTGGTTATCTGTGAAATATGGGTTAAATCATGAACCACCCAGGTAGAAATCAATTCACGTGCTGTTACTTCTCCATATTCCGGGTGGATTCCCGTCATTTCAGGCTGTGCTTTATCAGTGATCAACAGTTTTAGTGTTTCAATATTTTCCCTGCGTAATGAAGCGAATTCCTTCATTTTTTCCTCAATTGACCAATCATGATATTGTTGCAAATGTGAAAATCGGTCAAATACCGGGAATCTTTTTTCCTTTGATTCACTTAAGATTAACTCCAATCTAGGAATCCAATTATATTTCTCCCCGTCAATAAGATGGCCGATAACCTGGGATGGGTTCCAGGTCCCGTCTCCTTCATTGGTTTGAAGCCAGCCATCGGATAAGCCAACTAAATATTGCTCTAATATTTTGGGAGTCCGTTCTAATACTTCAATTACTTCCGACATGATAAACGCCATTTTTAGTCCAGCCCCTTTATTTTTCATAAATAGCTATATGTAACACAATGTCATACTGCTGTTCTTTTTCTGAAAAAAATCAATGGTAAGATAGATTTGTCTGATAATTTTTTAAGATAAGAGAGTGAAATAGATGCTGACAATCAAAGAAGCAGCTGAACAATTATCTTCTTTCGGAATCGATGTAACCAATGAAGAGATTTTGTTGTGGATACAAGAAGGACAATTAAAAGCTGAAAGATCCCAGAGGAGAAATGTATTATATAAAATTCATCTGAGTGACCTGATTGAATTTATTGTTCAAGAACAGAAAAATGAATTAACGAATGAACTAGAAAAGTCCAAGCGCAAGAATCAAAAACTTAACGAAGAACTTGAACTATTAAATACCCGTCTGCATATTGAGCAATCCAAAGTGCGGACATTGAAAAAAATGCTGAATGCACAGATTGAAGCTGCGGCCACCGATACATTCCAACTGGAAGAATTGCTAGGTTTAAAACGGGACACAAGCAGTCCGGTCCTGAAAAAGGAATTCAAAAAGCTCCTAAAAGCCCTTCATCCTGACCGCGGTGGAGATGAGAGGCTTTTTAAAGTGTTCAGAGAGCAATATGAGAAGTTGAAATGAGGCTATCTTGCAGCGGGAGATCAATTTTTCATTGCTAAATAATAAGTACTGGCACCCATTAATAGTCCACCGGTTACACCAATTGCTGCTCCTGCCACAACCCAAATGGTCGATAAGTAGATTCCTGACATGTATAACAACAAGCCGAATAAGAACAAAAATTTACCTTTTTTCATATTTACTCCTTTAACCCATTGTTTTACATAACCACTTCTATATGGACATGTGGAATTCCTTTTTTACAATCTAGTTGGGGGAAAAGTAAGTCATAACTGCGGATATTCGAATTAAAATCTAAAAAAGCGCAAGACAAAAACCCCCTCCAAATCATGCAGATTCAGAGGGGAAAAAGGACACTTATTCTTTCGGCTCGACTGGGCCTTCATACACCTTTGCTTGTTTGGCAAAGCTGAATTCATTTTTGGCAAGGCCGCCGAGTGAGAGGTCAAAATACATATTTACATGGTCGCCTGTTTTATGTGCTTTTTTATTTTCGATTTCTTTTGCACGCATGATGGCCTCTTCAAATAGTGTGGCGTGGGCAGCTTCGCGGTCGATCAGGAATTGGAACATCTCCCTTGCGCCCGGGTCGTCTACATGGCGGTATAATTCTTCGTATACCTTTTTGGCTCGAAGTTCAGCAGCGAGATCTGATTGAAGGTTCGCAACGAGATCGCCAACATTATTAATGAAATTCCCTGTGAAAGGTGTTCCTGAAGAATCCACAAAATCAAGTCCATGTCCATCGAGAATCATGCTTTTCTGAACCGTAGAATTAAAGTTGAACTGCATCATATTATTGATCTGGTTTTTAGCATCAGATAAGAGGTTTCCTTCACCAGACATTTTCCTTTCATCTGCACCCATCTCTTCCATCTTCTGCTCTTTATCAGTACCACCCATCAATTGAGTGATACACTCCCCCACCATTTCAAGATGCGAGATTTCCTCAGTTGAAATGTCCATCAGCAAATCGCGAATCGCAGGGTCGGGGGTACTAAAACTCTGGGCAAAATATTGGAGACAGGCTTTCAATTCACCATTGGCACCGCCAAACTGTTCAAGTACTGCAGCAGCATGGGCAGGATTTGGGCTCTTGACTTGGACTGGGAACAATAGTTCTTTTTTGTGGATATACATGATTCAGCCTCCATCAATATATTTTTGTACATTTAGACACATTCCCAAGTAGATAGAGGGTAAACCAACCTTCCTGATTTTTCATTCAAATGAAACAAATCAAAGTCGATACAAATTATCCATAAATGATATAATAAGATTTCATCTTAAAACGATATACTAGAGAAGATACATAAGGAGGTGCATCATGCGAAAGTCAATCTTCATCCTCATCCTTTTCACCGTGGGAGCTATCATAAATGGTTGTTCAATCGAAAAATCCGAGTCTGCCACGCTAACCCTTCCAGATGAAAACAGGAAGGATGTTTCTTTTGAGAATATGGAAGAGCCTGCACTCGTTTTCTTTTTTACAGGAGTTGGTTGAGACTTTTGTAAATCGCAGCTGGTCGAGCTGCAGAACCGAAAAGACTTATTCAGCCAGTTCCCTGGCAATATTTACGCGGTAAGTGCATCTTCCGTTAAGGAACATAAAGCAATGAAGGAAGAATTGGGACTTGAATATCCGGTTATTTCGGATAAAGACCTGAAATTGATCAAAAAGGTTAATTTACTAGATCCAGAGTCTCCGATTGCTGTTCGAGGGTTCGCTGTTCTAGATAAGGACGGCACTGTCCTCCATTCCCAGCAAATTGATCCATTCGGTATCGAAGCTGAAGGAATCATTCCTTATGCTGCGGACATAGCGAAAGGCAAGAAACCATCAGAATAAGCAGACAGAACCACCCGTTGATTTGCGGGTGGTTCTTATTGTTAAAAACCGAAATAAGTTCCTGTTAGTTGAAATTTGAAAACTCAACAACCTCTATTTGATTACCAGATGGATCTTCGATGATATTGTATCTTCCCGGCGGGCATGGTCTTGCTTCATCAAACAGGATTTTGACACCCTTTTGGCGAAGCTGGCTGACATCCTCATCGATATTTTCAGACAGAATTCCCAGCAAAACCTTCGGGTTACCTGAAACATGTTCCCCTTCATTCTTTTCTAACACAATTGGAATCTCATTATGTACAAGTGATACGATATTCTCTCCATAATGCTTAGACACTTCAAAATCCAGCTTCTTTGTATAGAATTCAACAGCTGCCTCCATATCATCTACCTTAATTGTTAAGACACATACTTTGTTCAACATAAACATCACTCCTTTTCTTAAAAATTATCACTGGGCACTGGATTACTAGCTGGCCCATAATTAAACCATAATCCCTATCCAAAAATTGTAATCTTATAATTTATTCGCTTATTTACTTAAAAAACCTTTTGGAACCCACTCGAAAATCCTAACTTTTTTACAAACGAAATCAACAAAACGCTCCATTGGTGATCTCATTCTCCTGTATTCTTACAAATCGTGGTTCCAATACGGTCTATTGGTGACTTCGTTCTCCTATATTTTTACAAATCAGTGTCCCTATACACTTTATTGGTGACCTCATTCTCCTATATTCTTACAAATCAGGGCTCCAATACGGTCTATTGGTGACCTCGTTCTCCTATATTCTTACAAATCAGGACTCCAATACGGTCTATTGGTGACCTTGTTCTCCTATATTCTTACAAATCAGGGCTCCAATACGGTCTATTGGTGACCTTATTCTCCTGTATTCTTACAAATCAGGGCTCCAATACGGTCTATTGGTGACCTCGTTCTCCTATATTTTTACAAATAAGTGTTCCTATACACTTTATTGGTGACCTCATTATCCTGCATTTTTACAAATTAGAGTTCAATAGATTCTATTAGTGCTCCATTTTCTTTTCGATGCCCGGATATTTGAATTTTGGCGATACCTGATCTCCCGCAGCTTATAGTATGGAGTTTATATCTAATAAAACTCTTCTAGATGGGAAAGATGCTGAGACAGATTCACTTCATGTCCATATCTACACAACTGAGGATTATCCTTTAAAAGCATGATTTTAACTCCTCACTACCTCAGATAAATAAACTAGCTGGTTTTCCTATAAAAAAATGACGTATGCCTGTACATACGTCATCTTGCTTTTGTATTTTAGCTTATAGATTAATCTATTCGATTAAACTTGTTCAATCCTAGTCTTCCTCTTTTTTCACCCAATCACCATCATTGTTCTTCTCATAATCATTTTTAACCGCGCTCCAGGCGACTTTAAACGCTGTTTCTTCTTCGTCATATTGCTCAGATGCTGAGTTGAAGGCTTCTTTGAAGATTTCCTGTGCGTGGTGCGGCAGGTTATCTTTCACTGAATCTGGCAGGTTTTTTAGAGATTTGTAAGGCATAACGATACCTCCTTAAATTAACTAGATATAATTTTCTATTTCCCTCCCTGGGAAAAATGAAACAATTCGCTTACATACCCAGCAAGTACATAAATCAGGTAAACGATACCACTCAGCTGTTGGTTTCCTTTTTGCCGAAACCGGGAACATCCTAGATAACAAGAGAATAATAGAGGAAGTGTTGGTTTATATGAATTCACCATCTACTGTAGAAGTTAGAAATAAAATGAGAGAAATGAAACCGTGGGTTCGCCGTTTTGGGCGTTTTGGCTTTGTTGCCAAAGGGCTGGTTTACGGAATGGTTGGGGTTCTTGCTGCCTTAGCCGCTTTCGGACCAAAAGGAAATACAACCGGGACATCGGGCGCCCTGCAATCCATCGCTGAGATGCCATTTGGTGAAATTGCACTCTGGTTTATTGGTATTGGGCTGATTGGTTATATCTTGTGGAAGTTTATTATAGCGATAAAGGATCCAGAAAATGAAGGAACAGATCCTAAAGGCCTTGTCAAAAGGACAGGCTACTTTATTAGTGGGTTAATCTATGCGAACCTAGCTTACGGTGCCATCAAATTAGCCAGCCATACCGGTTCCGCTGGCGGAGATAACTCAGAAAAAACGATTTCCGCAAAGTTAATGGAACAGCCGTTTGGCGAATGGCTGGTTGGCATAGTAGGAGCCATTATTATTGGATATGGGGTTTATGAACTGTATAGCGGGGCAAAAGAAAAATTCATGTCTAAATTCAAGACCTATGAAATGGATGATAAAGAACGCAAATTGGCGGTTGTAGCAGGCAAAATCGGGTTAATATCAAGGGGAATTGTTTTAAGCATGGTAGGATTTTTCTTCATACGCACAGCATACACCAATAATCCAAACGAATCTAAAGGACTCGGCGGTGCTTTAACCGAACTTGCAAACCAGCCATTTGGCCAAGTGATGCTCGCAATCGTCGCCGTAGGGCTGATATTATATGGAATCTACCAAATCATTCGCGGGCGTTATCAGCATATGAATTTTGGGTGATAAAATGAATGACGATAATATTGAAAAATGATAAAAAATATAAATGAATAACAGACTTTTGCAGTACAAATAGCAAGCAAAGAACGCCAGGACTTATATCCTGGCGTACTCTTTTGGTTCTTTACACATACAAAGGTTTTATTTCTTTAACAAAATATGATTATTGTTTTCTAAAGTGGAAGTTACTATAATTCTGCCGCAATAGCTCTCCCTGCTATGCGTCCTGTAAAAAGGCAGCCACCCAAAAAAGTTCCCTCAAGTGAACGATAGCCATGTATTCCCCCGCCCCCAAACCCGGAAACTTCACCAGCAGCATATAATCCTGGAATAGGCTGTCCAGAAGAGTTCAAAACTTTTCCTGATAAATCAGTTTGTAACCCTCCTAAGGTTTTCCGGCTGAGGATATTCAAACGAACTGCGATTAAAGGGCCGTTTTTTGGATCAAGTATTTTGTGCGGTGCTGTCACCCGGATTAATTTATCGCCAAGGTAATTGCGTGCGCCGCGCATAGCGGTTATTTGCAGGTCCTTAGTAAATTTATTATCGATTTCACGGTCTCTTGCTTCTATTTGTCTTTTGATAGTTTCCAAATTTAATAGGTTTTCACCTGTTAGTTTATTCATGCCGGAAACCAGGTCGGCCAAATTATCCGCAATAATAAAATCTTCTCCTTTATCCATAAATGCTTTTACAGGATCCGGAACACTTTGTAATGCCCTTCCAATAACTTTTCGAATGCTTTTTCCCGTTATATCAGGGTTTTGTTCTGAACCGGAAAGGGCAAATTCCTTTTCAATAATCTTGTGTGTCAGAATAAACCAGGAGTAATCATAGCCAGTCTTTTTGATTGCATCAAGGGTTCCCAATGTATCAAATCCCGGAAAATTTGGTGCCTGGAATCGCCTTCCCGTTGCATCCAGCCAGATGGAGGACGGTCCTGGAAGGATTCGGATCCCATGGTTGTTCCATATAGGATTCCAATTCTTAAGTCCCTCGGTGTAGTGCCACATGCGGTCTGGATTCACGATGCGGCCGCCTGCCTCTTCTGTTATTGCCAGCATCCTGCCGTCAACATGGGCAGGTACACCTGTAACCATTTCTTTGGGAGGTTCGCCAAGTCGGCTTGGCCAATTTTTCCGAACCAGGTCAAGGTTGCCCCCAATGCCTCCGCTTGATACCAATACTGCTTGGGCTCCATATTCAAAGCTGCCGACTACCTCCCTGCTGCTATCTTCTCCGCGAGCTGATGTACTTGGCAAAAGAACTGAGCCACTCACCCCAACAACCGCACCATTTTTTGTAATAAGTTTATCTACTCTGTGGCGTGGAAGAAACTTAACTAGTCCGGTTTTAATATGTTCACGAACTCTTCGTTCAAATGGGGCAACAATGCCGGGACCAGTTCCCCAGACAATATGAAATCGAGGCACGGAGTTACCGTGCCCATCGGCAAGATAACCGCCTCGTTCCGCCCAGCCAACAACCGGAAAGAAGCGGACACCCATTTTAGTTAACCAGGCACGTTTCTCTCCTGCAGCAAAATCAACGTAGGCTTCCGCCCATTTCCTGCCCCAGTAATCCTCAGTTTCCTCCCGGTCAAATCCGGCAGTTCCCAGCCAGTCCTGCCATGCTAGTTCCTTAGAATCTTTAATACCCATCCGCCGCTGTTCAGGTGAATCAACCAGAAACAATCCCCCGAACGACCAGAATGCCTGCCCACCCATTGACGCGTCAGGCTCCTGATCCAAAAGCAAGACCTTTTTACCTGCATCAGCCATTTCAGCTGTTGCTACAAGACCGGCTAGCCCTGCTCCCACAACAATTACATCGAAATTCACGCTTCTTCCCCCACTCTATTTCAATATTCAGTTAATTTTAATATATCATATGTTATAGCTCTTAATTTCACTGGTCTCTATAATTCTCCTCCCACTTTGCCCGCCAATCTCTATAATCCTCATCTTCCAGAAACTCTTCAACTGTAAGTCCATCAAGAGAATGCGGCGACCCCGCTATCCCTTTTCCAATGGGAAAAGATGTTCCACCGATAATTTCCCATCGTTAAAAATAAAAACGCTTAATTCAACTTTGCTTGAAAAACCGGTTTGCGGTCCGTAAATTTTGCCAAGTGGATGATTCTTAACTATGAATACTTCCTGTGTTATTTCCTTTCCGATATAAGGATCTGGTTTTACAGGCTGGACCGCCCACACCATATCGTAAGGCTTATTCAATAAATCATGCTTTTTGAAGGTAAATGATTGCTTCCCCTCATAGGACTTAATGGAGTATCCTTTATCTTCAAGATATTGTCTAGCTAATTCAGCATTTCCGTCCAATTTTGGGCCGCAACCTGCCAGTAAAAAGAGAAACACCAAAACGAGTATTCTTTTCATAGTTACTCCCTCTCACTTTTGGCAAGATATAATATTTCCTGGATAACAGCCATGATATCTTTGCTATCTTTTATCATGAATAAATGGTCTGCTTCATCTTTCGTCGGGTTGACGATATCCTCTGTCAAGGAATCTTTCCGCTGTTTATTTAGTACGTCCATAAAGCTGGAATAGTTACCGCGGAAAATATCCTTACTGCGTTGACTTACTGCTATACGGTCTTCGAGAATATCATCAGGGATATCAAAGTGGACCTGAATACGAGTGAAATTTCTTTGCGGAAACAATTCTTCAAGCAGGTAAGCTCGACCTTTACGACTGCGATTGGAATTGCATATGATAAGATGATGATTCGTTTGCTCAATTGTATATTGGACAATTAGTTTGGAAATCGCATGTTTGAGTGTATTGGGGCCATTTTGTGACTGAAGTTTTCTATAATATGTATTAATAAATGCAGCATGAATGTCTTGGTCCATAACAATGGAGTGATCAAGCTCTTTTTCAAGATTCCTTGCAAAGGTTGTTTTTCCGCTGTGAGTTTTGCCAACTGTTATGACAACTAATCTTTTCATCAAGCTGCCCTTCTTTCAGAAAAATTAGGTTTCCAGGCTTTTTATTTTTTTTCGACAAGGAGAACCGTTTTTTCTCCAACACCATTATTACAGCCTTCTAGCACATACTCAGTTTTATCCTCTACCTCTTTTTCAACAATCCTTTCGCATGTGGATTGTTCAATACTTCCCTGTCCGTATCCATCCCTTGTAGAATCATAGGTTGATTGAATGCTTTTACCGTCAAAAACCAAATTATGAAGCATCGGGGCTCCCTCTGAGGTATTAGTGACGAGCCTGATATCGCTTTTTTCCCCTTGCTTGACACGTTCTAAAAAAGAGTAAAATACTTCAAGGTGTGTTATCTCGCCTTGTATGTCGACTACATCATCCTTAGAATGAATATAATCAGGCAATATCTCTTTTACTTCAGGCAGTGTTTGTTCCTCCTTCTGGCAGCCGGAACCTACAAAAAGTATAAAAATTATCGCGATTACTTTTTTCACCCTAATCCCCTTTCTTTAAAACCAAAAATACTTAGTTAAATATTACCATTTCATTCCCTTTATGAATATCTAATATTAAATTTGTATGTGTTCCCCCTAAGGTGATTGGGTAATCTGATTGTATGATTACTTAGCAAAGGTGTGTTAGAGAGTGAAGAATAAGTTATACTCAGAAATTGCTGTCCCAATAGAGGTTCCATTTGGCTTCATGCCCGGAAAAGAATCGGAGCGGGATTTTACTTTTGATATAGAGAACTGCTTTAGGGATTACCTTCTGAAAAAAAATGGACAAACCTACGATGTGTGTCTTGATGATCAGGGACAATGGTATTTTTTCATTTCAATGGAATGCGGTACGCTCGACGAACTGAAGCTCTCAAGGCAGATTTTTCGTCCCCCCTATTTAAAAGACGAGCATCTTGAACTTGTAGATATAATGGAAAAATTGGAGATTAGACCATATTATGAGGGACACGATAAAGCATACGGCCATGTGCTTTCGCTTGTGGATAATCTTGATACCGTGTCTGCCTTTAAACAGGCCCGGCTTGCTAATTACGATGGCACCGATGACCCAACGATCATCAAGAAAATCCATTTCATTGAGAATGAATATAAAGGAGAAAAAACTCGCTTCATCTCCGGCTTTGAAACTCGCTCATTCGCAACAGTGACAGAAAACGAATTCTACGCAAAAGAAATCCACCTTCAAGGTAATGCAAGGACTTATTTGAAACTATTCATTTATTTCACACGGTACGGCAAGTTGCCATCTCAGCAAATGATGCCGAGATTCCTGGGAAACCTCTGGGCATCGACACAAAGCTTGAATAAAGCAGCAAACCCTGCTCTCTTTAGAGATGAAGGGGTAGAGTGACTAAGATCTAATTAGTCTGGTTCCGTGGCAATACGATGACAATAGGTGCACAGCTGGAAAAAGATACCCATGATAGCTTGGTTTTATGTTGACGGTAATTTCTTTGCCACATTAATTTCGTTCGGATCTTAGCTTAGGCTCCGACTGTATTTCCATTGCAACTCCAACTACGGTCGCAGCTTTGCTTCTTCTGCGACCGTATTTCCTCCACTACTCCATTTTCGGGCACAGCTTTGCTTAAGCTGCGACCGTATCTCCTTCACCTCTCCATTTTCGGGCACAGCTTTGCTTCTTCTGCGACCGTATTTCCTCACTTCTACATTTTCGGGCACAGCATTACTTAAGCTGCGACCGTCTCTCCTTCACTTCTCCATTTTCGGGCACAGCTTTGCTTAAGCTGCGACCGTATTTCTTTCACATCTCCATTTTCGGGCACAGCTTTGCTTAAGCTGCGACCGTATCTCCTTCACCTCTCCATTTTCGGGCACAGCATTACTTAAGCTGCGACCGTCTCTCCTTCACTACTCCATTTTCGGGCACAGCTTTGCTTAGGATGTGACCATTTTCTTTTATTTCATTCAAGGCCAATGTTATTACCATGGCCAGGATCCAAGATTAAATTTAATATAATTTACCGTCTGTAAATTCACCCGAAGCGGACTTTAAATTCCATTCTATCCTCCTATCAAGAACGCATTAACATTATGACAGGCTGTTACTAATATAATTTCTGTAGAGGTGATCAATATGCCAAGGGCAAAGTATACGGACAGTGATGTTGCATTGGTGGCAAGAATGATGAGGGCGGAAGCCGAGGGTGAAGGTCAGCTGGGAATGCTGATGGTGGGCAATGTCGTTGTTAATCGATTGGTATCCAATTGTCTTGACTTTAAGGATTTACGGTCTATTCGGTCGGTGATTTTCCAGATCCAGGGTGGGAATTACTCGTTTGAAGCCGTGCAGAAAGGTAATGTTTTTTATAACAGAGCAAGAAGTGTGGAGAAGAGGTTGGCGAAGCAAACTCTTGATTATTGGAGGCAACACCCTTCCAAGTTTGCTCTCTGGTATTTCAACCCATATGCGCCATGTCCGCCAACATGGTATGACCAGCCTTTTTCTGGACAATATAAACAGCACTGTTATTATGAACCTAAGGCAAATACTTGCGAAGGCGTATATATCGGATAGCAAAGACCCCCATAGTTTGGGGGTTGAGTTTTGCAAACTGCAACTAATTAAGCCGGGAAAAGGCATTCCTTCTCCCGGCTTCCTCATTATTTTGTGTTCGTAAACCCGCCATCGATGCTTATTACTTCGCCATTAATGTATTCCGCGTTGGATGTCAGTAGAAAAGTGACCAACTCTGCAACTTCTTCCGGCTTGCCAAGACGTCTTTGTGGAATTCCTTTTGTTGCATTTTCCTTCATAGCCGGATTTGCTTCATAAAACTCTTTGACCATCGGTGTCTCGGTTGGTCCCGGAGCAATCGCATTAACCCGAAGGCCATCTTTTCCGTATTCTGCCACCATGCTCTTTGTTAATCCAACGATGCCATGCTTTGTAGCAGAATAGGTGACAACAGAGTCCTGACCAATCACACCTGCACTTGAAGAGGTATTGACGATTGAACCTCCGCCATTCTTCAGCATCACCTCACCAACATAACGGACACCATATAGCGCACCTAAAAGATTAATTCCGACGATTTGCTGGATTTCTTCGATAGAAGAGTCCAAAAAGTACGAACCCCTTCCGGAAATACCGGCATTATTGAAGAAGTAATCAATTTTGCCGAAAATTTCAACCGTTTGATCAACATATCTTTTCACGTCTTCTTGCTTCGAGACATCTGCCTTGATGAACATCGCTTCCACACCGCGTTCTTTTAGCATCTCGACTGTTTCATTTCCGCCTTTTTCGCTGATATCAACGACTGCAATGTTTACTTTTTCTTCTGCTAACCTTAGGGCAGTGGCCTGTCCTAAGCCACTGCCTCCACCGGTAATGATCGCTACTTTATTTCCGTTTGCCATTTTTCCAATCTACTCCTTTAATTAATCGGTTTTCACATACTTCAGCTATTGCTTTTTCTTTTCAAGTGCCTTGACTAACTCTTCTCCCATCAACTCTGAAGAAAATGGGTCACGGCTTGTGACAAGCTGTTCATCTGCCCATACAGCATGACCCGTTTTTTCTAGATCACCCTGATCGTATTCGCTGATTTTTCTCATTTCCTGCTCCAAACTAAAAGGCAGGATGTCCAACAGACCCTCTGGCTCCATTTCGTCTGGATAACCGGTTACTTTTTTGCCAGCGATGAAACTTTCACCATTAGGACGCTTTGCGAACACAAGCGGAGCTGGACCATGACATTCTGCCGCAACAATTCCGCCCGCATCATGGATCTTGTTCATGATATTATGCAAATCCTCATTCTTTGCCAGGTCATACATGGCACCATGCCCGCCTACAACAAGCACGACATCATACTCATTTGGATTCACATCTGAAAGCTTCATCGTATTATCGGCTTTGCCTGATTCGTAAAGTTCCTTATAAATGCCTTTTGGATCATAATCCTCACTTAGACTCACCATATCAATTTGAGGCTTTCCTCCAAGCGGTGATGCCAGGTCAACCTGATGTCCTGCATCCTCCAGAATCTGCATTGGAGCGAATAATTCCTCACCCCACCAGCCAGTTTCATAATTATTTTTGTCATCCTTATATCCACTTGATAGAACTGCCAGTACTTTTGACATTTGAAAAAACCTCCTCTATTGATTCCAGAGTTTGTTTTCCCTATTATAGTGCCCATTACTCTTTTAAAAATTTCCATTTAAAATAAAAACGCCCGGACATCCGAGCGTCTAAGTTAATTCCATTTGTAAAAGGCCATCTAATGCGAGATCTTCCATTTTAAGAAACGTTAACTTGCACACTTGCATTGAAACTCTTTTCCCTAACATTTATGATTCTTGTCAAAGTCTCGTTTCAACAAAGAATACATATATAAATCATCAAATTTACCCTGTGTAAACTCATAATCCCTTAATAATCCTTCTTTTATAAAACCGAATTTTTCTACTAATTTTTGTGATGAACGATTCTGTGGCTCTATTAATGCTTCTATCCGGTGAAAATTCATATGCTGGAATCCGTAGTTAATAATAGCTTCAACTGCTTCAGCAGCTATACCTTTTCCCCACAGTTCTTGACTTAATTCAAAGCCAATTTCAGAACGGAAGTGCTTAGAAACAATGTTATGAAAACCACAACTGCCAATCACTACTCCTTGTTCCTTTAAAGTAATTCCCCATCTTATACCTGTTCTGGCGTTATGTATTGATTGATACCAGGAAATCTCATCCAATGCATCGTTAATCGATTTAAACGGTTCTAATCCATAGTACTTCATGACCTCTTCATTAGACAGATACTTAAATATGCTGCTAGCATCGTCTTTTATCACTTTTCTTAATACTAATCTTGCGGTCTCAAGTACAGGAAACGTATCAATATCCATTGTAAAAGCAGCCTCTCCTTAAAGATATCCCGTCTTATTTACCTGCTTATTTCAAAACTATTAACCTTTTTGAATACTCCCTTATGATTCCGTATAATGGTGATAAAATTTACTAGAATGCTGCTCTAATAAATTCTAGTTGTTTACTTCCAAATCCGAAAACAACATCCCATACACCATGCTATCGGTCCATTCACCCTTATTCCAAAAATCTTTTTTGAAATGAGCTTCTTTTCTCATCCCTATTCGTTCGCATAACTTTTGGGATGATTTATTTCTTGCGTCAAGGGTTGCTTGTATACGGTGAACCTGAAACTCATTGAATAGCCACCTGACTAGACTGCTCACCGCTTCTGTTGCATAGCCTTTTCCTGAAACTTCACTAGCAAAACAATATCCAATCTCAACCGTATCTTTCATATTTGTATACCAAACAGATAAATCACCAATTACTTTAGTATCAGTTACTACTGCTAAACTTAAGGTTGTTTCTTTTGTGAGTGCACTATTTTTAATTTTCTTATCGAATTTCTCTTTTTATTTTCCTCGGTCCACTTATCATGCAAGAGATATTTACATGTATCCTCATCCTTATAAATTGTAAAAACTTCTTGTAAGTCTTCACTATTAAAAGCTCTAAGTAATAATCTTTCCGTTTTGAGCTCCAATCTAAACCCTCCAAATCGAGTAGCGCCATTTATACTATATAAAACTTGCGACAATACTTTTTGAATCTTGCACTCTTTTTAAAGATAGAAAGAGAAGCTTTAAATATGTTTATTTATCAACTTTGGTATTGGGTCTCCAATCAACTACAGGTTTATCCAATTGCGGAGGAAAATTTAATTCTTCCGCGGCAGCAAATATAAATTCTTTACAGAAGTAGAAGCTTCTATGGAGTACTATCTTACCGTTCTCGATCTCTTGATATTGTATGTCATGAATCATCCTGGTCCCATCTGCTGCATCAAAGAAAACAACGATAACATTTTTACCCCAAAGCAGAAGCTCCTCTGCTCGGAAGCCAGGAAGTCCAAAACGCATAGAACCAGAGCGCATTTCTTCTTTTGAAAATTCTTGAAAGCCCATTGGAGCCTCATTTTGGGCTTGTTCAGTCATGAGTTCTAAAACTTTATCAACATCTCCATCATTTAATGCCTTTAAATAAGATTGAATTACCGTGTTACTAGCTGGTTTATCTATAGAAACAAGAGAATTCGTTTTTTCCTGAATAGGATTTTCAGAAAGTTGCTTTTGCATTCTCCTTACGGTCGCATATACTGCACCTGGTGTTGTTTTAACCATACCGGCCACTTCCTTTGCGGTAAATGTAAAAACTTCTTTCAGGAGAAATACCGCGATTTGACGTGGAGTAAACAATCCTAATAGGTACTCTATAGCCTCTTCTGCATCAAAGCTTTCGGAATTATATTCTGCCTCAAAATCCTCTTCTTCCAGATGGCCTACATAACGCTTTTGTTTTCGGCAATGATCAATCCAAGTGGTTGTAGCTATTCTATAAAGATAAGACTTTGGATTAGTAGGGTGCCAGCGTTGATAGATACTTCCATATGCTTTGACCATCGTTTCCTGGAATAGATCCTCGCCATCCCACGGTGATCCTGTTAAATAGCGACAATACCTCCATAGCCCTTCTCTAAATTCCTCAATTATTTGATTGAACTCAACCTTTAATTCACGAGTTTTCTCAGTAAACGTTAACATTTGATTTTCTTCTGATTTTCCCATAGTAACCTCCTTTAGTTCACTCACTATGTATAACGAATGGGACAAGGGAAATTATACGCATACCCAAAAAAATTTTCTCGATACCTTGTTATAAAAATTCATTAACTATTGACCAAGTTATTATTACAGTATTTAATGAGAAATTTTGAGAATCTTACTGTTTGATCCAATTTCTCTAACTCTGTGCTAAAAATCTTTGTCTTTATACCTTTACGTATATTCATAGCTTCATTAATGATTTTATGCCATTCCAATGGCAATTGGGTTAATCCATACTCACCAGCGTCCAATTTGGATACGATATCATATTCCTTTATCGTATAAAACTGGCGAAGTAATCCTAACACCGTCCATTCTATTTCTAAATCTATTTTTTCTCTTGGGAGATTTACCAGTTGTTCCATTGAAGCTTCGGCCATTAGAATCCTATTTGTCCAGTATGTATTCATATTGCCAAGTACATAGGAAGATAATTCTTCAGGGTGGAGGTCAAATTGAAAGTTCTCTAGCTTTTCCCCCAAAATGGTAATTCCCTTTCTTTTTAAAACCCACCAAGTAATTGGGTTAAAATTAAAAAAATCACCAAAGTGCAGTTCACCATTATTATAATACGGGCAGCAAACATCATTTCCTCTGTTTTTGTGAAATACTCCTAAATCCTCGCGAAGTGCATAGACTCCATCCATTTCTGGCTTTTTATATTTATCTGCAATGGTTGTATGTATAAAGGTTAAAGCTTTCGAATCCTCTTCTGCTAAACTCCTTTTTGTCACTGTGATAAAGTCAATGTCGCTAGAATCTTCGACGTATGCATTTAGGGCAATTGAACCGTGTATATATAACCCTTCCATCATTCCAGGAAAATGTTCATTAAATAGATTTATATACTCAGTTAATATTGTATCAACATCTTTTGGTATTCCCATCAATAAACTCCCTTTAAAAGAATTTGCACTAATATTTTATCATTAAATCCCATTTTGAATCATATAACATTTCACAATTAAAAAACGGCGTGGTAAATTTCCACGCCATTTACTTAAACATCTTTTTATCAGAAAGAATACTTAGCTTCTCTATTAGCTTATTCTGCTAAAACCTTTTCCCCGACAAATTGATCAAAAAATTCCAGAATCGTCCGGTTCACAAGGATTTCGTTTTCTTTTTTCGAAAATCCATGACCTTCATCATCTAAAACAAGGTATTTGACTTCACGGCCCTTTTCCTGAAGTGCCTTGACAATCTGGTCGGATTCCTGCTTCACAACTCGAGGGTCGTTTGCTCCCTGGATGATCAGCATTGGCTTTGTCATGGTGTCCAGATAAGTGATTGGCGAGAACTCTGTCAATTTATCGAAATCCTTGACTGGATCGCCTACCCATTGGTTCATGATCGGCTTCCAGTGCTCTGGGACTGATTCAATGAATGAGAATAGGTTCGACGGTCCGAAGATATCAACTACGGCTTTGAAATATTCCGGATGGCGGCCGTGCAACAGAAGCGCCATATATCCGCCGAAGCTTCCACCCATCAATAGTGTCTTGTCCCTGTCAGCTAAACCGTTCTCATAAATATATTCAAGGCCTGCGATATTATCGAGGCGCGGTCCTTCGCCCCAATTTCCCTCGACCATCTTAGTGAACGCCAGTCCATAACCGGTTGAACCGCGGAAATTCGGTGCGAAAATACTATACCCTCTGTTCACAAGGAACTGGAACATCGACCGGAAAAATTTCCTTTCTGCTGCCTGCGGTCCCCCATGCGGCCAAAGGACGACATGGCCATTGCTTACGTCTTCATTCGCTTTGAAAAATAATGCTTCCATTGCTAGTCCATCATAGGATGGATACGTGATTACTTCTGGCGTTATAAGGTCTTCTTCCTTCACACCCGGAACAGTCAGGTTGGTCAGTTGAACCCATTCATCACTACGTGCTTCCATTTTAAAAATATTATTAGGCTTTGTCGCTGAACCAGCCAAAATATACACATTTCCACTCTTGGCAACCATGCCGCCATGGATAATCGAAGCAGGAAGATTCATATTTTCATACGATCCATCAGCCAGACTGTATCGATACAAATAATCTTCGACACCCTTTGACGTTACAAAATAAAGGCTATGGGAACTCTCACTATGTCGAATCGCACCTAAGTCTTCCTTTTCAATCGAAAGGACTTTTGAAAATTCATGTGTCTCTAGATTGAACTTTGCCAGATAACCAAAATCCTCACCAAAGGTTGTGACAAAATAGTACTCATTCCCAACGAATACTCCCTCACCAACAGTAAATTGCTCATCCGTTTCCGGAGTCAGGGAATACGAACGCCCATTCTGAAGAATAAAACCCGGCGAATATGTATTTGCATATTGCTTGATATAGGCAAAATTACTCTCGTCTTCGTCAACAGCCACTAAGAAACACGCAGCACCTTCGCCCTCAACGACAATGTCTTCCACATCGTTTTCGATGTCGTAACGGTAAATATTCAAGAATGTCTGATTGCCTTTTGTAGAAGTATAATAGAGACGCTGGTCATCCTTTGACAAAAACGGAAGCATGTGGCGGTGGCCCTCAGCCGTACGGAGTGGCACCATTTCGCCGCCTGCAGGTGGAAGAGCATACAGCTGACCGTTTTCATCTCCATCCTGGTCAAAACCTACAACCAAAAACTTTCCTGCATTTGAATACCGCAATGCCTGGCACGTCTGATCAATAAACGTCAGCGGATACGGATACTGGTTCGGCAAATCCATTGCCCATAAATTATACTTGCCTGTTAAATTCGTACTGAACACTAATTGTTTTTCATCAGGGCTTACCGTAAAAGCTTGAACATTAAACGTACGATAAAAATTCTCAACATCCGGCTTCTTAAACTGCATCATTTCCCCAACCCCTATTATTTTAGAAATTTCTATCTATACTGAAAACTTAAACAGAACTAAGGCCAAATGTCCAGCCAAAAACAAAACACACTTTCGACATGTTTCTTATCCGGACTGGGCCATAAACACAAACTGCCACAAAGTACAAAAAAGCGACAAACCTTAAAAATAAAGTCATATCCTGCGCTTTCCCGAGAAATAATTTACGGAATTCAGGAGGATTTCCTAGTCTAAAATTGAATTTAAAAAACATAGAAGAATGTCTTGGGGGAAATGATTTGTTATTTTACTTCTTATGCATTTCAAAGCTAGTAAAAACTAATGAGGAGTTGATAGCGGGTGTTATTTAAAAATTCGCTTGCAGGTATACAACCTGAAATGTTGGAAGGCTTCTTTGTCGGTTGGCCAACGCCACCAAGTCCAGAGACTCATTTCAAATTATTAAAAAACAGCAGCAAAGTCATCTTAGCATTCGATAAAGAGTCTGAACGAGTTGTTGGTTTCATCACAGCAATCAGTGATGGGGTCCTATCAGCCTATATTCCCTTCTTAGAAGTGCTGCCAGAATTTAAAAATAGAGGAATCGGCAAGGAATTAGTCAATCGAATGATGACAGAACTTCATGATATATATATGATTGACTTGTGTTGTGATGATGACCTTGTCCCCTATTATGAAAAGCTGGGTATGATAAAGGCAAATGGGATGCTTTTAAGGAATTATGAGATGCAGTCTGGGATTATTAAAAGTTCTTAGTATCAGATATCTCCAGAGTCTTTCGTTATTTTTACAAATTTCCCCCTCTGGTCTGTGGATTATCTATAAAAAATGCAATAAAAAAACTCTCACCACCCAAGAATTATATCTTGAGGACGAGAGTTATAACTTCGTGGTACTACATCAGTTTGTTGATTTGTCGCCAAACCAACCTCTTCGGGAAGTTAGATACCCTATCTTTATTTCGGAAGAACCCGTCTTATGATCCCTATTTCTTCATTAGATTAGCAAGAAGCTCCGAGACTTTATTCATTAAGGTAGATATTTCTCCCTTCCAGCAGACAGGAGCTCTTTGTGAATAACCAATAATTAACTACTCTTCTCATCAACGCTTATATAATTTGGTATTTTAAATATTTTATCTGTTATATTAAGTTAAGACAATAAATATCTTCTATCCGGTCAATCATTAGATTTTTGCCCCTCACAGCCAGCGCCCGAACAACCTGTAAAATTTATAACTAAAAAACCTCTTACTGAAACAATTTGTCTGCCACAAACATCAGTTATAACTGTTGGAGTAAAAAATGTTGCTCCCCCAAAAGAATAACAGTTATCGACACAGGATTCTTGCCCACACGTATATCCAATTATTTGATCAACACAGACAGTCGTATAAAAATTTAATGGTGATCCCTGATTTGGAAAGAGTGGTTGATTGGCGATCACGTTAAGTGCACTTATATTAACTTTTAAGCAGCCAACTAAATGTACAGACTCAAGAAATACAGAACATTGCAGTGGGTTGCCTCGGCATGGATTTGGTATTTCCACTGGTTCTGCCACTGTTTCAAGTAAGCATTTCAATTGCGAAACGTCTACACTAAAATTTGAAAACCCTGCAGAATTAAATGTAAAGCCGTCTGGAACAACTGCAGTGGCACAGAAGTCCACCGTATTTTCACATTCTAACTGTTGTGTTGCAACAGGCTCTTCCACTATTTCACCCTTATGGTTAAAATGAACAGCACCTTCTTCCGCTCCCACAAAATCAGTCCCTTCCTAAAAAATGTCCTTATATATAAGTATGCAGGAAAGAAAGAAGTGAAAGGGACAAAGATACAATTATCAACAAACAAAAATGCCGTGGGTTTCCACGACATTTCAGTTTGTTATTCACCAAAGGAAAGCTTTCCTGCTCTTGCCAAGACCTATAATTAGAATACATATCCATTAACTTGATTTCCGTCCAAGATAGGCCTCCATGATCCGCGGGTCGGTCAAAAGGTCACTGGATTTTCCTTCTGCGACAATTTTTCCTGTTTCAAGCACATATCCATAATCAGAAATACGGAGAGCCAGCCTTGCATTCTGTTCCACAAGGAGAACGGTTGTCCCTGTTTTGTTAATCTCCTTGATGATCTTGAAAATGTCGGCAACAACAAGTGGAGCCAGTCCCATTGAAGGTTCATCTAGCAATAAAAGTTTTGGTCGGCTCAAGATTGCCCTCGCGATTGCAAGCATTTGCTGTTGTCCACCAGAGAGGGTCCCACCCAGTTGCTGCTGCCTTTCCTCTAGTATCGGGAATCTATCCATCACTTTTTCAATATCATGTTTAATCTCATGATCCTTGCGGTGATAGGCACCCATTTCCAGATTTTCGAGCACGGTCATACCTGAAAGAATTTGCCTTCCTTCAGGAACAAGGGCAATTCCTGTTCGCACCAGCTGATCCGGCCGCCTTCCTGTTACATCCTCTCCAAGAAATTCTACCTTTCCCTCCTGGGGTTTTAAAAGGCCGCAGATCGTTTTCATTGTAGTGGATTTACCAGCACCATTTGCACCAAGGATGGTAACAATGCTGCTTTCCTCAACCTCAAGACTTATATTTTTCAGCACACTGATTTTTCCATAGGAAGTAGAAATACCCTGAACCTTAAGCATATATTTCATCCTCCTCACTCCCGAGATATGCCTCGATGACATCAGGATTATTCTGTATTTCAGCAGGTGTGCCCTCGGCAATTTTCCTGCCAAAGTTAAGCACCGCAATCCGGTCACACAAATTCATCACTAGCGGCATATCATGCTCGATCAGCAGGACAGTAACGCCATTTGCCTGTATCTTTTTTATCAACTCAAACAAACTGCTTGTTTCGGTTTCGTTCATCCCGGCTGCCGGTTCATCAAGCAGCAGCAATTGTGGATCACTTGCCAGAGCTCTGGCAATTTCCAGCCTTCTTTGCTGACCGTAAGACAGGCTGTCTGCAACTATCTCCCCATATCCCGCCAGGCCGACAAACTCTAGCAATTGATTCGCTCTGCTTCGTATATGCACCTCTTCTCGTCGCTGTGCTTTTGTTCTGAAGACACTGCTTAATACACCCGACTTGCTCCGGCAATGCTCCCCTACCATGACGTTTTCTGCCGCTGTCATTTCAGGGAACAGGCGGATATTTTGAAATGTACGGCAAATCCCTTTTCTTGTAATCAGGTGTGGCTTGATTCCGCTAATATTTTCCCCGTTAAAAACAATTTCTCCTGATGTTAGGGGAAACATCGATGTAACTAAATTGAACATCGTCGTTTTTCCTGCTCCATTCGGTCCGATTAGCCCGAAGATTTCACCTTTATTGATGGAAAAGGTGACATCGGACACTGCACTTATTCCGCCAAAATTTTTACGCACTTTTTTGATTTGCAGTACCATGCTCTTTCCCCCTTTTCTTCGTTTTCATCTTCAGCCATTTAAGAAGATGAACGTCAATGAGTCCCTGAGGACGGACAGCCATCATGATGAGGATAATCAAACCATAAATCATATAACGGTACTCACTGATAAAGCGAAGAACTTCAGGCATGACAGTTAAAAAGAATGCTCCAAAAACCGGCCCCCAAATGACCTCGCTGCCACCAAACACTGCAAAAATCAAAATCTCTACTGCCCTATGGTAAGCAAAGTCAGCCGGACTGATATAGGCAAGCACGTGAGCATACAAGGCTCCAGCAAATCCGGAAAGCAAAGCCCCCTGTGTAAAAGCAAGAACTTTAAAGTAAGTGATATTGATCCCCATTGATTCAGCTGCCTTTTCATCCAATTTGATGGCAGCAAACGCCCGCCCGATCCGAGAGCGGTTTTGTCTTCTGAAAAACCAGACAATCCCCGTCACAATGAATAATAAGAGCAGAAAAACCATCAAAAAAATGAATTGATTGTTTTGCAAACCTATCATCCCCGGGTCAAAGCCCACTTCCTTAAAATTTCTGAGGATTTCCCTCCCAAGATGTGGAATAGTAGATAACCCAATAGATCCTTTCGTCAAAGACTCCCAGTTTACTAAAACAACACGGAGGACTTCTCCAAATCCGAGAGTAACGATGGCCAAATAAACTCCTTGAAGCCTAAGTGTCGGAATTCCAATAATAATACCGAACAACCCTGCCATAAGTGTCCCGGCTAAAATGCCAACCAGGATCGAAATATCGAAGTTCAATGTCAAAAGCGCCGATGTATAGGCACCTATTCCCATGAACCCTGCATTTGCGAGTGAAAGTTGGCCGGTAGCAAGTGTGATATAAATGCTTATGCCAAGTATGACATTGATCAAAATAAATGAAGCCACCTGTAAATAGTATGGATTGATAAGTTCTCCAAGCATTGGTTCACCTTCTTACGCCAAAATTTTTTGGCCGAATAATCCCTGCGGCCTAATCAGGAGAATGACAATGATTGCCACAAAGGCAATTGCATCCCGATAGCCCGAGTCTCCGTACACCACAATGAAGGTTTCCGCCAATCCAAGGATCAGGCCGCCTGCCATAGCACCCTTGACATTTCCCATTCCACCGAGAATGATAATGGCCAATCCTTTTAAGCCAATAGATAAGCCCATTTGAGGGGTGACCGAGTTAAACGCCATTCCGACCAGGATTCCTGCAATTCCCCCCATAGCCGAAGCGATAATGACAGTCATGGTGATTGTCTTTTTCGTATCGACTCCAAGAAGACTGGCCGTTTCAAGGTTCTCTGCCGTCGCCCTAAGAGCTTTGCCTGCTTTTGTCTTCCCAAGCCAATACGATAGTGTGTACATTAAAATAACAGAAATCATAAAAATGACAATTTGGACCAGATACACTGTTATAGATCCAATCTGGAAGCTGATTTCCGCAAAAGAATTATTGAAGGGATGGTTTCCTGCCCCAAATAAATGGTGGGATAAGTTTTCAAGCAAGATGGAAACACCAATGGTACTGATTAAAGGGGCAAGGTGTGAAACTCCCTGTTTATTTCGCAATGGTCTCAATGCAAAGCGCTCCAGTAAGTAGCCCATTATCCCAGTCACCAAAACAGCGGCTGCGAAAGCAAGCCATAGTGGCCCTTTGAAAGTGGAGGTTACAATAACTCCTATAAAAGCTCCAAACATGAATATTTCACCATGGGCCATATTGATGATGCCAAGCACCCCAAATACGAGTGTAAAGCCGAGTGCCACAATGGCATAAATGCTGCCCAGGGTAATACCGTTGATTAACTGTTCGATTAACATGGCATCTCACCTTCTGAATTAAAAGAAATTTCCATCAGCGGATTATTCCGCTGATGGATCTTAGGGATGACTATTCAAAAACCTTGAACTTGCCTTCGTCAATTACAAGTACAGTAGGCTCCATTACAACATCTCCTTCCTTATCAAACGAAAAGTTTCCAAGGATCCCCTGAAAATCTTTGGTTTCCGCTAATGCATCTCGAACTGCATCCCGGTCTGCCTCTCCAGCCTTCTTTAACGCTCCAGCCATAATATAAAGAGCGTCATACGCCTGTGCAGCAAACTGGTCGGGCTTTTTGCCGTATTTATCTTCATACGTTTTTACGAAGTCCTGTACTTTCTTATCGTCTTTTTCACCATACCAGGGAGTTGCCACAATCAAGCCGTTGGCAGCATCACCAGCAATTTTGATCACTTCAGGAGAGTTGAAACCATTCCCGCCGACAAACGGGACATCAATTCCCATTTTACGTGCCTGGTCCATAATGACTGCACCTTCGTTATAAAGAGCGGAAGCCAGGATTAGATCCGGTTTCAAACTTTTAATCTTCGTCAATTGTGCATTATAGTCAGATTGCCCTTTTTGGAAGGTCTCAATGGTCAAGATTTCAAGCCCCTTCTGTTCAGCTGCCTTTTTCATCGTATCGAATCCTGACTTTGTAAACACATCATCATTTCCATATAAGATTGCTACTTTTTTAGCGTCATACTTTTCAATCGCTTTATCGATCGCTGCTGGAATAGCCAGTGCTTCAGGAAGAGAATTACGGAATACATATTCACCAATTTGCGGAATTCCTTCTGCAGTAGTAGATGTTCCCATAATCGGCACCCCATTCAGGTCCGCTTCAGGACCAACTACATTCATCTCGGTACTTAGGGTTGGCCCAATAATAGCCGTCACATTTTCGGAATTCATCAATTTCTGCGCAGCGGTTAATGCCTGATCCTGCTTACCTGAGGAATCCTCAATGACGAGGTTGATCTCTACTTCTCCCTTTTTATTAATTTCTTCACTTGCAAGGTTCAGCCCGTTTGTAATTGCTTCACCATAGGCCGCTCCCGGTCCGCTGATATAGGATATAACTCCGATATCAGCTGTTACTTTTCCTCCTGCCCCGTTTGCCTCCTTTTCTACAGATGACTGGGCACCCCCACAAGCCGACAACAATAGCAGACTTGATAAGGTCGTAAACTGGGCAAATCTTCTAAATTGCTTTCTCATTCACATATTTCCCCTCTCTTTTTTTGAAAAATTATAATATTCTAAACTATATAACAATTAAAATACAAATCTTTTACAAAGTAAAGGCTAATAAAAAGAATTTTCTATTAAGTAATTTATTTAAACTAACCATCTAGATTAGGTAAGGTAACCAGAAAAAAAGAAGTAAAAAAAGGAACCTCCTTAAATAAGAAGACTCCTTATCAGTTTATTTTTTAAGAACACATACTCCTAGTTCATTAATCTCATTTTGAGTAACACGAGTATGCAGTGATTTAATTTTTTCACTTTCCCTATTTAGCGACCTACAATTACATGGGGATAACCCCACTGATTCCAAGTAATAAAGGAAATCCAAAACGGATCAGAAATTTATTCAATTTGCCTTCCGTTTAAAAACAAAAAAGCGTCAATCCACTTTCTGGATCAACGCACAATTTTCGCTAGTGTTTACTAATTTTCGGATAGTTCATCTTTTGAAGCATCTTGATGTTTTACACCTTTACTTTTATAGGGTTTTGCACTCTTTTTTTTATTTGCACTTGCTTGCCAGCGATTCCAGCCTTTTTTGCCTGTACCTCTGCCTGTTCCGCTCTTACCCTTATCTTTACTCAAAAAATCAACTCCATATTCTTGTACGTTCCTTGTTTAGTTTTATCCGTTTTTCATTAGTAAAAACCAAACTGATCGAAGTATTATCATATACCAGTCAGCTCCTATTTTCTATAATAAAAAATAAAGCAGTTCAATTCACCTGGAATTGGACTGCTGATCGTTTTGATATTTAAAATTCTGAGTTATATACTTTTTAATGTACTCGAATGATTTCATAGATATCTTCATCGTGATGAACTCTTGTATGCTTTGATTCGATTCTTTCAAATTCCTCATTTCCGACCTTTGGCAAAGTGTCACCTAACAACCAGTTTCTGAATTCATAGATAATGTCTGCTAACATCGTAATTCCTCCCGGAAATGGTTCTTATTTTTTTACACTCTCATTATACTTGTGAATAGTTTCACATGTAAAGCGCTTTCATTATATCCGGAATAGCAAAATAATATAGAATTATGAGAAACTTATCAAACATAAGACACTCAATTTATCTGTCACTATTACAACTACAAGAATAATCCTCCAAAATTCGAACAAAATACATATGATTAAAAAGGAGGTATTTACATGCCAAATCAAAATGATAACAAGTTCAGGAAAATCCAATCTGAAAGTTTCAAGCAAGGGAAATCGCAAGAGGAATACGCAGCTGAGCTAGAAATGAACAAGTTAAAAGCACAAAAGAGGAAGTAAGGAGCACTTTCTTTTTTAGAAGTGGTGAAAAAATGCCGTGGCATCACCACGGCATTTTGATATTTTTATTCACCCTTCAATAATGGGATATCCACCTCAACATCTAAACGGGTGAGAACCTTACCAAGTGTCTCAAGCCCGGACTTCGGATTGATTTTCGTCTCTAGATAATATACATCCCCAGAAATTTGTGATTGATAAGTATGAAGCTGAGTAAATGGTCTTTGATCTGGATGGAAGGGCTGGAGCGCAATGGCATAACGCTTGCCAATATCGGTAAATCCAAGGATAATGCCTGCTTTTACCAGGTTGTGCAGAGGAAGACGATTGTCTTCCATCCACTTCATCGCTTCCTTCCAAATTGCCGGAACGCTAGAACCTTCAATAACAGATTGATTACCATCCAGCTTTACTTTTACGTATAATGATTCCCACTTCTTGAAGCTCTTTCGCTCTGTTGAACTATTGTCATCTGCTTGGACTGTGTGGTTTGTAACCCTAGCCTTCAGCTGATCGAATAACTTCTCAACAGTCCCGACTCCAACATTGTCATACTTCGCTAAAATCACAAGCTCCATTGGAAGCTGGCTGACAGTATAAATCTGGTCTTCATTCAACTGTCTCAACAAACTTGGAATCCCCGTGAATTCCTCAGCAGTCAGTGGTACTTTCTTCAACTCATCTGTCACGACAAGATGATTCGCTTTGTAAAAGAAAAACAATTCGCCCTGGCGCTTCAGTGTCAAGTTCCTCCGCACTTTCTCTTCTTCGATAAAAACACCAAGCTCGTCGAAAAACTGCTCATCATTTTTTTCACTGTAACGCTTCACATTCTTATGCAGGCCTTCCAGGTTACTTGGCAGTTCACTAATGATTCGAGCCTCCTGCTCTGCACCAAGTCGAATCAAAAAAGTTTCGGACTTATCGAAACGCTGGGGCAACAGAAATACATCACGCAGAAAATAAGGAATTTCAAGAGATCTTCCTTTATAAGTGATCGTCCTGATTGGCGTAAAACCCGGTGTCTCCTGAACTTCGATTGCTATCGGCGCAGCAACTGCCGCGGCCACTTCCTCCATTGCCTGCGTCTCAGCTTGTTGTACTGGGGGGGTCTTCAACAGTTCTTCCAAACCCTTCAACCTGATCTCTAGCTCTGTCATATCGAAAACTTTTTCTGTCTGTGGAGAAGGATCCTGATATTCCGGCACTGCTGCTTCAATAGGACCGTACACCTCGACATACCATTTAACGATGCTATACAAAGATTCCCATGACAAAAGCGCTTCAGAATAGCGAAACATTCGCGCATCATGTGCTGCCTGGTTTCCCAATCTCCGAACCAAGTGCAGCGCATCTCGAATCTCAGGAATCAAATATCCCTGATCATTGAGCAAATCCAGCCTTTCTTTCAAACCAATCCGGGCACCCTCGGAAATTCCCTCTTGTTTGGTCACTTGCTGCAAAATATTTTCAATGAATACCCTTGAATGAGTCAGCATCGTTCTTGGACTAGAAAAAATACTATTTTCCAGTTCCCTGGCCAGTAATGCCAGTTCCTTTGAAAGCGGCTCTAAAAATTGATAGAAATATGTATGAGAATTCATTTTTGCTCCCTCGATTTTAGTCTCCTCTGATTTTATCATATTAATTCTTCTTTGATAGGCTCACCCGGAAATTGGGAATAGTAAGCTGACGTTGAAAATCAGTAAATAATTGATTAACAAGGTCCAGAAACTTATATACAAAAGGTTATCAATTCTCGTGTTTAGTATGGTTTTCATCTACATAATTTTTTATGAACAGGGCAATTTAAAGGTCAGGAGGCGGGATACACATGAAAGATAGATCCATATTGAATATCTTGACTTTAATTGGTCTTTTCGGAAGCATCTTTTTTTTGTCGAGAAAAAAATATAAATTTAAAGACTGGGTTCTTATTTATTTTATAAAGACTCTGGTCTCTACGATTTTTGACGGTCCAGTTATAAAAAGAAAATATGTTAAATACCCACATCGCTATTTCCCGAAACTTTTCGATTCCAACATTGTTTTTTGTATGTCCTGTTTCCTTTAACATGTGTGATGTATAATCAATTCACTAACAAAATGGATACCTTAAAGTCTATATTATGTGTTCCACTATTTAGTGGACCGATGACCATTTTGGAGCATTGGCTTGAAAAGAACACTGGTTTAGTTAAATATCATAAAGGTTGGAATAGCTATATTACCTTTATGGTTCTTTCCCTTACTTTTTTGTTGGTTAAAGGGTCCATAAAGGGAATTCTTTTATTGGATCAAAAATTCAACAAACCCTCAACAATTGAAAACCATGATGTCCTACCTAAATAAAGTACTTTTCTGTTCTAAAATGAAAATAAAAAAATCCCTCGATATCTCGAGAGATTTCACTATTAAGCATATTGAATCCCTGCAGCTTTCACTTTATTGAAATCCCCGGAACTGCATGGGGTAACGCCGTATGTCATGCCACAGCTCGGACAATTAGTGATTACCGTTTCCATCGTGAATATTTCACCACATTCACAGGCAATTCGGTGTGCGACACGCGGTTTGATTTTTTCTTTTCCTTTGCTTTTCACATGGTCGACAATAGCTTTGCCATCTTCCAATCGAGAACATCCACAGCTCATGAAAAAAACTCCTTTATGCTTGATTAACACTATTACCATAGCACAAAGGATTCATGCGGGGGTATAGCAAAAGTCACACCTTACAATCGACTTTTTCTAGAAACTCACCAATCACTCTCAGATACTCTTCAGGTTCCTCAATGTACGCCATATGGGCACTGCTTTCAAAGACATGTACCTCTGATGCAGGGGTCATTTGGGCATAATACTGAGTCGATTCTGGGGTCGCCTCATCAAAACGGCCACATGTATAAAGTGTCGAACACTCAATCCTGCTCAATTGCTGGGTACAATCGAAGGTTTTAAGATTCCCTTTTACCGTGAATTCGGAAGGTCCCCACATCATTTCATAAACCACTGGGTTCCTCATCCCAGCTCCAGCCTTTATCCATTCCAGATCTGGTTCACCCCGGAAAACAAATTCCTTATTGAACGCCTTTATCGCATCATGGAATTCCGCGGAATCCGTCTCCCCGCTTTCCTCACAGCGCAAAATCGTCTCCTGAACCTCAGTCGGCAGCTTGGCGATATTCCGCTTCTGATCCTCTTCCCACATAGGTGCACTCAAGCAGGGGCTCGAAAAAATGACACTCTTCACGCCAATTGGCTTGGTCAAGACATATGCAGCAGCCAATGTAGTTCCCCAGGAATGTCCAAGTATATGAACTTCGGTAAGCTTCAATGCTTCGCGAACCTGTCCAAGCTCCTCAACGAATCGATCAATTTTCCATAGAGAAAGATCATCCGGCCGGTCTGACTTACCACAGCCCAGCTGATCGTACATCACAACAGGGCGACCCTCGCCAAGCGCTTTTAATCCTTTTAATGAATAAGTCGAGGATCCTGGACCTCCATGTAATATCACAACCGGTGTCCCCTTTGCATCCTTGTTGTAAATCTCATACCAGACTCTTCCCCCGGTAACCTCTACAAACCCTTCTTGGTACATCATCTAATCCCCCTTCTATGCTTCCTCTGCTAATTGTACAGTTTTCTTTTTGGTAAAAGAAGTGATGGCCACTCCTGCAAAAACAAGGCATCCGCCAAGGATTTGCGGCAAAGATATCACCTCACCGAGAACAAAGAACGCGAACACGGTACCAAACACCGGAATTAGATTCAACGATATCGACGCCTTTGAAGGCCCAATTAGCTCAACCCCACGATTCCATAATAAAAAAGAACAAATGGATGGGAAAATCCCTATGTAAAATAGCGCACTCCATTCCTCTAGTCCTACATTTCCCACCGGGACCATGAACAGTTCGATCCCCACCGCAGGAATCATCAGCAAAAAACCAATCGTCAGCGTAAATCCGAAAATTGCTAAAGAAGGTATTTTACCGGAAATCTTCTTAATAAAAATAGAATACAATGCCCACGAAATGACAGCCAGTACCATGATCAGATCACCAATATTAAAATGCAGTGACAGCATCCGTTCAAAAGAACCATGAGTAATGACAACAAGCACCCCAAGCATCGAAATAACCATCGAAACCCAGTACCTCAGCTCCATCTTCTCCCCGATCAACAGTGCTGATAGAAGGAAAATAAACAGAGGGCTCGTACTGTTCAATAAAGTCGCATTTATGGCCGTTGTATAATTGACAGCCCAATAGATAAGTAAATTAAAGCCAATCACGCCCGTCACCGCCAGGAACAAAAGCAGCCTGAAATGCTCGCGGAAGGCAGCTCTTTCATGCATGAATAGCTTAATGATGACCGGAGACATAATTAAAACCCCAATCGCCAAACGAGTGAACGATATTGTCACCGGCGGAAGCGAACCAGCAAGAAACTTGCCAGCCACCGCATTGCCTCCCCAGAACAAAGCAGCGATGACTAATAAAAAGTAAGGTGCATTCCCCATTCTTTGCAGCAATTCTCTCCCCTCCTCTTTTTCTGCAATTGGCTTACCATAGTTTATATTTATTCTGCAAAACCCTAAGATTACCTTCTTACTTGGATAGGAAAACAGGAATGGTAAACTAGGAACTATTTTAAAGAGCATTGCTATCAAAAAAAAGAGGCGTTGATCTATTTTTAGATTAACGCCCCCGAGAGACAGGGATTACCCGCTTTATAACAAATATTATCTAGCCGATGGGAAAACTCGTTGGACCATTTCCTTAAATTGATCATACAGGCCTCTTACAGGCTTTCCATTCTGAATTTGGTTGCCATAATCACTCATACGGTCAACAAAATCCGGGTTACTTGAAACATAAACATTGTCTATACTTTTATCAGTTGATTTAACTTTATCAGAAATTTTATTTTCGAGATCTTTTCTGATATTGCCTGTTTCATCATTATTTAAAACAACAGCTACATATGCAGTATGATCTGTAACAATAACATGTGCCCTTCTAACTTCCTTTAAATCCTCGATGTTGTTTTTTACATCATCGTGAACTCGCATTTGCACATCATTATTATCGCCATCGAGATTATCATTAAGAATCCTCGCGCCTCTGTCTGTTTGGTCGTAATTTTGGATCCTTGTATTATTGTCATCCCTGACATCTTCCCTGGCTCCATTGTTCATTGCACATCCAGTACTTAAAGCAATGACTAATACGATTGTTAACCCTTGAAAAAACTTCATGTTCTTTCCTCCTAATTTTAAATTCAAATATAGAGTTTCCAAACAATCCGTTTTTATGTATTAACCTTCAAATGTTGCTTGGATGCAAAAAAGACTCGGAGTTTAAAATCATACTCCGAGCCTTTAAATCACTTATTTATCATCCACTAACAAACAGAATCGTTTGGTTTTGGATTTTTCAAACCGAACAGCGGACGAATGAATAATGCTACCATCGTTCCAAGCATAGCCATAATTGCCCACACCCAGCCATGCAGACTGAAGCTTGCAATTCCTCCAAAATAAGCACCGATGTTGCATCCAAAGGCCAATCTCGCTCCATAGCCCATCAAAAGACCGCCAATAATGGAAGCTCCTGCAACGCCAGGCTTTATTTTGCCAGGCTTAAAATTACCCTGTGAAGCTGCTGAAATTAATGCTCCAAGGATGATTCCAAAATTCATGACACTGGTGGAATCAGCAAGAACGGTATTGTTCAGGGCAGCAATATTGGCGTCTGTTGAGAAGTATCCCCATGACGTGACATCGATTCCCATCGCCATCAGTGCTTTTCCTCCCCATAGTGCAAAGGCTGAAGTAATTCCCCATGGTGTTCCCCGGACTGTAAGGGTAAGAGCATTCAATACGGCCAGGACAATAGCTGCAGCAAATAGCGGCCATGACCCGCGCAATACCTTTTTCCAGCCAGTTGTGGTTGGAAGAGCCTTCATCGCAGGCGCTTTTCTTTTTTTAGCAATTTGCAGTGTAACCCAGTATATCAAGGCAAATAGAACAAGCTGGACTGCCAGTGCACCGCCATATCCCAGGCCCGTAGAGGTCGCTAGCGAAATTGGAGGCAGTGCAGGCGTATCTTCCATCCAGAATGAAAAATGGTACGCCCCAAGAGTTGAACCTGCTACAAATGACAACAGAGTAAGAATCATGGAAGAAGATCCTCCTCCAAGTGAATAAAGCGTTCCTGAAGCACAGCCATTACCGAGCTGCATTCCTATACCGAATATGAAAGCACCAAACAGAACACTAACTCCAACAGGTGAGACATAACCCTTAGGTTCAATGCCAGTAAAGCTAAAACCAGTGCTTAAAATAATGGCAAACAGAGTAGAAGCCACCGCAAGCATGAGCATGTGTGCCTGAAGTCCCTGGCCATTCCCTACAGATGCAAACCTCCTGAAAGCAGATGTGAAACCAAAGCGGGCATGAAGAAGCGTTGCTCCAAGGGCAAGGCCAATAATGAACAACACACCCTGTGTCCCATTTGCTACCGCTAAAATTGCGATGAGCATAATCACCGAAGCCAAAACCCCTAGCATAACAAACGGCTTCTGAACTGGATTCAGCTTAGTTACTACCGTCGTTGGTGACAGCTTTAAATTTATAGATTGTTTAGCTTCATTGTTGCTTACATTAAGTTGAGCCAAACTAAACACTTCCTTTTCTTATAAGTTTAGTCGGAATTATAAAAAGTAATTATAACGGATTTTATAGAATATGTAAATTGTTTTAAATTGGATATAAAGAGGATTATTAACCAACCTTTAAATTACGGCTGGACAACCTGGTGGTCCGGATGAAGTTGGTGGCTTCCACCTTAGTTTTGTGCGCACATTACTTTAGTGTGGAAAATTTTAGTAATTACAGTTACGATATTGTTTGATGATGGCTATGGTTCAGACAAAATTAGCTGCGCTGGCTTGGGTTTTGTCCGAACTTGGTCATGATTCGGACAACTTTTGTGCTTATTATTGAAAAGCTGTCCGAACTTAAGACGACTTCGGACAACTTTTATGCTTACCATTGAAAAGCTGTCCGAATTTGAGGCTACTTTGGACAACTTTCGTGCTTAGCGTAGAAAAGCTGTCCGAACTTGGGGCTACTTTGGACAACTTTCGTGCTTACCAGTAAAAAGCTGTCCGAACCTGGGGCTACTTTGGACAACTTTTGTGCTTACCAGTAAAAAGCTGTCCGAACCTGGGGCTATTTTGGACAACTTTTGTGCTTACCGTTTAAAAGTGTCCGAACTTGTGGCTACTTTGGACAACTTTTGGGCTTACCAGTAAAAAGCTGTCCGAACTTGGGGCTGCTTCGGACAACTTTTGTGCCTACCGTTTAAAAGCTGTCCGAACTTAGGGCTACTTCGGACAACTTTTGTGCTTAGCGTAGAAAAGCTGTCCGAACCAAAGGTTACTTCATACAAATCGTATCTTAAGCCACCTATCTATAATCCTTCGTCCCATTTTCAAAAGCCTGGGAGTCATCATTTTCGACTCCATGCAACGCTTCTTGCAATGCGAATGTACTTTTATAGAATTTTACTCGGTCTGCAATTTCTTTACCGCCTGGGTATTGGCCAATGCACATATTAAAAAACTCTTCTCCATAGCTTGCAAGTATGCCTGCAAAGTCATACGCCGGATCTCCCAAACCAGAGCCGCCAAAATCGATGATTCCTGATATTTCACGACTCTTTGGATTCCATAAGATGTTGGACGCTCCAAAATCACCGTGTATGAGTGTTACCTTTACATTCAAAAGTGCCTCTCCTTCTAGAAAAACCTTAAACGACTCTGACACTTTCTCTCGTGCAACATTCGTCATAAAAGGGAATAGTTTTTGTTGGATCTTCTCGTAGAGGTCGTATATTTCTTCCCGTGGACGACGAATCTCAAGATTCAGTTCCTGTCTTGCTTTTTCTTCGGGAATCGAATGAATTACTGCTAGAAAAGCAACAAGTTGTGTGGCCAGGTTTCTAATTTTCTCATCATCCTTGATTTCTAATAAACTTTTCCTCCATAAAGGCTCACCTTCAATTTTTTTATATCCAGTAAAGACCTTCCCTGGTTCTGACTCATGAAAGGAAGCGTAAATAGGGTTAGGAATTGATACCGAAATGGTCTTACTAATATACTCTAAAATTTCCGCTTCTCTTTTTAATTGTATAATCCCGCTTTTATATTTCGGAAATCTGAATACAAGCGAATTGTTAACAATTAAGACGTCATTATTCTGGCCAATTTCATTTAACTGATAATCTTTAATGTAAATATCGGGGTACACCTTTTTAATGCTTTCAATCAATTTATCTTTCATGTCATTCTGCTCCCTGATAAAAGTCAATCCAGCGACTTGATCATGATCAAGTCTCTTTGCACTACATGTGCACCACTTTGTACAAAACCTATTTTATGCTCTCATCCTTCCCAATTTACAAAAAATGCACGAAGGTAAGAGCCCTCTCCCCTTTACTGTAAAAAGCTCTTTAACCTTTCTAAATTTTCTTCAAGAAACACTTCATTTTTCTCAAGTCCCCTGCGTTTACACCAGCCAATACTGTTGAACGCATCGGTAAATTGGTAAAAAGGCAGGACTCTTTCTAGTTCGATTAATGATCTTATGCTGTTATAACCTTCTCGAAAAGCAATATATAAAGTAGAATCAAAGCGCAAAAAATCCCTATACAGTTTTGTAAAATCAACTTCAGCCGACCCAAAACGGACGCTTTCAAAATCAATAATTCCTGAAACTGAATGATCGTTAACGATAATATTGGCAGGACGGAAATCCATATGTACAAAACTTGGTCCATCTGGGGATGGCAGCTGATGCTTCATTTTCTCAAATCTCTCAATCGCTTGAGTATATAATCGTGAATCCAACAAAACTTTGACGTCCTCAGCAAAACTATAAAATTGCTGCTCAACAAAATCAGACCAGTTAGCAAATTCATTTTGTATGCCAATTAGCTTTTTTCCAGCAGGTGGACGAATGGCATGCATCTCCGCCTGAAGAACTCCGACTTGGAACGCCACTTCAGGTGAAGCATCCAGCTTCAATGGTTTCCCTTTTAATTCAGATAATAAAAAAGCTCCGGGGCACTCTTCATCCCCATGCCAATAATCCAACATTTCAGGAATGGAGACACGTCCTTTTAAAATTTCATAGGCTTCTAACTCGCGCTGAAATTTCAGTTTTGTATAAGGGATTTTCAAGAACACATTTAGACCGTTTGACAATTTACTTCTACAGACTGTAGAACTATGCGAATCTTCAACCTCATTCATTTCTTGTATCTGCAATCCAAATTGCTGAATGACTCGATTTAACATGAAACTTCCCCTTTTTTGCTTATAAATTTTTTGACTATCCAGCTATGCTTTTTTCACGATTTCTCCGTGGTGGTATAGTATCGTTTGAATACAAAAGGAGCCTCTAGTAGACTTAATTCTTTTATTTTCAAAAAAGCCCTTCTTTAAAATTTTTTCGAATTGGTACTATTGTAAAAATGATTTGGGAATTTTCTGCTTTTTGTAGGCCAAAGGTGTCATATTTATCGATTTCCTGAATTTATCAATGAAATAACTTGTGCTGTTAAATCCTACTTGGTAGGCAACATCTGTAACGTTGGATTCTGGTTGTTTCAATAAAATTAAGCTTTTTTGAATCCGATAATCGTTCACGTAATTTAAAGGTGACTTTTTTAAAATCCGCTGAAAGTATCGACAGCATTCTGACCGGCTTAATTGACCAGCTCTTGCGATGTCCTCTAATAGGATTTTTTTATGGTAATGCTGGTGGATCCAATTTAGCATTTGCTTCATTCGCTGACCCTTTATGATTTCCGTATGTTCGTACTTTAAAGAAAATCCGTTTTTAATCAAGTTTTTCCAAATAAACATTAGCTGGCTGCTGATGTCGATCTCATAGTACGGTGATTTTTCCCGTATCAATTGATTGATATTTACAATAGCCTCCACTATATTTTTCGCCCAATCCTCCTTTGGGACCAGATGCAAGTATGATAAATTAGTTGCTTGAATATAAGGGTGCACATAGGTAGTGTAAAGTTCTTGTGATATCATGAAAGATGGCGAAACATTTAAACAAATATAGACACAGCCTGACTCTTCGTTATCTTTTGCCATGTGCAGCCGGCCACTATTTATAAACAGACCCTCGCCCTCACTTACGTTTATATTCATTTCATTTACTTGAAAAACGGAATGTCCTTTAACAACATGCACGAATTGAAATTCGTCATGCCAATGAAGTGGTATATACCCATTGATATTCTGATGAATGATTGTCTCGTAACAGGCAATAGGCAGCTCAACTGTACGATGTTCTGTTAATTCTCTTAAACTTTGATCGACCATAAAATTCTTCATCTGAATATTACCACCTCAATATTCTTATATTTTTTCATTCGATTCAGGTATTATTCCATACATTATCTACTTATCATATAAAATATCATATACTATTCTTATAATTAAAGGTGGTAGATCAAACATGAATAGACGAAAGGGAATCTTCCTTGTTATAACAGGAGCAGTATTTTGGGGAATCGGAGGAACAGTGGCAAAAAAGCTTTTTCACGAATATCAGATCGATGTAAATTGGTTGGTAACAACCAGATTGCTTATAGCAGGTTTTTTACTTCTTGGAGTTCAATTTTTCAGATCTGACCGTTCCCAAATATTTGATGTTTGGAAAAACCGTAAGACAGCAGCCCATTTAACAACCTTCGGGTTGCTCGGTATGCTGGGAGTGCAATACACCTATATGGCATCCATTGAACATGGAAATGCTGCTGTAGCAACACTCTTACAATATTTAGCTCCCGTAATGATTATTGTATACTTACTTGTCCGCAAACAGACAGTGCTTACACGAAAAGACGTGTTGACTGTCTCCCTGGCGTTAGTGGGGAGTTTTTTCTTATTGACGAACGGCTCATTTTCTCAGTTATCGGTGCCGGCGCCTGCTATTGTTTGGGGTGTTTTATCTGGCATAGCTTTAGCTTTTTATACACTTTATGCCATTCCATTACTGAAACAATACGATTCGCTTGTCATTGTGGGATGGGCCATGATCATCGGTGGTTTTGCATTAAGCCTCATCCATCCACCCTGGCAAATGGACTTTGAAACACTAAATCTGGAAGCCTATTTTTATTTAATATTCGTAATCATATTTGGAACAATGATTGCATTTTGGTTCTATATCGAAAGCCTGCAAAGCCTTCAGCCTAAAGAATCAAGTCTCCTAGGCAGCCTGGAGCCACTAGCCGCCGTACTCACCACTATCTTTTGGTTAAAAGAACCCTTTGGCCTCTTCCAATGGCTTGGCACAGTTTGCATCATTGGAATGATACTTTTATTGGCATTTAATAAAGAGTCTACTTCTAATGATAATCAACCTAGCATAAACGATGAACCTCTCAAAGTTAGTTGATCAATCTCTAAGGGCATTGCAAACATTGCAATGCCTTTATTAAGTAGATTCAGTTGTTTTTTGAATGGATTTTTACAAAAACCCATTCAGTCATTGTCTCCATCCTGCACCTTCTCTTGCTTTACTGATTGAATCAAGACTGCATTGGCTAACAATAACCCCGCAGACAGCAAAACAAGTTTAGTCCCCAGGATAAAAGATAGAAGAGCAGCTAGTAAAGCACCAAACAATAGAAATTTACTAAATGAATCATATTATTTTCATCTAATTTGGCTGTCCGAGTATACCAATTTTATCGTTGATAACTTAGCCCTATCTAGCTTTCGATCTTCCTTAACATTACAGAAAGTGCAACCCATGTAAAGCCTGAAAATATTGCTAAAGGAAGTGCTTTAGCTAACATGAACTCAGGATGTAAATGGGAAAGTATTGTCCTGAAAAATAAAAAAGTAGAATATAAGGCAATTAAGAGTAATATACCAGAAGAAATTAAAGAGAGTTTACTTGTCATTTGGTTATCATCCTTTCATCTATATGACTCGTCAGGTATTCCTTAGCCACACATTTGAAATTTATATAATCTTACCTTCAGTTGAAAAGGCAGCTCTCCTTCGTTTCTCTTAAGACTTCACTCAGCTTTGCTGACCTAAGTGTCATTCATCCGGTGTCTAATTTTGTTTTTTGCCACTAACCTGTTCATATGACCTCTCATCCCACCGTATGAATGTTTCAAGCACTATGGATAGTAAAACACCCATAATAAACCCATTCGATAGCAGCGGCTGTAAAATCACTGGGAAAACGGTAAAGAGCACAGGATCCAAATTCATGATACTCAGTCCCAGCAACACTGGGGCCGCGAGACGGAAAATAGATTTGGAATCAAATGTATAGCCGTTTAAACTTTTCAAAGAGGTTCCAAAGAGCTGAAGATAAGCAACAAACAGTACAGCATTACCCACTGTGATCGGCAAAGTAGCCAGCAATGCACCAAGGACAGGAATGATCCCCAGTATGGCCATCAACCCTCCGCCGATCAGGAATGGTTTCCGGTCAAAAATCCGTGTGCTCTCCAGAAATCCGACTGACGAGGTAAATGGAGCATAAGGCACAAGGCCCAAAATAGCTGCCGCAATCGAATACGTTCCGGTCAAAAGATACGATCTATCCAATCTGGACTGCGTGGCGTCTTCGCCAGTAAGCTTGGAAGCTGCCTGGACAGATGCAATCGTATTGCTTAAATTAATGACACTGGCAATAAAAGTGATTGCGATGATTCCATAATTCAGGTTTGGTGTTCCAAGCGGAAAGAAAGTAAATTCCATTGAAGATTGGCTGTTCATTCCTTGATCGGAAGGAAACAGTATGACATAAATTACCCAGCCCAGAATCATTCCAATCAAAATCGAAAAATTACCGACAGTCTCGTTCCCTTTTATTTTCATTAAACTGACCAGAATCACCACCGCAAAAGAAAACATGGTAACCGGCAGCTCAAGCGTCCCATCCTCAGATACTTTTAGCATTCCTTTAAAAAATATGAGGATTAGCTGGAATGTAAGGAGAAACAAGTAAACAGTCATCACCATTGGGGTGAAGATCTTTTGTATATAAGAAACGATCCGTAATAGCCCAAACACCAGGGTAGCAGCCCCGGCAAGCAAAATTCCGGATGCAATTCCCCCGCCAATCTCCGGAAGACTCATCCCGAGAGACGATGCTGCCATGCTCAAGTTCAAGACCAGTCCCCACATCAATCCAGAATGCCCTTCCATTAATGGGAAACGATGACCAAACGCTCCCTGGAGGACGCAAGCCACTCCTGTAAAAATTAATGAATTTCGCAGAATGGCGGCAATTTCCCCGCTATCCAGGCCAAAGGCAGCTCCAATCGAAACCGGAACAACAACCGTATTCGCAAAAATAAAAAACAACCATTGCACTGACGCAAAGATTGTTTTTACATATGATGTATTCTCCATGCGCTCACCTTTCAGATGTCAATTAATCAGTTTTTAAGCGTTAATTTATTCAAACAAGGCTCAGTTTTTAATATTATCAAAGAATTCTCCCATATTAACTCCAAGACGATAGGAGCCATACCAAATCCATAGGGTTAGGAGCAAAGTTGTCAGGACTGGGTACTTTTTTGTTATTCTTTTCAGTTCCTTTGTAAATTCATCCATTCTCACGGTCCCCCTCTCAGAAACTTAAGTAAATTTTTTCCATTTCATTATCACACAAATTATCTTTTTACTCAACAAAAAGATTAACTTAAGTTACTAGAAAAAGAGACTTCCATTTTAAACTTACAATGATGGATCCGTTTTAGTTCCCTGGTGAAAAACCATTTTCCATATTCCCTCATTTAGTTTCCAAATAGAACTCCGTAAGGCATGCTGCTTCGTCTCCTCATTAAAAGTTCGGTATGTCGCCAACACAATCTCTTCCGATAAAGGATGAATCTCGAAATCGCTGAATTTAACTTTAATAATACCAATTCCACCTTCAAAGTCCTCATCCTTATACAGTACTCTTCCAGAACTGCCAAACTCAAAGAATTCATCAGCTAATAATTTTTTAAGTTCAGTTTTTGATGAACGGACTTCTGGGGTCAGCAATTTTTCCTCTAACTGTTTTAAGTGATTTTTTAAGTTCATAGATGATATCTCCTTAAATACGAATAGAATTTTAATTCAACATAAAGGAGTGGATTTCCTCCTTGGGAAGAACGTTGAAACCTTTTCAATATTAGAAACGTATTAGGAAATATATTGAAGGGAGATGAACATTATGAACAAATCAAGGGTGAAATGCCATAGCTGGGGCGGAAATTCATTTGTCAAGCGATGGTTTATATCAACCTTAGGCCAGTGGATAAAAAAATGTCAATAGGGTCAGAGAGAATCTACACAGTTTGCCTGGAGTGCGGAGAAGTGATTACGATAAAAGTGAAAAACCCTAAGAAGTTGCTGAAGTAACGGTACGCCCATCAATTCAAGAATATGTATTGGGCAATTTATTCCGTTTACGCATTGTTTTCGGGCTTTTTTTGACAAATTTTCGGAGTTTTCTCGTTAACCTGTCAAGATTCTGAGCTTTTCTTGACAGCTTTGCGGAGTTTCAACGAAAACCTGTCAAGATTTTGAGCTTATTTTGACAACTTTGCGGAGTTTTGACCTTAACCTGTCAAGATTACGAGCTTTTCTTGACAGCTTTGCGGAGTTTCAGTGACAACCTGTCAAGATTCTGAGTTATTCCTGACAGATTTACGGAGTTTCAATGGAAACCTGTCAAGATTACGGGCTTTTCTTGACAGCTTTGCGGAGTTTCAGTGACAACCTGTCAAGATTCTGAGTTATTCCTGACAGATTTACGGAGTTTCAATGGAAACCTGTCAAGATTACGGGCTTTTCTTGACAGCTTTGCGGATTTTCAATGACAACCTGTCAAGATTCTGAGCTTATTTTGACAGCTTTGCGGTGTTTTAGCGAAAACCTGTCAAGATTATGGACTTTTTCTTAACAGCTTTAATAAATCTCGTCTAGATCATATAACAGAAAGTGGGTATCACATTATGGAAGGATTTAATATAGCTTCACTATTTTTCATTGGAATTGTTATTGTACTAATAATCTTGTTCGTGGTTTCATTCACGCTTTTTATTCGCAGAATAATAATAAATACTTCTTCAAAAAGCACCCAAACCAATGAAATTGAAAAGAAAATTGATAAAATTATTGACTTACTTGAAAAGAATAATAAAGTTTAGCAATACTTTACATCTCAACCTTCGTATTAATCGTTGAGATTTTTTTGTTTCACTTTATAAACAAACAAAAAAACAGAAAGAATTCCTTCCTGTCTACTCAACCGTTCAATCTCTGTCTATACTTTGTAATCTCTTTTGTTTAAAGCTTCAATCTTATCATCAATATGCTCACAAATTTGTCTGTGTATAATCCTTAACATTTCTTAAAGGGCACTGCTTTCAATGATGAACTTTGACCATAGGCCAAATAGCTTTCCAATTTTTCTTAACCAGCCGTTGCTCATAAATGGCAAGCCGTTCACTTGATTCTGTAAAAAAAGGAGTCGGCTTCACCTCTAGATTTAGTACATCCTCAATACCACAAGGAACTGTAAGTACCAATTGATTTTCCCTATCCAGTTTCACTCCGAGAGCTGTTGCCGTTTCAGGAAATTTGGAAATCGCATCTTCAGAGGATGAATACGGCGGAATACGGTTCACAAAATGCATCCTTGCTTGATTTTTCACTGACCAGGGTATGCCGGGCAATAGGGCTGTCAGCTTTTTTTCCAATGCTTTTTCATATTCCTCATCAAGAATTGTTGGGTCAAAAAAAATCACGTCCACATCCGGTGTGTTGGTTCGCTTCTTGAATCCGTGTAAGGTGTCCCAAATTTTCGACCGGACAAATCCCGCACATATCCACCAGTCAGGCAAACCAAGAGTGCTTGCAGTATGTATAATCTCCATCATTTTATCATCGGATTGGATTAAGCTTATTACATCTTCTTTACTCTTTAACATATATCCCCCTCCAAACATCGAACATCCATTCTTATATTATCATAATTTATGGAAAAAGAAGTAATTACTCATCTATTAAGTACGGTAAAAGAGATCAACCTTTCTACCCTTACTGAACTTGGATTTTACAAAAAATCATGGCAACTAAACCCTACTTTCCAAAAATTCACGTTAATCTTCGGGTGAAATATACCGATAATAAAAATTGTGTGACTTATACGAAAGCAGAGGAATGAATTTATATGAGTATTAATAAAGAAGAATTAATCAAAAGGGCCAGTGCTGTATTAGGACGAGATGTGAGTCATGAAACAATTATGAAAACCGTTGAATCTCTTATCGAAAAGCTAGAAAAGGAACGGAAAAGCTAATTCGGAGCTGCAATAGTTTGGAATCCGGAAATGAATCATTAAAAGCATTAAATCGCAGTTTCGTTTCCGCTCGCATTTCAATAATTTCCAAAAAAGCTGTCCGAAGTTGTTCATACTTCAGACAGCTTTTCACCTTTTCCCATCAAACCTGTCCGAAGTCGCTCCTGCTTCGGACAGCTTTTCATCATTTCCACCTAAACTTGTCCAAACTCACCCCTACTTCAGACAGCTTTTCTTCATTTCTAGCCAAACTTGTACGAACTCACCCTTGCCTCTAAAACCTTCCCTCACACCGACTCAAGTCTAATAGAATCTGCTATCATCCTGGAAACTCTGCATAAAAATTTTCCAATTGGCTAACGATATCTCTGTTGGGAATGAATCTGGTGGTGATTTCGTTTGAATTATAATCTTCTAAGGGCGAAAGAAGTGTTTTTTATCATGGTCCTGTCGACGGGGCTATTTAATCATGTGATTCTGATTCCGATGCTGTTGGAAGCAGCAGCTAGGGATGCATGGTTAAGTGTTTTGGCTTCTGTCTTTCCCTTTTTATTTTTTATCTGGATGATTTATTACATTACAAAAAATACCGAGCAGGAAAAGATAACCAACTGGCTTAAAAACCGTTATGGAAAGTTTTTAGCCGCCCTGTTTGTGCTGCCATTATTGTTAATTCTTTTTATACATGCTTCAATTACATTCTTGGATACGTCTTATTGGGCAGAGATTTATTTTCTTCCCACTACTCCCAGTTTTCTTATTTCTGCGGTAGTGCTTACATCATGTTACTGGCTTTCTACCAGGACTTTAAAGGTACTTGCCATCATGGCAACCATTGTTTTGCCATTGGTTGTAATGCTGGGGTTCTTTATTATGAGTGTAAATACTACGCAAAAAGACATTGAATACTTGTTTCCATTATTTCTGAATGGATATGTTCCTTTTTTAAAAGGGATCTTCTATTCATTATCTGGTCTTACCGAAATCTTTGTGATCATTTTGATTCAGCATCATCTTACGCAAAAAATTAAATTCAAAGACATATTTTTGTTAGGCTTTGTGTTAATTGGTTTAACCGTTGGCCCCTTGTCGGCAGCTATTATGGAATTCGGTCCTGTTGAAGCCAGAAATTTTGCCTTTCCGGCTTATGAAGAATGGAAGCTTTTGAAAATAGGCGAGTTCATCTCCCGCTTGGATTTCCTTGCCATGTTTCAGTGGGTAAGCGGAGCTTTCTTCCGTATTGGGTTGTTCATGTATATCATCAGCCAATATCTAAATAAACGGAAAAATAAATTTTTCCTGCCTGTTTTATATTTGATGATCTATGGTACTACCTTTCTGAAGCTGGACACGTATGACATCAATAGATTCTTGTACATTTACTTCCTTCCTTTTTGCTTAATTTTAGTTGTTTCTTTTACGTCTGTATTAACCATTTTTGTCTTTTTATCAAAGAGAAAGGAGAATAAGCCTCATGAAAAGTCATAATCTGATTAACCAACTAAAGGATGAATTCTTAAATTGTGACGACTTAGTTTTCACTCAAAAGAGGTTCACACATTTCTCCCTTGAATTCTCTTATTTCGCAAGTCTTGTCGATGTAAATTTTATTGACCAGGTAATATTACCAAAGTTGAAAAACGCTGAAGGCAAAGTTAAGGATTTTACAAATTTTATAAAGGACGATTTTCTCGTCAAAGATCTGTCTGATTCACCCCTTGCTGAAATACAATTGCAACTTCTCTCTGGAAGCCTTCTTATTTTTTTGGAAAAAACCATACTGGCTATCAGTGTCACAAAAATTCCTGCAAGGACCCCGGAAGAATCTTCTATCGAACCATCCGTTCAGGGCCCTAGAGACGGCTTTATAGAAGATTTGAATACAAACCTGGCATTGATCAGAAAGCGATTTAAATCAAATCAATTAAAAGTGGAAAAATTTGTAATAGGCAAAAGAAGCAATGTGAACATGGCGCTAATTTATATTGATGACATTATAAATAAGCAGTTATTGAATGATATGAAAAACAAGATCCAAAATCTTGATTTGGATATAGTGACAAGTCTGCAACAAATAGAGAAATTACTAGCAGATCAACCAAGGTCAATAATGACAACATCTGATAATAGTGGCAGACCTGATTATGTCATTGAAGCTTTAAATCAGGGAAGGTATGCGCTGATGATTGATGGACAGCCTTTAGTATCAATCGCACCCGTGAATCTTACAAACTTAATAAAATCACCAGAGGATTTAAACCAAAATTATTTATATGTTTCATTTGAGAGGATGCTCCGTCTCAGTTCGCTGTTCATTTCTATCCTTTTGCCCGGTTTTTGGGTTGCTCTGACCACCCATAATATCGATCAAATCCCATTTCAATTGGTTGCCACTATCAGTGTTTCGCGCTTAGGCATCCCACTCTCTACTTCCATGGAAATGGTGATTATGCTCTTTCTATTCGAACTTTTCCATGAGGCCGGAATGAGGCTGCCACGTTCAGTCGGACAAACCGTATCGGTTCTTGGCGGCTTGATTGTCGGCGATGCAGCCATTCGTTCCGGTCTTACTTCTCCTTCCATGCTGGTTGTCGGTGGTATCGTTTTCGTGAGCGGATATACTCTTGTGAATCCCACTCTCGGAGGCGCAGCAACGTTACTAAGGATTGTCATTCTATTATTAGGCACTTTTTTCGGTATTTTCGGGATTGTCGTTGGAACACTCTTGATTATTTCTTATTTTTCCACTTTAACATCCCATGGTGTACCTTATTTGTCCTTCTCATACCCTTTTTCATTATCAAAAATGGGAGTATCTTTTTTCAAAATGCCATGGAATATGCTGGCCAGAAGAGATGCTTCCTTAAGGTCAAATGATCCAACCCGACAGGAGGATTAGAATGAGGCATTTAAAGAAAATTGCACTATTGCTGTTGATCCCCATTTTAACCAGCTGCGGCGCTGGCCAAAATATCCAGGATTTCACCTATGTAGTTGCCATCGGGATTGACTACGATAAAGAGAAAAAGGACTACGTTATTTATACAATGGCCCTGGATTTTTCAGGTGTGGCCAAACCAGAAAGCGCAAAACCAACAGGGCCCTCTCCCGTTTGGATCGGGAAAAGCTCCGGCAAAACCTTGAGTGAAGCCCGTGCAAAATTACAGAGAAGTTCCCAGCCGCAATTATATTTGCGACATGTAAGGACTATTTTGTTATCTGAAGAGGTACTTCAATCAAGATTTTTAAAAGTCACTCAAGAACTTGGCAGGCTGGATTTTTTTCGTCAAACCAATTTCATCCTTGGTACAAAGGAATCTATTCCAGATATATTCACGACCCATGGGTTATTCTTTTATCCTCCACTTTACACGATTCTCCTAAAACCCAGAAAAGAGGATACCGAAAGCCTTCTCAAGCACTTTACATACAGGGAATTTATTTCTCAGTTCTATGAACCAGTGGGAGCATCTTATGTACCGTCCATTGGACTTGACGATAAATGGAGTGAAAATAAGTCTCCCTATAAAGATTTAACCTTTAATGGTGCTTATTTTTATGAAAACCAGACTTATCAGGGTTATAAATCTGTTGATAAAATCAAAGGGATCAGATGGAGAGAACATGCACCTATGAAGAATACCTACATCCTCGGTGAAAAAGAAAACCCGCATACTGTCGTGAAAGTGAAAACTTCTAGAATGGATATTCAATTAGTCCAGCAAAAAGATAAACCAATTTTTGATGTTTCAGTTAAAGGAGAAGCAGATATACTTGAAAGCATTCAAAATGTGTCAGAAGCGAAAATAAAAGAGGACATAGAAGAACTCATTCATGAGGAAATAAATCAGAGCTTTCAGGAAGGCTTGACTATTAATTCGGACGTGCTCCGCCTGGGCATCGAATGGTTCAGACTTCACAAAGGCTCCTACCTGGATTATATAAAAAAGAGCAATCCAAATACGCTTTATCTTGACGAGAACTCTCTTAGGAATATTAAAGTCACAATAAATTTGCATTCCAGCTATAATTATAAATTAAAAACCCGGTCAAACATCTGGGATCAAAAATCGATTTACTCCAAATAATGGACAAAGGGCAGTTCTGGGCAATGAACTGCCCTGGGTTTTTAAGGTTGGTTTAAGATTACTTATGTCAGATGGAAAAAGCTGAAATCATGGCAGCATATTTCAGAAGTACGATTCATATTCCCCTTTCCTGTCACCCCACATCTTTTATTTCTCTAACCAGGTCAACATGATAGCCGAGAAATCTAACTTCATTTAAAACAAAAAAAATAAAGCCCTCCAGCTTAGAAGAGCTTCAGTTCCATACAAACAATATGGCAATGGTATTATAACTGCATAAATCCCCATTACGATATTAGTTCAATAAAAGTTCGATTGCGACAATCGTTCCTTTCCCTTCTTCACTGGAAAAATCGATTTTCCCATTATGGTCATGAACGATTTTCAAACTGCGCATTAATCCCAGGCCTGTCCCTTTTTCTTTGGTGGAATAGTAAGGCTCGCAAAGATGTTTTAACCGTTCAGGACTGATTCCCTTTCCTGTATCGATGACACTTATCAGGACTTTTTCACCCATACATTCTAGTTTGACCATTAGGCTTCCGCCGTAGGGCATGGCCTCAATCGAGTTTTTAAACAGATTGATAAACAGAAGCTTTAAGTGTGGCTCAATGCACTTCACAAGTATATCCTTGTTACAATTGTTTTCTATACGAGTCTCGATATTGTGATCCTCAATTTCCAGCTTCAGTGAATTCAGTGAATATTGAATGATGCGCCCGAGGTCTGCAACGGTCCAGTTGGATTCCTTTGAATATGAAAGTTCGATGAATTCGTTCGTGAACCTATTGATTTGCTCCAATTCCATTTTCATGACAGGAAGGTAATCAAAAATCTTATTCTCATCCTGGCCCTCTTCCGCGAATTTCAGAAGTCCCATAATGCTCGTTAGAGGGTTACGTATTTCATGAACCACTCCAGAAGCCAGCCTGCCAATCAGTGCCAGCTTTTGCGATTGCTGCATGATTTGATCCATTTCCTTTTTTTCTGTAATATCATGGAAAGTAGATAGGACGTATTCTATTTTGTTGCTGCTGCCCGCTTCAAATATTGCTCTGGTGTCAACAAGAATCCACCTTTTTTCGTTCTTCATAGGATTGAATACAAACATCTCAACATTACTGAATTCTTCACCAGTCGCTAACGTTTTCATTGCAGGATGTTCCTCGCCGTTGAATGGCTCCCCTGAAGCATCTTCAGCATCCCATTCAGCATTCAGAGAAGTCATATTGGCTAGCGAATGTTCGTCATATCCCAATATTGCGCAAGCATTTTTATTAGCATAGACTATCATCCCGTTTGTGTCCTGGAGAATCATGCCGCTCGTCAAGGCTTCATAAATCCTCTTATGGTGCTCCTCAAGGTTTTTCTTTTCTGTTATGTCACGAGTTACTCCGACAACCTCTTTTATCACGTTGTTATGTAATAAGATCGGTGACAATACACTGTGAAAATAATGGGTTTTACCATTTATCTCTAAATCCCATTCGAATTCTGTATTTATTCCTGAAAATGCCTTTCTGACTTCATCTTGCTGGATACTTGAATAGTTAAATAGATCATGTATGGATTTTCCTTCGAAGGCTTCCATTGTAAAATCATTCGTTTTAATCCATTTCCCATGAACACTGGTGATTTTGAGAGAACGGTCAATCGTTATGACAATGTCTTGCATCGAGGAAACAAGTGCTTTATACTTTTCCCTGCTTTTTTCCAACTCTTTAAATGAGAGGATCTTATCAGTAATATCAACACCAGTCGCTAAAACAAATTGTAAGTTCCCTTCATTATCTTCGACAGTTTTACTTTTCCATTTGATAAATCTTTTTTCGCCATTTTTCATTCTCCAGAAATTTTCGTACACGGTTGGAATTTTTCCTGATAAATAATTATTCACAACAAACTGTTTTTCTGGATTTTCAATAAAAACGTCCCAAAACTTTTTGTATTGTACTTCCTCCAGGCTATATCCTGAAACTTGTTCTGTGTATTGGTTCCACTTATTAATTCGTCCATCTTGATCTAAAATCAATATAAAAGACTGAATTGTATTCATCACGGTACGTAAGTAGTTGTTTTCTACTTCGAGTGCATCGTGATGACAGTGACGGGTTGAAAATTCTTTTAACATACAATAAATGAATTGTTGATTGCCAATATTCAATATTGATGCATTGACTTCTACTGTAATCATATTTTCATTTCGATCAGGAAGGTCTAATACAGTTGATATTTTGCCATCTTTAACGAGAAGCTCTTTTACAGTCTTTAGCACTTCAGGGGCTAAATGATTATATAGAGACAAAACCTCTTTTGACAGTAACTCTTCTTTGGAATAATTCAATAAAGCACATGCGGCGTCATTCACTTCATAAATTCGATATTCCCTTAAGTTTTCATCAGCTTTTTCGAATATAATTACGGGGAATGTTAGGTTTTTAAACATATGCTCAAAAAGTGATGGCTCATTCACTACTGTTTTCATGTAACACCTCCTGTATCTAATACATTTATTTTAATAATTGCTTTACTGGACGTCCACTATCCAGTTCAGGAGAATTGGATTTTATTTTTTACAAATGAATGAGTAATAATGCGTATAGTTTTTTCTTTACCGACCACTTCATCTATTTACATATTGGAATCAAAAACGGCTATTCAGCACATTCTAAAAAAAACATGTTCAGGGAGGATTCACCATGCCGGATAAAGTACCTATAACATCTTCCGAACTAGGATCGTTATGGCTTACCTATCAAGAAAAAACAATGATTTTAAGGATGTTGGAATACTTTATAGAGAAAGCCGATGATGAAAAAGCAAAGAAAATCATGACTAGCATGTATAGTGAATTAGAGGGGTTTATAAGTAAAATCGTTGCCATTTATGAAGAGGAAGGCGCTGTCACTCCCACTGGCTTTACATCACAGGACGTGTATAAGGATGTCCCAAAGTTATATGATAACGGCTTTGACATCATGTTCGTCCGGTTGTTAAAGGAAATCAGCATGGGACTCCATGCTTTGAACATATCAATGACGTTCAGGGAAGATATCAATATCCTGTTTGCGGATTTGACAGCACTTACCCAGAAGTATTTCATGCAATCCTCTCAGTATCTGCTTGAGAACGGGCTTCTTGTCAGGAGCCCATTCGTAACAATGCCAAAATCAGTGGAATTTGTTAAAGATAACGATTATTTAAGCGCAAGCAGCATCAATCCATTCACTCAGAAAAGGACCTTCAATACTGTCGAGGTAGCGCATATTCATAAAGGGATTGAATCAAACCTAACAGGACTGCAAATGATATTAGGTTTTGCCCAGTCCGCTAAAGACAAGGAGGTCAAAAAATACTTTTTTGAGGGAGCTGAGCTGGCTAAAGGAATCGTGAAAGAATTGAGTGAGCTAATGATCCAGGAGAATCTCCCGGTCCCGCAAACTGCTGGTGGAAATGCGACAAAATCTACAGAAGCTGCTTTTTCAGATAAATTAATGATGTATTGTACAAGTCTGTTTTGCAGCTTCTCGTTGGGAAGTAACTCTCTCGGAACAGCTTTTAGTTTACGGAATGATTTGCCTGCAAAGATGACTATTTTTACAAAGGATGTTTTTGAGTACGCCCATAAAGGCGCGAAAATCATGATTAAAAATGGCTGGATGGAAGAACCGCCACAAATGATTACACGCAAATAAATAAATAAAAAATGCTGAAGAGGCTGAAACACCTCTTCAGCATTTTTCCCCTTGCAAAGGTAACCTTCTCTTTACCATTACATAAATTCTGAATGAATGAAGCCTTCCTGAATGCCTTTCCTCAAAAAAGGACTCGGTTCACCTACACTGAAAAGCTGTAAATTATGCATCGCCCTGGTGCAGGCAGTATAAAATATCCTGCGCAAACTCTCTTCACTATAGACTTCCGCCGATGCATCATAAATAATGACAGCGTCGAATTCAATTCCCTTGGATAGATAAGAAGGGATGACGACTACTCCTTGCTCATATTCTATCGCCCCACTCTTGATGTGTTTAATTCCTTCAATTACGGAAAGCGACTTAAAGGCCCTTAAACTTTCCTCAGCAGATTTGCAGATGATAGCAATACTGCGATATCCATTACTTCGCAAATCATTGACCTTGGAGACAATGCACCTGTGCAGTTCTGTGTGCTCAGCCAATTGAGTCAGGACTGGACGTTCACCGTCACGTTCAAAAGGAATGATTCTTTCGCCATTTGGCACAAGCCTTCGAGTAAACTCAATAATCGGTTTTGTCGATCGGTAGCTTCGCGCCATATTGATCACTTCTGTATCTTCAGATCCGTACAGACCAGTCAATCTATGGAAATCAACCGTTTCACTGGCATGTGCGAAGATCGCCTGATTAAAGTCACCTAACACAGTCATCCTTGCAGCTGGGAACAGCCGCTTTAAAAATTCGAATTGAAAAGCTGAATAATCCTGAGCTTCATCCACCACAATGTGTCTTATCGAACTGTTCGTCTGAAAACCAAATATTATCTCTTTTAAAAATAAAAATGGTGTGGCGTCCTCATAATAGAGTTTTCCTTCGTCAAGCATGTTTACAGTTAATACGCAAAGGTCCGGCCACTCCATGGGTACCCTCCCTGCATACAACTGGTTGATCTTTGTGTGATCGGTAAATAGCTGCCTGTATATTCCCTTGATGTTAACAAAGCGGTAAGCCTTAATCCGCTTTCGTATTGGTTGAAACTTCCGTCGAACAATCAAACGCGCCAAGGCTTCGTCCTCGATCTCATAATCGTGAATGGATTCCCCTTTATATCCCTTCTTTTCAGCTAAATAGGTATAGGCCTTATGATACTCTTCATCACTAAGCAGCTCTATTTCCTCTTGGACCCAAGGCTCAGTCACTTCAAGCTTCTCGGCCTTAGCAATTTGCTTCAGCAGCCAATCCTTCACTTTTTCCAGGCGGCTATGGAACTTCGAAGAATCCTCACCATGATAAAATCTGTCCGCTATTTGCTGGGATGTAACAAGTGGCTCACCTCTAAAATTGATGTTATTGAAAACCATTCCAGATACCTCAAGCGATTTCCTGTAGGATTGAATCGCTTCAAAAAAATCGGCAGAAGCCTTAAATCGAATTCCAGCAATTCTAGTATTGTAATAATGGGTATTCGTTGCAGTTAAAACATACTCTAATTGCTCATATGGGTTTTCAACTTCAAATTCCTTACTCAAGCGATGATCCAGGTATTCCTGGAATGTTGCCTGCTGCATATTCTCTTCTCCAAGTTCAGGAAGAACATTGGATACATAACTGCTGAACATTTTGTTCGGAGAAAACAGGATAATTTGATCAGCATTTAGATGGTCGCGGTATTTGTACAGCAAATAAGCAATACGCTGCATCGCAGCTGAAGTTTTTCCACTTCCAGCAGCACCATGGACGATGAGCAGTCTGCCTCGGTCATGCCGGATGATTTTATTTTGCTCTTGTTGAATCGTCGCAACTATATTATGCATATGGTTATCAGTGCCTTTTCCTAGCACCTGCTGGAGAATCTCGTCACCAATCGTCAGGCTCGTATCGAACATAGATTGCAGAACGTCTCCGCGTATCAGGTACTGCCACTTTTTCTCCAAACTGCCATGGATTGGACCACCGGGTGTTCGATACATTGCCGCGCCAGGCTGGTAATCGTAGTAAACACTGGAGATTGGAGCTCTCCAGTCATAAATCAGGAACTCTTCGCCTGCAGCATCAACGAGTGAGGAGATCCCAATATAGATTTGATCCGGAACAGAAGTACCTTCTTCGGTAAAATCAATCCGGCCGAAATATGGAATTTCCTGCATACGTCGTAGTGTAGCCAGTCGCTTGGATGAATGACGATGGGTACTTTGACTGACAGAAAGGGCTTGTGCCTCCTGCCTCAAACCGATGATAGTTTCAAGGAAATCATCAAAAGTGTCCGTATTCACTTTGACCTCATCCCAGAAGTGTTTACGGATATGAACAACCTCGTTTTTCAGCCTGGAAGTTTCTTTTTCCATTTTGCCGATTTCATTTCGAATCGTCTCCATTACCCCGTTCAATCGCTTTTGCTCCCGCCGAAGTTCCATACTCATAGCAACACCCCTAAATTTTTTTAATAAAAGAGTTGACTAACTAATCGAATGCATTGTATAATTAAAATAGGGATAATTATATCCGTTTCAATTAAAACGGTGCATATCTATATAAATTTATCACAGGATCCATCTTTTTTCAATGTAATTCTGTGGTTCAGATACTTGAAAAGAGCAGTCATTTACGTTTGAGTACGTAAATGGCTGCTCTTTTTTTGTAGCTGTTCCCCTTCTAACAAAATAACCAACACATATTTGACAGCTTATGCTCCTACAACTTCAAACCTGTCAAAATAACGATGGTTTCTTGACAACCTTTCGCCCTACACCTGCAAACCTGTCAAAATAACCTCGGATTCTTGACAACTTTACACTTTACACCTGCAAACCTGTCAAGATAACCTCTGATTCTTGACAGCTTTTCACTCTACACCTGCAAACCTGTCAAGATTACCTCGGATTCTTGACAACTTTACACTCTACACCTGGAAACCTGTCAAAATAACCTCGGATTCTTGACAACTTTTCACTCCACACCTGCAAACCTGTCAAGATAACCTCGGATTCTTGACAACTTTACACTCTTCAACTACAAACCTGTCAAAATAACGATGGTTTCTTGACAACTTTTCACTCTTCACCTGCAAACCTGTCAAAATAACGATGGTTTCTTGACAGCTTTACACTCATCACCTGCACTTCTGTCAAAAAAACCTCGGATTCTTGACAACATTTCACTCTTCACCTGCAAACCTGTCAAAATAACCTCGGATTTTTGACAACATTTCACTCTTCACCTGCAAACCTGTCAAAATAACGAAAGCCTATCACCACTTATCTAACCAATTCCAGTTGAATGCTTAAATACATCTCACGCACAACTTAAACTGTAAGTTAGTGAATCTTTTTAGCCACATTATCTATTACCGTTCCTACCTTCGCATTCCCATGATACCTGACATACATGACGGAGTCCCCTCGTGAAGCAAATACCTCTTTCGTACCTTTCTCGACATGGACAATCAATAGATCTAAGTCGGGATGGTTCTTCTTCCGATACTCGTCCTGGCTGTTTTCATATTTGTATCGTTTGATCAAGTCAGAAACCAGATTATCCGCCATGCCTGGAAATGTCAGCTTGTAGAACTGTGTATGGATTGCCGGAGAATAGTCACCACTCCCATCATTCCATTGCTTACCCGGCACCTGGCCGGACTCATCTGTTTCGTATTGCACTGGTGCAAGCGGACTCCATTTATAAGAGTAACGGTTTCCCCAATCAACATTGTCACTCATATAAACAATTTCAGAACGAACCAATTCGGGATTCTGCTCTACTTCTGCCAATCTGACAATCGGCAAATCCTCACTTGTTTCGGGCAAGGTTTTTGTATCCATTTTCACCAGCTGCATGAAGGGAATAACCGCACTCGCACCAGCTAACACTGTAAACAGAAAAGCTGCAGCTGTGTGAATGAGGTGATGTTTCTTCCAAGGTGCTCGATGGTCAATCGGTTTACCTTCAACTAGTCTTTTACGCAAAGCACGGATTGATAGAGCTGCAACAAGTGAATGATAGGCCATATAAGCAATAAGAAGCGTAAAAATAGTCAGCTGGATGGCTGCTCCATCCACGATTACATAAGTAGGAATACCATCGAGAAACCAAATGGAAGTCATCATGCCAATCATCAACATTAATACAACAATCACGGCTCCGGCATTAAACGCCAATTTTTTATCCAGTTTCTTTAATTTATAAGACTGTTCAGCGGGATCGGCATGAAGTTCTGGAGCTTCAAGCGCTTCAGGTGATGAAAAGACGTGAAAATTCCCGTAACTGGTGACAATATCCCAGCCACTCTCGGCATAGGTCTCAATTTGTTCAGTGGAGATTGTCTTTTTCTCAGTTACATCAATTCTATATCTCATCTTCCGCGGTTCACCTTTTTCAAACCTGGCAAAATGAATGCCCATCTTTTTCAAGAATAGCCCCTGCGCAGCCATATCTGCAAACCAGCTTTCATGCTCTCCAATTCTCCAATAATCACTTGGGCGGAGCTTATAGACCGGTTTATTCATTCTCCTCACTCTCCCCTAGGATCCAACTATCCTGGATCAGTTCTTATAACCGATCATACTCGATTCTAAATGCTTGTTTTCCTTCCCATGTGATTTCATAAGTATTTCTTCGACCATCATTTTCAGCCAAAGCAATTAGACCGTCCTTCTGCATTCTCGAAAGTACTCCGTAAAGTGTCCCTGGTCCCATATTCACTCGGCCTTAAGACTTCTATGTAATACCATGAATAAGCTGTAGCCGTGATTGGGACGCATTAAAGCTACATAATACATCGTCATCGGCCCTCCGGAGTATGCCATTGCTTACACCATACTAAGTAAGACGATATCCTATAAAATAATAGTACAGCAAAATTTTCCAGCAACATATAAAAAATAAGCACAGGAAATCTCCCAATGCTTCTAAGTGGTCAGGTATGATGTAAAATAACCCCAGAAAAACAGCCTTTCAATACTTCCTTTCCATTCTGGTTCACACAAGCAAAAGTCGCGAGAATGGCTGTACGCTGATTTGCCTGCTTTTCATATTGCTCGATTTTCACCTCACAGACAATCGTATCGCCGGTAAAAACGGGACGGATGAATTCAAAGTCCATATTCCTTGCGAGGACATTGTGATCCCCGCCCACTTTGGTTGGCAGGGTGGCCGTCAACAGACCTTGTACAACAACCCTTCCCTGTTCATCTGGTGTCAGATGGTGGATCCCTTCGTCACCAGAAATCTCTGTGAGAAGTTCCACCTCTCTTTTGGTAAAAGTGCGTTCAAAAACAATACAATCCCCAACATTCAATGACACGGAAATATCTCCCTCCCCTGAATATCACAATAATAACAGTCAGTATTCACCTGAAGTATAAAATGAGTTCCTGACATTTTTAATTATTCATTATTAGTTTTCGAGATAAACCAATCATGAAACCATAAATAATGAAGACTAAACTTTACTTATTTTCCCTTCGCTTTATCAAGGGAAATATGTTAATATTTAGAGAACATTCGGAATCTTCAAAAACCTCTAGGAGCCCTAATTCTCCATCTCTCCACCACACGCTTATTTAAGTACTTAATCAAAATCATTTCTTTATTATTTATCAACTTGCTTTCTCTTAATGCTAAACCATAAGCTTTAAGAATTCAAACGTGAGGAGACAAGAAATGTCAAAAGAAGAGTTCGAATTTATAGGCAGGAAAATATTTGAAAACCGTGACAAGCTAGCAATAATTTTTAGTGAAAATATCCTTAAATTTACCACTGAGCATTTTGAAAAGTTTAAAATGCCAGAGTCGGAATACTTGAAGTATCGATCTCAACTAATAGGATATTTTGGCGAAGCACTTTATAAAAATCAAGAAGAGGTTTATAAATCTGTAGGTAAATGGGCGAGGGAAGTAGCGAACCAAACCATTCGATATGGCGTTTCTTTAACCCAGGCACTAAGAATCATCTCCCTTTTCCGTCTGGTCATTTGGGAAATATTCACCGAGGAATTAGAGCAAAATCGAATTTCCTGTACCACGATGGTCCAGATAGCTGACCGATTCGACAAACTGATTGATTCAATCTTTAAAATCACGGGAGATGTTCACGAAAAGCATAACAACGAACGGATGAAATCAGCCTTCACAGAACTAAAGGAACTTTCTGTCCCGGTTGTTCCCATTGCTTCTGGAATTGCTGTCTTGCCAGTGATTGGATCCATTGATAACGATCGGGCAAAAATGATTATGCAGGTTTCATTGAATGAAGCGATGAGGCTAAAACTGAAATATTTTATAGTAGACCTTTCAGGAGTTACAATCATTGACAGTGTTGTTGCGAACTCCCTTTTTCAAATCGTAAAAACGTTACAACTAGTTGGGGTGGAAATTATTATTACAGGGATTCGCCCTGCAATTGCACAAACGATTACACGTATAGGATTGGATTTTAATATAACAAAGATTAGCAGTTCTCTAGAAAAAGCGTTATTAGATCTAGGCTTCAAACAGGTTGCTGCCTTCTAGAATAAAGAAAAATTCTAATCTTGATAGGCATGGCACGTCCCTTACCATTTTAAAAGTCCATGAATTCAGATTGCAAGTCACTCTGTAGATTTGCAATGGATTACTTACTTTTTATCCTGCTAACTCAAAAAAGAGCACATTTTAAAGTGAGTTCAAAATGTGCTCTATTTCTAATTAAGTAATTACATATCTAAATCTGTAAAAGCATAAGCCAACTCTTAGGTTTCTGGTTAATCATTCATCAAATAGACCGGCATTACAGGTCAAAAGAATTCAACCATTACTTGGCTGCAAATGATTGAGGATTTATCAAATAAGAGTTACCTGCATCCAAGAACAACGAGATTTTACCCCCGTGCACCCATTATCGATTATATGAGCACAATTTCCCCCGCAAAACGCCTAACATCTTCATTAACTGCTCGTACTCTGCATACTCAATATTGCAAAGCTTCAACTCTGTGGCGATTTTTTGCACGATTTCTTCTTTATGTTCTTTGGCTTTTGGGAGAAGACTTATGGAAACCTTCCTTTCATCCTCAGTCGAACGCTCCCTCTTCAGCCACCCATTGGCTTCCATCCTTTTGATCATTGGAGTCAATGTGCCTGTGCCTAGGTTCAACTTTTCACCCAGTTCCTTAACAGTAACCCCATCCTTCTCCCAAAGGGATAATAAAACCAGATATTGAGGATAGGTGAGCCCGAAGGAATCCAGGGCTTTCGTGTAAAGCTTTGTAAACTGGCTCCCTGCATCATAGACAGCAAAACACAGCTGATTTTCTAATGTTAGTAAATCCTTCAATTGACTCACCCTTTATTATGATTAAAGTAATTCACAAAGATCATTCTCGATTTTTTCAGGCTCAGTCGTTGGAGCATAACGTTTCACAACGTGTCCATCACGGTCGACGAGGAATTTAGTGAAATTCCATTTTATATCCTTCGTCAGTACCCCGCCTTTTTGTTCTTTTAGAAAAGCAAAAAGGGGATCTGTATTCGCACCATTCACATCGATTTTCGCATACATAGGAAAAGTGACACCATAATTCAGCTGGCAAAACTGAGTCGTCTCGGCAATATTGTCATACTCCTGATTATTGAACTGTCCACAAGGAAAACCCAGAATTTCCAATCCTTTTTCCTGGTATTGGTCATAAAGTTCCTGAAGGCCTTTAAATTGAGGAGTCAAACCGCATTTACTAGCAGTATTGACAATGAGCATCGGCTTCCCTTCAAAATCTCTTAAGGATTGAGTATCTCCATTTGCCTTTTTAACAGTAAAATCATATACCGTTTCCATTAACAGTTCCTCCTCGTTATAAATTAAATCGTCTACGATTTAATCGTATCAAATATATTGAGGAAAATCAAAAATCAGCTCATTAAAAAACACAGGATGATGATTCCTGCGCTTATTTGAAATATTATTGGTCACTCAGCATGTTCAAGACTTTACCTAGCTGAAAAGTGATCGATGAAATTTTCCAGGCTGCCTTCCCAAATAAAATCCGTTAATTTTTACTCATAAGGATGATTCTCTATATACTTTTTAAGGCGGCTGCAAAGCGAAATAACTTCTTCATTGTTTCCCATCGGTGCCTCTTCCCAATCGTAAACAGCATTAGATCCCCAAAATTCCTTAGGTGTGTTCGGATATCGAGCAACAAGGTGCATATGAAGGTGCGGCACTGAATCCCCCGCCACAAAAGAATAAATGTGTTCAGCAGCCTCACTTTCCATGAGTGCTTTGCTTACTTTAGCCATCATCATCCCAAACACTTTTGCTTCCTCCATATTCATCTCTCCAAGTGTAGGGACATGCCTTTTCAAGTCAATCATAATATGACCCAAATAGTTCGGATTCCCATTACGATCGATATGACCAACATACACAAAATCATCCTCATAAATTGCTATTCCCGAAGTTTGTATATTGCCGCTGTGTTTATTGCAGATAAAACAACCATCCAAAGAAATCACCCCGATTTTTTGATATTTCTAAAAGTATAATATAAACATAGTGGGAATGGTATTATTTTCTAGAAAAATACAATCGTAGCTTTGGAGAGATTTAGATTCGAAATTAACACTGGGTATACCTGGTTCGTAATAAACAAGTGCGAGATTCCCTCAAAATAGGCTGAAAATATGTATTAATCTGCTACAATAAAATAATTGCCCATTTTTGCGTAAATTAAGGATTCGATGACCAGTATTTAATCATTTATAGATTTTCATTTGTGAAAACCAGCAGTTTATTCGCTAAATGATGATAATCAACATCCATAACATGAAAAAGCAAACGAAATCCCTTTAGATCACGTTTGCTTTATGGGAAAATCCTTTTCCAACACACAATTCAATAATGCTTTCTCCACGAAAGAAAATAAGCAATCGATTGGACAAATGGAAACAGCATGACGATAATGACTGGATAATACGGAACTGTTTCAGAAATAAACGGATAAAACAGCATGAGAGCTGTCAGAACAGGAAAGGCATACCACATCATGACATAGGAAGCTCTGCAGGCTTTCGCCGTGATTTCCTGTTCTCGCTCATCAGATTCCTCAAACTCAGGCGGCAGAAAAAATGCCTTGGCAAAGGATTTATTCTTCTTTTTGCTTTTCCTAAACAAGATGGCTGAAAGGATCCCGCCGAATACCAGGGCTGCAAAAACAGGAGTTGCATTGATAGTCACAGTCCATGGCGGTTCAGGATTTTTTATCACTTCCGCAAAATCCATCTGTGCATAATAAAGAGCGATCATACCCCAACCAAACAAAACGAAGATCCCGATTGACATTAAAAATTTTTGATTCATCGTACTTCTTCCCCCTCCATAAAAAAGATCTCTTCAATTGGCAGCTTGAACGTGCGTGCAATCTTCATGGCCAGCAATAAGGACGGTATATAGCTTCCCTTTTCAAGTGCAACAATCGTCTGCCTTGTCACGTCAACCGCTTCGGCCAGATCATTTTGCGTATAATGATGTTTTGCTCTTAATTCTTTGACACGATTTGCTAACCCCATCGGCACCACCCCTCCCTACAAAGCTTGATGCAAACTTGACTTTACATTTTGTAAAGCCAACTATACATTATGGGTAAAAAAAATTAACCCTTTCTTTCCTTTATTATCCTTATTGTATAGTCTATTTTACATTTTGTAAAGTAAACTTTACATATTTTCATCCATCTATTCCTCTTCCAATAGAACCTACTAGATGGGCAGATGGCAATAAAGGAAATTAGAAACGCCCGGGAATATATCCAGGCGTTTGTGTTTGCTATTGAGTTAGATTTCACTTTTCAAAAGGCTATAAATGATCAAGTCTTCATAATGATCATGAAGATATTGCCCGGCCCTCTTGATTCCTTCCATTTTAAAACCCAATCTCTCAGGAACTCTCTGGCTTTTGACGTTATTTGCAGCACATTGAATTTCAATTCTATTCACAGAATACCTGTCGAATAATTCACGAATTAACCTCTCTAAACTGGTTGTAATGACCCCTTTTCCCTCACAGTCCTTTGAAAGAAAATAACCAATACTCGCTGTTCGATTTCCCCAATCAAATTGAACGCCAATCATTCCAACTAGTCGGGCATCATACCTGATTGCCACATCAAACCCTTGATTATTCGCCAGATTCTCGAGAAAATACTTAATTACCGGAACCATATCCTCTGCCGATTTTCTCTTATCGACCCATAATAACCATTCTCTTAAATGCTCCCTATTGTCATCAATCAGCTGAAAAATTTCCTCTGCTAGATGCTGCTGCAATAACTCAAGACTTATAGATTCGTTTACTTGAAAGCTGAACATACCCTTCCCCCTGTCCAACAAAAAATGGATGATTCTGGTTATAAATATGATAATCTATTAATGGAAATATTTCACTAATAACTAATCAATTATCCGAAAAGGTGAAAAAGATGAATTTCAATCTAGAACTGGACGAACAAAATTTAAAAAGCTTTTTGAAAACCATCGATCGTGTCGCCATAAGAGCCATCATTATGAAAAATAATCGTATTCTACTAGTTGAGTCCAACTGGGGAGATTATAAGTTTCCTGGAGGCGGCCTAGAGGAAAATGAAACCCATGAAGATTGTCTAAAACGAGAAGTGAGAGAAGAAACCGGTTATGTAAATAGCCTAGTTAAAGACAAGGTTGGGATTGTCATAGAGCGAAAAATGGATGAGTATGAAGATCACACATTATTTCAAATGACTTCACATTATTATCTATGCGAATTGGCAACAGACGAAAAGGTAACCCAGCAACTAGATGATTATGAAGCCAAAATGGATTTTACAGCAAAATGGGTAACCCTGGAGGAAGCTATAATCCAAAATGAATCCCTAATTAATAATCTCGAGAAAAATAGCTGGTTGAAACGGGAGACATTTGTTTTAAAACACATAAAAGAAATGCATGCTTTTAGACTTTAAAATTCATTGTGATAGCTCGTTATTAGTCAAAACTCTAAATATAACTAGCAATTCTCGCTGCTCTATTTATCCTATCAAAGCGGACGAAAGAATCAGTGTCCTATAAATCAGCATTAAATAATCTTATTTACATCATTTTCATAAAACTACTATAATTAAAAAGTCGGTTATATAGTTAGGAGTGGAGTTTTTCGTGCAAGATTTTATTATGAATGTTTTAGACTGGTTATCAGGGCTGGGTTATCTCGGAATAGCTATCGGCTTGATGCTTGAAGTAATTCCGAGCGAAATCGTCCTTGGGTATGGCGGATATATGATTTCAGAAGGGACAATCGGATTTGCAGGCGCTGTCATTGCGGGTACCATCGGAGGAACAATTGCACAGCTGTTTCTGTATTGGCTTGGCTTCTATGGCGGCAGGCCGGTATTGGAGAAGTACGGTAAATATCTTCTAATTAATAAACACCATATTGACGTATCTGAACAATGGTTTAAAAAATACGGGCCAGGTGTTATTTTTTCCGCAAGATTCATCCCTGTTGTCAGACATGCCATCTCCATTCCAGCCGGAATTGCGAGAATGTCTTTCGTAAAATTCACGCTTTATACTGTGGCTGCAGTCATTCCATGGACAATGTTCTTTCTGTATTTAGGAATGGTCCTTGGCGAAAACTGGGCCGGAATTAAGGATGCAGCAAAACCTTATATCATTCCAGTCGCCATCATTGCATTAATAGCTGGAATCATCTATTTCCTTTTGAAGAAAAAAAACAAGCGTTAAGATCTATAAGAGGCTGTCAAAAATGATTATTTTGACAGCCTTTCGCTATTTGCTTTACGGTTGAATTTCGAATCTTGCCAGACCATTTTTTGCTTTTATCCCTCACATGCAATTTACAGCCAATGAATTAAATACAACCTCTTTCATTTAAGTTTCTAAAATAGCTACACTAAAAACAGTTCAGCAAAAAAAAACTGCAGATAAGTTTGTCTGCAGTCTGAATATCATAAGTAATTAATTTTTACCTTCAGGCCAATTTAGTTAAAACAACAATTCATAAACCTTCCTTGGCCTGCCTCTTTGTCCTGGCTGTTCTTCACCCGTGACTTTTGCAAGACCAAGGCGCTCAAGTTCGACCATGATTCTTCTAGAATTGCGTTCGGTCCTTTTCAGCCATCTAGAAACTTCCTGTGCTGTCACGATGTTTTTTTTGTAATGTCTTGATAGATACTCGATTTTGCTTACGATCCCGGGGCTGATTTTGGCTTCTTTAAAGCGCTTTTCCCATTCTTCACCCCATTTACGCTGCTGGTAGGTTATGTTCAGTTCTCCCGTTTCTGACTGGTGTTCATTAATCTGTTTCTTTTCATCGACACTGACAACAGATGGGGTCTGTTTTTCCCTTGCATAATGCAATGCAAGCCGGACATTTTGTTCAGCGTCATAGGCGGTCAAACCGTAGCCTATACCAATTCTGAGTTTTAGCTTGCTGTGGACTTTTGCTTCTTCTATCAGGGAATACATAGAGGATTCCTGGAATTGCATGTCCATCTCGCCCCTGGTTGTATAGATAAAGAACAAGCCGTCACCGATTTGCACGAAGGAGCCTTGTAGTTTTTCGGCATGGTCCAGCATGACCTGCTTGATTTCAAGTTCACGGCGCTTCATTTCATAAGAAAAATACTGCTGATCCAGCGAACTTGCTGAATGGATCACCTCAAGCCCGATGATAGCGATCTGCGACTGTTTATACCAGTTGGATTGTCCTCTTTCCTTCAGGTTTTGCAGAACCAGTTTGATGGCGACTGGAGAAGGAATGACTCTGTAACAAGGAATTCCTATTTCCTTCAGCCGGTCATGAACTTCCTGGACACAGGTAAAAGCCACTTCAATTTTACCTTCATCATGAAGTTTTTTATGGAATGAGATAATTTCCTCAGCTGGTTTATATTCGTTATAGGAAAAAGAATGGATATTGATCTCTCCCAAATAATAGGTACTGGTCAACGTATCCAGTTCTGATTGTTTGATGGTATCAAGGCTGGCATTCTGAATGGCCCCTTCTTTCAAAAGAGCTCCAAGTAGGGTCCCTAGCAAACTTGAACCATATAATGGGGGAAAATAAGAAGTATCTTCCCTGATCAATCCTTTAGAACGTGCATAATAGTATGGAGCCTGGCCAGAGAAAAACCAAAAATCCACTTCATCTTGATAGTCACGGATGATATTTTCCGTCTCCTTTGTTTCTTTATATATATAAGGAACCATTTCAAGATCGTTATGTTCCCGACCTAAAGCAAGGATGTGGCCAACAGAGTCTCCTGGTCCAACTATCCCGACACGGATTTTCATCTTTTACACCTACTTCTTTCGCTTCAGCTATTAACCTGCTTCATTTTTTACATATTGTGTGAGAATGTCTGTACCTATTTGTAAATCTTCAAGTGAGGCAAATTCATCAGGGTGGTGACTTAAACCGTTTCTACACTTGATAAAAATCAAGCCTGATGGCCATTGAGCGGCCATGTTCATCACATCATGGCCAGCGCCGCTTTCGAGAACCATGGCTTTATAGCCTAGAGATTCCCCCGAAGCCTGCAGTTTACTTCTCACTTTTCCATCTAACTGAACAGATGAATTATTTACCAGAGTGGTCATTTCCATTTTAACACCAAATGACTTTTCAAGCTGTATACATTTATCGCAAATTAGATCTTTCATCTTCTCCTTTAATTGATCATCCACACTGCGTATATCCACACCAAGTTCAATGATTCCCGGAATGACATTCATGGCATTAGGTTTCAATACAATTGTGCTGGCCGTAGCAACAATCGGCACTTCACTCGCATCCGAGAGGGACTCAGCTGTTTCAGAAATTAAACTGATCAAAGGTGCAGCAGCAACAAGGGCATCCTTTCTTTTCCCCATTGGCGTCGTTCCCGTATGCCCCATTTGCCCTGTAATCGTTACTTTTAAGCGGATTGGGCAAGCAATCGCGGTAACAACACCAAATTCTGCACCATTGTCCTCAATCCTGGTAGCCTGTTCAATATGCAGCTCAATAAAACTTTTCAGCTCGGACTCAGTCCGATGTGCCTGGTCTATTTTCTCCCAATTAAGTCCCATACTTTCAACCGCCTGGAGGATTGTGGTGCCATGCTCGTCTTTCATGCCTTCAAGTTCTTTCTTATTCAATAAGCCGCTCATCGCTTTACTGCCAATTGTTGAAACGCCGAATCGCGATGATTCCTCGGACGCAAAGCAAATTACTTCAATAGGGAAAGCAGGCTGGAAACCTTCTTCTTTTAATTTCTTAATCGCAGCAAGGCCGCATAGGACACCTGCCACACCATCATATCCGCCTCCGTCTTTTACCGTATCCAAATGGGAACCGATAGCAACTGCAGGTAAAGATTCAGCCTCGTCTATTTTCCACCTGGCAATGGCATTCCCCGCCTCATCCCTATGTACGTACAAGCCTAGAGTTTCAGCTAGTGAAACAAAAACATCAATCGCTTTCCACTCTTCATCCGTATAGCCTAGACGACAAAAACCCTCCGGACGCTCCATTGTTTCTGTTAAATTCAACTCGCACAGATGCTGCTCAAGCCAATCCTTCATTGCCATTCCTCCCTTCAAATGGTTAGATTGAAAATGAGGCAGATGTCTCTGCCTCACTCCAATACTTAATTTAGTTTCTTGATTGATTCAAATAGTACATGAACAGCGGACATTAAAGTCTTTTCATTAATATCAAACTTCTCATTATGATGGCCGGCCGCAAGCTCTGTTCCGAAAACACAGTATGTTGCCTGCCCGCCGTTTTTCTGTACCCTTTCGATAAAGAAGGTGGCATCTTCAGAACCTGCAGGTGAGTTATCCTCTAACACACTTTCCAGAATATATGGCGATTCTTCGGCACAAGCGTGCAGCACACTCGCAAGTTCTCTCGACCCCTCCGCACTGATTGCTTCTCCAACCGTCTGAATTTCATATTCTACACCATACATTTGCGCAGAACCTGCAATTACGGCTTCTGCCTGAGATTTGACAAACTCATTGATTCTGGTGTTTTCCCCGCGGGTTTCTACTTTTAAAAAGGCCCGGTCAGCGATGATGTTTCTGCCAGAACCAGCATGAAGTTCACCGACGTTGATTCTTGTCGCACCTTCAGAATGACGAGGAATGGCATAAATATTCAGCGCTGCAGACGCAGCTGCCAGTAAAGCGTTTTTCCCCTGTTCAGGATTTCCGCCTGCATGTGAGGCTACGCCCTTAAAAGTGATGTCAAGCTTCGAAGTAGCCAGAAAGCCATTTTTTGAAGCGACAAAATGTCCATCCGGAACACCAGTACCTACATGGGAGGCGATAAAATAATCGACATCATCGACTACATTCGCTTCGACCATCGAGCGGGCCCCTCGGGTTCCCTCCTCAGCTGGCTGGAAAATCAATCTGATTTTCCCTTTGAGACTGTCCTTATTCTCAGCTATCAAGGTTGCCAGTCCCAATCCAATCGTTGTATGAGCGTCATGGCCACAAGCATGCATCTTATACGGAAGAGTAGACCGGAACCCCTCAATTTCTGGGAAGTGGCTGTCCTCCTGCGATTCGTTTATGTCCAAAGCGTCCATATCAATCCGGAAAGCAATGGTTGGACCTTCCTTTTTTGTATCCCATGTGGCGACAATCCCTGTATAGCCCTCAGAAAAAGCCTCGATATACTCTTTATTCGCACCATTTTCGAGTGCCCATTGTAAATGAGCCTCTGTTTCCTCTTTACTCGGTTTTCCCATGCAATGGTCTGGTGACATGACTTCTTTTCCCACTCGAAGGTCAAAACCAAGATTGTCGAGAATGGAAGCAACAATGGAAGCTGTACGAATTTCCAAAAATCCAGTTTCAGGATAGCGATGGAAATCCCGGCGCCATTCTATTAATTTTTCTTCTAGATTGTTCATTGTATCTTTCACATCCTATTTTCATTAAAGAAATGGTGTAATACCAGGGCCAAACGGTAGTTCAAAGAAGAAGAAGATTAAAATCATGATGATCCATGTCAATAAGAACATCACCGAATATGGAAGCATCAAGGCAATGAACGTTCCAATACCGGCCTTTTTATCATACTTCTGCATGAATGACAGCACGATGACCATATATGGCATTAATGGCGTCACGATGTTTGTTGATGAATCCGCAATACGGTAGGCTACCTGTGTAAATGCTGGATGGTATCCAAGCTGCATAAACATCGGTACGAATACGGGAGCTTCGAGAGCCCATTTTGCAGAACCTGAAGTAATCAGGAAGTTCAATGCCGCGGTAAAGAATATATAGCCAATGATCAATCCTATTCCAGTAAACTCGATATCTTTCAGGAATTCCGCTCCGTTGACCGCAACCCATGTAGCAATATTGGACCAGCTAAAATAGGCGATAAACTGTGAAATTGCGAATATTAGGACAATATAGGACGAAAGATCCCTCATCGCTTCAGCCATAAAGCTGGCAACATCTTTACTGCTCTTAATATTACCAACAGTTATTCCATAGACAGTACCGATAATGATAAAGAAGAACAGAATAATCGGGATAATGCCATCCAGGAATGGTGAAGGAACCAGGCCGCCGTCCTCATTAGTCAATGGACTGTTCGGCAACAGGATCGCACCTAGAATAACCGCAATATATAGCCCGCCAGCAATAGCGGCATTACGTAAAGCTTTACCTGCTTTAGGAGGATCTTCTGTAAGTGCTTCCTCTACCGCATCCCCTGTATACTTACCAAGGCGCGGTTCAATGAATTTAGTTGTGATAAGCCCGCCAACGATTGTAAGGACAAAAACGGATACAATATTGAAATACCAGTTGTCAACTGGTGTTACGACAATATTCTCATCAATAATCTGTGCAGCTTCAGTGGTTATACCCGCTAGCAGTGCGTCCGTTCCTGCAATCAATAGGTTCGCTGTAAAACCAGCACCCGCTGAAGCGTATCCTGCCGCCAAACCGGCAATTGGATTCCGGCCAACTTTGTAGAAAACCATTGCAGCCAGAGGGGGAATCAAAACCATCGCAGCATCGGAAGCGATATTTCCCATAATGCCTACAAAAACAACCGTGTACGTGATCAGTGCGGGAGGTGCTTTCAGGATGGTTCTCTTGATCGCATAATCAAGCATACCGACCTTTTCCGCAAGGCCAATACCAAGCATCATTGATAAAACCAATCCAAGAGGCGCAAAACCAGTGAAATTATCCAGCATAGATGTCAAAATATACTTTAGGCCTTCACCAGAAGCAAGGTTTTTTACTGGAAGTTCTTCTCCTGTCCCCGGATGGGTGACAGATGCACCAAAGGCACTGAAAATAGCTGAAGCAATGATGACCAGCACTGCAAGGATTGCAAACAAAATAAATGGGTCTGGAAGCTTGTTCCCTACTCTTTCAATTCCATTCAGAAATCGCTGGGCTAAGCTTGCTTTCTTCTTCTCTGTAACCATATTTTCGCCTCGCTTTTTAATTTATTTTAATGTTGATGGCTTAACGTCTTTTGGTATTGGACATGTGTAAGGGTTGGCTTGGAGGAACTCCTCGAATTCCTGTTTAACAGTCTTCAATTTCGCATCATCCTCAAACAATTGAACCGCTGTCAATGCCATTGACTCTGCTGCCCGAAGCATTCCTTTATGGGCAAAACTGCTTATGCCCTGTGTCGTCATTTGCCAGGTGTGCAGCGGAGTACCCAGTGCTGAAGTCGCGGCAGTCAGCTGTGCGGTCGGAACAACCCAGCTTACATCTGATACATCCGTGGAGCCGGCAAGAACTTCATTAGATGCTTCATAAGGCGAGATGCTGTCCGAGAGATACTTCCCCTCGAATTCAGTTCCATTCCCCACATATCCAAACCCTTTTAAAAGATCCAAATAACTCTCTTTTTCCCCGTCTGACAGTGTGGACCAAAGTTCTTTAGCAAAAGCATTTTCTTCCTCGGTCGGCTCTTCAGTTCCAGCTTCCACAAGATTTTCATGGAGAAGCTTTTCAAGACTTCTGTTTGGTATATAGTTCGAACAAGCCTTGTCAAATTCGATGGAAAGCTCTGTTTCTGTCATCAATGCTGCACCTTCTGCAATCTTGCAGACACGTTTGTAGATGCCATCTACCTGCTGCACTTCAGGAGCTCGAATCAGATACAGCACTTCCGCATCTGCCTGTACGACATTTGGCGAAATGCCACCAGTGTTTGTCACGGCATAATGGATTCTTGCTTCAGGCACGATGTGTTCTCTTAAATAATTGACCCCCACATTCATCAGTTCTACTGCATCCAGCGCGCTTCTGCCCAAATGCGGTGAGTTTGCAGCATGGGAGGAGACTCCTTTAAACCTGAAATACACCTGATAGTTTGCCAGACTGGAAAGACTCATGATGGCGTTTGCTGGAGAAGGATGCCAGGATAACGCAGCATCTACTCCGTCAAACACGCCTTCCCTAACCATGAACGTCTTTCCAGAACCGCCTTCTTCCCCCGGACACCCGAAAAATTTCAAGGTACCTGAAAGGCTATGATCTTCCAGATATTTTTTGGCTGCGCATGCAGCGGCAAAAGCACCAGTTCCGAGCAGGTTATGGCCGCAGCCATGACCGACGTTTACTTCTGTTGGCTCATAGACTGTTTTGTCTGGCTTCTGCCCCAACCCGGAAAGTGCATCAAACTCACCAAGGAACCCTATGACCGGGTAACCGCTTCCAATAGTTGCAACGAATGCAGTTTCTATACCTCCTGCATTCCTTTCCACAGAGAAACCGGCTTTTTCACACTCAGATGCTAAATACTCAGCTGACTCGTATTCTTCGAATCTAGTTTCTGGATGATTATAAATGTACTTGCTAATTCTCTCAAAAGTCTCTTTGTTTTCGGCGAGATACGTTTTCACATTGTTGTTTTTCATGTCTCCTCCTTGAAATAAAACTATTAATCAATTAAATCTAGAACCGCCATTAATGATAGAGATGAATGTATCCACCGCAACCAACAGAACCTCTTCCTGAAAATCAAACTCAGGATGATGGTGCGGATGGTCAAGCTTTGTCCCGAATAACATATAAGTCGCCTTCCCGCCGTGCTGTTGAACCCGATTCATCATCAGGCTGACATCTTCAGACCCTGAAACAGTCACTGATGGCAATACTTCTTTTACATACTCGCTTTCGGCACACCATTCAGTAATTTTCGGGATCAGCTCCTCATTGCAGACAACCACTTCGGTCAAGCCAACCGGTTCAATCGTGCAGATTACGTCGTGCATATCAGCTGCAGCTTGAAGAATCCTCGTCGCTTTTTCAGCCATATATTCGGCAATCTCCACTGTTTCCCCACGGACTTCGATTTCCATGTAACTATCTTCAGGAATGATATTTCGGCCGCTTCCAGCAACTAATCTTCCAACATTCACTCGGGTTACACCATCATGGTGACGGGGGATTGCATATAAATTATTGGCCGCTGTCGTTGCTGCGAGCAGCGCATTTTTGCCAAGCTCAGGATTCATCCCAGCGTGGGAAGCAACACCTTTAAAATATGCATTGTATTTCGTCGAAGCAAGGAAACCTGGTGTCGTAGCAGCAATCGTTCCAATCGGAAGAGTTTGAATGCCGATATGCCCGGAATAGAAATAGTCAACATCATCAAGCCAGCCTTTAGCCACCATCGCCCTCGCACCGCGTCCGCCTTCTTCAGCTGGCTGAAACAGCAGGGTGAAACTACCCTTCAGTTGATCATTATGGGCTGCAATATATTGAGCGGCACCAAGACCAATCGTTGTGTGTCCGTCATGTCCGCAGGCATGCATGACATTCAGCTCCTTGGATACAAATTGGTGTTTTGCTGGAAAATGGTTCGAATTCAGAGATTCATTAATCGGCAAAGCATCAATATCAAAGCGGAAGCCAACATGGTCCCCTTCTTTCCCTGTATCCCATATAGCCACCAGCCCAGTGTTCCCGCCTCGCATTTTATCCAGCCACGACTCCTCAACTCCCCAGTTAAGAGCCTTCAACTCATGCGCCAACAAATCACTCTCCGGTGGAATCCCCATACGAGATTCCTCATCAAGCGCTTCCTTTCCAACAAACAGCTTAAAACCTAGGGCTTCAAGCTCCTTCCCGATCCTGTACGTCGTGATGTACTCCATAAATCCCAATTCTGGTAAGGCATGTAAGGAACGTCGCCATTCAATTAATCCTGGAGTTAAATCTTTTACGAAACTACTTGTCATAGATGTCTCTCCTCTCTGTAAAAAATTTATGTATGAGCAGGTAATTATAGACTACAAACGGAAAGTTGCCGTATATAAAAATGTTATTACGGAAAATTTCCGTTTAGTATCCTTAAATGCTATTATACATGAATATTTAGAAAATTCAATTTAACGGAATGAAGATTAATGGGGAAATTTGCGTAATTTCCTTTTTGTTACAGTCTTTTTGTCTTCCCTAAAAATAAAAAAGCACAGCATAAACCGTGCTTTCCATCCTTTATTTATTGACTTACATTTTTCAAAAACGACTATTTTCCGGTTGGAAAAATAAATGGGACTCCTGTAAATAATCAGGAATATCCGTTTCTTGAATACTAGCAATTGCCCCAAAAGTGACTCCTTGAGTTAAAAGGAAATTGACCATTTCCCACCCCACGTAATATGCTTCTCTCTCGTGATTCGTGGTGCCATTCCCAAACGTAAACCTTGTCACGGCTTCTGAGGAGGATTCTTCTAAATATGGATAGATCCCCTTTATGATTTCTCCTCTGTTTTCCTTACAAGATTGAAGCCAACCTTTTTTATGCTCAATATAAAGCTCATCTGGATGTCCTGGTATTAAAAATTGGCTTACACGAGTTGCTAATCCCTCTTGTAAAATAGTGGAGGCAATTGTTCTTTCCCAATCAGCAGTCAGGTTGGCAGTATAATTATGTACGACATGTGTGAGTTCATGTACGAGAGTAATAGCTGACTCTCCTAGTTCAATTGGAAGACATAGAGCCAGTCGTCCATCGTCAAAAGGGGCAACAAAAGGATTATTTTCGAACCCTCCAACAAAATAAACTAAGACAAAATCAATTGGCTGATCATAGCTTAGTAAATTTTTAACTTTTGTTAGGTATTCCCGAACTCTTTCCTCATTTGGTTTCCAATTTTCAATAAACGATAAATGCTCTTCATACCTAACCCAAGCTTTGTCCAGCAAATTTCTAGCCATCCTTCTTCCTTCCACTCCAGGAGGGACCGCTGCAAAATTATAGTACTCCTCCCAAAGTGCCCATCTTTCCTTACTATCAATTTCAAGTTTATTTGCCTTATGATAAAAAGCTAAAAACTTAGGCACTAAATTCAGTATTTCGATTTTATCCAATTTGTCTCCCCCTTAACAGTCTAATTATTAAAATGCTTCTTAACGTAACTCCTAAAATCAATAAACAAATAAGCGAACCCAACAAAAATGAATAGACCAGCAATCCAATTACCTTGATCAGGTGGATAATATCCTTCAAAACGATTAAGTAAGTGGAACAAAAAGCCGAACGATAAATATATTGCGCCAGTTAATTGCCGCATTTAAAACGACTCCTTTAGAGATCAAATTTGATATTTAGATTTTACTAGATTAAAAATGGAAATAATAGGTTTTTAAAACAATTAATTATACGAGTAAAAATATACGCCCTAACTTAATTCATTTCCTTCGCCTCCCTCTTCAAATACAACTATAATTAAATTAGTACTCACAGGTGAAAAGCTGTCTGAACTTGAGGCAACTTCGGACTGCTTTTGTGCTTAAGCTTGAAAAGCTGTCTGAACCAGAGGCAACTTCGGACTACTTTTGTGCTCACGGGTGTAAAGCTGTCCGAACTACGAGCAACTTCGGACTACTTTTGTGCTTAAGCTTGTAAAGCTGTCCGAACTAGAAGCAACTTCGGACTAGTTTTGAACTTAAGCGTGAAAAGCTGTCCTAACTTGAGGCAACTTCGGACTACTTTTGTACTTAAGCGTAAAAAGCTGTCCAAACTAAAGCCAGCTTCGGACTACTTTTGTGCTTAGCTTCGTAAAGCTGTCCGAACTAGAGACAACTTCGGACTACTTTTGTGCTTAAGCGTGAAAAGCTGTCCAAACTAGATACAACTTTTATAAAGAAAAAATTTGAAAGGGTGATTTACAGTGAGAAAAGCGCAGCAAACAGTGTATGTAAACGAGTTTACCAATGGAATCCTGGACCCTGAACAGGAAATGCTTGGCCCTGTTAAAAATGGCGGACATATCATTGCCAACACGACGCCGGGGTGCTGGGGACCGATGATTACACCTTGCATCCGTGGAGGACATGAAGTAACAAAACCGGTTTTTGTGGAAGGTGCTGAAGTTGGTGATGCGATTGCTATCCGCATAAAGTCCATTCAGGTCACATCCATGGGAACTTCATCTGGAAACGATGCCCCTGTTGAAGGCAGGTTTGTTGGCGATCCCTTTGTCGCGGTGAAATGTCCAGGCTGCGGACAGCTTTACCCGGATACCAAGGTTGTAGGCACTGGCCGTGAGTCTGTTCGCTGCAGCAACTGCGATACAGATGTAACCCCTTTTGTTTTTACAAATGGCTATACAATCGCGTTCGACTCCAATAGACAGGTGGGTGTCACTTTAAATAAAAAAGCCGCAGAAGAAGCTGCAAAACAAGGGCGAGCATTTATGAACACTCCGGAAAATTCAGTACAAAATCCAATCGTCGCATTTGCCCCACATGATTTGGTCGGAACGGTCGCAAGGCTTCGTCCTTTCCTTGGCCAGCTCGGCACAACACCTGGCAGAGCCTTGCCTGATTCACATAATGCGGGTGACTTTGGCCAATTCCTGGTGGATGCCCCTCACGAATACGGGATCACCAGGGAACAGCTTGCAGAACGAACTGATGGCCACATGGACATTAACCGAGTCCGTGAAGGAGCCATCCTGATTTGCCCTGTAAAAGTAGAAGGCGGCGGAGTGTATATCGGGGACATGCATGCGATGCAGGGAGACGGTGAAATTGCTGGCCATACAACAGATGTATCAGGTATTGTCACCCTTCAAACCATTGTCATAAAAGGATTGACCATCGACGGCCCGATCCTGCTGCCTGTTGGTGATGACCTCCCTTACCTGGCAAAACCAATCACGAAAAAAGAAAAAGCAACCGCACAGAAATTAGCCGGACAATGGGGTGTCCGCAAGCTGGAAGAATCCCTGCCAATCTCCTTCATCGGCACCGGAGCCAACTTGAACGAGGCAACCGATAACGGCTTGCAGCGTGCAGCTGAGGCATTCGGAATCACAGTTCCAGAAGTCATGAACAGAGCAACCATTACAGGCTCAATCGAAATCGGCCGCCATCCAGGTGTTGTTACGGTGACCTTCCTTGCCCCAACTAGTTACATTGATCAATTGGGATTGACGCATTTGGTAAAAGACCACTATAGTGACCTATTGGAAAAATAGTTTTTTATTCAAACATCTTTCAAAGAATAAATACTCAAAGAGAAGATCACTTTAATGTTCTTCTCTTTGTTTTTTTAAGTCATTCTGTTTGTTTGATACTGATGAAGGTAAAAGTTTAATGTCAGGAGTTAAAATAAGGCCCCTGACTAGATAAGTTTTTTTTAAAAAAACACTTCGTTTGTAATCTATTTGACATTATGAATATTACTTCCCATACATACTCACCTAGTCAAAAACAACAAAAAAGTCAGGTTCATCCTTCAAATGGAATTACCTGACCAAACATGAAATATCCATCATTTAAAAACTTGCCATTACTGTGTGCTTAGAACGCTCCCAGTCTGTATCTTTGAAATCACCCTGCCCTTTTATGAAACAGGTGCAGTTCCCTTGCGCACACAAACCTTCACGATATCTTTCTCCTTAAATGACCAGGCAACTTCTAGATCATTTTCAGGGTCTCTGGGGTCCTGAACCGTCCCAATATTATCTGTGCGTGCAAATACATTGCAAAGGATGGCAGCTCCTGAAATGTAAAAGGTATCGCCAGCATTTGCATCTTCACGGTTAATCATGCATTGAAATGGGACCTCATCCTGAACCTGATAGCCTGTGAAGATTCCATCCCTTCCTGTTTCCGGGTTGAATAAAATCGTATCATAGGTAATTGTTTTACGAAGGACTCCACAAATCATGACCTCCTCTGGACAAACAGCTTCAACTGCTGCTTCAATCACATTTATATAGGTAACAGGCGCAAATTCATCACCAATCAAAGCAGGCGGAACAAACTGAGTCTTATGCTCAATCATTTGTTTGCAGCATGTCTGCGGATTGGCAACAGGACAAACGATCCTGCACACCTGAAAATTATCTATTCCGGTTTGATTAGAGCCGCCGATAATTCTAAGTCTGGCGATAGCATTCGCACCTACATCCACTGTGACTAAATCCCATTCATCATATACTGGCTCCCTGAAGTTTGCCAGTTTTATTATTCTTGCAATCAGGTTGCCTGCAGTATCAAAAGCCTCTATTGTTACCTGTACTGAAGACGAATAATAAAAGCTGATTGAAGACACTTCAGGACTAAAGGTCATATCCCGCTCATTGCCTTCGAGCCAATAAATCACGGTACGGGGAGATGGCCAATTCGCAACATTGCCACCAGTGATTGTCCGCCAATCATTAAAAGTAACGGTGGAAACACACAGATCCAGAGGTGGGACGAGGGTAAAGGTTGGAGGGCCTTCAAACGTAGTCATTCCGCAATTGTCTTCACAGATAATTTCAAAATCACTATCTTGCGCAGGAGCTACCTTACTTGGAGGTTTTTCGTTAAGAAAAAAATGAGCCATACACTAACCTCCCTTCAAAATTTACATTTTATTAATCGTAATATTTTATTCATAACAAATTTTAAAGGTATGGACTTCCATAAAAAATTTACACTGCGGGATACATAGCTAGTGTCCTCAAGGACCTTTTTCAAAAAACACATTGTCCTTTTTATATGCTAATTACAAAAAGACATTAGTTATTGACCCCTTTGGAGCTCGTTTCTCTCAAACTTAAAAAGAAATAAGAAAAAACAAAAATATTAGCTGAATAGAAAGCAGCCAAATAAAAAATGCCGAATACAATTGTATCCGGCAATCTTGTCTTCCTTTTATTTAACAACCGTAACAATTCGATTCTTGCCTACTTGCTCTGTTGGGTATTTATCAAACACAGCCATGTCATGTCCGGGGATGATAAAGTCTACATTTCCTCCGACCAATTCATTTACTTTTTGAATGGACATGAGCTGTTCAACGTTATCAAGTCCAAGCCCAAGAGGTCTATAGTCGGTAGCATTTTCGTATGTGTACGCGACGTCCTGAGTAAGCGCATATGTTCCTCCTTTTTTCGACCGTAACGGCTTGTGTGCCGAATGTGTGGCCTTTGGCATTATGGGCCTTTACACCTTCTGCTACTTCAAAATTGTCTTCTTCGATCAGCGTCAGCCTTTTATCAGCAGCCACTTCCAACAGATCATTTATATGGTCAAGATCGGTTGCCTGCCAAACCCATTCACGCACCTTTTCAGGCAGTGACAATGAAGACACCCATCCGTCAAGCTCCTCTTTTTGGATATAAAACTGGGCTTTTGGAAATCGATCAATATTCCCGGCATGGTCAAAGTGTAAATGGCTTAAAATGACGATATCTATGTCATTTGGAGTTAAGTTTACTTTTTTCAAAACCTGGGCTGGAGCTTCGATATTGGTCCCACCAAATAATTTTGACCAATCCTTTTGGGGTTTAGCAGCATCATTTCGATACCCGATGTCATAAAGAATATTGTGTTCCTTATTCTGAATTAAAATATAAAAGAATGGCAAATACGTGGTTCCTTGATTATGCGCACCATACACCAATCCCGATTTCGGATAGTCCTGGATACCACCATACTCCAGAAGCTTTACGTTATAGTCTCCTTTTTTAGCAGCATAAGCGTTTCCTGATAGAAGAAAGGAAAGAATTAGAATAAAAATCAGCTTTTTCATGGTATTCATTCGCCTCATTTTAATTAGGATTTAAACATAGAAGACAATTTTAATGTTTTTATTCGCCTGGTTGGACGTTGAGGTAAGAGTCTATCAATAATTGTTTTTCCAATTCCATTCTTATGGTGTCCCGAATTGGTTTGCAACATTAACAACGATTTTTCAAATGATATCGACCTTTTTGCATTTTAATCAACTCTTAAAGGTACAGTTATCTAGATCATTTATTTTTATACAAACTGTTAGATACCCTTTTAGAAAAATAGTATAAAAAAAGACAGGACGAGTTCCTGTCTGTTTTAGTTCGTTGATGATAAGTATTCTCACAAGTTCTTCTTCATAAGGGAAGCTACTTCTAAATCATGTTGATTCGTAGATCTGGTTAAATTCTCAATAATCAACTCTTGCCTTTCCACTGGATGGTTTTGACTCAGTTTCCCCTTTGCCTCTATTTTAGTAATGTTAATCTTAAACGCAACAATACCTTTACTCATCCCGTCAATATATTTGGAGTCTACATTTTTTTAAATTGAAAGGACTATCTGGCTTTTCATATTTATTGACCATCTCATCCAAACAATCAAAAATTACTTTTTCATCTTCAATTATGTCCATCTTTCCGTATATATGGATGGAAACGTAATTCCAGGTCGGTACGGCATCTTTATTTTCATACCAGGAAGGTGAAATATAACAATGAGGACCCCGGAAAACCACTAGAACCGATTGATTCTCTACATCCTTCCACTGACCATTAGCACGAGCAAAATGGCCATATAACGCATTTTCATCTTTTTTTAGGATCAATGGCAGATGCGTAGCATATGTTTCTCCCTTATGTGTAGAGAATAAAGTTGCAAAACTATATTTCTCAATGAACTCATAAATCTTTGCTTCATCCTCGATCTTAAAATGTTTAGGTGTATACATCACAGATTCTCCCCCATTTATGTATAAAATAGATTAAAAGAAGTTTAAGGCGTGCGACACACACATCTACGACCTAATATATATAACTCTGTTGAAATTTCCATAAGTAAAAAGAAAAAAGCCACCTGGATTTGGCAGCTCTATCAGTAGCTCTCAATTAATTGTTTAGGAAATTACCTTTTTTCCATTACTGCAAAATAGTTCTCTTCGTAATCTGCAAAGTTAAAAACTCTTCCAGATGGCATATTGACAATTTCTCCGACTGTAATTTTTTTATCCAATAAGTCACTGTGTAATTGTTCAAAATTCTCTGTATAAAACATTAAAGAAGGAGTTTCGAGATTGACTCCAGGAGACATTTTAGCAACGAATTCCTTATTGTGCAAAACTATACTTGTTTCTGCTTCTTGTGTTGGCGCTATTTCAATCCATCTAAATCCCTGATTGTTGTTCTCTTCTGCTATTACAGAAAAGCCCAATACTTCTGTCCAGAATTTTACTGCTTCATCCTGGTTATTGACATACAACATAATTTGACCGACTTTACTTAGCAAATTCAATCACTTCCTTTTAAGAGAATTATTTAACTATTCGAATTAATATTCTTGATTGGGATTTAAAAATCCTCCTGAAATTACCCTGTTTTATTTCTAACTAAAAGTCCATTAAGCCAACTGAACAACAATAACTTAACTTAATCAAGCATTATTCTTAATTTCAGTTAATAATTCAACGATCTTTTGGTTTGTTTTATTTAATTTCCTCAACTGAACTTCAATTGAAAAAATTGTTATCACTGCTGCTACTCCAATAATTATCATAGAATTAAAACCTCTTCCAATGTAAAAATAGACTCAGAAAAATGTTAACTCCTATCATCCCTCCAGTCGAATGGCCGGCAAAGCTCCATTTTGGATAACATAATGCTTCGCGGATTCTTCAGGATTGTAAAAAGAATCAAACATGCTCAGCTCATGAGCCTCATCAGCCCTGCTGGTGTTTCCTTCCCCTTTTAAATACACCAGGTATTCCCTATTATTTTCCGTAAAAGAATCAGCAAAGTAACCACCTGTATGATTGAACTCTGAACAATGATGCTTGACACAAATGGGATTACCCTCAACTTTAACAAAAACCTCAAAATTTCCCCGTGCAGTTTTAATCATTTTCGTTTTCCAGAAGGACATTAAATGATCTCCTTAATTACGAGCTATCACTACCATAATAGTCTTGGAATAATTTGTTTATGTTTAATTTCTATGAAACATGCAGTGATTCCTTTTTTGTATCTGAATAAAAGTTTATCTGAATTTAATAGGGTAGAATTTATAATGCCTACCACCTTCCCTTGTTGACATGACGGTTGATGACGGACAATTTTTCCTATTTTTTCACAGTTTCTGTCCGTCATGGGCTTGATGACGGACACTTTGTTCCTGTTCTTCATTATTTCTGTCCTTCATTGCAAGCACCTTGGCTTAAAAGGTATTAAATGGACTATTCAATACATGAAATGAGTAGTTATTGGGATTGATATTGATACCGAGTAATTTATATTGACTTTTTATCAGGGCTGGATTATCCTAATAAACGTTATTCAATATTAAACCGATAAAAATACTAGGAGATGGATTAAGACATGAAGAAGTACGCACTAATTTTACTTTCTTTTGTATTAGCGATTTCTCTTGCGGCATGCGGAAGCAGCAGCAGTGAAGACAAAGATACTGCAAAGGACCAAAGCCTTTATGATCAAATTAAGGAAAAACGCGAAATTACAATCGGTACGGAAGGAACCTATGCCCCATTTACTTATCATGACAAGGAAGGTAAATTGACTGGCTTTGATATTGAAATTGCTGAAGAGGTATTCAAGCGCCTTGACATCAAACCAAAATTTGTTGAAACAAAATGGGATGGTATGATTGCCGGCCTTGATGCAAAACGCTATGACATGGTTGCAAATGAAGTAGCGATCCGTGAAGACCGCCTTGAAAAATATGATATGTCAGAACCTTACATCGTTTCAAAAGCGGTATTGATCGTTCACGAAGATAATAGTGAAATCAAAACACTGGATGACTTGGACGGCAAAAAAGTCGGACAATCTTTGGACAGTAACTATCGTAAGATTGCCGAAGAGCATGGCGCAACCAACACAGTTGTAGAAGGCTTCAATCAGTCAATTGATTTGATTACATCAGGCAGGATCGATGCAACCATCAATGACAGCCTTTCTTACCTGGACCTTAAGAAGCAGCGCCCTGAGCTTCCAGTGAAGACTGTATATGAAGAAAATGATGCAACAAGTAATGCCTTCCTTTTCCGTAAAGGCAGCGATGAACTTGTCGAGGCAGTGAATGGCGCTCTTGCAGACATGAAGGAAGACGGAACATACCTGGAAATCTCAAAAAAATGGTTCAACTCAGACGTATCGAAATAAAGGATATGATATAGATGTTTGATGAACGTGCAGAACGAATTATAGGAATCCTCACCGATTCCTTTTTTCCTATTTTAAAAGCCGGGATTTATTTTACTATCCCGCTCACATTAATAACTTTCACTCTTGGATTGATCCTTGCGTTTTTTGTGGCACTTGCCCGCCTATCCAACATTAAACCGCTGGTAGCGATTGCCCGGTTCTATGTATGGATTTTCCGTGGAACGCCATTGCTCGTACAGATTTTCATCCTGTTCTTCGGGCTTCCAAGTTTAGGTGTCACATTGGATCCTTTCCCTGCAGCTGTCATTGCCTTTACCTTGAATAAAGGGGCATACAGCTCGGAAATTATTCGCGCGGCGATTCTTTCAATTCCTAAGGGACAATGGGAGGCGGCTTCTTCCATCGGGATGACACGGAGCCAGGCAATGAGGCGCATCATCGTTCCCCAGGCAGTCAGGGTATCTCTCCCGCCTCTTGGGAACTCCTTTATCAGCCTGGTTAAGGATACATCCCTGGCAGCGACCATCACAGTTACGGAAATGTTCCAAAAGGGACAGCAGATTGCGGCAGCCACTTATGAGCCGCTTTGGCTGTATATCGAGGTTGCATTTATTTATCTGATTTTCAGCACAATCCTTTCTTATTTCCAGAACTACCTTGAAGACCGTTTTGGAAGAAGTGTTGCAAAATGATGGAGGTGCCTGAATGATTAAGATTGAAAAGCTATATAAAAAATTCGGCGAACTGGAAGTACTGAAAGGAATCGACCTAGAGATCCCCACCGGTAAAACGGCCGTGATCATTGGCCCTTCAGGCTCAGGGAAAACCACCCTTCTACGCTGCATGAACCTGCTCGAAACTCCTGATGCCGGAAAAATAGAGCTGGGCAGCAGAACTCTCCAGTTCGGGGATAATGCGAAAATTAAAACGGCCGAAATGGTAGCCTTCCGCAAGCAGACCGGGATGGTATTCCAGAACTATAACCTCTTCCCTCATCTGACCGCGATTGAAAATGTAATGGAAGGGCAGATGATTGTGCTGAAGCGTTCAAAAGAAGAAGCTAGGAAAAAGGCGCTGGCCCTCCTTGATAAGGTAGGACTGAAAGATCGTGCCGATAATTACCCCCACCAGCTGTCCGGCGGTCAACAGCAGCGTGTGGGAATTGCCCGTGCAATGGCGATGGACCCTCAGGTTCTGCTCTTCGATGAACCAACATCAGCCCTTGACCCGGAACTCGTCGGAGAAGTACTGAAGGTAATGAAAGACCTTGCCAGGGAAGAGATCACGATGGTTATCGTCACCCATGAAATGAGCTTTGCCCACGATGCCGCTGACGAAGTCATCTTCATGGACGGCGGTATTGTTGTCGAAAGAGGAACACCACAAGAAGTATTTGAACAATCACAAAATAAGCGTACACAGCAGTTTTTAAACAAAGTAACTGCACGATAGTGTAAAGGCCTTGTATAACTACAGGGCCTTTACTTATTATGCATCCTACAAGATAAGCTTTTGAAAAGACCCAACATTAGATGCATTTTTACATTCAATTTCTGGTCAGGAACCATGAGAAACACAGGCTTCAAGCAGAAGTTCTTTTCTTCCAGCATCCAGGGTTAAAATCGTTAAGCTGGTTCCATGAATGAATGGCGGGTCCCATAACCGTTTTAACGAAGAATTACGGCATAGCAAGTATAGAGTTTTAATTACTACGCCATGTGTAACAATCAGGACATTGCCATTCGTCACTGTCTTTTCAAGATTTTCTAAAAAATCCACAATTCTTTGCTGGACCTGTACAAAGGTCTCCCCTCCAACACTAGTATAGCTATCAGGCTCATTCCAGTAAGAATGGAATTCATCGGGATACATCGTTTCGATTTCTTCCTCTGTTTTTCCCTGCCACTCCCCTAAATCGATTTCCATTAACCTTTCGTCGGTTACCAAGGGAATTCCCCTTTCTCCTCTTACCAGCCTGGCTGTTTCCAATGTTCTTCCACTTGGAGACGAAATAATCTGGTTGAACTCTGTATCCTGAAGCCTGGCTCCCAGTAAGCGGGCATCTCCTTTTCCTTTTTCAGTAAGTGAAGAGTCGAGACGGCCCTGGCTTCTTTTTTCTTTATTCCAATCTGTTTCTCCATGTCTGATCACATATAAATTAAGCATTTTTCACCCCGAATAGATTAATTCATGATAATAGCGGCCGGAAATCGATTTCAATTCATCTAGTTTTTCTGTCGGACAAACTGCAACAAAGCAGGTAGATGGACCGGATGATTTCGTTAGTTGGATTGTTGAATCCACATTTTCTTCAGTGAATGGCGTACCGTCAAACAGAGCATTCAGCTCATGAAGGATTCCCCTCGAACCGACTGGAATCGTTACCACGTCTTCGATGGCGCAAACCTCCATAAAAACCGACAATGGCACAACCTGTTCTTCCATTTCCAAAAGCTCTTGCCCGACCAGTGGGGAGCCAATGACAGCTATGCTTGTTCCTGAATTGTATTTCAGCTTATCACTATTTACGTTTGCCCTTCTTTTTCCCAGTACAGTTAGGCCAACTGCCGATTGGTTCATCACGAAATTGGTTTCCGTGCTGCCAGTGATTTGGATGTCTAGCTTTCCAAGCTCACTTATTCCTTGTTCAATACCTTCTAAAAGTTCATGCCAGGTATTATTACCGCAGAAGTTCTGGATAACGACCGCAAAAGGTGCTGCAGCCGCACTTATGCACTCCATGACAGCCACCCGGAATGAATAGTAAGCAACCATTTTATATCGAACCTGAACCGCATCATCGTTCTTCATTCCAATACTGCCGCTGTTATCACTGGCTATCACCAGATTTTCCTCTTCTGATAAAGGAATGATTAAAATATCTCTCACTAACTTTTTCCTCCCTGCACCGTTTTAAGTTGGTTTAAGCCTGTCTTGAGAATGCAAGGCTGCGACCAAAAACTCTGGCAATTCTCGGCAAAACGAGAAAAGCAAGGATTGTATTCAGGATGGAGCCAATAAACAACGATGGAACGATCGCTAAGTAAAAAGACTTTCCCATTAGCAGAATAAACGGCAGCGGTGCAGCGAAGGTGTTGCCCAGAAAAAATAGTATGCCTGATGACCAGTTTTTGCCGCTCCTTTTTAACAAGCCGAAAAAATAAACCAGCAGGGCCATTTCACCGGCAATCAGGAAATGAAATGGTCCCAGCGGCATCCCAGAAGCAAGTGCAGACAGCAGATGACCGATTGCGCCCACTGCTGCTCCTGCAGTTCCTCCCAGTACTCCTGCAGCCACAAGGGCAGGCAAGGTATCGAATGCCACACTCCCTATCACTGCCGGGATCTTGATGAAAGATCCCGCTGCGGAAAGGGCGATGAACATGGCTAACCAGGAAAGTTTTTTATTTTTCACCCTGCTTTTCCTCCCTGCGCTTTCCTTCCCTGAACACTTTCGCACTTCTTACGTATTCGACATCCTGCAGATTGAGCCTGAAATTAATCACCCTGGCGAGAGCGAAGAAATAATCGGACAATCGATTCAAGAATTGCAAAGCTGTATCTGAAACGTCCGGATCAGCTTTCAACAATGAAACAACTAATCTTTCAGCCCTTCTTGTGACGGTACGGGCAAGGTGGACCGAAGCTGCAGCAGGAGCTCCTCCAGGCAATATGAATCTCTCAAGCTCTGGAGCTTCCAAAATCAGCTCATCGATTTTTTTTTCCAGGTATTCTACTGATTCCTTTGTCAGCTTGAGCTCACGGCTTTTTGTTATATTTGCCAGATCCCCGCCGCAATCGAACAGCTCATGTTGGATCTTTTCGAGGTCTTCAAGCACATCAGCAAAAAGCTTAGGATTCAGCTGGGTAATAGCCTGGCCAACAAAGCAGTTTACTTCATCGACAGTTCCGTAAGCTTCTACACGAATATCATCTTTTTCCACCCGGCCTCCGATAATGCTAGTTTTTCCTTTATCGCCTGTTCTCGTATATAGTCTCATATCCATTCCCCTTTATTTTAGTTTCTGACTGATTCCATACCAGATCACATCAACCCGTTCAGCATCTGATACAAGATCCTGGTAAACCCATCCTGTTGCGTCGCGCCACAATCGCTCTTCGGGTGCAATGGGAACGATTCCTTTTGAAATGTCATTCCCAATCAGTATCAGTTTCCGTTTGTCGTCCATACTTTCCCACTTCATCCACTCTTGAATAAGTGACTGCCATTTTTCCCGGCTTGAGTCTGCCGAAATGCTTCGCGTCACTTCTCGAATCCACACTTCGATGCCTTCCAGAACAATGATTTTCTTACTATTAAGATCAGGGATTTTCTCCCCTTTGTAAGCAGAAATCCAAGTATGTTCCAGGTCCTCTAACTGATATTGTTCTCTGACCCATTTTGATTTTCCATTGAAGGCACCTCCTGTAACGAAATGCACCTTTCTCCCCTCCTTAAACCCTCTCTGCTCCAGGTTAATCGATAGCCCTGGCCATAAGGAATGTTCCAGTCCCAAAACTTTCTCTCTTCAGTAGCATACCGCGTCAGTAAATAACGGATCACTCCTCCATGAGTGACGAGTGCAGCTGTTTGGATACGATTTTCAAGGAACCTTTTAGTAATTTCGTTCCAACCTTTCTCTACACGCAGAGTAAAAGCAGAAAAAGATTCACCATTTGGAGGAGATACCTTGAAAGGTTCATCCAGCCAATTTTGGTACATGACATCCTTCTTCAGCTGGTCAAATGTTTTTCCTTCCCAGTCCCCGAAATTCATTTCCCGGAGCTCAGGTGAAATCTCTGGTTCATTTTTGGGAAAGAGGATTTTAGCTGTTTCTCTGCATCTGCCAAGATCGCTGGTAAAAATCCAATCAAAGACCCCGGGAATCTTGGTTAAAACCTGTCCCGGGACCAGAGTTGAATCCGTCCATCCCAGGTACGCCTTACGTTTATTTTCCAAAGTCATCCCATGGCGAAATAATGCAATAGCCACAATATCATCCACAGCAAAACCTCCGTCAATTCGACACTGGCTCCAAGCGTATCTCCAGTCATTCCGCCAAACCACTCAATAATTTTCTTCTTAAGGAACATCACAATGAAAATGACTGCAGTGAAATAGCTGGCCGCGCCAATATATAATCCGTAAAAAAGCAGGATTCCCACAAACCCAAAAAGATATAAAGGGTAAATCCATAACGTTGTTTTTGAAGAAGCATGATTAAATAATGCGCCAAGCCCCTCATTTTTGGCGGGTCTGACAGTAACGAGAAGGGTCCCCATCACGATCCGGGCGAGAAATGGAATAGCAATTGCTAGCAGATAAGTAGCATTGTGCAGCATACCTGCAATTTCGTAAATAAAGAAAAACTTTGCACTCAAAAGCATAATTACGGACAAGACACCAAACGCCCCTGTCCTGGGATCTTTCATGATTTCTAAACGTTTTTCCTGATCGCGGTAAGAAAAATAGGCATCACTTGAATCGATCCACCCATCAAGATGGATTCCTCCGGTTAAAATATTGTAAGCCAGCCATACTGCAAAGGCACCCGCTAAATCCGAAAACGGACTCCACTCTACAATCGCAAAGAGAATAGCTGAATAAACGGCACCTTGCAAAAGCCCAAGCAGAGGAAATGTCTGTATTGCTCTCTCAAGATGCTTTTTGTCCATCGGCAATTCCACAGGAATTGGAATCGTCGAGAAGAACTGCAGGTTGATCAGAAGCCCTTTAAACCATTTCATGTCTGCTTCTCCATTGTTCAGATATTTCCTTCAGCTTCTTCCAGTCAAGATGTTTCACAAGATGGCTAGCCAGTTCATCATACTTCTGTTCCTTTTGCCTGCTGATATAGACCGGATCTCGCACTGGCAGTCCCTTGGCACTTCTGATCGAATTCAGCCAGTGATTTCTCCATTCATCATTGTGAAATAGATGGTGAAGGTATGTGCCAATGACTCGGCCATCACTCCCATAGAATCCCTCCGCTCTGCCTTCTTCTAATAACAATAGTGGCTGGTGTGCTGAAGTCATTTCAGTTTCTCCTAAATGGATTTCGTAACCTGCTGCTGAAAGTGCGGTTCCTATCAAGGGATGAATCACTCCTTCTGCCCTGGAGGTTGTTTTTACCCTGGAAAAAGTAGTCTCCGCTGGTATAATACCTAATCCATCCTCTACGAAAAAAACAGCACCGGTATCACTGCCGAATGGGTCAATGAGCTTCTCGCCAAGCATTTGATATCCCCCGCAAATCCCGACGATAAAACCGCCACTATCTGCATAATCACGGAGCCAGTTGTCAATCCCTGCTCTTTTAAAGTTTTGAAGGTCCTTGATAGTGCTTTTTGTGCCAGGCAAGATCACGGCGTCAGGTACTCCTATTTCTTCCAGTGAATCGACCCAACGGACCGAAACACCTTCTTCTAGATAAAAAGGCTCTAAATCAGTATAGTTTGATATATATGGCGGCTTAATCACTGCAATATCAAGACCTGAGCTGTGTTTGCGAGATGGAATCGACAAAGAATCCTCGCCATCGATCATATGGTATTCTAGAAATGGAAGAACACCGAGAACAGGAATCCCTGTCCTGGATTCCAGCCATTTTATTCCGTCTTCAAACAAGGATCGGTCTCCGCGGAATTTATTGATAATCAAGCCTTTTACCCTCGCTTTTTCTTCGGGGGACATGAGCTCCAAAGTGCCGATAATGCTGGCAAAAACCCCGCCCCTGTCAATATCCGCTACCAGTACAGCGGGAACATCGGCGATTTCCGCGACTTTCATGTTAACAAGCTCACGGTCCTTCAAATTAATTTCCACCGGGCTGCCTGCACCCTCCATCACAATCATTTCATACTCTTCGTCAAGCTTTTCAAAAGCGAAAGAAATGGCTTCAAGTCCCCGTTCGTAAAAAGTCTCTCTGTATGCCTTTCCGGATAAGGTATTCGCCACTTCACCAAATAAGATTACTTCAGCATCCTGGTCGGACCTCGGCTTTAGGAGAATAGGGTTCATCCATACCGTCGCCTCTGTCCTTGCTGCTTCTGCCTGGATCCCCTGGGCTCTGCCGATCTCCTTTCCATCAAAGGTGACATACGAGTTGTTGGACATATTTTGCGACTTGAACGGCGCTACTCGAACGCCTTCTTTTGCATAGGCCCGGCAGATTGCGGTGGCAATCAGGCTCTTCCCCACATCAGATGCTGTGCCCAGAACCATAATCCCTTTCATGGAGAACCCTCTCCCTTCATTAAAATCGGCAGCCCAGCTTCAACTAAATATGCATAATCCGCCTCTTTTATAAGAGCTTGGTGGATTTGGCCAAGGACCTGAGCATAAGTGAAGACAAGCCGACCATCGCCTATTGCTTCCCCTAAGACCTCATTACTGACAACGATAAATGTCCTTGCCTGTTGGGCCACTTGCCTCAGTTCATTCATGACCTTTGTAACAATCATTTTCGGGAAGTCAGCTTTTTCCCACTGCCCATCTTCATGAAAAAATTCATTATTCAACAGCGTGGTTAGACAATCCAGCAGGACAATATCATTTTTAGTCAGAAGTGTTGAAAGCGGAGATAGATTTCTTGGGATTTCCCATGTTCTCCATTTCAGCCCGCTGAGTTCACGGTCCTGTTGATGCCGCATGATTCTCTCTCTCATTTCCACATCACCTGGCTGCCCTGCAGCGACGTAGTGCAACTGTCCGGAATATTCGGTTTCCATTCTTCCTGCAAGGACCTCGGCAAAACGGCTTTTGCCGCTGCGAACACCGCCGCTGATAAAAATCAAAGACGACTGTCCAGCCATTTTTCCACCTCCCCCATCAATTTGTCGTTAGCTTCAGGTCCCTTGATGGCAAATCGCAGCCATTTTCCTTCAAGCCCAGGAAAGTTCACAGTATGTCTTGGGATTATTCCTCTATGAAGCAGGTATTGCAGGAAGGAATGCTGGTCTTCAAGAGATGGATCCTTCAACAGATAAAAATTCACTCTGGATTGGGACACCAGCAGGCCATGTTTCTGATAGAAATGGAAAAGCCGCGTTCTTTCCTGCTCGATTAAGGCCCTCGTTTCTTTTATGTATGATTCACTGTCGAGACACCATTCACCTGTTTTCAGGGCAATCGCATTTGTGCTCCAATGCGGCTGGAATGCTGCTATCTTGCTAATGACAACTGGATCTGCAAGCAAGTAGCCAAGCCTCAATCCAGGTATTGCAAACATTTTTGTCATCGAACGGATGATGAGCAGATTAGGATATTCCTTTATGTTATGTGTGATAGATTCGTATTTTCCAAGGAAGTCGTAAAACACCTCATCTAAGATCAGCAAGCATTGATGCCTCCTGCACTCCTCCAGCAAATAAAGGATAGTGGACCTTGAATAATACACTCCAGTTGGATTATTGGGATTGCAAAGAAATAAAGCATCTGCGCTCTTTAGCTTTGCATTTAAATTATCATCCCTCCATTCCCATCCCTCATCTAGCTTGTGATACTGCACATGGCAGCCACTCACCCTGCAAGCTTCTTCATATTCCGAAAAAGAAGGCTGGACAATCACCGCCCGCTTTCCAGCAAGCATCCTGCCAATCAGCGAAATGATTTCAGCACCACCATTCCCAAGCAGGACATGGCTTTCGTGCAATCCTTCTTTTTTTGCAATCTTACTTTTTAAAATCGTCCCATGTGGATCTGGATACTCCATAACAGACTCAAGAAGCCGAAACCAATTCTCTTTTAACACAGGAGGCGGACCAAGCGGATTAATGTTGGCGCTGAAATCCAGCTTTTCCTTTGGAACCGGCAGATTCATTGCTTCAAATAAATAGTGTGGATTGGCACCATGAGATGGCCATTTCAACAAGAATCCCCCCAAGCCACAGCACTGCCAGAAAAAGCGGAACAGTCGCTGTTACTATTTTGTTTGCTGCTAAAATATGATTTTTCTCTAATATAACTAGTGCTTCGCCCATCGCAGCGCGTTCTGAAACAATCCCTTTATAATAATTTGTGCCCCCGAGCTGGACACCCAATATGGCTGCCACCGCTGCCTCGCCCCAGCCGCTGTTTGGGCTCGGGTGCTTCTTGGCATCGCGCCTGACCATTTTCCAGGCTGCCATTCTTGTGATGTAAAGCGGGCGGTTCATCATGACCATACAAAGTGAAGTAATCCTGCTTGGCACCCAGTTCACCAAATCATCAAGTTTTGCCGATGCCCAGCCAAAGTCCAAGTATTGATTATTTTTATATCCGACCATCGAATCACAGGTATTAATTGCCCGATACATAAGCGCAAGCGGTGCACCGCCAATTACGGCACAGAATAGTGGGGCTGTGATGCCATCGCTCGTATTTTCGGCAACCGTCTCGACAGCAGCCCGGACAATTTCTGGTTCTTCAAGCTGCTCTGTATCACGGCCAACAATCCAGGATAGCTTATGCCTCGACTCTTTCAAATCATGGTCTGCAAGTGGATAATAGACCGATAATCCGGCTTCTATCAGGCTTTTTTGAGCAATTGCAGTCGAAATCATCACAGCTTCCAACAGGATTCCTGCTAAGGGATGCAGGAAGTAAAAGAATGATGTAAGCAGAACACCGATGCCTCCAACAATTAACAGGACGGCAGCGACCATTGCCATTCCTTTGGCTTTTCTGCCGCTGCCTCTATTCATTCTACTGTCTAATTTGTAAATAAGCGTTCCCATCCATTTCACCGGATGCGGCCAGTCAGGCGGATCACCAATATACCAATCAAGAATGACCGCCAGTGTCACGGCGATAAGGTGATTAAAGATCATGTCTTCACCCTTTTCTTGCTGTTCCTGATTGCTTCCACGGTACATTCATGGACTCCCCTGCCAATGATTCGTCCCAGGGGAGTAATCGTGCCGGCGTAGTCAATTTTTTGCCCCTGCTGTGTTGAGGCAACCAGGATGCTGTCAGTGGATGTACCTGTTGCCACTGACCCTGATAGCTTATCCCTTATTTCCAGATCGTGAAGCGCCTTTGTCTTCGCTTCAGTAGCTGTCATGATGCTCTGAATGAAAGCTTCCTCAGTCAGTTCTCCGCTGACGAATATCCAAATGTTTATCGTTCCAGGCGACATATCAAAAGAATAATACTCACTGCTTTTCGTGGCGTCTACAGCGTTTCCAACACCTGCCGTAACAACGATAAAGATTGAAAATCCTTCTGCCTGATAGTGCTTATAGGATACATCTTCTAGCATGACTGCCGTCATCATCCCGACCGTATCTTCAGGCTGTAATCCCTGCTCCTTCAAATATTGGATCATTTCTTCCCTATGGTCGCTGCAGTCATACCCTTTGTCCACATGCCGGTTTACAAAAGTGCTGTACCAGCCGGTTCCCGCTCCGACAACTCCTGAAGACATCGTTCTTAATGGGAGTGGAGAATTCAAGACAATGTAATCTTGCTTCATCTTAAGATGATTTTCTCCTATTTTTACTTGTGCTGGTTCATCTGAGCAGCCTGCTGGATTCAAGCCTATTTCCTGCGCAGCAGCCATTGACTGTGCCAGCTTTTTTGTGATCTTCTGCAAATTATTTAAAAACATCCGGGTAAACGGCTTTGGCAAGCTCCTCTACTCCTTCTGTCAATCTCGGCCCAGTTCTTGTCACCTTATCGGAATGAACATCAACCACGCGGTTTTCCTTTACTGCAGTGATCTTGTCCCAGCCTTTCCGGCTTATCACATTTTTCACCGGCTCATTGGTATAGTATCCATGCGTCGTGATGATCACATCCGGATTACTCTTAATGATGGCCTCTGGGTCCAGCTTTGGCCAACCTTCTTCTTTTACAGTGTTATCCGCATTAATGATTTGCAGCATTTCGTCAATGAAGGTTTTCTTGCCAGCTGCATAAATTTCCGGTGTTGGTGATACTTCAACAAATACGGACTTTCTGTCTTCTTCTTTGATTTCCTTTGCTTGTGTTTTGATTTCTTCAATCTTTTTCTTCATGTCTGCAATCAAAGTATCGGCCTTTTCCTGTTCACCTAAGGCAGTACCAATCATGCTGATCGATTCATAGACTGCATCGAATGTCGTTGCGTCGTTGACTACCAGGACAGTGATTCCGGCATCCTTAAGCTGCTGGAGGCCAGCACCAGACGTATGTGCACCTGAAGCATGTGCAAGGACCAGATCAGGCTTTAAAGAAATGATTTTCTCAACATTAAATTCCATTCCGCCAATTTTCTCTTTCTCGGCCACTTCTTCAGGGAAATTATCAAAATCAGAAACTCCAATAATTTGATCATCAAGACCTAACCCGTATGCAATTTCTGTATTGCTTGGAATCAGGGAAACAATTTTTTCAGGCTTCGATTCGATTGTGACTTCTTGTCCAGTTCCATCCTTTATGCTCACTGGGAACTTTGCTTCTTCCTGTTGAACCGTTTCAGTTTTATTTGTCTTTCCCGCGTTGGACTGCTCAGCATTACCACACCCTGCCAATGCGCCAATTGTTAATAATAGTGCGAATAAAAATGCATTCAATTTCTTCATCTGTCATTCCTCCGAATTATCTTCTCAATTTTTTTCAAAACAAACTTTTTGCACAACAAAAAAAATCGGTCTATAAAACTAAAAAAACACCTCCATTTTACTCATGGAGATGTTTGTATCGGTTCCTCTAATAAAAAGCCAGAATCGTTCCCAAACACCTCCTATCCTCGTAGGTTGTGAAGCGAAGAATCAGGCAGGTCTCCTGGCTTCTGGTCATTGCTATCAAGCGCCTTCCCATACAAACAGTACAGTGGCATAAAGCTTGAAGCTCCCAGTTACAGTGGCGGGACCGCGTTGGAATTTCACCAACTTCCCTATTAAGTCTCTAAACTACTCAAATTCGTCTAGCAGACACCAGATTCTTTATGTATTAAATTTTCCGCTGGTTTCAATTATACACAATTCATGTCGAAAAAAGTGTGAATTTGGATAAATTATCTAAAATTAAATTTTAATAAGGGTCAAAAGCAGTAGGATACCATAAATAAAAAATCAAAAGACATCAATATAGCCTTTTGATTTTAAAGTTATGACTATCCTAATATTGTTTAGAAACTGCTCATGTTTGATTATTCTTCTCGCAATAGAATGGCTTCCTTCGCCATGACTGCAAGTTCAATTTTTTCAATGGTTTTGCAATAATTAGTTAAAATCTCTCCATCCACACTGACTTCCTTATGAAAATAATCGAGTACATGCCAATCCTCAAACCAATCCCCGCTCTCTGCCTCTTCATGAGGGGTATCCGGCCAGGCGTATTTCAAGGGCGGGCTGTATAGCCGCTCTGCCCCCTTTCTCAACTCGCAATTCTTGACCCGTCGCTTATAAAGGGAACGGGGAAAAGATTCATTGATATCATTAAACAAATGTGGCCAATAATCTTTTCTTGAGCCCGTGTGAGGGTGTTCATGGGCCCATTTCAAGACCCGAGCCAGAATTCTTTCTTGCTGAAAAAGAAGCGAATACAACTTTTTTCCGAATAAAATTCTCTCGTGGAGCGAAGTGAAGTAGCGCAACGTGCCGCCATTAAGTGAAGCTTTCACCTTTTTGTTCCCGGCACAACAGGGAAAAATGATATTGTTGAAATTCAAAAAATCGTACATTTTAAAGCTGACCGTACCTGTTACGATTTTTTTATAATGCTGGTTTTGGATCAATCTTTTTTCCAGATAGCTTTGTTCATTGATCACCATCGCAAACGCCAATGCAGCTTGATCACCACTGTTCCAAAAGTAACGCCACATCGTTTCCATGAAGGTGGAAACATGAAAATAACGTAAAAGATGGAACATTTCCTTTCTGCCTCTCACACTCAGGTCATAGATCAAAAATTGAGGATACACATCTTGAAATATCAACCAGCTGCCGCGCTCCAAAAAGGAAAAAAAGTCTTTCTGATCCTTATCAGATAAAAGCTTTGTCAGCAACTCCCCTTTTAAATCCGTCATGTTCCATCCGACGTTTCGCGATACCATATGTCCGAGAAATGCCCAATGTATTTCAGGGTGCTGAAGATAAAAATCAAAATACGCCTGCGTCCGTGTTACATTGTTTCGATTGAGTTGTCTCGTCTGCTCTTTTATAAAATAAATCCATCCTTTATCTTTTTCTGATAAATCAGGCAGATGACCGAAAGCTTTCTTTTTCGACTTTTTCTTTAATTCTTTTTTTACATCTGAGAAAGATTTAAGCAAGAACGGCATCATCCTTCATAAACGTTCATTTTGTGTGGATCATTCATTCCCATCAAAGGAATGCATATTCATTTTGCACAAGGAATATGAATACAAAGATGAATACTTAGGAGAGGAGCGGTTATATGAGGCATCGGGTATATAAGGAAATGAACAGAATCGCTGATCAGTTGATCCAGGACCAATCAGACAACGGTGCCTGGCATTATCCTTTCGAGACAGGGATCCAAACGGACTGCAGTATGATTATCTTATTACGGACGTTGGAGATAAAAGATGAAGAATTCATAAAAGAATTGGTGGATCGGATCGCCGGAGAACAGCAGGAAGATGGGTCGTGGAAGCTGTTTCACGACCAGGAAAAAGGAAATCTGACATCCACTGTGGAAGCTTATTATGCCCTCCTTTATTCTGGTTACAGGAATAAAAAAGACAAGGATATACAGGCCGCCAGGAAGTTTATTTTGGCCAACGGAGGTGCCTCGGAAGTCCATTTGTTTTTAAAAATCATGCTGGCCCTGACAGGACAATGTGAGTGGCCCCACCTCCCCATTAATATTGAAGTGATGCTTATACCAGACACCTTCCCAATCAATCTTTTTGACCTCTCCGTATACGGAAGAGCCAACCTTATCCCTTTTTTGATACTCGCCAATACGAATTTCCGTAAGCGAACACCACGATCACCCGATCTCTCCGATTTATTTCAAAACAAAGAAGTTCGTTTTTTAACAGAAGATCAAGAAGAAGATGCGCGCTCGCTGATCAATTGGATTAAACAAGGGATTAAGGGATTGAAATCCCATGGAAACCTTCGAGAGTTGGCATTATATCGTGCCGAAAAATATATGCTCGACCGACTCGAACCTGACGGCACCTTCTTGAATTATTTCAGCTGTACAACCCTGATGATTTTTGCCTTAATGGCTAGAGGTTATCATACTACACATCCGGTGATTACCCGTGCAGTGCAAGGGTTAAAAGCAACGGCCACCCGGATTGACGGACAACTTCACTGCCAGTACACGACGGCTACAGTTTGGAATACGACCCTGATAAATTATGCTCTGCAAGAATCGGGTATTCCCTATTCTTCCAACACTGTTCAAAAGGCAAATCAATACATCCTCTCCCGTCAGCACCTCAAATACGGGGATTGGGCCATTCATGCTCCAGACCTGTTACCAGGAGGCTGGGGATTTGCGGACTTAAACACATTCCACCCGGATATTGACGATACAACCGCTGCACTGAGGGCAATTCGTACTTTGGCCACAGAAAAAGTGGATTACAGGCAGGCATGGGACCGTGGAGTAAACTGGCTCGTTTCCATGCAAAACAATGACGGAGGCTGGGCGGCATTTGAAAAGAATGTGGATAAGAAAATATTGACCTTGTTACCGATAGAAGGTGGAAAGGATTTATTGATTGACCCGTCCACGGTTGATTTAACAGGAAGGACTTTGGAGTTCTTCGGCAACTATACCAATTTGGATTTTCACCACCCGATGATTAAAGATGGGATCCGCTGGCTATTGCGGCATCAAAATTCTGATGGCTCCTGGGTGGGGCGTTGGGGTGTGTATATTTATGGTACGTGGGCGGCTGTAACGGGAATGATTGCAGTTGGAGTTTCTCAAAAGCATCCAGCCATTCAAAAGGCGTTAACCTGGCTTCGGTCAATCCAGAATCCCGATGGCGGATGGGGAGAATCGTGTAAAAGTGATATCAAAAATCGTTATGTGCCTCTTGGCGAAAGTAGCCGCACGCATACCGCATGGGCCCTTGACACACTGATTTCCGCGGCCACTGAAGTTACGCCTGAAATTGAAAACGGTGCAGCTTTTTTAGTGGGTAGGAAGGAAAAAGAATGGACGACGACCTACCCAAAAGGAAGAGGTATGGCAGGCTCTTTTTATATCAATTACCATTGTTATGAATATGTTTTTCCATTGCTTGCCTTGGCACATTATCAAAAAATAGCTGGCGGACAGCTCTTAACTGGTGAATAACACGTACTTTCATAACCTCTCTTGTTTGGCATAATCTTAAATCCTGTCCCATAAAATTCACAATAGATGACAGTACAAGGAGGTTGCGAAAAAGATGCTAGAGGCGCTCCACCATTTTTTAGATCTGAAAACATTAATCTGGTTATTTCCTATCATTTTCATTTTCCATGATCTAGAAGAAATCATAACCATTGAATCTTCCATGGCTGCAAACAAATATCCGAAAACCAACTTCGTCGAGATGACATTAACAATGAGGAAAAAGTTAGGGTCCACCGCTGCCGAGCTTGCTGTTTCAGCTACATGGATTTTATTGATTATCTCCTTCACTGCAGTTATGACCGCTAAGTTTGCATCTAACGGAGAAGGTTTTCTTATGTTTACAGCCATTCTTAATTTATTTGTTTTACAGGCATCCATGCATATCGTTCAAAGCATTAAGTTCAGGGCCTATACACCTGGGATCATAACGTCCCTGTTCCTCCTTATCCCTTACTGCCTCGTTACCTATTATTTTTTGGCTCAATATGGACTCTTGGACTGGCAAATAATACTCACCAGTCTTCCGGTTAGTTTGGTCATGATCATGGTTTTCCTGGTTGGCAATCTTTTAGGGCGTAATTTTATTCGATGACTGGTTTTGGACATATTATCGAATCCATCTGATAAAGGTTCGGTTCATTGGAAAAGGAGTATTGAAAAACAGGCAGAAAAGTCCTGTCTGTTTTTCAATACTCCTTTTCCACAGTCCAATATATTTAAGCTTCAACAGTTATACCCTTCAGCATCTGATTCATACTTCCGCTTTTATACCCAGTAAGGTCTAAGGCAACATATTTATAGCCAATAAGCTTCAATTGCTCGGAGACCAGAACATTATACTTAAGAAGAAGCTGCATATCTGACGGATCCACTTCTATTCTGGCAATCTCATTATGGACTCTGACACGAACCTGTTTAATCCCGAAGCTTTTAATATATTGCTCCGCTTCATCAACTTTTCTTAGCTTCTCAATAGTGATTTTCTCACCATACGCGATTCTTGAGGATAAACAGGCAAGTGAAGGCTTATCCCATGTATCAAGACCCAGCTCCTTCGAACGGATCCTAATATCTTCTTTGGTAATATCCGCTTCTGCCAGAGGCCCTCTCACATCTTTTTCCATTGCTGCTTTTACGCCAGGTCGGTGTTCACCGAGATCATCCTTTATGAGACCATAAGTTAAATTGTAATAACCTTTTTCGGCCATAATAGGATAAAGGTTTTCAAATAGTCCTTTTTTACAGTAATAACACCTATTTGAGTCATTTTCGGTGTACCCAGGAATGGCAAGCTCCGACATTTTAATAATCTGATGGGGAGCATCGATTTCTTTTGCGATACGAATGGTTTCTTTCAACTCTGACGGAGGAAAAGACTCAGAATCTGCTGTAATAGCCAGAACATTTTCCTTTCCGAGGGTATCCAAAGCAACCTTTAATAAATAAGTGCTATCCACTCCGCCTGAGAAAGCGATAATTATTCTTTCCATCTCTATTAATATTTCTTTAAGTTTTTCCTCTTTTACTAGACTGTTATGTATATCCATTTGACGGCTTCCTCCTTTTATTGTTCACCAATAACAAATCGAACAACATTTGGGTGTGACATAAAATCTTTGGTTCCTGCACCATACCCAATTTCCCTAACCTTCATGGAAGGCATGGGTCCGAAATCATTCGCGAGAGTACGGACAATCGCGGCTCCTGTAGGTGTTGTTAATTCAGTCTGTACATTTGTTTCACGTAGCGGAATATCTTTTAGGATTTCCAAAGTAGCCGGTGCCGGTACAGGATAGAGGCCATGAGCAATCTTTATATAACCGTTACCTGCAGCAACAGGTGTGCAAACTACTTTTTCGATGTTGAGAGTATGATAAGCGATCGCAGTTCCGATAATATCAATCATAGAATCTACTCCGCCAACTTCATGGAAGTGCACCTTTTCCAGAGTGCTGTCATGAATTTTTGCTTCTGCCTTTCCTATAACTTCAAACATCTTTAAGGCTGTTTCTTTTTCGGGTTGATCAAGCTCAGATTCTTCAATCGCTTTTTTTATATGTGTATAGTGACGATGTGAATGTTTTTCCTCTTCTGTATTGATAATCAGCTCCGTACTGGCAATCCCCTTCTTAACAACCTTTTTTGTGGAGAGAGAGAATTCCTCCTGAATAACAGACCTTAGCTTCTTCTCCACTACTGATAAATCAACGCCTAATTCAGTAAAAGCTGCCAAAGACATATCCCCGGCTATACCTGAAATACCGCAATCTATATATAATATTTTCACCTTAAATACCTGCCTTTGTTTTCTATCTTTATATTCTGAGCATCAAGGAGGCTGAATAGCCTGCGCCAAAGCCGTTATCAATGTTGACAACAGTAACGCCAGAAGCACATGTGTTAAGCATACTTAGTAATGATGTTATACCGTTTAAATGCGCACCATAGCCTATACTGGTTGGTACAGCAATAACAGGGGTTGAAACAAGCCCGCCTACGACACTGGGCAATGCGCCTTCCATTCCTGCGACAACAATTAAAACATCACACTTTTTTATTTCCTCCAGCTGAGCAAACAGCCGGTGGATTCCCGCTACTCCTATATCATAAAAACTTGAATATTGATGGCCCATAGCCTCAATCGTCACTTCAGCTTCCCTGGCCACCGGAATATCAGAAGTTCCTGCACAAATGACACCAATTTTCTTTTCCGTTTTCAGCTCGTAGTCCTCAGGTTTGTATAGGAGTGTTTTGCCCGCTGAATCGTAGACTGCCCCTTCAACTTCCCTGCAGACTTTTTCGGCAGCACCCTCAGCCACCCTTGTAGCAAGAACCGTCTTACCCTTATTCACTAAGTGCCTAAAAATTTGTACTATTTGCTCCGGTGTTTTTCCGGCTCCATATATGACCTCAGGAAATCCTTGTCTGAATTCACGTTCATCATCCACTTTAGCGAAGCCGTAATCTGTAAAACCCTGTAATTGTTCTTCTGCTTCCTCAATTGAAAGATAGCCATTTTTTAATTGTGTTAAAATATGTGTAGTATACGATTGCATTCCTTTCGTCCTTTCTTTATCTCTTAATCTCGGAAAATTCAATCCAAGGAGGCCTGTAAAAGATGCAGCATGGTCAAGAACATATCGATCATGAAATGATTAAAATTGAAGTGAACCTGGATGACATACCTGGTGAATGGCTGGGACATGTTATGGATTTATTGCTGGATGCTGGAGCAAATGACGTCTTTTATGTTCCTATATACATGAAAAAAAATCGGCCAGGCACCATGCTTCAGGTTTTGTGTCAGGATAATCAAAAGTTTGAGATGATGGATATTATTTTCAGGGAGACTACCACACTTGGCGTAAGATATTATCCACTCTCTGTAAAACGGCTTGGCCGGCAATTTAAAGAGGTTCAGACACCTTGGGGATCGGTCTCTGTGAAACAGGGTATACTGCAGGGTGAAGTTGTGCAGCAGGCCCCTGAATATAGCGATTGCAAAGCAATATCCGACAAACACGGCATTCCTTTAAAACTAGTTTTTCAGGAGGTGTGGAAACAATTAAATTAGTAGCTTCCCATTTAAAACACCGCCAGGTTGGAATATTGTTTCGCTTTTTCTGTAAGGTCTGAATAATCCTTTTCAGATTTAAGCTTTTTAGGGTTGACTAACGATCCTCCAACACCTGCCGCAACAGCACCTGCTCTAAAATAGTCATGGATATTTTCGGCGTTTATGCCTCCTGTTGGCATCAATGGGATATGGGGAAGAGGTCCTTTCAGACTTTTAAAATAGGAAACACCCAGCACATCCGCCGGAAACACCTTGATGATGTCCCCTCCATTTTCATATGCAGTAAGAATTTCGGTTGGCGTAAAAGCCCCTGGAATACTGAGAACACCGTACCGCTTCGCCATCTTAATCGTTTCAGCATTCACTGTTGGCGAAAAGATGAATTCAGCTCCTGACAGGATTACTGAACGTGCTGTTTCGGCATCTAGTACCGTTCCCGCCCCGACAATGACCTCATTTCCAAACTCTTCTTTTACTTTTTCAATTAACGCGCAAACCTTGGGTGTCTCGACTGTAATTTCAAATGCGCTGATACCCCCTGACTTTAGTGCATATGCGATAGGCAAAATCTGATCAGGACGTGCACCGCGAATAACAGCTACAATCTTGCTTTTTTTCAATTCTTCTAGCCTGCTCATTGATCTTCCTCCCTTTTATCTCGTAACATCATCCAGGCAGCCAGACAAAAAGGAAGAAAGATCAGATCGAGTGGGCAAGCCTTCTGCATCGCCATTCACCATTGTGACCATCGCCCCCATCGCATTGCCCCGCAGCACGGCTTCCTCAAGCGAAATTCCATCCAGAAGCCCTGAAAGAACACCAGCTGCAAAGGCGTCACCTGCCCCAACTGGATCAACGACGCGTTCGACCAGAAAGCCCGGGATTCTCGTCATTGGAACAGAGGGAGAAGAAATGAGTGCTCCCTGTTTACCCAACTTCATAATGACTGTTTCAATGCCAAGATCATGAAATTTTTCAACGTATTCCTCTGGGGTAAGCCTACCAAACAAAAATTCTGCTTCGGAAATCCCCGGAAGTACCAGATTGCTTTCAGAAGCAAATTTCTTTATAACCTGGCGAGCTTCCTCCTCATCTCGCCAAATTTTCAGACGAAGATTGGGATCAAAAACGATTTTTGTTCCATTACCTTTTGCTATGAGGATTGCTTTTTCAAGCATTTCCCGGCATGAGATGCTGAGGGCTGGTGTAATGCCTGTAATATGAAGATATTTAGCATCTGAAATGGAGTCCTCTTCCAGCCATTCGGCACCCATTCTGCTGGCGGCTGAGTCTTTTCTATAGTAATAGACACGCGTATCATTCAGTCGTCTAAATTCCTTGAAAAACACTCCAGTAGAAGCACTTTGATCGCGTGTTACAAAGGAAACATCCACTCCTTCGCCGCGGATGAATGACAGCATCGCATCTCCGAACTCATCCTCTCCAAGACGGCTGATCCATCTGGAACGATGTCCTAGACGACTCAATCCAATGGCAATATTTGACTCTGCCCCGCCAAATTTCATTGAAAAAGAAAGGGCATGTCGAAGCATGCCCTCTTCATTCGGTGTAAATAGTGCCATCGTTTCCCCGATTGTTACGACATCCATATCTAACAGCCCTCTTTCTGTGAATTAGCTATTACGTAATTGGATAATGTCCCGATGTTTTCAATGGTAATACTCATTCTGTCTCCATCTTTTAACCAAACCTTGGGAGTACGGCCCATGCCGACCCCTGGAGGAGTTCCAGTAGCAATTATATCGCCAGGCTTTAACGTCATAGACTGCGACAAGAATGAAATGATTTGCGGCACGGAAAATATTAAGTTGGAAGTATTTGAATTTTGCATGACTTCGCCATTCAGTTCCAAAGAGATTGCAAGGTTGTGAGGATCACCGGCTTCCTCTTTAGTGACGATCAGAGGGCCTGTTGGTGCAAATGTGTCAGCTGTCTTCCCTCTGGACCACTGCCCATCTTTGAATTGCAAATCACGTGCACTAATGTCGTTCATGATCGTATAACCAAAAACATATTCCTCTGCCTCTTCTTCCGATATCCACTTTGCCTCTTTGCCAATCACAACGGCCAGCTCTGCTTCAAAATCCACCTCATTTGAATTAATGGGGATTTCCACAGCGTCATTGTGCCCAACAATTGCATTTGCATATTTTGAAAAAATCACTGGCGAAGCTGGGGGCTCCATTCCGGTTTCCCTGCAATGATCTATATAATTCAGACCGACACAAATGATTTTTTCCGGGGTTGGGATTGGCGGAAGAATTTTTACTTCAGATACCGGAAAAACGGCGTCGCGATTTTCATTTTGTTCAATGAGCCTTCCTGCAAGCGGAAGCAGCTCATCGCTTTTCTCTATAAAGGTTTTCAAACACTTTGGAAATAGATCTTCCCCGAGCAAGGTTAAACTAATGGCGTTCTCACCTTGAATGACGCCAATATGGTGTTCAGATTGAAAGGAAAAAGCAGCTAGTTTCATCAGTTTCAATCCTTTCTTACGTTAGGGCATAAGGTGTTTTTTCACCTTTTAGAACCTGAACGATATTTCTTGCAGCTTTTTGCCTTAGCTCTACCATGGCTTCCTCGGAATACCAGGCACTGTGCGGAGTAATGATGACATTGTCCATATTAAGAAGAGGGCTATCGATGCTGATTGGCTCCTCTTCAGTCACATCAAGAGCAGCACCTGCAATGATCCCTGTTTCGAGCGCTTCGATTAGTGCCTTTTCATCTATAATCGGACCGCGGGCAGTATTAATAATGACAGCAGTTTTCTTCATTTGGCTGAACCTTACAGCATTTAATAGATGGAAGGTATCTTTGACAAGCGGTACATGCACAGATAAATAATCCGCTTCCCGGATAATCTCATCGAGCTCCATTTTTCTCACTCCGACTGCAGCCATATCCTCTGCAGAAACGAATGGGTCATATGCTGCCAGTTTAAAGCCAAGAGGGTTAACCTTTTCAATGAACCTGCGGGGAATTCGGCCGAAACCTAGAACTCCTACTGTCTGTTCATTAAAACGATGGATGGGTACACACGCTTTAAAGTCCCAGTTGCCTTTTTTTACTTCATTATTTAATAGCGGTACTTTCCGTGCCCATGACAATAAAAGGGCCAATGTATGGTTCGAAACTTCTTCCATCCCGTAATCCGGAACATTGGCAACGGTAATCCCTTTTTCAGTGGCAGCCTCCAGATCAATCGTGTTGATCCCCACGCCGTAGCGGGAAATCACCCTGGCGTTTTCAAGCGATTCGATTACACGGCGTGATATGGGCGCATATTGATTTAAGATGGCGTCAGCCTGTCTGGCCTGCTCGATGACCTGTTCTTCTGTTTTGCACTGGGCTTTAATGAATTCAATATCAAGTCCGCTCTCTGCAAAAACGTCTTCCTCGTATTTCAAATTATCAAATTCATAGTCTGTTAAAAGTACTGTAAATGCCATTTTTTCACCCCTCGATTATATGAAGAAATCCCCAGAACTAAATAAAAAACCGCTTCAGGGATTGAAATACTATTTTGCTAACGTTTTTTCTGCCTTTGGAATACCAAGTCCTTCTGCACCAAGCTTTGAAGTTACCGCTTCAGGATAGTAGCGTTCAATCATTTGAATGCCAATGGAGGCACGGCGCACACGTTCCTTTACCAGTGAGATATTCGTGCTTTCCCATTGCTTTCCTGAAGGGTACACATCCGGATGATTGCGAAGGCCAAACTTAATATAAACGGGAGCGAGCACTCGAATGATTTCCGGAATTTCGTAATAGCGCAGGAATCCCCCGAAATTATCTGGAACCTCTACATAAAGATCGATTGGGATATCAATGGCCTGCCGGATCGCTGCAAGCTTTGCAAGCGGCAATGCGGAAGGAACATTATAGGTATTGGCGCCAATATCCTGCATGAGCTTTATAGATACAGGGTTTGCCGAACCCATTTGAACAGATACCTTTACAACAAAGTCTTCCGGAAGCTGGCCTCTCTTTTTCATTTCTTTGGTTAAAAGAAGAAGTCCTTCATCAGCCACAAGCGCGCCTCTTAAGCCAAGTGCTGCACCACGTTTTAGATCTTCCATTGCGTATACAAGCTGATCGGCCCCTTCATGGCGAAGAGCCTGCGATTTGCCTGCAGTTGTAAAAGATGAGGCACTGATATCCCATGTGCCCCTTGGACCCACGAATAAGCTTAGCTCCATACCGCGTTCTGCAGTCAACTCACACATTTCTTTGATTTCCTCATCTGTTTGAAGCATAATACCGCTCCCCTGTGAGACGCGGTGAATCGTTAATCCGAGACGGTCAATTTCTTCAAGCGTGGCTTTTAAAGCTTCAGGCCCTTCAACGCTTGGTATCTCAATCCGGTATTGTGCACCGTCCGGGAATCTCTTGTTAGAGGTTGGCAACTCTTGATAATCGCTGGATGGATAGCCTAACTGTTCAAGCAAATCGCGTGATTCCTTCATAATTGGACGCCTTCTTTCGATTCAATAGTTTTTAATAGATTTTGAACTTGCTCACGTAAATCCGCAGGATATACATCAAAAGGGGTACGGTGTCCCGCTGCTGTATCAAACCATCGCACGTGAACTGCCTCCTTCATGGTTGTAAAAAACGTCGGGCAATAGGTGTAAACATCCATAAGTCTGGAGATTATCTGATGGTTTCTCTCCGCTTCTGCCAAAACACCTCTTTGATAGGCTTCATACAGGTTTACTGACACTTCCGGTGCAAAAACAGAGCTGCCATTAATGCTTCCATCTGCACCGATCATCAGCGCAGGAAGCATATGCTCATCAAATGCAGAGAAAACAAGGAAATCAGGACGAACTTCCTTTACCTTTGAGATTACCTGGCGTATATGACCGAAATCACCGACAGTTACTTTAATCCCTGCAATATTCGAATGATCTTTAGCCAATTTTATGATTAACTCAACCGGCAAATTTTGTCCGGTTAATTGCGGGATATTATAAATAAATACGGGCAGCTCAGTATTGCTCGCAACACTTGAATAAAAGCGGTAAAGCTGCTCATCTGAGAGTTTCCAGTAATACGGGCTGACAACCAGCACACCATCTGCTCCAAATTCTTCTGCATAAGAGGTTAGTTCATGCACCTCCTTGAGCGCGGTATGGCCTACACCAACCATTACTTTTACGCGGCCATTGATATGTTTAAGCATTTCCCTGACATAAAGCTTCCGTTCTTCAATGGTAAGTGAAGAAAACTCTCCAGAACTGCCCATCAGCAAAATACCATGAATTTTCTGTGAAATCAGCTTATCAAGATACTTTCTATTCAAATCCAGATCCAAATTTCCTGCCTCATCAAACAAGGTGACAACCGGGGGAATAATTCCTTTAAAGCTCATTCTTTCTCCTCCTTTACCATTCGGCAATACTGCCGTCTGCATGGCGCCAAATAGGGTTTTTCCAATCATGTCCGACTTCCGCTGCCTGTTTCACTTTTTCTTCATTAATCTCAATACCCAGGCCCGGCTGGTCAGGAATGCTCACATAGCCATCTTTATAGGCAAATACTTCTGGGTTATTGATATAATCGAGAATATCCATGCCCTGATTATAATGAATCCCCAGGCTTTGTTCCTGGATGATGAAATTAGGGGTAGAAGCATCCAGATGAACTGATGAAGCAAGCGTCATCGGCCCAAGGGGACAATGCGGTGCAATGGAAACATCATATGCTTCAGCCATCGCAGCAATTTTCTTGCCTTCGAGAATACCGCCTGTGTGTGACAGATCAGGCTGGATAATATCTACATATCCGTCCTGCAGAAGCTGCTTAAAACCCCAGCGCGTGTACATTCTTTCCCCGGTTGCAATCGGGCAGGATGTGTGGAGCGCGATTTCCCGCAGCGCCTCATTGTTCTCCGGTAGCACCGGCTCTTCAATAAACATCGGGCGGTAAGGTTCAAGCTCCTTCACAAGGGATTTGGCCATGGTTTTATGAATCCTGCCATGAAAGTCTATTCCGATGCCAAAATCCTTGCCGAGTGCTTCGCGAATCGATGCAACCCGCTCAATTACCGAGTCAATTTTTGAAAAGCTGTCTATGTAGTTCATTTCTTCGGAGGCGTTCATTTTAATTGCCTGAAAGCCCTGTTCCTGCTTTTCTTTTGCTGCAGCAGCGACATCAGCCGGACGGTCTCCTCCAATCCAGGAATATACTTTGATTTTTTGGCGAGCCTTGCCGCCAAGCATTTCATAGACTGGTATTTTATAATACCTGCCTTTTATATCCCAGAGGGCCTGTTCAATGCCGGAGATGGCACTCATCAGAATCGGACCGCCCCGGTAAAATCCGCCGCGGTACAGTGTTTGCCAGATGTCCTCAATGTCATTGGGATTACGGCCTATGATGTAATCTGACAGTTCAGTGACTGCTGCCTTTACTGTTTCTGCACGCCCTTCAACAACCGGCTCTCCCCAGCCGGATATGCCTTCATCTGTTTCAATCTTTAAAAACAGCCAGCGAGGCGGAACTTTATACAATGAAAGTTTCGTGATTTTCATATGGGCACCTCCTGCCATTAGAATAAAAAGGAGATTTCTATTATAAAAATCTCCTTTTTATTTTTTCTGATTTTCACTTCGTATTTTAGGAGCCCTTGATGAAAACCGTTTTAATAGCTGTATAAAACTCCTTCGCTGCTTCTCCCTGTTCGCGAGATCCTGTGCTGGATGATTTCATGCCGCCGAATGGGGCCTGAAGTTCCACTCCAGCGCTTTCTGCATTAATTCGGACAAGGCCTGCTTCAATTTCATCGATGAACTCCAGAATCGATGTGATATCTGATGTAAAGATGGATGCGCTCAATCCATATTTTGTATTGTTTGCCAGGTCAATCGCTTCTTCCAGATCAACTGCTCTGATCAGCGCAATGACCGGCCCAAAAATCTCTTCCTGGGCAATCGCCATGTCAGTTGTCACTTCTTCAAAAATTGCCGGTTTTACGAAGAAGCCCTTATCATATTCCCCGCCTGTCAGAACTTCGCCGCCATGAACCAGTCTGGCTCCTTCGTTTTTACCAATTTCAATATACTTGTTGAATGTGTTGAATTGGCTTTCGCTTGCACAAGGTCCCATCCAGATGCCTTCCTCAAGCCCGTTGCCGACTGTGATTTTTTCGGAAGCTTCAACCAGCTTTTGCTTAAACTCGTTATAGACTTCGGATTCTACGATTACGCGGCTTGAAGCCGTGCATTTTTGACCTGAGGATCGAAATCCGCCGCTGATGACCGCTTCAACAGCCTGATCAAGATTGGCATTTTTCGTAACGATAACCGGGTTTTTCCCGCCCATTTCAAGCTGGAACTTGATGCCGCGAGCTGCAGCTGCTTTCGCTACACTTTGACCAACACTTTCTGATCCGGTAAAGGTAATCGCATTCAATTTGGGATGTTCGATCAACCCCTGGCCGATAACAGAACCAGATCCCGTAACAAAGTTCAATACTCCTTCAGGGAAACCAGCTTCTGCAAAGCATTCAACCACTTTTGCAGCTGTGACAGCCGCTTCACTGGCAGGCTTGAATACAACTGTATTTCCGTACACAAGAGCAGGAGCGATTTTCCAGATTGGAATCGCAACCGGGAAATTCCATGGAGTAATGACACCAACAACTCCAAGGGGAGCTCGCTTTGTAAACATTAGGGCATCTTTATCTGTTGATGGAATGACATCGCCATCTTTGCGCATACCTTCACCTGCATAATAGCGGAGGATCGCAATGCCTCTGGCTGTTTCTCCTTTTGCTTCAGGAAGGGTCTTTCCCATTTCGCTTGTCATGCTTTTAGCAATTTCATCAAGCCTTGATTCAAGGATGTTTGCTGTTTGGAATAATAGCTGGCCTCTCGCTGCCTGGCCAAGCTTGCGCCATGCTTTCTTCGCATTGAATGCTGCCTCTACAGCCTGATCCAGCTCTTCTTGAGTGGACTTTTGCACATAGCCAACTGCTTCCTTTGTAGCCGGGTTAATGCTTTCAATGACATTTCCGGATGCAGATTCTTTCCATTCATTATTAATAAAGTTGCTGTATGTTTTTGTTTCAATGGTAGTTTTCATTTATCCAGTCTCCTTCTTATTAGAATGTCGGACCAATACGCCAAATTCCAAAGTCATGCTGTTTCAATATTTCAGCTTTTGTCAGTTTGCCATTAGCTACTGCCTGGATTTCCTTCATGATACGACCGCCGACTTCCCCGACGGTTTCTTTCCCGTGAACGATGGTTCCTGCATCTAAGTCCATGTTTTCGTTCATGCGTTCGAACATTGGGGTATTTGTTGAGATTTTAATAACAGGGGCAATTGGCGATCCAGTAGGAGTTCCACGCCCGCTGGTGAAAAGGACGATCTGCGCTCCGCCAGCGACCATGCCAGTCAGCTGCTCAATATCATGTCCCGGCGTATCCATCCAAACCAACCCTTTTTTGGTCGGTCTCTGTGCATAATCAATTACTTCTTCCAACCGAGATGTACCCGACTTTGTTGCTGCCCCAAGCGACTTTTCTTCGAGTGAGCTCAGGCCGCCTTCAATATTGCCCGGACTTGGATTCCCGGTACGGATGTCAACTCCCATTTGGATTGACCTGTTTTCCATCATTTTGATGACGGCATATGCTTTTTTGGCGACTGAGTCATTAGCAGCACGGTTGGCTAGCAAGTGTTCCGCGCCAATTAATTCTGTTGTCTCGGCTAGAATGGCGGTTCCTCCCTGTTCAACAAGCATGTCACTTGTGCGGCCAACGGCAGGGTTTGCCGAAAGGCCGGAACATGCATCAGAACCGCCGCATTCTGTACCTACGATTAATTCGCTGAAATCACATAGTTCACGCTGGACCATGGAAGCATCCTGAACCATTTTCACAGCTATTTTTGCCACCTCGGCTATAGTTTGAAGCGTTCCGCCATGTTCCTGGATGGAAACTGTTTGCACAGGCTTGCCGCATTTGGCAATTTCATCGCCGATTCGGTGCGCCTGATGAGTTTCACAGCCAAGGCCCAGGACAATCACACCGAAAACATTTGGGTTCATCCCCATTCCTGCATAGGTTCTGGCTGTCTGGTCATAATCCGTGCCGACCTGAGCACATCCATGCTGGTGAATAAAAGTAACGGTTCCGCTGACCAGCTCTGTCACCCGCTGGGCAGTTTGAGTAGCACAAGTAATCGTTGGCAGGATAAGCACATGATTTCTAACCCCTACACGCCCATCGGGACGGCGATAACCCCAAAATTGAAGTTTTTCGTTAAACAACCTTGTCACCTCTTCCTCTTTTACCTTCCAGATTGTGGACATGCACGTGTTCTCCGGCATCAATCGGGCAAACTGCCGCCCCGATCACCTCTCCATATTTAATAATGTCATCCCCCTGTGGAATCGCCCGGACTGCAAATTTATGGCCAAATCGGATTGGTTCAAGAATCTCCACCTTAAATTCTCTATCATCTGTTTTTACAGTCACTTGCGCCCCGGCAGGTATCTCGGATAAAGCAATAGCCACACTATCCTTGTTATTTAAATATAGTGTTTTGTACTCGCTCATTTCCTCACCCCTTAGCGGCTTGCTTCGCTTTTTCACTTTGGATAACCGGGTTGTTCAGGATTCCGATGCCAGGAACTTCGATTTCAATCCGGTCATTTTCTGCTAATGTAAATTCGTTTGGCGGTACAACGCATGTGCCAGTTAGCAGCACCGTTCCATCAAAGATTTCATTATCAAGGACCAAATAGTGGACAAGTTCATCCAAAGTGCGCTTCAGCTGATTGACCTGCGCATCCCCATAAAAGACAAGCTCTTCATCACGGTAGATACGGCAAATAATTTTAAATTCATAAGGATCTGAAACAGTTTCAGCCAATACAATCGCCGGACCGATGGAGCAGGAATTCTTCCAGACCTTAGCCTGTGGAAGATAGAGCGGGTTTTCCCCCTCAATGTCCCGGCAGCTCATATCGTTTCCAGCCGTATAACCAAGCACATTGCCTTCACTATCAATAACCAGGCCCAGCTCCGGCTCTGGAATTTGCCAGTTGGAATCTGATCGGAGATAAACAGGATCATTCGGTCCTACCGTTCTTGCCGCTGTTGATTTAAAAAATATTTCAGGGCGGACAGCATCATACACTTTGTCATAGAATGTTTCCCGGTCAAGCTTTCCCTGTGTTGCTTCATAATTTCGTGCTTCCTTGCTTTTTTTGTAGGTAACGCCTGATGCCCATACTTCAGGTGCATCGATTGGAGTGGTTAACTGAAGACCCTCCAATGGCTGTTTCTCCACTTCACCTACAACTTGTTTTATAATGTCAAATGCTGTTCTATTATTTTTTCGTGCTTCAGCAATCAAGGATAAAAAGTCGCCGAATGGAAGGTCTGCTACTTCATTTTCATTGGTTACTGCCGCAAGCTGTTTTTCATTTCCCTTTAGATAGCGGATAATTCTCATTTTAATCCTCCTGAATTTATCATATTTCAAATATTTCGTTAATTTACCCTACACTAGTGAGTAAAGTATTATTTAAAGAAATTATCGAACATAGGGAGACACCACAAACCGAAATCGCAAGGGAGACTCCCATCTGAAGACTTAAAGCAATTTTTTATAACCCAATCAACAGAAAAGTTAAAAAGAGTTATATTTTTTGATACTCATAGCCCAGCTCTTTTGAAATGCTAGTACTGCACTCTTTTAGGAGCCCAACGTACTGTTCGCGGATTTCTTCTGTTACTTTTGCAGCCGGCATGGACATGCTGATGCCTGCAACAACTTTGCCAGAGTAATTTTTGATTGGAACCGCCAGGCAAAAAATACCAGGTTCATTCTCTTCATTATCTACAGAATATCCAGCCGACCGAACATGATCAATTTCCTCCAGCAGTTCTTCTTTTGAAGAAATTGATTTCGGTGTTTGCTTTGTGTACTGATAGTTTTCAAGAAACTGGTCCAATTCAGCTTCGTTTTTCATAGAGATCAGCGACTTTCCAACCGCGCTTGTATGAACGGGAACACGGCGGCCAATTCGGGAATATAGTACGGTGACTCCGCTGCCTTCAACTTTATCGATATAAATACCTTCCTGACCATCAAGAATCACAAGATGGACCGTTAAGTTAGTTGTAGACGACAGTTTTTCAAGGTGGTACCTTGCAACTTTTCGCAAATCAAGATCGCTTAGGACCATGTTCCCGCGCTCAAAAAGCTTTAGCCCCAAACGGTATTTCCCATTTTCTTCATTTTGAGAGATATACCTTTGTTCCTGTAAGGTTTTTAAAAGGGAATGAACCGTGCTTTTATGCAGATTCATTCTTTTGCTGATTTCAGTAATGGATAATTCTCTCTCCCGCTCGTCAAATAAATCCATTATTTTTAATGCTCTTTCCACTGATTGTATGATAGGCATTTTTGCTCACTCTCCTAGTTCTATTTAGCCTAATTTTACAGGATTTTTGACGAGCTTGCCTTATTTTGCTATCGCACTTGTTTCATTCAGTGAAATATCTTTTTTATAGTCAAGCACTGCATCCTCCGCTACTGCCAGCGGAACAACCCCATTTGCCGCATCAGTATGGCCATACATGCGATTGCTAGCCGCAACAAGTTTCTGTCGTGCTTTCATTAGCTGTTTTCTTTCTTCCGCGAGTAATTGTCTATCATCTTTTAAGGTGTCTGAAAAAGCATGGACAACATTGCCTGCGAATAGCTGGGCTCGATCTACAAAATCAATTCGGCGCCTTCTAAGCTGCAGATGGACCACATCTCCTGTCTGAAGGAAACCAACTCCGCCGCCTTCATAAGCTTCAGGTGTCATATGGCCAATGGCTGCCCCATATGTAACCCCGGAATAGCGTCCATCACTGATGATGGTTGCCAGCTTTTTCATCACGCGGTTGGCATTGATATGCTGCATTGGTGTGAACATTTCCGGCATTCCGAATGCTACCGGGCCCTGTCCTGATATGACAACTGAAATTTTAAGGATGCCCTTTTCAGCCATCTCGTCAAATAATTTTTCGTATGTTTCTCCTTTTAGGCGTTCATATTCCTGTTTATTGTTATATTTAAGTGTTTCAAGCAGCAGATTATGATCAAATAATTTATCCATTTTAAGCCTGTTAAGGAGACTTGAGTCCAAAAGGCTTCTGTTTGCATCATCTTCATTCTCAAAATAAAGGACAAATGCCAGCTTATCATCGAACTGATCAAGCTGCGATGTCGGCATTCCGCTTATTTTTACTACAGCACTTTCGAAGAAATTCCCTTGCAGAACATCCACTCCGCTAAATGCTCGGCGCGGTGTTGATAAGATAACAGGGTTTTCTTTTACATTGGCTGCCTGGAGACTCCGTGTAATGGCAAGTCGCTCTCTCCATGTTCTAGCAGCAACTGTCGGTGCATCCTGATCCATCGGTACGCCGTTTTCAAGGAGTTGAAAGAAGAGTGTTTCCATTCCCCGGCTAGTACCGCTGCAGCACTGCATAGCAAGCGAGTAAATGTCACGGCCCTCTGTCAGACTGTAATCAAATAGATCCGGAATCGGATATTCATGATGGATGCGGTCCAAATCCCATAGACTGAATTTATAACCACCATAGATCATTCCTGCCACAATATGCATCATCAGGTTGGTCGAGCCTCCTGAAGCACTGTGAATCCGGATGGCATTTTTAATGTTTGCTGCTACGATATTGGAGACTCCATATTTCTCTTCATTAATCATGGTGGCAAAACTATCTAGCACAGAATTGATCTGCCTTTGTGTCGGCGGGTCTGTCAGCATCTCTACAGCTGGATGAACCAGGCCAAATCCGGCCACTAAATGTCTGGAGCTATTGCCGGTACCATTAAAGGCACAAACACCGCCCTGACCGTCACAGGTTGCAACAGCCAGCCTCATTTCAAAATATTTATGCTGTTCTTTTGTTAAAATCCCCCTTTCGCAGGCACGCTCGAAAACGCCCTGAAAGGCAGTATTTGATGAGCATTGCAAAATGTAAGCCATTGTGTCGCGCAAATCAAGTGCCACATCTGAAGCACCTTCCGCTTCTGCTTTTTTCGCCAGGTCTTCCAGCTCGGTGATCACATCATCTGGTATAGAGCCTCCTTCAAGAACATGAGCTGGAGCAAATGTTGCAAAAAACGGAGCCTCACCACGGCTTCTCCTTACCCTGTCAACATGTGCCAATGCGCTTACAACACCAAGCGGCTGCTTATCGCACCCCTGGATAACAAAGGCACCGTGATAACTATGAGCCTCAAGCTGATTGACTACCATTTGGGCAACCGCATTCCGGCTTTGAAGTGAGTAGCTCATCCCCTGATTGCTTTGCGCAGTACCGTCACACATAACCGGGGTGGAAAAATAAAAAGGAACTCCTCCATTTTGCCAAATGCGGATGGCTGCCCTGGCAGACGTCTGGTAATCCATAATATGGGCCGGGTGATCTGATGATCCTCCGATAATCGCTATACGCGGGGCATTCATTTCCAGTCGGTTATAGATTTCTTCAAGTGTCCAATCCGGCTTTCCGCCTTCGTAGGAAGAACCGAGTGTCTGTTTTGCCCGATCCAAAAGACCGGCTACTGTAATTGGTTCATTTGCCTTCCCCTGTACATTGTCTCGATATGGATTCACAGGATTATCAATGAGCGGGTATAATTGTGTCATGGGATCACTCCTTACCTATTTATCTGCAAGTATTGGTTTTGCAGCTTTTTTTCGGATTAATCGAGTATCAATTCTTCAAGCTCTGAAATAACTTCTAGACTGCTGTTTTGTTTCGCTTCAGGCACCATGCTTTCTGAAATCCAGATTTCTCCGATGTCTAATGTATTTTTGATACGAACCACTCTTGCTTTGTTCAGATCAAAGGCATTACAAGTTTTAATAGCCGCCTTGACCGCAAGTTCTTTTGTTTCCAGCACCATTGGAAGCTTAATAACCTCAATGACGGTACTTGTCAGTGCATTTGCATAGCCCTTTTCCCATATGATTTCATCCACTACGGCTTTGGTCGTCATATCTGCCATGCCAATGCCGTTTGCGTTTCCATGTGTCTTTTCAGTCAGGCCCAGCACCACAGTTCTTTTGATATCCGGTCCCCCTGTTGCATATGGCGTAGCGAAATTCCCAGTAATATTCGGGTCCATCCCATCGCCCGAAATGTCTTTTCCGAGCTCGTCGACAATCAGGACATCAAACTCATCAAAATGAATTTTAGGCATTAAAGACTTTGCTTCCTTCAAAAGCTCCGGCTCGGCAGTCTCAAGGTCTTCTGCCGGGACAGCAATAATCTTTGCTACCTTGTCGTAAGCATTTTCGAGAGAGGCAAGGCCGAAAATGATCGGCGCTTCTGACAATGAAATTTTGGCCATTTCCGGTACATGCTCTGCCATGTATTTAAAGCTGTAGGCATGGGCAGCTTCAGCTCCTTTTTGCTTTCCAAGCCCGATTGTAATCATTTTCATAAGACCGCTTTCTACCGGTCCGCGGAATGCCGTATGAGGCTTAATACGGTTTATGACAACAATTTTGTCAGCTTCGTAAGCGTTTCGGTCAATATAGACCGGAAGCCCATTTGGAAGTTCACCAATCTTGAAAACTTCCATAGAGGATTTAATCGGTGCCTCGACAGCACCTTCCGTCACGCCCAATTGGTGAAGCACATCAATCTGGCCTTCCGCTGTTGCCCCGCCATGGCTTCCCATTGCCGGTACAATAAATGGCAGCCCTCCGACACGCTTAATTTCCCTGACAGTTTCACGCACCAGAACAGGCAAATCTGCCAGGCCCCTGCTTCCAACTGCAATCGCAACGGAGTCTCCTTCGCTAATTTTAGTCAGCACATTCGTTTCATTCAGTGTTTTCCGGACCTCAGCCCCCACATCAACAAGCTGGGGTGCATGAAATTTTTGCTTTACTTTAACCATTTTGGGAATGGGGATATCTATTAACATTTCTTTTATGATGTCCATATCCTTATCTCCTTCATAATCCTCACTCTGACAGCCAACTAAGCGGTACTGTAATAATTTCCGGGAATAGAATCAGCAGCGCCAGCACGGTTGTATGGACCACCAAAAATGGCCAGATGCCTTTCGTCAATTCTGCCAGACTGATTTTGCTTATTCCGCACCCCACATATAAAACAGTGCCAACCGGAGGAGTAATCAATCCAATACACAGATTGATAACCATGACGATTCCAAAGTAGACTGGATCGATTCCGGCCATTTTAACAAGCGGCAGCAAAACCGGTGTAAAGATCAGGATAGCCGGTGTAAGGTCCATGACAAGTCCGATCAATAGCAAGAAAATCATGATTACTGTCATTAACAGCAGTGGACTGCTAACAAGCGAACCCATATAACCTGCAATTTCTGCCGGTACATTAGCCACCGTAATGAGCCAGGCTGATACCATGGCCGCAGCAGCGACAAACATCACAACACTGGTTGTTTTTGCCGAAGCAATTAATACATGATACAATTCCTCGAGCTTCAGCTCACGATAAATGAATAAGCCTACAAACAGTGCATAAAATGCAGCCACTACTGCAGCTTCTGTTGGTGTAAACACACCGCCGCGGAGACCGCCAATAATGATGACTGGAAGCATTAAAGCAAAACTGGCCTGCTTAACTGCTTCCAAAATTTCTTTGGCTGATTTTCGCGGTGGAAGTTCACTTGTGTCCTTCCGTGACATGAAGAACCAGCCAATCATCAGCCCGACTCCCATCATAACGCCAGGAATAATGCCTCCCATGAAGAGATCCGTAATGGATACTCCTGCTGTTACACCAAATAAAATCATTGGAATGCTTGGAGGAATAACTGGAGCAATAATACCGGATGCACAAATAATGCCTGTTGAAGTGTTCACATTATAACCTTTGGCAATCATCATCGGGATTAATATCGCGCCAAGTGCTGCTGTATCAGCAACGGCGGATCCCGATAACCCCGCAAATAATATGCTGGCAATGATGGCTACAAACCCAAGTCCGCCTCTTATATGGCCGACAAGTGCCATGGAAAATTCAACAATGCGCTTGGATATCCCCCCGGCATTCATTAATTCGCCAGCAAGGACAAAGAACGGAATGGCCATCAACGAAAAGTTATTGGCCCCGTTAATTAAGTTCTGGGCAACGATTTGGCTATCAAAAGTGCCCATGACGAACATCAGCATTACCCCGCTCGCAAGGAGTGCAAATGCTATTGGCACCCCTAATGCCAGGGATCCAAACAATGATCCTAAGAAAACTCCTATCATGACGAATTTAGGCCTCCTTTCATGCCGCCGCTATTTTGCTATGAACTTATCTTCCTGTGAAACTTCCGATAAAACGTCATTTGAAGATTGGATTATCGTCATATTTTCTGTCTTCCCTCTGATTGCTTTCAAAAGGCTCGCAATCACAAGGAGCATCATCCATATGCTTGATACTATCCCGATTCCATATAAATAGGATAAGGGCATACCCGTTGCCGGGCCCGTACTGTTCATATTAAGAATAGTCATTTTCCAGCTTCCTTGCAGGACAAGCCACAATAGATACAGGACAATGGCATTGCTGATCAGGAAGACTAGCTTTTGAAGTTTCTTAGGAAGGGCGTTGACGACAATGTCCACGCCAAGGTGCATTTTATCCTTTAATGCCGCAATGGCACCCAGGAATACCATCCAGACGAATAGGTAGCGGGATATTTCTTCTGACCAGGTTAGACCTGAATTAAATACATATCTCAGCACGACATTTCCAAAGACGGCGAAGGACATGGCGGCCAGTGAAAAGGCAATCGCAATGTTTAAAAGTTTATTAGAAAAAGAGCTGATTTTGCTAAACACGGCTTTCTCCTTCCTACCTGCTTTTTAAAGCCGAGGAGGAACAGAAAATTTATTCCTCCTGGCGTTTTATCGTATTACTTAGCTTCGTCGCGGATACGGTCAGCTAAATCCTTAGCCCAATCAAATTCACTGTAGATTTTTTCATATAGCGGCTGGGCTGCTTCTTCCATTTCTGCTGAAAACTCTTCTGAAGGTGTTGTGAATTTAAGACCATTATCCTGAAGGAACTTCTTGTCTTCTTCGTAGCTCTTTTCGAGAAGTTCAAACTCATAATCTGCAGATTCCTTTGCAGCCTTTTCAATAATTTTCTGTTGTTCTTTTGTTAAGCCATTCCAGAATTTGCTGTTGATAATATACAAGTTTGGGCTGAACATATGCTTAGATTCCAGAATGTCACTTTGGACCTCATACCAGCCTGACGCACGCACGGTAGCAATTGGGTTATCCTGCCCGTCAACTACTTTTTGCTCAAGGGCTGTGAAAACTTCAGAGATTGGGAGCGGCGTAATATTGGCACCCAGCAATTTTCCAAGTTCAATATAGTTTGGTATATTCGGCATTCTTAGGCGCAGCCCATTAAAATCTTCTAGACTGGCAATTGTTTGATTGGATGAGAACATCCGGAAACCATTCGCACTCCATGCCAGCGGCTTAACCCCATGCTTAGATTCAAGGTCTTCAGTCAACTCTTCTCCAATTGGTCCATTCAGAACAGTTTTGGCATGTTCAAAATCCTTGAATAGGAACGGCCATTCTGGTGCTGCCATTTTTGGAATGTCAGCCTGCATAATCAAGCCAGGAAGCCCCATTTCAATCGTGCCATTCCGGACTCCGTCATAAAATTCCTTTTCTGCACCAAGCGTGCTGTTCGGGAATATTTGGACCTCCAGCTCTCCTTTGCTTTCTTCTTCAACCATTTTTTTAAACTTTTCCCTTAATGCAACATTCTGAGGGTGATCTTCCGCAAAGTAGTTTGCTACTTTAATAACTTTCTTCTTTCCACCCCCGGTTTCACCTCCTGCCTCTTCTCCTCCACAGCCTGCCAGGAATAAAAAGCTTGCCATCACTGTAACTGCCAGCCCGAAAACCTTTTTCTTCTTCATGTGCATCTCCCCTTTATTTTTTTCGTTGCTAATCTCTTATGTTGATTTTTGTTCTATAATGTAAAACTCTGTTTTGTAATATCCCTAAAAGGAAACAGCATTTTTTCTGACTTAATGCTGTTTAACCTGAAATATTATCGTCGAATAAAATTATAAAAATAGCAGTGACAATTGTGGAACCACGATGATTAAGAGCAATGTGATAACCATTGCGAAAAAGAAAGGGACAATCGCTTTTGATAACTGCTCAAGCGACAAGCCCGAGATACCAGCACCGACGAACAGGTTTACACCAAGAGGAGGTGTTATGAATCCAATAGAGAGATTGACAATCATAATGATCCCAAAGTGTATTGGATCATAGCCAATCTGAGTTGCAACAGGAAGCAGGATTGGCGTCAAGATAATAATTGCGGCAATCGTATCCATAAAGCAGCCAACTATTAACAGCAACAATGTAATCAGCATCATAATGATCAGCGGTTCGCTGGAAAGAGAGAGCATCGCCTGGGCAATCTGATTTGGTATTTGTTCAATGGTCAGCAAGCGCCCAAAAGCAGTAGCTGCTCCTACAATTACTAAAACGGTCGCTGTCGTTAAACCAGAATCTACAAAAATCTGCGGCAAATCTTTAAATTTCAACTCTTTGTAAACGAAAACACTAACAATTAAGCCAAATACAACAGCAACAACCGCTGCTTCTGTCGGTGTAAAAACCCCGCCGTAAATTCCGCCTAAAATAACCATAGGAATCATGAGGGCCCATTTGGCATCCCAGATTGCTGTGAGAATGCCTTTAACGGTGGTTTTATGGTCCGTACCGGTATATCCCATTTTCTTCGAATGAATATATGAATAAATCATAAGGCCAATTCCAACGAGAATACCTGGGATAATCCCTGCTATGAACATATCTCCAATTGAAACACTGCCAGATACACCGTATATAACCATTGGAATACTTGGAGGAATAATAACGCCGATTGAACCTGCCGATGCAACAACGGCAGTTGCGAAGCGCTTATCATATCCTTTCTGAACCATGGCCGGAATCATTATACCTCCGATTGCTGCTACTGTTGCAGGACCTGAACCGGAGATGGCAGCGAAAAACATACAGGTGATGATTGTTGCCATCGCAATGCCGCCAGTTTTATTTCCGACCATTGAATCAGCGACATTAAAAAGACGTTTGGAAATTCCGCCTTTCCCCATAATTTCGCCTGCGATAATAAAATATGGAACAGCCAAAAGCGGAAAAGAATCAACAGAGTTGGTTAATTCCTTCATCAGGAATTCTACTGGCATTCCACCTGTATATAAAATGGTGAATAAGACAGCTAATCCAATTGCAATTCCTATTGGAACGGTGAAAAATAGGAATACTGCGAATGAACCGAATAATACGCCTGCCATTTAAAAGGACCTCCTTCAACATCTACTAGATAACGTTAATGTTCTGCCCAACATCTTCTGGTAGTTCCTGAGTTTTATCAAAGTTTTTGATAGATATAAAGTTACCAATAATATTTTGAATTAACCTTATTCCCGCAAGGCCCATACCAACGGGAGGAGCTAGATATACGATACCAGTTGGAATTTGAAGTGCTGGTGTTGTCTGTCCAAATGATAGTAATTGGGATGCGATTCCATAACCATAGATCACAACATACACACAGAAAATGAGAAAGAGGATATTTGAGATGAGTGCAAAATAAATTTTTGTTTTATCTTTAAAAAGAAGTAGTGCAGCATCTACTTTGATGTGACGATGATGCTTGACCGCATAGCTTATTCCTATATATATCAGCCAAATAAAGCAATATCGAGCCAGTTCCTCTGACCAGGACAAAGAGTTGGACATCACATAGCGCATAAATACCTGGATAAAGATAACGACGACCATGACTGTCGACAAAAGGAATATTATGTATTTCTCCAGGTTCTCATCAAGCCATTTTAAAGGTTTTAACATTCTGGATCACCTCTTCGTTTAAAAAGAGGCCGGCCATCGGGCGACAACCGGCTGCTCTTTTCAAAAATTATTTTGCCTTATCAATCTCAGACATGAATTCATCTACAATATCTTCACCGATTTTAGATTTATATTTTTCAACAACCGGTTTAACAGCTTCCTGGAACTTTTCAAATTCCCCGTCTGCTACTTCTGTAAAAGTCATTTCCTTCTTTAACGTTTCAAGAGATTCCGCCGCTACTTCACGAGTCCGCTGACGGTTAAACTTGCCTGCCTCTACAGATGCCTTTGAGATAATTTCCTGCTGTTCCGGAGAAAGCTCTTCCCAAATTTTCTTGCTGAACAAGAAAATGAATGGTGTGTATACATGGTTTGTGTTTGAAATATGTTTCTGTACTTCAGGATACTTACTTAGCAAAATAGTTGGGTATGGATTTTCCTGCCCATCAATCGTGCCTTGCTGCAATGCTGTGAACAATTCAGTGAATGCCATTGGAGTAGGGTTCGCACCAAGTGCCTTCCAGGCGTCAAGGTGAATTTCGTTTTCCATTGTACGGATTTTTAACCCTTTAACATCTTCCATCTTTGCGACAGGCTTTACATCGTTCGTTAAGTTACGGAAACCATTTTCCCACCAGGCAAGACCAACAAGCCCCTGCTTATCAACCAAGTCAAGCATCTTGTCACCAAACGGACCATCCAATACCTTGTCTGCAACCTCTTCATTCGGAACAGTGAATGGAAGGTCGAATACACCAAACTCAGGGATAAAGTTTACAAGCGGAGATGTTGAAGGAATCGTAATATCCAGCGTACCAAATTGAAGCATTTCAATTGCCGAACGATCATCTGCAATTTGCCCGGAATGATAAACCTCAACAGTTAATTCATCTGATTCAGCTTCAACCAACTCTTTAAACTTCTGAGCTGCTTCATATTCAGGATGCTTATCATTAACACCGATACTAACCCTGAGCGTGCGCTTTTCGCCTTTGCCACCCGCACTGTCAGAAGAACCATTTTCCGCTGAACCTGTCGAGCTTGAGTTCCCTCCGCATGCTGCTAAAACCATTGAGCTGATCATCATGATACTTAGAAATAAAATAGACAGTTTCTTCATTAATTCTCCCCCTCAATTATTTTTAAATGATAGATTAATCTATTTTTGCGCTATCATCCGAAGTTCACTTGAGTCTTTTTTAATGAAATAAAACGCTTTCATATATAGATAAAAATTTTTACTTAATATGTACCACCCTTTCATTTGTTTTACATTATAAAACGCCGTTCTGTATTCATGAACTTATTTGTATTGTAACTGGAGAATATTTTAGTTGTCAAACTATTTCTTATATTCATAATTAATTAAATTTTTGAAGTTATTTCAGTAAAACTAAGTGGTAGTTTCGAAGAGAAAAGTCTAATTGTTGTAAGCATTTAATGGTATATTGATAAAACTTTTTTATGAAAAAATTTTCATGAATGAAAGGTATTAAATTGTATTAGCTTTTAGCTACTTGAGTTTCATTTGGGAAAAATAGTAATTTTCACTCAATATCATGTCTAGTTATTTACAAGATTATTTTTTACAAAAAAACCAACGCCGCTCAATGTTAGCGGCATTGGTTTTTGTTAACATTTGTCCTAAGATAAACTATGTCTAGAACGCAGCGAGGGTAGTTCTCATTTCCACTCCTTCTTCTACTATCCAATTATTAAAAAACGGATCCTATTTCAACAATCACTTGTAAACAGGCAAAATCCTCAGGTTTTAATGGACGAAGCCATATAACAAAAGCCTGTTTCCTTCATATTCAGCAAGGAATCAGGCTTCTATATCTTCCAGAATAAACTTAACTATTTCCCCAAAAATCCCCCCTCAGATTTTATCGTTTGTCCAGTAATCCAGCCAGAATCATCACTGGCTAGGAACGTTATTAATCGCGCAGCATCTTCCGGTACACCTATTCTTCCAGTTGGAAAAAGTGGCAGCAGCTGTTTTCTTAATTCATCATTTATCCAACCGGAATCAGTAGGACCAGGATCGACAGAATTTACGGTGATACCAATCGGGGCTAATCCAACTGATAAAGGTTCGGTTATCGCGATGATCATACCTTTAGTTGCTATGTAGGCCAGATTGTTAGGATCAGGTCCTTTAGATACCATATTAATGATTCGGCCATCTTTCCCTTCAGGAAATGCCTTTTCATATCTTTTCGCAAATTCCATAGACAGCATTAAAGTCCCACTATTATTCACTTTGTAATGCATGTCCAGAATCTCTCTATTCAAAGTACGAAAATTAGCTGGTGATTCAAAGGTAGCATTGTTCACTAATATACTTGGTGTCCCCAACGTTTCTTCAACCTTGTCCATGATAAGGCCTGTTGACTCATTCCTACTCAAGTCAACCTCCATATGCGCAGCATTAACTCCCATTTGTCTTAACTCTTCACATAACATATTTTGAAAATCTTCATCTGATCCATTTCCGCTAACCTCATCAAATGGAGACCAATGTGTAAAAAATACATCTGCCCCAGCATTCGCAAATGAGCGGCAAATTGCTGCCCCTATTCCCTTTGAACGGCTTGCGCCGGTTACTATTGCAATTTTGCCTTTTAGACTGGTCATTTTAGTCCTCCTCATTTACTGGTGATTAGAAAATTAAATTTAAGTTTCTAACACTCTGAAGAAATAGTCAGCAAATAAAAGATGAATGTGTTCCCTTAGTTGCTGATTCGTTTTGCTTTGTTTTTTCTGCTGCAAATGTTCCTTCTTACTTATTGTTTTTCTTCTTATTAGAATCTGCTAAGTCGTTAAACAAATAGGCAATACCAGTTAGAATGAATCCAAAAACAATAAAGTTATAGGTGTGCGTAGCATGGAATTCCCCGAAGTTGTTTAGCAAATAAAACAAAAAACCGAAAGATAAATAGATTGCCGCAATTAATTGTTTCACTTAAAAAGCCCCTTATAAAAGCATTATGTATTAAAGTCCTTCTTAGAAAGAAAAACATTAACTCAAACTCTGAACCCATGTTATAAACTTTGTTCTATTCCTCTCATACCAATCATTACACACAAGATAATTTTCATTATGTATGGTAACTGGCTTTGACCAATACCGGAAATATCCATTCACTGTTCTTTGTTCAATTAATGGACTGTCATATGTTACCTTTTTAAGCATCGGATAATTAATGTCAAATAAATTCTTGCAGTGTTTTGCATCCTGTAAAACTCGCACTTTTTCTGGACTTAGTAAGTGGTTGCGTATTATATGTGCTAATTTTACTCTTACCAATTCTCCTATCTTCTCAGTGCTATCAACAGGTAAAGAGTTAGGCAGTGTAATTAATTTGTTTGTTGTGGTTTCTTCCATCTTCTCGTAATCTCTAATCCATTTCTTCATATACTTGATCTTTTGTTCATTTGTCAGTCCATCCACTGACGATTCCAGCAATCTATTAAAAGTTATCTTAAATGTCTTCTTATCCATCATCTATTCTCCCTAGTTATCTTTTTCTACTTCTCAACATCAATCAAATAAATTCTTTCCTTAAACCCGCCTCTATCCTCTGCCTTCCGTTGTCGTATTTCCTCAATCTGATTAAAGGTATAACCATGAACTTCTGCTAATGAATGCATTACTTCTAATAAATCCGCCAGTTCTTCAGCTGCTTCGAGACTGCTATTACTTTTAGCGTATTCATTCAGTTCTTCAAATGCTTTATTCTTCAGCTCTTTGATATAATCCTGATGTTCTAATTTTCTAGTGTTAAATGATTTTCCTGTCTGGTGGATGATCTCAGGGATACGATCTCGGACTAACTTGTTATACACTTTTGGCTTGCCCATACTTAGGCCATTAACCCACTTCCTAAAGAATACCCAGTCCCTGACAGACCCATCTTCATATAGAACTCCCAGATAGGTTCCATCCCCTTTTCCTACCTGCCAAATGGCCTGAGCAGAGTTCGGCTTATCCGTGATCCCGTGATTCATCACATATTCTATAAATGCTTGTTTCCCAGGTTTAACGTTCTCGGCAACATACGCAACTAAATAAATATCAATACAACTTGCACCTAATTCATTAGGATCCTGGTTTAAAATATGCTGTTTCACAAGATTTGTTCTGCTATCCTTTGTGGGCGCATTCATTACTTCTCTTTTGATTTTACTAATCTGATATGCTGCATAACTCCTTTTTTCCCATTGCTTTAACTGACTTATATCTCCATCAACTACAATCAGTTTATCAATCATATTTTTCAAGTTGGACACAGTTGGGATGACATTAAGATGAATACTTCTGCCTCGTAAGTTACTTGGCAATTCAAATTTCTCCTGAGTAAAAGATGCCATGTCTTTTTCCCTCTATTCAGAATATACTTTAGTTAAATTATACCATTTAGCTATTCTAAGTGATATATTCATAGAAAAAGGGAGTGTTATTTATGGCTATAAAGATGTTTGCTGAAATCCTGAAATATCCGTATGTGATCGTTTATGACACCGCTAATGGAAACAAGCTTCATAAGACAAACTGCTCCTATATTACAAAAAAGAATTTTGATCTGAAAGTGATCATTAATCAGGAGAAGAACGGCTACTATCGCCCTTTGGAACATGTTGAAAAGTTGAACGATCCATCTGTTAAGCCTTGCAAAGTGTGCAAACCAATCAATGAATAAAACGCACCAAAATTTAATGTAACACAAAAAGGCAGACCCATTAGTCTGCCTTTGATTGTTGAAGCATCTCCACCAATTTCTTAAAAACCCCTGAAGGATTTTTCTCTAATTGTTCAATCGAAACTGCTTCTTCTGAGTTATTTTCGATAAATCGGATTTCCCTTTCCTGCATATCCATGGTCACTTTAATATCTTTAATCTTATACTCTGATATACTAGAAGCACGATCAAGATTTTCTTGGTCCAGTTCAACCCTAATTTGATCAGATACCCTTCTAAGCATTCGCCAAATGGTTTTCTCTCCCTTAGATTTCATGAATAATTCAGGAAGTTCCCGCGCTTCCTTTAAAGCTTTTAAGGTTGTCATCACATAGCTTCTTGATATGCCGTAATTAACGGGTCTTATGTTCTGCTTCAGTCTAGACCAGGCGGCAACATTAAAACGCATGTAATCATCATCACCATTAAAATAAGGTCTGACATCTTTAACCTTTGCATAAAGCTGAACGCCATTATCAGTATTTAAGCTATTTTTTACATACAAAGCTACATACTCAGCTTCCTGCCAGCCTTTCCTTAATTGCTTTACAGGAATTTGATAAAAGGCTCCCTTGATGAATTGATCGTAGCTCTCTTGATCGGAAACAAGCCCAACCATCACCCTATGATCCAAGCTCGACTTCCATTCTTCATTGGCACCTTTTGGCAGGATGCCCTCCCTTTGAATCTCCTCAGGGCTTTTATCAATCAATCTTTCTACAAAACGTTCAACCATATTCGTGGCATTCGGCAGGAAAGGCAACCCGCCAATATTCACTTTATCGATACTCTCATAAAAATGGTGCTTTTCATATACGGTTTCGTCAAACCACGGAAATAAAACATAAGCTCCAAAAGCGGTTCTCTCAAATGGCCCCCCACTTGTCGCAACAATCGAATCCCGATAGCGATGCATTGTATTAATGTCATCCTCCATCGGACCGGGTGTTTTATACCGTTTTCGATAATAGCTGTCTTCCTGGGCATAGTCGATCCGATACTTAGCATCAAAAATATAATGGTATTTGTAGCCCTTTCCCTTTTTCTCAATGCTCAGCATCGTATCAGGTATTTGTGAAACAGTCGGCAAGCTGCCTTCCCGTTTTTGATACGCTAAAATGATTTCTTCATTTGTGACAGGGTGCCTGAATATTCTCCTCGCTGTTTTATTTGCTTCCAGATTTACAAACAAACCTTCCCTGTTAACCTGAACTATATCCTGGCTGATAAGCTTATACCTTCGGTCAAGAATCTGTCCGAGCTTCAAGAAAGTCCAATATTCATAGAGAGTGGCAACATCCTTCACCGACATTCGGTACAGCTTCCCCTGTAGCATCAATCCTTTTGAAACAGTTAAATAGATTTGAAAAGCGTCTCGATAACCAGGTGCCATTTGCAATACCAGACCCATTACCGAACGATCCAGCTTGCCAATAGACTTCCAAAAAGGACTGCTCAGCTTCGACTTTAACTGTTTGGACATCAATTCAATTTTCTCAACTAGGTCATAGTCCGGCTTCTCTCTGGTCCACCTGTTTTTGCTCACTATAGAGTCCAACAAATCATCCAGCTTTTGTTTGATCCGCTCAATCATCCACTTAACATAGCGGTTCTCCAAATTATCATATGTAAGCTCTTTTTTGATTTTTAACCCTTCTGTAGGCATCACCGTCCTGCCATGAACATCAATCCCCTTTGATACATCGACAAAGACGTTCGCACGTTTTCGTAAAAAGTTTCTGCTGACAGGGTCTTGCTTCCGCAACTGGTCCCCTCGTGCTTTCTCATAGGTCTTATCCAATTTATGGTGAGGTTGGAATTCAATTCTCGCAACAGCCTGAAGAAATTGATGAAAATGCTCACTGATCAAGCGGTAAAATTCCGCTTTCGACGGATTTCCCTCCAGCCTTAACCTAGCACCCAAATACGTTTTCCGGATAAAATGGAAAGCCAGGTTATAGATTTCATCATTTACTTCATCTAAAAGCTTTTGATAATCCTTTTTATAATCAAGTTTCACAGGAAATATCTCCAGCGTGACTTCAAGGATCGCCTTACCATCCGCCCTTATTTCGAATGTTGTAAAACCAACCTCATTTTGAAACTGCAGATTTCCCATTAAAATAGGTTGGCTCCCAATTGGCATCGGTGAGACGGCTTGTCTGATAAGAGGATATTCGTGATAAAAAGTGAACTCCCGACCGTCCTTCGGAACGACGATCAGCTGATATACCCCATTTTCAAAGAAGATCGGCCTTTGCTCAGAAGGAGTGACCAGCTCTTGATTGGCGATATCATATACCTTAATCTCCTGAATGCCATCTCCATCCACTGTAAAATCCATCACATCATGACGGTCCATAGCCTTATATTGCCGTAATCCTTCATACCTTTCGTGATAAGGTTTTCCCTTTATCACTAATGAAAGAGCCTCAGTCTCTATTTTTACTAATTCAACATCATCACGAGATCCAGAAGGAAGTAAAGCCATCGTTTCTTAACCTCCCAAGCATTTCAGCAACTTTGGCTACGCTTCGCGGATATTTGGCATTCTGTATATCAATTTGTCCATCCTCTTCATACTCTTGATTCGTAAATTGAGTATAGAGTCCCCTCAGCAATTGTTCCACTCTTGTGTCGCTGCCAGCAATTCGGGGGAGAATCTTTTGCAAGATGCAGTGGTCAAATGCATTTTCGAATTTCATTAAATTAGATTCTTCATTGTAGGCTAGATAAAAACAGATCTCATCGCGAACACGGTAACCAACATGTGCATTAATCAACTGAAGTGATTCATTGATCCTAACAAGTTCATCCGTAGCCCTGGCCACTAATTCTTTATTTTCTTTATATACATCTTTCAAATGAAGATACTTAGAAGCAAACCGATCCTGACTGATGACCTTCGGCTCCACTTCTTCAAGCTCAGTTAAAAAGGCCAGGTTACCAAGATTAACACGATTAAATTCAATCGTATTTGCTCGATCCAATACTTTTCTGCTGAACGGATGCGTCGTTTCATCCATATTAACCGTCCCGATAATATAAAGATTGTTTGGAAGAGTAAGGTCCTTCCCAAACACATCACTAGAGAGAAGAGTTGAAGAAACTACTACATCATTCTCCCACTTACGGCTTTCCATCACACTTAAAATATCACTAAAATAATACTCAACACGCGCCAGGTTCATCTCATCCAGAAGAACAAAATAAGGCAGATCGGGATTCTGGTGGGCGTTCTTGATTACCTTAGTTAAAGGCCCCTCTTTAAACTCACCCTTTATATCAACATAGCCAAGCAGATCAGATCCATCATTCCAATCAGGACGGATCGCGATCAAACTAAATTGCCCATTCTATTCTGTCGCCCCTACGCTTTCAGCAAACCATTGAACAATTTTGGTTTTTCCTGTACCGGAAATACCTGAGATGATCACGAATGGTTTTGTTTTTAGAGATAAGAAGAGATTATTAATTTCATCCTCTCCATAAAAAAAACCTTTCCCTTTAATGAACGTAAATATATGCGAGATTAAATTGTTATAAGATAAATATTCAATTTTTTCTCTAACTAGATCTTTACTTTTCTTGGTTCTTCCACCTGAATCATAACTAATAGGAGAGGCACCTGTTTTAATCTTAATATAGTTTTCATAAATTTTTATCATATCTTTTAAATCATTTATTAATTCAATTTCATTAGGAAACTGTCCATGATCATATTTAATATATGCAGCGGTAGAAAATGCATATTCTTTTGCCTTAGTACCTGTCCCTAAATTTATTAGATCATCGATTAGAAATTTACTATATTGCGGAATAGTACTGCGTATTTCTTCCTTGATTCTTATTATTTCTTCCCTTTGTGTCTTTTCTACTCCTAAACCAATAGTCAGATAAACACTCTTCATATCTTCACTAAAAAGATAAACAATATAGTAACCTTTTTTAGTCGACGTGGTAATGATTCGGTTCATTATTGCTATCCAAGGAACAGAAGCCCATCTACCTACACCTACTGATCCAGTAACAATATATTGATTAGATGCAATAAAGTCTAGGTTATAAATCTGCATTGGAATATCATTTCTTACTAAATACCCCATTTGCGGAGTTACACCAACACTTTCCTCCTTGCTTTTTAGGTACTCATTCATTAATTGGGTTAAACTATTACTAAGATTACTTGACATTATCTTCTCCCTTTTTATAAAAAAATTATCACAAGGTATCCATTCTTCATTTATAGTACCGTTTTTTTCCAACCATAAAAGGAGATAATAACTTCGTTCTTTAGCAACTGATTCTACCATTAAGTTATTACCTCTAGAATTCCGAATAATTATTCTTCCTAGTTCCTCTATTTGATTCCTTCTTTCTTTTTTTGTAACATTTCTTAAGAGATCCAGACAAAAAATTACAATTTTAAAATAACCTTGATTTTCCAAAAGGTTCTTTACAAAAGTTTCTTTATTCTTTGCTTCTGAGTAAGTACTTAAAAGAGTGATGTTAGGTTCATTATTTTCATTGATGATTCCTAATATTCTAGCATCCTGTCTACTTTTACTCTTAATTCTATATTCATTGCCCTTGTAGTCCATATTTAATAATTTTGGGTTAACCTTTTCTTCAACTAAATCTGTAAGAAATCTTTTAAGTTCTTCATAATTATCATTTGGTATATCATCTGTATAGTATTCTTTTAAACAAAGTGTTATATTATTGTTAAAATCTGATACTTCTACGAAAGGGAATAATGAAAATATAGACATAAAAAGAATGCTTTGATTCTTTAGTAAATCATTTTCGCTTAATCTTCTTCTTTCTAGGAAATACCTCCAACTACTTTTTATTATATCGTATGATATAAATTCGCTTTGAACATACTATTTAATGTAGGTGGTTTAGCTATATATATTCCCTTTTCTCCCCGATCAATGATTCTGATTACTTTCTTTGTTTTTAATATCTTTATCTCCTTCAAAGAATTTACCAGCTCGATAATTAAAGTATCAAGCATATTATCACTCCTAAGTAACCATTCTATATACATATGGAAAAAAAGAGAGCCAGAAGCCCTCTTTAAGTTAAGGTTATTTAATTCCACTATACAAATACAATAAAAATACTCATTATAAAAGAGCTTCACTGAGTATAATTATATAATTATTATTTCCAATTATTATTGCGTGGGATGGGAATTTTTCGTTAGCCGGAATTTTAATTATTTTTGTAAAGAGAGAATCTAGTTCGGCACATCTGGAATCTAAGTTATCTACTGGAATTATAGGTGCCGATGACCCGTCGGGAAGATCATAAACATTTCTTTTTAAAATTATTACTGTTTTATCAATCGAAAAAATTATTTGATCTTTTTCAATTAACTCTGGTTCTTTTTTTAAGATAGACTTGTATATATAACTTGCTTCTTGAAGATTATCGCAAAAAACGACTGTTACATTTAACAAGTTTTTTTTCTCTTCGTGTAGAACACTTTCTGAATGTAGCTGAGTTTTCACAAGTGCAGCTCTAACTGAATCCATTTCTTTATTAGTACCAAAAATATGAGTATTTTCATCTACCCACACTATATGCTTTTTTCTTTTAATTCTAAGCCATTCGACATATGGTAAATTTGCTAAAACGGTTTCAGGTTGATTTCTACTAGATCCACTTCCTCCTAATACTGTATCAACATGAATAGGTTTTTTAGATGTTAATGATTTAACAAGCTTTTTAATTTCAGCAAGTGGTCTTTTAACGATTTTACCAGATGAGCTTTGTATAATTATATTGGAATCATTTATCTCTAATATAACTACTTCTGCTCCGGGATTTATGGATTGTAGGGGGATATTTTTCATTTTATTTAAATCCTTAAGTACACTATAATAATTCATTAATATCACCTAATTTTTTGTCTGTCAGTAAGTGCCGGAGGGAATTTAAGAATGTGGTCCTCCTCTTTTGCATCTTGAATTTGACTGACATCTTCAAGCCATTCTTTCAAAAAGCTTTCTGCTGCCTTATCTTCACCTACTACATTCATGAATTTTACTGGGTTACCTAAGTTTAAATAAATCGGTGATCCTTCTAGCGAATTTTTTAATTCCAATCCAGCAGCAAACCTTCTTATATCTGAAACGAAGTCAAGGACAATTACTTTTTCCTTACCAGGACTTACTCTCAAACCCCTCCCTAGTTGTTGAATAAAAATTCTTCTGCTATGTGTTACACGCTGAAACACAATAATATTAACATCAGGTACATCTACACCTTCATTAAAGATATCTACCGCACACATGACTTGAATATAACCATTGTGGAAATCAGCCAATAACCTATTTCTATCAGCTGATGTTAACCTATGCCCAGAATAATTTCCTGAATAAATAGCTTCTGCTCTACCAATTCCTAGACTGTTTATCTTATCTCTCATTGTCATTGCATGATCAATTGTTGAACAAAAGACTATTACTCTTGGTTTTTCAACTTCGTTCCATGTCTCTTTTAATTTATAAATAACTGCATCGTCCCATTCGCGAATAAAAAGGGTTCGATTTAACTTTCTTGGTGTTAATTCATGCAATTCCGATAACCTTTCCCAATTTATATTATCTACATACATTCTATAATCTATATTGGAGAGATAACCATTTCTTAAACCATCAACAATATTTAAATTCACTAACTTTTCTCCAAATATTTCTTCTATATTTTTATCATCACTCCTCCAAGGAGTAGCAGTCATTCCTAATAAAAATGCTCCATTATTTTTACCAGCTCTGGTTGCTTCAAGAACAGTTTTATACGACATAGAACCAGCATGGTGACATTCATCTATAATAATCATATCATAATTAGTTGGTAAATCACCGTTTCTCCTAATATGTTCTACAATGGAATCTACACATGCAAAAGTGAAATTGGTCTCTTTAGGGTATCCTTTTTCATACCCGTTCCACACAGTAGAAGTAATATTTTTGGTCATAAAGGGCCAGAATGATTTCTCTAACTGGTATACCAACTCGTTTGTATGAGCTAAAACTAAAACTTTCTTTGGAGGATTAGGTAAATTTAATATTTTTCGAGTAGACTCCGCAGCAACAAAAGTTTTCCCTAGTCCAGTTGCTAAAACTATTAAAGCTTTATTTGTTGAATTGTAGGCATTTATTACTTGATTAATGGGGTTTTCTTGGTACTTTCTTGATTGTTTGAGAGAGGAACTTATCTCTGTTAACCTGTCCCAATCTCTTTTTAATTTATATTTATCCCACAATTGTAGTTTTATCTGACTTGCTAATAAAATGCTTTGTTTTTTTATGACTTCATCAGTAAACATTTGATTTGTTGCTATAACTGGAAAATCTGCGTTATAAAAATGTGCAGCTTCAATTGTTTTATCGACAACGTCTATGCCCACATTACCATTCCTACGAAATTTCACTTGCACAAGCCACCGTTTCCCTTTACGGTGACCTATTATATCGGCTCCCCTATCATTACTTTGTCCCACAATTCTTACGTCTTCCCAACCTGCGTGTTGCATTAAGCGAGCAACATTTCTTTCAAGAGCCTGCCAAGGACCAATACTTAATAAAGTATCATTAATAAATGACATTTATACACATCCTATATTAATTTCCTATATAATAGTTCAAGTGTTTGATTTACACGTTTTGTATAACCTTCATCTGGACTTCGGTTTTCATAGTATCCAAGAATATCTTCCAAAAAGTTTCTATACTTTCCCTTAATGTGATTTCTTATTTCTGATACAGTTGATTGGCCAAAGATAGCAGAATCCATATGTTCAAAAGAATCGCTCCAGAACTTCCCATCAAAGAATTTATCAGGATACTGAACAAATAGTTTTACTAACATTCTATTTGAAAGATATCCCAGAAAATTCCCTTCACGAATAACTTCCGAAATTTGTGAAGGGTCAAATCCATTACTAACCAATGATATATGGAGGTCGTGTTTTTCTTCAGGAAGCATATTATTTTCTATATCTTCCGCTTCGCTATGTAATAACAATGTAACCTCCTCTTTCATCCTATTAAAAAATGCTTCTATTTTATTCCTAGTTTCGTTTGCATCTATTGCTAATGTAGCATTCCATACCGAGCCTCTAAAAACTTCCCAATATAAGCTGCTTATAGACCATAGGTGCACTCCGTCTCCTGACATAAATCTGCTGTTCTGATCTTGTATCCACTTCGATATTTCAACAGCAATTAAATCATGCGGTCTTACTTGATACTGCGTAAGTATAGGGTGTCTATTATCAATAAATATGTTAAGTGATTCTCCCTTATGAAAAATCAAAGGAGTTGATTTACCATCTCTTTCTAAAGCAATACCATATTTAATCGTATAGACATTTATCGCGGTTGTGGCCATATTAGCCCCACCAGGGAGAGATATTGCAAAGGTCTTAATAGATAACTCTTCGTTCTTCACTGAGTTTTCTAACAAATAATCAATGTTAAATGTATTCTGTTCTCCTTTGTTCCTATTACAATACCTACAATATGAAGTTTCAGGTGAGTTATTTTTAGAACAAAAGGAACATTTCCATGTTTCCCTAGCTGCAGGTGATTGTGAGGCCCCACAGTGATTACAGTGTTGTGATGATTTAATTATTTGTTTTTTACACTCTGAGTTAATGCACTCTTTACCTTTTAGAATATAATCACAACCGGGACATACTTCACTAGTGGAAATACATTGGGTACCACAATCCGGACATTCGATCATGTCATCTATGGGCTTTTTATCAGCATCCTCAACTAATTTCCACCAGTTTTCATCATCATAATAACCAGGTATTTTATCAAGAAACTTCTGGTAGTATTCTTTTTCTACTTCACGAGTTATTCTTTTAGGCTTATCTACTCCAGGCTCCCAATAGCCCATATACATATCTTTGGCTCCGAAGTCCCTTACTCTACGGAATCCTTGATATAACATAAATATATAACTTTTGTTTTCTTCCCCGCTCTCAGCTGCCTTTTCTGGCTGTAATGAGGTGTTTCCTCTTAGAAATTTTATTGCCTCTTCCCATTCGGCAGATGTTCTTTGAAAGTCCTGTTTTAAAAAATCTGTGGGAACATGATTTAAGTGGATTTCACCTACTATTCTTCCGTACCCACTATCAATAGGATAATCTTTAATAGTATTACCTAAGCTATCTGTCCACATAAAGAAAGCGTCCTTTTCAGATTTCCTAATCACCCGCCCGTTTCTAATCAAGTCAATTCCATACTCATTTGCATCATCGAACCTTTGAATTCCTACCCAACCAGTTACCCTATGTTCTATTGTCTTTGTTTGAGTTTTTTCTCCACAAGACAAACAGTTTCCTTCTACTATCGGTTTATAACAAGTAGTACAACGCCTCTCAATTTTAAGAACCTCATCAAAACGATAAACTGCTGGGATTAACCCTCTTCTATTGTGTTTAACTGCTCTATGGTCAGCCCAAACACAATGTTCAAAGGATTGGCACTCAACGTCATTTATCACTATCTTTAAATTATTATCTCGTATGAAGGTTGAATAACGTCTGCCAATCTCTTTTGTAATTTGGGGGATTCCTAGCTTGGCTAATTTGGATACAAAACCAAAGTTTTGTGAGCCTTCCTCCCACCAACTATCTATCTTAACGTAAGTCCCTCGTTGGTTCTCATACTGCTTTTCTTTCAAGTTTTTAGGGACGTTATAGGTATTTTCATTTACCATTCTTTCTAAATCAATAGTGATTTCAACAAGCTTGTTATCATGTTCTCTACTTGAGGCAACCACTGTCCTCTTCCCTAATTTCCCTGAAGAGATATTAAATCCTAAGCCAAATAGACCAAGGCGATCAAATGGGTTTTTATCAGTATATCCTGCTTTTAATGCATTAACTAATTGCTCAAGACTCATTCCTAAACCATTATCAAGTATTATTAACTCACCTTCACCCCTATTAATATCTGCATTTCTAGGAATTGAGATTTGTATTATTGGATTTAAAATGGGAGTTCCTGCTTTTTCTGCTGCAATAAAACTATCAATTGAATTATCAATTAACTCGCAGAGCGCATCTATAGGTTTTATTGGGTTGTTTGTAATAGCCACTAAAATCCGGGGATCTGGGTTTACATTTACCGATTCTACTTGCTCAATAATATCATAATCAATCCTATTCTCCATTTATTGCCAACTCCTAACATGGTGGTTTATTCTGGCTCTATGATTCCGTAATAATCATCTAATACCTTCTTTACTTGAACAGCTAGTTTAATTGATAATTCTACTGGAACTCCATTGCTAACCATTTTAAACATACTTTGTAAAGTCATATCTTCAGGAAAGTAATACCAGTCCGGAACTGACTGGAGTCTTAAAGCTTCCCTCACTGTAAGTCTTCTAGGTAAGGTAGGGTGGAGATGTACTTCGTTATTTCCATACGCCACTGTTGGACTGTAGCGAAATCTATGTAACCGCTTAAACGATTTTCTTCTATCGTCTCCTTCAGAAATAATTTGGAATTTAGAAGACTTAGGATTAAATGAGACATTATTCTTTAAAGTAGTTCCGTCAAAATTGTTGTAGATTCTACTGTGTACAGTTAGAGGATAAAAATCTCCTAGTTCCTCTATAATTCTCTCTTCTTCCAAGCTGCTACCGAATGGGTGTACCTTTGACCAATCGAACGCTTTCTTAGGGTTATTGAATTGTTCTTCAGGCCAAGTGAATACTTGGAGGCCATTTTTTTCTAACTTTTTTATAATCTTTTTCTTGAAGGCAACAATAAAAACTCTGGACCTGTCTTGTGGAATACCATAATGAAGTGAATTTAAAACTTTAAAATAGGTTTGGTAACCAAGCTTATCAAATTCTTTTAAGAGAGGTTCTAATGCTTGAGTTCTATGTTTTTTTCTAGTATATAATGTTGCAACATTTTCAAAGACAAAAAAATTTGGTCGTCGGTATTTAATTTTCTTTAAAAAATCCCAAACTAATTTACCTCGTTCCCCTTCTACACCGGTATTATTAGAATTTCCCGCTGAGAAATCCTGACATGGTGGGCCTCCAATAATTCCTTCACATAAAGGCAATGACTTAGCAGGAACTTTTGTTATATCTATTACTTCCACTAATTTTTCATCATTATAGCGTCTAGAAAAATTGTGATTATGTGCTCTTGCAAATTCAGAGTTTAATTCATACCCTTTGAGGATTGAAAAACCCGATTCTACGAAACCAATATCTAAAAAACCGGCTCCTGAAAATAAAGAAACTAAATTATATGACAATGTTACTCCTCCCAATATTTAAGAAATTGCCATGTATATAAGAGGTTTAAATATTAGGATTTTTAACCTTCCTTATAAATCAAAACTTTTATCATTTAGTAAGTATCAGGCAAAACTGACATTATTACCATTTATTTTACATGGAATTTCCAATTATGTGAATATAATCTTTTAAAAATTATTTTATACAATTCCCTTATAATATATCATAGCTATATATAGTTTTAATATCTTCTATAATAACTTAATTATTCATTTTGGAGGTGTGAGTACTCAGTAAATTAATAGATTCGTAGTTTTTGTATAAACTCCGGAGACGCAAGGAAGGTTCCGCTGGTGTATCTATCATTCAAGTATCGAATTATAATAATTAGTTAAATTTCGCAACTAAAAAGCCTTGTCCAAGGGGTAAGGCTTATCATTCATGAGTAAAATGTTCCGACCTACTTTCTATATGTGTAGGGTGTGTAGCAAACAAATAATAATTTGGTTGTCATTAATTTAAATTAGTTAGTGATCCTCTTCCTCACCATATGCCTCCAAATATACTCCTTTTAAAGCCTTCCTAGCCGCTCTCCTCGCACTCCTTTTATCTGTCCCCACCCCGATAAAAATTTCTATAAGGCGGTTCTTCCTGGCATATTGTTACGAATACTTAATAATGATGCTGATATTTAAGAATTTCCATCTCAATCTCATCATTATACTCATTAATGAGCCGGGAGACCCTGCGGTCAATAAACTCCAATGAATCCATAAGGGGGACTCTCCATTCTATTAGGATTTTATGTTCTTTTTATTAATGATCTTTATTTCTTCTATTTCTCTTAGCAATACATTTATGTATTCCGCATTTTGTTCGACCTCTTCTATTTTCTTTTCACCAGTTCACTGTCCTACTCCCATTTAAAAACATAACTTGCCACAATAAAGCCGCCAATTTAACAACCACAAAGTATAAGTGTTTCATTATTCTCTTTTTATAGCATTTTAAAATTAATTCTTCTTCAACTTTTCTACTACTTATTTTAAAAAGATAATCTACAAAAAATGTTAATCCTTCCTAGTTTAAAATATCTGTTCGTCCAAGAACCATTAAAGCAGCCTAGCTTGATCAACTTTAATAGTGTACTATTCAAGTTGAGTGAGAGTTGATTTGCTATATTTTATGTTTCCTGTTATGATGAATAAGAATTATTTTTGTTCGGTGTAAAGGATAGTATAAGTGTCAACTTTTCGTCTTGATGATCACTTTGGGCAAGGATAGTAATACGTTGTGCGATAACGCACTAGGAGGCAACAAAAATGGAACAAGGTACAGTTAAATGGTTTAATGCAGAAAAAGGCTTCGGATTCATCGAGCGCGAAGGTGGAGACGATGTATTCGTACACTTCTCAGCTATCCAAAGTGAAGGTTTCAAATCTTTAGACGAAGGTCAAAAAGTTACATTTGACGTTGAGCAAGGTGCTCGTGGAGCTCAAGCTGCTAACGTTCAAAAAGCTTAATCTAAAATCATTTATTCGAACAGGCTCTTTATTTAGAGCCTGTTTTTTCTATTCCCTAAAATAATTCTCAATAAAAAACCCTGCTCAAGATTTGAGCAGGGAGATGGAACCGGTAATGTAAAAAGGTTTAAAGATAAAAAGGTTTGTTTCAAGTATAACATACTGGATTGACAATAGGCGTATTTTATCAAATTATTTTTCACTTCAAAAAGTGACACAGGGACGCTTAATGTATTTCATTCGCGAATCGAGTCATTTCAATCATTGAAATTTTAAAGCTAACATAGAAAAGCTGCAGTTTCTAACTGCCGCACAACTTTAAATATTATTTTTCCAAGAAAGCAAATTATGATTTTCACTGTTCAGTGAGACAAGCAGTTGCCTGGTTGTTTTATGATGTCGGACGCATTCTTCCCCTCTCTTCTCTACTCCCACTTAAACACATAACTTGCGACAATAAACCCGCCAATTAACCAACTACCGAGTATAAGTGTTTCTGTCCCTAATTGGAGGAATGGTGTACCGAGGTTCATCGTCTCCCTCAATGCGGAGCTCAAATGGGCGATTGGCAGGATTTTCACGATTGGCTGGATGATGTCTGGCATGTTGTTAATCGGAAAGAACACTCCTCCAAGGAACAGCATCGGGAAGGAGATGAATCCGGCAATCGGCCCTGCACTTTCTGGGTTTTTCGCGATTCCCGCGATAATGAAACCGAGTGCCATGAAGGCAAGTGTGCCAAGGATGATGAAGAAGATCAAGGCAAGCCATGAACCTGCGACATGGATGTTAAAGATGAAATGAGCGATAAGGACGACAAGCAGTGCCTGGGTTCCATTAAGCAGCAGACGTGCTGTGATTTGTGCAGCGATGAAGGTAGAGGCCCTTAGTCTCGTTCCTTGCATTCTTCGTAAAATGCCTCTTTCACGCCAGGCGGAGATTTGGCCTGCAACTCCGTTCATATTGTTGCTCATGATCATCATCGCGACGATCCCTGGAACCAGGAAGTCCACATATCGGATGGTCAGTGCTTTAATTCCCACTTTCTCAATCGTTACGACAGGCTTGTAGTCTGTAAGTTCCTTGCTGTACTGATCAATGATTCCGTTCACAACAGTGAGGCCAAGCTCTGACGTCGTGAGATTTTTTTCATTATAATAGACTGGAAGTTTAGAGGGCTCTTTCTGCTCCTCCAGTTTTGCTTCATATCCTTTTGGAATCTCCATGAACAGCTGGATGTCTCCATTTTTCAGGGCTTCTTTCCCGCCTTTAATACTTTTGAATTTTTTAGCCTCAAGGCCCTCATTTTTGTAAAAGCGTTCTGTTAAGTTATTTGAAGCAGTTGTTTGATCGAGGTCGATCAGCCCTACTGATAAGGATAGATTGCTATCATTGCCGGCAAAAGTTCCAAGGGCGAGCATCAGAATGATTGGAAAAAGCAAGGTGAAAAACAAGACCTGTTTATTTCGTGCAAAAATACGTAATTGTGCCAGTGTTAATTGCCAATAAGCCCTCATGATTCCCTGATGCTCCTTCCAGTCATATGGATGAATACATCCTCTAATGTCGCTGATCGAGTCTGTAAATCCTCTATTTTGAACTGATGTTCTGCAGATGCACGGATCAAGGAGGTCAGTGTGACTTGAACATCATCCGTATATAACTGGACAAAGTTATCTTTAATCGACACTTCATCTACTCCCTCCATTTTCAAAAACCAGTCTTGCTCTGGAGGGTTGCTCAAATGGAATTCGACCGAACTTGTAGACTGCAGTTTTTTTACGAGATTCATTGGTGTATCAAGGGTAATCAGTTCTCCCTGGTCCATGATTCCGATTCTGTCACAGAGTACATGGGCTTCGTCCATATAATGCGTCGAGAGAATGATGGTTTTTCCTCGCTCTTTCAATCGGAGGACGATATCCCAAAGAGTCCTTCTTGCCTGCGGATCAAGTCCGGTAGTTGGCTCATCTAGGAACACAATGTCTGGGTCGTGGATCAGCGCAAGGGCAATTGCAAGACGCTGCTTTTGGCCGCCAGATAATCCTTTGATCCTGTCATTCCGCTTCTCTGTCAACAGCATATCTTCGATTAGTCCATTGATGTCCACATGAGTCGGATAAAAGCTTCCATACAAATGCAAGATTTCTTCTACTTTTAACAATTCAAACAGAGAGGTGGACTGAAGCTGTACCCCAATCACCTCTTTGACTTTGTTCACTTCTTTGATCACATCGTAGCCTGATAGGATTGCGGTCCCTTCATCTGGCTTTCTCAGGCCGACCAGCATTTCAATGGTAGTCGACTTGCCTGCTCCATTCGGACCAAGCAGACCAAAAATTTCTCCTTTTTTCACCTGAAAGGATACTCCCTTAACAGCGGTAAAGGAACCATATCGTTTTTTAACTCCTTTTACATCGACGATGATGTCATTGTGCATAGCAAGCCTCCAAGTTTGATAAGTATTTCTTTAAAAGAAACACTAGCGTGTGAATTTTTTGTATGAAGATATTATTATTCCAGAAACCAGCGCGACTGCTAAAAAGGTAAATAAAAACATAAAAGGTGAACCCGTGTATCCGAATGTTACTTGTGTTTGCAGTATATCGGTCTGGTCCCAGGCACCTGCAACATTGGGTTCATAGTTTCTCGTTTTGATATAGCCAACTAACATTCCACCAGCCAAATAAAGCAAATGGATTATGAAAGAAACGCTGGTGGCTTGTAAGAATAATTTCATTTTCTGTACAGCTCCTCGATTTTTAATTCTTATACATATTCTAGTAAAAGGTGATCAATTCCTTTTCTCAGAATTGATTCCCAAAACTGATGTGAGTAATAGAATAAGAGTCGGTTCATTAACCGGTAAGAATCGTTTCGCTATGACCATAGAATCTATACAAATTTAAAATATCGCCGCTAATTCAACACTGTAAAAGTGTCTTGAGTGGTTGCCATCCAGCACTTAGTGCATCTTCTTCCATCCGCACCAGTTTATTGCTAAATATGAAAAACATATTACTTTGCACAAAGTATTAATCGGGATATAATATGATTGAACAAACCAAAGGGAGGATGTTGTACGATGGGGAAATTTGATAATAAAATCGTTCTAATTACAGGTGGAGCTTCAGGTATGGGGAAAAGAATGTCTGAGCTTTTTGTTGAGGAAGGCGCTTATGTCATTGCGGCTGATATCAATAAGGAATTGCTTGATGTTGTCAGTCAGCATGATTCCATTGAAGGCAAGTTGTTGAATGTGATGTCTGAGGAAGATTGGAAAAAGGCTGTCGATGAGATCATCGCTGATCATGGAAGAATCGATATCCTGATCAATAACGCTGGAATTGCAACTGAAAAGGACATAAATGAAACAACAATTGAAGATTGGGATTTGATGATGCGTATTAATGGTTTTGGTCCATTTGCCGGTATGAAGCATGTACTGCCTCATATGGTAAAGCAAAACAAAGGGGCTGTTGTCAATATTTCTAGTTATACTGCTATGGTTGGTATGGGTGTGAATACGTACACCGCTTCAAAAGGTGCTGTTCGATCCATTTCACGTGCAGCAAGCACTGCATATGGCAGGTTTGGTATCCGAGTAAATGCTGTGTTCCCAGGTGTCATCCAAACACCTATGACGGCAAACTTGTCAGAATCTAGTGAGGTCTTGCAGCGTTTGATTATGGCTACTCCTTTGCAGCGACTTGGACAAGCAGATGATGTGGCACGTGCCGTATTGTTCTTGGCTTCTGATGATGCAGCTTACATCACTGGTGCCGAACTAGTCATTGACGGCGGTTTTTCTGCGCAATAATATGTTCCCTATATAGCAGACTAAGCCATATGGTTTAGTCTGTTTTCATTTTTGAGTTCTTCTCCCCCACTTCCTCGCTAACATAAGGAGACCTTATAACATCTCATTAAAATTACATCATTCACTTATGTGTATAAATCAGTTAGCATAGAAACAAATAGATGAATGAGATGAGGCGATTAAGAATGGATGCTAAATTGGAGTTTAGAATAGCTGAAGAAAAAGACTTAGACTTGATCGTTGAAATGCTAGCTGATGATGTTCTAGGAAGTCAGCGTGAGCGTTATGAGCAGCCACTTCCCCAAAGTTATCTGGACGCATTTAAGGCAATTGCGTCGGATCCAAATAATGAATTAATCGTTGCTTGTGAAGGAAATGAAGTGATTGGAGTACAGCAGATTACTTTCACCCCCTACATCACACATCAAGGCGGATGGAGAGCAACTATTGAGGGAGTCAGAACTTCCTCTCGAGTTAGAGGAATGGGTGTAGGCAGTGAACTGATCAAATGGGCTATTAAACGTGCCGAAGAACGGGGCTGTCATTTAGTGCAGCTGACAACGGATAAACAAAGACCAGATGCATTAAGGTTTTATGAAAAGTTAGGCTTTACTGCAACCCATGAAGGTTTAAAGCTAAAACTATAATGCCTTTCTTTTTTGGAAAGCTATTTTCACGACCCTTTTTCAGCTTTAATGGTATATTGTATTTCTAGTCCAAACGAAAGAAGTGAAACCATGTCCATCCAGATTGTCCTTTTAGGTTTACTGCAGGAGAAATCCTATCACCCATATGAAATGAAGAAAACAATTATTGAAAATAAATGGGACCACCTCTTTCCGGTGACGGATGGGAACATTTATCATGCGATTAGAAAGCTTGAAAAGAATGACTGGGTAGAGAGTGTAAAAGAAGAACAAGTCAATAATCGCCCTAACAGGACTGTCTATCGCATTACTGATGAAGGCAGAGTTCAACTTTCCATAGAAATTCAGCTCGTATTTGAACAACGGCTGAAGGAGCCGCGTTCTCTTTATCCCGCCACCCTATTCATCCATTCATCAAATGTTGATGAAATAAAGAATTTGATTCAGCAATGGATTATTGAACTGCAGGAAGAAGTTTCAGTTGAGACTGAATATCCTTCGGGATTGCCTCAACTGATTAACAGACACTATACAGATACAAACAAACTTTATCTCAAATGGTTAAAAGACTTATTATTGAGCCTCAAAAAGAGTTAGAAAACATATTGTTCTCTAACTCTTTTTCACCTTTCATCCAAAAAAGGGCACAAAGTAAAAATTATGTATTTGGAGTAAAGTACAATGATAATAAACCCAACTGCTAGAACTGAACATTTAACCTTGAGGCGGATGGTTATTTTGAATCTATCTCCTTAAATGCATCTCTAAAAACATCTTCTTCTATCACAATCTCTTTATTCAAATTGTTTAAGATTTCCTGAATCGGTTTTGCTTCTTTACTTAGTAGTGCTTGTTTAATTTGATCTTTCACCTGACTTAATGGAGTCTCCTTTATATCTGTTACTTTAATGATGTGATAACCAAATACTGTCTTGATTGGCTCACTCACTTCACCTTTTTTCAATTTCAGAGCTGCTGTAAGAAATGTCGGATCCATCTCCTGGCTACGCACTGAAAGATATCCCAAATCTCCGCCTTCTACTGAAGTAACTTTATCTGTCGATTGTTTCTTGGCTAGTTCTGCAAAATCGGTCCCTTTCTTTAGTTCCTTTTCTATTTCTTTAGCAGTTGACTCATTATCCACGAGAATATGGCTGGTTCTTGCCTCAGTGTATTCATTTTTATGTTGTTCATAGTAATCTTTTATTTGTTTATCTAACACTTTCACCCCTTCTGTTGTTGCTTTAAAGAAATAAAGGGATTGTTCGATATGGTCCTTTAACTCTTCTTCGTTTTTAAATCCCTGTTTCTGCAGGAACATTGTATACTGATCTTGATCTCCGACCTGTTCCTTTATTTCGCTCAGCCGTTGGTTCACCTCTTTGTCAGATACCTCATATTTGCCTTTCAAAATCTGCATATAAACCAACTTTTGAATCAACGCTTGTCCTCGATCGGTACTTGCCACTTCTTTTAATAAATCATCTTTTGATATATCTCCGTAATCCGTTTTAATAAGCAGCTCTCTCTCTTCCCCAGAAGTTAGAGTCGAACAAGCACCAAGTAAAAATAACAATGATAAAAAAGCTATAATTGTGATTAAATTCTTCATTTATCTTCACTCCTACCTTTTACAATGTCCTAAAGTCATTGCAGTTAACAGATCTGCCTTGGGCTTACTATATAGATAAAGAATGCTTTTAAATGCCTGTACTTCCTTCACGTTTCTATACTACTCAAAGGAGACGGGACAGTTTCACAACTGTCCCAGCTTATTGTTTCCTTTGTTCCCCCTATACCCAGTCCATCACAGGAGAATATTGTAATCTCTTATTCCATCTTATTGCCAAGTCTCAATCATGGAATCTGCATATGCTTTCAAACTGGTATAAGCTTTGGAAGAAATCTGATCTCCATCTTTTTTGAGTTCCAGGAATTTTTTAAAATCATTGATGTGTTTGATAACCTTATCCCCAGATCCTTTCTTTTCAAATTGCTCCACAGTTTTCATATGTGCCTGCAATGCTTCTGCTGTACCTGCTTTGATAGATCCTTCATTTGCAAAGCTATCAATAACAGAGCTTATACCTGCTGCAGTTAGGCTGCCAGGTAAGAAATTGTAATCTGTAAAGCTTTGATTAGCATCTGTCTCTGAAGTGGCTGTAAAGATTAGCTTGGCAGGCGCTGTCTTGCCTTTCGGTATTTTTACATAAACTGGAACAGCAACGGTTTCTCCTGGTTCCACTCCAATTACATTGTGTTCAAGTTGAACGGTCCAATCATCACCAGCCGAAGCATTGACACGAATTAGATCCTTTGCTTCGCCAGTATTTGTGACATTCAAATGATAGACTGCCACTTTGTCCTGTACAGCGGGCTCTACAGTGCCTGCGCTAACATTTACTCCTCGATTAAATGCACCTGCACCTTCTGTGTTTCGGACGGCAACCTGATAGCGGAGTACCCCTTCATTGTCTTTTTGTTTCCCTAAAATGTAGAAGTGAAGTTTATTGTAAGGATCGATGTACTCACTGACAACCGTGTCTTTGTCAATAGAACCATCAAATTGTCCGGCAACCAAGCTTTCCCCATTACCAGCTTTGAATAAAGCATCGAGAGTTTGCCGTGGATCACCTTTGGCTACCATCGCTGTGGTGCCGTCAGGTCTAGTAAAATCCTTCAGATTGATATCCTCAGGATGTGAATCAACTACCCAGATATTCGGAGCGGATTCCGCATTTTTCGTCTTGGCAATCAAGACGCCAGAATCAGCTGCGAAGGAATCCGAACCAACGCGATCTACAACTTCAAGGGTGTAGTTATTATACAATCGACCGGAAAGAATATCGTTCCGCCAGTCACCAGCCAGGTAATCCGATGGTGTAGAATCGTCCATGCTAATATTGATACCATGCAATCCGGTTCTGCCGAAGTTACTGCCAATTGGTGCTTGACGTGCGGTAATATCCGCAAACGCCGGTCCAGATACCTTTAATTCATCACGGTTTAGCTTCAAGACTTCATCATCGGATACAAATCCTTGTTTCATCTTATTACGCAGCATATGAGGAGCCGGTATAGAAGCACCAAGAGTAGATGGAATCATCCAGCGAGTGTGCGTTCCGCCAGGGCCATTGAAAGAGCCACGGCTCATCGTCTCCCAATAACCTGAATAGGTTCTAGGGTCAAGTGATGCATTATTGTAATTATCACCAAGACCACGAAGATGGCCAAATTCGTGAGCAAAGGTTCCCATTCCATCGCTTTCGCCCTGGATCGAGACACGTATCCTTTTGCCATTTATGTCTGCACTAGATGCTGCCGACCAGATTGTTTTTGCTGCATACCAGGAAGTCCAGGGAACATAACGAGTTTTTGCCCAGTTCGGCATGTTTTCAAATCCAGGTAAATCCGGCGGCGCAAACGCATCAGAAACCGAGTCTTGGTTTAGAAACATCATTTCGCCAAATTCTTGCCATACGGTTGATTCGTCATAGCCAGCATGTACAATGAAGGCAAAGTCATATTCTTTTCCAGCTGCGGCAATGTCAGCTGCTGCTGCATTTACCCCATCCTGAAAAAGGTTGCCACTACTATATTGAGGTGGAAGCGAACCCGCATTCATATAGTTAAGCCCATATTGAAATTCGTTTTTATCCAGACGATAGGGACCATAAGAATCCAGGGAGACGCCCCATTTCCCCTGGGAATTCTCTTTCCAAAAGCCATCAATCGTCTGATAGTTGTTGAGTTTGCTAGGCAGGTTCAGAAAATCCTCCCACCATTTCCCGAGTTCTTCACGAGGAACAGCGTCCACCTGAGGGTTGCCGGCAATCTCTGAACCCTTTGGCTGGGTCAAGATAAAATCCTGATCCGGAAAGTCGACCAGAATCAAGGCACCTTTAAGTTCTGTTTCGGGTTTAATATTTGTTGAATTCCAATCGATACCAGGTACCACATTATAATCATTCCAAGTCATATCATCTGGATTCACCCATGATTGTGAATCTACTGGGTCGGGCATTTTTTCTAAACCTGGTTCCGCAGCAAAAGCGGCTGTTGAAGAAAATGCAAGCAATAGAGTGGTGGTTGCTGCTGCAATTTTAGCTTTAATCTTCAAATCAATTCTCCTCCCAATTAGAAAAAGTCCCTACCTTTTTATGTAGGTTCGATGTTTTAATTCCTTGATGCCGAACTTACGCCATCCTTTATTTCTCCTTTTACAGCTTGAGGCACACTTGGGTTCATCACCTCCCTTAAGTTTATAAACAATAGACATAAATAGGCTAAATCCTAAAAAGTTGGCCTCTGTTTTGAATTTGCTATTAGAAGAATTTTTTGCAAGGTGCGGGATTGTTCCCATAGTGGTCTTAGTAGATTGATAGATTGTTGATATTTCCTATGTAAATATTTGAATATTCAAATATTTTTTGGCGTAATTTATTTATCTCCCAACAAACATTAACTAAAACGATCTTAATCTATTACGCATTCCGAAATATTGATACTTTCTATAATTCTGCATAAAAATTCACAATCCTTCAAATTTATCCCATTGGAGGAAAAACGAATCCAAAGACCCAAAATTCCCACATGAATATTAACTTTAAAATAGCCAAAAAGAAATAGTAGAGCTATGGTTCATAACAAAATAAGCCTTATCCCTCAAGGATAAGACTTGAATATATTTGTATACAATTTTCCCAAAGCATTTTAGCGGACTACGCATTTTGTGTACCCACGGATTTTTGTGATTTCATGGCAACAAACTCAGAACCGCAAAAAAGTGCATAATCGATCCTGCTAATACAAACACATGCCAAATTGCATGATGGTAATGGAAGCCGCGCCAGACGTAAAAAATGGCTCCTACTGTATATAGTACTCCTCCGATTACGAGGAATAGAAGTCCGTGTGAGGAGACATTCTGTGTTAATGGTCCCCAGGCAAATACAATCAGCCAGCCCATAATGACATATAACACTGTTGATGTATGCAGGAAGCGCTTAACGAACAGCGATTTGAACACCGTTCCTGCAATGGATAGTCCCCACACAATTCCGAACAGAGTCCATCCTAATGTCCCTTTTACCGCAATGAACAAGAATGGTGTGTATGTTCCGGCAATGAAGAAATATATGGATGAGTGATCCATGATTTCAAAAAAGTCCTTTGCCCTGCCAGGTGGAAAGCTATGGACGAGTGTTGAGGATGTATATAGCAGGACCATGGTCGCTCCGAATAAGGTGAAACTGACGACATGCCAGGCTGTGCCGTATAGTGAAGCAAATACAATCAGGATCACCAGTGCAGCGATGCTTAATAGTCCGCCTATCCCGTGGATGATTGCGTTCGCGATTTCCTCTCTCTTCGTAAAAATATGTACATTTGCCATACCTTTATCTCCTTTGCTCTACATGACAAACGGTGTTTTGAGTTCCGTTCTTTTATTATATTAGAACAATAGTATACCATTTCTGGATTTAATAGGCGAAAGGATTGAGATGTAGGCATGGGTGATAATTTAACATAAATCATTAAAACGACAGTAGAAGTTACTACGACCGGAACCTTGCATAATTGTCCGCCTAAAAGATGATAAATGAACTTCGCGAATTTTCCCCTTCACCTGTTAGGAAAATGCGAGAAAATTACTCCTGAGATACATGCAAAATCTGATAAATTACCCCAGCGATCCCGTTCGCTTTGTTTAAATCGTTTAAAAAGTAGAATGCTTCGTACTTCCATTTGTCTGGGTTGTATATCACTATATATTCTGTATTCGGAATTGATGGTAAACTCTCTCCTATCCTATCCCCAAAATCATTTAGGCGTTCCTGTGGCTGAATTTCTCCTTTTACCTGAAAGAGGTATCTATGATCCTTGATTTTATCGGTTGTTGTATCAATGAGAGGAATGCCGATGTTTACCTTTTGCCACCCAAATGAGTTGAGGATATTGTCATAATATCCGCTGAATAAAAACTTGTTCAGTCCGTTGCTCCCTTTCCATAAATAAAGTGGGCAATAACTATTCTGCACATTATTATGTACCCCTTTTTCAGTGATTAAATAGAGTTTGAATTTCAGTTCTTCAAATCCATCCGTTTTATAACCGTTTTCTCTTACTCTTTCTCTGATTATGTCCATACTATAATCACTTGGCAAGGTGATCTTGTACTGGCTCGCAATCATTCATGGTCCCTCCTTTTTTCGATCCTTAATAGGGCAAAGCGATTTATCTAGTAATCTTTTCACCATCATATGGGACAATGACATTTTTTATTTCGTTGCTTTTAATGAACTCCATTATCGTCTCTCTCTTCAATAAACAATGATTCCATGCCTCCATATGGACAACGACAATCAAAGAATCGGCTGCATGGTTTCTGACTTTTACGATGTCTTTAAGACCCATAGTGATAGGATCACCTGTCTGGAATTGCGCTTCCCCGCCATTTACGATGATTACATCTGGTTTGTAATTGGTGATGGCCTCTTCAGTCTCATCACACCATACCGTGTCCCCCGCAATATAAAGAGTTTCTTCAGAATCAGCTTCAAGTACGAATCCTGAAACCGGGCCCATTGCTTTTGCCAGCTCACCAGTTCCGTGGCTGCCTCCAGTTCTTGAAAACTTGATGCCGTTCCATTGCAAGTCAGCATTCACTTTTACCACATTGGAAAATCCGTGCTCTATAAGCTTCCCCTCATCTTCTGCCTGACAGAAGACAACAACATTCTTAGGGAGCGATTGGATTGCCGCGTCATCCAAATGGTCCCTGTGAAAATGAGTAATGATCACAGCTTCCACGCCCTCAAGAATCACCTCCACAGGTAATGGAAGATCAACCAAAGGGTTGCGTCTGTCGTTTGCCGCATTAGCAACTGGATCCAGGATGCCTCTTGAGCTGAACATCGGGTCAACCAAAATAATATGGTCATTGTATTTCATTTTCAAAGTAGCTTGTCTTATTAATTGGATCTCCATTTATAACCCACTCCTTTTTTTAAAAACTTTCTAACCCAGAAATCTATACCTCTTCTCTGTCGTTTTTCAACATGCATCCAAGGCTTTAATATCCTGTTGCTTTTTGAATAATTCTATATTGATGAAACAAATCCCTCCAAGAAACATGACGGTTTCCAGCATTTAAAATGGTCCTATTATTCGTGACCAACTATTTTATGTTGGGAATATAAAAACATTCATTAAAAAAATAAAGACAGACAGAACTAAGCTGGTGAAATCCATCCTTTTATGTATACAAAAAAGCTGCCGGGCTTAGGCACGGCAGCTTTTCAAAGATTATTCTGTTTTGTCGCTATTCTGTTCAGTCTTCTTATTATAATTGTACTGTGATCGATCTACAGGGACAAAATCTTTAGGAGTGTAGAAACGTAAAAGGTCACCTTCTACAACCTTATCAGAGTAATTCAGGATGGTCTCAGTGATTTCCTTCTGATGTTTTGCTTCTTCTGTTTCCTCTATCACAGTGCCGGTTGTTGAGTCATAATACTTACCGTTGATGTAAGAGGTAGTTGGACTTACGAAATCACCATTTCGGAATGGCACTAGCTCATCGTGTTCTTCTGATAGTAAGTCTGTGCCCATTTGCAGGTATGGCTTTGTATCAATTCCCAATAAATGCATAAGAGTCGGCATCAGATCAATTTGTCCGCCATATTCATGCATTGTGCCACCTTTTACTCCAGGTACATGCATCAATAACGGTACGCGCTGAAGTCCGGCACTTTCAAATGGTGTTATTTCTTTGCCTAATACTTGCTCCATCGCCTTGTTATGATTATCGGAAATACCATAATGGTCACCGTACATGATTACCACTGTGTTATCGTACAATCCGGTTTCCTTTAGATAGTCAAAGAACTCTTTTAATGCCTCATCAGCATATCGTGCTGTCTGGAAGTATGAATCAACGGATGCATCTCCAGTAGTATGAGGTTCAATCGTTGTTTTTTCCTGATCCATATGATAAGGAAAATGGTTGGATACAGTAATGAACTTTGTATAAAATGGCTGTGGCAATGATTCGAGCATAGGTTGTGATTGCTTCAGGAAAGGCTTATCCATTAACCCATACTCTGCAAGATCTTCTTCATTCAATGTGTAATAGCTTGAATCAAAGAAGTTTTCATAGCCAAAAGATTTATAAATTTCATCACGGTTCCAGAACGATCCGTTGTTTCCGTGGAAAACAGCTGAACTGTATCCGTTTTGGCCTAAGATAGCCGGTGCGGCTTGATACGTATTCATTCCTTTAGTAGAGAATGCAGACCCTTGTGGGAGTCCGTATAGGGAATTTTCGAGAATGAATTCGGCATCAGATGTTTTCCCCTGAGCTGTCTGATGGAAAAAGTTATCAAAATACAGGGTATTTGCATCTCTTGTTAAAGAGTTCAAGAAAGGTGTTACTTCTTCACCGTGAAGTTTGTAGTCAATCAAGAAATTTTGCATTGATTCAAGGTGGAAGTATACAACATTCATTCCTTTTGCCGCACCGAAATATTCCGGATTCGGTTTTGCGTAATTTGTTCTCTGGTAATTGAGGATTTCAGTTAAATCATCCGTACTAGCCATTGCCCTTTTCATCGAGCCATTGACACTCTGTACAGCATCATAAACGGTATAGTTGTACATCCCCAAATACTTAACAATATAGTTGCGGTCGAAAGTTCTTGTCAGTAATTGTGGCCGATCTTTTTCTGCTAGTCCCAGGTTCACTGACATGATCAGGATGGCTGCGATAAATACAGTTGCAACACTTCTGCGGTTTACCATTCCGCTCGTACGCTCTTTTTTGAAAAACAATCCAACAGCTAATACAATGAGCGTGTCCAGGAAAAACAAAAAGTCATACGGTTTTAAAAGAGATGACACACTCGTGCTTACATCTCCAAAGTTTTGCGTCTGCGAAATTGTTGGAATCGTAATGAAATCACTAAAGAATCGGTAATACACAACATTTGCAAATAGTAAGAAGCTCAAAATAAAGTCAAAAACAATGAGCCATAAGAATTTCCTTTTTCTTGACAATAAAGAGAAACCTAAGAATAACATGACGGAACCTAACGGATTCAGAAACAATAAAAATTTTTGTAAGTTATTATCCAAGCCTAGTTTGAATTCTAAATGTTGTACTAGATATGTTTTCACCCATAATAAAACAACAGCTAGTAGGAAAAGGCTCATGTGGTTTTTATTAAATTTTTTAAACACCTTTTTCTCCCCGCTTTCTATCGTCTACTGTTTAAATAGCTTTTAAGATTATGCAAGCCATTCAAACATTCTATAAGATTTTTAAGCTAATGTAAAGTTATTTAATATTCTATAAAAAGACTGTAAATTTATCTTTCTATTATATACTAATCGAACAAGTAGTTTAGAAGTGATATTATGTATTCGCTTCTTTCTTTCCTATTATATGTATATCGGAGTAGCTGACTGCGGCGGCAAAAGTTTAGGAATTTGGCTCTGTTAAAATTAAATGGTGATCAGTAAACTTCAAAAACGTCTCCTATACATATAGACGAAAATTCCCCTGATATGTATTCCCTTCTTACATAAAAATAAACCATAACTAAAAATAAAAAAGGACTAAAATGATTTTTCTAGTTAGACTCAAATTGGCATAGCCTATAAAGGCAAAAAAAAGGAGCGGAAAACCCCGCTCCTTCCTTTCATGCTTATTTTCGGTTGCCTTTAAGATTGACTCCAATTGCTGCGCCATTTCTGCTTGAGTCTGCCACACCTTTAAACGTACCGTTTTCACGGTCGATCAAGATGCTTTGGACATTGCCAATTGTCGTCGGGCTAGAACCAAATTTATGGCCCATCGCATTCAGTTCGTTTATGGTATCAGTGCTGATACCTTCTTCAAATCGGTACGAATTAAGATTGTTGGTGTATATTCTAGGCTGTTCGACTGCTTCCTTCAGCTCCATATCATACTCGATTGCATGGAGGATGGTTTGCAGCACGGAGGTGATGATCGTCGGTCCTCCCGGGGAGCCAACCGTCAGGACTGGTTCGTCGTTTTCAAAAACGATCGTCGGTGTCATGCTGCTCAATGGACGTTTATTGGGCTGAACTTCATTGGCACCGCCAGGGACTGCGTCAAAGTCGGTCAATTCATTGTTCAGCATGAATCCATAACCAGGGACCATGATGCCCGTTCCAAACACCTGTTCAATCGTTGTTGTGTAGGAGACGACATTTCCCCATTTGTCAGCTACAGTAAAATGGGTTGTTTCTCCATACTGTCTGTCATTTGGCTGGCTTGTCTGTGAGTAATTGGCTTCTGAATTCTCATACTTCCAAGGGTCTCCGGCTGTTGGATTCTGGTTGACAGAATCAAGGCTGATCAACTCCTGGCGTTCCTTGATGTAATCAGGGTGAAGAAGTCCATTTACTGGAACATTGACGAATTCAGGATCTCCTGCGTATGCCGCGCGGTCAGCATATGCAAGATGCATGGCTTCGGCTAGAAGATGATATTTTTCTGTTGAATTGACATCATATTGGGACAGATTGTAACCATCCAATATTTTCAGCATTTGCAACAGGAAGACACCGCCTGAACTTGGGGGAGGCATGCTGGCAATTTTGTATCCCTGATAATCTCCCCAAACCGGCTCATCAACCGTCACATCATACTTTGCCAAATCCTCAGGAGTCATTGAGCCTCCGAAATCCTGGACCACATCGGCTAGTGCCTCTCCAATCTTTCCTTTATAAAGTGCATCTGTTCCTTTTGAACGAATCAGCTTAAACGTTTTAGCCAGGTCATCCTGAACAAGGACATCCCCCTCTTTTAGCGGTTTCCCGTCTGGCAAGAAAACCTCACCGGCTGCTGATCTTGACAACTTGTCCTGATTATCGGCAATCGCTTCTGCCAGGACTGAATCAATCGGGAATCCCTTGTCAGCCAGCTTGACGGCAGGACCGATCAACTGCTGGAGAGGACGCGTTCCCCACATATCAAGTGCTGTTTCAAGGCCCTTCAGTGTTCCTGGCACTCCGACTGCAGTTCCACCGGTCGAGCGTTCTCCAAAAGGAATCGGATTCCCATTTTCATCCAGGAACATATCTGGAGTCGCCCCTTCAGGAGCACGCTCCCGACTGTTGACGATGGTGGTTTCCTTTGTTTTACCGTCATAAACCATCATGAAACCGCCGCCGCCGATTCCGGACATCATCGGTTCTACTACGTTCAAGGCAAACTGAATCGCAACCGAAGCATCAATCGCGTTCCCGCCTTTGCGAAGTACCTCAGCACCTATCTCGGATGCAAGCGGATGGGCAGTCGCAACCATGCCATCCTTTCCTACATCAACCTGGCTGTACTGTTCATAACTGAACTCAGGTTTTTTAGCTAATCCAGTTGCAGGCATTGTACCGGCCAGCAATAACACACTGAGCAAAGCAAACAGCCCGGTACGTACGAATTTTTTCATATGATTCCCTCCTGTTCCAATTTGTTTACAATATAATGTTAGGGGAACGAAAGGAATAATAGCAAATATTTAACCGAATTTTCTTAATTTTAAATCTATTATACTAGTTGTTTTTGCCAAAGGGGTAATTAAGGGCTAGAGATGGTTAGGACAAAAGGACGATGGTTTCTGATTGCTGACCAAGTTAGCATTTTGGATCCACAATAAATAGCATGAACTCGCCTGCTACAAAAGCATAAGCTGCTAACCTCTTCTCCCTCTCCAAACACCGAGCTGATAGATACTAACTGAATAGAACAGGAGAATAGAAACGGAGATAATGCCCTGTTTATGGCTGCTCCAGATCCCAAGAATCGTTTTCAGAAGATCTCCCATAAGATAGAGAAAATAGATGTACACTACAAACATTGAAAGTGTCAAAAAGAATACAAAGCGAAGTAATCGTAAGAAAGTGATTTCACTGAAGAAAGATTTAGGGTATTTTTTCCCCTTCCTGGCAAGCCCTGTCTCAGCCAACAACCACACCCCTCTTTTCCGTTTTACAAAGCCATATGCTTTTACTATTCTTCCCGTTAAGTCAATTTCCTTTGAGTTCAGAAAAAAAAGCACGTTTGAACCGCTCTATTTTTCATACTATAATGAAGTAAAACAAATCAGGGAGAATATGCCATGAGCAAACATAAGATCTTTACAATGAGTGTCGCAAGTGTATATCCTCATTATGTGAAGAAGGCGGAAAGAAAAGGACGTACAAAAACTGAAGTGGATGAAATCATGCGTTGGATGACCGGTTATACCCAGGAAGAGTTGGAATCACAGCTGGAAAAACAGACAGACTTTGAGACCTTCTTCGCCGACGCTCCCCAACTTAATCCTTCAAGGACTTTAATCAAAGGTGTCATTTGCGGTGTTCGAGTGGAAGAAATCGAAGAACCGACCATGAGGGAAATTCGCTATTTGGACAAGCTGATCGATGAATTGGCAAAGGGAAAAGCGATGGAAAAGATTTTAAGGAAATAATCATTTAAGTAGAATAAAAGATGAATTTAAGAGATTAAAAAGAGACAAAACGAGAAAGAATTCTCAGTTTGTCTCTTTTTGTCACGTTTCGATATCCAATGCGCAAATCATAGGGATGGCTTAACCCATTCATCTGGGCAGCGTAAAAAATTCTTTACTTTCGCTGTAATTCCCCGCCAACCTTCCAAGCGGCTGAAGTTTCTCTAAATCAACTTTATAATTTCCAAGATAAAATTCATCACGGATATGGTAATTTACTACTCTTCCAATAATAAGATTGTCACTGCCAAGCGGGATAATTTGTTCAAGCTTACATTCAATATTAATCGGTGATTCTTTGATCCTCATCGGTTTTACCAAATCACTTTTAATGGCAGAAAGTCCTGCTTCATCAAATTCATTAATCTTTTCCGGAAGATTTTCTGAGCTTTTTTGCATTTCATTACCGAGTGGCGTACTAACAATATTGATGACAAATTCCTTGCTTGAACGAATATTAACCAATGTATCCTTTTCAGTGCCTTCTCTTTCACCTACCCCAGGTCCGATAGAAATACAAAGCATAGGGGGTTGTCTTGAAGCAACGGTAAAAAAACTAAATGGCGCGAGATTGTGCACGCCATCTTCAGAAATGGTTGAAACCCATGCTATTGGACGCGGAACAACTGAACCGGTCAATAGCTTATACATTTCCTTTGTAGAAAGGTCGTCAGGATTAAATTTCAATGAAGGCTCCTCCCTTTATGTCTCAGTTATCGTTGAAACTGATTGTTGCTGTTTTCTCAAAATAAAAAGCAAAATTAACACTGCTATCATCAAGCAGCTAATAAAATACCAGCCATACATATAGGTGCCGCTCCTGTCGATGAGATATCCGAATAAAGGCGGCATGATGATTACTCCGGCAGAACCGAATAAAATACTGAACCCACTCGAAATTCCAGCAAACTCCTTTGGGACAAGTTCAGAGGCCAAGTTCATCCAGATCCCATTGAAACCTGAAACGGCAAACCCAAATAGTAAGATAATTGGAACGAGCCCTATAAAAGGAGTATGCTGGGGTAAAAATGTTACGGTCACACTGCATATTGCCGTTATGATGGCAATCATGATCAAAATGATAATCCGTCTCCCATTAAAAATCCTGTCACTGATCATGCCCCATGCTACCCTGCCAGCTGAGCCGCTTACTTCAGAAATCAACAGCAGCATCCCTGACATGACGATAGAAAGGTGAAAGTGTTCATGTGCAAAGAGAACCAGGTATGTGGTTAAGCACATTTGTGAGCCATTCAGTCCAGTGGCACTGAGGCTTACTAATAAAAGCTGTTTATGTCGGAATAATTGTAATAGAGATCTAAACATACTTTTAATGGAACCCTGTTTGCTGGTTTGTGCTTCCAAAGGGTCCCGATAACCTTTAAACGCTGCGAATCCAATTATTATAAGCAGAAAACAGGCAAAAAAGAGAACTGGCCTCCACCCAAACGCTACTGCTGCAGGTAAGAGCAATAGACTCGCTAATGCTGCCCCTCCAGTTATCCCAGTTTGTTTAATTCCCATAGCGGTTCCCCGCTGTTTCAGTGAAAACCAGTATATGATTCCCCTATTCGTAACCGGATGCATGGCTCCATAGCCTAAACCGCCTATCATGACCAATATCATAATCAACGCAAAATGGGAACTCATCGTCATGAATAAAAAGCTGATTCCGGTACAAAGGGAAATAATCAATAACAGCTTTCTCGAACCGACGCGGTCAACCAAAAAACCTGCAGGAATAGAGCTTATCGACTGCCCTAAAAATAATGCAGAAGGAAGCAGCCCAATTTGCGCCTTTGAGAGGGAAAGGTCCATACCGATTAACACTCCCAGCGGTCCCAGGCTCCTTCCGATAAAAGCCACCATGATTTGAGCGGCAAGGAGCCATAACAGCATTCGCCATGGCTCCTTCACTTCAACCGCCTTATTTTTTAATAACAAATTCAATTGCATCATCTCTTTTATTAAAAGGATTTTTGTCTTTATGCCCTCATTTCCAGTACAGCCAGTTCTTCATCCTTAAGTGAAGATTTAGCTGTTGCAGGAATGATCAGTGAACCAACCAGGCATACAAAGAAGTTCAATCCTAATCCAAGGACCCCGCCATGGATCCCAAACACCGTTTTATGGCCAGTAAGAGTCAGGAAGCCAGCAAGTACTGCTCCCGCAAGCATTCCCCAAAACACAGCTTTTCCTGATAAGCGCTTCCAATAAAGTCCAAGGACGAAGGCAGGGAATACCTGAACAAGCAATTCAAACTTCAGTACAAAAATATCATACAATGTTCCTGGAGGATTCCATGCTATCCACAGCAATCCAAAGACTGCAATAATCCCGCCGATTTTTCCGACCATAACTTTTTTATGTTCGCTGGCGCCCGGGTTAATGAATTTTCCATAAACATCATTTGATAACATTGATGAAAAGCTTAATAATACAGAATCAGCAGTGGAAATAATCGCAGCCACAATTCCCCCAAAGAAGATGATCATCATCCAATAGAAGAAGGGATTAATTGCTGCAATATCATTAGCCATCAATCCAACTAGCTGCTCGGAACCACTCTTATCAAGACCCGGATACAGCATTAGACCAATGATACCTACAACGAATACAAGACCCGTTGTGATTGGCGGCATCCATGCCATTCTGGCAAAAGATTTCTTAAGGGTCCTCTCACTTTCAGCAGAGTAAATCCTCTGTACAGCATGAGGATAGATAGAAGCCCCAAGACCTACAAGAACTAGCATACTAAACCAGTTAATAGAAATATCCATTGTTGGTACCGCCACTTTTGCTGGCTCGGTGTCTGCAATAAATCTAGTAACATCCGGAAAGTGGCCGCCGACAAGGTAGAGGGCTCCGCCAAGGAATACAAATATACCAATCATAAGGATGATTCCCTGGAGGACGTCTGTGAACGCAACTGCCTTCATCCCGCCCATCCATTCGTAAACCAGCATAACTACAACAAAGACTAATACGGCAATTTCATAAGGGATGGTCCCGCCGGTCATTCCCGATACTGCCTGCCCGATTGCCACAAGCTGTTCAAGCAGATAGTTGCCGAGGCCCCACAGCATCAGGAATATACTTAATAATGTGACAGCCTTGGATTTAAATCTAAACTGGAGCCAGTCTGTCGGTGTTACGAAATTCTGACGTTTGGAAATGACATAGAGTCTAGGTGCGAAAAGCAAGTAAATGCCTATGATGATTGTCATGAAGGAAATGGACTGCAGCCATGAAAATCCCGTTCTGTAGGCTGTTGGTGCATAACCTACGATGGTATTTCCGCTGTATTGCGTAGCGTATAACGTAAAGAATAAGGCAATAAAACCAAGATTTTTTCCAGCTAAATAATAATTTGAAAGACTATGATGCAAATTTGTTTCTCCGCGACCGGAAAAATACCCGATTAATAACATGGCAATGGCAAATACACTCAAAATGATAATTCCATCTGGACCGGCAAAGGTTAGATTCATTTATTTGCCTCCTTCTTTTTATCTGCTTCTTCAATGTCCTCGACAATATTCCACTGTGTGATGCAGAGCCAGCTTGAATAACCACATAAAATAAGTGAAAAAACCAATGATACGAAAGCCCAAACCGGAAAGCCCAGGATAATCGGCTGAACATCGCCCTTAGGAAAATACCATGGCACGACCAGCAACACATTTAGAGCAAGCAGGATCCAAATCCATTTTTTACGAATAGGTTCCTTGATTTCCTTCGTTTTCATTACGCCACCCGCCTTTATAGTTATTAATTTATAGATCACACCATCGAATAAAAAATCCGATGCTGTTTCTCAAATTCTAGTAACTTCTCCACATCCTTAAGGGTTGTGCCAATCTCATCCAACCCTTCTATTAAAAGTTCCTTTCTATAAGCTTCAATTTCAAAGAAAGCAAAGACTCCATCAGAATCGCTGATTTTCTGCTCTTGTAAATCAACCGTTAATTTATATCCGGGTTTCTCAGAAGCATTCTTAAAAAGGCGATCAATCAATGATTCTTCTAAAACAATGGGCAACAGGCCGTTTTTAAAGGAATTGTTATAAAAGATATCCGCAAACGAAGGAGCCAAAATGACCTTGAATCCAAAGTCTGTCAGCGCCCAGGGTGCGTGCTCCCGAGAAGAACCGCAGCCAAAGTTTTTTCTGGTCAATAAAATGGATGCATCCTTGTACTCTGGATCATTAAGGACAAATCCAGGCTGTTCTCTCCATTCATGGAAAAGAAATTGTCCGTATCCCATACGTTCGATCCGTTTTAAAAATTGCTTTGGGATAATTGCGTCAGTATCAATATTCTCATGATCCAACGGAGCAACCTTTCCTGTGTGAATTACAAATGCCTCACTCAAGATCCTACCTCCTCATCCATTTTTACTTTCCAATTCCTAACATCGGTAAAGTACCCGGTGATCGCTGCAGCTGCCGCCATTTCCGGGCTGACTAAATGGGTTCTGGCCTTTCTGCCCTGGCGTCCTTCAAAGTTGCGGTTGGAAGTGGAGGCACATCGCTCTTCAGGAAGGACAATGTCATCATTCATCCCAAGGCACATACTGCAACCTGCCTCACGCCATTCGAAACCAGCATCGGTGAATATATTGTCAATCCCTTCTGCTTCAGCCTGCTCTTTTACAAGCTGAGACCCAGGGACGATAAGAGCACGGACATGTTCGTTCACCTTGTAACCGTTAACAATTTTTGCCGCTCTCCTCAAATCTTCTAGACGACTGTTTGTACATGACCCGATAAACACGGTGTCTATAGGGATTTCACTGATTGGAGTGTTAGGTTCAAGCCCCATATATTTGAGTGCCTTTTCCACACCCTTTCTTTTCCCTTCAGCAAAGTCATGCGGATTTGGAACACTTTCTGTAATTCCGCAAACCTGTCCAGGATTCGTTCCCCAGGTAACCTGCGGGACAACAGTGGAGGCATCAAACTGAACTTCTAAATCAAATCGCGCATCCTCATCAGTATAGAGCTGATTCCAGAATAACTCTGCTTCACTCCATTCTTCCCCTTGAGGTGCAAACTCCCTTCCTTTCAAATAGTCAAGTGTCGTTTGATCTGGTGCAATTAAACCTGCCCGTGCCCCGAATTCAATGGACATATTACAGATAGTCATTCTCTCTTCCATCGTAAGCGCTTTAATCGCTTCCCCACGATATTCAACAACATATCCTGTAGCAAAGTCGTGCCCGAATTTTCCGATGATGGCTAGAATTAAATCTTTGGCAGCTGTACCAAGTGGAAGATTCCCTTCGATGTTTATTGCAAGTGTCTTAGCCTTATATTGTTTAAGTGTCTGAGTTGCCAGAACATGTTCCACTTCACTTGTTCCAATGCCAAAAGCCAATGCTCCAAAGGCTCCATGTGTAGAGGTATGGCTATCCCCGCAGACTATTGTTTGTCCTGGCTGCGTAAGGCCAAGCTCAGGTGCCATCACATGAACAATCCCCTGATTAGGACTGAATAAGTCAAACAGCTTAATACCAAACTCCCTGCAGTTTTCAGCCAATGCTTCAACTTGCTTTTTTGCAATCTCATCTTTAATAGGAAGCAACCTATTCCTGGTTGGGATACTATGATCCATTGTCGCAATGGTTAAATCTGGCCTTCTTACCTTCCTGTTTTTGAGTCTTAGTCCCTCAAAAGCCTGAGGGGATGTCACTTCATGAACGAGATGCAAATCAATATACAGAATAGTAGGTTTCCCAGTTTCCTCTTTGACAGTATGCCTCTCCCAAATCTTTTCATATAAGGTCTTTCCCAACGTTCTCCCCTCCTTAGATTACATTTCGGTCCCGAAGCTCACTTATTTTTGCTTCATCAAATTTAAGCAATCCTGTGTATACCTCTTCGTTGTGTTTTCCCATCGTTTCGGCTCCTACTTCCTTCACCTGGCCCGGGGTTCGGCTAAGTTTCGGTACTACACCTGGCATTGGGAACTCACCAAGCTGAGGATGTTCCATCTTAATGATCATTTCACGTGCCTGGTAATGTGGATCCTCTAGAATATCCTTGGCGGAATAAATCAGGCCAGATGGCACCCCCTTCTCGTCCAGTCTTTTGAGTGCTTCTTTAGCCGTTAGTGATTTAGTCCACTCCTCGATCAGCATATCGAGAACCTTCATGTTTTCACCGCGGGCATGGTGTGTGGAAAACCTCGGATCATCAGACAGCTCAGGCTGTTCCATGGCTTCGCATAGTCTTCGAAATACACCATCCGCATTGGCTCCGATTACGATGTATGTTTTATCTCCTGTAAAATAAATATTGGATGGTGCCACACCAGGCAGGATATTGCCCATTCGCTCCCTTATATAACCAGCCAGCAAGTAATCCGGAATGATGCTTTCCATGACTGAAAAGACGGATTCATATAAAGCGGTATCTACGACCTGCCCCTTGCCTGATCTGCCTCTTTCATGCAGGGCCACAAGACAGCCTATTGTCGCAAATAACGCAGTCAATGTATCACCGATGGAAACACCGACACGAGAGGGTGGCCTGTCTTCGAACCCGGTCACATAACGGAGTCCCCCCATTGCTTCCCCCACACTGCCAAAGCCTGCCCGGTTCTTGTACGGCCCAGACTGTCCAAAACCTGAAGTACGCACCATGATTAATTTTGGATTGATCTCCGACAGTGTTTCATAAGATAAATTCCACTTCTCCATGGTTCCTGGCCTGAAGTTCTCTATAATAATGTCTGCTTCCTTAACCAATTCCTTTAATATTTCCTGGCCTTCTTCTACTCTCAGATTAAGCGTAATGGATTTTTTGTTCCTCGATTGAATAGGCCACCAGAGGCCGACTCCATCTTTTGACTTCCCCCAGCTTCTCATAGGATCGGATTTTCCCGGAGGCTCTACCTTGATTACTTCCGCTCCAAAATCACCTAAGAGTCTTCCTGTAAAAGGTCCAGCTAAAAGAGTTCCTAACTCAATGACCCTTATGTTTGAAAGTGGTAATGCTGCATTAACTTCTGCCAATTTACTACCTCCTTGCAATTGATTAAACAATGACAAAATTCTGAAATCTTACGAAAATCATAATCCTTTGTATACAATAAATCAAGAATTTATTTTTAGTTTTTTAAAATCACCAATATTTTCAACGTTCTCTGTATATTTGTCAGAAAAATCTTGCAATAATTAAAAGCTTTTGTATACAATGGTACTGAGGTGTTGAAATGAGTGCATATGAATTTATTAAAGACGCAATCCTTACCGGTAAATTTGAACCCGGCTTGCGGCTTACAGAGGAATCTTTAGCCAAGGAATTAAATATTAGCCGAACTCCTGTCAGAGAAGCGATAAAACAATTAGAATCTGAAGGATTAATCATTTCTTTAAAACGCGGAGTGAGTGTGCGCCAATTCACTCAAGAAGATATTAGGCAGATTTATGACCTGCGCACCCTGCTGGAGGGTTATGCAGCTGGGCAGGCGGCCATTCACAGGAATGATGAGAATATTGCCAAAATCAAGGAAGCAAATCTTTTTTATGAAAAAGCCATCGAAAGCTATATTGAAAATAAATCCTCTACGATTGAACAGATTGTCCATGCAAATCAACAATTTCACGAAGCAATTGTTACTGCTTCAAAAAATGAGCACATCTATTTCCATATTTCAAAAGTAGTGGTTGTACCCTTAGTTTTCCGTTCTTTTTATTGGTACGATTCTTCCAAGCTCCGCAGGTCCCTTGATACACATAAAACGATTTTGGATGCAATAGTGCAACGAGATTCAGATAGAGCGAAAATCGCCATGCATGAGCATGTTTACCAGGGGCGTGATATTGTCATGGCGCACTTGGAAGATATAAAAAATGAATATGTTATGAAGGAGGATGCTTAATGCTGGAAATTTGCGAGGTAGGTCCTAGGGATGGTCTGCAAAATGAGAAAAAAATTCTATCCACAGAAACCAAAGTGACATTGATAGGGAAGTTGATCGATTCTGGAATTACCTATATAGAAGCTGTTTCATTCGTAAACCCAAGGGTTGTTCCCCAAATGGCGGATGCCGAGGAAGTAATGAATCAAGTTCCCAAATCCAATGGAATTACCTATGCAGGTTTAGTTTTAAGCAAGTCAGGTCTCGAACGGGCCGTAAAGACAGACATCGATGTGATTCATATAGTGACGACAACGAGTGATACCTTTAATTTAAAAAACGCCCGCAGGACTGTTGAAGAAGCAACTCAGGAGTTAACCTCGGTAATGAAGGCAGGAATCAGTGCTGGAAAGAGAGCAGTGGGTGTATTGGGCACAGCATTTGGCTGCCCATATGAAGGTAATGTCCCTTTTGACAGGGTTCTAAAAACGGCTGAAGCCTTCCTTGAAGCCGGCTTCGAAAAAATTACTCTAGCTGATACAACAGGCATGGCAAACCCAGCCCAGGTTCAAGCAGCTGTATCGGAGTTTACTAAAGCGTTTGGCACATCAATCCCTCTTGGCCTTCATTTCCATAATACCAGAGGCTTAGGCCTGGCTAATATTCTTGCCGGATATAACGCAGGAATACGTTCATTCGATTCCTCTATCGCAGGTCTAGGCGGATGCCCTTTTGCTCCTAATGCAGTCGGAAATGTTTGTACCGAGGATATGGTCAATATGTTCCACAGCATGGGAATCCATACTGGAACTAAATTGGAAGAATTGATTGAAATCGCGCAATGGATGGAACACAATATGGAACGTCCATTAGCTGGGATGTTAATGAAAGCAGGGGTTTGTTCGGCGTAATTTAAACCGCTGGATTATAGTCTAAACAAGCAGCCTGAAAGTCAAGAGTCCGATTCGAAATCGAATCGGACTTTTGACTTTTAAATTCGCTGTTTTCACTTTTCTTCATTGAAAAATTTGAGACCTTCTCAACATTTGCAAAAAAACGGCCCGATCCACCCATGTTCATGGGTGACGACAAATGTCCACTTAAATTCTCGATCGACAATATATAAATCGGCATGCTCCCCATCAGCCAACAGAAGGTCCTCTGCCTTCAAATCGGATGCTTCCTCTACAAGGAATACCTCATCCGCATGTTGGAAGAATATCAGGCAAGTATTTTTATATTGTTGATTGAATGCCAGTACCGCTTGTTCTTCCTTCTCACACACTCTCTTTTCATAACTGAACACATGCCATAGAAATCCGCTTGAGCCGCTATCTGTATGGAGATGAATCTGCTTTTTTTCCATAGGACTCAAATGCGATACGAATGCTTCCTCCCATTTTTTTCTTAAATCGTTCCCGTATTCTTTTGTTTTGCTGACTTGTATTTTTTTGCTTTTTAGTTTGTGAAAGAAGTCCATGCCTTGCCTCCTGTTTACTATCCATTACTACATCATTCGCCTTTTGGATAGATTAATCCTCTTATGAATTGTAACTGAAAGTTGAGGTTGTGTTTATTTTCATAGTTTATGATGTTCAATGTTCAGTACTCGTTCTAATCTCCCCTAACCCCTTAAATTCCCAGAACGAGTGCTGAAGGTAAACTCGATACAGTAACGAACATAGGAGGCTATTATTCATGAAGAAATTGCTTTATTCCATCACCGACTGGGTTTCAACGAAACGCGGGATGTGGATTATGATCATCGCCTGGCTAGTGTTGATGGTTGGCTTGAGTGCAGGCCCTCAGCTTGGCGATTACAAAGTGAACAACTTTCAATCTCTCCCGGATGATGCAAAATCGATCATCGCGCAAAATAAAACGGAGGATTTTTTCCCGAATGAACAGGGCACGCCGGGTATTCTTGTATTCCATAATGAAAAAGGGGACATCAATCTTGATGAAGTGAATCAAATCCTCGATGGCATTATTTCTGAGAATATCGAAGGAATCAGAAACATCGTTGATACCCGCTCTCTCCCGCCTCAGGCGCTAAGCGGTTTTATTTCCGAGGATAAATCGACGATGATTGTCCCGATGGAACTGGAACAGGGATTGGGCAATGATGAGTATGCTAAGATCAATGACCGTGCAACCGAAATTGGCACAGGTATCGCCGACAAGCTTGAAAGCACTTCTTTCTATATTACTGGTCCTGCAGGAATTGCTGGGGATACCATTAAGCTGTTTGAACGGGCAGATTTCATGTTGTTACTTGCTACAGTCGGAATCATCCTGATCCTGTTGATTGTCATTTATCGTTCACCTTTGCTGGCGATTATTCCTTTATTGGCGACAGTCATCGTGTATCAGGTTGTGAACCAGAGTGTTGCCCTTATGGGTGCAGGAGGATTGGAGATCAATAACCAAACGACCTCAATCATGAGCATCCTGCTTTTCGCAGCAGTCATTGACTATTCTTTATTTGTCTTCTCGCGTTTCCGCGAAGAGCTGAACCATTACGAAAATAAATTCGATGCCATGAAGCATGCAATGCGTGCAACAGGGGAGCCTGTCTTTTTTGCCGGCGGAACCGTGCTGGCTGCGATGCTTGTGCTTCTGTTCGCCGATTTCCGCGATTATCAGAACTTTGCTCCGATTTTCGGAACAGCTATGTTCTTCATCATGCTCGCTTCCGTTACCCTGGTGCCTGCATTGTTCACCCTATTCGGACGCAAGGCTTTCTGGCCTAAGGTTCCTAGGTATGGGAAGGAAACAGAAGTTAAGCATGGGGTCTGGGGACCGATTGCCAAATTTGTAGTCAACAAACCTGGCCTTTCCGGAGGGATTGTCGGAATTTTGCTCGTCCTTTCCGCGTTGAATGTCTTCAATCTTGACTATGAATTCGACATGGTGAAAAGCTTCCCTGAAGATTTGCCTTCCCGTGTCGGTTATGAAATAGTGGAACAGAGATATGATAAGGGAGAACTTGCCCCTACCACGCTGTTGATTGAAAGCGACAATAAGTTAACTGAAGAAAATGTTAAGGAAATCTCAGATACATTGAATGATGAAAAAGAAATTGCTTCGGTTCGTCCGGCAGGATTAACAGAAAATGGCGAAGCGGCAAAATTCAGCATTGCACTCGATATGAATCCATACTCAATAGAAGCAATGGACTACATCGAAAAACTAAGGGACGATCCCCCTCAAATACTCGATGATTTAGGGCTGAACGCTGACGCTTATTTCAGCGGGATCACGCCGAAGCTTGTCGATGAGCGAGAAGTCAACAACGGTGACATCCTTAAGATCGTCCTGCTGGAAACAGCTCTGATCCTTGGTTTGCTCGTTGTCCTGACACGAAGTGTGAAAATGTCCATTTACATGATGGCCACCATCCTGCTTTCGTATGTATCTGCGCTTGGCCTCGGTGTATTCCTGATTGACGCCCTGTTCGGATATGATGCGATCAGCACACGTGTTCCGGTATATGCTTTTATCTTCCTTGTGGCCCTGGGAATCGATTATAATATTATTCTGGCTTCCCGTTTTATCGAAGAACGTAAGAATCACAAAGTGAAAGATGCTTTGGAAATTTCCATTCGCAACACGGGCGGTGTCATTTCATCAGCAGGGGTCATTTTGGCGGCTACATTCGCTGCTCTGACAACAATGCCAATCGCTGACCTGTTCATTTTTGGATTCATGGTCGCTGTCGGCATCCTGATCGACACCTTCCTGGTCCGCGGCATGCTTTTACCGGCACTAATCCTTTTCTTTGAAAAAGATAAACAAACAAGTCCTGAGATTCAATAAGGAACGGAGAGGCCTCCTCTCCCCTTCCTTTTAAGGAGGCATGACCAATGAGAATCCTGGTCGTTGATGATGATATAAATATCCAAAGACTCGTGACGATCCATTTGACCCAGGAAGGATACCAGGTTTTCAGGGCCAATGATGCCGAGGAGGCTTTATCCTTATTGGAAAAGCAAAATGTTGATCTGGCGATTGTCGATGTGATGATGCCCGGGATGAATGGTTTCGAGCTGACAAAAGTCCTGACCGATGATTGGGAAATCCCTGTCATCCTCCTTACCGCAAAGGGTCAACTGAGTGATAAGGAAGAAGGGTTCCTGTCAGGCAGCGAGGATTATATTGTAAAACCTTTTGAAGTGAAGGAACTTTTGTTCAGGGTAGCTGTTGTCCTGCGGCGAATGCAGCGTGCTGTCGATTCGTTGATCCAGGCGGGTAATATGCAGATTGACCGGAACAGCTTTGAAGTTGAAATCAATCAGGAGACGATTCTGTTTCCATTGAAGGAATTTGAGCTGCTCAGCATCCTGGCATCACGGTTGAATAAAACCACTCCACGGGCGTCCTTGATTGAGCAGGCGTGGGGAGCAGATTATGAAGGCAGCGAACAAACGCTTAACACTCATATCAACAGGATACGAGATCGCCTTAAAAAGCATGTGGCTACTGTAGAAATCCAAACAATCCGTGGGATTGGCTATAGACTTGAGGAATTGAAGTGAAGACATTGTACAGGAAGTTCATCATCGCCACCCTGCTCATCCTCGGGATCAGCATCGTGATTGCCTTCATTCTTGCCAACTGGGTATATATGACTTCGACAAAGGAACGGATTGACTCACAAAATGTAAAGGTTGCCGAAGAGGTTGCTTCAAGTCTGGAGCAAATGCACTCGACCTCCCACTTAAGTTTCACGGGTTATTTGGATTCCATAAGTAAACTGGGGTATCAAATATATGTTTTAAGTGAATCTGGCGAGGAGTTTGAGTTTGGCGAACCTTTTTCGAAAAAGAACCTGCCAGCTGAGGCAAAGAGGGTTATAGAGCAGAAGAAAATCTACCATGGAATGGACAGTTCCGCCTCGCCATGGATGATGAGTCATTTTTCCAACCAGCTTGGCAATACGGTCGGAGTCCCCTTTACAATTGGAGATGAGGACTATGGGTTGTACCTGAGGCCCAATAACAAATTGTTATTCTCCGATGTGCATGTCATTTTCGCCTGGTTTTTTGTCGCAGTTTCCATCGTGAGTATTACCGGGGTAATCTGGTTTGCCAAACATTTGATCCAGCCAATCACCAAGCTGACAGAGGCAACCAGGGAAATCACCAGGGAAAACTTCAACTTCCCATTGAACATCCATCGCAAGGATGAAATCGGCCAGCTTGCCGAGAGCTTCAGCACGATGCAGGTTCAATTGCAGCATAATGATGAAGCAAGAAAATCCTTTATCAATAACGTGTCCCATGATTTTCAATCACCGCTGATGAATATCCAGGGATACGCGGAGCTGTTAAAAACGCAGGCGCTCGACGACGAGCATCGTGAATATGTTGAAATCATCGACCAGGAATCCAAGCGGCTGTCCAACTTGACGAAACAATTGCTGCTTCTTACCTCGCTTGATCAAAAATCGTATCCGATGAAACGTGGAATTACAAGGATTGACACGCAAATTAAGGAAACTGTCAGAAGGCATCAATGGCGATTGGAGGAAAAGGAGATCGAAATCTCTTACCACCTCCCCCCTGCCACGATTCTTGCTGATCCCGAACTATTGATGACGGTATGGGACAACCTTTTAACAAATGCGATTAAATACAATCAACCTGAAGGCAGCATTTTTATCCAGCTTGCGCAAACCGATGAAGCCATCAACATCACATTCAAGGATAGCGGAATCGGAATGAGCCTGGATCAGGCCTCGAAGATTTTCGAACGATTTTACCGTGTCGATGCCGCACGCAAAAAAGATGGAACCGGTTTGGGCCTGTCGATTGTCAAACATATTATTGAATTGCACAACGGAAAAATTGAAGTGGAGAGCGAGATTCAAAAAGGTACGACTTTTACAATAAAGCTCCCTATAGAAAAACAGACGGAGGAATAAAAAATGGAACAAACTTGGAGTATTCGACTAATACGATTCGCAGCGATCTTTGGACTGATTGGAACTTTCATGGGCTCACATATGGCAGGTGCCGGCGACTATGCCATGCGCCCAATCCACGCCCATATTCTGCTTGTCGGCTGGCTATCCGTATTCGCCTGGGGTATTTTTTACAAAAACTATCAAATCAAATATAAAAAACTCGTATCCATCCACAGCATTACCGGTATGGTCGGTGCACTAGGACTCACTGTCGGAATGTGGATGTACAACCTCAACCCATTCAATCTGGGCGAAACATTCGTAATGGTCCTTTTCATCGTCGGCGGATCATTGCTGTTGCTGGCCTTTATCCTGTTTGTCGTCGTTACGTTTTTTATTGAGAAGAACTAGGATAATGTAAGCTAGCAAATTCGCTAATCTGGGACTGCATTGAATAAGAAATGACCCACTAAATTAGAGAAACAGGTTCGGTTTTAAATACGTTTAAACAGTATTCTTCTCATATAGCTTGCAAATAACTATATTTCCAAAGAAACTCAGAGGCTTAATTAAACTGTACCCTGTGTAGTAGACACTTTAAAAAAAGTCCACTGCACAGGGTCTTTTTATGTACAATAGATTAAAAATGGGGACGGGAGAACAATTATGAGTAAAAAATTATTCACGGAAAAAGAGATTCAAATACTTTCTAAAAATACTTATGTTAAATCAGTATCCTCAAAGGGGATTACTTATACTGAAGAGTTCAAGGAACTATTCATAACACAAAATGAACAGGGAAAGACCCCTAGAGAAATCTTTGAGAAGTGTGGGTTTGATGAAGAAGTCATTGGTATTGATCGTATTCGTTCTTCAGGAAAAAGATGGCGTGAAGCCTATCGGAAAAATGGAGTGCTTGGCCTTCGTGATACAAGGTCCGGAAACACAGGCAGACCAAGGGAACGAGAGCTTTCCATTGAAGAAAAATATGCAAGGTTAGAGGCAGAAACTAATCTATTGAAAGCAGAGAACGAACTTTTAAAAAAGATACGATTCGCCGAAAGGGGGATGAAGAAGAAATAAAGTTATCGGCTGATCAGAAATTCAACCTTATTCATTCCGTCATCGAGAAATACAATCTAAAAGGAATGGTTTCTCACCTCTGTAAAGTAGCTGGTGTGTCCCGTCAGGGTTACTATAACTATTTCTCAGCTAAACAAGTTGAACGAAGAAAGGCAATGGAGATAAAAGATGAAGCCCTTCGGGACTTAATATTAAAAGCATACAATTTCAAAAACCGCAAGAAAGGGGCACGCCAAATAAAGATGGTATTGGCAGGTCAGTTTGGTGTTGTCTTCAACCTTAAGAGAATAAGAAGAATCATGAAGAAGTACGGAATTGAAAGTCCTTTTAGGAGAGCGAACCCTTATAAGCGCATCATGAAGGCTACCCAGGAGCACAAGGTCGTCCCAAACCAGCTTAACAGGGAATTCAAACAGGGAATCCCCTACAAGGTCCTCCTTACGGATATCACCTACCTATATTTCGGGAAAGGAAAAAGGGCTTATTTATCAACCATTATTGACGCTTCCACTAATGAGGTCTTAGCTCATCAGGTCTCTGATCGAGTTACTCTTGATATCGCTACAGATACACTTAAGAAGTTAAAGAAAAACAAAAGAATCAAACTGGCTAAAGGAGCTTATATCCACTCTGATCAGGGAGGTCACTACACCAGCCCTGTTTATCAAAAGCTGGTGAAAAAATTCAGATTAGGACAATCCATGTCCAGGAGAGGAAACTGTTGGGACAACGCCCCACAGGAATCATTCTTTGGTCATTTTAAGGACCTGGCTGATATAAAATCATGTGAAACCTTAGAAGAGCTAAAACAGGAAGTGAAAGCTGCCATTCACTACTACAATCACTGCAGATATCAATGGAATATGAAAAAGATGACCCCTGTTCAATACAGAGATCATCTTCTTAAAGTAGCCTAGCTTTTTTTATAAATGTCCTTTACAAGGGGTACAGATTAAATAGCCCTGAGTTTTTTTATTTTACCAGATCAGTCACCTATTGAGTTTTTTGCTCTCCTAAGGAGATGCGTAGGTGAAACTCAGCGAGCAAGAACTGATTAAGCTTTACCTTAAGCGCTAAAGATGGACACTAGTCGGCGCGGGCTCATGAGCTCTTGAATATATTGTTAAATGACTATATTGAGAGAAGGTGATATCATGAAAACTTTCATCCAATGCTGTATAGGAGCTGGGCTGGCTTTATTGGGTTTTATAGGAATAGGCTATGGTCTTGGGGTTGCAGGCGCTGCAGCTTTAGAAGGAATAGCGAGGCAGCCTGAGGCAACAGATAGGATCGCGAATGTTCTGTTCTTTTTAGTTGTGATTCCTGAATTGATTTTGGCTTTTTTATTAGCAAAGGTTGCATTAAGGATTCATAATTGTGGAGATCATAAAGATTGAGTCAGAGAGTAGTGGTTTTACGCCACTACTTTTTGCAGTCTGGGGATGACCAATGAATATGAAGAAGCACGCAGATACTTTATAAATATTCTTCAATCATTTTTTCTTCTTTTACAATATAGCTCCCTCAATAAAAGAATCGAAAACCCTGGAATGTCCTTTAACATCTTCTCTTCATTAAATTCATATTGCTTTTTACCAATACTGAATAGATTACAAAAAGGAGCAGAAACCTTCATGAGTTCACTGTTCCTATCCAATCAATAATTATTCGTTTCCTGTAGTCTCACTTTTGATAGCACGCCAGAAAGAAAAGGTAGTAATGCAACTAACCCAATTGCCCAATTGACCCCTAAAATATCTGCAATGATACCAGCCATTAATGCACCGAATGCATAGCCGCTATCACGCCAGAAACGGTAGACTCCCATTGAGGAAGCCCTCCATTCTGGTCCAGCAACGTCGCTTATCGCAGCCTGCAATGTTGGATAAACCATTGCAGTTCCCAGCCCCAGTAACATTGCCCCTGCAATCCACAACCAATATTGATCAGCAGCGAGAATTAACCATAATGCAGCAGCTTGTGTCCACATGCCGTATGTTATTAGTACTTTTCTGCCAATCTTATCGCTTAATGTCCCAGTGAATAATTGAAAGATTCCCCAGGCAGCCGGATATACAGCTACAATCGTACCTATTTGCCCGACAGTTAACCCAGCGGCAGTGAAATAGATCGGAAATAGACCCCAGGCCATTCCATCCTTCAAATTCGTGGATAATCCAGCAAAGCTGATGCTTGATAGACTTTTATCCTTCCAAGTTGTTTGCGCAAATACTTCTTTTGCTGATTTAGTCAGCTCAGAAGTTCCTGCTCCATTTCTTAAGATTTGAAGCTTTAAATGCTCTCCTGTATCCTTAACAATTAATGATAGCAGAATCCCTACCACTACAATGGCGATTCCAACATAGAATGGCTCTGGCCTTAATGAATAAGATGAGGCAATATATCCTGAAACAGCAGCCATAATCGCCACACCAGAATAACCAGCAAACTCATTCAAACCTACTGCGGTACCGCGCTGGTTTGTCTTTGATATATCAATTTTCATATTCACCGTCATCGACCATGCCAGTCCCTGGTTAATCCCGAGCAGGATATTCGCTACAATGATGACCCACCATGCATGTGCAAATATAATGAGGATTGGCACGAAAAGACCTACAGACCAACCGAGTAATAATACTTTCTTACGTCCAAGCCGGTCCGCAATTTGTCCTGCGAAATAGTTTACAATGGCTTTAGAAAATCCAAAGCTGATTATGAAGGATAATGCAGCACTGGCAGATGCCAGACCGAACTGTTCCTCTCCCAGCAAAGGAAGAACTGTCCGTTCAATCCCGACCATCGAACCAACAAACAGGTTGGTTACAACTAATAAGACGAACTGAAGGATGTTTTCCTTAATTCCGATTTTAGGTTGCATCAATATAACCCTCCATGAAGAAAGCTTTAAAAAATCAGGCTTTTAATTATTACCTTCCTTGATTCTCTTTTCTCATTTCCTTGAAATTCTCTGGCTGTGGCAGAACATTTTCCGTCATGAACCGGGCAAATCCATTTACAAGCACTCCGCGGAAAGACTTGCGCAGCCAAACTAATATGATGCTGGAACGGATTCATTTTAATATTGACGAAATAACATTTTTCTTGCTCCTATGATTTAATGTTGGATCTGCTTCCACTCATTTATTCCCGCATCAAGTAAGGTGGCACGAAAACCCTTTGACTTTAAAAGTTCTACCGCTTCAGTCGCATAAACACAATATGGTCCGCGACAGTATGCCACAATTTCTTTATCCTTTGGCAATGAGTCAAGGTGGTCTTCAAGTTCCGAAATAGGGACTGATAAGGCATGAGGCAAATGATCGTGCTTATATTCTTCAACTGGCCTTACATCCAATAAGGTAATAACATTCCTATTCAATTTTTCATCTAATTCCTCAAGCGAGATAGAACTTAGTGAATTTTCTCTTAGAATGTGGCCTTCCCTAACTTTATTTACATCTGATATGCGGTCCTCCGCTGTCCCTCTTAAAGCCAAAACAAACATTAACACCTGTTCACTTGCCAGTCGATAGATCACATAGTTTTTATCCTTTGAGTATGTGACGACCTTCGCATCAAGCAAGGTTTGCAAATGTTTGGATGTATTAGCTATGCTCATTTGAGTATCCGCTGCTAAAGCTTCCACTGTTTTTGGCCCTTGAGTTAGCAGGTCAAGCAGTTCAATTCTCTTTGGGCTGGAAATCGCTTTTCCAATCCGGGCGAACTCTCCGTATACGAAATCTTTAAATTCCCGAGCTTCTATATAGACCACCTCCAAAATCCATTCGACTATTCAACTGATTGGTTGAATAGTATCACATGAATTTATTTTTGTAAATGCGTTTAATTTCCAACATTAATAAAACCATGCCATAGTTTTACCTTTTGGCATGGTTTTAGTATTTAAGTTTTTTATTTTCATCAGTTTACTACTTAATCGATTTCTTCTTAGGTTAAAAAAAGCTGTCTAAACGACAGCTCCAATTTCGATTTTAATTTTTCCTTTGATATTCAATTTGCACCAAATAACAAAAAGCGGAAATATAAATTGCTCCTAATATCCCTCCGACCTCTTGACCGTTTTACCATATAAAATGAAAATGGCTAAGCAACGTCAACACTACTTCTACGTCCTAGGATGAATAACAGGCATTGATTATGGCTCTTTAGGACCAATCAACGCCACCCCAAGAGGATTGCAACTTTCGCAACAGAACAATTTGGCCGAGATGATACGTATCGTGCATCATGATATTGCTAAGTAAACGCTCAATGGAGTATCTGTCAGCTGCATAAGGAGCTTTTAACTTTTCATCGTCCAGGTCCGCAATGACCGTTTTTAATTCATTCATAACTTCATTAAGGCGCTGCACTGTCCTAGCCCATTCAATTTCGTCTTCTGGATTCCCTGGATTTCCAAAGGTTGTTTCATTTTCTTCTGCCTTTTGTGGATTCTCTGTACCATTAATTCGATGGATTACGTCTTCATTCCAAAATATCAAGTGGTTAACAATCTGCCAAATCGAATTGCTAATTCCCGAACTTGTCCATGCTGCTTCAGCTGCGACGACTCCATGAAGCGCCTGATCTATTGATGCAAACCATTCGTTCTCGTGGAAATGCATGTCGAGTTGTTCTAAAAATATGTTGGTTACACCTTTCATACTATCAATCTCCTTACTGTTTAATGTAATCTTTAAAACTTAAAGCAGGAAAAAAAATGATTATGGTATAAATTAATGGTCCTAAAAATTAATTGGTTCCTACAATATTTCACACTACTTACTGACCTAGTTCTACTTCTCTCCAACATGGCAGGATAATTCGAAATTTCCGGAGGCAATAACTTCAGTACAAAGTGTCATTCTTTCGCATAAAATAAGATTGTCTCCCATTTAACTAAACAATTTTGTCTCCCTTCTTTTATTTTGAAAATACACATTGATAACTATGACTTATTCGGCTAATCCAGCTTTCATTCCTTCATCACGACAAATAAAGTACTCTATATGGGAAAACTTTTAGCTATCTACTCTAAAGGGTACATTTTATTTTTTCATGCTTTAAGTTAACTTCCTAAACATCCCTTTATCATTTTATTCAGTCCCCCTTGAAGGTAGGCTTAAGATAATTCTCAAACTTCTTATTGAGGCACTTGGCATCGTAACTTGCCTGTTCAAGTAGAATAAAATGAATCCTTCCTAATGGCCAATATTCCCTATATAACCAGTTATTTCATTACCTTCCTCTTATATACAGTATAAATATAGATTGATATATTCTAATTATTCCGAAAATGAAAGGGGTCCCGTATGAAAAATTGGTATAACAAATTTATAGTTTTCTTTATTGCTCTAGTAATGGCTTTGGGGGCGTACGCAGCCCCAATAGATGCTGTTGCTAATTCAGGAAGCCCCGCCGCTGAAAGAGTTTTATCCATTGAGATTGAGGAAGCAACAATATTTGAATTGCAGCATGCTATGCAGAGCGGGAGGTTAACCTCGGAGGAATTGGTTCAATTCTATCTCAATCGGATAGAGGATTATGATGACAGCATTAACTCAATCATTACGCTTGACGAAAATGTATTAGAAGAAGCGAAACAACTAGATAAAGAGAGAAAAGCGGGAAAAGTTCGCGGAGCCTTGCATGGAATTCCGGTTATATTAAAAGATAACTATGATACATACGATATGCAAACTACTGCAGGATCCCTGTCACTTGAAGGCTCCGTCCCTCTAAATGATGCATATCAAACTAAAAGATTAAGAGATGAAGGTGCAATCATCTTAGGCAAAGCGAATCTGCATGAATTTGCTTTCGGATTCCAAACCATCAGTTCCCTTGGCGGACAAACCTATAATCCATATGATTTAACAAGATACCCAGGAGGATCAAGCGGTGGTACGGCAGCCGCGGTTGCTTCCAACTTTGCCACTGTCGGATTAGGGACAGACACTGGCGGGTCCATCCGAATACCTTCGTCCTTTAATAACCTTGTCGGACTGCGTCCTACTATGGGACTTGCAAGCCGGGATGGAATCATTCCGCTTGCACTATCCCAGGATGTCGGCGGACCGATGGGTCGTACCGTTGAAGATGTGGCTATCGTGCTCGATGCCATTGCTGGCTATGATCCAGCAGATCCTGTTACAGAGGCCAGTAACGGAAACGTTCCCAAAACCTATACTCATTACCTTAAGAAAAATGGATTAAAGAAAGCTCGGATAGGCGTTATTCGCGACCTGTATGGGAAAGATCCTCAAGTCAATAAAGTAATGGATCAAGCGATTGCGGACATGGAAGTACTTGGAGCAGAAGTGTTCGAGGTAACAGTCCCCAATCTTAGTTCAATTCTTTCTTATCCAAGCTTAAGCGGATACGAATTTAAATTTCAGTTAAATGACTATTTGGCTGCCCTTGGACCGGATGCACCTGTAAGAACGTTATCAGATATTATCGAAAGCGGGAAGTTCCATCCAAGTCTGGAAAGTGGCTTGAAATCCCGTAATGAAAGAGAATCATTAGAAAATGATCAGGAATATCAAGACATTATTACAAATCGTCCTAAAATGGCAAGGGAAAGCTTAATGGCAACGTTTAATGAACATGAGCTTGATGCACTGCTCTATCCGACTTCGAGTGCTCTACCGGCACAGATAGGCAAAAGCCAGGGTGCAGGGAATGCAAATCGCTTAAGTCCTTATTCAGGATTCCCCGCAATCTCGGTTCCTGCCGGCTTAAGTGACAACGGCCTTCCGGTCGGGCTCGAGCTGCTGGGAAAAGAATTTGACGAACCAACATTGATTAAACTAGCCTACGCTTATCAAGAAGGAACCAACCATCGAAAGGCACCTGAACTAAAATAGGAACCTCCATAAAAAAGAGGTCAGTCCAACCATCCTCGTAAGTTTTTGAAGCAATAAAACTTGTAAAACCAAATCATTTTATAATGATGCGATTATTCAATAAGAATAGTCGCATCTACCCTTTTTAGCGGGAGCTAAGTGTAAAGAAGTTTTATTATAAGGCAAACCTCAATTTTCAATTACAATTTCTCCTTCACCTACTGGTACTTCAAAACCACTAAGGTAGTCAGTTAATATCTGTTCTGTGATAATAAAGGCAGCATTTGCATCAAAACGTTGGCTTCGTAACTTAAGTCGTTCACGCAAATCCTTTGGATGGACTTTCAAATAGAAAAGTTTCCATTCACCGCCAGCCTCTTCAATAATCTGTTTATATTGGTTCCTTCTTGAACGTTGCCAGAAACTAAAGTCAATTACCACCTGTCGTTTATCCTGAACTAACTCTACTAATTGATTCCTCAATTTTCTTTCTGCAATTTCCTTGTATTTCTCATAATTTTCAACTGGGTAATCAATGCCGTGACGACCATTAGTAGCCCATATTTCTTCATCGATTGAAAGACGTACAAATCCTTGTTTTTCTAATTGCTGGGCTAATGTAGTTTTACCGGAACCTGCAACGCCACACATCATTATTACTAAAGGGATATTATCATCTCGTTCAGGAAATATCAGGCCATCTAAATTTAATTTCTTATACATCGGTTTACTCCCCCTTATTTACAACTTAAATTAAATTTACTCACCCGTTTTAATCAAACAATAAAATGGCTTTTATAGTAAAATATTAGTACTTACATAAAGGAGCTCAACGTATGAATATTTTAGTTTTAGGTGCAACTGGACGAGTTGGAAGTCAGATAGTTTCTTTTGCTCTTCACGACAGACATCATGTTACTGTATTAGTCCGCACTCCAGAGAAAATCAAAATAAATAATGGAAATTTAACTATTATTCAAGGGAATGTTTTAAATAAAGAAGATATAGTACAGGCAATGCAAGGGATTGATGTGGTAATCAGTGCGTTAGATACTGATAGCACATCCACTTTATCAGAAAGTATGCCATTAATTATTGAAGCAATGGAAAACGAAGGTATTAATCGAATAATAACGGTAGGAACTGCAGGTATTCTGCAAAGCAGAATTACCCCAGCAATTCTCCGTTATCAATCAACTGAATCAAAGCGGAAGTCAACTCGTGCTGCCGAAGAACATCATAAAGTTTACGATCTGCTCAAACTATCTAAGCTCGAATGGACTATTGTCTGCCCTACTTACTTGCCAAATGGAGAACGGCTAGGCAAATATCGAATAAGCAAAGACTTTTTGCCAGAGGGTGGAACTGAAATATCTGTACAGGATACAGCAGAATTTGCTTATAAGCAAATAAGTACAAATGAGTATAAAAATTCGCGGGTAGGAATCGCATATTAGTAATTCTTATACAACTTATTATTGGGAATAATTTCGAAAAAGGAAGCGCAATTTTCTGCTTCCTTTAATACTTTTTTTATAAGTAAACTTAACATGGATATTGCCAAGCTTTTTCCATTAATCTTTTATAACATTTAAAATAATCAGAAATATTTTTCCATCATTAAATTCCCCTACATTTATCACCTGATGTACTTCGACCTTCTCACCTTCTTTTAAGCTTACTAAATTTATGCCAGATTCTATTGCCTTTGTAAAAGAAAAGTCTTCGTAAACCCTCTTAATTGCCCATTCAATAAATATCTGGTTATTAATCCTCAACTATTATTACCTCATTTCATAAGTTTTAGGTGTAATAGAGGTTTTCGAATTTTAAACTGTGATTCCTTATAGAAAACCTAACTTTGTTCAATTACCCTCTGCCAAGTGATATGGTATTTTATACCCTTCGCATCCCATGATGGTATATTTGTTTCCTACAAATGAAATGTTCTTGCAAGTAAAAGTGCTTATCTCACCACTGCCAAACTCATCTCTAGTCGAATCGTTTGTAACTTCTAGTTGCTCTCCGTTATATTTTAAATCAGTTAGAATTGGGTCTCCTTCTTTAGTGTAATTAACTACACGAATATGATCCTTTTGCCCAGTTTCTGTGTTATTAATAAAGTCTTTTAATCTAGTTTCATTAACAAGTCCACCACTATTTCTATGCACAATGTCAGATTCTGTAGGAACATAGTTTTTCTCTATATCCCCACACCCCCCTATCAACAAAAAGATCATACCAAAAGCTATAAAAAACAAATATCTTCTCATAAATTTCCCTCCAATCCATCAGCCATTAAAAGAAAGTTCCACTTCTTAATTTACATCCACTTTTACACTTCACTACAACTATACATCTATTACCAACTTAATATTAACATATATATCCATTTATGATTTCAGAAGCATTTATATGTATTCATATTCATCTTAAGTGGGAAGTGAATAAAAAAACTCGTCAAGACTGACGAGTTGATTTCCTTGTTTACTTTGCTATCCGCTTGTTCTTATTTTAGCCACTATTTACATAACACTTAAAAAATATCCCTATGTTCAGGCTCGGAATTCCAGGGGCTTACTCTCCTACCATCCCGTCCTTATCAGCATCGTGCATATATGGGTATAACCAATGATCACTCGTTATTGGCATACTGAAACCTGCTGCTTTGGCTTCTTTAATCGTCACCTGTCCATTACCGTCAGTATCAACACTAGAAACATCATCGTTTGTGTTGGAACTATTTGAATCAGAAGGATCACTGCCTGTTAAACCAAGTGATGCGTTTACTTCATCTGGGTTCACATTATCAAATTTATCAATGATCTTGTTACCCATTAAAGTATAGGTATACTGATAGCTGGAAGGAATCTGGGTTTCCGTATTCGGATATGTGATAATTGCTTCAAAATCAGTGGCTCCACCAGCGCTACGGATCACCTCTTCCATATAAGCTTGATCACCATGTCGGTTGAGAGTAATATCTTGCGGTGTAATATTATAAGCATTCGATACCCCTCCGAGAGAATCAGCAATGATGTGTCCTTCATCTAAAACGTCACTTTCAACACCTGGAACCTTTGCTTCGTCAGAATAGTATCGTCCAGAAGATAATACAGGTTCGTTACGGTCATCTTGTAGAATGATTTCATCAGCAATGACACGCACTAGTTGACCGTATTCATTAGTAAATGCCCAATATTCACGTTCCCCATAACCAATATCAACGACGACATTAGGTTCACGATATCCAGACAAATCACCGCCATCAACTTCAATAAGTTTGTAGCCTGAGAACAGCTCATTATTTTGTTGGGATGGCGTTTCCTCCACATCAACATCCGTAGTGTTAGTTTCTTCTTTTTCACTATTTGTATTAACTGTGGTTACTTCTTGTGGATCTGTTTCTCGATCCGTATCCGATGCATCTTCTACATTGGTACAACCAACCATAGAGATAATCGTTATAAGTAAGATTAAATAGTTCAATTTCTTTTTCATTTAGGACTCTCCTGCAATTGTTTCCTATAATCATTCTATAACTCTTGGAATGTAAACATACTTAACTTCATAAACCTATTGATTATATTATAATCCAAGATTAACTTAATTACATTAGTGTTCAGTATGAAGAATCACATCAAGGAAATAAATATCTAATCTTTTTATTTGAGAACGAATTATTCATGGACATTTTAAAGTGATAGTTAATTATCTTTCACAAGCAAAATTATCTTTATCTCTATCCATTTTAGGTTGATAGGCTGGATGATCAGCAGGCACACCATTTGGATATTTTTTTCTTAGTTCAGTGCAATTGGCAAAGACCTCTGATCCCCCACTTGAGGCTGCTTCTGCCTTTGCTTTGGCCTCTGCTTCTGCCTTCGCTTTGGCTTCTGCTTCTGCTTCTGCCTTTGCTTTAGCTTCTGCTTCTGCTTCTGCCTTCGCTTTGGCCTCCGCTTCTGCCTTCGCTTTGGCCTCCGCTTCTGCCTTCACTTTGGCCTCCGCTTCTGCCTTCACTTTGGCCTCCGCTTCTGCCTTCGCTTTGGCTTCTGCTTCTGCCTTTTCTTTGGTTTCTGACTTTGCTTTATCATCAGAACTTTTCTCCTCACTCTTATCCTCTGCTTTGGAGGCCTTCGAACTTTCAGATGAACAAGCACCTAAACTAAAAATTAAAAATAAAACCAAAAAACCTACTAAATACTTTTTCAATTAAATAACCCCCATAATTTTTTTCTATCATTGAATAATAAAGTGAACACCCCTTATTTCGTATATCTGTTCGCATAACTGGAGGCCACAAATGAATCAGGCTTTATTTGTGCTTCGAGCCCGACCGATTCGATACGCTTAATCATTTCATCCACATATATTCTCGTTTTATTTTTTGCCCCCAGGCCCAGATCCAAATGTCCCACCATCTTGAAACTGGCACCTTTTTTAACATATGGAAGCAATAGGTCGATTATTTGTTTTTGTTTTTGCGGAGTGAACATGCAGGCAACTTCTTGCGTGAAGTTTGTTTCCAACGAAATCTTCTCCTGCAAGGCTTCAATTTTTCTTCCTATATCAACTGAACTGTAGCATGCCCATACACCTTTTCCTTCCCGTTGTATTACCACCCCGGTGATGAAACGGGTGGAGGAACCATGTACTTGAGAGTCGGTGCCAATGATTAATCTGTGGTTGCCATTTGGCTGCACTTTGATGAACGACAATATATGCTGAAAGACCTCTTCAAAATCCATATTCCGTTTTGACAAATTCTGAAAACCTTGTTGAAGTTTCATTTCATTCACCTGCAATTCGGAGAATAGTCGTACTCATTTATATGCTACGATAGAGGTGGATATCAGCATTTCTGCTTCTTTATAATCTGATTCGATGGTGAAGCATGTCGTTCGCTCTTACAAGATAGCTATAATTACTAATAGGTCATATAAAAAAAGCTACCGGCCACAACCGGTAACTTAATGTACAGCAAGCTGCTTGTAGTGCAGCGGCCATTAGTATTAATAAGAATTGACCTACTAAAACATTGCGCGATGCAGGGTAGGTCAATTTCTTTTTGTTGCAGAATACTTAATGAGAGTACGTTAATTAATCATAATCTCGTGGCAACTTAATGCCATAATATTTACTTTTCGATTTAAAAATGTTTATAATATAAATGAATAGTCCATATATTAAAAAAGAGCTTCCGGGTGCAACCGGAAACTCAGGTGTACAGCAAGCTGCTTGAAGTGCAGCGGCCACTACTTGAATAAGAAATGATCTACTCAAACAATTGGCGTTGCAGGGGTAGGTCATTTCTTTTTGTTTGCAGAAATACCTAATGCGACTACGGCAATGACTAGAGTTGCAAAACTAATCATCATATTCATTGCTTCGTACGTAACCATCAGCGGCACCCCCTTTCCTAAGAAAGTGAGGAATGGCCGCTGCCCACCCCGCATTTACTGTACCTAGATAATTATACCATAGGAATGTACGTTCGCACTTAATGCAAACATTGTCTTATGTCTACTAAATATTAACCATTTCAAAATACGATAGGTATCCTTTCTTTCGATTTCCGAAGAAAAAAATAGACCTGTCATCCTTCCTGTTTTATAGTGTAAGTATTAAGTAAATTCTAAAAACAGGAGGTTTTTACATGGAATATCGCCGCTTAGGCAACACGGGGTTGAAAGTAAGTGAAATTAGTCTTGGCAGCTGGCTTACATATGGCGGGTATGTGGAAGAGCAAAATGCGGTTGATTCGATTGATTTAGCGTATGAATCTGGAATCAATTTCTTTGATACTGCAAATGTCTATATCCGGGGTGAGGCTGAAAAAGTGGTCGGCAAAGCATTGTCCAAATACCCTAGAAGTTCGTATGTACTAGCAACAAAGGTATTTGGAAAAATGGGTGATGGCCCGAACGATCAGGGGCTTTCACGCAAACATATCATTGAGCAATGCGATGCAAGCCTGAACAGGCTAGGAATGGATTACATTGATATCTATTATTGCCACCGATACCATCAGGAAACCCCGCTGGAAGAAACATTGCGTGCTCTTGATGATTTGGTAAGACAGGGAAAGGTATTTTATCTTGGTGTCAGCGAATGGACAGCTGAACAAATTACCGAAGCGGTCCATCTTGCTGATAAAAAGCTTCTAGATAGAATTGTCGTCAACCAGCCGAATTACAGCATGCTGCACCGTAACATAGAAAATGAGATCATCCCTGTCAGCGAAAAGCATGGGATTGGCCAGGTTGTTTTCTCTCCACTAGCACAAGGTGTGCTCACAGGAAAGTACTCAAAAGACCAGATGGCACCTGAAGGCAGCCGAGCAGCACAGCAGAATACAAATATGTCCCACATCCTTACACAACAAAACCTTGAAAAAGTGGAAGAGTTAAAATCCGTGGCAGCTGAAGAAAATTTAAGTTTAGCACAGCTCTCTATTGCATGGATTTTAAGACAGCCAAACGTGTCAAGTGCAATTGTAGGTGCAAGCCGCCCACAACAGCTAGAGGAAAACGTAAAAGCCTCAGGCGTGAAATTGTCAAATGATGTTCTAGATAGAATCAATGAAATCCTTAACGGGTAATAGAATACAAAAAACCAAAGGATTCACCCGCGAATCCTTTGGTTTATTTATACGTTAAAAGTCTTTTTGATGTTTTTCTGTTCAATCCTTAGCTAATCCAGTCCTCAGAGTATTAATACCATTCTCGAGATAACCCTTTAAACAGGTCAGCATAAATACCCACCCTTCTTTATTGTCTAATAATTGTAAGGCTAAATCATCATCATTTTCATTAAAACCTTCTTCATTCACTTCGATGCGTGTACTCGCATGATCCAACTCCATCAAAGAAATTGTAACCAGATGCCCTTCTCCATTTGCATTCCAATTAAAAACAATTTTTTTATTCAACTTAACTTCTAATACCTTAATATCAATTTGTGCATTGTATTCATCATATCGAAGAGTAATCGTTTTACCTGTTTCCCACCTATCAGAACTCGATGAGAACCAAAAACCACCGATCTTTCCAGGGTCCACAAATGCTTCAAATACTTCATTGACTGGTTTATATATTATAAATTTTGTAAGGTTATTCATTGATCATCTTATCCTCTCTTTGATTATGACAAATAAAGGAGTATGTAATCAAACGAATCAACACCCCTTTTCACTTTATTACAATGTTCTAGGTCAGAATACACCATTTTCATTGGGGGTATTCTCCGGTATTGGCTGACCCACATCCCACAACTCGACAATCAAGCCGTTATGAAAGCGGAAAATATGTATAACTGATACCCCTGGTAGATCTTGCTGTTGCTTAATATGGGAGTGAACCGCAACATTATCTCCCTCTTCTATTACACGTTTTACTTCAATGATTTTATTAGGATTCTTAATAGCGTTTTCTTCCATAGCCGCCATGAGAGAGTCAGCATCTCCCGGGAAAAAGGGGTTATGATGACGGAATTCCGGACTAATGTATTTAAGGTATGCTTCGCGCACTTCTCCTGAAGCAACCATTTGCAAAAATGACTGAGCTTTTTCTTTTAAAGAATTTTTCATTGTAAATCATCCCTTCTATTTGAACAAGCTATAATTATATCTACCGACCAACCTTCTGCAATGCTTGCTGTAATGTGTTAAAGGTCCTTACTCCCTTTAAATCAATGCCAAGCTGGACAGATGTCATGGCTACCTCCGGTTTAATACCTGATAGAACCGTTTCGATGCCAAGAAGAGATGACACCTGAATGATTGAGTAAATTTGCTGTGCTACCATTGTATCAACAACGGGGACACCTGATAAATCAATATATAGCCTGTCCACTTCCTTCTCGATGCATTTGGCTGGAACAGTCTCCAATATCTTTTTTGCCCTTTCGGTATCTATTTCCCCTATCAGCGGCAAAACAGCACTCGTATCTCCTAACGGAATAATCGGAGCTCCTAATTCAGTGATTAAATCATGCTGGGCTTTCATCCGATCCCGTGTGATGAGATAGTATCTTTTCGAAAATTCTTGTATCAACAAATCAAATGCCGAATGAATCGATTGATTCCAGTTTAGTATATGCTGCTTGGTAATGACAACTCCCTGTTCAGTGACATAGGAGCCTAAAAAATCCATTATGACTATTCGAAAGCGGTGGACAGCTTCCAGCACTTCATAAATGGGAGTTCCTAAATCTGCCCGACTCTGCGCCACCATCGCTGTCCATTGCTCGTGATTTTCATGATATTCTTTCTTATCATCCAGTAATGAGCTGGCGATTGTCTTTGTAGTCAAAGCGTTCTGCTCCCTCAAAAGCATTTCGTACTTTTGATCAGCATCAGCAGAATAGATGGAATCTGCCCTCTTTTCTCTCATCTTTAACCATTGATCAGCTAGTGTCATTTTATTTTCCATCAGTGCTTTATACAATTCTTCATTCCAATTTTTTGTCATTGGTTACCCCTTTTTTCTCCATTAAATTCGTAAGTAAATGTCAATGATCCAGTTTTATTAGTTTATTCGCTTCGATCAAAAAGGACCTATGTGCCTGGAAATCATATATTTGAAGGATATTCGATTATGTAAAGCTCCTCTGAATTTTAAGAAGATATGAATACTATTGATTTTACTAGATAAGCTAAACGGTGTCTAATTAACCAGAACATACATTAACCAAACATTTCCTTTGCGTCTTCAAAAAAATCTTGAAACTTGTTGGTTCTGTTAATTACGGAGTTTATTATTCGTATTGGCGCTAAAAACGGAGATTCCCAATAAGGATAGTCCCCATATCCCTCAGAGTTATCTATTTAGTTTAATTTCAACCTAAATAAAATTGATTGGACCGTTCAAATAGGAAAAATTAAAGGCAAAATCAATATTAGAATTGATTTTGCCCGTTTTAATTCAACGCACTTAGTTATACGCCTTCACTATCTCAACAAACAATTTGATTGCAATCGGCAAGGAGTCTTCATCTATATCAAACTTCGGATGATGATGCGGATAAGCGCTTTTTTCTCCTCCCATTCCGACGAATACGAAAGCACCTGGTATATGAAGCAGGTAATGTGAGAAATCCTCTGCTCCCATACCCGGCTGGACAAGCTCGAATTGTTCATCGCCATAAGCTGATTTGATGACTTGTTCGACAAAACTGCTTTGTTTTACATCGTTAACCAATGGAGGTGTCCCCAAAATGAAATTGACTTTCCCCTTTGCTCCGAATGCCGAAGAAATTCCCTCGGTTAGGTTTTTAATCTGTGAGCGCATCGTCTGGACTGCTTCAAGAGTTAAGCCTCGAACCGTTCCATGAAGCGAGGCGGAACCGGGGATTATATTATAGGTAGAACCGGCTTCAATTTTTCCGATGGTAATAACACCCGGTGTAATGGGATTAAGCTTTCTGCTGACGATTCCGTGCAGAGCCTGCATGACATGGGACGCCACATAAATCGGATCCACCGTTTCGTGCGGTGATGCCCCGTGCCCGCCATAGCCCTCAATCGTAATTTCAAAATCATCGCAAGAAGCCATTTGCGGTCCATGTGCTAGACCAAGCTTTCCCATTTTCATTCCTTGCCATAAATGGAGGCCAAAAATCGCATCCACACCTTCCAGAACTCCCTGATTGACCAGATATTCCGCTCCACTTGGCGTGATTTCCTCTGATGACTGGAAAATAAGCAGAATATTGTGGTCTACGGCTTGCCTGTTGTTGACTATCCATTCCGCCACTGCAAGCAGCACGGCTGTATGGCCATCATGCCCGCATGTATGTGCGACGCCCGGATTCTTTGACAGATAAGGTTTATCTCCCCCCTCCTGCATCGGTAAAGCATCAATGTCCGCCCTTAATGCAAGTGTCTTTTCTCCGGTTATTCCTTTTATATACCCAACAACACTCGGAGGCTCGAAGTCCAATATCTTAATTCCCAGAGCCTCAAGCCTGTTTCGAATATACTTACTAGTTTCATATTCCTCACCAGATAACTCCGGATTCTGATGTAGATAACGACGGTCCTGCACCGCCTGCTTTATTAGGTGATCCGATAAAAATGACATCCCTTTTGTCCCCCTATGTATCTATTTCTACTAATTTATAAATATACATAACAATAATGTAATTATACATCTTTGTTTTTAATAATTGAATAGAAAATCATAATAGGGGACACACCATTGGTGTTGGATGTTTTAATAGTTTTCTCTCCTGTTATTTTGAACGAAGATGATCTTACAACGGACATTTCCTTGCTAGTACACCGGGATTTTGTCCGCAGAAAATCTTTCTTCAGACAAAGCTTTGTTGCTACCAACAGAAAAAGGCGACAGTACTTTCCTGTCGCATGTGTTGAATCTTCTATTTTTATAAATTATAACTCTCAATCTGCTTATTCGTTTCTTCCAGTTTTATGTCCACTTTACTTGCTTCTTCTATATGTTGCTGAATCAGTTCGTTTACCTGGTCAAACAGGATTTTTGTTTGAGTAAGTTCATCCATTACCTGGTGTGAGCTGTCCTTCTGATGCTCGATCTCCACGATAACTTCTCCAACTTCTGACTCTACTTCCTGGATGACCGAGGATATGTATTCCATGCCAGCTGATGCTTTCTTGCTTAAATGAATGCTTTGGTGAATTAATTTTGCGCTGGACGTTGCTGAATTCATGTTTTCCTCTATTTCATTCTGGATGTTGGCTGTTAGCAAACCGATATCATTCGTGCTTTTAGCTGTATTCTCGGCAAGCTTGCGAACCTCTTCGGCTACCACCGCAAAACCTTTGCCATGCTCTCCTGCCCTCGCTGCCTCAATCGATGCATTCAAAGCAAGGAGATTGGTCTGATCGGCAATTTCCTTTATGACCTTGACAATCATTTCGATTTCCCTAGAGCGTTCATTCAATTTCTTCATATTCTGGAATGCCTGATCTGAAATTTCCCCGACGCGATTAATCAGTTGTTCGACCTGCCTGACCATTTCGCCGCCCTCAGCAGACTTCAGAACCATCTCTTTCGATGAACTGATTAATACGTGGCCTTTACTAGCAAGCCCTGCTGCATGATGGACAGAATCCTGACTAATCTCATTCACTTTATCAAAGTGGGTTTTTATCTGACCGACCATACTCCCCATTACATAATGTTGATCATTAACCAGTTCATGCTGAGAAATCGTGTTCCCCAATTCCCGCGCAAATTTTTCCATAAAAGCCTGAAAAAAAGCTTCCTTTTCTCCAAATTGGGCATACAATTCGTCTACTTTATTTTGAAGTGCTTGTTTTTCCCCTTGCGCTACCTTTAACCGCTTTAACGATGTCAGCATTCTATCTTCCCACGCTTTCTCCCTATTTGCATGAAAATTATAGCAACAACACCTCTTGCAAGTTGTGATATTTATCACACTACCCAAAGAACTGGCCACTATTGTAGTAACCAGCTAAAAAAACTCGGTCTATACCGCGCAAAATAGGGACCATTCACAGTAAAATCCTATTATAATTTTTGATTCAACTGTCGGCCAATAAACTCTTTAAATGCCCTTATTGGTTTCCTTTGTGAAGCACTTCTCCACTTTACGTACTCCAATGCGAGAATACATAAAATCAGCCAGATGCCACCAGCGAGATAGCCGGCAATGACGTCGCTCGGATAATGCGCCCCAAGATAAATCCTGCTGATCCCGATTAGGATCGTAATCAGTCCGCATAGGTAAAAAGCGGTCCATTTGATTCTTTTTTTCAAATCGGAACGAAGCAGATAGTAACCCAGGAATCCGTAAAAAAGCAAGGAACCCATGGAGTGTCCGCTCGGAAAACTGTACCCGATTGCGTCTATTGTTTCATCGATGGCAGGCCTTTCCCTTCCAAAGTAAAGTTTCAGCAGCTTCGTCAGCAGGCCTCCTCCTCCAATGGCAGTGATAAAAAATACAATGCTCCATTTGTCTCTCTTTTTTAACCATAAGAATGAGAGAAATAGTATTGAGAAAAGAGTCAGAAACCAAATCGAACCTGATTCGGTGATCCAAAACATGATTCCATCCAGCAAGTCAGTGGCAAACCGATTGAAAAATCCAATGATACTGCTATCGAAACTTTCTACTTCGGATTCGAGCATTTCCTCCGCTAGATTTGCGAATAAGTAGAGAAAAGCGATGGATGTACCCAGACCTGCAGCGATCAAAAAAACGGGGAGAAGTGTATTTTTCGCTTTTGTTTTCTTGTGTTCATTCATTTACTTGTTCCCTCCAATCTATACAAATGAAATTCCCTTTTTAAAATGAAGACAAACAAAAAACAGCAGCTTAGCCAACTGCCGTTCGTTCTTCTTGTTATTTTCCATAGGATAAAATTGCCTGTTGGACGGTTCCGTAAGTGTCCAGTTTGGAAAAATCGATGCCGGTATTAATGACGTCAATTGCGAGGTCTGCCCGAATTCCTGTAAGCATCGTCTCGATTCCAATCAGTTTCAGGACTTTATGGATATTGAAAATCCGTGCTGCAATTTCTCCATCAATTGTAGCAATCCCGGAAAAGTCGATGATCAGCGTTTTGATTCTCAGCTCACTGATTTTCGGGATCACATGAGTCATGATATAGTCGCTTCGTTCAAAATCGAATTCGCCAATGAGCGGCAGAATTGCCATGCCCTTTTCAATCGGGACAATTGGCGATGAAAGCTCAGTAATGGTTTGCTCATTCTTTTTGTTCATCGTTTTTGTTTGTCTTTCTCGTTCGATAATCGTTTCAGTGATGCTTAAATCCAGCAGATAACTGAGACGGTTATTGACAAAAACAATCTCTTCAGTCGAAAGTCCTTCGCCAATCGACACTTTCGTCAACATTTCAATCAGCTGCAGACGCGTTTCCGCATACGGTTTAATGATGCCCTCAAGCTCTTGGGCTGCGTACTGAGCTTGTTTTTCTTTGATCTGTTTTTGTTCATACCATTGATTGAACCTCTCTGCTACCGTCTCATTCGAAAGATTAAGTGTCTCCCCAAGAAACCCAAGGAATTCCGTGTTCGTCTTTATGGATTCGGAAACTATTTCGTCAGGCAATTCTATGTCAAGTTTTTTCAAATTATAGTCAGTAATTTCCTTACTGATCTTTTCAGCATTTTCAATAAGGTATCGGGAAAATCTTTCGAATGGGTTCACTTTTTCAGCTCCTAATATTTGGTCCGTTTTTTCTTTTTAAGATTATACCATGTTTGTAACGATAGATAATAATTTTAAGTAAAACATATTAAAAATTAATCACAAAGACAAAAATAATACGACAGTGCAAAAACTGTCGTAGATAAAATCTCTTATAAAAAAAATTGATTATAATATTTCTGCGTTTTTCTGCTGGTTTGCTGTAATAGCGGCGTCTTTTTCTCCTCTTCCTTCACTCCATTTAAAAACGATGACGCCTGCTATGATGATTAGAACTCCCAGCAATTGCTTTTCTGTAAAAGGAACTTTCTCGAGTCCCATCCAGCCAAGTGAATCCCACAATACTGCGAATCCGAGTTGCGATGTCAATACGATGGAGATGGCGAAGGTCGGTCCCAGAAACCTGATTGCCTGAACAATTCCAACAATAACTCCAATGCCCATAATACCGCTGAACCAATACCACCCTTGCATATTTGCCAAATTAAAAATCTCACGGCCTTCAAAGAACAGGCCGATGATGAAGGAGGCCAGAGAACCAAGCCCTAATACCAAGGTTGTGGTCGCCCAGGATCCTGCTTTTTCATTTACCTTGCTGTTAAAGATATTTTGCATGCCGACAAGAGTCCCTGCAATTATGGCGGATAATAAACCAATTAACATTGTATAGCCTCCCATTTGTCACTCATAAAGATTTTCCTTTGCTGCCAACTTCAGTCTTTCCAAATCTTTGATCAGGATCGTCCCCTTGTTTCGTTCTACCAGTCCGGCAGCACAGAATTGTTTGATGACCCGATTCAGGTGTCTGTAACTCGTTCCAATCAGATTTGCGATATCAGTGAGATTGGATGTGCTGACATTCCCGTTGACCAGTGCGTCATTTTCATCATAAGCGACTGATACAAGGTAACTTGCTAACCGTGTCTCTACCGGGTACATAATATTATGGCGCATGAATTGTGATTTAATATAGAATTTCCGTGTAATGATCTGAAGCAAAAATTGTATGAATGGCGGATGATTCTTCAAGAACTGTCTGGCAGCACTTTGCTTTACTCCGATCATGATGACTGGAGTAACAGCTTCAACGGTATTGATGGTATCAATTTCCTGGACATACTCAATATCCCCAATCACTTCGAGTGGAGTTTTAAACGACAGAATCAGTGTTTTTCCCTCTTCAGAAGTGGTGTAAATCTTCACCTTTCCTTTTACCAGGATATATAAGAACTCAGCAGCCTCGCCCTGAGAGCAAATCAATTCCCCTTTTTTAAAATGGTAAAGTGATAAGTACGGAAGGATTTCTTCATTAAACAAAGGAGCAATCTCACCGGAACTCAAGAATTCTTCAAGTTGATCAGCATATTCCATTTTCCTATACAATCCTTCCCTTTAGCTACATACCTAGAATCATCACGCCGGCAACCATCATGGTAATGCCAATGATTTGTGATATCTTCATTTTTTGCTTTTTAACATCGAACCAACCATTCTTGTCAATTAACACCGTCATTCCAAGCTGGGAAATCAACATAGCAGAAACGGTCAGGGTGACACCTATATAATGGATTGCTGTAACATTCCCGAAGACGACAATTGCTCCGAATGTACCGCCAATTAGATAAAGTGGGCGTACCTTTGAATATCCCTGGAACTTTCCTTTCCCAGAAACCAATAAAATCACTAAAGCCACTAAGAACCCCGCAAATTGGGTGATCGTGGCCGTCTGCCATGTGCCAATATCCTGGCTGATTCTTGAATTGGCTACCCCTTGCAAAGTGATGAAAGCTCCTCCTAAAACCGCAAAAACAATACCTTTCATTTACTTTTCTCCTTAATCCTAATGTATATGTTCATTAAAAGACAGATTAGAGAATTCAGGAAGGACATATGTCCCAAACTTTAAAATAAAAGAGGCTGAACCAGGAGCCAAATTCTCCAGTCCAGCCTTCTTTTACTTCTTTTTCACCAATTCATACCCATTCTGCCCGATAGCGTACTCAACGCCCTGCTGCAGACTGGAGAAAGATCGGATTCCATCTAAATTCACGTTGGAATTCAAAATTTGAATACTTAGTTCCGAAGACACACCAACAATGAAGCATCGGCCGCCAATCAACCGGATTGCCTGGATTAATTTTTCTATCCCATGGATGGAATAATTATCTACCTGCTTGATTGCTGTTAAATCGATTAACAGATATTTAGCCTTCAGCCTCGTGAATTCTATTAATGATTTCTCCGTCATGTTGCTGATCCGCTCTTCGTTGTACTTGCCAATTAACGGGATCACTAGAATGCCCTTTAGGACAGGAATAATTGGAGAGGACAGTTCTTGAACCAATGAGGAAAGCTCCTCGGTCCTCGCCTCTACCTTTTTTTCCAATTCGAAGATGCTTTCCTGTTCTTTCCTTCTCGCTAATTCGTGGATATTTTGCGAAATCGTTATGTTCGATGGGAAAATTTCCACTTCATCGTATTCATGACCGTCCAGCTGGCTCTTCGTCATTTTGTACCACATATCCTGCTGAAAAAGTCCGCTGAAAATGCCAGCCCAATGACTTGGAAGCAGAACGCACACTTTATTTTTATCAGCGAGTTTAAAAATCCGGTGTTCCCAGCTGTTCCGGATTCTCACAACAGCCCTCTTCTCTTCATATGAGTAATCATGAATCTCAAAAATTCCCCAGCCAGCACTCTTATAAATATCACTATATTCATTTAAAAGCTCTACGACATCTGTTCTGCCCTTATAATACGTGCTTACCAGATGGCCCATTCGAAACCCGGTCACTTCATAGACAGTCTTTGAGACATCATTTCCGGATATTTCTTCAATCGTTTTCAGAAACAGCTCAATCGCCGAATCCCAGAACAATAAAGCAGGTGCCCCATCAAATGTAAGCTCCCCTCCCAGGCTATTCCAAACGAACTCATTTTTATTAACTTTTATCTGATAATTAGGATTCTCCATATTTCGACTCCCTTAATATTCGGCTTAGTACCATTCTATATGAACGACTTGGAAGAATCCAGTATACCAGGATGCCCCTGGTAGGTTCTGAAATAAAATGATTTTTAAATGGTCTGATTAATTCACTCAAAAACTACTAAAAAAAACTCATATAAGCAACTTGCGTTAAATGGAGCTATCTGAACAACTTGGCGATGATGATAAATAGAATGGTCAATGAAAAGAAACTAACCATGAAATACCCGACTTAAAGGCTTCGGTAACTTTTTCAGATTTACATCCGCAGGGTATCCTTCGATTTTACTCATGTGGTCCATTGCGTCGTTAATTGGCTTTTTATCCGGCATGTCACCCACTCCTTTATGATTCAAGTCATCTTTAACACTATTCGTGGTTAAAGAGGCATCTCCTTCTCTATTCCTATTTATTTCAAGAAGGTAATTCAGGAGTGCTGAAATCTCAACTCATCCAACTATCCAGAATAGAAGCATTGAACCTTGGAATTCTTATAGTAAAATATCAACTTTTAAAAAAGAAGGTCAGTGAAGAAGTATCTTTCACCTATATTAACAACGATTACGTCAATTACTGGTAAAGGATCACGTCGATAAGTGTAGCCATTCAAATACTGACCATCAAGAACAAGCTGCTGACAGGTCTGTGTTGACATAGTCCTTAAAGCTAAATCAGAATTTGAAAAAGGGACAAACTTACAAGATTTCGTCATATGAACGATAAAAAATACGAAGGCACAAGGATGGATCCTACACCTATACTTTTGAAGAAGTGAAAAACACGCTAACCTTTAGCGTGTTTCTTGTTTTCGTTCATCATCTCTTATTCAACAGACCTCCCCTGTTTTGTTAAAAAGGGATTCTGCAAAACAGTGTCAATGAGTTGTTGTCCATTTGGATGGATGTTTCTTTTCAATAAAGTTTGCAAGCCAAATGTTAGCGGTAAATACAACCAAATAAACCACAAAGGATAACAACAAGTTCCAGCCGGTGTATGTAAAAACATGAAATTTAACAGATATCCCTTCAAGCATTATAGCGATTCCGGACCAAAAAACAATATAAGATAGAAGTTTTACTCCTTTGGGTTTGAAAAAATGATAAAAGTTCACTACAAAATAAGGCAGAGTAGGGTACGTTACAAAGTGCAATAATTCATCAAATAGTTCATGTGTGTTATGGTCGATCGTATAGTATAATTCATAAGGTTTTACACTAAGGGTTATATCAGCTGTCAAAGCAAGAAAGACATTAAACAGCCAAATGATAATAATGGTTACCGCGGACAAGTATCTAGGTAATTTATACATTAGAGCCAAAGTAAGAACGGTAGAACAGAGGATAAAAATTTCATTAGCATCAAATTTCTCAGGAAGAGGTAAAATCAAATCGTTTCCTCCTCTTCTTTATTAATGAGTTTTTCAAAGTAAAAGGAAAAGAACGCCAATAAAATAAAAATCAGACTATATCTCAAATAGGAATAAAATCCATTCCACTCTACCCATTGCAAATATTTAATATGGACAAAATATATTTCAATTGAAACAAGTGCTGTTAAAAAGATTAAAGAATAAATTGATTTACTAAAAATAGTTCTATTAGAGAACAAAATATAGATTAACCATATAAGTAAGGCAGGCTTGAGAGTTAACTCGGGAATTTTTTGAGTCCAAAAAATTAAATGACTTGATGGGTCTTGCTTTGTTAATTTTAAATTTAAATTAATGATTAAACCAGTATTTGTGATAAGAATATTGGATAAAAAATAACAGCCCCAGAAGTTCGTGACGTTCATTCTCTTGGTCAAGAAGTACAGGGAAGTTATTGATAAGATTGCCAATATCAAAAAAAGCCCAACCGTATGCATTTAGTCACCATCTTTGATTACTTTTCATTAATTTATGCATAAATGACCGAATTAAACGGTTTCTAGAGAAATACTCAAAAAAGAAAAAATATCTCCCTCAAATTGAAATTTTGCAATTCTTGTCTTACTTCCACTATAACTTTAGCTAATTCAATTCTGCCTTCGGTATCGTATCTTTTGTCCATCTGTTCTAATACATAATCCACACACGTATTTTTCAGGTTCTTTAGCGGCCAGAATAGCAAATTTTGTGCCTATTGCAGGGTTCTAGCCCTTTTATCTATATGCAAAAGGACGTTGAAAGTCTAGTTTCGACGCCCTTCTACCCGAGTTTAGCAAAAGTCTCAGCCAACTATTTTTTTAGAAGTAAATTCACAAAGTACGGTGCACCTATCAACGCAGTCATGATTCCTGCAGGGATACCTTCTGGTTCCAAGAGGTTTCTGCCGATCGTGTCTGCGAACAGTAACAGCCATCCGCCAATCAGTACTGCTATTGGCAGGAACAATTGGTTTCGCGGACCAATCAATGCTTTCGCAAGGTGCGGTGCCATTAATCCAATGAACGCAATCCCACCTGTCACTGAAACAGCCGAAGCGGCCAGGGCAACAGCTGTTAGAAACAGAACGATTCTTTCTTTTTCAATCGATACTCCCACTCCAATGCCAACAGGATCGCTTAAGCTCAGAAGGTTCAAGCGATTGGCCTTATAGAGTGTGAACGGAATGAGGATCAGCAGCCATGGCAATAGGGCCACGATGAACGGCCAATCTGTTCCCCAAATGTTTCCGGCAAGCCAGCGGGCGATGAAATCTACCTTTTGTCTTTCAGCTGCTGAAATAATCACAATCATTGCACCTGATAATGCCATGGAAAACCCTATTCCGACGAGAATCAATCTCACCGGCTGAAGTCCGATTCCCTTTTTATACGAGAATAAATAGATGAATACAGCCGTCAGCAACGCGCCAGTGAAAGCAACTATGGGCAGCATATAGGCAAATGAAGCAGCGTCGATTGGGAAAAAGAGAAAGAAAACGGCAATTCCCAGTCCTGCTCCGGAGTTGATTCCGATGATTCCTGGATCGGCTAGATCGTTCCGGGTCAATCCCTGTAAAATCGAGCCCGAAATTGCCAGTGCCATACCTGCAAGGAGCGTCACGATAATTCTTGGCAGTCTAATCTCAAACAAAACAAACTCTTCTTTAAAGGTGCCATTCCCGAGTATCGTAGGCAAAATCCGGCCATACGAGACGGAGGAATAGCCGAGACCCAGGCTAGCAATAATGGTTAATATAATTAAAACAATTAAAGTCGCAACTATGATTCTTTGTTTTTTTATAATAGACGGATGGATCATGTGAAGCTCTTCCCTCCCTTACGGACAATGAACAGGAAGAACGGCAGTCCGAGCATCGCAATAATCGCGTAGATCGGTGTCTCATAAGGAGCGTTGATTGTTCGCCCCACCGTATCGGCGATGAGCATGAACGAGGCACCGAATAAGGCTGACATCGGCAGGACAAATCGATAATCTGTTCCGATAATCATCCTGACGATATGCGGGACCATCAGCCCAATAAAGGCCATATTCCCTACTAGTGCGACAGAGGATCCTGCGAGTAAAACAATCACGATGAATAATACCAGTTTAATCAAATTTGTCTTCTGTCCAAGTCCTACCGCCACTTCTTCACTCAAGCTTAATATCGTCAATTGCCTCGATAAATATAAAGAAACGAGCATCCCAATCACTATGAACGGAATAATGATTTTCAGCTGAGTCCATGAAGTGCCCATCAGGCCGCCGGCTGTCCACATCGAGACATTTTTTGAGATTTTGAAATATAGACCGATTCCCTCGGCGACCGCGAACAAAAAGGCCGAGACCGCGGCACCAGCCAGGACAATCCGAAAAGGAGAAAATCCTCCCTTTTTCAGCGCGCCAATACCAAAAACAAGCACTACACCGACAGCTGCACCAATAAAACAAGCAATCGTAATGGTGAGGTAGCCGGCCCCCGGACTAAGCGCCATAACCAGTGCCAATGCTGCATTGGCACCTGCTGTAAGTCCCAGCAATCCCGGATCAGCCAATGGGTTTCTCGTCAATCCCTGCATGATCGCACCAGCTACAGATAGGGCAGAGCCGACAAAAATGGCGGCAACCTCTCTCGGCAGACGAATCTCCCGGATCATGGTAATTGTATCTGTTTTAATAGTTGAAGTAAGCGCCAGCCAGATCTCCTTGATGCTCGTATCAGCTGCACCAAAAACCATGGCAGTCATGAAACTTGCGGCCAGGACGAGGATTCCGCCAACGAACTTTATTAGCATGGGGAGATAGCTGTTTTTGTTGATCATATGCATCTCATCTTTCTGATAGCAAGAAGAGGAATTCTCAAAGAATTCCTCCTGCTAGTTATTATTGTTCCAAGAACGATTTTTTAAAGAATTCCAGCTGATATTCAAGCGTTAGAGGGTCGTTGAAATAGAACTCCTTCGCATTAACTTCGAATACACGGTTATTCTTTACGGCAGGAATATTTTTATAAGTCTCGGTTTGCTGGAAAGATGTATCACCCTCTGCATTCTTGCTGAATACAACATAATCTCCAGCGTATTCAGATAACACCTCCGGGGAAATCGCATAGTACCCAGGCTCCAGTGCTGCTTCCTTTACTTTTTCAGGCATATTCAATCCCATTTCCTGATAAAGGATTTCTGTTCCTCTTGCCCAGTTGTCACCAAACACATAAAGTTCCTTGTCGAAGTTTTCGATTACAGAAACAGTAGCATCAGCACCAATTTTAGCTTTGATTTCTTCTCCTGCAGCTTTGGATTCTGCTTTGAAATTATCAATCCACCCCTGAGCCTCTTTTTCTTTGTTTAAGACCTTGCCGATTTCCAGGTGCTGCTCCAGGTAACCAAGCTTTCCGTAAGTGAATGTTACCGTAGGTGCAATTTCCTTCAGCTTATCGACATTTTTAATATTAGATAGACCGATGATGAGGTCAGGATTTAATTCAATGATCTTTTCAAGGTTTTCATCTGTCACTTCTTCGACTCCCTGTAATTTTTCAAAACGGGGATTCATTTTTGACCACGAGTCAACGCCCACGATTGGCACATCAAGAGCCATGACATTTCCGGCAAATGAAGAAAGGACGATGACTCTTTCCGGGTTTGCAGGCACTTCTACAGGGCCATTTTCAGAATCATATGTAATGGTCTGGGGCTTATCTTCTGCTTTTTTCCCGCTTGAACTTTCTTTCTTTTCTTCTGCTCCGCACGCGCTAATAACGAGCACCAGCATTAGCAGGAATGGCATAAGTAATTTCTTCATTTTCTTCTTCTCCTTTTAGTAAGTTGTACGTGATGCAAATCGGCTTATTTGTACGAGGATCTTTCCCGATTGCAGCGTCAATGTTGAAGACTTGCCTGAGCACTTCCTTAGTGATGACTTCTTCACTTGTTCCTGTTTTAACAATACTCCCGGCTTTCAGGGCAACCAGGTGATCAGCAAATCTTGCCGCATGATTCAAATCATGCAGCACCATCACAATTGTCCTTGACTGCTCTTTGTTCAGCTTTTGCAGCAGCTCGAGTATTTCAAGCTGATGTGCCATGTCCAAATAGGTGGTCGGTTCATCAAGGAAAATCATTTCTGTTTCCTGTGCGAGTGCGAGTGCAATCCAGACACGCTGTCTCTGTCCTCCGGATAATGAATCGACATGCTCATATTTATAACTAGCCGTTCCGGTCACCTCAAGGGCCCAGTCAATGACTTCGATGTCCTTCTTCATCAGCCTCCCGAATCCTTTTTGATAAGGAAATCGGCCATATGACACCAATTCCCCTACTGTCAGGCCTGCGGCACTTTCAGGAGTCTGCGGAAGAATCGCCATCTTACGTGCCAGGCTTTTCGTATCTTCTTTTGAGATACTCGAACCATCCAGGTAAATCGAGCCTGACTGATGAGGAATGATTCTTGACATCGATTTTAGCAAGGTCGATTTACCGCAGCCATTTGGGCCAATGATAATCGTGATTTGCTGGTCAGGAATGTCTAATGTCAGGTCATTTACAATTGTTCGTTCCCCGTAACCGACGGACAATTGGTCTGTGTATAAGCGGACCATGTATCATTCCTCCAAAGTTTTTCATTTTCTCGTTGATAATGATTATCAATATCGTTTACAATGAATACTATAAAGCTATTACTTTTATCAGTCAATGACAGATTTGTGAAAATTTAAATCCCGTCAGTTTTATTACCGTATACATTTAGATCATTTCAAGGAGGGTTCACATTGGAAAACAATGAAATCTACGACATTACGATTATCGGAGGCGGACCCGCAGGACTATATTCCGCCTTTTATGCTGGCCTGCGGGAAATGAAAACAAAGATTATAGAAGCCCAGTCAGATTTAGGCGGTAAGATTCAAGTCTATCCTGAAAAAGTAATCTGGGATGTCGGCGGAATTGGCCCTATTACAGGTGCAAAGTTAATTCAACAATTAAAGGAACAGGCTTTGACTTTCAGCCCTGAAGTAGCCCTGAATGAAAAAATCGGATCAATCAGCAAAGATGGGGACTTGTTTTTGCTAAAAGCTGTATCTGGAAATCTCCATTTTTCAAAATCAGTCGTTGTTGCCATTGGCAGCGGAATCTTAAAACCTCAAAAGCTCAAGATTGAAGGAGCGGAAAAGTTTGAGGTGTCCAACCTTCACTATATGGTCAATTCCCTTAAATATTTCAAAGATCGGACCATCGTGATTTCAGGCGGGGGCAATTCTGCGATCGATTGGGCGAACGCCCTCGAACCAGTCGCAAAGAAAATCTACCTGGTTCACAGGAGAGAGTGTTTTTCCGGGCATGAATCACTAGTTACCCAGCTGATGAACAGTTCTGTGGAATGTTTGTTCCAATCAAGCATCACCAATTTAATTGCTGACCAGGATCATTCATCCATTGAAATGGTTGAGATCACCAATCTGGAAACTGGTGAGGTTCAGCGTCTTCGTATTGATGATGTTTTGGTTAATCACGGATTTGATCAGGACGCTTCCCTGCTTCAGAATAGCGAGTTGGAACCAGCCATGATCGATGGCTTTTATATTGATGGCACACCGACAAGTGAAACATCTGTACCAGGCTTATTTGCAGCCGGTGATATTTTAAAACACGAAGGCAAGTTGAATTTAATAGCCGGGACCTTCCAGGATGCAGCCAATGCCGTGAATAAAGCAAAACAATTCATTGAGCCGGCAGCTCCTCAATCAGCAATGGTGTCATCACATAATAAGGTATTTTCAACTCGTAACAAGGAAATGATCTTTCAGCTGGTCAAGTGAATTTATAAATGCAAATAGAATCTTCTTCGTTCTGGTCAATTCATTCCAGTTCAAGACTTTGAAGGACAAACCCTGAATTGTTAAAATGGAAATAAAGATACCAGGAATGAGGAGACTTCCATGTCTAAATATAAAAAACAACTACGTCAAAAAGACCGCTGGGAAAACAAGTACGATTCGCTCGATTTGAAAAAGCTGCTGACGATCTTGAAAGATAATCGACGCGATATTCAAAGCAATCAGCAGCTTTATTATGATCCTGTTCAAGACCTTCATGATATCGAAAAGTATTACCGGGGAGCGCAGGATTTGGATTTGTCCGATCTTGCTCTTTTTTATAAGTTCCATACGATTATTTTCCAGTCCCACAAGAATGAACTCCCCTACTTCCTGGCCAAGGATTTATACTTATACACATGGGTTGACCTATATCCGGATGGAACCGCAAAAAGCATCTACTCCAGCCAGATGAAAGACCCTGAATCGCTGCTGATCGAGGATAACGAAACATTGCGGAAGAAATACGATGAATTCAGAAGACGTTCTCGGCAAATCCAGGTGAATGGCTTTGATTCAATCAAGGAACTGAAACTGTTTGAGGAACATTTTAAAATGAACACCGAGCATATCGTCCCCCAGTCCTGGTTTGCAGGTGCTGAGCCGATGAAGGGCGACCTTCATCACTTGTTTGTCTGTGAGCCAGATTGCAATATCACCAGGTCTAATTTCCCTTTTGCCGACTTTGATTTTTACAATCCCGAATCAGATGATGAAACGATCCAGAATAATTGTGGAATAAGCACAGGGTACGAGTTCGAGCCTGAACACGGGAAAGGAACATCCGCACGGGCAATGCTTTATTTTTTCCTCAGGTATCCAAAAAGAGTAAAGAACGAATTCAAGAAAAAGGTGAACATCCCGCTTCTAGTCCGCTGGAATGAGGAATTCCCTCCAACTCTCTATGAAAAGCACCGAAACCAGGCCATATTTTATATACAAGGTAACCGCAATCCGTTCATCGACTTTCCTGATCTGTCAAAGAAAATCGATTTTCCAATTTGATGATAAAAGGCTGAACCAATATGATTTTGGTTCAGCCTTACTTTGTGTGTAGTTCTTAAACGAAAATCTATCTTTGATCACCTCAAAGATCTTCCTCGTAGTCACAATTGTAGCCGAAAAGAGAATGACGATAGCAAAAAATATCTGAAAGATAAAAACCAGCAACCCATAAGGAAGCAAATTGGCTTTGACAAACCTGAATATATAATTAAACACTTTTAAATAGATAAAAAAGAAGATCACTAATATCACAAAAAAACACGATTTGCTTCCACATTGATGCTCCCCTACTTTTTCATATTATTTTAACAAAAAATAACAAATATAAGGTTACCTTAAACATCATTCCCGATAACTTGTTATGGATGAAAACCATTTAGAGGCATATGTTGCTCCATCTTCTTCCCGTGAATCCTCTTTCTGCTCTTTTTCGGGCATATGTTGCTCCATCTTCTTCCCGTAAATCCTCTCTCCGCTCTTTTTCGGGCACATGTTTCTCCATCTTCTTCCCGTAAATCCCTTCTTAGCTCCTTTTCGGGCACATGTTCCCCGCATCTTCTCCCTGTGAACCCTTTATCGTTTCTATTTCGGGCACATGTTTCTTCCATCTACCCAAAAACTACGGATTCTCCTCACTATTGTAATTGTCCACCCGCCTAAGTTAATTTTTGGTAAAGTTAATACATATTAGATACTGATTAATCATGACACAATCAAGTAAGTCAAAGAATTTTACGAAAAGTGAAACCAGAATGCCACCTTCAAACGACTTACTAGTGAAAATAAAATATGGAGGTTGCCCAGTTGAGTGAGGAACAGAAATTACTAAATCAAATCCGGGCGGGAAATGGGGAAGCGTTCAGCCACCTTGTGGAAAGTCTTCTTTCCTCTGCCTATAGGACGGCTTATCTTATCCTTGGTTCGCGGGAGCTGGCTGAGGATGCTGTCCAGATTGCCCTGGAGGATTGTTATCTAAGCATAATGCGGGATGTGGAGATCCGTCATTTTAAAGCATGGTTTTACCGGCTTGTTTATACTCGTTCGATTGATGTTTACCGAAAACAAAAAAGAAATCAGTTTACAGATATCGACGAGAATCCAGAGGCAATCACCAGATTAAGAACGGAGTCAGCTCAGGAAATGGCCGTTGAAAAGGAAACAAAACAGGAACTGCTCCTGCTGATCACTACCTTGAAAGATGAACAGCGGATCCCTCTGCTGCTGTTTTATTTTGAAAACTTTTCAGTTAAGGAAATCAGCCTGATTCTACACGAAAACACCAATACAGTGAAGACTAGGCTAGCACGCGGCAGGAAAAAGCTAGCAGAACTGATGAAAAAAGATCAACTTTTTCAAATGGAGGAGAAGTCATATGGGCTTTGATAAGAATGTATTGCAGACCCCTGTTTCGCTTGAAAAATTCTCAAAAGACTTACCAGGCCGATTCGCTGCTGGAGAATTTGAAGCTGCCCGGGCTGATCGAGTTGGACGCGAACTTGAAGGTTTTAATCAAGCTCTAAAAAATCAATGGACTTTTGGGAAAAAGGCTGGAGTCACTATAGCCGCAATCGCAGCTGGTTTTCTGCTTTTTGTCGGTTCGGGATTTGTTTCTCCGACAATGGCGAAGATGATTTCGAAGATTCCGCCGTTAAGTGCCATGTTTGATAATAATCCTCAGCAAGACCTGACAGAACAGCTGACACAAGCTTTGAAAAAAGAAGGATATCCTGTAAAGCTAGTGAACCAGTATGTTGGCGGCAAAAACGAAGGCATCATGGTGCATTTGGATACCTCTGAAAAGCAGGTCAAAGTAATGGAACCAGGAGTGAAAAAAATCGGACTTTCGATTGTCCAGGCCGAAGAATTCAAAGGGACAAGAATCGAAGACTACTTTATAAAAGTAAGGCAGTACCATGAACCATCTAGAAAGTGGAAACAAGAGCAAGCAGAAATCGAAAAAGAAAGTGAGGAAGTATTCGAAATCGTTCAGGCTGCCCTAAAACCATATAATTTTAATAATAATATTATGTTCGGTATTGATCGAGTTGAACTTGAAATCCCAAGCACGGAGAAGCAGGAAAAAGTCGATGAAATTAAAAAGGCTGTTGAAGATGCCCTCGCTGTAAAGGAAAAGGAATATATTGAGGTCAAAATGAGAAAATACAATGTAGCCAAACGGGAACAATATTCACGCTGGAGTAACGCGGTCTCGGGTATTAGCCATGAATTCATGACCTTTAAAAAATATAAGGTATCAGGCGTCGGACATAAAAGCGAAGATGGCTTAATGACCATTTTCATCACAATGACTATTAAGAGCACTGACGAAGGCGCAGCCGAACATGCCACCGACCTGTACACAATGGCAGAAGAATTCATCAAGTCTGATGAAATATGGCCAGAAGTCAAGGAAGATCCATATAGAATCGTCGTAAGGACAAAGGATAAGAAAGAATTCATTGAAGGACAGAAACGGTTTAAATAAGGAGGAGAGCATGAGCAAAGAGTTAATCCCTTTGCTCGTTTTTTTAGGGCTTTAACAGACCTTATCATAGAGATATAGAGCCAGGTCCAAACAAAATGTTTGGCTTGTATGCAATATTGAATCATAATGAATACTGCTTGTTTATTAGCAGCGTTTCGAGAAAAATTTGAGGAGGAATGATAGCATGATTTCACTAAAAGGAAAAACAGCTATTGTAACCGGGGCAGGCAGAGGGATTGGACGAGCAGTTGCGATTGCTTTGGCTAAAGAAGGAGTTAATCTAGGATTGATTGGCTTAACGATGTCCAATCTTGAAAAACTGACTGAAGAACTCGAGCAGTATGATGTTAATATTTCCGCTGCCTCAGCAGATGTATCTGATCTTGAAGCGGTACAGCATGCCGTGGAGCATATCAAATCAGACCTGGGTGCGATTGATATTCTAGTCAACAATGCAGGAATCGCAAAGTTTGGCGGCTTTATGGATTTATCCCCTGAAGAATGGGAAAAGATTGTCCGCGTAAACCTGATGGGAGTTTATAACGTTACAAGAGCGGTTCTGCCAGAAATGATCGAAAGAAAATCCGGAGACATTGTGAATATCTCCTCCACTGCTGGCCAAAAAGGAGCGCCAGTCACTAGTGCTTACTCTGCTTCTAAATTCGCAGTCCTCGGACTGACAGAATCACTGATGCTTGAAGTCAGGAAAAATAATGTGCGCGTAACGGCTTTGACACCAAGTACTGTGGCAACCGACCTCGCTGTCGAAAGCAATCTGATCAGCGGGAACCCTGAAAATGTCATGCAGCCAGAGGATTTAGCAGACCTTCTTGTTGCAGGATTGAAACTGCATCCAAGAGTTCTTGTGAAAACAGCTGGATTATGGTCAACCAATCCTTAAGTCTTGGAAGACCAGTAGCTATGACTAAAAACCACTGATGATAATAGAAATTAAAAAATCGCTTAACGTCATTGTTAAGCGATTTTCATTTATTTTCATTAAAGGTAATAGCGGAAATGCCTCACCCTGTGAGTACATCTTCCCTTGGATACTTAATTCGTGATTCAGTTGCATTTGCAAGAGAAAAAGCCATTGTCAATGGGCCTAGCTTCCCTGCAAACATAACAAATATAATCACTGCTTTCCCAATTGCGGTAAGTGACCCTGTTATTCCCATTGATAATCCTACAGTACCAAATGCCGATATAACTTCAAAAACAACTTGAATGAATGGAGCTTCTTCCGTAATATTCATAATAAAAATCCCCAAACAAATTAAAAAAAGTGCAATTGTCGAGATCGCCAATGAACGCAAAACAATCGTAAGGCTGATTGCCCTTTTTCCGAGCACGGTTTCTTCTTTTCCTTTAAGGAACGTAATGACCGAAAATAATATGACCAAAAACGTTGTTAGTTTTATGCCTCCCCCAGTAGATGCACTTCCTGCACCTATGAACATAAGGATTAAAAATAAGAAGATCGTATCTTCCTGTAAGGCCGATATATCCAGGGAGTTAAATCCCGCAGTTCGCGGTGTTACTGCCTGGAAATAAGAAGCCCACAATTTATCACCTAGTGAATTCAATCCTCCGAGTGTATTGGGGTTATGGTATTCCAGGATAAAAATAATGAACATTGCCACGAGGTTAATAATGAATGTACCGATGATCATCATCTTGGAGTGGAGGCTCAATTTACGGAAGCGCTTTTTCCTCCACATGTCAGCTAAAACCGTAAATCCGATTCCCCCAATGATAAATAGCAATGTAATCACAATATTGATGATTGGATCCCCCACGAATCCCATCAAACTGTCGGACCATAATGCAAAACCGGCATTGTTAAACGCTGAAATGGAATGAAAAAAACTATAATAAAGCCCTTTACCCCAACCAAATTGGGGCACCCAGCGGATAGCCAGCAGGAGCATGGCAATTGCTTCAATCGTTAAGGAAAAGATGAACAAATTCCTGACTAACAAGATAACCCCGCCGATAGATGTTTGATTTAATGCCTGCTGCACGACGATCCGCTGTTTGATTCCAATTTTCTTCCCTAACACCATATAGATAAGGATTGCAAAAGACATGATTCCCAGTCCTCCCAATTGAATCAGGGAGACAATCACTATTTCACCAAATAGAGTAAAGGCTGATTCTGTATCAACGACAGCCAGACCTGTAACTGTCATAGCTGATGTAGCTGTGAACAAAGCATTCAGCCAGGTAATTGAGTCCTCCGTTGCAAAAGGCAATTTCAACAAAATCGTGCCTATGAAGATAAACACAGCAAAGACCAAAACAAGTAGCTGAGAAGGATTCAGGTTAATGACGCGGTGTTTCACCTATACCCCCTCTTTCTCGAAACGGTTAATATCAGAGTTGCGGCCCATCACAATCAGTACATCTCCCATAGAAATGACCTCTTCTGCAGGAGGGGAAACAATGATTTCTTGCCCTCTTAGAATGCCTACAATATTGCATCCATATCTCGCCCTTATATCCAGGTCCGTTAATGACTTATTATGTATTTTTTTCGTAGCAACAATCTCAACCATACTATACTTTTCCGACAACTCAATGTAATCAATGATCTTATCAGAGAATATATGGTTCGCAATCCTTTTAGCCATATCACGCTCCGGATGGATCACCCGGTCTGCACCGACTTTTTCAAGAACTTTTGCATGATTATCATTATGTGCTTTGGCCCAGACCTTGGGTACACCCATTTCCTTTAAAATCAGGCATGTCAAAACACTTGATTCAATATTCCCTCCAAAAGAAACAAAAACATGATCAATATTTTTTATCCCGACTTGTTTAAGCCCTTCTTCATCAATACCGTTGAATTGTACGGCATGGGTAACATATTGAGAATACTGATCGACTTTATCCTGATCAATGTCAATTGCTAAAACCTCTGCACCTAATTCATAGAACTCTTTTACAAGGCTTCCTCCAAAACGGCCCAAGCCCAAAACAGCATATTGCTTTTTCACTGCTCCTACACATCCCTTCTATTTAAAAATAAAAAAGACCATTCTATACTAAAGAATGGCCAATGGCGTTCATCAACCCTTCTCTCTATAGCACCTGCGGAGTTAGCTGTCGGATTAGGGACTGAGAGTATCCCTTCCTAGCTTTAATATGCTAAGATTCACCCCAAGATAAACAATGTTTATCAGAAATTGGTTCCCCCGCTCAAAGATTCGGCAAAAAGGTCTATATGGGAATAATATAATAAGCTACGCCTTTCTTTTTCCTTTGTCAAACATTTCTTGGTCATAGTTTACGTTTACTGCTTTGAACAAAGTCTACCTTACGGAGTCTTGTGAGACACTGGAGGCTTACCTTAACCTAAAAAAAATCCCAACGAGGAAACTTATTTAAACTCCTCTTTTAACATAGCAAATAGAAAATGATCTCTCCATTGTCCTTTTACCTTCAAGTTTTTAATAAAATGACCTTCCTGCCGGAAACCTATTCTCCTTAAAAGATTGACTGAACCAGCATTTTCTGCATCACATACTGCATATATCCTATGGATATCCATAGTATTAAACCCTAAATATAATAATCCGTTAACAATTTCAATTCCGTATCCTTGTTTCCAGTAGTTTGAGTTAATAAAATATCCGATTTCCGCTGTTATAAAGTCTTGATCTCTTACCATAAACAAAGCATTACCGATGACTTTTTTAGTATTTTTTATTACAACCGCTAAAACATAGATTTGTCGGTTTTCTTCGTTTTGAAAAGCAATCTGCTTTTTAAGGCTATGTAATGTTTGTTCTCTGCTATTAGGACTCCAAGTTAAATATTTAACCACTTTTTTATCTGACTTAAATTCATGAATATCTTCATAATCCTCTTCACTAAGTTCCCTCAGGATAAGCCTGTTTGTTTCCATTGGTTGAATTTTAGCCATTCATATACGACCTCCACCCAGAAAATTCATAGAAGTACTCACCTTTAATTCTATAAAAGATGCCTCCATCACACACCTTGATTAATATAATGAAGGCGGACTATCAGCCATCGTATTAGCCAGAATTAAATAAAGCAGTACATTAGCGCCAGGCAATAAAATGAAAATTAGTCTTACTGAAAAAGAAGAAACTCCAAAATACTCAGCAATGCCCCCACAGACGCCACTTATCGACTTATCTTTTGAAGACTTTCTTAACTTTTTATTCATTTAAATCATCCTCTTATCGAAACTAAAATGAATACTGCTTTTTAGTCAGCTTTCTTTTGATTATCTCTTATTTCTAACAGGGTGAAATGAATATTATTGAGGGAAACCAAAATTATTCCTAACATAGCAAAGGTTACGATTTCCTTTGTGATGAAGGAAATAACACCAAGAATGAATAAATACAGCGTATATTGCCAATTCTTCATATTCAAACAACCACCCATCTAGGATTTATGAGTTACCCATTACTTAATGTCTCAACTTTTTAGTTGTTAATTTTACGCTTCTCACAAAAAGTGCGAAAAATAAAATCATGTAAATGATAAACATGATTGCAAAAAAGAGACTGAATAAACTTGGAATCACTGTTTTCATAACGTTCGCATCTTGCGTAAACACAAAAACTGATAAGCCGCTGATGGCCAGTAAATTTCCCACTGCCATTAGAAGAACCAATCCTCGTGAATGTTTGTAGTGCGACTCACGTAAGGTTTTTATTTTCTTATACAGATGCAGTGCAAAAATTATAAAAGCCAGAAAGAAGATCATCACCATTATGTACAGAGGAATCAATGAAGGAGTTAATTGGATGTTGAATATGTTTTCAGCAATTCCCCTTTCATCTAACCAAAATGCCAAGTTTGCTATAAATAGAACAATACAGATTACCAGGAAGTAAAATTCACTGATTAGCATTCGAAAAAACATACTTTTAGTTGACATAGGCAACTCACTTTCATTTTGTTCAGAAGTTCTTAACATATTATACCAACTTGAAGGATTTTATTGGTAAAATAATTTATAAATATATTCTGGAGGGTCCGTTTTGTTAGATTTATTTTTATATAATTGGCAAGTTAGAGATGAGTGGTTTAACTTGTGTAAATCTATACCGCAAGGGGAGTTAATAACTGAACGAATTGGCGGGATGGGAAGCATTCTGAAAAACCTAGTACATGTGATTGATTGTGAATTATTATGGATAAATTATATGCTTCCGGAACCTCAGCATTATCCAGAAAAAGATTCTATCTCCAGTTTGGATGAAGTAATTAAGTACTCAGATTTCACAAAAAAGATTGCAGAAGATTTCATTTATCACTTACCAGATGATTACGAGAATAAAGTCATTACTATAAAAAATAATAGAGGTAAAGCTTTTTCATTTACATATGGCAAAATCATCCGGCATATCATTACACATGAAATTCATCATATCGGCCAGCTCTCAATTTGGTCGCGGGAGTTAGATTTAAAACCTGTTTCGTCCGATTTGATTGTCAGAGAACTCATTAATATTAGAAATAACGGTTTTTAATATTTCAATAGAATTAATCGGATCATTTTCAAGCTCTAAACTGTGGTTTCCCCCACCAATCAATTTTAATGTAAGATTTTGATTCTTTCTCAATTTTTCAAACCGCTCTTCAATAAAACAATAATGATCATGATCTCCAATAATACATAGTCCTTTTTGATCACTATTAACCATTGCATTAAATACAGCATCATTTTGCAGTAATGGAGTCAGCCAGATTAGTTTTGCACCATTTAACCTCTTATCACCAAGCATATAGCCTAAAGCTTTTGTTCCGATTGATTTAGCCACGATACAGTATTGGCTGTATGTTTTCCCATTGATTGCTGTGTCTATCGCAAGTTGTACATCTCTTGCGAAGTTCCTTTCATTGAGGACAGTTATCTCATCCCTGTTAAGTGAATAGTTAATGTGTAATACATCGAAGCCTTTATTGAAAAATAAAGCCGTTGTGTAATATAACAAAGGAGCTTGAGTCGTGTAACCAGCCCCAGGTAAGACAATAACTAAATTATTTGTCTCATCTTTATGTTCAATCAATCTAAATGGGATACTTCTACGATTATTAGTCATTATTTTCTCGCTCCATAAAAAGTATTGTTATACTGTAAAATGCAGGTCTCGGCCTTTTCTTTTCTCAAATTCTATCCTTCAAGTAATTGCATATAATACAATCCATCCCCATTATCTGTTTCTACAAAAATGATCCCGGTCTCATCACTATCATTTGTATCGAATAAAACAGTTCCCTTAGGTAATTTTGTAGCTGAAAGATTGGTAAAGAACAAACTGGAGGTCGTGACTTTTTTTATTTCCCCAATCTTTTTTCCTTTTTGGTGCCTATCTTTATTTTCCTCAAACCATTCATGTTCCGTAACATTACTATAAATAAATCCATCATATTTAAGAATATCAGCATTTTCATTCTGTTTTAGAACATCTCTGGCAGTCACCCTTCCGCCGTCTGCATTGCAGCCAGTAAGTAAAACAATGAAAATTAAAAGCCAAATTAAATATTTTTTTATGATTGCTCCCTCCCTTCCGCTCAATTTCTTTTTCGTGACTAAATCCTCCGTTTCCCGATCACATTCGGCATACTAAACCGCTCCCAGGGGTATACTCAAACAGATGCTCATATATGGGAGGTTTTACTAGTGAAAGAAAGTTCTTCAACGGAACGTTATATGCCTATGACTTCATCAATGAGCGGGATGATTCAGAATGGTGAAAATGGTGTTTACAGCCTTACTGTCCAGATCGTAAATGTTTGTTTTGTGCGCATTTCAGAAACTCCGGGGGACTGGGTGCTGATTGATGCAGGAATGCCTAAGTCCGCTGATAAAATCATCGACGCCGCAGAGGAGCTTTTTGGTGAAGGCGCAAGACCAAAAGCAATCATTCTGACGCATGGACATTTCGACCATGTTGGCGCGATCATCGACTTGATTGAGCACTGGCAGGTTCCTGTTTATGCTCACCAGCTCGAGCTTCCTTTTTTGACAGGCAAACAAGATTATCCGAAACCGGATGCTAGTGTGGAAGGCGGTCTGGTCGCAAAGATATCCCCTGCCTTCCCGCATGAGGGGATTGATCTTGGAGGAAATATACAAGCCTTAAACGAAGATGGCACAGTGCCGCATATGGATGGCTGGAAGTGGCTTCATACTCCAGGACATACTCCTGGCCATGTTTCATTGTTTAGGGAATCTGATCGTGTCCTCATTGCCGGTGACGCGTTTGTCACGGTCAAACAAGAATCCCTGTATAGTGTGCTGACTCAAGAACAGGAGATAAGCGGCCCTCCCCGCTACCTGACAACCGACTGGGAAGCAGCCCGCTCCTCCGTTCAAAAACTCGAGGCACTGCAGCCTGCCTATGCCATTACTGGACACGGAATCCCAATGGCAGCAGAGACACTAAGAGAAAACTTACGAAAGCTCGTTGATGAATTTGATGATATCGCCATTCCTGACTACGGTAAATATGTAGATGGAGAAAAATAACCGATATAAAGGCTTGCCGTTTAGGCAGGCCTTTCCATTTTTTTACGAAGTAGGATCCACTCTTCACATGAACCTATATGGTGATTAATTGCTTTTCAAGGATTATTTTATGCAAGCCTTTTTCGTCAATATAGGTATCGATGATATCAAAACCACTCTTAATATTTAAGATTAGCATCCCTCGCCACTTGTTCATCGTTTTTGTTTGGATTATTCGGTATCCTTTTTCCATTAGATGTTTATGCTGCCTTTGCATTAACTCCGATGCAATTCCATGTGCTCTAAAGTCTGGATCCACCCCGCCCAGCCAACTATAAAATTTATCTTTTTTTAGTTCATATCCAATCTTATATCCTACCACTTTTGTGCCAGTGATCGCGGTGATTATTAGCAGTTGTGGTTTAATTGCCATTTTCGCGGCTAAATCCTCCGATGTATTGAATACTCTACTGTGTAGTGAAATCAATTCAGTTAAGACCTCTTCATTCGGCAGCGAATTATATATCAAATATTTTATAGTCAATATCATTCCTCCTTAGATCAAGAAAAGAGGGGCACCATTCCTTTTCTTACTATAGAAAAAAATACTTAAGAGCTGGTAGCTGCATGTCCATAAACGATGGTGCAATTCAGTACCGACAAGAGGCACTTTAACTGAAATTTTTCAATCTATTACTTACTGTTCCTGTAATTCCCTTAGTAATTGAAAAATTTGTCCCCTATGGTGGGATTCATGTTCAATTAAATGGTAAACAACCCATTCAGGGGTGACTTCATATTGTTCAAGTACACGCGGTTTTCGCCAATCGTTCAAGTCTATAGAACGAAAGTAGGATAGGAACACTTCACGGACTTTTTTCAGGCGATAAAGATGTTGCTCTAAGCTTTCTCCCTCAATGTGGGTCAGGTTACTGGCAGTGCGGCTTTCTAATGGGAATAACGAGCTAACTTCGGGATCCCAGTCGGTTCCGAGTACCTCGACATATAACCAGTCAGCCTCTACCAGTGCAATGTGATACAAGAGTGAGCCAATTGAATGCCTTCCGTGCATTTTTCTGTCTAATAACTTTTGGTCTATTCCTGTTAATTTTGTTGTAATTGTATGGCGCACATCCTCCAAGCACCATAACCACCTGCCGATTTCGGGTTCATATCCTCTTAATGAAGATACCTGCAAAGATTCTCTATTCAATGATTCATCCTCCCTTTTATAATGTTAATATTCTATTAATATGATACTGTGCATCTATTTACTAAACCCCTTATTTTAAAATCTTTCATTCTTTAATGGTCAAAAGGAAATCATTGCTCCTTTTTCATCAAAAACTGCTGTTGGATTCCAGGCAACTTCCCAAAGGTTGTTTTCAGGGTCGGAAAAATACGCTGTTCTTCCTCCCCAAAAAGCATCACTTGGCTCTCTTAGTATCGTTCCGCCTGCTTTTCTTATTTCTTCGATGGTCTCATCTACCTCTTGAGGATTATTGACATTTATAGCAAAGGTAACACCACGATAACTTTTTTCATTATGATAGAATTTGACACCTGCATCCTTTTCCAGTTCTTCAATTGGAAAAAGCGAAAGCATCACACCAGCTGTTTTAAAAGCTGCATATTGATCAGAGCTGATGACTGTTTCCTCCCACCCAAGTTTTTTATAAAAAGCACGAAGAGAAGGCAGGTTGAATGCTCCAATCGTAATCAAGCTAACTCGTTGCATTATCAATTGGTTTTCCTCCATTCAGTTTTTTATGGATCAAGCTATTCCTTTGAAATAAATAGAAGGACCCGAAACCCTAGCTCAATAAGGAATTCCACAAATATAGTGTTAATCCTTCTTAATTAGAATTTATCATCTTATTCCACATAAGCTCCCTTATGTTTAGGTACATTAATTCAGAAGCTTATACATTTTTCATCTAATACAGGAATGTTGCACGTATCTTCAATTAGGGGTAGCGTCAGGAAAATGCGGATTTACATCAATAAGGAAATTACAAATTAAAAAGCCCAACTTCTCTGCAAAACAAAATAGAGAAAGTGAGCTTTTCAGTTACTTCATTATTTTTATTTGAACTAATATAAAACTGCTAAGTAGATTTTTTAGTTCAGCTATATATTGAATTCATTAACTGGAAGTAGTATTCAGATTTATGAGTCTTATTCAGGTTATACCAGGAATGTAATGTATCTGGGGCAAATACATCTAATTTTTTCAGTACTTCCATCGCAAATTCCAGAGGAGCTATTCCTGATGCAGTAACTAAATTCGCATCAGATACCGCAGATCCCACCTCATAGAACTTTTCTCCTTTATAGTTAGGACATACCATTTTAGTGTATTCTAAATTATTACTTGTATGCTTTCTAGTATCTAAGTATCCCTTATTCGCAAGGGCCTCAGTTGCACCACAAATTGCAGCAACAACAGTGCCAATCTTTAAAGCTTGGCCTATTCTTTCCAAGATAGGTTGATGAATTTCTTCACTCCAAGAAGTCCCTCCTGGTAAGATTAAAAGATCTTTACTCTCAAGAGTACATTCATCAAGGGAAATATCTGGTTTTATGCTCAGTCCTCCCATAGTAGTAACCATTTCCTTATTAGCTCCTACTGTAATTACTTTTAAAGGTCCTAAATCTCTTTTGAAATATCTTCCTGAGTTTAATTCAGCAATTAAATATCCATATTCCCAGTCCGACATTGTATTAAATACGTATAGAAAAGCTTTTTTTGTTTGCATCCAAGAACACTCCAATCACAATTGATATAGCTAGTATAATAAAACTTCCCTGACAGTTAACGTCAGGGAAGTTATTATACTTGATGAAATTTTATTAAATCCGACAGAACTTCAATAAGTCTTTTCTTAAGACTTATTGGCTCAATAACTTTAATAGATTTATTGTACGGTAAAAGTAAATAAGGTACATATGTATGTATCATATCTTTTTCAAGAAGAAAAACTGCTTGATTTGAAGTCCGTTCTTGTAAATAATGTCCTAAAAACCAATGTTGGCAAATATCAGCCAATACACTTTTATCCCCATTAATAACCAAAGAAATAATCCCTTCCTTATCTTCCATAGTTGGAAGAAGACTTTTTATAAAAAAGTCACGTGCTGAAAAATTTTCTGGCCGGATAAACTTATTTTCGGTTAGCATTAGACTTTCAATCCGATCTACTCTAAAACTTCGGATATCATTCCTAAGATGACAAAATCCAATCACATACCACTTATTATTCCAATAGATAATTCTGTACGGATCGACCAATCTATAATTTAATTGCTTTTCGCCACTTTTATGGTAGAGAATTTTTACTGAGTACCCGTCAGCAACGGCCTGCTCCAACTCCTTCAAAAAAGGTTCCATAGAGAGTGAACTTAATCGACTTATTACTTCAAGACTAGTTAAATGTTGGTTTATCTTTGTTTCCTGCTCTTGATTTGAGTATTTACTTAGTTTTGAAATGGCCCTATTTAATGCTTCACCTCCATAATATCCGGCTTCTTCTGCAAAAACAGCAGCGTGAAATAGTGAAGTTTGCTCCTCAAAATCAAAAAAAAGAGGAGCCTCAATAAAATTGTTCATTAAAGTGTATCCACCGTTATGTCCTGGTTCTGAAATGATAGGTACACCACTTGTTGAAATTGTATCAATATAACGATACACAGTCCTTATATTCATCTCTAACTTTTCTGAAATTTGTTTTGCAGTAATTTTTTCACCTGAACGAAGCATCCATAGAATTGCTAACATATTGTCAATCTTAGGCATATAATTCCACCTCAATGGTGCTGTATTTTATTCTTTCCAGCATTTTTTTCATTTTTCTTTTTATACCCCGCACCTTTTTAGTCCGCATTTTTCTCCTTTTAAAGTATTATTTTTGTTCAACTAACCTCCCCTCGTTTTGTTCAATAAGAATACAGCGATAATCTTAATTGAAAGATCGATGTCTGAACCAGGTATTAATATTTAAATGATTCCATACTTTTTTAATGCGTAATCAATTCCATCTTCACTTGATGGTTTAGTAACAAAATCTGCAACAGTTTTCAATTTTTCGTTGCCATTCCCCATTGCTATACCTAGCCCTACTAACTCCAACATATCAATATCATTTTCGCCGTCACCAAATGCAATAGCCTCCGATTTATCGAGACAAAAGAAATCTAGTGTTTTCATTATAGCTAAAGACTTTGAAACATCCTCGTGCAAAACATTTAACACGTACGGATGCCATCTTTTGAACGTTAGATGCGGAAACTTTCGTTTATACTTCTCAACTGATGCATCACTTGCAAACAAACACAATAAAAATATATCCTCATTATGAATTAGGGGATTAGTCTCAGGATACTCCTCTAGAGACAAAGTTTCCTTTAAAGCTATTAAGATTTCCTCTTCTGTTACTCCATTCATACTGAATCCTTCCGTGTAGAATGACAAACCGTTATTCTCTATTTTTGCAAATTCTATAACTTCTTCTATAATTCTTTTATCCATTGGTACTTTATGTATAACTTCCTGAATGTGCTTAACGTATCCACCATTTGCTGTGATAAATGTTTCTATACCTAATTCTTGCAGCTCATTACACATTGAAAGAGGCCTTCCTGTTGCAGCAACAACTTTTAGTCCTCTACATTTCAAAGTTTTTATAGCTTCAATTGTAGATATAGGAATACTGCCATCTTTGTGATTTGTAATAGTACCATCAACATCGAAAAAAACAATTTTGTAACCCATAAAGATCTCCCTTAATATCGATCCGAAAAGTAAATACCTTTCTGATATTCGACCTCCGAACAGAGAATCCTTCTTCTACTATCCTTCATCGCTCAATTACAAAGCTTCCTGGTTAGTTATCCTTTCTCTTCCATAAGACTGGAATTTCAACAATTTATAGTTTAAACAAATATAGCCATTAAAATTAAATCCTGATAACAGTCTTCCAACTTTACACCTTTTATTTTTCTTCCCTCCTCAACAAATCCAATCGTTTTATATAAATTTATAGCCCCAATATTACCCTCCATAACTTCTAGACAAACTTTTTCAACTCTACTATTATTTTTGGCCCAATTGATTAAAGTAGCCAATAATGTTCTTCCAATACCGTAATTACGATACTCAGGGATCACTGTCATTGCAAAAGAACCTTGATGGCTAATTTTCTCTTTATCACCACTTTTAAATTCAATAGCACCTACCAGTTCACCGTCAACTTCGGCAACAAACTGGACATAATTCGGATTTTGAACATAATTCTTTAACAACTTCTCCATATCTTCAACAGTAAGCTTCTTCATGTCCTCAACTGTACTTAGCATATACGGAGCATCCTTTAATGCTTTTGATCCGGCAAATAGCATCTTTTCTGCATCCATTATGGTTACTTCTCGAACTATGACTGTTTTTTTATTCTTAGTATAGTAAGTAATAAAATCAGCAGACATAATACAAACTCACCCTTTTTATAAAGTTAAGATTCTTATAAATTTTCTCCATTAAAGCTTAATTTCTATAAAACAGGCAATAATCCCTTTTAGAATCTAATTAAATGAGAGTGGGATTTATTATTTGAGGCTTATATTTGTTCGTTTTATATTCAAGATAAACTAATCTTTATTCAACATAACTGTCCAGGTAGTGTAATAAAAAGTAATTCAACAAATAATCTGTTAATCCTCCTTAGATTTACGCACCCGTTTTTTAAGGACTTTAAGTCACAACCTTTGGATTGTTTTGACGCTGTCTCTTATAATAAAATATATTTCGAATTTTATTGAATTCAAAATTCAATATATTTAGAATATAAACAAAGGAGGAATATTATGAAACAGATTTATTCGCCACTACCACAAGAAAGGTTTTTAATATCCGTTGAGGCCTCACCTGTATGGGAGATTGCCCTGGGTATTGCAGCCTTTACTCATAGTAAGTTGCGTCATACCTTTGAGCAAAATGAAAATTGGTTGCAACACCAATCCTCTATGCCATCAACATTAGTGAGTAACCTAAAAGAAATCGAGGATTCGAATTTATGGTATGCGTTACTTATGTTGCAAAATAAACTTTGCTCTTCCAATGTTCAAGACTTTTTGAATTCATTAAATGAGTTGGAACCAGAATCGTTTTATGAAACAGTCTTACCCTATAAGGACCGTACATATGAGGCTATAAGGAAAAACACAGCAATGAAATATATGAATGGAGAGTCCTTTTTTCAATATGCTTCTTATTTTAAGGATCATGAATATCTTAATGATTATGTCCTTTCCTTTCAGCAAAAAGAATATAAGGACATAATTGGGTTGTTAACTGAAACAATTCTTGTATGGTCTCAGTGGATCAGTGAACAAAAGGATTGGGCGAAGTGGTTGCAAGCCCTGTCTTTCGAAAATCAAAAAAACAGGACAATTGATAATTCGAGACCATTGGAGGAAATCGAACGTATTTCAGGAGGAGCGAAGTATCTGCCAGAACCATCTGTATGGCAGGTAAAGCTCGTACCGCATGTATCCTATCGTCCATGGATTTTGGAACTACGCTCTCCTGACACAAAGCTGTTCTTTTATCCATTAAACGAAGAGGCACTTTTAGAACCTGGTGTTCCCCCTCAAGAACTCGTACAAGGTCATAAATCATTGGGAGATGAACTTCGCTTAAAGTTGTTGTTTCAAATCACAAAAGGACCCATTTCTCTACAAGATTTGAGCATTCATTTTAATGTTTCAAAAACAACCCTTCATCATCAACTTTCCCTGTTAAAAGCAGCTAAGTTCATTAAGGTTGATAAAGGGATTTACTCAGCAAACGCTTTGAAAATCCAATCTTTTTCCAAACGTCTTAATCAATATCTTGGAGAAATTTATGAATAAAAAGGGGTATTCAAGATCGTTCATATCTCTTTGGATTGGAGAAATTGTTTCTGAGTTCGGGGGAGCTGCTGGCGGGATTGTAAATGGGCTTTTATTGTATGAAATTACGGGGTCGAAGGAATGGATGGGAGCTCTCTGGTTGATTTACTTTCTTCCTTCCTTAGCACTTCAGGGAATAAGCTCACCTTTTCTTAACCATGTTATTAAAGAAAAAATGCTAAAAAATATACAACTAATTCGTTCAGGAGCATACCTTCTGCCTCTCTTAGGCTATTTGAGTGGAGAGGATTACATAACAATAATAGGTTTGATTATTTTACAATGTTTATTAGGTCTAGTTCAGCCAATATATGCAAGTCTTTCTTTCTCACTATTGCCTGATTTATGTACTGAAAAAGAGCTAGTACAAGCAAATAGTTTATTAGACGGAACCCTTAGACTAATGAGTTTTATTGCGCCTGGTATTACATCATTACTTCTTATATTCAGTCCTATTTATGTTATATACATAATTTCTAGTCTAATGTTTTTACTAAGCTATATATCCTTATTACAAATACCACAGAATAGTGTTGAAAAAATTGCAACGTGGTCCAAAAAGTTCTGGTGGGAAGAACTAAAAGCAGGTTACTTCACATTTTTTCAATACCCGCATTTATTAAAACTAACGATCTTATCTTCAATTGTGCAGTTTGCCGTAGGAGCAACCATGGTAATAAATGTTCCTTTTATTCGTGGGGAACTCAATGGACAAGCTTGGGAGTATGCTGTATTCTCTGTCACTTTTCCCGTTGGATATGCTATAGGAATGTTACTGCTCACAAAGTTACCTAAAAACAATCTCCTTATGTACTCGGGTTTAATAGGTGGTGGACTTTCCTTTGTTTTGCTTTATTTCGTTCCAACTCTCCCATTGGCTTGGGCTTGTGAGCTAATAGGAGGCATATTATTTCCATTGTTTAATGCACAGAGTGCTGCATACTTTCAGAGAGAAGCACCTAGAGAACGACTTTCCCAGTTAAGTTCAATTCGTTTGCTATTTTTAAGACTTACTATGCCATTGGGGATTTTATTTGCATCTGTTTCATTCCTGGGAATTAACACCCGATTAACGTATTTGTTAATTGGAACATTCATTGTACTTCCTGGTTTATACTTTTTAATAAAAACAATCATTAATAGGGACTCATCTGCTAAACACATTAGAAATATTGTTTAACAAAAAGTGCATTTCTTGCTATTACAATGCATTGCACTTTTTGAATGGTATTTAATTTCTAGACTTTCTTAATAAAGTTAGTAAAAATATAATAAAATCAATATAAGACGTTTGAAAATGATTGTTAATTCATAAATATAGCGTTAATCCTTCAAGGACTAACGCAAGTGTCTGGTATTTTGTTCTATAAAGGCTTTAAAATGGCCGGGGCTGACTCAATGTTTTCAATCCATATAGACTCTTGGCCGTCCAACCCCTTTTTCACCCATAAATCATTCCTATTGCCTTTTTTACGCAACCAGGTAATATAGTTTTCTGCCACTTGTGGCTGATAGTCGAGTTCATTCGTATTTGGATGGGAAATTTGTTGCTGTCTATCCGTTTTTATATCAATGGCATACAGGGTCGTAAACATTGTTGGAACAGGACCTTCATTCCAGTCTTTGTTCTCTTTCGCCCGGGCAACAATCACTTTATCCTGAGAGTACCACTCCAGGTCAAGGTCAACAAATCCTTCAGGTGTGTACTGCTTTTGCTGAAGTACTGCAGGCATTTCCGCGATGGTGGCTTTTTTATTTTCCACAAAAAACCTTCCTTCTCCAGAAATATAGGCAAGTTGATTCGCTGATGGCGCCCACTTCATCCAGTCTTTGAATCCCAGCATCTTTCCTACCTCCTGAAACCGATCTCCTTCATTGGATAGAACGCATAATGAATTGCTATCCATTGACCATGAGGCTGTTGGAATAACAATGAAGGCAAGCCATTTTCCATCGTGACTCCACTTGAAATAATCGGCATCAATCCCAAACAGTTCGGTTTCATCCGTCTTAATGGTATAAAAGGATTTCATCTTATTTTTATCCAGATTCGCGGTCACTGGTATTCTATACATCGGAATCGGGCCCCACCCTGTTGGCCGCAAACTGGATTGTGAGGACACTATGAATTCCTTTCCATTCGGGAACCATTCAAAACCGCTGACACCCAGTGCCACATTCTCAAATCCCCTGGGCCTGCCGTTCTTCATCTTGGTAACATTCAATATCCCCTGTGAATTATAGGCTAGCTGATTACTGGTGGGCGACCATTTAAAATCTGAAGTTTCAATTTGATATGGCTGAAAGCTGTCTTTTTCCTTCGTGTCATAAATAAACAGTTCTGATTTATTCCCTTGCTCATCGCCGTCAATATAAGCGATAAACCTCCCATCATAGGACCACTTAGGCGATTGCACATATCTCCCCTTCGTCACCTGAACCTCTTGCTCCCCTGTTTTGATCCATAACTGATGGTCACGTACAAAAGCAGCAGTGAACGTAACTTCTGCGCTTACTTTTATAGAGAAAAGATAACTAAAACAAATAAAAAATAGAATCCTCAGTCTCAATGAACATCCCTCCTGTTAATAGAGTGTCCTGTTCTGAAATGAGGATTCTAATTGGTAAAAAATCAGGTTGTTACACTTTCAGGATTATTTTATTGCCTGAAGGATCGGTTGTCACATAAGAATCATGTTCTTTTGTAACTGATGCACCCAACTTTTCCAGCTGAGTGACTATTTTATCTACCTTTTCTTTGTCTGACAGAATCAGTGTATAGGAATCTAACCCCACACTATTTTCTGGCGGTGTTGGTGCACCCACTCCATTCCAGGTATTCAAAGCTATATGGTGATGGTATTTCCCATCTGAAATAAAGGTAGCCTGATGTCCATACCGGCATACTACTTCAAACCCAAGGCCATTTAGATAGAAATCTTCCGCCTTTTTCAAATCGGCGACATGCAAATGAATATGTCCCATTACCGTACCAGCAGGAAGGCCATTCCATGTTTCCTGCTCCAATCCTGAGAGCAGGTCCTCGAGATTCAACGGGTCCACCGTCATTTTTACCTCGCCGTTTTTCCATTCCCATTCAGAAGGCTGGCGGTCCCTATAGACTTCGATTCCGTTGCCATCTGGATCAGAAAGATAGAGTGCTTCACTCACAAGATGATCCGAAGAACCGAAATGCAATCCAATTTTCAAAAAATGCTGCACAATCTTCGCTAAATCCGATCGTTCCGGTAATAGAATAGCAAAGTGGTATAAGCCAGTTGTTCTGCCTTGCTTAGGAATAACATTTTCCGGCTGTTCAATCGTTAATAATACAGTTTTTCCATCCGCAGTAAAGCTTGCGGAAGAATCCGTCTGTTCCAATACTTGAAACCCCATGACTTTTTCATAGAAAGCGATCGAACGCTGTAACTCCTTCACCTTCAAGTGTACTTGCCCCACAAATGTAATAGGCTTTTGATGAAAAATCATATTTGGACCTCCGTTTAAGTTAGTTACTTTATGTAAGTTAGTATAAAATTTAAAATAACTTTAAGCAAGTAACTTTTTTATTTCATTGATTAACAAAAGGTATATAATAGGATTAAGGAGTTGGTTTCATTGGATAAGTCAATATGCCCTAGATTTGAAAAAGCCATGGGGATCTTAGGCCAAAGATGGACAGGGTTGATTATGTATCAGCTCTTATCTGGCCCCCAGCGGTTTTGCACAATAGAATCAGCCGTAGGAGTAAGTGGCAGAGTCCTGTCAGAAAGACTGAAAGACCTGGAAAGCGAAGGAATCGTCAAGCGGGAAGTATATCCGGAAACACCCGTACGAATAGAATATTCCTTAACCGAAAAAGGCCAGGCATTAGAGCCGCTGATGAAAGAAATCGAAACATGGTCGCAAACATGGCTGTAGAAGCAGAGGGATAATACCTTCTGCTTTTTTTCATATACTTTTTTCAGGCAATTGCTGGTTGGGGTAATTTATCTCCGGTCAAAATTGGATATCTACCGTTGAAATGAACTTTATCGATTGTTGTACTCGATTTATCGACGGTTACAGCATTTTTAACAACGGTTACAGCCATTTTATCAACGGTTGAAGATGATTTATTAACGGTTGGACATATTTATTTACGGTTGCAACCAATTTATTTACGGTTAGATCCATTTTATTTACGGTGGGCCCCATTTTAAATGCTGCACTCATTTTTTACGGATGCATCTTGCCTAATTCACACCGAATTTGCAATCTCAACTAAGACTTCTGCAGTCACTTGACCTGAAGCTTTTTTATCAACGCTTAAAATATACTGCCAGCCCTCCCTTTCAAAAACAAGAAGGTTAAAGTTTGCCACATTGATATATTGCGCATTACTCCCATTCTGTAGTTTGTGAGTGTCATTAACACTCCATGGAATCTTGTGACTAACAGGCCGAATGTCTATTTTAAAATGAAGGCCAGGGAAATCCTCATTTAAAAACACCACCTCCAAAGAGTCGTTCACATCGCCTTCCAAGTTATTGAATCTTCCAAAGTGATGTGTGAAAGTTATAGGCGGAACCCTGACAGGAAGTTTTACATCCTTCTTAAAATGCTGCTCAAACTCCGAAACTGCCTCCTCGACTGTCGTATATCCAATCTTGAAATAAATTTCTTCTAAAGGCCGTGGCTGGTTTTTAGCAGCAATCACTGGTGCATTATTAACACCGCCCATTAAAATAATGAAACAAAACAACTTGCATATCTTCATACGCAATTCGCATCATCCCTATCCTAATTTAAGCTATTTTTCCCGGTTTAATAATAACCATCCTTATCTGAACTTTAATACCTTCAAATTTTTCATACATTCATCACATTTACACCTTATTATTATTGAGAAATCGAATTGAGGATTGGAGTCGTATTATGAAAAAGATATTGTCCATTTTTATCGCTATTATGTTACTATTGACTGCCTGTTCCGCTAGTCAGGATAACAAAGAAGATTCGCTTGAAGATCCACCAGAACTTTTGGAGGTGTCGATTAGCATACCTGAAAAAATCGAAATCAATCAGGAGGTTACGATTGAAGCAAAAGTGACTCAGGGCGGGAAGAAAGTGACTGACGCAGATGAGGTGAAGTTTGAAATTTGGCAGTCCCGCCAGGATGAGCATGAGATGTTACCGGCTCAAAATAAAAAAAATGGCATATATGCCATCAAGAAAACTTTTAACGAAGGCGGGAATTATTTCATCGTAGCCCATACGACGGCAAACCGGATGCATAGCATGCCTAAGAAAGAAATAATTGTGGCCGGCAGTGAGAAAGAGCCATCTTCTTCAGCTGACGGGGAAAAGGAAAATCATGAAAGTCACGCTGAACACGAACATACCGATCATCATAATAGTGAAGTTGCATTCGAGTTCCTTGAGCCTTCCACGATTAATAGTAACCAGCCAACTGAGTTAAGTACTAAAATTACTCAGGAAGATGAGATTATTTCGGAAGCAAGGGTTCGTTTTGAAATCTGGCAAGAGAACGAAACAGCTCATCAGTTCGTGGAGGCCAAAGAAATCTCTCCCGGCACATACAACACTGAATATACATTCCCTTCACACGGGCACTTCAATGTGAAAATTCATGTGGAAAAAGGGAATATTCATAATCATACAGAAAAATCCGTAGATGTAGAATAATTGTAAATGCTCACAGAAATGTGGGCATTTTTTCTTCAAAATGGCTTCCCATTTCCCATAGCCAGATTTTAGAATATGTTTATGAACATTTTTACTGGAAGAAGGAAAACTTGATGAATTTAATAAAGGAAATCAGAATGCGCAAGAATTTGCAAAACCTTATCCTCTTCATGTTGTTCGCCCTGATCTTCACCTTGCCTGAAAATCATATTTTCGGTGACATCGCCCTTATAGTGATTATTTTTTTAATTGCTTATGTATCTTCCTATATCAATATAGTCCCAGTCTGGAAAGGTTTCCTTTATTCTTTCTTTGTCACACTCATTATCGTTGTTGTTTTCCTTGCCACAATATCTATTTTTTCGAATATTTCTTACCTCCTGCTAATGGCCATCTTAGCCATTACCGGCTTCTTGTGTACATATCTGATAGGATAAATTTCTACAATTGCTAACCTAAAAAGGCTGAACCTATACCCGGTTCAGCCCTTTCTGTCAATTCGCCTTCTTGTCATACTCCAGCACAAACAGCGGTTCATTTTCCTTCCATTCAGCGAAAAGTACGTCTTCGAAATGATGGATTTTTTGCTTTTCCAGTTCTCGTTTCAGCCACTGCTCGTCCAACCCGGCTTCCTTCAAATTTGCCTGAACCACTTCCCCATCAATAATCATATTGATAGGCAGGCTTGGGTCGTCTGCTTTGATTTTCATGTCGCTATTCTTGGGTGTATCGAAATCCGCTTTTGGAAGGACGCTGATCATTCCGTTTGTTTCAATGATTGCGTATTCGACTTCCCTCAATGAAAAATACCCCTGCTGCCTGATCAAACTTTGAAGTTGATTGATGTCCAGCTTCGCTTTTTTCAACGCGTCGTATTTAATCTTCCCTCTGCGGACAACGATATTTGGCTCGCCCTCGAGCAATTTTCGCGAACCGAGGTACTTCTGGGTGATCGTCTCTGTCACATAGACAAGAATTCCCCACAAAGCAACTGCAAAGGCGATTTCACCTACCTTCACTTCATGATCATAGATGGCATTCCCCACCAACTCACCGAGAATGATGGCTGAAATAAAGTCAAATGGTGTTATTTGAGAGAACTGCGTCTTTCCCTGCATTTTCGTCATGATAAATAAAAAGACAAATCCACTCGTCAGCTCGAGTGCAATAGATAGATAATGATTCACCATTCCCACTCCTTCCTCCCCATTATGGGAAAAAGCACAGAAATTGAACCATATAATTAAAAATTATCTTTATCTACACCTTTCGACATCCTTGTCAAAACAACGAGAAAGATTTTCCTTCCACATAAAGGTAAAATATGTAACTTTTATGAAATAAAAATCGTTTATAAGGTTGTAAACACTTTTATAAATATGAGAGGTTGTGTACTTATTTTTCAAGGGGGGAAGGGAAATGAAAAAGGTATTTGTTTGCATGATGCTGTTGGTTTCTATGGTGTTTTTCGAGGCACCTGCGCTGGCAGCGGGCGGGGAAATGATTATTATTAACAAGTCAAATAATCAACTCGCTTATTATAAAGATAATAAACTGATAAAAACCTTTAAGGTGGGTACTGGTCGTAAGGCATCATATACTCCTGAAGGCAAGTTCAAAATCGTCAACAAAATCAAGAATCGTCCTTATTACAGCGGGAAAATTCCTGGAGGGGATCCGAGGAACCCGCTTGGCAACAGGTGGCTGGGGATCAATGCCAGAGGAACCTGGGGCACGACTTATGCGATCCATGGTAACAACAACCCTAAATCGATCGGCGGATATGTGAGTGCCGGCTGCATTCGGATGTATGACCAGGAAGTGGAATGGCTTTATGACCAGGTAAAAGTCAATACTCCAGTTGTCATCACGACTTCGAAGAATTCCTTTAACGCGATTGCTGCTGCAAACGGTTATAAAGTCACCGGGCAGGCATCTGTTCCTGTAACCGCAGTACCATCAAGCACTGTCCTGAAAAAAGGCATGAGGGGTGCAGAAGTGAAAAGCCTACAGCAAACCCTGACGAAAAAGGGATATAGTACAAATGGAATCGATGGTGTTTTCGGCCCAGCAACAGAAGCAGCCGTAAAGAAATTCCAAAAATCGAAGAAGCTTAAGGCAGACGGAATCGTCGGACCAGCCACAAAGAAGGCTTTGGGGATGAGATGAGGCAGAATTTAAGAACACCAGCAAACGTTTGGGTGTCGAATTAAAAGGATGCTAGTAAACCGGCATTTTTAAAAAAATAACAGTAATCAAAATCGCTTAACGCATCAGCTGTTAAGCGATTTTCACTTTGATTTAGCAGCATCCCTACCTATTAATCACCTAACGATTCCATATGCGATGTATCCCCTAGCATTACCTTCTTAAATTGTTTCCCGTCATAATTGACGATCGTTAAACTTGTACCTAGAATCATTGGCGGATCCCACATTTTCTCTGTCGGTATATCCCAAAACAAAGACATTATTGCTCTGATTACTACGCCATGGGTAACAATTAATATCCTGCCATTTTTATTTTCTTCTATTATTTGATTCATTGCTTGATCTACTCGTTGTTTAAATGTCTTTAAATCCTCGGCATTATGTCCAAGATGATTATATTGATGTGGCTTGTTCCAAAAGTTAGCATATTCGGCTTGGAAGTCTTCCTCAATTTCTTCTTGGGTTTTTCCTTCCCAGTCTCCAAAAGATATTTCGTTTAGGTCATCGACAATCTTAAGCTGAATTGCCTTGTCTGCTTTAATAAGACCTGCTGTCTCCAATGCTCTCTTGCTTGGACTAGAGTATATAACATTAAATTTGATATCTGATAACCGCTTACCTAAAAGAACAGCATTACAGATACCACTTTCTGTCAATTCTGAGTTCAGCGATCCTTGCAGACGATTTTCCATGTTCCATTCAGTTGCTCCGTGACGAGTAATATAAATTTCTAACATACACTCTCCTTAATATTTTACTTTTAGAAAATTATAACACGGGTCTGCACTTGTTTCATTCCTTCCATTCCAAGAATTGCTGGCATGATTCCCTCCTTCTATGCATTAAACACAAAAAAGGCCCTCCCTTTTAACAAGGAAGAACCTATAGCTTTATTTTACACCCTTCACCAGTTCCCTCATCACTTTAAGCTGTTCAGAAAGCTCCATGAACCATTCCTGGTCTCCGGTAGCTAATGCCAGATCGATGAGGTATTGAATCTGTTCTTTATTTTTCACCTGGGGTTCCGGCAGTTTTTTCACTCCGTTCGTTGGCATTGGTATGGTTTTGCCAACGAGTGCTTCATCATCACTGGAAGTGATTGTCGCATTGATCTTTTCATCCAAAACATCAAGTGATTCTACATATCCGATGATCAATTCTCCATCTCGGGATTTCCCTTTAATCCAATCCCCTACTTTTAAGAATGAGTTATTCATATATGTCACCTCATTTGTTCTGTAATATTTTTTATTACATTTCCCTTAAACGAATGGGAGTCAAACCTCCCTATTCACAGCATTCTTTCTCTTGCCTGATCAGATCGACCACTTCTTTTATGGAATAATGCTTCAGGAATTCCCCCAAGTGTTCCTCAGCCCCCAGAAAAATGGCAAAAAGGACCTTGTGCATATTTGCACCGACCATACATTTTTCATTGGAATCAGGGCATTTTGGCTGCAGTGCGCCCTCTGATGTAAGTTTATAGATATCCCAGAGATTGACTTCATTTAAATCATTGGCAAAAATAAAACCGCCGCCGGTACCTTCTTTTGATTTGATAAAGCCATGTTTTTTTAACATACCAAGTACTTTGCGAATTCGGACCGGATGTACTCCGGCACTTTCTGCGATTGCATCGCTCGTCGACATTCTGTCAGGCTGCAGTGCAAGCAATGTTAAACTGTGAATGGCAAGGGTAAAATCACTGTTCATAGCCTGCCTCCTATCAACAATCTGTAATACTATATATTACAGTTAAAATAGCCAAATGACAATTAATCAGCTTTTAATTAGCCATGTTTTCCATTTCGTAGCTGGTAAATGTGCGAAGTTTTCGCGGCAAGAAGCTGCGGATTTCTTCTTCATTGTAGCCAACCTGCAATCTTTTGTGGTCCAGGATAATCGGCCGGCGCAGCATTTGGGGATTTTTAATGATCAGGTCATATAGCTGATTCAGCGGAAGAGAATCAATATCCATGTCCAGCTTTTGATACGCTTTTGAGTTCTTAGAAAGAATATCTTCCGTTCCGTCTTCCGTCAATCGCAGAATCGATTTGATTTCATCCACAGTCAGCGGTTGGGAAACGATATTTCTTTCGATAAAATCGATTTGATGCTCCTGAAACCAGGCTTTTGCTTTACGGCACGAAGCACAGCTGGATGTTATATATAAAGTTACCATGAACGACAACTCCTTCTTTTTACTGTAAAAATAAAAATTACAGTTTAGCAAAAAAATACTTTGATTTAAAGGTATTTAATATACTGTAATATTAATCTTTACAGTTCAAAAAGTCAACACTATCTTGGTAAAAAAAATCATCTTAAACAGGCAGAGGTTTTGTCACTTCATTTGTAAATCGTTTTAAAAATAAGGTTGCTACCAAGCTCTGTAATCACTCCCCCAGAGCTTAGCAGATTTTTACTTGTTTCAAATAGGGCCTAACAATCATGATGTTTAGCACTTATTCTGTCGAACAGGTGAAAAAGCAGTTTCCAAACTCGTCACAACCAATATAGCAGCCGGCGAATGGTTGATCTTCTTCCCCTAAAGATACCAGTGTACAAATCCGCCCGATACATACTAAAAAGGAATCATCGGGTATCTGGCTTACCGGAATAATTTTCAGCTTTGATAGCGGGAAATTTCTATTACCAGGATTGCACAATGGATTATCCCCATTTTGCTTGTGATCGTTATTGTCGAACGACATATTCATCTCACCCCCTTCATAACAAAATATTCATTGAAGGAGGATTCTGTATGGATATGAATCCATAAACCATAATAAATTAAAGCTTACTGTGTCCATCATCATGACTATGACGGACAATAACAAGCCGAAGATGACAAAAGTGTCCGTCATTTGGGGTATGACGAACAAAAATGAGGCGATAGAAGACAAAAGTGTCCATCATCGGGTTTATCTCGGACAATAACGAGTGAAAGAAGTGAAATATGCCGAATGGCCATCCTCCAACTAGTTTTATATTTTTTTACCTATTTCACCCACAAACTTAAGTAGACATAATATTTTTATAAGGCACTACACCTATTTCACATGCCATTTTCTCCACCCAAATTTCAAAATGGGCTTTTCCCTTCGAAACTCGGCCAGAAACTTCACGTCAAACTATATGAGGTGAGGAAAATGAGGAAGATAAAGCGATTCATGCAGCTTGGGCTGAGTATTTTATTGATGGGGTCATTACTCTTTTTTGCCAATGGGTCAGGGTATGCTGACGATGCTTCTGTCACAGTAAAAAAAGGAGATACTTTGTACAGCATTTCAAAAAAATACAACCTGACTGTTAAGGAGTTAAAGGAGTTCAATGGACTTAAGAACAATACCATTTATATTGGTCAAAAATTGGTGCTGCCTGTTTTGAACGAACCAGAACCAATGTATTCGGTGATTGGAGGTTCTTTTACCAAGAAAGACAATGCAATAAAGCAAGTCGATAGACTGAAAAAAGAAGGAATCGATGCAACAGTCACCACGAAGGTCATAAATGATAAAACCTATTACCGCATCCAGGCTGGTGTTTTTACCAAAAAGGCAAATGCTGAAAAACAAAAAAAGATGGTGCAAAAAAACGGCTTCAAAGATGCCTACATTGCAGCGTACAAGAATCTCCAAATTAATGAAGTCCATCTGGGCTCCACTTACAGCAAGGTCCTCCTGCAATTTGGAAAGCCTATAAAAACCGAGGACCAGTTGAATGTCCGGTCCCTTTACTACCGTGGTGAAGGTGCAGGAGTAAGAGTGAACTTCAACATGAAAGATGGTTCAGTATTCGGCTTGCAAGCCTATCCAGAATATTTGGAGCTCAAAACCCTTCCAACTCAGAAAAAGCAAGTTATCAATGAGTATGGATATCCGAATAAAGTACAAAAAACCTCTTGCTACGAAAGTGCCACTTGCGGACAATATATTTACCAATTTAATAAAAATGAACTGATCATCCAGTTCGACCGGGATGGCAAGACCGTTCAATATTTTGACTTAAGGAAAATGCCTTAAAACCGCCATATGGCGGTTTTTTTGCCTATTATTCAAAATTGAATAAAAAAATACCAAATATAAATAATAAGCAGGATACTATCTACTCTAAAAGGAGCATGGACAATGAAAAAATTATTAGTTATTGGTTTAACATTATTCTTGTCACTGGAAATGGCGGTTGGAGTATCTCCTGCATTCGCAAAGCCTCAGCACGAATGTCTCAGCCAGTCAGAGGTCAAGTTTGAAAATCAATTCAGGAAACTGTGGGTTGACCATGTTTTGTGGACAAGCAATTACATAACAAGTGCCACAACTGCTGGTGCCGAGGATCAAAAAGAGGTGCTTGAGAGGCTCCTGAAAAACCAGGAGGATATCGGAAACGCGATTAAGCCTGTATATGGAGAGGAAGCCGGAAATAAACTTACAGATCTGCTTAAGGAGCATATTGTCATAGCCGGGGATATTGTTCAAGCTGCAAAAGACGGGAATAATGTAAAGCTCGATCAATTGAATAAAGCATGGTATAAGAATGCTGACGATATCGCTGCGTTCCTGAGCAAAGCCAATCCTAGTTTAAAAAATGATCAGTTAAAAGAATTGCTCTATAAGCATCTTGGGTTGGTGGCTGATGACCTGTCAGCAAGCTTGAAAAAAGACTGGGGAGCTAGAATTGTTTCGATTGATGATGGAATGTCTCATATCGTTATGATGGCAGATGCCATTTCATCAGCTGTTGTAAAACAGTTCCCTGAGAAGTTCAAGAAATAACAAAAAATCTTGGAGGCTGTTGTGGCTCCAAGATTTTTTTATCGATTTTTTTGCCAGAGATAAAAGGCAATTGAAAACGTCGTAGCAAATACAAGTAAGAAGTTGATTCCAATCATCATTGGAACATAGGTAAATGCATTGATTAAACTTTCTGAGGTTGACCACGATGACGCATTAGGCGGACGAGAAAAAGTCCCTGCCAGATCGGGCCCGTTTGCTCCGATGATTATAAACAAAACACCCAGGAAGAAAAACGTCACCGGTACTTTGAATACCTTGAATTCTTTTTCCACCATTCCCCCCCCTTTCTTCCCTGCTGCTAATCCAGATCTCCTGGTTATATTCATTCCTGGACAGGCATATTAATTACTGTACTTTGACCAAAAGGAGCTATTGAATTGATACGTATATTAGGGTTATCCTCTCTCATGCTATTTTGTATTTTTCTGGTTTATGCATATCCGCAAATTGCACAAAAAAATTCTGATGTTGAGACAAACGCTACTGTCCAGGAAGACCCGGAAACGAGTAATAACATACTAGAAACCATCATACCTGAGTTTGAATACCTGCACGAAGAAGCGCTAGACAAGGAAGTAGACGGATATATTGTTGAGACCTACAGAGAATATGAAATTCACCGTGACCAGGCTGGAAACATCATAAAACAAATCCCAACATCAAACTATGAGTATATAAGATATAGGAGCTACTAATTCTGGGCAAAGGCTCTTCTTTGCCTATTTTCATTGGAGAGAATAATTTACCGAGGAGTTACTCTCTCATTGAGCACCACCGCTGAGGATTCTTACTCCATTCGGATCCACTGCCTGTTTAACCGGGAAATTCTCCATAACAGCATCCCGGATGGTTACGGTATTGCCGATTATCGTATGTATATCCTTTACAGGGTTTCCCAACAAATTAAGAATATCGTCTTCCAATCCTTCTTTTTTTGTTTCCACTGTTAAGCCTTCAATTCTATCTTCCATTGAATCTATTAAATCATTGTGTGTCTGCAGCTCTATCCGAAACTCATATGGCGTGGATAAAAAGGTCCTTCGTTCGCCATGATCCACTTTCCAGTTCATTTTTTCTGCATTTTTGCAAATAGCCTCTTGTTCCTTTTCTGATACGAGAAAGCCAATATGGTCAAACATGGGCTTTTTTCCATACCCAAAAGTGATATTGATGCTGCCCTTCCTGGCTTCTATAATCCGGAACATCACTTTTTTTTCACGGAAATCTTCCCATTTTAGCGGTGGATTAAAGTTCTGAAATTCTCCCTGATATTTTCCGATTCGCTGAACGATACGGAAGCCGTGATCTTCATAAAATTTTTCTGTCTCTTCGACATTTGGAGTCCAAAAATGATAATGAAAAAGCAAAGTACCACCTCTTTTTATGGATTTTGTCACCAAGATTACCTAATGGGATTGAACAAATAGACCAATCAGCCAATAGATAACGGCTGCCCACAACAATAAAATCATTGCTCCTGCCAGCCAATTCTTCTTTTTCACCCTTCCGGTTGCTGCCACTTTCTCACGTGATTCCTGAATGACATGATCAGGTAGCAGTTTTAACAGAAGCGCAATTCCCAGCGGTACGAGGATGAGGTCATCCAGGTAACCGAGGATCGGTATAAAATCTGGAATTAAATCGATAGGGCTGAAAGCATAGGCAACTACAATCAATGCGAACAGCTTAATATAAAATGGTGTATCCGGGTGTTTGTAAGCTTCTGCAATAACAAAGATGTCTTCTTTGATTTTTTTCATCCGAACTTTGAATTGTTCCATAGCGTTACTCATTGATGTCCTCCCTTTTAACTTTCACATCCTTTTTCTAGCATAAATAGAGCCTGGCACAATGTCCAGGCTCTTCTATTTTAGGTTGCAGCCTTCGTATGGCAGTCATTAATAACACTTTGAAATGATTAATTCATTAAAACCTGACGGCATTTTTTTGATGCTGTTCAATATAAGCTTTCAGGCCAGTTTTGAACTGCTGGATTTCTTCCTTTGTATTATATGGAGCAAGCCCGATTCGAACCCAACCGCCTGATGGATAGACATCCAACACCTCAGCCATTGTGGAAGCATAGAAGTCTCCATCTGCAACACAAATATTGTAATTTTTGGCGAGCCATGCAGTGACTTCACGTGAATGATGTCCTTCTATGGTAAAAGCAAATGTCGGCGTTTTGCGGCCTGATGCTGCTCTATACAGAGTCACTTCTGGCAGGGTTCTCAGAAAGTTCTCCACTTCGGCAGCAAGCTCCTGCTCATATTCATCAATCGCATGCATACCAGACAGCAATCTTTCTCTTCTCGTCTCGCCATAGCCCAGTTCTTCAATGAATTGGATGGCACCCATCACCCCAGCAATGCCTTCATGATTTTGAGTTCCTGTCTCTAGTTTATAAGGAATCTCTGCAGGAGCAGGCTTCAGCTTATAAACCGGAAGTTTTTCAAAAAGACTCTCCCTGACAACAGCAATCCCAACATGCGGACCAAAAAACTTGTACGCCGAGCACAGAAGGATGTCACAGTCCAACTCCTGAACATTGATCGGTAAATGTGGCACACCATGGACTGCATCGACAACCGTCAGTGCCCCGACCTCCTTCGCCCGTTTTATTACGGGATTCAGATTAGTCACGGTCCCGGTAACATTCGATGACATTCCAACCGCGACCAGTTTTGTTTTTGGCGTAACAATCTGGTCTAACTCATCAAGCTTAAGACTGTACTTATCAGAGTCAAGCTTCAGGAACTTTATTTCTGCACCTTGGTCCCTTGCCAAGGTGATCCATGGATCTACATTTGCACGATGGTCTAGCTCAGTGACAACTATTTCGTCGCCTTCATTGATGAAACCAGCCAGACTACGTGCAATCGCAAAGGCATGAGTGGTCATGTTTGCGCCAAATGCCACTTCATTCGCCTTGCATCCAAGCAAATCCGCTACTGCTTCCCTGCCTTTTTCCAGCATCGCATCTGTGTCGGCACTGGTATTGAAGGTTCCGTGGAGATTCGCCATCCCATTCCTTATGTACCGATACATCGATTCGAGCGCAAAATCAACCATCTGCGTCCCGCCTGGCCCGTCAAAATAAATGACTTGCCGGCCATCATCTCTACGGCTTAAAGACGGAAACCGTTCCCTCACCTGCTCAATCGGAAACTTATCAGCCAACCTCATCACTCCCTCAGATAAAATATACATATATTATGTCATAATATTCTAACAATAACACCTTAAACCCTTCGACAATCGAAGGGTTTAAATGATTAATTATTTTTATACATCAGTTGTCAGTCAGAAGATAGGCAGAAAAAGTTCCCCACTCTTCCTTAACAGCCTTCTTATCAAATGAAAGCATAATTTCTGCATCCCTTTTGGTATTTGCATATTCAACTGTTATTTTACTGATTTCAGGGTTCAGGACCCACCCCAAGAACAAGGTTAGCTGAATCACTTATTCGTCTTCTGGTACGATTGGGCAGACTATATAGCAATACCCGCTCTCCGTACAAACAATCTCGCAGTCTTCAAACGGATCTTCGCCTGTTCCGTAGCAGGCTAAATAACAAATAGGTCCCATACATACCAAAACACAATCGTCAGGTACTTCTCTCACTGGAATGATTTCTAATCTAGGAAAAGGTACCCTGCTCACATTGCGATCACAAAACAAATCAGAAATATCCCCTAAATGATTTTTCCTCCTCATCTTCTCACCTCCATGTTACCATGTTATTCATTGGAGAAGACAAGGGTATGGATGTTCGTCAGGATTGAACCTAAGACATCATAGAGAAAATTGGATTATGACACCAGATAAGAAATGACATCTGAAATTCGCTGTTTAAAAGCTGTGTAATGATGCTCGGCCCCTTCAATCACTTTCAATTCTGCCTGTACTTCTTTCTGTTCAATTATTGAAAAAACCGATTTGTTTGTATCAAGAAACGGTGCTGCGAGTTTTTTGCCGCCTTCATTGGTACCGCAATCTAAATATATTTTTTCAAGTGAAGTTAAATCTGTATCCTTAAGCAGCTGCTCGATTTCTTCCTGATTCCGATAAAAGCCGGAAGAAAGTCCAGCAACTCTCTTAAAAATATGAGGATATGTGCATGCAGCGTAGACTGAAATCAAACTCCCCAATGAAATGCCTGCCATATAGGTTTGATTTGGGCTGGCAGGATACTCAGAATCAATTAAAGGCTTTAATTCATTTACAATAAACTCCATATACTCCTTCCCTTTCCCGCCTTGGGTACTCGGTTTGCCAAGCAGCTTTGTTGTATACTCACCATTTTTCCAGGGACAATACTCATTGACCCGATCTGCAGAATTCTGGTCAATTGCCACCACCATCAGGTCAATCTTATTCTTTTCCAGGAACTTATCCAGCTCAAGACCAACACCGCCAATTGACTCTTCATTGCCAAATACATTCTGGCCATCATGCATATACACCACTGGATACCGTTTACCCGCGTCTCCAGAGGGGACATATATCCGGATTCTTCTTTCCTTGCCAAACAATGAAACTTCAAAACTTTCTATCATAAACAGTACACTCATTTCATTTTTTGCAGAAAATTTTACCATAAAATAATCCATAATTATTATTTATTTTTAAAAAAGGGCTTCTCCTAACTATGCAAACTTCCTCTTAACCACGGTTTCGGGCGATATGAACCGATTGGAATCTGGATCAGGCTCGTTTGTTCACTCATTTTGTAAAGCTCATCCGCCATGCTTGCATTGAAACCAAGCAGTGGATGCCCTCCCAGTCCAAGGGCGGAGGATGTTAAAAGCAATCTTTGCACGAGCATGCCTGCTTCCATTTGTAAAATTCGGTAGCCTCTGTATCCTAGATCTTCCTGGTAAAAATCCCTATTGCATGCAACATGCAGACAAAGAGGCACCTGCTGCAGATTGACGTTATCAAAGGACAAACCTGACTGCAAGAGCATACGATGGTCTCCTTGTTGGATTTCAAGTAATCTATGTTCCATACTGTCATAATAATAGGCACCATTCGTAATACCTTCAACATTATAAAGAGAACTATAGATCGAAACCCTGGGTTCCTGTCCGGAAAAAATATCGTCCAAATCATTGCGATAACGGAACGAAGTCACCGATTCCTTAAGCAGGACCGCCAACTGCTGGTGACTGATCCGCGTTAAAACAAAATCCATTTCAGGCGAAAAGCGTTTTTTGCTTACTTCTGCCAGATCATATGCTAGTGATTCTGTCTGTGGAAGATTAACCACCTGGTTACTGCGAGCATCATAAGAGCGATTCTGAAGCCGCGTGAATGAGTCGGTTGATTCGAATTTTGCGGCTTCATTCATGGTTATTAATATAGGAAATTCGAGAACGTTTTTCGACCTTTCTACCCGCTCAAAAACAATTGGCCTTAATTCTCTTTTTAACCTATCCGCTGTTTGAAAATTAAACGTTCCGTTGCCGTTACCAGTCCAGTTTGTCGGTTCCACCGACAGCGGGATCACCGAATAGATGCTCTCCTCGTTTTCTGATAAACCAAGAAAGTGATTGATTGCTGAATCCAGATATTGATAGTAAACCCCGGCAGCAAAACCAAAACGTTTTGCACTCTCCAACAGCTGCCCCATCAGCACGCCGGCATCCAGGCCTTGCAGCCGATAGGAGAAATTATTGTACTTAAAGAAGTTTTTCCAGAACATAGTGGAGACGAATACTGTGCCGAAGCAGGACGAAAGCTCACAACGTTCTCCTAAGGCAGCGGAAATGTAGGAATCAAAATTTCCAGCCCGCAACAGGACAAGTCGGTGGTGCGACGGGTCATAATGGTAGACTCCATCAGGAAGCCCTTTTATCTTCAAATATATATACAGTTCATTTGGATAGAGCGCTCCGCCAGAGGGAGCAAACCTTCTATAGGAATGGATCGGGTTTGCTTCCTCAGGAAAAACGGACTCGCTCACTTGAGAGATTCCATAAGCATACCAGAGAAAATGGCCGATTCCTTCTATATCTGGACTGGCTGGCATTCTGTATTCCGTGAGTGACAACGGAACCTCCGCAGAAAGAGGCACCACCGGGAGCCCTTTGTACAGCTTATAGGCTAAAGGCGAATCCTCCCAATTGGGTTCCCAGTTATCCTGGTTGGCACGATCGATATTAAATTGTAAATCCTTCAGAAATTCATCAATTGTCATTTTCGCACCTCCTATGGGAACGGATGCGGCAAGTGGTTTAGTTCTTCATATGTCAATGGTTCTTTCTTAAAACCAAGCTGCATAGGGACATAGAGCACCCGATCAAGCCCTTTGAGTCGGGTCAGATGGTGCCCGAAAGTCATTGGCAACATTCCAGGTATCATCACTTTCACACAATAAAGCCCATTTTTCCTAAGTTCTGGCGGAGTCTGGTCGACAACGATGACTTTGAGTCCTATTTGACGAAATTTCCCGAGAACATCCTTTAAATCTTCGGTCAGGTCATCTGAACGGGATTCCCAGGTAAATGCATCACGAAAACTTTCCATCGAATAGTTGTCATCAAGCAGGAAGGCCAAACGCTCTTCGGACTGTGGCAGTCCGTATAGCATTCCATGGTCATCCATTTGCCGCACAAGATAATCATCCTCAAGCATTTGTAAATACTTTTCCTTGTTCTCTTCGAGTTTCCCATCAAGATTGAGCATCATCCCCGCAAGCTCCTGGATCGCACTTTTGGCAGCCTTCACTGGATCAAGATGGGCCCCTGCAGCACAGATGATGTTCAATCCCTTCCCCTTCAGGTTCTTCGCCATTGCCCAGACGCTTGGTATGCCATGCTCCATCGTAGCGTTATACAAAAGCAAATCATAACCAGCTACCGCACGCATTCGCTCTGCCATTAATTGCAATTCTTCGTCTTCTGCTGAAAAAGGATCAAGGCGGGACAAGTTCAGCTTTGCATACCAGGATAGAAGGAAGGAATCTCGCTCAACAACCTCCATGATGCCAAAAAAAATTGCCTCTTCCATGCTCCCTCCAAGGGCACAGCCATTGGAAGTTTCATAGACAAATCCCGCTGACCCGCATCCCAGGCTATAATAGGAGAGCAGTTCAGGCACAAGGATTGGCCGCTCTTCTGTCAAAGAATAACCCCAAACCCAATCCATCGGCCGATCAGGATCAAACTTCTGAAATGGAAACCCGGGCTTTTCATATTGCTCATCCGCGTGGACGCCAACTTCTAAAGGGTTCAATGCCTGTGCCTCTAAGTTTCGGTAACTGTCATGAATAACTGGGCGTTTCCCACGAGGTTCAAGTCCGCAATGGCGTTCAAGGCCCTCCAATATCGCAGTCAGTTCACTATCTGCATAGCATTGTGTCCTTCCAGCTGTGCCTTCGTTGCCCCCTGAGATCATCGGCAGATTGACACTCGAATCAGCGAATGGAGTAACAAGATCGTACATTTTGCTGTTTAACAGTCCTGTCCGGTTGTCAAAGTAGTCCGCATAGAGAACTTCCTTTAATTCATCCAGCGGAGTAGTGCGGTAGCTGCCGGGGCTGATTTTTGGACTTGCTTTTAACGAAATTTTTGCGAGTTCAGCCGAATCCTCAGGAATTGGGCTGCATACCGGGCACAGAGAATCAGCAAGGAAAGAATGCCACGATCCATTTAATGTCTTTAGGTCGGTAAAATACATCCTTCCCTCGAGCTTAGACTTTTTCCCTGCAAGGATCTTATCTGTCTCCTGCACGATTACATGCGCGAGCTGTAAGACTCCGTTTTGTGAGGCCCATGGATCCCTTGTCATCCCTTCTTCAGCAGCCAGCTTTTCCTTCACTGCCTGCATTTCACTTCGTTCCTGGCCCCCAAGCAGCCTTCTCAGATCGGCACATTGTGAACATCCTGGAGTATCTGGGCGAACGAGAGGGCCTGCAATTCCTTCTCCAAATGAAACAAAACCCCGGAGCCATGCGCTCCCTGTCATTTTCATTGTTTCTTCAGCCTCTTGATGGGCAGTGGGATTCCATGCATCGTGCAATACAAGGATCAACTCCGAATTTGCGGGAAGGCTATTTTCAAAATCAGTCCGTCTAAATACCTGGTAACGGGTTGATAATTCTTCCCCCACACGTTCAGCAAGCCTGCCTTCTCCAATTATTACTACGAAGGAACTCAATTCACTCCCTCCTCTCGCAGCAATACACCAACCAGCCCATTGAGTTGCTGATTAAATATCGGGTCAATCCGCAAGTCAAAGACTGACAGCCCCGTTCCGTTCTCTTTCAGGACATCCAAAGCTGCATACATGGTCTCCGTCTGGATTCTTTCTGGACAATCATGAATCGTGATGGTTTGTTTTTGCCACTCTTCAAGCTGCACTTCAGAATCTTGAAGGCAATCACCGTTAACATCGTTTTGAAAATCGTATAATGCATTCTGCAAAGCGTTTCTAAATGCCATTGTTCCATTCAAATCAATATTGCCATACCAGCCTTTGCTCGTTCCAACCCAGAAAACAGGAAAACCGTTAATGTCCTTTCCTATTCCTACTCTCGGTGCACCCTGCATTGTCGAAAGAGCAGTAATATAGAAACGACAACGATTATCTTCAAGTTGCTCAACGTCCACAAGACTTATCAATTCTTTTTGGCCATCTCTTCGATTATTCAACTTCTCGGACAGACATTTTTGCAAACCGCGGCCAACTGCTTCCGCAAAGGTTTCTCCTGCGCCGACACCCATAAACTCCTCATTATGAAGCAAACCCGCCATTCTTGCTGCATAATCTTCAATTCCCGATAAAGCCGCTTCTATTCGTGCCTCTTCATGGGTAAAACCACTGCATACTCGCGATTCCAACAATTCGGCCGGACCTTCAGACAGCGGATTGGCTGCTTGAACACGACATTGTGCCAGTGGAAGTTGCTTCAGGTCCGCTTCCTCCCAGACATGCAAGATCCCGGTCCCCTTGGAAGTCAATAAGCTAAAGTATTGGAAAAGCCTTTCCGTTTCTGCAGTACTTTGGTTCTCTCCTAGCCGGAACTCCAGGGTTTCTATCTTTTCCAGGGTGGAGACTCTCGTTTCCAATGGATGAGGAAAAAATGAATGCCAGCTTCCTTCAAGTGTCTCTAAATCCAGCAGAAAAATCCGGTTTTTTTGTTCAGCCTTTGTGACGCCAGCAAGATCTTTAAATAATTCAAAAGTGACCACGTTCGCCAGCAATGCTCCTGTTGTCAATGAAGCTGAAGGGACTCCCTGTTCTTGTTCAAAAACAGCGGAATGTAACCGTCTCCAGGCTGACTCCCAGCATACCTCTGAACCTGGATTAAATATTGGGCCAGCCAAGCCTTTATTTTTAAGAATTATAGCTGGAAGGAATGTTTTTTTCTCATCCCTGCAAATGTTTTGCCACATCTTTAATTCTTCCTGATTGCCTCCTTGTGATACATAAAGGATATGGTCAAACGAACTCCGCAGCTCACGCCAGTTCTCTTCTTTTACCTGCAGTTCCTGGTACGCCACCTCGGAATCTGTTTTATGGGCATGTGCCACCAGCTCCGCAAGTCTTTTTCTGTTTGTATGAACTTCACTTGTAATCATGACATTCAGTTCTTTCAGGCCAGATTCCAGTAAAGAAGATACCAGCGAATTTAACATCGGCCCTGAGCCAACCGCAAGGACATTTGAATCGCGGAATTTCTGGAACCTTGCAGCCCCGGAGCCGGCCAAATTGTCAACAAACTCGATTTGCGAGGCGAATTTTTTGATAACTTCCTCAGATAGCGTATGGGAATCATCCTTTGCAGCATCCCGTACAAAGCCATTCTCTAAAAGAACCTCCGCAATTTGAAAGACACGCTCCCTATAAGGCCCGGGCAGCCCGTCAGTCAATTTTTCAAGTGAATACTTCCCATTAAACATCGGCAAAAGCTTCTCAACCCACTGTTCAATCCCGATTCCCTCAAGACGGAAGGAACAAGAGTTATTACGTAAATACACTCCCCTGTTAGGTTCAGAGAGATAAAACGTATCCCTCTTCACCTTCAAACGCATGCAAGGATCCAATTTTTCCATTTCACTCCTCCTTAGGCTTTTCCAGCCCCCGCTCTGCCTAATTACCTCGCATTATCATCGTATGTATCTCAATTTGTCCCTTATGTCTCATCTGGGAATAACAAAAGCTCCTGCAATTCATTTTGCAGGAGCTTTTTTTACCAGCTATATTATTTTAACCCCGATGGCACCGGCCACAACCGCCGCATCGACCGCAGCCTCCGCAACGGAAGCAACCGCCACATCCGCCACAGCGGAAACAGCCGCCACAACGGAAACCTCCGCAGCCAAAGCAGCTGAAGAAGCAAGAGAAACCGAAACATCCGCCAAAGCCGCCTAAGCCCAAACCTAGAAAACGCTCATCCCCTGCATGATACATGTTCTGATCCCAGCTGACAGGTTGAGTTGCCTGGAAATCACCAACATTCAACATTTGCAGCTCATTATGAAAATCATTCATCATTTTTCTTTACCTCCTCGAAATAATAAAGGGCCGTTCTACACAACAAAAAACAAAAAGCATAACAAGAAATATTCCTGTAGATAAGATGCAAACAATAATTAATACTCTTCAACAATTTATGTAGACAAAAGGGCCTTTGTCACATATACAAAAGCCTATTTTGTGTGGTGAAGGGAAAAAGAGGAAGTTGTGGGCAATAAGTTAGGTACGCAAAACCAAAGCAAACACCTGTAGTAGTTGAGTTTTTCACTACAAAATATTCTGCAAACGACGTAGCAAAGATGTACAATAGAGCTATAAAATTTATTCATTTTGGAGGTAAACAAATGAGGGATCATGAAATTGATTACAAAATTTACGGGGACGACATGCAGTTTGTTGAGGTTGAGCTAGATCCGAGTGAAACGGTTGTCGCCGAAGCTGGAAGTCTGATGATGATGGATCAGCAAATTGAAATGGAAACGATTTTTGGGGATGGCTCCGGAAATGGCGGCGGTCTAGTTGGCAAGCTGTTCGGCGCCGGTAAACGCCTGCTGACTGGCGAGAGCCTTTTTATGACAACCTTCACCAATACTGGACACGACAAAAAGCATGTTTCCTTTGCTTCTCCTTACCCAGGAAAAATCATTCCGATGGATTTGAGCGAGCTAGGCGGAAAAATCATTTGCCAAAAAGACGCTTTCCTGGCTGCTGCAAAAGGAGTATCTGTCGGAGTTGAGTTCCAGAGGAAGCTTGGAGCCGGTTTCTTCGGCGGGGAAGGTTTCATCATGCAAAAGCTTGAAGGAGACGGAATGGCATTTGTCCATGCTGGCGGAACAATACATAAGAAAGAACTCCAGGCAGGAGATGTCATCCGCGTCGACACCGGCTGTCTGGTAGCGATGACAAGTAATGTGGATTATAACATCGAAATGGTAAAAGGAGTCAAAACGGCCCTATTTGGCGGAGAAGGGTTATTCTTCGCTACACTGAGAGGACCAGGCACTGTATGGATCCAATCCCTTCCCTTCAGCCGACTTGCAAGCAGAGTCTTTGCCGCAGCACCTCAAGGCGGAGGGCAAAACAAAGGTGAAGGCAGTGTACTCGGCGGAGTCTTCCGTATGCTGGATGGCGATTGATTAATAAAGCACGGAAAGTTTTTATAGTTCGGACAAAATCCCTGTTGGCGAGCATGGGTTTTGTCCGAAACCACATTCTAATAGATTATTCATTAAAATAGATTTAGAATAATTTAAATTATCAGTTTACAAACAGAACAACTGTTCCATACAATAGTAATAGATTCACTATAATCAAAAGATCAGGGGTGGTAATAAATGAGTAAAATCGCTGAATCACAAAGATCTTTTATTTACCTGGAACTGGACGAGCTTTATTTTAATTCGAACCTCTTAGAACCTCAAAAACAGTCAATCTACCAGGAGTTCAAGCTTTTCCTGGAAGGTGTGAATGACACTTCTCTTCTAACTGAAATCACTGATTCTATATTCGAACTTGGGGTTTCCGAGGAAGACCCATTCCCAAATCTATTAACCTTGAAAAACCAGCTATCAGACAAGCAACTGATGCTCAAATTATGATACGATAGAATGGTAAAAAGCTCAGAGATTTTTGTCCCTGAGCTTATTCTTTTCATATAGCACCTTCCATTATTCCCTCTTAAAGTTATAGACGATGCTATTCAGTAAGCGTTTTTGAGTAATTATTATAAACATTAAAGGTGTTGCTGTATTCGTATCAAGCACGTGACCTAACAAATCTATCCCATTTAGTGTCCAATATAACGAAGATCTTCTATCGGACGCTTTCTCTCGCTTTTCCCTTTTGTTTGTCCGATAGCCTCTTCTCTTCACCGGCTCCCTTCCTAAACGATGGAACAATAGGAGGATAAATCCCCCCATTTTAAAAAAGCACTTGATTACTCAAGTGCTTCGCCTCTATACAATGCTTTTACCGCTTTTACCTAGAGCGTAATAGATTCCGTGCTGAAGGGTCTGGAGGCATTCATATTTTTTCAGTCTGGTCATTGTTTCGGTGATCACCATTGCCAGTTCGGCGGAAATCCCTACAAGAATGACTTCCACACCTAACAATCTGGCAGCTGAACCAAGCTTATCTATCAACTCTGCAGTGTATGGGGATATGTCCTTGTTCAAACCTGTGAGATCAAGTAAAACGTATCTTGTATGATACTTTGGCAGATTATTCAATGTGTTGTTAATCAAATCCTCTGCACGGTTCTCATCATATCTGCCAATCAATGGAACGACGACTATACCCTCAAGCACTGGAATCATCGGAGAGGATAACTCCTTTACCAGATCCTGGAGCATATTCGTTTTTTCGGCTACCAGGCTCTCTAATTCCTGGATATGTTTATCTTCTTGTCTACTTGCCAACCTACGTATGTTTTGTTGAATACTCATGACAGATGGGAAGTATTCCACAACTGTATATGGATTGGATTCATTTTGGTATTTAATGATCTTATACCAGAAGTTACTTCCGAATAATCCTGTAAAAACCCCAGCATAATGCGCAGGAACGAAAATACCCTGCTTTTCCTCGGAACCCAATTTGTTCATTTTGTATTCCCAGTCATCTTGAATATATAAGGTGAAGTTTTTTGTATTTACATTCATTTCCTCAACACTTACGTATCCCCATCCTGCTGGTACATATGTATTTGACAGCCATTCCACAACATTGGATGTATTGATTTCCTTCATTTCCTTGAATCCTTCACCAACGATGATGCCCTGTCGGAAACCAGTGGCCTCTAGTACAAGGTTTGTTGCTTCTTCACCTGTAATTTCATTGATTGTGTCAAAGAACGTTTTCATTGCAGACACCCAGAAAAAAACAACGTCCCCACCCTCGAACAATACTTGACCTGAGTTTAAGTCCCATTTAAGTTCTACGCCGCCGACAATAAGATCCTTTTGCATCTCCATTTAAATCCCTCACTAGTCATAGATTATGTAAAATGTACATTGAGATTTATTATCAATTATATTTCGGCTTAAACATCCTAATTTCCTGCAAATTTGTAATTTTTTCTGTAATCAAATATACTCAAATTTTTTTTTGAACAAAAGGGTCAGTGGTCTCAACAACTCTTTTTTCAATAAGATAAAAAGGCTGCACAGGATTCCCCTATGCAGCCTTCAACTATTAATATGGATCAGATTCGTGGCTTTTCTGAACAGCTTCTTTTGCTGCTTCATTGGCTGACAGTGATCCATGGCCATATTTTGATTTGCCTGATTCACGGCCAGGCACATTATCTTCATTCGACATAGCTTCCACTTCTTTCGTTCTTTTTTCAATCCCCTCTTTTACACGGCGGCCGTAATCTTCATCAGCTTGAGTGAAGTGCTCGATCATGGCATCCTGAATCTTTTTACTACATGCAGTTTGGGAAAATTTATGCAGTGTAAGAAAGCCGTCAATAATAACCCATTTCGGTTACTATGAAAAACATTTATCAGTATGTACCAAGGGGGATGTTTTTCTCTTTCCAACCACTCTATACCACGAGACCTTCTAGTTAAATCACCACTCGTCCAATGACCTTTGAGCAACACCCTAAACCAAGAAAAAACGCATCGATCCATTGATCAATGCGCTGGGCTTTAAAATATATTAATCACCAATAATCTTCATTTCTTTAAACGGGTAAAAAACGACCTTTGTTGTTCCTACGATATTTTCAATTGGGACGGCTCCGATGTGGCGGCTGTCTTTACTGTTCCTTCTGTTGTCGCCCATTACAAAAACATGGCCTTCAGGTACAACTTCAGCTCCAACAGCGGTCTCTTCCAAGGTAAACGATCCTGTCAGCGGCCCATCAATCAATTGCTTTTTGATGTCATCCAAATACGGCTCATCATATGGCTTTCCATTTATATAAAGGACGTCGTTTTTATATTCTACACGGTCACCTGGCAACCCGATCACCCTTTTAATGTAATCCTTCTCCTCGGTTGCATGGAAAACGACAATATCAAACCGTTTAGGTTCACCGACCTTTGTGACGAACATCCTCTCTTCGTTATGCAGAGTTGGTTCCATGGAAGCACCTTTTACTTCAATTGGAGTAAAGAGAAAGGCACGTATAACAAATGCCAATAATATTGCAATCAGGAAAGCCTTTATCCATTCCCAAAGTTCATTTCGCTGTTTTACCATAGAACTGCATCCTCTCTAAATTTTAATCTTTAAGAGCTTCCACATACTAGCATGGAATTCCTTCTTTCCATTATATCAATTTTTACAAAAAAAAGAGGCCGAAGCCCCTTTTTGTTGTTTAAAACTTATTTATTCACATACTGCATGAGCGTATCCGGGTCAAAACCAAGAACCCAGTTGCCATTCACTTTCGTTTGCGGCACACCCATCTGCCCAGTTTCTTCAACCAGCTTCTGTGCAGCTTGTTGATCGTATTGTACATTAACTTCTTTGTAGTTTAATCCTTGACCCTCAAGGAATTGTTTCATCATTGTGCAGTAAGGTCAAGTGTTTGTTGTGTAAACTGTAATATCATTCATTTTAAATGCCTCCTTAAAGTTTGTTATACCCTATAATGTATTATCCCAGTTATGCTAAATTTTTGCAAAAAAGATGCACCGGGATACCATTGTTTTTCCCTATTTCCACGAAAAAAAACAGGATGGGAGGTATCGTTTACATCACGGCAAGAACGATGATGAGCGAGGCAAAAACAATAATATTGTGAGAAAAACCTGATTTTCCCCTGCATCCCTAATTGTATTATATTAAGAGCCATCAGATAGGCCTGATCTTAAAATGCCAGGGATAAGATTCGTTTATCAATGCTGGATCATTACCACCGCAGCACTAATTCCCAATACGATTTGCAGCTTATCCAATATCGTGAGTTTCTTTTTCATCTTCCATCCATCAAAATAATGAGAATGACTTGATTGCTATGTTTATGCTGGCATGTTACCAGTTTAAAAACTACTTATGTATAAGCATCGAATGGTTATTGTCTTGGTGCCATCAGCATCACAGATACTCCTACCAGGCAAATTGCCGCGCCAATCCAATCGTATAAATCTGGAGTTTTCTTATCGATTCCCCATCCCCATAATACGGACAGAATAATGAATACCCCTCCGTATGCAGCGTATACTCTTCCGAACGACGGGAAGGCCTGGAATGTGGCGATGACTCCATATATAGCGAGCGCGAATCCGCCACCGATTCCCCAATAAAGTGGTTTTCCTTCCCTCAGCCACAGCCAGATCAAATATCCGCCGCCAATCTCAGCAATTCCCGCTAAAATGAACAATATAATGGCACTAAAGATGATTATCACTTCCTAATTGTGTTTGTAACTGTATTATAACTAAAAAATATGCTTCGACGACATCGCTGCATAATGTTATATAGCGGAAAAATTGATTATATAGCGAGTTTTTCTTTTTTATAGCGAGTTTTTCTTTTTTATAGCGACTTTTTCATTTTTATAGCGAGTTTAGGCTTTTTATAGCAACTTTTTCATTTTTATAGCAAATTGGAAATTTCATGCGTTTTTTCCAGTTTCAATTCTATTCATGATAAAATAAGGAAAACTGTTAAGGCGGGGTACTTATGCTGAATTGGCAGTATGTTCGAAGTGTCAGTTTGAAAGTGGATGAAGTACCTTCATTTCATTCATACCCATTTAATCTCCCCAGCTTTAAAAATTTGGATGAGATAGATTTACATCCAAAGGTGACATTTTTGATTGGTGAAAATGGGATGGGTAAATCGACTTTGCTTGAAGCGATTGCAGTGGGTCTTGGCTTTAATGCTGAGGGTGGTTCGTATAATTTCAATTTTTCCACCTATGACTCCCACTCAGAGCTGGGGAATTACCTGCGGATCGTAAAAGGAGTGGAACGGCCACAGGATGGATTTTTCCTCCGTGCGGAGAGTTTTTATAATGTTGCTTCTAATATTGAAGAAATGGATCGTGAAGTTATGGGAGGTCCAAAGGTCATTCATTCGTTTGGCGGGCAGTCTCTCCACGAGCAGTCACATGGTGAGGCTTTTTTCTCAACCTTCCTTCACCGCTTTCGCGGAAATGGTCTATACATATTGGACGAGCCAGAAGCGGCTCTTTCCCCGTTAAGGCAAATGTCGATGCTGACCCGAATACATGATCTTGTTAAGGAAAACTCCCAGTTGATTATTGCTACTCACTCCCCGATAATCATGGCTTATCCTGATGCCACGATATATGAATTCAGTGATGAAGGTATTTTTAAAAGAGATTTGGAAGAGACGAATCATTACCGGATCATGAAGCAATTTTTCGAAGACAAATCAAGGATGATCCATCACCTTCTGAGTGAGTAATCATCCTGGAATTAATCCTGAATAGCCTGTGTTAAAATGTAAAAAAGAAATAAAATTCCAGGGGGGAATTGGAGTGTATAGCAGTGGTTTGATCCTTGAAGGTGGAGGCATGAGAGGTGTCTACACGGCTGGGGTACTTGAATATTTTTTAGAAAATGATTTATTTTTCCCATATATCATCGGCGTTTCTGCCGGTGCGTGCCAGGGCTCTTCATATATTGCCAGACAGCCAGGGAGAAATAAGCAAGTGACGATTGATTATGTGACACATCAAGATTATATTTCTTATAGAAATTTGTTGTTAAAAAAAGAACTGTTTGGGATGGATTTTATATTTGATAAGCTTCCAAACGAGCTGGTACCCTTTGATTTCGAGACATTCAACACTGCCGCGGAAACCTTTCTGATTGGTACGACAGATTGCTTCACTGGCGAACCTGTTTATTTTAATAAAAATGATGTGCCAGAGGATATTCTTAAAATCATCAGAGCTTCCAGCACGCTTCCATTCATGGCACCTGCGATTGAGTTTAGGGGAAAAACCCTTATGGATGGCGGAATATCCGATCCGATTCCTATCAGGAAAGCAATGACAGATGGAGTCCAAAAAAGCGTGATCGTACTGACGAAGCCAAAAGGATACCGGAAGAAAAAGTCCTCCTTTTCTTGGCTGCCGCGTTATGTGTATAAAGACTTCAAAGGCCTGCACCAAGCGCTTGAAACACGCTATAAAATGTACAATGAAACGCTCGATTACATCGAAGCTCTTGAAGCGAAAAATGAAGTGATCGTCATCAGGCCATCAATGAATCTCAAGGTTGGCCGTGTAGAACGAAATCCAGATAAACTGACACAGTTGTATGAAGTGGGCTATGAAGACGCGAAGGAAAAATTCGCCCAGGTAAATGACTGGTTAGGTGCGTGATTCGATGAAGGTTACTGAAGCTCTGGAAATTTTGACAAACAGCCTTGTTAAGGATAAAAGAATTCAAGCCATCTTTGTGAAGGGTTCTGTAGGACGAGGAGAGCAGGATGAACATTCTGATCTTGATCTATACTGCCTTGTTGACCAAGATGACCTCTCAGATTTCCTTTTGAGCCGAATCGATCATCTAGAAACCTACGGAAAGTTGCTTTTTTATGATGATATTTATATCATCGCCCCGCAGATTATAGCAGTGTATGAAAATATGCTGCACGTTGATTTATTTACGGTTACCGAGGAGATTTTTGTTGAAAAGGACTATTTCAAAGTAATCTATGACCCGTATAATCGGCTGGAAAGATTTAAAGCTTCCCAAACTCTTCGTTTATCTCCAGAAGAATTTCAGGTCGCGGTCGATGATATAGCCTGGTTTCTATTTCAGTACAAAAAGTCATCTGTCCGCGGCAATGATTTATGGTCGGTGAATATGCTCAATCATGTGATGACTCACCTTGCGAAAGTGCTGCTTCACAGGTATCGACCGGAACGAGCACAGTTGGGTCTGAAGGCTTTAGAGTCCTCACTCCCAGATGCCATTATTGAGAACGTCCGTCAAATACAGGAAAACCTCACTCCGCAAAAACATCAGATTGCATGTGTACTTCTCCGTGACCTATTGAAAAAAGAATCTGACTGGATTCTTAATGAAGTCGGCAATCCTGATAAAATCTACCCGCTGTGGAAGCTAATGGTGGTGTGTTGACCATTGATCCTGCTGGCTTCAAATTGCTTGCCAGCAGGCTCCAGTGGTCCCCGCCCCACATCTATGCACCTAAAAAAACGACCACTCTCCATCGTTGGAGAGTGGTCCTTCACCTTAAAGCCTGACTCCTATGAATTTCAGTTCAGTCATTTCCTCGATTGCATATTTTACGCCTTCCCTGCCGAGCCCGCTGAGTTTTACACCGCCATATGGATAATTGTCCTGACGATAGACGGAGGCTTCATTGATCCAGACACCGCCCATTTCCAGTTTATCAGCTACCCGGTAAGCACGGCTTATGTCCTTTGTGAAAACCCCGGCCTGCAGACCGTAAATGGAGTCATTTGTATTTTCAATCGCTTCATCCTCGGTCCTAAACGGCATTACGGTGACAATCGGAGCGAACGCTTCTTCTGTTACGACCTTCATCTCCTTTTTGACATTCGTGATAATCGTTGGGTACACGATTGTTCCTTTTCGCTCACCTCCAGTTTCAATTGTTGCTCCCTGTTCTCTTGCTTCTTCTACCCATTCTTGGATTCTCTCAGCAGCATCCTCGTCAATCATTGGGCCGAAGTCCGTTTCCTCATCCAGCGGATCACCAATCTTCAGCTGTTCCGTTGCCTCTTTATACTTCATAAGGAACTCATCATAAACTTCTTCCTGTACATAAATCCTCTGTGCTGAAACACAAACTTGCCCTGAGTAGCCAAATGCAGCATTCACCAATCTTTCAACGGCATCATCAATTTCCGCGTCCTCAAAAACAATATTCGGCGAATTCGAACCAAGCTCCATTGTGACCTTCTTGAAACCAGCCGTATCTCGGATAATTTTTCCGACCGTCAGACTTCCGGTAAAAGTGATTTTCGGGACCTTTTTATGAGGGACAAGGGTTGAACCTGCCACTTTTCCAGTACTGAGCACCAGGTTCAGTACTCCATCCGGCAACCCCGCTTCATGGAAGAGCTTCGTCAGCATATATGCTGAAACTGGGGTTTTTTCTGCCGGTTTAAAAATCACCGTATTCCCGGCTGCAATTGCCGGAGCAATTTTATGCAGCGATAAATTCAACGGGAAATTGAAAGGGGTAATTGCACCAATTACCCCCATCGGCACCCGCTTCACCATTCCCATACGCTGGTCGCCGCGAAGTGCAGCATCCATTGGCAGCACTTCTCCTGTCATATGCTTTGAAAGTTCACTTGAAAACCGGATTACCTGAATGGATCGCTGAATTTCGGCTCTGCTATGCTTTATCGGCTTTCCTGCTTCTATTGCAACGACCCGGGCAAAGTCTTCCTTTTTATCCTCCAATAGCTGTGCAGCCCTAAGCAGGATATCTGCCCTCTCATGGGCAGGCATCATTTTCATCGTGTTGTTAAAAGCCTTGACACTGTTTTCGATCGCTTCCTCCATTTGTGCCTCATCTGCCAATTGCATTTCTGCTACAAGTTCACCAGTGAAGGGGTTTCTAACCGCCATCGTCTCTCCGTTGCTTTCTGTCTGTTCTACTCCATTAATAATAGAAGTAATTTTCATGACATCACCGCCTTTTCCTAGCATAAGATTTCACCTAGTTTCTCTGTTAGCTTCATATTTTCACTGTAATCCACTGGACAATCGATCAAGACCGGCTTATTCATTTCGACTGCTTTCTTGATGGCATCCTTTAATTGTCCGCCTTCTTCGATTCCAATCGCTTCAAAACCATACGATTTTGCAAGCTGAATAAAATCGGGATTACCAAACTTAATGTTGGAGGATCTGTTAAACTCTTTCATTTGTTTCCATTCAATGAGCCCGTATCCGCCATCTCGCCATAACAAAATAATGATCGGCAAATTTAGACGGACAGCTGTTTCAAGCTCAGCACTCGACATTTGGAAGGCACCGTCACCGACCACAGCAACAACATTCCTTTCTGTGTGCACCATTTTGGCCGATATGGCAGCTGGAACAGCAATTCCCATCGAAGCAAGGCCATTGGAAATCAGGCATGTATTCGGTTCAAAGGTATGATACATTCTCGCCATCCACATTTTGTGTGCCCCAACGTCCGAGATGACGATGTCCTTTTCGTTCATAACTGATCTCAAGTCACTGATGATTTTTTGCGGTTTTACCGGGAAGCTTGAATCATCTGAGTAGGATTGGAATTCATTCAATGTTTTTTCCCTTACACGGGATACCCATTTGTTTTCTCTGTCCCCGGCTGTGGTGACTTTCTCCAATTGTTTAAGGTTTTCGTTAATATCCCCTATGACACTGTGTTTCACTGGATAATTCGCGTCTGTTTCAGCTTCAGTTGTGTCGATGTGTAAAATAGGGCTTTCTCCATCTGGATTCCAGTTTTTCGGCGGATATTCTGCCATGTCAAAGCCAACGGCAATGATTAAATCGGATTGTTCAAAACCACAGGTAATATAGTCCTTGCCGCTGATACCTGCTGTCAAAAGGCTTAAGTCGTTTTTCCAGGAAATTGCTCCTTTACCCATAAACGTATGAACAACGGGAAGATTTGCTTTTTCCGCTAGACGTCTGAGACTATCCTCAGCCTGTCCTCTTTCCACTCCCATTCCTGCCAGGATCAAAGGGTGCTTAGCCTGTTCGATAAGCCGTGCTGCGTCCTTAATGACCCGTTCCCCCGCTTCCATTATTGTCGGTTCCATGATCTGAAGAGGACTGCCCTCCACATCCATCGCGGCAATATCCTCAGGCAGGTCAATATGTGTGGCACCAGGCTTTTCACCTGTAGCAACATCAAATGCCTTTCTGACCACCTCTGGAATGATTTCTGCTTTTTTCACCTGTGTATTCCATTTCGTCACAGGTTCATAGATTGAGACCAAATCATAATATTGATGTGATATTTTGTGCTGTCGGTCCAAACCTGCTTGGCCAGTAATGGCAACAATCGGACTGTGGTCCATATTTGAATTTGCCACCCCTGTCAAAAGGTTCGTTGCTCCTGGTCCAAGCGTCGCGAGGCAGACTCCCGGTTTACCGGTAAGTCTTCCATATGTCCCCGCCATGAAAGCGGCATTGGTTTCATGCCTCGTCACGATGAACTCAATACTGGAATCAAGAAGCGCATCCATAATATCTAGATTTTCTTCTCCAGGAACTCCGAAAATGTATTCTACACCTTCACGTTCCAAACACTTGATCAGTAATTCTGCGGCTTTCATATCAACACTCCTTAAATGGAATTTACCATGATCCTCTAATTGTCTATTCCACGCAGGTTCCCGATTAAACGTTACGCCTCCCGAATAAAAAAAGTGCGTACACCCATGGTGGATGTACGCACTTTTTTGTTTTATTTAGATTTAGGCTTGTCCTTCACCCTTGGATTTTTGTCCTGGGGCAAACCAGCCGATCAGGGCGATTGCTACCAATACACTGTAGAAGATAGTTGTCCATAATGTACTGTGAGGGAAATCATGATCCAAAATACCAATCTTCTCATGAGCAAGGGTAATAACGGCCAACTTCACACCGACCCAAGCAACGATTGCATAAGCAGTTGTTTCCAATGCAGGGCGCTCATCCAGCAGCTTAACAAACCAGGTTGCTGCATATTTGATCAGGATCAGGCCGGCGACTCCCCCAAGAAGTACTACGAGGAATTTACCACCATCCATACCGCCAAAGTTTCCTAGCGGTGAGTCCGGAAGTCCTAGTGCAAGCGCGACTGCAGCAAGAATTGAGTCAATTGCAAAGGCAAGGTCTGCCAATCCGATTTTGCCCACAGTCGGCCAGAATCCCAATCCTCTTGCTTCTTTCTCATCCTCTTTATGTATGTCCTCATTTTTCGCACCAAATTTAGCTTGGATGACATGCTTTAATCCAAGGTATAATAGATACGCTGCTCCAATTGCCTGTACCTGCCAGACATTTGCAATATAAGAAATCGCAAATAGTGCACCGAAGCGGAAGACAAACGCCATGAGTATTCCATAGCTGATCGCCTTTTTCTTTTGATCATCAGGTAAATGTTTAGCGATGATTGCCAATACTAGAGCATTGTCAGCCGATAACAAACCTTCCAGACCGATCAAAATTAATAATGCCCAGGCATATTCAAGCCAAATTGATTCCATAAACCTCTCTCCTTCCTCATTGGACCCAGGCTTTTTCCGTAATTCATCCACTTTACATACGCATTTTGGGGCTGCAAGGCCTAGAGCATTTTAAAGCAATAAGAAGAATTTATCGAAAAACTAACCCAGAAACCTCTTTTGTCGTTATCAATAGAATGACCCATAAAACCTCGGGCAATCCGCACAATTTACAGAGTCCCATTCTATGTAACCTACATTTATCTATTTCAATATACCTTTTAGAAGGTATAGATAAACTTACATTATCGACTATAATACTCTATATTTTTCCGAAAAAATATTCAACAATTATCTCTTTTTTTCAGCAAAAAAGAAGCTCGTCCAAAATATTGCACAAACTTTTTTTAGTTGTGTATCTTGGATTGTTTCTTTAATGCCATACCAAGTGCCATCACCAGAAGGACGAGCTGCAAGCAGTAAAATATAAAGGAAAAGTTTGATTTTAATGCCAGACCGACGAGCACCGATGAACTGGATAAAAGTATCATTCCCACAATTGCCCCATTGCCCTGCCTTTTGGATCTGTTTTTCCAGATAAAACCCGCCGTCGAGATGATGAACACAAAGGTTATAGCGGAAAAAACAAGCTCCACAAATGACACCTCTTTTTAAAATTTTATCAGACTTCCCAATTATATCATTTTTTTCAGAATGTGTTGTATAAATTAAAGTTGCGCGTGAGAGAACCCCTGCATAAAGGTATCTTTTGACTTGAATGGTACCCTTATATGTGTGAGAACTCCTGCATAAGGGCATCTTTCGGCTTGGGAGGTACCCTTATGTGTGTGGGAACCCCTGCATAAGGGCATCTCTTGGCTTGAATGGTACCCTTATGTGGATCAGAATCCGTGCATAAGGGTATCTCTTGGCTTGAATGGTACCCTTATGTGGATCAGAATCCGTGCATAAGGGTATCTCTTGGCTTGAATGGTACCCTTATGTGTGTGAGAACCCTTTCATAAGGGTATCTTTTGACTTGAATGGTGCCCTTATGTGTGTGGGAACCCCTGCATAAGGGCATCTTTCGGCTTAGGAGGCACCCTTATGTGTGTGTAAACCCCTGCATAAGGGTATCTCTTGGCTTGAATGGTGCCCTTATGTGTATCAAAATCCGTGCATAAGGGCATCTTTTGGCTTCAATGGCACCTTCCATGCTAAAAGAACTCCTGCATAAGGGCATCTTTTGCATGGAAGGTGCCTTTATATGGGCTATGGATCTAAGGTTATCCATCATATCTCTATTAGCAAACCCTCCGTCTTATCGACTGGTTTTACAAGCCCCTACTATATATCGACTATATCCGACATCTTTCGCTAACAAGGTGTTATCAAATGCTAGCAATCAGCAACACCTCGCTATATTTCAGGTGAGACAGTTAAAAATCCTCCTGGTGTGACTTATTCATTTGCCTTCTTTTTTGCTTTAATTGGCTCACTTTATTGTTGCGCTCTAATGTTGTTTTTGGATGAAAATGATGAACAACTTTCAGTTTTCTTTCTCTTTGCCAGTCATGATCATCTTCATCAAATTCATTTATCAAACGGGCTGCTCGTATTTCGTTTTTAGCTGTCACAACACGCTTGCTTGGGCGTCGTTTACTTGAATGACCACTTCGGTGAAACTTTGGATTCATTTCAGTACACCCCCTGCTTATTATCCCCTCACCCATTATTTTACCATGGCCATAGTTGTCCCATTAATAAATATTAAATGAATAATGATTGCTTAAATATCCGGTATTTCCATAAGAAATGAAAGCTTACCTGCCGTTTCAAATTAAAAAATAATATCTTCCTAAAAAAACCTTTTCATGAGTGTAATTTTACACTATATTGTATGTAAGGTAAACATTTCTAAAAAGGGGGATATGAATGAATAAAAATGAAGTGCTTTTGAGTGGCATTGGAATTGTCGCCTTGTTACTTGTGGCCTGTATTGGTTATCTTTTATTTGCTGATCGTGATGTTTATACATATCATACTGGGCTTGGAAGCAAAATTGCTATCTCGAATGATGATCAGCAAATAGCCTTTTCTATTTTTAACAACGGCAGTGAGGCAATTTATACAGCCAAAATGGATGGATCGGATGTCCATAGAGTAAGTAATCCGGTTAAGGCGTATCATCGTCAGCCAACATTTTCGCCTGATGGCAAGAAGATTTTGTATTTATCACAGAATCGTAACCGAATTCAGTCTCTCTACATTGCCAATAGTGATGGCACAAATCCTGAAAAGCTTTCCAGGAACACTCAGCATGTAACAGAGGCCATTTTTTCAGATGATAATCAGACGGTTTTCTTTGCCAGCACAGCAGCTGAGAATGTAAACAAGTCTGAAGGGGAAACTCAGGATGGTTTGGACCTTTTCTCCGTTAAAATTGACGGCACAGAAATGGAGCAGCTGACTGACAGGGACTTTTATACGATGGAGAGTCTTTATTACTCAGGAAAAGACAAACAAGTGATTTTTAAGGACTACAATGATACGAACGCCTTTGATCTCGAAGATCGTCGAGTGTATATGGCTGATTTCAGCAGTGAATTGCCAAAGGATTACTTCAATATGGAAATTTCACCTGATAATGGATTGGTCGCTTACACGACGGTTTCTGAGGAATCGAAGGACTCTTCACTGTTTGAATATGATTTATATCTTAAGAATTTGAAGAACGGTGACACTCAAAGATTAACAGACTTAAATTCATCTGTTGTCTCACCTGTTTTTTTAAACGATAAAAAAGAAATCCTCTTCCTGAAATATGTCAACTGGCCAAAGGAGCCAGAGGAATATAAATTGATGACAGTAGACTTGGAAACAAAGAAGTTGAGAGAGATTGCGCTGAAACTGCCTGAACTTAAGAGGGACAATTTTGTGATGATGAAGGCAGTTGATAATTCCGTAAACGGCTGGACACTAGGTATCTTGTATACGGTCCTATTCATGTTGATCACACTCTACATCAAGCCGAAAAAAGTATTTACACCGGCATTAATTAGTCTTGGAATCGGAATGCTGACGGTTGCCGCAAGCTTTGTATTCGCATTTATGATGGATCCATGGGCGGGAATTGGCGTCGGAATGCTTGCTGCCTCACTATTGGTATGCAGTGCGGTTTTGTTCATCTTTGCCTTGATTCTGAAGTTGTATCGTAAAGGAGCGAAGTAATCATGTCTGATTCTGTAGGTACCATTTTGACCATTTTGCTGAACATTGCCCTATTCGGAACGGGGAATTATATTGCGGTGAAGCTTTCTCAAGGGAATATTAAAAAACGTCTTTTGGCCGGTGTACTTTTTCTTCTTTGCACACCCATCATCTTTTTCAGCACACTCTATCTCGGTTTTACATGGGATGACACCGGTTGGGGTGCAGGGACTCTGGCTGTTATATTTACCGGGCTTTATATATTGAATGGATTGGTCGTGTTATTGTCCTCGATTCATCTTTATTTCAGAAAGTAACTTGAAAGCATCATTACCAAACCATATTCACACTCTTACACACCAAAAAAAGCTGCCAATGGCAGCTTTTTAATCTTTCTTTTGGTCTTTATCGTCTTCCCTGAATTCCTTTTTGATCTCATCTGTTATTCCATCTGTCGCATTCTTAAATTCCCTCATTGACTTGCCGACTGCTCGTCCGATTTCAGGGAGTTTGTTTGGCCCAAAGATGATCAGTGCAATCACAAGGATGAGAATTAACCCTGGAAACCCTATATTTGAAAGCATTCTATCTCTCCTATTAAAAAAGGTTACTTCTATTATAACGAAAAACGTTTGCGTTTTGAACCCAAACTCTTTTCTACGAATGAAATCCGTTGTTTGGCAAAGAATAACGTTGATATTTTTTTCAAAAGGAGAGATATAAATGAAATGGAGATCGATATTTTTTTGCTTATTTTTAATGGCGGGAATGGCCGGAACTGCACAGGCACAAACCCAGCTGCCAGCTGACTTTGGAGCAAAGGGGGCACTTCAGGATTCATCGATTACACTGGATGAAGCCCTTGTTTACGCAATCCAGGATGAATACCTCGCCCAGGCCCGTTATGATGCCGTCATCGGGAAATTTGGCAGCATCAGGCCATTCACCAATATCAAAGCAGCTGAGCAGCAGCATATTAATGCCCTTTTGGCTTTATTCCAGAAGTATAATAAACAAATTCCAGAAAATAATGCGAAACAATTTGTAACAGTGCCTGAAACATTAAAAGATGCGTTCAACCAAGGGGTTCAAGGTGAAATCGACAACATCGCAATGTATGATAAGCTTAAAACGATACCTGGCCTCCCTGAAGACGCTAAAACGGTATTCACCCAGTTAGGGAATGCTTCTAAAAACCATTTGAGAGCGTTTCAAGCAGGCGCAGAGCGGAATTAAGAAGGCTTATACTCTTTGTAAAAATAAACAGGATTGAAAGGAGATTGGAGCTGGCTCCCATCTCTTTTTTGTATTTCTATCTGAAAAATATACTAATAAATAGAGGATTCTAAGAGTTCGCATCTAATTAACTTCTTAAAAAGGAGGAATAGATCCATGAATCCATTTGTATTTGCTTGTATTGCTCCCCACGGAGGCGAGATTATTCCTGAACTGAAGGGATTAAATCCTGACCGTATGGCTGTCACCAGAGAAAGCATGGAAAAGCTGGGTAACTATATGTCTTTGGCTCGTCCTGATTGTATTGTTGTCCTCACCCCGCATGGAACAAGAATCAATGGCAGATTCTCGATTTCTGATTCTGAAAAGATGATGGGCGGCTGGGAAGAGAATGCTGTATATTATGAGATGGAAAAATTCGTCGAACGGGACCTGGCGAGGAAAATTGATGAAGAGGCAAATAAAAATGATATCCTGTCTTCCACTATTAATTATGGGACTTCGAGTGGCCCGATTTCCTGTCTGCAATTGGATTGGGGAGCAATCGTGCCGCTCCGTTTCATGCCCGATGTCCCTATTGTAGTAATCACTTCTCCAAGAGAGTTAAGCTTCGATGATCATTTTAAATTCGGTCAATCACTTCGAAACGCAGTTGCACAATATAATGGACGGGTCGGGTTGATTGCCAGCTGTGATTGGTCCCATACTCATGATGAAAAGGGACCATATGGTTTTCACCCTGCAGCGAAAGAATTAGATGAACAGACAGTCCACTTAATTAAGGCAAATGAATTAGAAAAAATGGCAGAATTCAACTCAAGCTTTATTGATGCTGCAAAACCAGATGGCATCTGGCAGACACTAATCCTGGCTGGAGCCATCCCTCCTGAAGAACGTCATGTAGAGTTCCTGTCATATGAAAACCCAACTTATTTTGGATTAATTTGCGCAGCGTATTTTACAAATGAAGAAACCCAGTGATGATCACTGGATTTTATCATTTATATCAGCCTTTATTTCTTGTATGAGTTTTTCTGATAAGTCTGCAGGAAGAGACGACCCATTTTCAAACACCCAGGCGTTCATTAACTCAAGGTCCGACTTTTGAAAGGTTAACATATACTGTTTCTCTTCATAGGTGATTTCAGCTGTTATATGCTCCTGGTCATAGGTTTCATCATCAATAATCATATTTGTAATCGAATATGGTCTCATGTTTCTACTCCTTTTTGGGGTATTGGCTTAGTAAAAGAATACCCTTAAAGTTTGTTGTTTAACATGATTTCGCCGTTCAAACAGGAATGGACGCATAGCACCTAGTAGAGAAGGACCACCAATGGGCGGTCCTTCTATCAATAGTAATGTCCTTTCGATGTCTGTTCAAAAACCTTCCAATGTCCATTCATGACAGATGAGTGAAAATTCATGACGATAAAATTTCTTGTTGCTTCCTCGTCCTTTGTCTGAATAAAAAAAGTGTCCGAACCCCGATAATCAACTTCTATTACTTCAAGTCCCTGGAACGTTCCGTCTTCTGAAATAAAGTGTTTCAAAGCTCTTTTTTCATTAAACTCATAATAAAGGTTATAAGGTCCCATAACAGAAATCATAAGGAACAAAAACAACATTATTATTAGGATTTTTTTCATATTCTACCCTCTAACTAGCTTCTTTTCTAACGTGACTATGTGAAACTAGTGAATGAAATTCAATACTCGCACTTAGTTTACATAATAAATTTATAACAAACTTATTCTACGAAAACTCATTATGCAAACCATTTAATATAAACTCCCACCGCAATAAAAGAAAGTAGAATGACAACTATGTAAATGACGGAAAGGTTCGTTGTATTCTTTTTTGCAGCATTCCTGTAGTCTGCATCCCCTTTGCCGAACAGCATTATTGTTAAAAGCAAAGCGCCTATAACAATGATAACAACCAAAACAAGTCCAAGAGTCATGATTACACCTCTGATTCCAAATATATTCTCCTATAATTATAACCCTTTTTCTCTTCTCGGAGGGTTAAAAAGAATCATTAAGACTTTATTAGTTGAGAACCGCCGACATTTGAGGCTGGCTCTGCTTTTACCTGCTTTAATGTTGCTACGATCAGAAAACTTACGATGACCAACAAGAGCCAAGAACTCACTTTTCCAAGATGAACAAGGCTCCATGCTTCCATTTGATTTAGGTATTGCCAGGCACCGAAAAACGTGGCGATATTTTCTGCTACCCAGATGAAGAATCCGATTAGGACAAAAGATAAAGCAATTGGCATACGATACTTGATTCCGCCAACTTCATATGTAACCCAGGATTTCCAAAAGACGATCATTACCATAGCCGATAACCACCAGCGAATATCCAGCCAGAAATGATGGGTGAAAAAGTTCAAATAGATTGCAGCACCTAATGGAACAACTAGCAGAAACGGCGGCCAATCAACGAGTTCAACCTTCAGCCTCCTCCATGCCTGGCACAGATAACTCGCCACACTGGCATACATGAATCCGCTGTATAAAGGTACACCAAATACTTTCGAGTACCCCTCCTCTGGATATGTCCATGAGCCCATATTTACCTTGAAGATTTCAAGTGCCAGCCCAATGAGATGGAATAAGGTTATTACCTTGAGTTCGTCCCTGGTTTCAAGACGGGAACGTACCATCCACCATTGCATCAATAGGAATATTAGCAGCAGCCAGTCATAACGAGGTAAGAGTGGGAGTTCTATGATTTTTGTGATCGCCAATGAAGCAAAGATCACTACAGGAAACAAGCATGACAGTGCCTGTTCCCAGCCAAAACGCACAAGCTGAATGATTGTTCTCATTGTTAATGCCTCCACTCTTATTCTTGAATATCTCCACCACTCTGATATTCCAATATATCCCCTGGCTGGCACTCCAGAGCCCTGCAAATGGCGTCCAAAGTAGAAACCCTGATAGCTTTTGCCTTTCCATTTTTTAAAATAGAGAGGTTCGCCATGGTGATTCCAACCTTTTCGGATAGCTCCGTTACGCTCATCTTTCTCTTAGCCAGCATTACATCAATATTAATTACAATTGCCATTGTTATCACCTCAGACTGTTAAGTCGTTTTCCGACTTTATTTCTATGGCATGCTTCAAAAGCTTTTCGAGGACTGCGGCAAAAGCAGCGATCACGATTGGAGCAAAAGTAAACACCATTCCGATAAGGATGACACCGGGAGCATCGTCCTTCTCACCGATCAAATAGAATAATGGCATGCTTGCAAGATATAAAATACTGATTGCAACGGCACAAAACTTGATGTTTTTCAACGCTTTTACAGACCAATCCGAAAATGCTATGTCCTCATCAATATAGCCTAACAGCAGGAAAGCCTGATACAGAGCGATAAAATAGGGAATCGCCGAAGCATACATCACCCCTATGATGGGATACAAAAAATTAGCAAGCACCCAGTTGCCTTGCGATGCATCTCTGATCAGCCAGGGCAGAAAAATAAAGCACGCCGCCAGTACTGGGACTGCCAGAAGGAAAACAACCACCTTTAAGAACAATGTTTCACGTTTCATAAAAGCACCTCATTCACTTAATGTCATATTGAATTTAACAAATTATTTATCGTAAATCAATATATTATTTGTGTATATCATTAAATATTTATTGTGTTTGCAAAAAAATGGGCATTTCTCTATGTAAAGAAATGCCCACAACAATTATAATCAACTTAATTAAGAATATTCCTTCTTAACGTCAAATCTGCTCATCAATTCATACGGTCTTGCTCTAAATGCTTCATACGGTAAATAGTTCGCTTCCATGGCATCAAGTGCCCTGCTTTTAAATTGTTTTCTAGTAATATAGTGATCAATATTATCCCGGGTTAACTCAGTAAAAATCACTTCCGATGTTTCATTTTCTGCTGTCCTTCCTTCTCCAGACTGATGCTCACCCCGAAAAACGATGCAAGTCACACCGCTTGTGACATTTTGATAGATTCCTGTTATTCCAATCAAGCTAACTTTGATTCCTGTTTCTTCTAAAATCTCTCGGTGAATGGCCTCTTCTAATGTTTCCCCTTCTTCCACCTGGCCACCGGGCATTTCCATTGTATCGGAACGGTGAAAATTTCTTACTAGTAAAACTTCATCTTTTTTATTTGTAATGTATCCACTGACAGACATTATGTGTTTAGGTGGGTGATAGGCAGATGGATAAGGTTCTGCCGAAGATAACAGTTCATAACTGTTTTTGCAGGCCAGTCCTTCTGTCTCTTGTATTTCCTCACTAGCATCCCTGACTATTTCTAGGTTTTCAAAGTGGGATTTGTTCTTGAATTCCCAGATAGTCAGAATCTCATCTTCCTTGTCATTCACCCATCTGCCTATTAATTTAGCACCATTTTTAACGTATTCGCGGTACTCGTGAGTGTGAAAGATTCGATTGAAGTCCTCCAGTTTACCGGATTGTATTCTTTCTGTTTTTCTTAAAAAAATCATGTTACCACTCCCCTTTTTCCCTATAATTTCCATGAAGACAGTTCTAAATCCTGCTAAGGAGTAATTTTGAGGTAACATAAAAAAATAAAGCCGCCGAAACGGCGACTTTATCAGGTATTGTTTTGTTTTACTACGTTGGCTTCCACTGATGCATTTTTATCGCCAATCGACAGCCATGTTACAAATATAAGCATGATCATCGCGCCCATCAGCTGGACATTCTGCAGCATGGTATCGAACCAGATAACCGAGATGACCATGACAGTCAAAGGCTCTACACTCGATAGAATGCTCGTTTCGACAGCGCTGATATAGTTCATACTTCCGAGGAATAGCAGGAATGCCAATGTACCGAAAACAATCAAAATAGCCATAATGAACATCATTTTAGGCTGAGTAATAATCGACCATTCCTCTGAAAGCCAGACTCTATTAATCAGGCCAAGCATCATGCCGCCGAACAACATGCTCCAACCGACGATGGCCAGGACGCTCCATTCTTTCATGAGCCGTGATGGATAAAGTGTGTAGAACGCAAATGTCAGCCCTACCGCAATTCCCCAGAGCAGGGCTTCTGTGCTGACCAGCAAACTGCTCATGGAACCATTCGTCAATAAAAGGAACAAACCGGCCAACGTTCCGAGGATGCCTAATATCTGATAGCGAGGCGGCCATTTTTTATGGTGAAAAGAAACATAAAGGACCACAAATATCGGAGCAGAAAATTGAAGCAAAGTTGCCACGACAGCATTGCTTGTCTGAATCGCCATTGTAAATGTGAACTGCAATCCGACCATTCCCAGGATACTGAATAAGATCAGCTGATTCCGCCAGTATGGTGTTTTTACTACCGTGAAAATATCTTGTTTTTTCATCGCAAGATACGCCAGGATGCTGCTTCCGGCAATGATCATCCGGATTGTCAGGATAAAAGGAACCGACAATTCCGTATTAGCCAGCACCCATTCCGTGATCGAACCTGTCATTCCCCAAAGCATTGCACCAATAACAATCATAAGGATACCTTTTAATCGCAACATCATGAACGCTCCTATTAACAAAAGATTCTAACCATTATAAAGCTACAAAATGTCATACTAACTATTATACTACCATATAAATTGAAGAAGTCTTTTAAACTAGAGGAAAAGTTAATAGAACGATTGCTGCCACATAACAAAAGATAGTGTTCATGGCGAGAGGTCCTTCCTGCATTTAGCCAACCCTTATTTTACCAGACCGTTTTCTAACGCTAATCTACTAAAACACCTGATCATGGGGTAAATAATGGACATGCCGGAAAAATAAAACGAAAAGTGGTGAATAGATGGAACTTAATAGACAACTACCGATAACCAGACAAAAATTGGCTGGCAAATACCTGCCTTTTGCAATCCTAGGTACTGCCGGGACGCTTTACGCCTTGAGCGTAAACCGCCGGCGAAAGACTGCGGGTTCTTCCCACGCGAAAGTGCTTAAGAAGATTGACCATGGAACCAATGTCATCACTCTTGAATGGGAAGCTCAAGCTGATTCCTACCGTGTATACCGGGACAGCGAGCTTATCTATGAAGGATTTGAACCGAGTTTTGCTGACAATGAGCTGACTCCTGGCACACTGTATTCTTATAGTATCGAATCTCTCGCACAAGGCGAAGTGCAAAAGAGAATGCGAATACAAACGACTACCTCCGTGAATCACAAAGAGAAAGACAATGTTCTCGAGGATCTCCTCATTACCACGATCGTCACAGAGGGTCAAATCAGTTTTGAATGGGAGCCGATCGAGGGTGTAACGGAGTATACCATCCATCGAAACGGTATGCAGCTAGAGAAAGTGACTTCCTGTACCTTTACCGACAGAGGGATCCAGGAGGATCAATTTTATACTTACACAATTAAGGCAAGACGACCTTTGCAGCGTTCCGAACAAGTAAAATGGGAGCTGAAATCGTTGATTGCCAATGCAGTGGGAGCAATCAAGAAGGATTGTTCCACGAGGATGGCAGCTGATGAAGAATTTTCCATCACAAAACGGATTGGCCCGATTCGTGAGCTTCTGAAACCAGATCGTCCACACAACCTTAGCAACGGAAACTGGCAGCTGAGATACACAACCTTTTTAAAAGAGGAGTGGTTGAAAAACCCGAATGCCGCTTCCGGGGATCAATATTTTAAGGGTGACCACCGTTCCTTTGAACCTGACTCGTCTCAATATCGGACCAGAGGTGAAGTCTTTATCGATTCTGACAGCCAATCCGCATTGCTTAGCAAAAGCACTGGAATTACAGAAGCGTTCAGCGGAAATCAAGAACCTGTCGAATCCGCTCAAGCGACTGATGATGGAATTCAATTAGAAAAGGTCCTGGCAGATGACGACCGAATTAAGTTTATTCTAAAGCACTCGGTCAGCAATCCGCTTGTTGTGTCCCCTGCCATTGATTATGTTGTTTGCGGAGTCTTTTATAGAGACAATGAATTCGATTTGATCGGAAGCCATGATCAGGCACCGGAACATGAAATTTATCTTAAAGAACCAGGCACAGACAATTGGCAGGTCATCCATCAGGCTCACAGCAAAGGCCTGGAAATGATGGCTGACCCCATGGCAAACCACAAATGGCGCTACTCCTCCTTCAGGAACTAAAAAAGAACGGAAAAGCTGTTTGGCTGCTTTTCCGTTCCTTTTTATTATAGAAATCTTCTTCTCACATTCGGCGGCGGCAGCATACAGCTATCCTTTTGGCCGAACCATTTGAACCGATTTTTAGCAACGAGATCGTAAAAAATATTCCTAACTGGAGCAGGTACAAGGATCAAAACATAGAGCAGCTTCCAGGGACCTTTTAGATGGCGGCTGATTCTGAGAGCGGCGGCTGACTTATAATAAACATTTCCATCCTCAATCAAAATCATGCTGTCCACATCATCTGCAACATTATATTCCCTCAACAGTTCCTGGCCTGCATCACTCTGAAGCGAAGCAAAGCGGAACATCTCTTTGTCATCTCGTTCCAGAATAAATTGGACACTGGCATCACAGAAATTGCAAACCCCATCAAATAGAATAACAGGATGCATGGAATATCCCTCCTTACTTCACCTAACTATATTAACATTTATCCCATTATGTCAAAATGAAACTAATGAGTGCACAGAAAAAGCCGGCAGCATCTCATGACTGCAGGCTCTTTAAATTATGAATTCTATACATTTACATCTGTCCGAACTGATTTTGCGGATATACACCAGATGAAAAGGGTCTTTTTTTTTCACATGATTCCCTTCAACATTCCTTTCCAATACATGACAGGAAGGATATTTTTCTTTAGTATATACATGCTGTAACGCTCCTTAGATTGATCGAATGGGAAGGTTTCGGCTGGTTTATTCTCATACAGGAACTCAGCCAGTACCAATTTATTATAGCCAGTAATCAGTGGACAGGAAGTGTACCCATCATAAGAGAGTTTCAACGGTTGATTTTTCATGTAGCTAAGCAAGTTACCTGCTGCAACTGGAGCCTGTTTCCTGATTGCTGCCCCTGTTTTTGAGGTTGGAAGGTTCGCGCAATCCCCTACGCCAAAGACATTTGGATATTTTTTTGACTGCAGTGTTTTCGAATCAACATCTACCCATCCACCGGCATCGGCCAATTTACTTTGAGCAATAAAATCGGGTGCTGACATTGGCGGGACAACATGAAGCATACTATAAGGAATTTTTTCCGTTTCTCCTGTCCCTGAATTTTCAAAAACTGCAAGTTTGTTAGCTGAATCTACTTCGATTAAGTTCATTTTATATTTAGTAGTTATCCCTTTTCTGGCAATGACCTGTTCAAGTGTATTTGCGTATTTCTTCACTGCAAAAATACTGTCAGATGCTGATGCGAAAATAATCTGGCTCTTATCTCTGACACCAGCTTTTCTGAATACATCGTCAGCGAGGTACATAATTTTCTGAGGGGCACCGCCACATTTGATCGGGGTGTTAGGGTGTGTGAAAATGGCATTGCCGCCTTTGAAATTACGAATACTTTCCCAGGTTGAATCAACATAATCGTACGAATAATTGCTGCAGACACCATCCTTGCCGATGGCTTCTTTTAACCCTTTAATTTTATCCCAGTCGATCTGGATGCCAGCAGCCATTACCAGAAAGTCGTAGTGAATTTCGGTTCCGTTTCCTGTCGTGAGACTGTTAGAATCAGCATCAATTGAAGTAACAGCTTCCTGAAGAAGTTCCACTCCAACTGGTATAAGTGATTGCTGGTCCCGCACTGTAACTTCCTTTTTAACCGCACCAGCACCAGCAAGTGTCCACAATGGTTGATAATAATGCTTTTTGGCTGGGTCAACAATAAGAATTTTCCCCTTCAAATCCGGTGCCCCTTTAGCGAGCCTGGCAGCGACCGAAATACCAGCTGATCCACCACCCACAATTACTACCTTATAATTCACCTCATCCACCATCCCTGCAAAGATTTGAAAATCACCATATACCACTATAGGTATTACTATAACCACTATGAAAATTATAATAAATTAATCAGAATATTTCAATTTATTCCTCTCCTCATTTTCATAACAATTGGGTACCTGCCTATTTGTCCCGGGACATCTACCCTATGCTCCACACTTTGAATATAGTGTAGAAGCTATTGGAGGTTACTATGATGAACGGCTTGTATGCACATGGTTCCTCCTCCCAGGATCAGTTGCTAGCATGGGAGAAAGAAGCACTGGAAAAATTCTTCGCTAAAATGGGGGATAAGGAAAAACCTTTTCCCTGCATACCGGCAACGATTGGATTTTCAATGAATCAGTTGAAATACGGATTTGTTGGCAGTCCAAGGAGGGACACTACAATAAAAGAAATTGCTAGTTTGTTATCTAGCTATACAGAGCAATCGAGAGGATTTGGCGATTATACTTCTTTGATTATTTTCTTTGAAACGCCAGAAGAAATGAAGGAAGTTCCTGTCGAAGAATTTGAACAACTATTCTGGGAGCATCTTTCTGGTTTAAATGGGTTGGATAAATTCGACTGGCCAGAGGATCTACCCCAAGATCCCCATAATCCAATCTGGGAATTTTGCTTCAATGGCGAAAAATACTTTATGTATTGTGCTACCCCTGCACACAAAAACCGGAAAAGCAGACATTTTGACGTATTGATGCTCGCGATTACCCCGAGATGGGTACTCCAGGAATTCAATAAATCAAAAAGCTATGCAAAAAGGATCAAGGCCCAGGTGAGAAAACGGCTGGCGAAATATGACAGCATTTCTATTCACCCTGACCTTAACACTTACGGAGCAGAAGATAATTTCGAATGGCGGCAATACTTCCTGAGGGATGATGATACTTCTTTATCCAAATGTCCTTATCATCAAGTCCTGAAGTTTCTTGGCAAACATAAATGAAACCGCAGGACAGCTCCTGCGCTTTACTGTTGGCTTAGTTGTTTTAGTAAGTCATCGGTCGGTACGATTGTGGCAAACTCCTTTTGAAGCATCGCGAGTTCGAGTTCCTGGATTGAATCAGCTGTATGCTTCACTCCTTTATTGTCCGTGATTTCAAAAGCTGCAATTGCGTCAGACACAAGAAGTGTATTGAAGCCCAGGTTACCACTCATTCTGGTCGTTGTAGAAACACAGTGCTGAGTAGATAATCCGGTGATTACAACGGATTTTATCTGATTTTTCTTCAGATAGGACTCAAGCTCCGTTCCGATAAAACCGCTGTTCACATTTTTCGAAAAAATGACCTCCCCGTCCCCTGGCTTGGTGATTTCTTTAAATTCCGTACCTAATGAGTTTCGGTGATGCAAAGGAGACGCCGGGTCTAGTGACAGATGCTTCGTATAGATGATATGGCCATTTTTATTCCGCCACTCAGTTAATAGCCTTGCGATATTCCCCTCTGCTTCCTGGTTGTTCCGCTTTCCCCAATAAGGATCGTCAAAGCCCTTCTGCACATCCAAAATCAACAATGCAGGCAATTCAAGCAAATTCATACTCATCCCTCCTTAGTCATTCCACATTTTTTGTCATTTCGGTATTTTTTACTCAAGATGTTCGTCCTCCATGGAAATTACTTCAAATCTATCCGCAAAACATGTTAAACTCTATGAAGGTGTTTTTATACACAATTGAAAGGCGAAAAGGAGGATTATCTTGAAACGACATTCGCTCTTTTTTTTACTAATCATTTCGCTTTTTCTTACAGCGTGCAATAATGATGAACCTGATGAAGAGGTTGTAGCAGAAACTCCTCCGAAAGAGGAGGTTAAAAAGGAACCTGCAAAGCAGGACCTGCCAGGAAAGTTGAAGGATATCAGTCTGGAAGTTTCAGAGGAAAACCTGAAGGAATTAAAGCCTGGTACAATGGTGGATGACCTTACATATGAAAAGGATATCGAGGATATCGGTTTCAACACTCCAGAGCTGGAGCCTGAACTTAAAAACAAGCTTCCTGATGAGCTCGATCAATTAGCTCAGGGAACAGATGACCTGGAAACCATAAAAAAAGCCCTTATTTCCTTACTTGCGAGTCCACATTATAAGCAGGTAATTGAAAAAGCTGATGCATATGAGCCTTATTTTGAAGAGCCTTATTTACCAGATCCTGAGAAGACGGAGGGCCCAGAAGAAACTAAAGCTGCAGAGAAAGCCATTATCCTTCTTGATGCAAGCTCTAGCATGCTGCAGCAGTCAGGAGGCAGAGTGAAGATGGATATCGCCAAGGATGCTGTTAAAAGCTTTGCCAAAACCATCGGCCAGTCTGCAGAAGTCTCCCTTGTTGTCTATGGGCACCAGGGATCGGATTCTGATTCTGATAAAGAAGTATCCTGTTCTGGAATCGAAGAGGTTTTTCCAATGGGGAAATACTCGAAGGAAAACTTCAATGGAGCCGTCGACTCATTTGAAAGCAAAGGCTGGACTCCGCTCGCAGGAACCATTGAAAAAGCTGCCGAGATGACAGCTGGCGATGAAGGAAATATAACCATCTATATCGTCAGCGATGGTGCGGAAACATGCGATGGAGACCCAGTTCAGGCAAGTAAGGAACTTGTGGTGAATAACGCAAATCATTCAGTTAACATCATTGGATTCGATGTAGACAGCAAAGCTGAAGACCAACTCAAAGCTGTTGCTGAAGCCGGAAACGGTAAATATTTCAAAGCAGAAGATCCTGAAGAATTAAAAAACACAATCCAGTACGAATGGCTGCCTTCCACGCTCGACCTCGCCTTCGCCTTTACGATGGCGCCTGACGGCTGGGATATGGTCGAGGAATACAAAGTTGCAGAAAAATATCCGCTAGAATTATGGACCATTGGAAGAAAAGAAGCCCACCGAATCATCGATGCAGCAGCCATCATGGCCGAAAATGACTGGATCACCGATGAACAGTATTCTGAACTCCGGGATTGGGGATTTGAACGAAGCGAAGCCATGAAGGAACTTCATTACTCCATGTCCAAAGCCAATCGAGAAAAAGCAGATGCAAAAAGCAAAGAAATCAGGCAAAGAGTCGACGAATGGGTGGCAAAAATGAAAGAACTCAAGAAAGAGCGCGGCGATACCTGGTAACCAACAAGCTGGAATATACCCTTTTCCGACTTAACTACAAGTGGCCCTCAATTTGAGGGCCACTTTTCTTGTTCACAGAATAGCCTTCTTTTGTTCATCTGTTTCTCATTTTCATGTCTGCTTCCCGCCTTTTGACTGGCTTTTTTAGCTGTAATCTCATCAAGGAGCTGGTGGAAATGCGAGAGAAAATGCTGGATCTACTATTAGGCTTCACCCTTTTTTGCATTGAGTGGACAATCCTCTTATTGCTCACCTCGAAGGAAAAAGCAGAATACAAAATATAAATAAACGAAAACTCTTGCAGGGCAAGAGTTTTTAATTTACTGATCTTTTACTGGTTCAAATTTATCTGAGCTGTTATAGAACCCGGCAACTGCCCTTTCGCTAGTAATTCTATTTCTTGTCATTCCACAATTTTGCTCCATACCCAACGGAGAGCACGCTAAAAATACTGCCAATCAATATGATGATGGCTGACATCCGATTACCTCCAATGATTTGGTCTTTTTAAAGACGAAGGCAGCCTGGTCCGATCATTTCCATTTGCCGAGTTAATTTGTGCCTGAGTAAGGAAAAAACTGCCTTCCAGATTGGCCCCACTTAAATCTACATCCCTCATGTCTGCACCGATAAAATCACACAACCTTAGGTCCGCTTCTTGGAGATCGGCAGCAATCAGCAAAGCCCCTCGAAAATCAGAGCCTTTGAGGTCAGATCGCTTCAGCTTTGCTCCCACCAGATTCTTGCGTTTTATTTTTTTGCCGTTTTTCACTTTACTTCGGACCAATTCACTTGTACGTAACAGCAGTTCGTTGACAACCGCTCGATAAACGGGGATTTCCAAAGCGAGGATTTCAACTGCATCCAAGTTCGTGATCTGCTCTATTTTGTCATAAATATCCTTAAGCTTAATTCGAAGTGATTTTGCCTCTTTCAATGCCTTTGCTTCATTCAGGTAACAAAGCATTTCATGTAGCTGCTGCATGATTGGAAAAACATCATACATTTCCGTCGCTTTCTCTGGCTGTTTTCGCCAATCAAGTCCTTTATAGGTTACCTGGGAAACTTTCTGGCCAGCCCCAAAGCATTCGTATACGGTACATCCTTTGTAACCTTTATCCCTAAGTTTTTCATGAATTCCACAGCGGAAATCCGCCTGCAAATTCCTGCAAGGAGACCCGCTTTCTTTATCAACAGGAAAATCCGCGGATTTCGCATATGGCAGAGCCACACAGCATAACCCAAAGCAGCTTTCACAATCAGCTCTAAGATTATTTTTAATCAATTGGCTAGTCATTTCTCTCATTGTCTCCATTACCAGAAGTTGTTAAATTTAGATTAACATAAATTCATCATCCCTTAAATAAAAAAAGAGCAGAGATTTTCCCTGCTTAGAGGTTTAACGGGTCTTTGCGACTGCTCCATATTCCGCAACCAGTTGTGATTCTAGAAACTTTGCAAGCTCTAACATTCCGTATTTACCTGCTCTTGCTTCTGCGTCTGAATTGTAATTCGTATTTGTATTAATATCGTAAGTAAAAATTTCACCAGTCTCATTTCTGATAAATTCAATTCCGGCTACTTGAATATTATTTGATTCTAATACTCTCTTATATTTTTCAATAACGGGATCTTTAAAGCCTTCAATCACTTGGAATTTCGGCTTTTCCTCTACTTCTTCCCCTACAGGGCAGAACAGGTCGCCGATCTGGCAGGCATCTGCCGGGCATAATTCAAATCCTTCTGATGTATCAACTTTTACTGCGTAAACAAATTCTCCGCCGACAAACTCACAGCGAGTGATATAACTTTCAGGAGACTGGATATATTCCTGAATCAGTGTTATTCCATCAACAGGTTCCTCAAACGACGGGCCCTCCACATATGCCTTAAGTGCTTCAATAGATTGAAACAACTGCACGCCAAGCCCTTTTCCAGCTCGATTGTGCTTCGTGATAAAGGCTCTTCCCTCAAATGGTTTTGCCGCTTCCAGCAGCTGCTGCTTTCCAACGGTGGCGATAGTACGCGGAGTCGTTACCCCATGCTTGTTCAGCTCAAGGTATTGCTTCACTTTGCTGACTTCCAGTTCAAGTGCCCTTGATCCGTTGTACACCTTCCGGCCATGTGCCTCCAGCCAGGCTAAAACCTGAGCGGAATATTCAGGTGCGAACCGATGTCCTCTTGTATGGGAAGAAGCACTCATTCTGCTGTAAAAGATCCCCTCTGGAGGCTCCTTTGACAAATCAAGCAGCCCTTCATCCAGATGCCACTCTTCAAAAGGTATTCCCAGCTCCTCCAGGCGTTTTGTTAAATGGACAGTCCATTCACTGTTTTCATGGATGATATAAACTTCGCTCATGATCTTCATCTCCTTAAGTTTATTTATCTATCAAACTGTCAGCTGCTTTCTTTTTACCTCCACAAGCGGCATGACCTGTTTCGCGAATCTCTCCATCTCTTCCAGTTGTGGCGAGAATTGCAGCAGGAGCAATCCCAAACCTGCTTCTTCATACTGTAAAATCCGCTCGGCAATTTGGTCAGGTGTACCTACCAAATTAGGGCGCAATCCTCGGTTTGACACCGAATAATCCTGAAGCTGGATTTGCTGCTCCAGCTGTGATTTGCTGGTGAAGTCCTTGAACCCGGCATAGGCACTGGATTCTTTTACAGAAGTAATTCGTTCCAACTCCGCGAATGCTTCAGCCTCGGTGTCCCGGCAAATAACGTAAGCGGCCATGCCGAACTCTGACAGTTCAGGATTTGATGTAGCGGCCCTTAGATTTTTCATCTCTGCAATTTTCTGTTCAATCTCTTCAACCGTTCCGCCATGCATGACATATGCATCGCAGTTCTCGACAATGGTTTGCTTTCCCTTCAGACTTTCTCCGCCGGCATATAAGATCGGATTTGGACGCTGAACTGGTTTAGGAAACAGCTTCGTATCCTTTAGTTGATAGTACTTGCCTTCATATGAAAAGTTCTGTTCACTCCAAAGCCCTTTCAGTACATCAATGAATTCGTGCGTCCGGTCATACCGCTCATCATGCTCGGTAAAAATATCGCCGTACTGGCGTGCTTCTTCCTCCCACCACGCTGAAACGACATTCAGAGTAAAGCGGCCATTGCTGATCTGGTCAATGTTCGCTGCCATTTTTGCCGTAACTGCCGGGTTATGGAATCCCGGCCTCACCGCCGACATGATTTCGATTTTTTCGGTTACTGATGCCAGAGCAGCAGCGGTTGTCCACGCTTCAAGTGAGTCATGCTCAGGACCTTTTATATCATTCAAATAAAGTTCGGCAATTAATGTAGTGGAATATCCCCATTTTTCTGCTGACTGGATCACTTTCTTTGCATAATCAAAAGTTGCTGGCATTTGTTCATTCTCAACATTTCTTAACCATCCGCCAAAAATCGGCAGCCAAAATCCATACTTCATACTTCTCTCTCCTCTGCCCAATCACAATCTCTACTTTACCAACCTGTTAAGTCGGTATTTAAACCAAAAACTTGGAGACCAATTAATAGCCTCCTAAAACAAAAAGCTCCCTTCAAAAAGAAGAGAGCCATTTTATACTCCCTTCTCATCTTTCAGACAAATTGTCTGCAGGAATTGGCACAGTATTCATTGAGAACCTGTTGCCGAGGTTTCGCAGGGCCTATCCCTCCACCTCTCTTGATAAGAAGACATTCTTATTAAGTTTTAATTCATTAAAGTGATAATATTCTAAATTTGTTTAAATGTCAATTCGTTTCTCGAAATAAGTTTTAACTTCCTACCGGAAACCCCAGCAAAAACTTATTCACACGCTGTGCAGCTTCTTCCAGTCTTTCTGGAGGCTGTACCATAGCTATTCTGACATAGCCTTCTCCCTGCTGCCCAAAGGCGTCACCCGGAACCACAACAATCCCTTCCTCTTCAATCAACTTGAAGGCAAACTCGCGAGACTTCCATCCATCAGGGATTTTAGCCCAGACAAACATCGTTGCCGGAGAATTGGCTACCTGCCATCCGCTGTTCCTGAAACCGGATACTAAAGCATCCCGTCGTGCCTCATACAGTTTTAGCTGATCGCCAAGAAACGAATAGTCAGAAGTCAAAGCAGCGATTGCTGCCTTTTGGATAGGATAGAATACTCCATAATCAATATGTGACTTGAAGGATGCCAGAAGATTGATGACCTGCGAATTGCCTGCGACGTATCCAATACGGCAGCCAGCCATATTGAAGGTCTTTGAAAGCGAATTGAACTCAATGCCAACTTCCTTAGCCCCTGGTACCGAAAGGAAACTAATCTGAGGATTTCCGTCATAAATCAATTCAGAATATGCAAAATCATGGACAACTAGAATATTATGTACCCCTGCAAATTCAACTACCTCTTCAAAGAAGACTCTGTCAGCAAGTGCAGTGACAGGATTTCCCGGATAGCTCAATATCATCATTTTTGTTTTCTGTAATACTTCCTCTGGAATCTCATTTAACTGAGGAAGAAATTTATTTTCCTCCAACAGCGGCATAGGATAAATTTCCCCTCCAGCAATCGTAACGCTAGCTTCGTAGATTGGATACCCTGGATCTGGGACCAGTACATAATCACCCGGGTCAACTATGGCAGTCGCCAAATGCGCAAGTCCATCCTGTGAACCCATCAACTGCAATACTTCTGTTTTTTCATCAAGCTCGACAGAATACCGCTGGCTGTAAAAATATTTTACTGCTTCATTAAACTCGGCGATGCCCTTTAATGTGTATCCATATTTACCGGGATCCATTGAATATTTCGCCAGTGTTTCCATCACAAATGCCGGCGGCTGGAAATCCGGGCTGCCAATGCTTAAGTCAATGACATCCTTGCCATTCAACAATGCCATCTGCTTCCTGTCTACTACTTCCTGAAAAATGCTCGAAGTCATTTTTCTGATCTTTTCTGATCCGTAAATATTCATGGACATTCCCCTTTACTGTTCAATGATTCATGTTGTTCTCATGGAAGTTGATTCCTCTGAATTTTTTAAATATAAAATCGATTATAGCAGTTTCACTTTATCAGTTCTATAAAAAAATAAAAAATGAGCTGCTTTGCAGCTCATAGAATAAGTTCCTTATTAGAATAAAAGGTGTGCGATCGGCGCTACAATGATAAGTGTAAGGATTGTTCTCTGAATCCAAATGACCACCAATTTTCTCAGGCTGATTGGAATTTCTGTAGACATTATGCTTGGAATCAGTGCTGAGAAAAAGACTATGGCTGAAACTGAAACTACGCCGATGACAAACTTTGTTACCATTGGCGCCTCTGTTACAAGCATGGCAGGCAGGAACATTTCGGCGATTTCAATAGCAGATGCCTTGGCTGCCAGCATGGGTTCAGGAATCTGGAGTATCAATGTGAATGGGTAGAAAATATAGCCAATCAAATCGAATACAGGAGTAAACTCTGCTAAAACAAGACCCAACAGACCTACAGATAGAATGGACGGCAAAATCCCCATTGTCATGATCATTCCATCGCGCAAGTTATCCAGTATATTTTTCCCCAGGGAGGGTGCTTTGTTCGCTGCGAGCATAGCTTCTCCCCATGCTGTTTTGAGACGGTTCTCCGTCACTGGTTCCTCTGGAACACCTTTTCCCTCATAGTATTCGTCACTCATCGTCCTTAATGGACGCAACCTGACTGTGATGGCGGTTACAATAAATGTAACGAAAAGTGTCGTCCAGAAATACGTATTCCATACTTCCATTAATCCCAGCGTTTTTGCGACTACAATCATGAACGTGGCAGATACGGTAGAAAAGCCGGTCGCAATAATGGTTGCTTCTTTGATCGTATACTTGCCTTCCTTGAACACCCGGTTAGTAATGAGCAGTCCGATTGAATAGCTTCCAACAAAGGATGCAACTGCATCAATCGCAGCTCTTCCAGGAGTCTTCCAGACTGGCCGCATGATTGGCTGCAGAAGGACACCAAAAAATTCAAGCAGGCCATAGCCGACAAGCAATGCCAAAAAAACGGAACCAATCGGAACCAGGACTCCAACCGGAATAACCAGCTTTTCATATAGGAAAGGTCCCATCCCAGGTTCAAATAGCCATGCTGGCCCAACATCTGTCAACATCATTAATGCTACTATAACTCCAATTACTTTCAGAAACGAAAAAATCATAGTCGTCGAATTCTTATTCCAAGTTTTTCTGTAAAAAGGATAGATGGCACCAAATAAAATTACAATAAATGCGTAATACGGAACTGCTGCAGAAAAAGTGGTATTAATCCAGGTCACTAAGTGGTCAAGCGGGATTGACGATTTCCCGCCCACAGCAATTGGAACAAAAAACATGAATATGCCAATCGCACTAAACAGAAAAAACTTAATCATACTCAGGTTTGATAATGGTAGTTCCGGCTGTTTGCCAGCCTTTACTTCAGGCGTGTTCTGCACATGACTTCCTCCTTTATTTGATTTTTTATATTATTTGTAAGAGAGGAGCATGATTTTGCTCTTCTAGTTACCTAAGGAAAAGTGTCCTTTTTAATATTTATTCAATCTTGAATAAAATTATAGTGAAAGGTCTCTATTTTTTGTTTTAATTTCAGTCGACAATCTCTTATTTTCCTTGTGTTTGCACAAAAAAGGACTGCCAGAGCAGCCCTTACATCACTATGTCCGTGTTATAATCTTATCAATAATCCCGTACTCCAAGGCTTCCTGTGCACTCATGAAATAGTCGCGGTCAGTGTCCTTTTCGATTTTTTCCATTGGCTGACCAGTGCGTTCAGATATGAGTTTATTCAAATGGTCACGAAGTTTGAGGATTCTTTTAGCGGAAATTTCAATCTCCGTTGCCTGGCCTCTTGCCCCGCCTAGCGGCTGATGAATCATGATTTCGCTATTAGGCAGTGCAAATCTTTTTCCTTTTGTGCCGGCAAGCAAAAGCATTGCGCCAAACGATGCTGCCATTCCGATACAGATGGTGCTGATATCTGGCTTGATATACTCCATCGTATCAAAAATCGCGAACCCTGCAGTTGTAGAGCCACCAGGACTGTTGATGTAGATGGAAATATCCTTATCGGGATTATCTGCTTCAAGAAATAGCAGCTGTGCAATGACACTGTTGGCCACATGATCGTTGATCTCATCACCAATCATGATGATACGGTCTTTCAACAATCGGGAATAAATATCGTATGAACGCTCGCCACGGTTAGATTGCTCTATGACATAAGGAATTGTACTCACATTGTTCCTCCCCTTTCCTGCCTATGCAGCCATTTTGAAAGTAGAGAGGGGTGAACGAGAACATGAATGCAATGACATTTCCGGAACGGATGCAGCAAGCGCCGGAATCTCCTGGATGTTTTCCAACAGAACGGTTGGGTCCTCGGATTGCAGCGATTCGCAAAGTAAGTCTGACAGCAGGTTTTCTTCATCAACGCTCAAATCCTGGCCCAGCTCTCTCAGTCTGCTATCCTTATCAAGCCTCTTCCTCGCCCGATGAAGCGCAGCTTTTACGGCCTTTTCCGTTGATCCCATCAGCTCGGCAATTTCATGTGACTGAAATCGAAATGCTTCCTTTAACACCAAAATCACCGCCTGCTTCGGCGTCAATTTGGACAAAAGCGTCTCAACAGTATCGATCACATTCCCTTGAGTGCTCGATCCCAGATTTTCCGGTATCCCCGTCACTTCACGGCTGTGCTTCCTGATTGTATCCACCCACTGGTGATAAGCCATTTTTTTTAGTAAGGCTCTGCTGACCTGGGATGGCTCATAATGGCGGATTGCCTTCATCGTCACTTCCTGCAAAAGATCATCACCATCCCAGCTGCTCTGGGTTAAAAACCGGCAATATCGCTGCAGGCTTTGATAATGGCCCATGATCCCCGATTCCTCTTCAGTATTTACATTCCTGAGCTTGTCGATCGACATTCTGTTCACTCCTTTGAACCTCTCTGCACCTTAAACGGATTGAGGGAGAGAAAAGATACGGCCTTTTAAAAATTTTTGTAAATGGTACCTTTTATATACTACTCAGCGTGCTGCGGTGGAACCATTGTAAAAATAAACGTCTGACTTATTCTTGACAGCTTTCTTTGGTTTTTTTTCCAAACCTGTCAAGATTACGAGCTTTTTTTGACAGCTTTCTTTGGTTTTTTTTCCAAACCTGTCAAGATTACGAGCCTTTTTTGACAGCTTTCATTCATTTTGCTTCAAACCTGTCAAGATTACGGGCTTTTCTTGACAGCTTTCCTTCGTTTTGGTCCAAACCTGTCAAGATTACGGGCTTTTTTTGACAGCTTTCCTTCATTTTGCTCCTAACCTGTCAAGATTACAGGCTTTTTTTGACAGCTTTCCTTCGTTTTGCTTCTTACCTGTCAAGATTACAGGCTTTTTTTGACAGCTTTCCTTCGTTTTGCTTCTTATCTGTCAAGATTACGGGCTTTTCTTGACAGCTTTCCCTCGTCTTGTACTAAACCTGTCAAAATACTGACTAATACTAAATGTCTATAGCTCGTTAACTAAACTTAACTACTCTCATATGGTTCAATTATTGTTCATTCGCTTTTCCCAGTTCACCTTTAATTCAGGTGCCGCATAAGGCATAATAAATTCCTCAATCACTTGATTCACTTTTTCTTCCGATATAAGGTTGTAGGTCGATAACTTTATTGTTTGATTGTTTATTGTCTTTATAGCAAGGTATTTCAATGAACTCCCGCTCCATTTAATATCATCGATTTCATTGATTGGAATACTATTTCTTCTTCCTTTTAAGATTCCCGATTCAATAGTGAATATAGTCCTCCCAGATAGAATCACACTAATGAGTTTTAACAAAATAGAGCCAGAAAAGATTAACCCGACAATTCCGATGATGCCGACTAAAAAGCCCCTTACGATTCCTGAATCAGGAGCGACTACGAAAAGAACAAATGCTGATAATAATGTCCCAAATAGTGCAGAGGTAATCATACAGCCGGCTCCAGGAGCTGTATAAACGACTTCCACCTTATTTTCTGTTACTTTTATATTATGTTCTTCCATTTTAAGTTCACCTTTCACAACCATATATAATAAAAGCTTACAGAGCTAATCTCTTTAGCCTGCAAGCTTCTAAAAATTTATGCGCCTTTATTGCTCATACGCTTATTCCAGTTCTTTTTAAATTCTGGAGTCGCATTTGGAATTACATAATCATTAATCACCTGGTTCACTTTTTCTTCTGGAACGAGGTTATAAGAAGATAACTTTACAGTCTTTCTGTTTGTCGTTTTGATTGCCAGATATTTCAATGAACTGCCAGCCCACTTCATATCTGTGATTTCATCAATCTTAACTGCTTTGTTCTTCCCTTTAAAATACCCATCCTGAACTGTGTATACTGCCTTCCCGGTGAGTAATGCTCCCACAACCTTAAACAGCACCATACCGATAAACAACGCTCCAAATCCACCAATGATAACTCCAATAAATGCTCTGACGAACCCTGAAGTAGGGACTATGTAAAATAAGATAAAGAGGGACGCCAAAAACATGATCCCTCCTCCAGTTAGCATGCAGCCAACTCCCCCGCTTGTATAAACTACTTCGACACGATCGTCGTAAATTTTTATGTTATTCTCTTCAATTTTATTTTCCATATTGCACCTTTTTCAATGACTCTTTGACATTTTCTTTAATTAATTGGTCAACTTTACTGCGCTCGCACTGATTCATATAAAAAACATCCTCATTTTTTTCAATGATCCAGTTATTCTTGCTGTCATTTGTAAATAACACGACATTCTTTGCTACTGGCTCCTTTTGTTCCGTAAACTCCATGAATAACAGAGTATTTAACAATCCATTAGTTGATTTAAGAGTTTCATAGAATTCCTGTTTTTCCCCATGGAGCACAGGAAGTTCAAAATGTTTTTGGTTACCCTCCAGTGAGTCAAGCAACTGTTCAAATTCTGTCTGGCTTAATTCAAATCCGCTGCCACGACCATCTTCGCTTATGCGGTAAAATGCAGAAATTACATCTGCTGCTTTTCCTGCAGTTACTTTTTCAAAAACATGTACCTGCTCATCGAAAAGCAGGGAATGCTGAAGGACCGTCTTCCCGTTAAAATGGAATGATACAGACTCCTCCCCGCCGTCTTCCCCATGACGGGAAGCTTTGATTGATTGGTCTGAGTAATTTAACATAGAGATGACCTCAGAAAGCTCTTCCACTAACATGAATTTGTGATTTTCATATACCAAAAGACTTTTAGACAAAAGTGAACGTGTTGTAATTTGAAGCAGAAGATCCATTTTTTCATCGTCCAGATCTCCGAAATAAACCTGCTTCAATGCATTCCCATGTTCAAAATATCCTTCATTGTAAAAACAGTAAATTAATTCTTCGATAGAAAGTGAAATTTTATTCATGTTTCCCTCCTAGCCTCCAAACCCAAGGATTGACTTTGCCCCGCTCAATAGGCTTGAAGCATGTTCTTTTACATCATTAAATCCATCCTTCACCTTACTTACACCGGAAGCAATAGCCTCTGTTCCTTTATGAATCCCATCTTTAAAGTGCAGGGCAGTTTTATCGACCCATGCAGGTGTTTTATTTGCAATCTTGTCGCCAACCCAGCTACCAACAAAACCGCCGATTGCAGCACCAGCAACTGTTCCTATAGGTCCAGCTACACTTAGGAGAGTTCCGCCTATAACAGCCCCGGCAACAGAGGTCGCAGATACAACCGTAGTTTTATAAACGGCACTGCCTACCACCTTCGCGTTTTCTTCTTTCAACTTCTCTCCGCTATAAAGGTTATAGTTCTCGGTAATTTTTATCCCTGCGCCAATTGTTTCGGCTCCGGCTGTTATCAGTACGGCCAGTGCGGCATTTGACTTTCCTAACCTCAGCCCGTTTTTCAATACACTTCCTGCATTATTTTTAACTGCATTGAGCATCGTACCGGTTTTACCTTCAGCAATAAGTTTCGAAACGCTGTTACTGAGGCCAACAATGTCCTTTGGGAAATAATTAGCTGTTCGCTTGTAGATTAATTCAGACAGTGTTTTTTTGCCAAAAGCTCTTGTAGGGCTGACCATCAACCGTGCAAGCATATTCATTTTAGAGCTTTCAATTCTGTGAATCATGCTAGCCATAGGCAACCGAATCTTACCCAGCAAAACGTCATCGACTACCTGGAACTTGCGCAGTACTCCATCAATATCTGAGAACCTGAATCCCAGCAGGTGCATAAGTCCTGCCCCAGCAGCATATTGTGCGCCATGCAAAAAATCTACCCATCTGCCATAGGTATTATTGTAAGTTTCATATAAATTACTGGCCAAGTGCCCATCAATCTGTCTTCTTGCCGCTTCAATCGCCTTATTGACAGCGTCTGCCTGACGATTCACGCGGTTTTCCGAATTCCCGTAACGATCGGCGGATTGAATGGTAAAGGATTTCAACTGTTTCATATGCATTTCGATTCGGTCAGAGGAAGCCGAAGCACGCCGAAATTGACCGCTGATTCCATTGCGTCCGAGTATTCGTGGATCAACACTGCTTCTTACGCCGGCAACCTTATGCTGAATGCTTTCAAGTCGGCCGATTGTATGACTCAAGCCTGAAACGGAATTATTTACAGTATTAATGTTAAATACAATTTTTGAAGACAAGGACCTTCACTTCCTGTTAGAAAATTTACAAACAACACCATTGAGTTGGTGAAGTTTTCCATACTTTTCATTATAGATGAGAATGTTTTTTAATTAAATATTATTACCTAAATATAGGTTAAAAGGATTATTTAACCAATTTATAATCAAGGTCTTTTTACCCGGCTTTTTTAGCAGTTAAACTCGTTTTCGGTGCAAATGTCCAATTAACCAGGAAAATTCCAGTGAAAATCAGGGCCCCTCCGGCATAGACATACCATTGCACGACTTCATCCAGCAGCACCCAGCCTGAAAGCACTCCGAAGAAAGGGGCAAGGAACAGGAAGGCACTTGTTTTTCCAGGATCACCCTGATTTATTAGGTAAAACCAGATTGCAAACTGAACGATTGACGCCATGATGGCCAACCATAAGATAATCACAATGGAAATGGGGTTGATGGCCAGCCTTGGTGTTTCCATTGTAAGCCCCATTAATAAAAGTATACTTCCTCCAAATAACATCTGGTACGCGGTCAACACCCAAACATTGAAACGGTTTCCCCATTGTTTGATCAGGATGGTGCCAATCGACCATGATACCGCCGCGCCTAGACCCAGAAGTGTCCCGGTGGTGAGTTGCAAATGAAATCCCAAAGTAATAAATACGCCTAGAAAGCCGACAATGGCCCCCAGCCACTGGATAAGCCTGTATCTGATTCCCAGGAAAATGGTCCCCATGATCACAACCATCAATGGATTGGTAAAGGTTAAGATGGAGGATTCTCCTGCCGTGATTGTCCGCAAGCTAAGGAAGATACAGCCCATGACCCCTGCTGTTTGCATCAAGCCAATGACAAATATCCTTCCCCAGTCAGCAAGTTTTGAAGGCAACGGATTTTTCCTGACGATCACAGCCATCAATAATCCGGCAATCGTGAACCTCAATCCAACCAATAATAATGGGGAAACATATGTCAAACCGATTTTCCCGACTGTAAAAGAAGAACCCATCAGAAAGGTAGTCGCAACCACTAGCACAACAAATAAATATGGATGTATCCTGGTTTCAGGCAAATCAATCCCTCCTAACAATTCCTACTATATTCTTTCTCCGGGGATCGAATTCCTTCCATTGCGAAACCGAAAGTTAATCGGCTTTCATGGAGCCTGGCTCACTTAATCATAAAAAAAGGACTGTAATCAACCCCAAAACACTTCGAGGTTGCCTACAGTCCGAGAAACATTTTAGCTATTTTCTTGAACATCCCTATATGCTAAAATTTGCACTTTCAAAGAAGAATAAACTCCCACCGCTGCATTTCCATAGAAAAAGCCCATGAAAACACCTGCCCAGAGGTTATGTGGGTGGGCAATGAAAATAGAAATAATTAAACCAATCAAATTTGCAATTCCAAGAACGCAGGCCTTACGGGGATGCAGCAATATTTTTAGTATCTGTGTCGCAAAAATGACAACTGGGACTGCGATAACTGCATCCCAAAAGTTCGTGTGAATGATTGGAAAAGCCTCCATGTAATGTACCAACCTTCTTTTTAATGAATATCTCTTCCAGTCTATTCATTCTTATTACATAGATTGTTTTTAGCGTTTTTTGAGGGCTTTCATCTCATAAAATTTCCTCGCTTTTCTTTACATCGGCAAACCAGCGCAGCACTCCATTGTGATGGTTTATAATCTGCTGTGCTGATAATTCTGTGGTCGGCCAGGTGCTATGCAAATCAGACACTAAGGTTACTTTATATCCCTTGCTGAATGCACTCCGGCAGGTCGTATCGACGCAAACTTCTGTTTGGATTCCTGCTAACACCAAATGTTGAATGTTCTTTGCTTTTAATTCCTGTTCTAGAGTAGTGTTGACAAATGAATCTGGAGTGTTTTTTTGGACAATGATGTCACCCTCATGAGGTGCTATTTCAGAATGGACTTCCCACAAATAAGTACCATGCACCAAGGAAAGGTCGTTATGTTGGATGTAGATAATTGGCATCTCCTGCGCACGTGTCCGTTCTATCCGTGTTTTCATTCCTTTTAGCAACCCTTCCCCATTAAATACTACGTTCCCTTCCTGAAACATTTCATTTTGGACATCTATTACTAACAGGGCTTTCCTTTTCATGGCCTCATTTTCTCCCCTTATAAAAGCATCTTCTCTAACTTATTGAGCGCTTCAGTTCCAGCCAGAGTGATAAAATAGGAATCAAATACTCCCTTGCATTGACTCTAGCTGTTGGTACTTTCTTGCTACTTCATCTATCTTTCTGCTGGTTCTTTTTCACTCAGTTCACCATTCTCAATCGTAATCAACCTGGAGGCAGAATTGACAATCAGTCCATTTTCAACCACCCCTGGAATCATGTTCAACTGCACCTCAAGTTCAGCGGGGGATTCGATCCGCTTAAAGTCACAGTCCAGTATGTAATTGCCATTATCCGTTATAAACGGTTGACCTTCTTTTTCTCTTAATTTCGGCACACAGCCCAGGCTTTTGATATTCCTGGCAGTCATGTAAACTCCAAATTGGACAACCCCCACTGGCAGCGGAAAAGTCCCCAGCTTGTGCGCCAATTTGGTCGAATCGGCAATCACAATAAAGCTGGAAGCAGCATTTGCGATGATTTTTTCCCTCAGTAATGCCCCTCCTCCGCCTTTTATCAAGTTCAAATTGGAATCCACCTGGTCTGCCCCGTCAATGGCAATATCAAGTGCATCGACCTCTTTCAAATCGACCAGGGGAATTCCTTCTTCCTTCGCAAGCGCTGCTGTCTGTTCGGATGTCGGGACTCCTTTGATTTTCAGCCCGCCTCTTACTAATTCACCCAGTTTTCTGATTGTATAATAAACGGTGGAGCCAGTCCCCAGTCCAACCACCATTCCATCTTTGATATACTCAACCGCCTTCTCGCCAACCATCTGCTTTTCATTCATTTGTTATCACCTCTCGTTCATTTTACCCTTTATTAAGAAATACTCGCTTTATTGCGAGCTTAATTTTAAATGGCGATGATTATGGAATTTCTTTTTAGCGTCTAAGCATTTTCAAGAAATGATCCATTAAACTGCAGCTTTTAGCATTTCATATGATTTAAAAAATCCAACTTTTTGTAGAATTTAATGACCCCTAGATACTCTAACACCTCGGGCATTCACGGATATTTCTTGAGAGTAATTGGCCAGATTCCAATGTGCATCCTTTTCTCCTCGCAAGATCGATAAAAAGACCATTTTTCCTTTATGTTGTGTAAGGTGTTGTATAACGTCTTTACTCCTTGATTATTACCTTGACAATATCAGCAAAATTTATGGCAATAGCACTGCCATCTTCAGTGACCATTCGAACCCGCTTCCGGATGGGATCGAGGTAATGGATATGCCCTGTTTCTTCATATGTAAATCCGTCCCACCATTTTGTGATGATGACTGGGTATGTATATTCCATCGCGAAGCAAATCTGGTTCTCCAGTTCCTGGATTTCGTATTCGTCGAGCAGCGGACGAGGCTGCCGCAATTCATCCCGGGCGAGTTCTCTCAACAAGGCACGATGTTCCGGCATAAAATGTGCCGGCATAAATTTCAGCTTTCCTCTGTCTCGTATTCTCATGCTGACCATCCTTTCGGGATAACTTATCTTCATTATATCCAGAACAAACGTTCGTAAACCATACCAATTTTATTTTTCCATGAAAAAAGACCAGCCTCAGCCAGTCTACGCAGTCACTTCATGATATTTAAAATAAGTCGAGAGCTTTGAATCGACATGATCTTTCCACCCATCAAGCGGTACGTTCAAATTCTTTAGTATTTTATAGGCATGAACCCAGGCACTCATCTCTGCCGTTATCCGGTAGGACCAGTCATTCAGCCATTTTTCATAATCCAGCTCTCCATTTACAAAGTCAATTAAATGGCCGACTTCATGGGCAAAAGCATAAATATTTTCAAGCGTGGTCGACAATGGAATTGTTATGGACATGTTAGGATTAAAATTGATTTTTTTCTTAGAATCATAAATCACCCTGCAGTTCAACTTCTCCGCCTCTTCTACTAAACGTAAAAAAGTACCATACGTTACCATACCATTTTCCCCTTTTTTCTTTCTAGTTTTCTAACTATTATATACTAATTTCTATAATTGCATACCCTTTTTCTTAATTTTCAGAAATCACCTTTTTAAAAATAGGACATCTTTTCTCGGCATATCTTGATAAAAGGTACAAATAATTGGGAGGTGATTTACTGTGAATATACATGTCATTAAACCTGGGGACAGTCTATGGAGAATTGCACAGGGATACCAAACAACAATCAACCAAATCGTTTCAGCAAATGAACTTGATAATCCCAATGTATTAGTAGTCGGGCAATCGCTTGTGATACCCGAGAATAACCGGGAATATGTCGTCCAGCAGGGTGACAGCTTATGGTCCATCGCCTCCCGTTACGGGGTTACTCTCCAGGAACTCGCAAGCTACAATAATATAACGGATCCATCATTGGTGTTTGTTGGCCAGTTGCTTAAAATGCCTTATTTTTCTCACAGGATTCAGGCTGGTGAGACCCTCTGGGCAATTGCACAGCGGTACGGAGTGACGGTCAACCAGATTTCAGAGGCTAATAATATTTCGAATCCCTCTCTTATTTATACAGGGTATGTTCTGAGAATTCCCGCACCTGCAAAACCAGTAATCGAGGTTAATGCCTATATAACCAGAATGAGTGAAGCAGGAAGTCTAACTATCTTAAAATATGGCTCTCTTTTTACCTATCTATCGCCTTTTTCCTATAAGGTGAGTGAAAGCGGTGAATTGATTGAACTGCAGGATGCAAGAGTTCTTCAGGCTGCAAAAAGAACCAGCACTTCCTCTCTGCTGACAATCACAAATGAAGCAGATGGGTCTTTTAATTCAGACCGGGCGGCTGCCATCCTGCGCAACCCAGCTGTTCAGGATACTCTTTTGACCAATGTCCTTACAGAAATGCGAGAAAAGGGCTATTCAGGACTGAATATTGATTTCGAGTACGTGTATCCCGAGGACCGACAAAACTACAATGATTTTCTGCGAAAGGCTGTTGCCCGCATGCATCCCGCCGGTTATACCGTCTCCACTGCCCTGGCTCCGAAACAAAGAGCCGACCAGCAAGGGTTGCTGTATGAAGCCCACGATTATAATGCACATGGACAAATTGTTGATTTTGTCATCATCATGACGTATGAATGGGGCTGGTCTGGAGGCAGGCCATGGGCAATTGCGCCGATAAACGAAGTGAAGAAAGTCTTGGATTATGCAGTCACAGCCATTCCGCGCAAAAAAATCCTGATGGGTGTGCCTTTGTATGGCAGGGACTGGAACATTCCGTGGGAGCAGGGAACTTACGCGAAGACACTAAGTCCAAAAGGAGCAGTGGAACTTGCCGCACAGCAGGGAGTGAACATACAGTTCAACGAACAGTATCAATCCCCCTTCTTCCGCTATACAGACGCAAAAGGACAGCAGCATGAAGTATGGTACGAAGACGCCAGAAGCGTACAGGCGAGATACGATACGGTAAAAGAATACGGCCTGCGAGGTGTGAGCTACTGGGTTCTTGGGCCTTCTTTTCCGCAGAATTGGCCTGTGCTGCAGAACAACTTTAGGGTGAGGAAGCTATAAAAAATACAGCCGAATCCTGCGATTTTGGAATCGCAGGATTTTTTAAATGCCATCAAATATGGATCTCGCAAGGAACCTGAACAAATAGAATACCAGCCGGAATGGAAGGAGAATCAACTCCGGAATATAAAAAAGTACATCAAAAACAAAATCCACAAAAGTATAACTGCCGTTCTGCTTCTTCTTTCTTCTCTTTTCCGTCCGTTTTTCTACAAACATACCAGGTCCCCCTGTAATTTCACTTATCATTGCACTCATTACAAATTATTTTACCCTGATATTGTATAAATGCTTTAATCTCCGTCATACCCCTCGATTTTGGGTACCTCATTTTAACGAATATCTCTTCATTGGCTTGAATTTCTTTCTTACATATCGAGCACTGTGGCGTGATTTTGAACATGAAATTCACCTCGGTTTTAATACGATTTTTAAACAGAAAAGTTTCAACCGTCGATAAAATCACTCCAACCGTCGAAAAATACTGTCCAACCGTTAAAAAAACTGCGACAACCGTTTATATTTTGTCTCTAACCGTTAAATATCTCTTAATCAAAGCCAAAACAATCTCCAATTGTTAAAACCCTGACCAATTTCGGCCAGGGTTTCAGAATTTTAATATATATCCTGCCTGATAAAGACCCCAAATGAAACAATCAGGGCCGCTAATCCCCACACAGCCAGCACTACAAGTGAAAAGCCCAGCGACATTCCTTCGATTGGCGGTGCCTGTCCGGACAGGTAGCCTGTCAGATTCAAATTGATCATGAATAGGTATTTTGCCGATTCCCATGAGGAGACCATATTGCTAAGGATGGCACCGGATATAAGTGCTGCGAGCATGACACCCATTCCGGCTGGTGTGTTCCTGATCAGAACGGATAGCATGAAGGTGATCGTGCCGACAATCAGCGCCACAAACCACACAAGGCTGAATTCCATCAGTAGATACTGCCACTGGGGAATCATCTGGACTGCATTCGTGTTCAGTTCATTCCCTTCAACACTGAACCCGGTGATCACAGGGGCTGACCATCCTTGATAACCAAATATTAGCCCGGATATCAAATATGAGAGCACTCCAAACAGGACAACGATGATTGAGACGGATAGAATCAATGCGATGTATTTGCTCATCAGGATCTTCCAGCGCTTCACCGGCCGTGTCAGCAACAGCTTTACCGTGCCTGCTGTCCGCTCAGATGATACGATATCTGCCGCGACAACCATGATCATCAATGGAAGGAACAGGTTGATCGAATGCTCGGCGAACATCCTCGCGAAGCTTGGTGCACCAGGCTCCATCGGGTTCACATTTTTATCGAGATAATATTGTTGCTGCTGGATCCGCAGCAGCAGCTCGCTTTTCCACTCGTCTGAAATCCCGCTGCTCGTGATCCTGTTTTGCGTATCAATGATTTGCTGCTGCAAGGTCGTCCGCCAATCCACATCCCCGAAACGCTCAAGCCGCCTTTCAATTTCCCTGTATTGGGAATAGGTGAAAAGCGCCACAAGAACCGCGATGATTCCAGCGACTATCAGGATTCTCTTTTTGCGGACGATTTTAAGCATTTCATTCCTGACGAGGCTAATCAATCGATTCACCTCCAGTCAACTCAAGGAAAAGGTCTTCAAGCGCAGGCAATTTCCTGTTCATTTCGTTTACTTGAACCCCTCTTTCCACTAACATCTGATTCCATTTTGCCGATTGAGTTTCAAGATAAGGGGTGATAATTGCCCCATCCGGGCCGTCCAGTACATCTGTAACACCACTTAAAATCTCTTTAGCAGTCTCCCGCGGTTCTGCCTGCCAGATAATATTTTCCTGCAAAGCCAAAAGGTTTTCTACATAATCGACTTTAATCACCGAACCCCTCGAAATAATGGCGACACGGTCACACATCAGCTGGATTTCACTTAACAGATGGCTTGATACAAGAACAGTCAACCCTTCTTCCTCAGCGAGATAACGGATAAAATTCCGCATTTCCCTTATGCCCATCGGATCAAGGCCATTTGTCGGCTCATCAAGGATTAACACCTTCGGCTTGCCAAGCAAGGCCTGGGCAATTCCAAGGCGCTGCCTCATCCCGAGGGAATATGTTTTAACAGGGTCATGAATCCTCTCTTCAAGACGAACTAGTTCGACAACATAATCCATATAGGCACGATCAACATCTGGCAGCATCCTCGCAAAATGCTCAAGATTCTCCCAGCCTGTCAAATAGGAATAGAGTTCGGGATTTTCCACGATACAGCCCATCTGCGCCATTGCTTTTGTGAAATTCTTCCTGACATTATAACCGCCAATTTCAATTGTTCCGGCACTTGGTTTGATCAAACCGACAAGCATGCGGATGGTCGTCGTTTTGCCCGCTCCGTTGGGCCCAAGGAACCCAAAGACTTCCCCTCTTTTCAAATCAAAGTCGATTCCTTTGATGATCTCTTTTTTGCCGATTGTTTTTCTCAGCCCTTTTACAGACAGCGTAATCTCACTCATCCTTCTCCCCCCTTACCATGTAATCAAAGACGCGATCCGTTCCGCAATCAGCCTGTACCCCTCTGCATTCGGATGGAATTTATCTGTGTACAAATAGTCGTTGACACTCAACTGGAATAAGTCGAAGGTAGGCACATAAATAGCCTTCTTCTTCTCATCAAGAAGTTTATTTGTATCGTAATTCCAGTCACGGACAATTTTCGTCGTTACCGCTGAATCATTTAAATCGATGAATGGATTATACAAGCCAATATGGAAAATGACTGATGAATCATTCAAGCTCCGCAATTCTGTCAGGATGGAATCAAGATTTTTTAAATATTCTTCCTTCGCCAGGGTTATTTTCTGTTCATCCATCTGTAAAATCGTTTGTCCGCTCTGGAACAGATCATTGCCGCCAATCGTAATCAGTATATAATCTGCATCCTGGACTTTCCGCCGGATTTCGCCCTGCTTCAGTTGTTCAAGCAGTTGATTTGAACGATAACCTTTGACTCCATAGTTATGTATTGAAATTTTCTCATTTGATTTTTCTTCTAACTCTTCGACAAGATAACCAATATAACCCTTGCCTGTGTCATCCCCGGTTCCCCGTGTCAGTGAATCTCCGAGGGCAACAATGACCTTGGCGTCTTGATCTGATGGTTTATCCTCAACCGGCTTTGCCTGCTCAATGGCACCAGTTGAACCTTTGCTGAAAAATTGATTTTGAATTGTCCAGCCGAGACCAAACAGCATTATGATCAATGAAAGCACTGAAAAAAACAGTGTTATACCAACAGAATATTTTTTCACCTAAACATCCCTCGTTCCACTAATTGGTAAGGTTTATTTTATAATAATTTTCCCGTTATTAAAAATGATAATACTGTGGCAGATGTGCTGGCAGTGGCTTCCTCTCTTTTAAAAAGCAAAAAAGCGCGCAGCATTTTATGCTGTACGCGCTTTTAGATGGCAAATGCATGTTTCCCTATTGTTTTCACGACATCACGAGTGAAAATCCATTTGCTTGTTGCAGTTTCTGGATTATAAAAATACAGGCAATCAATTCCATTCTCATTTTCCAGTGCATCTTCAACTGCTTTGATTGCTTCTTCGTTTGCAGGTTTATTGATTGCACCATTTTGGACCGGTTGGAATGCGTTTTGTTGGTATATGACTTCTTTTACGGTATCAGGAAATTGTTCGTTCTCCACTCGATTAAGGACAACTTCTGCCACAGCCACCTTGCCTTCATATGGCTCACCTTTTGCCTCCGCATGAACAAGGCGTGCTAGAAGCTTCACTTCCTCTTCCTTGATGAAACGTTTATCTGTGACTGAAGACTCCTTGACGACAACATCCACTTTTTTCGTTTTCAATGTATCCGCCTTAATGGGTTTAGTTGTTTCTGCAGCATAAACTGTATATGAACCAATTACTAATGTAAGGATCGAAACCAGCATAAGAATTTTTTTCATAGTAAACCTCCTGTTTCGTTTATTAGACTTTACAGGCCCTATAATAGGCTAACAGGCTTACAATCATATCACACTAGTGAATCATTGGGTTAAACTTTAACTTATACCAAGAAGGGTAAAAACTGTATCAATTATTACGGGATTATCCTTACTCGTAAACTTTGTTACAAATTTTTAATGCTTATATCTAATTTCCCATCTATTTCGTAAGTCTAAATAACTGTTTTTCTAAAAATTCAGAATAAATATTTTTTACTATCACACTTCATGTTAAGATGTTGGAAACTATTAACAAAGTGGAGGATGATAGAATGAAAAAGAAAAAAGCACTAGGTTACATACTTACAAGCGGTTTAATCTCTGCTTCTCTGCTGGGCACAACAGTCACAAGTTTCGCAGACTCAACGACAACTCCAAATGGTCCATGGGTTCAGGATGAACAGAATCTGTCTTTTGAAAGCCTTATGTCAAATGAGCAACTGGAAAAAAAACTAATACAGATAGAAAAAACCTCCCAGGGCAGGATGGTCCTGGAGCAGTTCGGTACGTCTAATGACGGCTATCCGTTATACGTCAGCAAATTCGGTGACAATGATCCGAGCAAAAAGCGGGTATTAATTTATACTCAGATCCATGGCAATGAAACACTTGGCACCGAGGCAGCTGTTGAATTAATGCAAAAGCTGGCAGCTGGCGGACAAGAAGCGGATAAAATTCTGGAAAAAGTCAGTGTCTGGTTTGTTCCGCGGATCAATCCGGACGGTACTGCCAATCTGTATGAAGGCAAGCCGTTCCCAACTCGATACTCCCATCAAACATGGAACCCAGAGGAACTTGGCCTCCCTTCCGGAACGAAAGCCCCTTGGTATTATAATGCGGAAGGAAGCGAACGAGGACAAAACAACGAAGGAAAAATTGTCTATGGAATCCCTGGTTTTGACCTAAATCGAGATTTTCATCCAAACTATGATTTTGACGTAACTGAAGAGATCAGCAAGGATCCGGCCAAAGTAGCAAGTATTTTAAATGAAAGAGGCACAAACAATGGTTCCCAGGCATCACTTGTCTTCTCTCCTGAAACACGTGCATTGACAAAACTTGTCAAGGAACTAAATCCAGACGTGGCCATCGACTTGCATCACCGCGGATTCAATCGCTTGTCTGAAGATGACAGCCGTTCCGTATCCATACAGCTACTCGCGCAATTCACGACCAAGCCATACACAGATCCTTTCAGCGAGAAAACTTATGACCTGGACCCTGAAGTATTGGAATTAAGCAAGAAAGTAAATGCAGTGGCATATGAATCCTTGCAACGAGGCAATTCATCTTACGGAGCCATTCAAAAATACCCTACGGTCAACTATCCGGGATCGGGTCTTGGCGCCATCCAGCTGAACGGTACAGCAACAATGCTAATTGAAATAAAAGGGCAAACCCAAACCCTTGGCCAAAAACAAAACGGGATGTTAAAGGAAACGGCAAAAGTTCCAGCGATGGCCGTGTTGAACAGCATAGCAGATGGATCAGTTGAAAAAGCGGATCCTGCTGTCTATGATGCTATACCAGAATATGCTCTTCCGGTAAGTCCTGGCGGCGGGCACGACCATTAAGCACAGAAACACCGCACGAGAGTCCCTCCGTGCGGTGTTCCTATTTTGGTTGATGTTCATGACTAAACCACTTCAGACAATGTTTCAAGGTATGCATTCGAGCGGTCAAAATAAATAGATCATCAGAGTTATTTTCAACATAGCGTTCGATAATACTGAATCCTTTACTGACCCTGCCCACCAGCAATAAAGTGTATTTTTCATCCCAATCAAACGTATTGATCCTTTTCAGTTCAGCAGCCAGCAATTGAAATTTATACTCTTCTACCCATGACCTGACCTGATACAATTTATCGTGATTTAAAATCAATCCGGATTTCTCCTGATAGCATTTTTGAACAAAGTCGGAAAAACCCCTTATTTGATTAGCCAATAGATTGGCTTTTTGCATTTTAAATTTCAAGTTTTCCCCTCCCTCAAAACAAAATATGCTTTTTGCCGCAAATTTATACAAATCTAGGAAAATAGTCCGTTTTGATATGAATGTAGTTAATTTATAATTATGCGTATTGTTGTATTTTTATATAAAAGGAGGAAATTCTATGAAGAAGTCCATTTGGTCCATTCTAGCTGCTTTCGTACTGTTATTCTCTGCCACAGGAAGCGCCTGGGCGTATGCCCCGTCTTTCGTACATAAGTCTGGAACACTCGCCTACGAACATACCAAGTACTTATCTGAAGAAATAGGCAGCCGAGTGACAGGTACCGAGGGAGAAAGTTTGGCAAAAGAATATATTAAGAAACAATTTGAAGATACGGGTTACAACCCTGATGTACAGGAGTTTTCTTTTACAAAGAGGGGTACATCGCTCTCATCCTCAAATGTGATTGCAATCAAACAAGGTCAATCACCTAAACAAATTATCGTTGGCGCTCACTATGATTCAGTTAAGACTGGCAAAGGGGCAGATGATAACGCATCGGGAGTTGGAGTGATGCTCGAAGCAGCACAGGTCCTGCAAAAGGTATCAACTCCATATACCATCGTCTTCATCGCTTTCGGAGCTGAGGAAGGCGGTTTGAATGGTTCAAATTATTATGCAAGCCAGATGACAGCAGCCGAAATTGACAATACGATTGGAATGATCAATCTCGACAGTCTTGCTGTTGGCGACAAAATGTATGTCCATGGCGGCGCAGATGATGCAGGTTTTATCAGGGAACAAGCTTTGAACATTGCAGAAAAAAGAAAGCTTGATATCGGCATAAATCCAGGTCTGAATGAACACTATCCGGCAGGAACAACAGGTGACTGGAGCGACCACGCTCCGTTTAATAAGCTTGGCATCCCATTCGCTTACTTTGAATCTACTAATTGGGAGATTGGCGAATTAGATGGCTATGAACAGACGATGGAATATGGCGGAGTATGGCACACAGAAAACGACACGCTCACTTTCATCGAAACCGCCTACCCAGGCAGAATCCAGGAACGCCTTTCCAGCTACAGCCGGGTCCTGTCAGAGCTACTTAAACATTTTGATAAAACCAGCACATCTAAATAGGATAAGAAAACTGCTCGGGTAAGATTCAAAACCGTTCCGTTTTAAGGTGCATATCTACTAAATGACAATGAAAATGGCGTGCAAACTGACATCAGTTTTGACACGCCATTTTTCTAATTTAATATATTTTCAGTCCTGAAATATAATTGATCTTTTTAGACATAAGCACATTTTTATTTCATTCTTTAACATTCTTGCCCCGTTTATTAAATAACAGATCGGATAAAATGGCCTTTAATCCTCTCATGATCAAACTACCGCTTAGCTTAAACAGAAATATGTTGTTCCAATTCTTTGTTTAGAATAAAATCCCCTTGATCGTTTTTTAGAAACGGCAACACTGAATCAACTGAATCAACATTTAATTCACCATAAATATGTGGATATTTTCTACCACTATTTTCATCATCTTCCCATTTAATATCTGCTTCAACTTTTCTAGAGTCAATGCAAAGAAGCAACAGAGGTTCATCAATATCTTTAAAGTTAGGAGCGACTCTCCAAAAATTTCCAATAGAAGAACAGTGAATAAAACCAAAAGCCTCAATTGATTCTTTGCCGTAATAGGAGTTTTCCTTAATTTTATCCCAATTACTTTTGGTCAAACAATGCAAAATAATCATCTTTTCGCTTCCTTTGTATATATTTAATTTTAATTTTAAAAAAACATTTTAAGCATCTCTAATCTGGTACATACTATATCCTTAGTTGAAAAGTCAAAGTTAATTTAAAATCTCCCAATTCCTCAATTAATTTCTTTGCCTTACCATAAGGAATTTCCTGTGTAAGTACAAATGGTAAACTTTTAGACATCTTAAGTAATTCAGATGTAGACATATTTAATCCCAATATCGCTTTAATTTTAATTAAGTCTCTTAATCCTCCGTCTTGAATGTTTACTACAACTATTTTACAATTTTCTGACCAATCAATATTTGAAGATGTTTCTTTTAAATCAATTCTCAAACCAATATTAACCCATTCATTTAGATTTGTTGAAATTAATTCTGCATGATCAGGAATCATGTCTCCAGAATCTACAATTAATATTTCCTCTTTATCACTCAGTGACAACAGAAAAACTCTTCCACCACTATCATCTCCGATAGAGATAAAACCAGGCGCATACTCCTCTGTTTCCCATGCTTCATTACGTTCAAGAATGTCATCAGTACCATAAATGATTATTCCCTCATTAGTTACTAAACCATTAGAAGCTCGTAATAATTCTTTATATGGAATGGGAAGTGTAGTATTTAACCTTTTTTCTACTATTTCAATATCAATTTCAGTAGCTGCAGGGCTTAAAATTAAACCACTAACACCATTTAGATTCAAGACCAACGCACCTGCTTTTATAAAAATTATTGTTCTTTTCATAGTCAGCACCATATTCCAAGTTTGACTAACTGCTTCACCAAATATTATTTATTAAGCGAATTATCAATCTTGGTATAAACATTAAGATGTTCCAAACGACGTCACCAATTAGTTCAATTAGGGTATCTTTAAAAAAGCCGCCTCTATTTCTTTTTTTATTTTTCATTTTTTAGCTCCCTATTAATCACTCTTTATTGAACAATTCTTATTTGGAACAATACTACCTATTTATTCAATTTCTTTTTATGCTATCCTGCCCCGTCTCCTAATATAGTTACTAATTATTAAACTAACAAGCCCTTAATTTCAATAAGAAAAAGCCACCTGATTCGGCAGCTAGTCAACCTTAACTCCACTTAACCTTTTTGAAAAAGAAGAAATGAAATCATTTATACTCCTATAAACTTCATCTGGCTGGACATTAAATTCGGCAGTCTGATAATTTGGCAGCCATTGAACTCCAACCGTAAGTACATTCGCTTTTTTACCGGCAAGAATATCAGCGTCGCTATCTCCCAGGAAAACAGCCTCGTTTGGTAACACGTCTAGAAATTCCAATGCCTTATAAATTCCCTCTGGGTGAGGTTTAGGAAACTCGACATCATCGCCTGTAATGATTACATCAAAAAATTCATTTAACCCTAGACAATCTAAAGATATGTCGAGACTTCTTCTTGCTTTCCCGGTCACTATCCCAAGTTTATACCCGTTTGCTTTTAATCTTCTAAGTAAAGTGTTTATATCCTCATTATTCTGAACGAGATTTTCATGTCGATCTCGATATATTTCATAATATAATTCAATAGCTTCATCATAATTATTATTATTATTAAGGTTTTCACGGATAATTCCAGTCTCTGAGGGTCCGAACATTGCCTTAATTTCCTCCGAGTTAACCTCACGATTATCAAATTGCCTAAACACAGATTCAAATGCCACGAAACATACCGGTAATGTATCAGCAAGTGTACCATCAAAGTCAAAAATCTCTGCTTTAATAACAATCACATCCTTTTCCAATACATTACATGTTCTACATTGTGTAATTATTTTCCTTCTTCAACATTACTGGCGGGCATAAAAGGAAAAATGGCGTGGACAATTTCCACGCCATTTGTTGTGCCATTTTCGCTATATTCATTTAATCTTGGAACGGTTTATCAATGTCCCTAAGCAGTTTTCAATCTAAATATTGAGCCATTTTCTTAAGCAATTCACCGGAATTATTTGCAGTCACAAACTCCCCATCCACCATCGCATACGGAGACAACCGGCATTCCTTACATCTGCTTTGGCATTCGAACTCCTTATAATTCACATTTTTTCGACTCAAAAACTCATTATATTCAGCGTAATTTTCTTCTTTTAAAAACTGCTCTAAATTTCGCTGGCAAAATTCAATCTTCACTTTCTTTTGTTTTGAAAAAAGCTTTTGAATTACATTCATATGAGAAACTTCCTTTTCTAAAAAAGTCTAGTTGCCAAAAGGAGTATACAGTGATTGATTATTAAAATAGGCTTCTTTATTAGTAGTATAAACAAGCACAGTAACATATGCCTTATTATAGGATCAAAATAGACAGGGAATATACTTCAATAACACTAACACGAGCATCTTATCAATGAAAAGTATATCATTATTTTTGATATACCATAAACACTTAAATTTTAGTAGTTTTCCAAATAAATTAAGGGGAGAATGATATGATCATTCACGAACGGGAAAAGGATTTTATCATGGTTGCCCAGCATGACCATGCCAGGATTTCTATGGAAACGGCTATAAATTGGAGAGATGATTATTTTGAGGGGTTAGACAGAAAGGACTCTGTGGTTCTCGCTGTTCGAGAGCATGATCGATGTTGGATTGAACCTGACAAAGACCCATTATGGAACGAACAAACAGAGCAGCCCTATTCATTCATGGATTACCCGGGCAGCCCAAAGCTTGACTTTTACAAAAGAGGGATCGATGAAGTCGTGCAAATGGATCCATACGCCGGCTTACTATGCAGCCTCCACTATGCCTCCTTCCTTGAAGATGCGACAAGCACGATAGGAAAGAATTTTTGGAACGAGGAAAAACAAAGACAGGAGTTCTTGCTGAAAGACTTAAGGATTACACATGACCCGGTCCTCACTTTCCATTTAAATCTATTAAAATTCTGCGATAATCTCTCATTGTACATTTGCCTCAATGAACCTGGAACGCCAAAAGAACTTGAGCATTATTTTTACCGGGATGGGTTTCCGCAGCGATTCTCATTTGCTGGGGAAAAACCAATCCACGCCAATTGGTTAGACAAGGAAACTGTCACCCTTTCAATTTCGCCATTTAAAAGACCACTTAAGGTTAAGCTTCCCTATAAGTCTGTTGCCAAAGAGCAAATCATAACATCCGGACTGTCTGCTGCCTACAATAAAAGCGCCCTTTTACAAAGGGAAGTTAACTTTGTTTAAAACGAAAAAGACCGCTTTTTACTAAAGCTGGTCAGGGTTAATAATATACAATTAATGTTAAAAGAGAGACAGTGACTGAACTTAACCCGAAAAAGAATGCACCAATAAGAATTCTCCCGTAAAGATTGCCTTTGAACTCTTTTAACTTTTCATTGTCTGCTGCCCTTTCGTCTTCACGTTCCATTGCTCTTGATTTTGGGGATATAAATGATCCGAGTTTATTGAAACCATTCATGAACAAAGACAGAAATCCAGTTTTCAAAATCAGGAAGGCCGCTGCCACTAACAAGGATATAATACCAACCATGAATGACCGATCGATGACTTCCCGCCACGAGAGTGAAAGAACTGGTTTTGCTAACAGCCATGCCAGCATGATGAATAGAAAGGCGGTTATTTTCTTTCCCATTGTCATCCTCCTTATTCGATAAAATTGTATGGCAGGAAAAAACAGGGGGCTGTTTTTTCCTGCCATATCACAAAATAGTTACGGAATATACATAGTCAGTGTTTTACTCAGATACCTTCTTTGCCCACTTAACGTTAGGATAACGGTTATATGGGTAGACAAGGCCCTCAAAATTAGGGGATGTCAGGTATGTGTTCGTATAATGATACACAGGAACAAATGGAAGTTCATCCATCAGCACATCTTCTGCCTGGCGTAGTAAGTCAAAGTGCTTCGCTGGATCCTGTTCAGCTTTTGCCTGGTCCATAAGGCTATCGTATTTTTCATTTCTCCATTCTGTACGGTTATTCGGGCTGTCTCCAAGGAAGTAATCAAGGATGACTGCCGGGTCAAGCAGAACGCCGATCCAGCCCATGCGCGCCATCTGGAAGTTACCCTGGTCCGTAGTATCAAGGTAAGTCTTCCATTCCTGGTTAGCCAATTTGATATCCACTCCAAGATTCTTCTTGTACATTTCCTGGACAGCTTCTGCAATTTTCTTGTGGTTTTCAGCAGTGTTATACAAAAGCGTTACTTCCGGAAGAGTGGACCAGCCTTCTTCTGCCATTCCTTCTTCTAAAAGCTTTTTCGCTTCTTCGATATCTTCTTTAAAGTACTTGCCGCCTTGATCACGGAAATCTCCATCAGGCGTTTCAACACCAGGTGGCACGAATGCGTATGCAGGTGTTTCACCAGCTTTTGTGATATTCTTCGTCAGGGCGTCCCTGTCGATAGCCATTGCGAATGCACGCCGTACTTTTTCATTCGTGAATGGCTCTTTTGTGATATTAAACATGTACATATATGTTCCAAAGTAAGGGACGTTCTTGAAGTCGTTGTTTTCCTTTTCCTGTTCTACTACATCGGATGGAAGAGTGGTTACAAGATCCAGTTCCCCTGTTTTATACATCTGATAATAAGTAGTTGCATCATTAACCATTTTCCAGGTAACTTTTGTAAGATTGATATTTTTGTTGTCATAGTAATGTTCGTTCTTTTCGACCACTACTGAGCTGTCATGCTTCCATGCAGTCATTTTGAAAGGCCCGTTGCTGACATACCCTTCAGCTCCTGCAGCCCAGTCTTTGTTGTTTTCAACCAGGTCTTTTTTAACAGGGTAGAAAGTCCACATTGTTAAAAGTTCTTTGAAATAGCCAAGCGGATCATTCAGTTCGACCACTAAAGTCTTTTCATCAGTTGCCTTTACTCCAACATCTTCAGCAGAACCTTTTCCTTTGTTGAAGTCTTCAGCACCCTTTACGTAATAAAGGTAGAAAGCGAATTGGCTTCCAGTCGCGGGATCAAGTGTACGCTTCCAGCTGTACTCAAAATCTTCAGCGGTTACCGGTGAACCATCAGACCATTTTGCATCATCACGGATGGTAAACGTGTATGTCTTTCCGTCTTCAGATACTTTCACATCTTTTGCTGTACCAAGTACTGGCTTGCCATCCTTGTCCTTTGTGAACAAGCCTTCAAACGTATGATCCAACACCCATCCGGATGTTGTATCTGTTGCCATTGCCGGATCAAGCGCTGGCGGTTCACTCATTGCATTCAATACAAGTTCCTGCTTGATGTCTTTTGTGCTTCCTTTAGAACCCGAATCTGATGAAGTGTTCTTGTTGCCCCCGCCGTAACAGCCGGCTAAAACCGAACTGACAAACATAAGGGCAGCTATCATGGATAGCAGCTTTTTCATTGTTTTTCCTCCTCGAAATTGTCTAGATGTTAGTTATATAGATGGCATGCAACGAAATGGTCCTTTTTGACTTCCCGGAAATCAGGAATTATCTCGGCGCAAATAGACATCGCATGCGGGCATCTTGTACGGAAGCGGCAGCCGCTTGGAGGGTTGACCGGGCTCGGGGGATCCCCCTGAAGCACGATCCGCTCCCTTTTCGCGGCACCTGGTTTTGCAACTGGAATTGCAGACATTAGTGCCTGTGTATAGGGGTGAAGCGGTTCAGCGAACAAGTCATTGCTGCTGGCAAGCTCCATCATTTTCCCTAAATACATGACACCGATCCGGTCACTGATATGCTTGACCATCCCCAGGTCATGGGCAATGAACAAATAAGTGAGTCCCTCCTGCTCCTTCAGATCCTCCATAAGGTTGATGACCTGGGCCTGGATGGAAACATCGAGTGCTGAAATTGGTTCATCCGCAACTATGAACTTTGGATTGACCGCAAGTGCCCTCGCAATCCCAATCCGCTGACGCTGCCCTCCGCTGAATTCATGCGGGTATCTTCTTGCATGCTCTGGGCGAAGGCCGACTCGTTCCAGCAAATCATATACACGATTTTGCCTTTCCTGCCCCCGGGCAAGACGATGTGCATCGATTCCTTCCGCAATGATATCGCCTACCCTCATCCTTGGGTTAAGGGATGCATGCGGATCCTGGAAAATGATTTGCATTTCGCGATTCGCGATTGCCTTCTCCTTCCGATCCATAGTGGATAGATCGACACCGTTATAGATCATGGTTCCTTCTGTAGGGTCTTGAAGACCAACAATGGTTTTACCCAGAGTCGATTTGCCGCTTCCGGATTCACCCACAAGTCCGAATGTTTCTCCCCTTTTGATTTCAATTGAGATATCATCAACAGATTTAACTGTCTTGTCCTTTTGGATTGTGAAATACTTTTTTAGATTTTCGATTTTAAGAAGCGTATCAGCAGCTGTAGCTTTTGGCTCTTTAATGGTTGCTTCGGTCATGTTGTTTCCCTCCCTGCAGCGACAAGATCTTCGACTTTCGGTGACCTCGGATCGTTCAGCCAGCATCTTGCATAATGCCCTGACTCTGTCTCGAATGCTGGAGGCATGTCCTGAAGGCAAACTTCCATTGCATATTTGCATCTAGGAGCAAAAGGACATCCCGGCGGCGGCGAGAACAAATCCGGAGGCGTTCCTTCAATCGGGATGAGCCGCTCTTTTGCAGAGCTTGTATGATCGGGAATTGATTCCATCAATCCCCATGTGTAAGGATGGCGCGGGTTTTCAAAAAGTTCATGGACCGTACCGCTCTCGACCATCATTCCTGCATACATGACTATCACTCGTTCAGCTGTTTCTGCCACAACGCCCAAATCATGTGTAATGAGGATAATCGCCGTGTCAGTTTTTTCCTTCAGGTCCCTCATCAGATCAAGAACCTGTGCCTGGATTGTCACATCCAATGCTGTCGTTGGCTCATCAGCAATTAACAGCTCCGGATTGCATGCCAGGGCAATCGCAATCATTGCCCGCTGCCTCATGCCGCCGCTGAATTCATGTGGATACTGGTTATAGCGTTCTTCAGGGTTTGGAATTCCCACGAGGCGGATCATTTCGATTGCCCGCTTTTTCGCCTCCGTTTTTTTCATATTTTGATGGACAAGCAATCCCTCTTCAATTTGTTTTCCAATTTTCATGGTTGGATTGAGAGATGTCATCGGGTCCTGAAAGATCATGCTAATCTTTGAACCTTTCACTTTTTGCATTGCCCGTTTTGATAGTTTTAAGAGATCGATGCCTTCAAAAAGCACTTCTCCATTTTTGATAATTCCTGGGGGTGTCGGGATCAGCCCCATTAAGGTTTGTACAGTCACGCTTTTACCGCTTCCACTTTCACCAACAATGGCGACAATTTCACCTTTGTCCACATGGAAGGAAACATTTCTGACTGCCTTAACTTCACCGCCGTATGTTTTAAAATTCACTTCGAGGTTGTTTACTTCTAGTAAGTGACTCACAGTTGTTCCCTCCTATTTCCGATTCCTAGGATCCAATGCATCCTGAAGTCCGTCCCCAAAGGCATTAAAGGCAAACATCGTCAGGGAAATCATGAATCCAGGGAAGAATAGCCTCCACCATTGGCCGCTTAAAATGACTCCAAGAGCATCGTTCGCCATCGTTCCCCAGCTTGCAAATGGAGCCTGGACACCTAACCCAAGGAAGCTCAGGAACGATTCTGCGAAGATCGCCTGCGGAATCGTGAAAGTCAGATTAACGATGATGATTCCAAGTGCGTTTGGCAGCAGGTGACGCAGGATGATTTTCGCATGGGAAGTTCCCAGCTTCTCGGCAGCCATGACATATTCCTGCGATTTCAGCTGCAAAATCTGTCCCCTGGTAATGCGGGCCATGCTCACCCACCCTGTAACGGACAGGGCGATAATGATTGATGTCACACCAGGATCCATGATGACCATCAGCAAAATGACGATTAAAAGATAAGGAATTCCATAAAGAATTTCGATTACTCTCATGATGGCGTTATCGACTCGGTCGCCTTTTTTGCTGCGTCCAGCCATGTAGCCGGCAATTCCTCCAATGGTAACACCAAGGATTAGGTCGATCAAGGCGGCAACAAACCCGATTGTCAGGGAGACCCTTGCACCATACCAGGTTCGAGACCACATATCGCGGCCAAGGTCATCTGTTCCAAACCAGTGAGAGCTGGATGGTGCAATATTCCCCTTCATTAAATCCTGGTCGGATGGGCTGTAGGGCACCATCTTCGGGCCAAAGAGCGCGAAGAAAACAATCACTAATAGAAGAGACAAGCCCAGGATGGCCAGTTTGTTTTTCATGATATTGATAAGTGTTTCCTTCCATACGCTCAGTGATGGGCGCTGGATGGGGTCGAGAACTTTCTTTTCTGGAGAAACGGGTACGAATAATTTGCTGTCAAGTTGTTTAGGCTGCATGCTATTTCCCCCCGCTTGTCAATTTAATTCTTGGATCAATCAGTCGGTATGAAATATCAATCAAGAACAGGATCACAACAAGTATGGTACTGAAGAAGATCGTTGTTCCCATGATTACTGGGTAATCCCGGTTAAAGATGCTGTCTACGAAGTATTTTCCCAGGCCAGGGATCGCAAATATTTTTTCTATAACGAATGTTCCTGTAATCAAGACGACTGCCAGCGGCCCGATGAACGTGATGACCGGCAGGATAGCATTGCGGATGCCATGTTTGATGACTAACTGTACGGTAGATAATCCTTTTGCATTTGCGGTCTTAATGTAATTTTGGTTCATGACATCGATCATGCTCGAACGCATGAAGCGAGCGATGACTGCCATCGGCGAAGCAGCCAGGGCAAGAGACGGCAGAATACTATGCTGGAAGCTTCCCCATGACGCTACTGGCAGCATTCGCCATTCCACGGCAAAATATTTGATTAAAAGCGGCGCCAATATGAAGCTTGGCACTGAAATTCCAATAATGGCAATCATCATCGCAAAAAAGTCCAGCGGTTTGTTGTGGTTCAGTGCAGCTATGATTCCCAGGATGAGTCCAAAGAACATTGCGACAGTGAGTGCCTGAATCCCAAGAGTGGCCGATGCCGGCATGCCATCAAGAATGATGTCATTTACGGATCGTGTCTGGGATTTAATTGATGGTCCCAGATCAAACATCATGAGATTTTTCATATAAAGGGCATATTGCACAGGAAGCGGCTCATCAAGGTTGTACTTTGCCCGGATATTTTGCAGAACTTCCTCCGGCAGAACATCTGCATCCGACGCGAATGGATCCCCAGGGATAAATTTCATGATGACAAATGTTAACGTAATGATGACCCAGATGGTCAAAAGCATCGTTAAGAGCCTTTTGACTATGTACATTCCATTCACCTCGTTATTTTAAGATTTAAGCATTTACTGAACCGAGAACTCCATTTGTGGCAGTCATGGCAATAATGACGCAGCCCCACATATGCTTGTATGCCGTAACCATGTCATCGCAGGTGAAGCGGATGCTTTTAGGGCCAGTCAGTTCTACAGTTGGCAAAGTCGTTGTCATTTTTGCCTGCTGCGGGCCTTTAAATTTAAGATCAAACTTAACTGGACCATCAGACACGGTGAAAGGCTTCGCCTGCTTTGCTTTTTTCACAGCCGCTTCTGCCTTTGTACGGATTTCTGCACGTGCAGCTTCTGGATGAAGCAATTCGGCAGCAAAACGGTCAACCGCTCTTTTGGTTACCGCACCTTCAACTTCAGGAAGGGTTTCCTGCACTTCTTTTACATAAGCGTCGTCGCCGCTGATGAATAGCGGAGGAACGCCAAAGGAACCGGCAACATAGGAATTCAATTCCGTTTCTCCTACCACTTTCCCGTTAACCTTCATTTCCTCGACACAGATTCCGGCCAAAGTGTGGCTGATGACTGTTACATCGGAACCGCCTTCGCGTCCATGGTGGCCGACAAACATGATGCCATCGAAGGTCTCATCCAATCCTTCAAGCTGGCACATGACCCGATTGCTTCCGGAAACCAGACGTGCGCGTAGATCCAGCTCTTCAATGATGATATTTGACATATTTCCGTGTCCATCTGCTACAACAATTTCCGTAGCTCCTCCGTTAAATGCGCCTTCGATTGCTGCATTCACATCTGCTGTCATCAGTTTGCGGAAACGCTGATATTCGGACGGAGTTTTTAACTGCTGGTTTGTAGCAACACCTGAAATGCCTTCCATATCTGCGGAAATAAATATTTTCATTTTCTTAACCTCTCCCCTTTTTTCAATTTTTCGATAACTAAAGTTAAATGAAAGCTATAATTCTATTAAAATTCAAAACTCTGCTCTTCTGATAGATTCAAAATAAACGCCTTTAACAAGTCTTTTGTTGCCTCAAGATCTCCCAAATCCACCACTTCAACAGGTGAATGGGCGTAACGGGAAGGAACGGATAGGACACCGGTTGGAATCCCTTTGTTGGCATAGTTGACTGCTCCGCCGTCTGTCCCGATACCGGGGAATACTTCAAGCTGGTAAGGAATGTTCTGTTCTTTTGCAAGATTCACGAGCGTCTCTTTCATGGTTTTATGTACAATCAGGCTGAAGTCCATTACCTTGATTCCTGTACCCCGTCCAAGACCAAGACTCTGGTCCATTGTCTCCTCTGGTGTATCACTGACAGCCGTAGTATCGACAGCAATCGCTGCATCTGCTTTAATATGTTCGGAAGCTGTCTTCGCTCCTCTCAGCCCTACTTCTTCCTGTACTGCAAAAAGGAATATCAGCTCTCCTGCAAAGTTTTCTGCCTGGATTTCTTCCAGTGCCTGCAGCAGGACGGCAACCCCTGCCCTGTCGTCCAACGATTTCGCTCTTACTCTGGGTGCATACTCAGGTCCAAAGACAACGAATTCGCTTCCCCATGTGATCGGCGTTCCGATCTCCACTCCCATTTCGAGGACCTCATGGCGTGAAGAAGCACCAATATCAATATAAAGCTGCTGATGTTTTCTAAGTTTTGAAGGGTCATCAAATTTCACATAATGAGCGGACATTGTACCAATCAGTCCAGGTAACAATCCTTGACACCCCATTACCGTTACCGGCTGCGCTAGAAGGGTTCGGTCATCATTTCCGCCTAGTTTTTCAAATCTCAGCAGTCCGTTCTCCTCGATCTTTTTAACCATAAAGCCCACTTCATCAATATGCGCGGTTAAAATAACTTTTGGCCCAGGCTTGTCCCCTTTCTTCCTGGCGATGACATTTCCGATTGGGTCAATGCTGACCTGATCAGTCCGTTCCTCAAGGTACTCTTTCAAAAAATAGGATACGGAATGTTCATAACCGCAAGGTCAGAGAGACCTGTCAGTGTTTTCAATAAATCAAGCATCATCTTGCCCCCTCCTAATAATACTCATATGAATTTTTGTAAACATCCAGCTGGATAATACTGTTCATTTCGATGATAGAAGGAAGTTCGTTTATCTTAAGCATGGTTTCGTTTATATCATCCTGTGTTGGTACAGCAATCTGGACCAATAGAGGATATGGGCCTGACGTCAAGGTGATATAGCGTATTTCTCTGAACTCTTTCAAAGAATCGATGGCTTCCTTGATCTTTTGTGGCTGAACCTTCAAAAGAATAATTGCTCCTGCTTTGATCCCAATCGCTACAGGGTTAACTACTCCTACTACATCAAGGATTCCGTTGTCCTTTAGGTTCTTATATCGAAGCCTGACTGTCTTTTCCGTCACATTAAGATTGGCGGCTATTTCAGAAAAAGACATCCTTCCATCATTGGCTAAGTGTTTGATAATTCCCCTGTCCATTTCATCTATTTCGTATTTCAAAACTTATCCTCCTTCCGGTAATAGCTTGTTTATATTTTATCCTTTTTAGTACTTTTGTATTATATAGATATTAATTTAAGTATGTTTTAGCTTCAATAGTATCGTAATAAGGAATTAATATGTATTATAGTAAAAGAATTTTCTAAATTCAATAGATTTTTCAAAAAATCTTTAATACGTTGCAGTATTAACCCTTTTTATTATCAAAATTGTTAACAGAATTTCAAACAACTGTAACCTAATCTTTCACTAACTGAAATCTTTTTATGGGATAATAGCCCTTCTGATAAAAAGAGATAGTTCAACCCGGGTGGTGTTAAAGTGACGAAAAAAAGAGGCAGAAAAATCCGGTGGGGACGAGTGATTGGCGCCCTGCTTATCCTTGCGATCTTTACTGTTGGGCTTTTTACCATATATCAGTACATAGAAGGAACTTACCAAGCATTCAATCAACCATTTAAAAAGGCCGAAGCAGAATCGTTTCAAGGAGAGAAGAATACTCAAGAAGAAGTAAATGTTCTATTATTAGGCAGTGACTCTCGCGGAGAAAAAGCAGCGCGAACTGATTCCATCATGGTTGCCCATTACAACCCAAAAACGCATAAGGTAAAACTGATTTCACTTATGAGGGATATGTATGTGAACATTCCTGGACACGGTCAGCAAAAATTAAATGCTGCCTACTCTTTCGGAGGCCCGGAATTACTAAGGGAAACGATTAAAATGAATTTGGGTCTCGACATACATCATTATGCTATCGTCGATTTTAAAGGCTTCGTAAAAGCCGTCGACCTCCTCGTCCCAAACGGAATTCAAGTGGACATACCATATGAAATGTCCGATGGCATCGGTATGACCCTCGAACAAGGAACACAACAGCTCCACGGAGAAGAGCTATTAGGATATGTCCGTTTCCGCCAGGACCGGTTAAGCGACTTCGGACGAGTCCAAAGGCAGCAGGAAGTAGTCTCTAAATTAAAAGATGAAGCCATAAGCCTTAACAGCGTGGCCAAGCTTCCCGAACTGTTAGATCTCCTAGGTTCATATGTCGAAACGGATATTGAAACATCCACACTCCTGACCATCGGAAAAGACATTCTGACTAATGAAACCGGAGAAATTCAAACCATCCGCCTTCCTGAAGACGGCAGTTTCGAGAATGAACGTTATGAAGGGATTGGAGAAGTGCTCGAGGTTGATTTTGAGCAAAACAAGAGAGCCTTGGAGAAGTTTTTAGAAGATGGAAAAGAATAACTGAAGTATCGGAAACGATGTTTCATGATAGTTGGGGAGTCCATTTAATGGTCTCCTCTTCTTTTTTCTTTGTTATTTTACTGGCATGAAATTTTCATCTCAGTAATCGCTCAATAACTTACAATAATAGGCTTGAGTCTAATTTATTTTTTCCCCGCACCCTGAAAAAAAACGATTGCAAAAGAAAAAAAGAACTCATTAAGAGCCCTTTTTCAAACTAACAAAAACACACGATATGGATTGGAATTTTTAAGGGATTAAATCACATTCTCAGGTGGATCGGTTTTATCTCTCCCGGCTGCTGTTAAAATACCTTAAATAAATTTCAACCAGATCATAAAAAAGGGTATCCGTTCATTAAACAAACAAAAGCTGATTCTTCATACCGTAGAAAAAAGATGCTTTATATTTTTTATCTGCAGGGTCCCAATAAAAAACTCATATATCCATTACGGTGTACCGTAATGGATATTTTGCAAGCCAATTTAAAATGTTCCTAGTCAATCTTAATCTGTGATTTACTATATAATGTTTTTAATATTTACCGGAACCTCCAGTAACCATCCAACATTTCAAAAACGTGACTTTGGTTCGTGTCAGTTAGGTTCACTAAAAAAAGCGTCTCCCCTTTTTCTTTTAATACCTTAGCAGCCGGACCATCTCCAATTGGTGTAAAAAATAATAAATTAGTTCCGTCCAATTTTAAAATTCTACAACGCGCATTTATTTCCGTATCGATAAATTCCTCACCTTGTTTAAGACCAAATAATTCCCTCCAAATTTCTGGTGTTTTATCCAAATCATGCACGACAAATCCGACACTCTCCAATTTTGGTTGACCAACCATGTGCGACCCTATGACTCCTTGTTCTTCTAATTCTGAATATCTTTCTTCATCCGATTTTTCCCATTGAATAAAAAAAGGTAAAAAAACCTTTTTTTCCGGGTATACAGGGAATAACAATGACCACCTGATTACTTGACCATCACCACGAACTCTCTCCCCAGTTAGCGGCCCATATACTGTTAGTCCTTCTGTCTTAAGTTTTATTGCTAATTTTTCTATTTGATTTGTTCGGATAGCTACGGTCGCAGGACCTTCCCGATTTTCTTTTGCTAACTGTTCAACGATTTGCGTTATCAATTGATTTTCATCATGCTTTTCAGCTATTGATAGATTTTCAATTCCTAAAAATTCAATATAACTTAAGCCAAAATAAGATAGGGTATTATATGTTCCCCAAGACTCATGTCGGCCTCCGGTCACAACATGAAGTCCCCTTTTGTGTAAGGGGGATATTGCTTTCTCTGGTTGCTTTAAGAACCAAACAAGGTGATCAAAGAAAAATTGCATTACTGTACCCCTTTCTAACAATAAAATAAACATTAACAATATTTAATTAATTTTCTCTATTATACTGTAAAGAAGTAGGGGGACGTACTTTTTGCTCTTAAATTGGACGAGGTGCTTAATCTTTCCAATTAACCTTGGAATAACTATACTTCACACAAAAAACCGCTCAGCATTCGGAGCGGTTACTATTTATGTATTTGTCGGGACCGCCTGGGAATCGAATCCCTCTAGCCTGGCAGGTACCTTGTTTTACGATTTCGACTAATTCATTATTTTAAACAGTAAAATTCGGTTAGGTACTTAAAAAAATATTCAGTATTTTCATAATTGTGTTAAAATATTGATATTAATTGACCAGGAGGTAAATCATGAAAAGGAATAAGTTAGTAATTGTAGGAGTTGGCCATGTTGGCTCGTATGTTCTAGCTGATGCCATGAAATTGGGGCTTTTTAGGGAAATAGTTGTCATTGATAAAGATAAGGATATTGCTTATGGTGAAGCCCTTGACCAGGCGCATGCAACCGCTCTTACCTATATGTCAAATACAACAGTTTATACCGGGGATTATTCCGAATGTGCTGATGCAGATGTAATTATCTGTGCTGCTGGTCCAAGTATGATAAAAAGTGATCAAGATACAATGCCGGACAGGGCCAAATTAGCTGTTGTCAATTCAGAGGTAATTCGTGAAGTTATGACTGGAATAACTAAATATACGAAAGAAGCAATCGTAATTCTTATAACAAATCCGTTAGATACCATGGTGTACATAGCAGAAAATGAATTCGGATATCCGAAGGGACGAATATTTGGAACCGGAACAATGCTTGATTCTGCACGTCTCCGTAAAATAATCGCTACTAATTATGACATCGATCCAAAAAGTGTAACAGGTTATATGATGGGCGAACACGGACACACAGCTTTCCCAGTTTTAAGCCGCTTAAGTGTGCAAGGGTTTGGTGAAAATGAACTCGACCAAGTTTTTCAGGGAAAAGAACCATTAAGTCGGGAAGGTTTGAAAAAACAAGTTGTAAAGGCAGCCTTTGATGTGTTAAATGGAAAAGGGTGGACAAATGCAGGTGTTGCCCAAGCTGCTGTTACACTGGCAAAGGCAGTAATGCTGGATGAACGCAGCGTTTACCCGGTGTCCACAACATTACACGGGCAATATGGATACGATAGAGATGTTGCATTAAGTATGCCATGTATCATCGGCAGAAATGGCGTAGAAAAACAATTAGAAATTACTCTCGACTCACAAGAACTTAAATGGCTGCATGAATCAGCGGAGTATATCAAAGCAGCGATGAAAGTTGCAAAGACAGGCAAAACTCAGAATTCTAAAATTCCTGGGTGATGTTACATTTCTTTTAAGGCGAACAGGATTTGTACTGTTCGTCTTTTTTTTATATTTCCTAAAGCATAGATGTTTATCTTCAAAGCACGTTAGAAGTCATGTAATTCTACTTTTTTTAAAGGTTTATATCTTCAATCCTCCACTTTTTAATACGGTCATCCCTTCCCCTTGCCTTTGTCAAAACAAATCGATACTTATTTTCAATTTCCGGTACGGTTTTATAGGTGAGATTTTTCTTTCTATGTTTTAATTTTTTCAAGCCCAAGCATGTCTAAATTAAAAACTTATAAGTTTTCTCTAACTAATTTCTTCTTGTTTTTCAGTCTTTTGTCGACTACCTTCAAATTCGCTATCAAATCCAACGTTCTCAACATAGAATAGGTGCCTGCCCCCTGCCTTATATATCTTTACCGGGATTAGGCACCTATTTTCATTCCTATAGCTTGACTTCGACTGGACGGACTGGGCTCTTCTCTTCTCTGCTGACAGCAGGTTTTTTAGACCAGTAAGTGGCAAGTATTGGTCCAGAAATATTGTGCCAGGCAGCTCCCAGAACACTTGGAAGTGCAGCCAGCGGCCCGAAGTGTGCGGTCGCAAGGGCAACGCCAAGTCCTGAGTTTTGCATTCCAACTTCAATCGCAATCGCTCTTCGATTTACTTCATCCTGACCAAGCACTTTTCCTGCAAAATAGCCAAGCAGAAGTCCGAATCCATTGTGAAGCATGACAGCGGTAAAGATCAACAACCCTGATCCGGCAATAGTTGCCGCATTGCCGGAAACGACAGCAGCCACAATCGTGATAATCGCCGCAACTGAAATAAGCGGTAAAACTGCTAAGCTTTTTTCCACTGCAACAGGGAAAAATTTCTTAACTGCCAGTCCTAAAACAATGGGAACAATAATTACTTGGACAATGGACGTGAACATGGCTACAGCATCAACCGGCATCCATTGACCTGCCAGCAAAAGCAAAAGCAACGGTGTAATGATTGGAGCCAATAATGTTGAAACGGAGGTCATGGCAATAGATAATGGTACATTTCCCTTTGCCAGGTACACCATAACGTTAGAAGCAGTTCCCCCTGGTACAGATCCGAGCAGTACCAGGCCGGCTGCCAATTCTGCCGGCAAATTCATTAGTTTTGCAATGGCGAAAGCAACGGACGGCATGATGACGAACTGTGCACAAACTCCGATGAACACAGGCAGCGGTTTCGTAAAGATGATTTTAAAATCGACTGCCTTCAATGTGAGCCCCATTCCAAACATGACTACGCCAAGCAGGATGGTGATATAGCTTCCCAGGCCTAAAAATGGGTCTGGAACCATAAACGCAATCACCGATATTAAAATTACCCAAACAGCAAAATATTTCTCTGCAACAGTACTTACCGCCTCTAATAATTTCATATCATCACACTCTTTCTTTTTTATTCAAGATTTTATTTGGATTCAAAAGGTTATCCGGATCAAGGGCCTTTTTGATTTTCTCCATAACCGCCAATGCTGGTCCATGTTCAATTTGCTGATATTTTTGCTTGCCGACACCCACTCCATGCTCACCCGTGCAGGTTCCACCCTGCTTAAGGGCATAGAGGACAATTTGTTCATTGAGGTCCTCAGCCTTTTTAATCTCCTCAGGATTACTCATATCAATCATCAGGAGAACATGATAGTTTCCATCCCCCACATGACCGAGAATTCCGCCGGCAAGACCGAGTGAATCGACTGCTACCCTTGCATGGCTTATTGCGCCTGACAGCTTTGAAATCGGAAGGCATACATCCGTCACCATCATTTTCTTACCAGGGTGCCCATGGATATAAGCATAAGCAAGATTATGCCGCGCCTCCCATAACCGATTCCTCGCTGCATTATCTGTTTCAAACTGAATATCCAGACAATGATGATCTTCAACGATTTCTGTTGTGAACGCTATATCCTGCTTCAAGCCCGCTTCATTCCCGTGAAACTCCAAAAATAGTGTTGGAGTTTCACTATAGCTAGTTTCACTAAACAGGTTCACCTGCCTCATGGAAGGTTCATCGACAAGCTCTACCCTGGCAATCGGCACACCTGACTGTAAAATCGAAACAACTGCTTCTACCGCATCGTTCAATGAAGGAAAAGAAGCTCTTGCCGCCATCACATGCTCAGGAATCCCATATACTCTTAAAGTCAGTTCCGTAAAGAGTCCAAGAGTACCCTCCGAACCAACAAATAAACCATTCAAATGGTATCCTGATGAAGACTTGGCGGCCAAATTTCCAGTATGTATAATCGAACCATCCGCAAGCACCACTTCAAGATCACGTACTTGGTCACGCATGACCCCATATTTGACCGAAGACGTTCCACTTGCATTTGTCGCTGCCATTCCACCCAGCGTCGCATCTGCTCCAGGATCCACAGAGAAAAACAGGCCATATTTTTTCAATTCTTTGTTCAGCTGCGACCTTGTCACACCAGGCTGTACCCTGACAAGGAAGTCCTTTTCACGTACTTCCACGATTTTATTCATAAGCGAAAAATCGATTGTGATGCCATGTTCGTATGGTATGACATGACCCTCTAGACTGGTTCCAAGCCCAAAAGGCACCACTGGGACTTTATATTTGTCTGCAAGGTGTACAATTTCACTGACTTGCTGTGCTGTTTCCGGAAAAACAACAAGAACGGGAAGACTTTCCCTATGGTATGATTCATCCCGGCCATGCAACTCCCTTACTGACTGATTTTCCGATACCTGCTGTTCAGAAAGGATCTCCTTTAAAGCATGTACGATGTTCATACTAGCTGTTTCCATCCAATACTCCTTCTTTCTGCCACAATGAATTTGGTCAGACCAAAGATAAAATTGGTCCAACAAGTTAAAGTCAATTATACTAACTTATCAGAAAAATTCAATAATTCTTTTAAAACTTTTTGTCTTGATTATTAGATTTTACGTCTGTTAAATTTAGGACAGTATTTGAGAACTATTTTGAAAAGAGGCTACGGTTAATGGCGGAGAAGAAAAAGACCTATCTAGTTTTAGTGGATAAAATTACTGAACGCTATTTGACAGGAAATCTTAAACAAGGTGAAAGGCTGCCTTCAGAAAGAGAATTGGCAAGCCAATTAAACGTTAGCCGGACAACCATAAGAGAAGCCCTGAGGACCATGGAACAAAACGGGGTAATAGAAATCCGCCAAGGAGGCGGAAGCTACGTTAAAATTTCTGACTTCCAATCGAGAAAAGAAGAAATTATTGCAGCTGTCAAAGCTGAGACACCACTTGTTTATGAAACGCTGGAACTTAGGCGCGCCCTAGAAGTTGAATCAGCCTTCCTCGCCGCAAAAAGAGCTGCTTCAGCAGACCTTGAAAAGCTGCGGACGGCTCTCAACAATATGGCAGAGTCCCAACAGGATCCAGAGTTGAGGCTTAAGGCGGATCTTGACTTTCATATCGGAATAGTCGAGGCCACCCATAACTCCATATTTATACAACTGATACATACCATTAGCGGACATATGAAAGATACCATCATGGCTACCCAAAAGCATCGCTTTAAAGATCCCTCTCGGTACGGAGATACACTCGACGAACATAAAGAAATCTATCTAGCGATAGCTTCCGGGAATGCGAATAGAGCCAAGGAACTTATGGAAGATCATATTACAAGGATTAGAGAAGAACTGTTAGAGTCGATGGTGGTTGATCTAGGGAAATGAGATGGATTTTAAGGCAGGATTAGGTTTGTGGATAGTATTGCTGATATCTATAAAGCTGTAATAGATGCATGATACTCACTTTTAGTTGACTATATGTTCATCTGCCCGTTTATTTTGAATACTACTTCTTAGAGTGCGGCTTAAGATTAAAACAGAAAAAAATCCACCCAACATATCTGATGGGTGGATTTTTGGCACGTTCTAAAACGTTTATACTGTTATGTATTTAATAGAAGGAATAATTGTGTATGTATTAAAAGAACACACTGTCCAAATCCAAGTAGTATCACTTTTAAAAAACAGGTAAAACCGATAAGTATACCGAAAAAATTGGCGGGACCGCCTGGGAATCGAACCCAGCTAACCTGGCACGCAGGTCACAAGCGGTTTTGAAGACCGTGGAGGACACCAGTACCCCATTCAGCCCCATTTGAAGAACAAGGTCTATTATACTTACAAGCTGGTGATTTTACAAGCATGTTACTCAAATTGTCACAAGACTTGTCTTCCCTTTACTGCTGATACTATAATAAGAAAAGATATTAGAAATGCGTGGGTGAAGGGTTATGTATCAGCTTGAAGGTTGGTTTTTGTGGTTTATTTTATTCTGGGTCGTTGTATTGGTTGGCTTATTCGCGATTGGCGGATACTTCATGTTCCGCAAGTTTTTGAAAAAGCTGCCTAAAGACGACGGCAAATCGGATATGGATTGGGAAGAGTATTTTGTGAATCAGACGCGGCATCTATGGCCAGATGATCAGAAGGAATTGCTCGAAGATTTGGTGAGTCCGGTTCCAGAATTGTTCAGGGATGTGGCAAGGCATAAGATTGCCGGTAAAATTGGTGAACTCGCACTAGAGGAAAATGCGGACAAGATCACGCAGGAACTTGTCATCCGCGGCTATATCCTGGCTACACCAAAGCGTGATCATAAATTTTTGCGAAAGCGTCTTGCTGAAAAACAAATCAGCACGACTCCATTTGAAAGCCTGTTTTAAAACTGCCTTAGTGTTAAGGCAGTTTTTCTTTCGAGTTAAGCTGCTCCTCCAGACGGTTTCTTTTTCCGCTTGACGAAAAGCTTGAATACATCATCACTCTTCGTTAGTATGATGACTTTGTCCTTGTACGGCTTCATCAGCTTGATTGCCTCTACTAGATTGTTGCCATCATATTGGTGGTTCCACTTCAGGAAATCGATCAGCGTCTTTAGGTTCTCTTTTCGAGGAGAAGGTGCCAGCTTTGCTTTTCTTAAAATAAACCTTTTCACAATTCTCCAGTCGCGAACGAACACATTCGTCTTAAACACAAAAATATAGTCAGCATGCTTGAAGCTTTCTTCAAGCCAGCTATAATACACTCCTTCTATAATCCACTTATCCTCCGATAAAACCTTTTTCAGCATTTCGACCCTTTTTACCGGAGGTGTTTGGGAACCGAAATACTCTGAATCTTGATCCCAAAAAATTCTGTCCAAATCATGCTTTGGAACCCCAAGCATTTTTGAAAGTTTTGCCGCTATGTATGTTTTCCCGCTACCCGGGCCGCCAATCATATGTATTTTCGTCACAATCTTTCACCCTGTTTTTTAGTCTTTGTCGAGATCATTGTCAAAAACTGACGGTGTTCTTTCCTCTTTTATGCCTATATGCGCTTTAATGATAGCCAATTCTTTTAAAATCAGCCTTGTATTCAGCCAGGCTCCAACTGCAGCGAGAAACGCAACCGCTAAAATGATTATCAACCAAATATTGATAACAACCAAATTGCTCACCTCTAAACCAATTTTACCACAATCTAACATAAAAAAATGATAGAATTCATGAGGGAGGGATTTTCATGACAGAGATCGTGTTCTGGATCTTTTACTATTTGCTGTTAATGACGATTTTCGTCAGGGCCATTTATATGGTCATCAAGAAAAAACAGGTTGCCCTTGCAATGGTTGCGATATTGCTGATCATTTCTGTGCCTATGGTCAGCCTGATGAATAGCATTGGCAGGCCCCTTGAGATGAATGAATTCGAATTTTTAGCAAAGGAATTCAAACATGGAGCACTATGGGCCATTTTCACCATTGCAGGATACATCTACCTGCTCGTTTGGTTCTTGTTTTCTTTTAAAAAAATAACGAGTTTCAGAATCTGAAACTCGTTTCTCACCTTATTCTTCTTCTCCGCCTGCTATAGGCACCGGACCGCATAGCCTTTACCTCACACACATTCCCTGCGATCAGGAGAACAACTCCAATAGCAATTAAACTAAACATAACTGAAGGTGAAATGGTCGCAATATATCCCATTCCCTTCATGAACATCGGTACAAGGAAAACAGCAAGACCAAGGGCTTTCAGAAAAAATGCATAAAACTTCAAAGACATCTCGGCTCCTCCTGACTGAATCAAGTGGTCTTATCATTGTATTCAGTGAGGGTTGAACAGTTCACAAAAAATTCAATATTTTTAGATTGGTAAAATAGTATGATGGTGGTGACTAATTAAAGGAAGGAAGATGATTGTGGCTTTTAAGGAGCGGAATGAACCCATCATTTTATCAAAACTGCGAATTTTAAATAAAAGACTTGCGTTATCAGATGAGGAAAAAAGGTACCTATCGAACCTCGAAAAAGGATATCAAGGCGAATTACAATTCGATGCCATGACAGAGACACTGACAAGCAGCTGCTTGATTTTGAATGAATTGCTGCTCGAAGTAGAGAAAGCAACCTTTCAGATAGATACTCTAATTATATTCGCTGACACGTTATACGTTTTTGAAATAAAAAACAACCACGGAGATTACCTGTACAAACAAGAAGGACTTACCTCTACTACAACCGGAGCATCAATGAAGAATCCCCTTGATCAACTTAATCGCACTAAGCTGCTTTTTAAAAAGCTGTTGAATCAACTCGGCTACAACTTTAAGCTTCAAGGCTCCGTCGTTTTCGTTAACCCCGAGTTCACACTGTATCACGCACAACCCGAACTCCCATTCATTTTTCCCACCCAAATCAAACGACTCCTCAATCATCTCAATAACCAACCCGGAAAAGTATCCACCAACCATAATAAACTTGCAAGCAAACTAGTCTCCCTTCATCAAACTGACAGCTTATCCAATAAACTACCTTCCTTTCATTATGATGAACTCAAGAAAGGGATTACTTGTTTGGAATGTGAGTCTTTTGCGGTGATAGCAGTTGGACATAAAATATATTGCAATGATTGCGGCCATATAGAAAAAGCTGAACTTGCAGTCTTAAGAAGTATAACCGAAATTAAGTTGCTATTTCCGTCCCGTCCAATAACTACACCTGCAATAAAAGAGTGGTGTAATATTATCCCTGATAACAAAAGGATTAGCAGGATACTGGCAAAACATTACCATTTTACAGAAATAAAGAAAGGGAGAACCTATTCATGATCGGTATTAGTAAAAATCTCGAAAATTATTTAGTGGAGAACGTTTACTTAGACATTTTGACTGGTATTCCACTCTGAAATGTCCATTAAACCCACTTTCTTAGACATTTTGACTGAGATGCCTCTCTGAAATGTCCATTAAACCCACTTTCTTAGACATTTTAACTTAGATGCCTCTCTGAAATGTCTATTAAAACCACTTTCTTAGACATTTTGATTGGCATCCCTCTCTGAAATGTCCATTAAAACCATTTTCTTAGACATTTTAACTGAGATGCCTCTCTGAAATGTCCATTAAAACCACCTTCTTAGACTTTTTGATTGGCATCCCTCTCTGAAATGTCCATTAAACCATCATCAACTATACATCATCAGTGAATTTCACTTCTTTCCTCAACAAAAAAACAACCAGCCCCACCTTCGCTGATTGCCTCGATAGCCACACTTGCTATCCTGCCTAGTATTTATATTAATGAAGAAATATAAAATTCGTTGCCTGAATTTGTTAAGACTTCTTTAACATCTGTTAAAGAAGATAGAAGTGGGCACATACCAATAGGAAATTAATGATGACTTTGTAAACCATCGCCAACACTCCTTAAATTATGAGATCCCTTACATCTATACTTTAGCACAGTATTGTAAAGATGGAATGAAGCAAATTCGGCTATTTTGTAAACATTTTACCGTTTTTCCTATTTTAATGTAGCTTTGTTAGCGTCTTCCATCTAACTCCACAGCCAGGTTTACCTTTGATAAGTTTACTAAGGGTATCATTCATTTACTCAGGATCTCCACTCTGTTTCCAACCTGCATAATCATGATGCATAATATGGACGATATCTTTAAAAATGGCATCCATACTATCCCTCCCTGCATCTAAAAATGCTTATGTAATAGTCCTCCACAGGAAAATCTCCGATATATTCAAAGCCATTCTCGCTGTAAAAGCTTTTTAACTTTTCATTTCCTGCCCAGCAATCCAGATACAGTTCCTGCCCGAAACCTCGTACTTTTTGACATGCCCAGGACACAATATCAGCACCGTATCCTTTTCCCTGGTAATCGGGGTGTAGAGCTAGCTGGTATAAGTATTTTACGGCTCCCTCAATATGCCATTGCCCCACATCTTTAATGCCAAATGTCCCGATAATTTTTCCATCAACTGATGCAACATACAAAAATCCAACCTGTTCCAGCAGCTGTTTTTCATTCCATGGGTAATTCCACTGATTCACACCTTTTTGGTGTAGAGAAAGCGAAGCTGCATTTAACACAGACAGGATTTCACTAACATCCTCTATCTCTGCTGATCGGATTTCCATACCAATTAGCCCTGCTTCCTGCAAGCGAACATCAATACCAGCGGAATCCTTATCCTCCGCTCGTATTCTTCCCTGGTGGAGAAGTTTTCGGCTTTCGGAGTCCCTTCTCTCAGGTCTTCTATCATAAAACCAGCTTCCAATAAGAGGGTGAAATACTCTTCGACTGTCCGATGGTATTTGATTACCTTTTTCCCGATCCACGGTTCAGAACGTTCTCCCTGGTTGAAATAATTGTCCACAACCCAGTCAGTTCTTCTGCCGCTGCCTTCAGCACTTTTCGATGATGAGGTGAGTACTGGGTGCTGAACGCTGAAAACAAACCTTCCGCCTGGCACCAACGAGTCATGAACCTTTGTAAAAATACTGCCTAAATCCTCTAAATAATGCAGTGCAAAACGAGAAAGGACTAAATCATATTCCTCTGCCAGCGGTTGCCATTCCTCCATTGAAGCGTGCAAAATCTGGCCAGCAGTGTCTTTCAAATTTCCCACTGCAACATGGATCATATTTTCGGAACCTTCCAACCCGATATATGCACCGGCACCTTCTCTCAGGAGTTCAACCCCTATCTCCGCATCGCCGCAACCCAGATCGAGTATCATTTTACCTTTCACATTCCCCATTAACTCGAGCAAGATTGGTTTTTCTATACTATTATTTGGACTTTCAGGCCGTGTTTTTCTCTTCAAGTAATTCTGGAAAAAATCCTCTTCCTCATAAGCCGATGACCCTCTATACTCCATAAACCCCCCCCATTTCCTTAATAAGTTAAATCTTCAATATTTTATCATATTAAGGGTGAATAGGAATATATATTTCTATCATTTCTATATCATTCTCAACAGGATGATAGGTTTCAATTATGTAGCTTCCATCGAGTTCCTTTTGATATCCCTGTCCATCGATCCACTCATCAAGTGTTGAATACAATTTTCCGATTTCATTCCCTTTCCCAGAGATCATTCCGTAACTATGCTGAATTTCTAAGAATTCAATTTCCTCCGGCAAGGATACAGGCTTTTCCTCCACAAGGATTCCTACGTAAAATATCCCTTCAACATGACTGTTACTTGCCTTTGGCTCATAAACTGTCACTTCGGTTCCCTCATTATTCGGCATACGCTGTAAAAACTGCTGTGCCGCCTGAGGTACCAGCTGTGCATAATTTTCAAATGGCCCACTATGTTTCGACCCAATCACTTTAAATTCCCTGTTCACAACCTGGCACATGTTTGACCCTCCTAAAAAAATTCGTATAAACCTTCTTTAAAGTAAAGGTATTCTTCATCTGATACTCGGTATCTGGTATATCCTTCGTAAAAAGGAGCCAGCAATTCCGGCTTATCCCTGAATTTTCGAATCGCCAGAGATTCATCATAACGAGGGTCCCCAAGCGTCATACCAGCAACATCGATAAACAAACGGACTTCTCCATCCACTACCAATACATTATCTGAGGTACAGTCTCCGTGGATGGTCGTTTGTTTTACCTTTTCCGGTTTCCCTCCTTCCAACTGTTCCAATAATGTTAAATTGCCATCAGCCTGGCCTGACTCAGCGTATAATCGAGCCCTCATCAACTGGGTTTCGAGCCAGTCTGTTTCTGATTTCAAACCGGCTTCTTGCTCGTGAAGCTGTTTTATAAAATGACCAAAACTCCTGACCAGCCTTTGTTTTTCCTTCATAGTCCCAGCCTTTTTTAATGCAGCAGTCAATGTAATTCCATCATCAAAAGACATCAGCAAATGGCTGGCATCCTCTTCCTCGACGAAACCATAATACTTCGGAACAGGAATGGAATTTTGATGGGATAAAATTTGAAGCACTTCTGCCTCTGAGTGTAGCCACTCTCGATATTTTTTCTTAGTCGCACTTTTCATGATGTAAATGCCGTCTGGTGTAACAATCCTGCAGACTTCCGATGTGCAGCCTTGTTCAGGGAGTTTATTGATCTTCGTTATCTCCCCAAGAATATCTGCAAATAATACCTTTTTACCGTTCATATGCATGTTTCGGCCCCCAGTTTCTGCTTCCATCCGATAATAATTCAAAGAGGGACCATATGCTGCAGTAATCATCACCAGGGCCGAAAGTTGCTTTTGAGTAATGCTTAATTGCTCCATCCTCTTCTTTCAATAATATGGAAACTCCTGGACAAAAGCCCTCGGCATTTTTAAACCCGAGGTCGTCTTTAAAAGTTGTCCCCTTTGTCGAAACGCTTTTGAATTTCCAGTCTCGTTCCTTGGAAAAAACCGATAATGTTTGGTAATCATCCGGACTTGTTAAAACAAATGCCGCCCTGTTCTCAAGGTGTGGTGTAAACCCACTGAATCCATCTGCCCATAAAGTGCAGTAGGAACAGGATTTCCCCATATTATGTATAACGATCAATTCATTTTTATCGCCAAAAAGCTCACTTAAATGTACCTTACTGCCTTCGGTGTCAGTCAGTTCATAATTGGTTACTGCGAAAGAAGGATGCTGCTTGCGCAAAACGGCCAGCTCCTGTTTTACACGGATCAATTCTTCCTCTTTTTCTTGTATTTCCATTTCTAATCGTTTAATAGGCTCCATCAATATTCCCCCTTTTATCACAATTCAAAATGCTCTCTTACCTGACTGGCAACCTCGGCTGCAGTTAAATTGGTGTTATTAATCCGAATATAGTTCGCTCGTTCAATTTCACCTTCATATGAATTTAAGCGATACTGATCCATTGATTTCAGCAAATCGTTTTCGGACCGTTCTATGTTTCGCTTGGAAGCTTTTTGCTCCAGCCGATATGTACTTCTGTTTCTTACGAGCCTCTCTTCCAGGTCTGCCTCAAGCTCAACAAAATAAACCGAGCCGCCTTCTGACTCGAATAATTGGCAAACTTTCTCGACATACTCCCAGTCTTCCTTTATATCAAACGCCCAGACATACGTGAAAATCATTCCGCTTTGATCACTTTTTGCCATAGCTTTAAAGAGCTCTTCTCGAAACAGGCCAACTAGCCTTTTCCCTTCCCTTGTCCCATAGTCAAAAAAGGGATTTACCAACTCAATCGTCATATGATTATGAAAAAGTTGTAAATCAGTTATTTTTTCCAGTTCATGCCCCACTGTCATTTTCCCTACCGCCTGCGGGCCAAATATTAAGACAAACTTCATATTGACTCCACTTCCATCCTCTTTTTATACTCTTTGCTTAGCTCACTCCATACATCGAATTTATTTCCATCGAGATCATAAAAAACAAAATTGCGGCCAGCATGTCCCCGGTTTTCAATCTCACCGACATTCATTCCTCGTTCAATAAAATCAGCATGCATCGCTTCAAGAGTGTCTTCACCATCAACCTCAAAAGTAAGAATGAACCTTTCTGATCCATGTACATCCTTAAAGTTTGAACTTTCACCCGGAGACTTCACCAAAAACAGACTAATATCAGCCAAGTTCATAATTGCCTTATCTTCATCCAGATAATTTAAACTTGCACCAAGCATATCCTTATACCAATCCGATGATTTCTCTGGTTCTATTACCGGTATGTAAATTGTCCCGACTCTGATTAATTGATTTTTCAATTGCCTCCACCTCTGTTATAAAGATTCTCTATTTCACTGATATCCCCTTCTTATTTATTTAAAAATTCCATATTTAAAAAAACACACCCAAAACGAGTGTGCTTTAAGCTCAATCTTATATCCAATCGTTGTATGAATTTTTAAAATCCCAGTAAACAATATAAAACTTTCCACCTGCCATAGTGAAAGTAACTGCGGGGCCTATAAAAAATTATAGACAAGAACCATCCAAGGATAAGAAAAAAACTCACTCTTTCCCCTTGATTTTCTCCCTTAGTTCCTCTAACTCCTCGATTGAAAGGCCGCCAAGTGCTTGTGATATTTCTGATTCGATCTCTTTTCTGTTTCTTTCACGATATTGATCCCACCAGTCCCGGAGACCCTCCGTGTTGTTAAGCAAATATTCGATGTCAATAACCTCGACTTCATCATCGGAAATATAATTAAGTACGGCTGCCAACATTTTATTTAATTTTTCAATTTCATTATTTTCTTTGTCTTGCTGGATTTCTTTTTCCGGACCCTCAGCTTCTTGTACATCAGGATTCTCTGCTGCTTTCCGTGGCAAGGTCTCACCTTCTTTTTTACCTTTTAGTATGCATTATTCCCTAAAGATTGGATTTTTATTGAACAGATAATTCCCCCCCATGTTACATTTTTAATGATGAGGTGGTACATTTGCTATGTACATTATCCTTAATGCTACTTTATTATAATCAATGGACTCTTAACAGCAAGCCCGCTGGAATAGTCCTAAAGCTATTTCCTTTCACCATTCCCCAGGTATTGATTGAGACGTTCGCTGCCAAAAAAACAGATTTAATCACATGGAGGAAGGGTTGGACATGGTATCACTCATTCATTAGTTTAGCGATTAAATTATTGTTATGCCGAGGAATCATTTCAACCATCCGAATCATCAATAAAGATGATCTCTCAGTAGATTAATATCCTGAAAAAGACCAAATCAAAGGATGATTTGGTCTTTAGCGATTTTCAATTATCGATGCCTTGTAAAACCTAAATAACGCGTTCCTTGAAAAGTCAGTTCTCCATCATCACCTTCAACCAACTGGCCGTACTCCTGTCCGTTTACATGAAGCTCCAATCTGTCTCCACTATCAAACTCAAATGTCACATAATAAACATTACGTGCTGCAGTTTCTCCACCTCCGCGCACGCTCGTTCTTTTGGTTACAACTTTAGCGAATGAGTTTACGCGTGGTGATTGGTTATTTTTACTCCAGGTACCTAGACTTTTGATAATCGTAAAAATTATTATGCCGAATACCAATATAAAGACCGCTCCTATAAAAATAGGGCCAAACGTAAACATAAAATCCATTCCCATTGGTTCTTCTATCATGAGCCATCCTCCCCCTTGTCACTCAACGCTTATATATCTTTACGAAAATATAAGAAAAAAGATTCAAATCATTTCCAATTACATTATCGTATCCATCAGTTCAACTTCGATTTCCTTCGGATTCGACCAGTCATGAAATACTTCCAAATGCCATTGATCCATCAATCTTCGATATCCGTTTCCTTCAATCCATTGATGAAGCTTGCTATATGTATCTCTTATTTTTTCATTAGATCCTTTGTGCCGTATGACCGCATATCTTTGTGCCGGAATCCTCAGGGTCACCATGTTTTCAGGAATGTCCTCGTAGTCAGATACTTCAACACAAACCCAATAACCATCCTCCTCGTCTGAACAACTGTCAACAACAAAAGCCCCATGCTGCAAAGATGGATTTAATACATTCTTTATTTCATGTACTCGCTCACTCAATTGCTTTGATGCTTTCGGAATTTCCTCGATATATTCATTACCAGGACAGAATACCCGGATGCCTACTAGTTTAATTTCTGAACACTGCTTGATTTCAGTCATAGCCTATTCCTCCCCTCATAGCTGCTTGATATAACATTACTATGGGTGAATTTTAAAGATTAAAATTCCTCTAAATGCAAATGGTAAATAAACATTTCTCCTTCTCTTCCCATAGCCCTTTTACCTTGGTCAACGAAGCCGCCTTTTTTGTAAACATTTTGCGCTATAACATTTAAGTGATTTACAGCCAGTATTATTTCATTCACTAAAGGAAAGTGGTCGTTTGTAAATTGTTTCAATAACCGGATTGATTCTGAACCAATACCCTTTCCCTGATAAGGAAGATTGATGGAATAGGCTCTTAGCAGCATTGCATTCTTGTTTTCACTGTACACCTTCGCTCCCTCCCAGCCATGAAGCACAAAAAATCCCGCCGGATGCCTATCATAAAGAATGACAACTGGATGCCGGTCTGGCTCTACATCACATTTTTCCAGAGCTTCTGCAGGAAGAGCAGTGAATCTCCTCTGTTCATCTAGCAAAGCGTAATTCAATAAGCGACTTTTGAATTCATTATTATAAAGCTGCAGAGAAACCATTTCTTTTTTAGCCATTGGCATCCAGAACTCCCCTAGTATTTTATGATATATTAATAGAAACCCTGCCCTCTTTGTTCTCAGCATGATTCCATACTACCTGTATTTCGAAAATCCCTTCCTGAAAAAACAACGGAAACCTTCTTCTAACTGATTCCTGCATGGGCAAATGGCAGGCTTCTTCAATGCTTACCCAAACTGCTTTTCCTTCAGGACCATCATTTAGGAGTTCCCCTTTGAAATCAGTAGTAATATAATGGAAAATCATATACCTGTCCCTCACGGCAGGATTCACATATTCATAAAGACCCTTATATTTTAAATTGCTTACGTCGAGCCCTGTTTCCTCTTTCACTTCTCTAATAGCACCTTCAACAATGCTTTCCGGAAAATCCACTTTTCCTCCAGGAGGGAGATAACCCTTGAAATGATCAAGCTGACGGTCGAGGAGTAATACTTTATCTCCATTTTGGATCATGCACATCGTCCAAATCTTATAGTTTACTTGATCGCTCATATAATCTCCTTATACTTCTTTAATTTCATCTCATTACGTTTCTTTTAAAAACAACCCTAATACCTGGATACGATACCTATAAGCAGTTTAAAATTCTTATCTTTCTTATGTACTCTTTTAAAACCTTCCCTGCAATCCAATATGAACACTGTTTTCCATAGCCAAAATCTTATATATGCCGATTGAAAATGAATGGGTCCCTGTATTCCCCTCACTTCATATTCATTTCCGTACTCCATTTCAATTTCAGTCCTTACCACCCATCTGTTTCCGATGCCTGCCTCGATATATTTCAACTGATGATATCTCCTTATTTCTTACTCCCTAAAATGGCCGTTATTCTTTTATGCATTTCCCTCTCATCAATATATTCAAAGAAACCAATCTCATTTCCCCAAGGATCGGAAAAAGTCGCCCACTTGACAGGAACTTCTTCTCTCTCGTAAATCTCAAATAGCTCAACATCTAGTTCCCTGACTAATCGAGATCGTTCACCCTCAAGCGACCTTACTCCCAAACGCAATGGGCCGCACCCTTCCGCAGGTTTCCCTTCCGCTACCTGAAGCCACGCTCCGGGAATCAACTCCCATTCAGCAAACCCACTATGAGGGGTAAAATCCGGCTCTTTATTAAGTAAATTTTTATACCAGCGCAAACCTTCTTCAAAATCTGTTACTCGCACCTGATACGTCATTTCAAAAATCACTTTTATTTCCTCCTTTGTCTTTTATGATTCAATTCCAATTTTGAACCTCATATCCAAGAACCCAGTCCAGCCTTTTGATTTTCATTTCGTCTGGTGTACTTCTTAGCAGGAGATTTCGTAATCTAATCGCGGCCGAATTTTCGAGTTGCATCATTCTGGCCATCATCCTGGAGCTTTGAACAATTTTTTTAGTACGGGAACTCCTCAATTGTTCATATTGGTTCAGTGCTTTTTCAATTTCCCTTGGATATTGTTCTAGACAATTTGTAAGGACTAGCGCATCCTCCATCGCCTGGGCTCCACCCTGACCGAGATTCGGAAGCATCGGATGTGCTGCATCTCCCAAAAGTACAGCTCTTCCCTTATGCCAATCATCAACTGGCTTTCTGTCAAAAATCTTATGTACAAGGATTTTCGATTCTTCAGTTGATTCAATGACTGCTTCTATAGGACCCCACCAACCCTTAAAATGCTGTAGAACAACGCTTTTAATCTTTTCTGTCGTTATTAGAGTCCCTTCTGGCATGTTCACCGCTGCGAACCAAAACACGCGACCTTTTCCTAAATGAGAAAAACCAAACCTTTTACCCCTTCCCCAAGCTTCAAAGCCTCCACCGAGCTCCACTGGGAAACGATCATCCTCAAAATAAGATATCCCCCTGAAAGCGGTGTAGCCTGAATAACGCAAAGGAGAATCCTTAACAATTTCCTCTCTCACTTTCGAGTGAACTCCATCCGCTCCGATAAAAAGATCTGCAATATCCATCTCATCATTCTCAAAAAAACTGGTGACTTTCTTCCCCTCATGATTCAGCCCTGAAAACTTTTTCCCAAACACAACGCTATCAGGTGTTAATTTTTCATATAAAATCCTTTGCAAATCCGGCCGGTAAATCAAATAACTATAAGTCCCATACCGTTCGGCCTGTTTATGGACCGGCATGTTCACAATGAGCCTGCCATCAGAGGTTCTAATTTCCGCCTTCTTGACCGGTGAACCCGCTTGACGCACTTGATTGGCAAGCCCTAACTTTTCCAATGCCTTAATCGCATTGGCTGCCAGCACAATGCCTGCACCAGTTTCTTTCAGTTCTGTACCTTTCTCAAAGACTTTTACCATCAATCCCTTTTGCTGCAAGGCAATCGCGGCAGATAAGCCTCCAATACCAGCACCGATAATCGTTATCTCAGGTTTGTTCATTGCTAAAGACATCTGCCTCGCTCCTTTCTATCCAATCCCGTATTGAATATTCTTTCTTCACTGGTTTTGTTTGGTATGACAGCGTTGTTAGATTCTATCGGACATTTTTTCGCTCATGCACGTTCCCGTTAGCCTGATAGAGTCTGTTTATCGGACTCTTTTCCACGTTGCACGGTTCGATTTGTCCTTTAGAGCCTTTCTATCGGACACTTCTCACTCTTGGACGCTCCAGTTTGTCCGAAAGAGTCGTTTTTTTTTTAACTAGTTTCTGAATTGACCTTTTATAGAGAACCTCCACCCTTAAATATGGTAAAATTATGTAAAAATAATCTAAAGAGGTGCTACCTATTGACTAGACCAATAGCTTTCGCTGCTATCATTAAAGAAACTAAAATCCTTATGACCAAGCATGTCTACTCTGATGGAGAGTTCTAGACACTTCCAGGCGGTGGTTTAGAGGCCGGTGAAACGTTTGAAGATGCGGTCGTTCGAGAAGTGAAAGAAGAAGTGAATTTGGATGTAGAGGTAGTGGATTATCTTTTCACCGGTCAATACAGCGGTGGTGAAGAGCGGTGTTTCCTTGTCCGCCAGCTGAACGATCAAGAACCTATGCTCGGATGTGACCCAGAGTATGGCGAGAGCCAAACATTAAGTGAAGTACGGTGGCACTCACTGGAATCCATGAAAGATGACCTGCATGTTTCAAAAGTTTTAGAAGCTTTGAAAATAGTAGTTTAAATCCATCCGCCCTCACATATTTGTTCTAATATAAAACGGCTGGAAGGTTTGAATTATTTCTAACCTTCCTACCGCCTATTTTTATAATAGATAAAAAGACACAGTCCATTTTCCCGTAAAAACTTCTCTCTACATTCATGCCAGAAATCAGCTTTCCACCTTTGCCATATAAGAGGCCGGATTCAACTCTTCGCTTTCTATGACCACTGCAGTTAAACCCTTGTCTGTCTTTGTTTCATGCCACTCGCCTTTTTGCCAGAATACTGCAGTGCCAGGCTCTACTTTAAAGTATTCTTCCGATTCTCCGCGAACAATGCCGGAGCCGCTTACCACCAGCAATAGCTGCGGCATGGTTGCCTGATGAAAACCGATGATCCCATTCTCATCTAGATACATAAACCCAATATGGGTTGCGTTCACTGTCCTTACAATCCTTGACATCACAAAGTCCGAATCAAATTTTGTGATGGCCGCTCCAATGTCCTTTTTAAAATTATAGAATTCCATTTTGCCACCTCCATTCCTTTTCAACAACCCCGGACCGCGTTCACTTTCCAGCCCTGATACTATACTGCTTTACAATCAAATGCTGAGGAGTTTCAGGCACTGCATGAAGAGAGGTTCTGATAAACTCGGGGTACAGCTTTATCTTTGCAAGTTGGCTGATTGGCACCCATTGGTAAACTAATCGTTCTCCTTCTTCCCCAAAGAACGCATCTGCTTGAAAATCGAAGCTGCCTTCCAATGGTGATACATGATAATACAAGCCAATTTCATGAAAATCTCTATGTTTGTAGTCAAAGAAGTTTTCGGTAAACCATAACAGCCGATCCACTTTGACGTCTATTCCCAATTCTTCCTTTACTTCTCTTACAATACTGGTTTGTGAATCTTCCATTACCGTGACCCTGCCACCTGGCAATGCCCAGTGTTCATCGTCTGCCTGCCTATGTATGAGTATATGGTTGTTAACTATCATCACAGCTGCGACACGATAATTAAAAACCGTCTTTTCCATGTAAAATGTAGCGTCCATCACTGTTCCTCCCCCTTGTAAAAGCTGTCCAATTCTCTTGCCAGACTGGATCTGCGAAACCCTTTTTGCCGCTTCAATTCCTTCAGTTCCTCTAACGTCTGATAGGAAAGGCGGATGCAATAGTAATTAATATATTCAATGGCAGCAAACAGATATAGAAAAAGAAACCAATACCGCTCCAACTGATTGCGAATCATCAAATAGGCCAATATAAACAAACCTATAAATATGAAAAATGCATTCATCTTTTTAAATAAGGAAAATAACTTAAGCTTTTTAGCCGGCAGCCTGGACAAATTGCCCTGTTTCAACTGTTGCAGCTTCAAATACCAGTAATAAATTCCCTGCATCAAGATAAACTCCAGCAATCCAAAGGCATAAATGGAAGAGAATGCTCCTAAGTATGGAATCGACCATTCAAAAAGCTGGATATATATGCTCCAAATGATTGCAAAGGTAAAAACCGCAAAGAGTTCACCAGTATATAAACTGACTAATTTTCTTTTTACTTTTTGCTGCATGACCCTAGACTGCTAATGTAAATTGCTTCATAAGATTCTTAATCATCGGATTCAGCTTCTCTGGCAAATCATTCACATGAAAAAAGCGGGTCTCTTCCGTTTCCACTCCATCTGCTTTCAATTCTCCACCTTTAATATCCCTAGTCATATACGCAACTGTTACCGAATAAAACTCATCCCCGTTTGGCAGCTTTACATAGTGCTCCTTACCCGAGAAAACTCCAACCAGTTCTAGTCTCCCTATTTCGAGCCCAGTTTCTTCGAACACTTCACGTCTGCCTGCATCCTCTGTCGACTCCCCTAATTCAAGAAAACCTCCTGGAACACCCCACTGTCCGTCGTGACGTTTCTGCAATAAAAACTCTCCATTTTCGTTGATCACTGCCACTGCTGTTCCCACTAAAATAAGCGGCTGGTGGCCAATCACCTTCCGCAAATCCTCGATATATCCCATGACAACCTCCAATAGGTAAAAATTAACTAGTTAAACAAGATTCGACAGCGGCTTAGCATTTCCTTCTTTTTCCCATATTTAATATAGAAATTAACTGCTAGTAATTCTAAATTGTGTCCGTTAATCTCTGCTATAAGAGAAACTTTTCCTCTTGTTCTCGCTCTTTTTGTCAGTCATAAAGGCTATGTTGGACACTTTTCCTCTGGTTCTCACCCTTTCTGTCCGTCATCATGGCAGTGACGGACACTTTTCCTCTGATTCTCACTCCTTTTGTCCATCTTCAACGCTATAAAGAAAACTCCTCATGTTCTTGCCCTCTCACGGTAAATAGCACTACCCAATCGGGCAGTGCTAAGTACATTTTATTATGTTCTAGTAATTATAATGACACCGCCACAGTGGGACATCGCCTGAAATTCCAACTTGCATTCCTCTTTCAACATAGATTGCAATTCATCAAAAACAAAGTAAAATTCATCTTCGTCCCAGAAATCAATACTGTCATGTCTGCAGGTTTCTAGCTCTTGTCTAGTATCAAAAGCGATGTCCCCAATCAAGATTTTTCCTTTCTCCTCAAGCATTGGCAATAATATTCTAATAAACTGTCTTTTTTCCTCGTCGGTTAAATGATGCAATGCATATGTACTGACAATGTAATCATACTTCTTTGCCTTAATATCTTCAGGCAGTCCGTTTGTAATATCCCATTCGATCAAGTTGGCCTTCGGCATCTTGGGTTGAGCGAGTGCAATCATCCGTGATGAAAAATCTATTCCATCGATCTGATGTCCATGGTCATACAGCTTGGATGTCAAAACTCCTGTACCAAAACCGATATCTAAAACCCTCGCATTTTCTTTCCCCATCACTTTTTTAAAAATGGCATTTAAAATAGCCCTATACCCGGCGAATGGGTAGACTCCACTTTCCTCGCTTACCTGCACGGTCTTATCATAGCCATTCGCCCATAAATCAAAGCCCTGTTTGCTTAACATGGACTTTCCTCCTCTGTTCTCATCTGACGCTATCCAATCTTTGATAATAGTCAAATACATCCTTTTCGAATACAGCTACCGGCTTCCCTGTCAACTGTTCCAGCGCAACATAGAAATCCTCTGTTTCTTTTGTTTTATACATCAATTCATTCACCACATTTATCCCATATTCTTGGATCAGGTAATTCACAGTATAATAACTTTGCAAATAGGGTTCTGAGATGCCAGCATGACGAACTTCATGAAAATCATCGTCCCAGCTGATTTCCTCAAGGGGCTGTGTTTCGTATGGAATTAAACCGATGTCAACTTCTGTTTTGTCGTTTGCAACATACTCAGCTATCCCTTCCAGGAACCAGGTCGGAAAAAGTCCACCATAGGTTTCCGCTTCAGTTATTTTAATGAAAGTGGCGTAATGTGCATACTCGTGCAAAATCGATTTTTGAAAAAAATACAGTGGTGTTTCATGCCCCTGTAAAATCCCTTCAACATATTCTGTGTCAGCATTTACAACAAGGACCTTCTCAAACTGAGAATAATAACCTGAGACATCATCAATTTTAGAAATCTGTACAATATCTTCTTTTTTCATAAAAATCATATCGATAGGAACGTTTTCATATCTGTCAAAAAGTTCCCCTGATTTCTCTTCAGCCAATTTCAGCGTTTCGATTGTCAAGGGAATCAGTTCTTTGTTCTCTTCCTGATAGTAAATGGAAACATGTTTATACTGCTTGTTCATACCTGCAGCTTTATACTCTTTTTCCAATTCACTGTCAAAGTTCTGGTTGACAAATGATTTGGCAATCACGTAAAAGCTTGAATTTTCACCTGTTCGCTCATTAAATTCATCTTGAAAGGATTTCGCCATTCCGACCCATCTGCTTAAATAAAAACCAAAGATGATTGCAGGGATGATCAGCCATAACCATCTTTTAGCTCCCTTCACTCCTTGCCTCTATTCACTTGCTCTTCAAGCAAAGAGATTATCTTATCATTCTGCTCGATCATTTTCTCATTTTGTTGTCTCAGCTTCGTAAAATCAAACATAAATGCAAATAACATGATGGTAATGATGATTGTCATTTCCTCACTCCTCCACAGTAAGCCAGTTGATCGCATCGTTTAGATCCTCTGCAATATAGTCAGGCTGCACCTCAGCCCAGCGTCCTTTGTACTCCTTGTTACGGTAATTTTCGAAAGCCTGGTTGCCGCTGCCAGTTTTCACCAGGATTTTCATGCAACCTGCTTCATCAGAAGCGAGTAGATCTGTCCATCGATCACCGATGACGACACAATTTCTTAAATCCAGCCCGTTTTCTTCCGCTGCCCTTTTCAACATACCAATACCAGGTTTCCTGCATTCGCAGCCTTCACCATGACGATGAGGACAAAGGTAAACCCTATCAAAACCAAATGCCTTCAATTCACTGTCAAAGCTTTCAGCAGAAGCTTCTTCGTCAGCCACTCCCGGCTGGTTCGTGAACGAACAGACTAAGATCCCGCGCTTTTTCAATTGCTTAATAGATTCTTCAACACCCGGAAACAATGTAAATTCTCCCGGAAAAGTGACGAAATCACTTCCACCCAGAGTACCTTCCCGGTCGATAAAAACTGCCTAAGACTTTTAGTTTTTCACTAAAAAAATCTCTCCCAATGTATACTTACGACTATCATAACATTCCATAATTTAGTTTAATATCCATTTATTATAAAAAAGTTCGCCGCTGTCCACTTTTTCATGAATATATGCAAATCAAAACCACCAGTGTGAACTGGTGGTTTGCTCTGCGGCTGAAAGCCTCTCTTACCGGCCTTGGCCTTAAAGGCCCGCTGAAAGGGTTTCCCTTCTGCACCACATTCACTCACCAATTCTAAAGAATTTCTTTATTTATTCTTATTTTTTTGTCCTGTGAAAGGATCAAACTCTTCGAACAATGTTAACTGGTCAGCTTGATAGTCTTCCACGAGCTGATTTCGAATGTATTCTTGTATTTGCTTTTTGTTTCTGCCTACTGTATCAACATAGAAGCCTCGGCACCAAAATTTCCGGTTTCCATACCGGTATTTTAAATTGGCATGTCGATCGAAAATCATGAGGCTGCTCTTTCCTTTCAAGTAACCCATGAATTGAGACACACTCAATTTCGGCGGGATACTAACTAACATATGAATGTGGTCCGGACAGGCATTAGCTTCATGGATCACAACACCTTTTCGTTCACATAAATCTCTGATAATTTGGCCTATACTCTTTTTATATTTTCCATAAATGATTTGTCTTCTGTATTTTGGGGCAAATACTATGTGATACTTACAATTCCATGTTGTATGTGCTAAACTGTTCATGTCCTTCATAGGGCATACCTCCTTCTACGGTGAGATGAAGTGGTCGGGAAACCAACTTTATCCTACCATGAAGTGAGGTTTTTTTATTACTACCACGCTATAAGCTCTCTGGAACCCCCGGCATAGCCAGGGGTTTTCTAACACAGTAACAAATAAAAAAATCCCCTCGCAACATGCGAGTGGATTTCAATAAATTATTGCCGGTCATCCATGCAATTCATTATGCAGCTTTTTGTACTGCATATACATAGCAATCCGCCATGGTACAATCATTCCGAATGCCAGGATCCAGAACATGCCGCTCAGTTCGCCAACATCTATGGTACTGCTGAGAACGAGCTTGGCTATTACGCGGACTATCAATAGACCGATTAATATGAAAACAAAAGCCTTGGACCTTTTAAGAAAAATTTCCCGGCCGCGCACTTCAAATTGCGAAGTTTTAATCAGCAGGATCGAGAATAACATTCCTACTGTAAGTGCCTCAAGAATCTGTAAAAAATGCACCCGGAACATCGGGAAGATAAACATGAGGGCACCGGTACTCATGAAAATTGGCGGCAAAATGATTTTCTTGGCTGATGCTGGTTTTTTTGCTGCCTTCATCCTCATGACTGTCACGAAGATTGCCATTCCAACTGCGCCAACTGTAGATGCCAGAACATAATTCATCTATATTTCATCCCTTATTTTTAGATTACCCTATTATTATAATGAAAAATAGCCATTTAAGATACACTTAAATGGCTATTATTTATCTTAGAACTCTTGATACTGAGTCGACTACTTGGGAATCATCAAACGGCTTGACAATAAAATCCTTAGCTCCCGCTTCGATTGCATCCACCACCATCTTCTGCTGGCCCATCGCTGAGCACATGATGATTTTTGCATCCTTGAAATCCTTTTTGATTTCTTTTACTGCATCCAGGCCGCTCATTTCAGGCATTGTTATATCCATTGTCACTAGATCGGGCTTAAGCTCGCGATATAGAATGACTGCCTCACGTCCGTTTTCAGCTTCTCCTACTATTTCGTGATTTGCTTTCCTCAGAATATTGGTTAAGGTGATCCTCATAAATTTTGCGTCGTCAACTATCAAAATTCTGGCCATTATATCCTCCCCGACAATCACAACAAGTATATTTTATCTGTAAAAATTCCCCTTAATTACTATATAACTATAAATAGTCATTATTTTCAATGTAAAGACACCGACAAAATTCTCATATACAAAAACGGAGGATTATCTCATCTTTAAAATCCTGTGAAATCGCCAAATAACATGGAAAGAACTGAAATCAATTTTGTCATCCAGTCAAAGAATAGCATGACTCCCACCAGAATCATGATATAACCGCCGATTTTCACTATTTTTATATTATGCTTGCGGATCCACTGCATTCTTCCGATAAAGAAAGAAAGAATGAAGAATGGAATCGCGAATCCGAGAGTGTAAGCGATCATATAAAGCATGCCTGAGCCTGGGTTGGAGCTTGCAAGCAGGATGACAGATGCAAGAATGGGGCCAGTACATGGTGTCCAGCCAGCAGCAAATGCCATTCCAATCAAAGATGATCCAAAATAACCAGATGGCCGGTTCTTAAACTCAAATTTACGATCTTTCATCAAGAACTCAGGTTTAAAGAATCCAATCACCATCAATCCGAAGGCCACAATGAAAATTGCCCCAAGCTGACGTATAAGGTCCTGGTACTGGATGAAAAATTGCCCTACAAAAGAGGTCCCGAAGCCGATTGCAATGAAAATGACCGAGAAGCCAAGCAGGAAAAACAAGGTGTGGAGCAAACTCCTTTTTTGCAGCATTGCGTTTTCACTTTTCAATTCCCCTACCGACATACCTGTAATATAGGATAAGAAAGCGGGGTAGAGCGGTAAACAGCATGGAGAAATAAAGCTTAGGAAGCCGGCGCCCATAGCGATAAAAATATTAACATCTGACATCATTCCATCTCCAGTCCATATTCGATAGTCCCATTCTAACAAATTATTTTCACTATTATCATAGTTCAACTGTGAACAATTTATTAATTCTATAAAAATGATGTTTAACTTTAAAAAAACTGGGTAATTAACTTTAGTGTCTTATTTTTACAGGAAAATATTTTACAAATGTTTCTTTTGAAATTTGCCAGTATATGCTATATACTAATATAGCACTTGTAATAATTTCTATATTTATAACGATTTTACATAATATACTGTTGAAACACATAACAGAGAGGATTTTCACATTGTCTAAAGAGCAACTGATCACCCTTATAGAAAAGAAGCGAGAAGAGCTGATTGAAATTGCATTGAAGAACGGCTTGAGTTCCACTATTGCCATTCATTACAGCCAGGAACTCGATGAATTGTTGAACGAATATAATCGCGTCTATATTAAAAAAATTGCAGCTCATTAAAAAACAGCTAAACGCAGCAAGCGTTGTAGCTGTTTTATTTTTTATTATCCCACAACATCCTCTAACCGTTCAACTGAACCATTCTGAAGCAGATACATCTTATGATAAAGTCCCTGTTGGGATATCAATTCCAGATGTGTCCCTCGCTCTACGATTTCCCCATGATGAAGGACAATGATCTGGTCTGCATCCTGGATCGTTGAAAGCCTGTGTGCGATGGCAATTGTTGTTCTGCCTTTTCGCATTTTTGCAAGTGCCGTTTGGATGGCTTCTTCCGTTTCGGTATCTATGTTTGCCGTCGCTTCATCGAGAATAAGGACTTTTGGATTCGCGGCGATTGTCCTCGCGAATGCGATCAGCTGCCTTTGTCCGCTGGAAAAAGTCGATCCCCTCTCCGTCACCTTGTGTGTATAGCCATTTTCAAGCTTGTTGATAAAAGTGTCAGCCTGGACGAATTCAGCCGCCTGCTTGATATCCTCATCACTCAAATCCCGATTATGCAATCTGATGTTATCCCCGATTGTGCCGTAGAACAAGAATGGATCCTGCAGCACAAGTCCCATTTTATTCCGCAGCTCATTCACCGGGTAATTCTTGATGGAATGACCATCGATCAAAATCTCACCGCGTTCAAATTCATAGAAACGCATCAGCAGATTGATGATCGAACTTTTTCCGCTGCCGGTATGGCCGACAAATGCAATGGTCTCACCAGGTTTTACGGCAAAACTTATATTTTTTAATACATCCCGCTTGCCATCATAAGAAAAGCTGACATCCTTAAATTCAATTTTGCCATCATTAATTTTGTCCTTTTCCGTTCCATACTGTGCCGGAGCCAGCTCATCTTCATCCAGCAGCTTGAACACACGTGAAGCAGCAACAATTGCCTGCTGATACATGGAAAGCCGCATCATCATGTTGTTCACCGGTTCGAAAAAACGATCCAGATAATTGATAAATGCGTAAAGCACTCCAATTTCAATCGGGCTGTCAAAGGAAGTGATCCCGAAAAAGCTGAGCACGATGATCAACGCAAGAATATACACCAGGTCAACCGCCGGTCGCAATAGCAGTCCATCCGCCTTGATGTTTCTCATCCCCGCATCGAAATGCTTGTCATTGATATCACCAAACTCCCTTTTCAGCCTTTCTTCCTGGCGAAACATCTGGATGATGGACATCCCCTGGAGTGATTCGCTAAGCTTGGCATTCAATTGGCTGAGCCGTTCACGCATATCCTGGTAAAACTTCGAGCTCAACTTCCTGTATAAGCTCATAATGAACACAATGAACGGTAGAATAAGCATCGTAAACAAGGCCAGTTTAACGTTCAGGATGAACATCGCAACAAAAATTCCGAACAACAAAATCCCGCTCTGGATAAAGGTAGCTATGACACTGACAAACATATCCTTGATCGCCTCAGTATCATTCGTGACCCTGGAAACAAGCGATCCTGCAGGAGTTTTATCAAAATACTTCAACCCCAACTGCTGAACCTTCGTAAAGACATCAACCCTCATCTGCTGAATGATTTTAAGCGCGATTTCCTGGAATTTTAAAAGCTGAAAATAGGAAACAAGCACATTGAGTACCTGGATGCCGATATACGCTGAACCAAGCAGTAATAAAGGTTGGAACGGCAAATACCCTTCCCTCAAGTAATCATCGATAAAAATCTTCACTAAAATCGGTCCAAGTACATCCCCAATCGTCGCGAGCAGCAGGAATCCAAATGCGACAGAAATCATTTTTATATGCGGCTTAGCATAAGCAAGAAGCCTGAACAGCACCGATCGCTGTTCTTTTGCGTTTAATACAGGCGTTTTGTCCATGGTCACCCTCCCTGCTCAACAAGTTCTTCAAGCTGCTGTCTCAAATACATGTCCTTGTACCAGCCATCTTCCTCCATTAACTGGTCATGCGTACCACGTTCAGCTATTCGGCCATCTTCAAGGACGATGATCAAGTCCGCATGATGGATCGCACTTAAACGATGAGCAGTGATAATCGTGGTTTTATCTTTCCGATTTTCTTTTAGTGCTGAGAGAATCTGTTCCTCGGTCTTAGCATCGACAGCTGACAGTGAATCATCGAGTACCAGGATTTCAGGATTCATGACAAGAGCACGCGCTATGGAGATCCTTTGCTTCTGGCCTCCTGACAGAGAAACGCCTCGCTCCCCGACAACTGTCTGGTAGCCATCAGTAAATTCAAGAATGTCCTCATGGATGTTCGCCACTCTGGCCGAATTATGGATGACATCCTTCTCGGCAAATGGATTCGCAAAAGCGATGTTTTCTTCGACTGTAGCTGAAAAAAGGAAGTGATCCTGCGGGACATAACCGATTGCCTGCCTCAGCCTGTCAATCTTATAATCCTCGATGTTCCTGCCGCCAATGGAGATGCTTTCATCCAAAAGATCGAATTCCCTGATCAGCAGCTTCAGTAGGGTAGTTTTGCCTGCTCCCGTTTTTCCAACAATTCCGAGAGTCTGTCCTTTTCCAAGCCCAAATTTGACCTTTTTCAAAATCGGGTCCGTGTCACCTGGATAAACAAATGTTTCAATATTATATTGAATATCTCCCTCTGGTACTATGTCCAGTGCCTCGGCTTTGTCCTGAATATCAATCTGTTCATCAAGCAATGCAGAGACACGGTCATACGACGCCCTACCACGCTCGACAATATTAAAAAACCAGCCGAATGCCAGCATCGGCCAAACCAACAATCCGAGATAGGATGTGAAGGAAACCAGCTGCCCGATCGTCAACTCTCCATTTAGGACATATCTTGATCCAAACGCAATGGACAGGAAAAAGGAAATCCCGACTATGATGGAGATCGTTGGGTCAAATAGAGCGTCTACTTTTGCAACGGAGATGTTCTTGTTCACGACATCCTCTGACTGCTTTCTAAAATCCTCGATATCTTCACTTTCCTGGCCAAACGTTTTAATTACTTTTATGCCAGTAATGCTTTCCTGGGTCTTGTCATTCAAATCCGAAAAAGCTTCCTGTGCCTTATGGAATCTTTTATGAAGCATAGTTCCGTACCAGCTTGTCAGCATGGCCATGAACGGCATTGGAATCAAAGCGATCAAGGTAAGCTTCCAGCTGATGGTCGCTGCCATGGCAATAATGACAAACCCGCCTGTCGAAACCGAGTCCACGAAGGTTAGAACCCCGGCACCTGCTGTCTGCTGGATTGCCGACAAGTCGTTTGTTGCATGTGCCATCAAGTCCCCTGTCCTTCTTTTTTGGTAAAAGGATTGCGACATGCTGGTGAAATGCGCATACAAACGGTTTCTCAACAATCGGGACAGTTTTACCGCAGAACCGAAAATCATGATCCTCCAGTAATAACGGAGCGAATACATCGCCAGACCGGAACCAGCCAGCACGACAATCCATTTACCCAGCTTTCCAGCCGTAAGAGTCCCATTCGTAATTTCATCTACGATAATCCCGATTACCCGCGGAGGCACCAGCTGGAGCATCGCTACGAACAGCAAAAGGAAAATCCCTGTTAGATAAGCTTTTTTCTCTGACTTAAAGTACCACAACAAATCCTTGAATACGCTCATATGTATATCCCCCATACGCCTCAAATGCTTAAATAGTTTAACAAATATTTGTAAAATGGGGAAGATTTTTTCTTTTGTGAAAATCAGCTTTTTGGTATTCTTATCCTAAAAAGCGAACATTATCTATTTATTCGATTAAGAAAATACGGTTTTAATAGTTGAAGATTACAAAAAGGATGTTATAATGACTATAAATTAATTTATTCACTCATATAATCGCGGGGATATGGCCTGCAAGTTTCTACCGGATTACCGTAAATGATCTGACTATGAGTGAGCAATGCAGAGGCGGATTTCTGACCTCTTTTTGTCTTAAGTTGCTTTCAAAAGCCCAAAGACCATTGCTTCACTCAGTTATGACGTGAATGCATGGACTTTGGGCTTTTTTTATCGGCTCGGATAAAAGAGGAGGATTAACATGGAACAGCTTATTGAAAAAATCAAAAACGATGGCAGTGTCCTTTCTTCATCCATTCTTAAAGTTGACTCTTTCCTGAATCACCAGATTGACCCACAGCTTATGAATGAAATTGGATCAGAATTTGCAAAAAGATTTGCTGGATCAGGGGTTACGAAAATTGTAACCATCGAATCATCTGGTATAGCACCAGCTGTCATGGCAGGGCTTCACTTAAAAGTACCAGTGATTTTTGCAAGGAAAAGAAAATCTCTTACTCTTGTAAATGACCTGATTACAGCTTCTGTTTACTCCTTTACCAAAAAAGAGAGCAATGACATTGCAGTGTCCAGCAAATTTCTTTCTGAACAAGATAAGGTATTAATTATTGATGATTTTCTCGCAAATGGACAAGCCGCATTGGGGCTGGCAGAAATAGTGAACAAAGCCAAAGCCTCGATTGCAGGTATTGGAATCGTGATTGAAAAAGGATTTCAGGATGGCGGACGTTTGTTGCAGGAAAAAGGCTACCGGGTAGAATCACTGGCAGTCATTCAATCTCTTGAAAACGGCATAGTAGAAATTGAAAATACAGAAGAAGGAAAGGCGGAACTAACACGATGAGACAGAATCCATTTAAAATTGCTTCATTAGGAATCCAGCATGTATTGGCCATGTACGCAGGTGCTGTAATTGTACCGTTGATTGTCGGGGGCGCCCTCGGACTTTCGGGAGAACAACTAACTTATTTGGTTTCAATTGATATCTTTATGTGCGGTATCGCTACGCTTCTGCAGGTTTGGCGGAATAAGTTTTTTGGAATCGGCCTCCCTGTCATGCTGGGCTGTACTTTTACAGCAGTAGGACCGATGATCGCCATTGGCGGACAGTACGGTATCTCTGCCATCTATGGTTCGATACTAATTTCAGGTATTTTTGTCGTTGCTATTTCAAAGTTCTTTGGGAAGCTAGTCCGGTTTTTCCCACCTGTGGTTACCGGTTCTGTTGTGACCATCATCGGAATCACCCTGATTCCAGTTGCAATGAATAATATGGCTGGCGGCCAGGGAAGTCCTGACTTTGGGTCCCTGTCGAATATCGGCCTTGCCTTTGGAACATTGCTTTTCATTATCCTTCTATTCCGTTTTTCCAAAGGTTTTATCCGTGCTATCGCCATTCTGCTCGGACTTGTGGCAGGAACGATTGTTGCTTATTTTATGGGACTTGTTGATTTTTCAGCTGTTAAGGAAGCTTCCTGGTTCCACATGCCAGCACCGTTTTACTTCGGCCTACCGACTTTCGAGGTATCAGCCATTCTGACGATGATCCTGGTTGCAGTGGTAAGTTTAGTGGAATCCACAGGAGTCTACTTTGCACTCGGAGATATCTGTGATGAAAAGCTTGAGGAAAAAGATCTGGAGAATGGTTATCGTGCAGAAGGGCTCGCGATCATTCTTGGTGCTCTCTTTAACGCGTTTCCCTATACAACTTATTCGCAAAATGTCGGCCTTCTACAAATGTCCGGGGTTAAGTCAAAAAATGTCATTTACACAGCAGGGTTCTTCCTGGTCCTCCTCGGATTGATGCCTAAAATCGGCGCATTGACCACGATCATCCCAACTCCAGTGCTTGGCGGAGCAATGGTAGCGATGTTCGGCATGGTCGTTGCCTACGGAATTAAAATGCTCAGCAAGGTCGAGTTCTCCTCACAGGAAAACCTATTAATCATTGCCTGTTCAGTTGGAATGGGCCTCGGAGTCACAGCAGTACCAGAGTTATTTTCACAGATGCCATCCAGCATCCGTATCTTGACAGACAACGGAATCGTCGCCGGAAGCCTGACAGCGATTGCCTTGAATCTAGTTTTTAATGTGTTTAAAGAAAACAAAAAAGTTCAACAAACCACATTTGCCGGACAAAAAGCTTCATAGGTTTATAGAAATGTAGAAAAGAGGTGCCCGCTTGTTGGCGCCTCTTTTCATTGTGAAAAATATAGGTGACATGATTTTCCCTACATTGGACTTTTCGGGCGTAATCGGCTTTATTGGTGACTTCTTTTTCCTAATACTAGAGTTATTGGGGACCATTAAGCTCTATTGGTTACACCGTTTTCCAAATACTGGATTTTCAGGGTCCCAATAAGCTCTATTGGTTACATCAGTATCCAAATACTGGATTTTTAGGGTCCCAGTAAGCTCTATTGGTTACACCATTTTCCTGAATATGGATATTCAGAGCCCCAATAAGCTCTATTGATTACATCATTATCCAAATAATGGATTGCAAGGGTCTCAATAAGCTCTATTGATTACATCATTATCCAAATACTGGATTTTCAGGGTCCCAATATGCTCTATTGGTTACACTTTTATCCAAATACTGGTTTTTCAAGTTCCCAATAAGCTCTTTTGATTACAGCGTTATCCAAATACTGGATTTTTAGGGCACCAATAAGCTCTATTGGTCACATCATTTCCCTAATACTGGAGTTTCAGGTATCCAATCGACTTCATTGGCGACCTCTTCTTCCTTATACTGGATTGCAAGGGCACCAATCAAGCTAATTAATTACCTTTTTCAGATTCTAACAGACTAGTTTTCCTTCTATTGTAACGCCTGACTCAAATCCTCCAGTAAGTCCTCTACATCTTCAATCCCGACTGATATGCGGATCAGACCGTCGGTAATTCCCAATTCTGCTCTTCTCTCTGCTGGAATAGAAGCGTGGGTCATTTTTGCCGGAACGGAAATCAAGCTTTCGACTGCCCCAAGACTTTCAGCAAGTGTGAAATATTTTAGTTTTCTAAGTACCTCTGCTGCTTTTTCAGCGCTCCCTACATCAAAGCTGACCATCCCGCCGAATCCGCCTGCCTGTTCTTTGGCGATTGTATGCTGGGGATGCGATTCGAGGCCTGGATAATAGACTTTTTCCACATTCTTATGATCAGATAGAAACTCGACGATTTTCTTCGTGTTCGCTTCATGCGCTTCCATTCGCAAGCCCAAGGTCTTTATTCCCCTGACTAATAGCCAGGAATCTTGAGGGCCTAATATCCCTCCGGTCGAGTTTTGGACAAAATGAAGATCTTCAGCAAGCTGTTCATCATTAACGACAACCAGACCAGCTACCACATCACTATGGCCGCCAAGATATTTAGTGGCCGAATGAAGGACGATATCTGCACCAGTATTTAACGGCGTTTGCCAGTATGGAGTGCTAAAGGTGTTGTCAACTATTGTCAACAGTCCATGTTCTTTTGCCAATCCGGCACTTGCCTTTATGTCTGTAACCTTCAAAAGCGGATTTGTTGGCGTCTCGATATATAAGGCTTTTGTGTTTGGCTGGATCGCCGACTTTATTGCATCGAGATCTGTTGTATCTACAAATGTTGACTCTATGCCAATCCGGTTAAGCACTTTATTCATGACCCGATAGGTTCCGCCATACACGTCATCTGTCAGGACAATATGGTCTCCTGAATTAAATAGCATCATAACGGCTGTAATCGCAGCCATTCCTGACCCAAAAGCAAATCCTCGCTTCCCGTCTTCCAGGTCCTTGATCAGTTCTTCCAGGGCAAACCTCGTCGGGTTCCCTGTCCTTGAATATTCATAACCGCTATGGACCCCGACATCTTCCTGTTTGTAAGTACTTACCTGGTATATTGGAAAGGAGACAGCACCAGTTGTTTTGTCACCTGGAATACCACCGTGAATCAATTTTGTTTTGCGTTTCATTTATATTCCCCCCTCGTATATTTTTTTGCTCAAATAACGCTCACTTCCATCAGGAAAGATCGTTACGATTTTTGTGCCTGGAGGGGCTTTCAGTGCTTCCAGTAATGCTGCATGAAGAGCTGCGCCAGATGAACTCGCAGCAAGTATTCCTTCATTAGCCGCAAGTTCTTTCACACGATCAAATGCATCCTGATCTGAGACAGTATGAATCTCATCAAAATAAGAAGTGTCCATATAAGACGGAAGAAATTCCATCCCTATGCCTTCTGTTTTATGGGAGCCAGCTGCGCCCCCGTTTAGAATCGAGCCTTCTGGTTCAACAATGACCGTCTTTACTCTTGGGTCCTTCTCTTTTAAAAACCTTGCAGTACCCATGAAAGTACCTCCCGTGCCAGCACCAGCTACGAAAATATCAATCTCCCCTTCCAAGTCATCCCAAATTTCCGGTCCTAACGTTTTATAGTAGGTTTCCGGGTTGGCTGGATTGGAGAATTGTGACGGCGAATAGGAATTTGGGATTTCTGAAAGCAATTGGTCTGCTTTTCGGATGGCTCCCTCCATTCCCTCCGAAGTCGGCGTATGGATGATTTTCGCACCGAGTGCCTTCATGATTGCCTGCTTTTCAAGGCTGAATTTTTCCGGGACGACAAAGATTACATTAATGCCTTTGTTGATCGCCGCTAATGCGAGCCCAATCCCGGTATTTCCTGCAGTCGGCTCAATCAATGTGCCACCGGATGCCAATTTCCCGGTACGGAATGCCTCGTCGAGTAAATCGATTCCCAGGCGGTCTTTAATACTGCCGCCCGGGTTCAGATATTCCAGCTTTGCAAAAAGACGTACTTCGGCAGGCAGATGGAACTGGGTAAGTTCGATCATAGGTGTATGCCCAACCAATTCATGGATACTGCGGTAAACCGTCATTGTATTTAACACTCCCTATTCAGCAAAAACCTGGCGCCATTCATCTTTCTTTTCCAGCATTTTCGCAGCAATTTCTTTAGCACCCTCTAAGCTGTGGCTTGCAGCCCAGCCGCACTGGATTTCGTTGCATGCTGGCACCTCATCTGCCTCAAGTACATCATTCAGTGTTTTTTCCAGTACATTGAGGATATTGTCGTAATCATCATGATTGATCACAGAAAGGTAGAATCCAGTCTGGCAACCCATAGGACTGATGTCTACAACTGTATCATGATGGTTGCGGATATTTTCAGCCATTAAATGTTCCAGCGAGTGAAGACCTGGCATTTCCATATGTTCCTTGTTCGGCTGGCAGAAGCGGATGTCATACTTATGAATGACATCCCCATTCGCACCCTGAGTTGTCCCAGCTAGCCTGACATATGGGGCAGCAACTTTTGTGTGATCAAGATTAAAACTTTCCACATTCATTTTCTTAACCATTATTCTTCAACTCCTCTAACATTAGTAAGATTAGTTCTGCGGAATTTTTAGCGGCCGTTTCAAGGAATTGATCGAATGAGACATTCGAGTCTTTCCCTGCAATGTCTGATAAAGACCTGATGATGACAAATGGCACTTGAAATTGATGGGCAACCTGAGCGATTGCTGCTGCCTCCATTTCCGCAGCATACAACTCAGGCATCTTGCTTCTGATGAACTCAACCCTTTCAGGATCGTTCATAAATGAATCACCAGATGCAATCAAGCCCTTCACAACCTGAATGTCATTGATTTTTTCAGCGCTCTTTTCAGCGACACTTACCAGGTTGTCATCCGGTGAAAAATAAGCCGGCATCCTTGGTACCTGGCCATATTCATACCCAAAGATTGTCACATCTACGTCATGGTGTCTTACCTCAGTTGAGATGACGACATCACCGACATTCAGCTCCTTATGGAAACCGCCGGCCGACCCTGTGTTGATGATGACATCAGGATGGAACTTTTCAATCAACAAGGCTGTTCCCATTGCCGCATTTACTTTCCCAATTCCCGACTTTAGCAGTACAACTTCCTGGTTATCAATCTTGCCATTGTAAAATTCACTTCCGGCAAGATTAATCTCTTCGATGTCTTCCATTTTACTGCGAAGCAAATCCACTTCTTCATCCATTGCACCGATAATTCCAATTCTCATTGCTGCAACTCTCCAATACTGTCTTTAATTTTTGTTTACCTTAACAGCCTCCATCAGCCAAACATAGGGATTCATCTTTTCAAAACGAACCTCAAAACCGTTTTTTTGAAAAAGATGTTTCAGTACTTCAAGAGTTGTATAGTACTCACGCTGAAGGTCTTCAAGGAGATTATTGAAACCCTGCTCTTTTACGATGCGATGCCTTTCCTCGCGATCCTTTTCATCCAAAAAGGCGGTATCAGCAAATACAATCTTTCCTTCAGCCTCTAACAATCCACTATATAATTTGATTGCGGAATCCTTTTCTTCATCTGTTAAATGATGAAAAGCATAGGTGCTGACGATGGAATCAACTTTTTGGGGTAATTCAGGGAAATGAATAAAATCTCCATCATACAAGTCCATATCCAAAAATCTTGCTTTCGTTTTCTCCCTCATCACTTTGGAAGGTTCTACACCGTAGACCACTCTTCCCAGAGAAATCAGCTTTTCTGTCAGGTTACCTGTTCCGACTCCAAACTCCAGTACTGTCCCTGTTGACTTAGATGCTACTGCATGTAATATTCTATCATAATCTTCGAATACTTCTTTATACTCAGCATCATGTCCTGATACGGTTTCGTCATAAAATTCAGCCCAATCATCGAACAACGGGATAAATTCTCTCCCCATTTTACCTCACCCGCTTTTAATTATTATAATTCCTATCAGTATAGTATGAATTAAAATATTATAAGACACATACTAGCACAGAAAAAATTTGAAATCAATTTTTTCTCGTCATTTTACGCTCAGCAAACAAGAAAACAACCCGGCAATAGTGTATACTTAATTCATATTAAGAACTTTCAGGGGGAAAATATGGGGAAGAGAGTATTGGTTGCAGAGGATGAGCAGAGGATTTGCCAACTGCTAAAGATGTACCTAGAGAGGGAGTCTTTTGAGGTTGAGGTTGCAAACAATGGTGTAACAGCACTGGAGAAAGCAATCCAAGGGTCCTTTGATATCATCATTCTTGACATTTTAATGCCTGGAAAAGATGGTTTCACAGTCTTGGAAGAAATCAGAAAAACCAAAGCCACGCCCGTGATCATGCTTTCTGCTAAAGGGGAAGCAAATGACCTTAAACGAGGGGAAGAATTAGGGGCCAGCGATTATATTTTAAAGCCCTTCAGCCCAAAGGATGTAGTGTCAAAAATAAAGGATTTAGTATAAACAAAAGGCATTGTGCAGTTACAATGCCTTTTTAGCTTATAAAAACTGACAGTTCCGAATCTCCTGCAATTCTCCATAAAATTCTATTTTGTCGTTATCGATGACGATACCATCACCATCGTTACAAAGGTATATTCCTTCATCATTGAGGGCGGAATAATCCAATAGCTTTTCGTGACGAGCTTCCAGCCGGCCCCCATGTGGCATGAATTCAAATCCTACCAGTCCCAAACCATTCAGACAATCTAACTCCACTTCATTTTCATCCAGAAATGCCGCTATTTTAATGGAATGTGACATGATCATGCTTCCTGCACTGACACCGATTAACAGCTTACCCTCGAGTGCCATCTTACTTATCAGTTTAAGCATATTCCGTTCCTGAAGGTTTTTCAAAAAGGAGAATGTATTTCCGCCAGACAAAAAAATCCCGTCACAACCTTTGAATTCCTCCAGCTTACTTTCATCGAACTCCTGATCGACATCGAAATATAAGAAGTCCGAAACACCCAGCTTCTCCAGCTCCCGCTTCCCTTTTTCAAAATACATTCTTTCCTTATCGGTTCCCGACGGGACATAGGCAAGCTTAAAAGGACTTTGAGACATTAATTCCCCGATTCTGCTCACCAGAGCTGGATTATTATTACTGACCTCACTCAGCAGTACTAATTTTTTCATCAAATCAAACTTTCAAGAATTTTTACCAGTTATGTTCAACATTCATCTCATTAAGTCCTTTAAAAAGCTGAAAAAAGAGCCTGGAAATCCAGACTCCTCATTTTTTATTCGACCAAATCACAAATGGTATCAACACAAGCGATAGTACCCCGCCTGCCAGAGATAAGAACGCAAAGCTCGAATTAGCCACGACCATGCCCGATAGCATCCCGCCAGACGCTCCTGACAACGCGACCATAACATCAATCGTTCCTTGCATTTTTGCCCGGTTTGTTGGATTTGTTGCATCGACTAGCAATGCTGTACCGCTGATCAAACCGAAGTTCCAGCCCAGCCCAAGTAAGATGAGAGCCAAAGTAATCCAGAGCATGGACTCACCCGGGGCAACTGCAGCCATAACGCCTGAAGCGAGCAATGTAACTCCTGAAGCAACCGCCATTGCCGCGCGTCCGATTTTATCCACAAGCACACCTGTCAGTAAAGATGGAAGATACATGGCTCCAATATGGAAACCGATGACCATCCCCACTGCACTCAAACCATGGCCATGACTCCCCATATGAACTGGTGTCATGGTCATGATCGCAACCATCACCATTTGGGTCAACACCATGATCAGAGCAGCCACGGCAATACCCCGTTTATCCGTTGCTTCTTCTTCCTCGATAAACTCCCGTCTGGCGACTCTTGCATTCCGTTCTGCCAACGCTATTTCCCTTGCAACGACAAACGGGTCAGGACGAAGGAAAAATAACAGGATCAGACCTGCAACAATATAAGCTGCAGCAGCCAAAATAAAAGGTCCGGATAAAGCCGGAACTCCTACCGATAGTGCGAAGTTCCCCATAACATCTACAAGGTTCGGACCGGCCACAGCACCAAACGTTGTTGAGACCATTGCAATACTGACAGCTGTCGCACGCTGTTTAGCACTGGCTAAATCGGTACCTGCATAACGAGCCTGCAAATTGGTCGCACTACCTGCACCATAAACCAACAGAGCTGCAAACAGCAGATATATATTATTGGTAACAGCAGCAATAATGACTCCAATTGCACCGATTCCACCCGTCAAAAATCCGGAAGCCAGGCCGGCGCGCCGTCCATACCGCTGGGAAAGCCTTCCGACTACGAGGGCTGCCCCAGCCGATCCTAAGGTAAAAAGAGCGGTCGGAAGCCCGGCCACAGTATCAGTGCCAAGCATATCCTTTGCCAGCAACGCTCCTACCGTGATTCCAGCAGCGAGACCTGCACCCCCAAAAATCTGTGAAAGGACAACGATGATTAATGTCCTCTTATATAAAGCTTTCTGCTTTTCGGGAGATTCCACGTAAGCTTGCAGCCACTCCGGCTGACTCTCCGCCGCCGCTGCTTCATCATATTGTTTTGACATTTTTTCAGCTCTCTCTTTCTCTTCATAGATAAATCAATTATACCACAAAGGGTATATTTCGGAGTGCAAATGAATCAATAATTTTCAAGCTCAGCCAACAAAGACTGTTGTAAGACGTCGACATCCACCACTGCAGAGTCTATGTCCGCAGGAAAATTCGAGGGCTTGATTCCATCAGCCTTCATCCCTGGTATCCATTTTTCAAGCAAATCCTCCAGCTCAATCCTTTTTGGGGTGCAAGCTTCCCATTCGTCCTTTACAAAGGCTTCAGCGAATTTTTCATTAGGGAATAATGGCAGCAATAACCTTTCCATCTCATCCTTAGCGGTTGCCCATCCATCATGGTATAGGCCCCAAACCTCTTCATAATCTGCGGCTTTTTTGATAAAGTACTCGTATCTAATCTTAGCAGGCTGCCGTATTACAGCCTCAAATTCTTTTTGGTTCATAACCGTTCGTTTCTCCTATCTATGCCCGTCTTTTCTCGCCTGAATATATCCATAATAGGCGCAAGTCCCGTTCTGACTAAGATCCTTCACCTCGAAACCGCATTTTTCATAAAAAGTGAAGTTGTTCGCTGAAGTATGGGCAAACCAGTCTCCGTGAGGCAATTTTTGAAGACATAACTGCACTAGCTTCTTTCCGATACCCTTTCCTCTGTACTCCGATAGTACAGCCAGATCCATAATATTTGCAGCCATAATTTGATCTGAAATGACTCTGACCATACCAACCATTTCATTATGGTCCCATACCGTGAAAGCCCAGGTAGAATTTCTAAATATCAATGTAAACTTCTCCTTTTGCCATTCAGGAGTATTCCTTGACCATCCAGCGTCTTGGAATAACTTCTCTACCTGACCTGCAGGAACCCCATTTGTACCTTCGCGGATCACCAATCCGTTAAAATACTGATACATACTTTTTCCCCTTTTTTATGTTTGTCAGGGAACTATATTCTTTATCAGCCACAAGATGTCCTGCCATAGTTTCACATTTACTTTTGCCGGTTAAATTCATCTGCAATGACAAAATCTAATTAAAGGAGGTGCTTTATATATGGTCAGAATCCATAATCCTATTAATGCTGATAAAAACAAGCGAGGCACAGACGGACAATTACATGGCGGAACATTAGAAACGGCAGATGAGTTTTTTGACTCGATTTTTCAGCAAGGAGCAAAAAAGAAGGCCGGAGACAAACAAAAATAACGCCGATTTTGGCGTTATTTTTATTGATTAGTTGAATCAGCCAATTCAAGATCCCCTCTATCCTTTTAAAAGGCCATTAAGAGAGTTTCTTAGACATTTCACCTTCTGTGCCACTTCAAATTGTCCATTAAATCCGGTTTCTTAGACATTTCCACTCCTAATCCACTCCGAAATGTCCATTAAATCCAGTTTCTTAGACATTTCAGTTCCTAAGCTACTCCAAAATGTCCATTAAATTCGGTTTCTTAGACATTTCAGCTTCTTAACCACTTCAAAATGTCCATTAAATTCGGTTTCTTAGACATTTCAGCTCCTTACCCACTTCAAAATGTCCAATAAAACTCCACTAATAAGAAAAGCACCCATCCATATGATGAGTGCTTGTCCTTCTTTATTATTTTCCTGTCTGCTTGTTCATTGCTGACATCATTTGATTGATTTTCTTCTGGGATGGTTTCATACCCATTTGCATCATCATCATTTTAAGCATTTGTTCGTTGATTGGCGGATTTTTCTTTAAGTAGCTCTCCATGTATTTACGAGCAATGAAAAATCCTAGCGCTACACCGACAACTAATGCCAGTATACCAACTAGAATTATTGTCCACATAAAACTTCCTCCTTCATGTTGTCTAACATACAGTGTACTAAACCAACAGCTATTATACAATATCTGTGTATTTTTTTCTCTATCAAAAACACTCTTTAATGAACTTTTTCGTCATTTTCTATAAAAAAGCTACCTCTAAAATGTACAGGTGAAAATATCACACGTATTTCCGCTCTTTGATCGGCTTCAGCCATCCATATTTGTTTGATTCAAGGTCGATCGCAAGGAATGATGATTCACATTTGCGGAGGATTTCAAAGAAGACTGTTTCAGTATCGACTTGACCATCGGAATCCAACTCGAGCCACCTTTCATGGACCCTAAGTATGGCTAAACTATTGTTTGTTTTGTTTTCATATACATATGTTCCGTTCTCGACATAAAACCCTTGTGTTTTGGAAAGCTGCTGATGCAGAAGCTGATGGATTCGAAGGGCAGGAATGGACCTGGTCACGAAGTCTACTTGTTTTGATATGATGGATTTCAAATAACCTTTTGCTTGACTATATTCTAGAAATAATTGATAAAACATCCGTTCTCTTCCGAAATAATGGGAGGCAAATTCATCTTCTATTAGATATAGCTGGTAGGATCTCACCTGATCCCCTCCTCTGCAGACAAGCTTTTGTCTTTATTATAGAAAAACCATCGGTCTGCGTTTGTCTAAATATGCCGAAAATATCCACTAATCTTGTCGAATTCAAAACTTTCTTACATTTTATTATAAATTTTTTCTCTTCTATTGTCACCACTTTCACAGCAATGCCAATTTTGGAGTGAATGATACCTTTTTTTGGAGCGAGAACCCTTGCATAAGGGTGTTTTTCGACTTAAATGGTACCCTTATTGGCGCAAGAACCCTTCCATAAGGGTACCTCTTGCCTTAAATGGTACCCTTATAGGAACGAGAACCCTTCCATAAGGGTATCTCTTGCCTTGAATGGTACCCTTATTGGCGCAAGAACTCTTGCATAAGGATATCTCTTGCCTTGAATGGTACCCTATTGGCACAAGAACCCTTGCATAAGGGTATCTCTTGCCTTGAATGGTACCCTTATTGGCACGAGAACTCTTGCATAAGGGTATCTCTTGCCTTGAATGGTACCCTTATTGGCGCAAGTACCCTAGCTTAAGGGTATCTCTTGCCTTGAATGGTACCCTTATTGGCGCAAGTACCCTTGCTTAAGGGTATCTTTTATCGAAAAAGAGGAATAGTGGGTCCTATTTAGGGGAATATATCAATGTTACTTTGAAATAGAAAGGATGACTATACATGGCTACTGTACTTTATATTACTGCTAATCCGAAAGCCGTTGAAGAATCATTCAGTTTAACGGTTGGTGAGGAATTCATCAAGGCTTACCGCGAGAACAATCCTGCAGATGAAGTCGTTAGACTCGATCTTTATAAAATGGACGTTCCGTTTATCGATACAGATGTTTTCAGCGGCTGGGGCAAGTTACAGAAAGGTTCTGCTTTCGAACAGCTCAGTGACGATGAGAAGCAAAAAGTTAGTGCAATCAATACCCTTACTGACCAATTCGTTGCAGGAGACAAATATATCTTTGTAACTCCGTTCTGGAACTTCAGCTTCCCTCCGAAAATGAAGGCTTACATTGATAATATTGCGATTGCCGGAAAAACTTTTAAATATACAGCAGAGGGACCGGTGGGCTTGCTTGGCGGAAAGAAAGCTCTCCATATCCAGGCGCGCGGCGGAGTCTATTCTGAGGGCCCGGCTAAAGAAATGGAGTTTGGTGACCGTTACCTGCGTACCGTCCTGGCATTCATGGGTATAGAAGATGCAGAAACACTTGCGATTGAAGGAATGGCAGCTATGCCTGAGAAAGCAGAGGAAATCAAGCAACAAGCCATCCAGCGTGCAAACGAACTGGCAAAACAATTTTAGACAAACAAAAAAGCCTGTTTTCAGGCTTTTTTTACTGAATTATTTAACTCCGTCCAATGGAATGTCCTTACGGTGGTCAAAGCTGTAAATGGTTCCTTCGCTAATTTGCTGTTCTACTGCCTTTTCCTGCTGGGCAGCCTGATCCACTAAAGCACCCTCCAACGGAATATCTTTCCCATACTCAAACATACGATACACCTCCTGTATCATATTATGGGTATTTATTACTAATATATTTACCTTTTTGTTTCTTTTTCCCGCAAATTTTCTCCATCTAGCAAAAAAAAACACCCATTAGATGGGTGTTAAGTTTTAAATGTGTCTCGATAAATCTGAATATAAATCTAAATCTAGTTTCAAATCCATCTGGTACTTTTGCTATTTGCAATAATCTTACAAAGGTGATTAAGTTATGCGAATAAACATTGGAAGTTCATGTACCTGTTGATAGTCATATGATAACCGGAGATGAAAGCTGTCACAAAGGGAGTTTCTCTACTTTCATTCGTATGAACGAAAAGCAAACATTCCGGTCTTTTCAATATTGGAACAGTCAATTGGAACAGTCAATTGGAACACTCAACCAGAAAAATTAAAATGCTCGTTTAGTTGAATCTTCATTTAAACTCCCAGGACTGTTGACCGAAATGGTTTCCATATGCCTGGCAACTTTTGTGCTATAGGTGAAATCTCCATAGCAATATGGATAGCGGAAATTATTCTTGTCCCCTCCACAATTATAGGTTTGCGGATTTTTCTCAACCTGGATCATCGAAAACTTCTTTGCGAGTTCCTCGCTGTGCTTGTTGCCATTTTGAGCAACAAAATCGATGTAGCCGATTCCCATATTATATGCCTGGATAACCGTTGGAAAATCGACTTGCATCTTTTTGCCATAATCCATAACCCGGTGAAAATACTTAACACCCTGCTGTATGCTTTGTTGGGGATCCTTGATCGAATTTGGCGCTAATCCCATGGATTCAGAAGCTTGCATGGGATCACCACCCTTTCCTTTGCTTTCCTGCATCATTAGTGCGGCAACAGTAACAGTATGTTCCTCGAGGCCGACCTTTTGCAATTCCTCCGCAATCAACGGAGTATATTTAGCAACCTCACCAATAGAACTGGTCACCCCGACATTCATCTTCTTTAGGTTATAAATATCTAAATCAAGGAACCTATCAAATAGGAAGAAACCTATAAAGGCAAGAAACAATAAAATTGCCAGATTGAAGTTCCTTTGGACTTGATTTTTCTTTTTAGGTTTCTTTTTGGTGTACTTCATTCGTTCTCTCCCAAATGATTTTCTATTTCTATTTTATTAGAAATCATCTGAAGTTAAAAGGGAGCAGCCATCATTTTTAGCAGCTCCCTGAATCCTTATTCTTCATAAATCATTTTACGAGTCATTCCTCCATCAATGACGAGGTCCTGCCCATTTATAAAATCATTATCCTTGTCAGCCAAATATAAGCACGCTCTTGCAATATCTTCCGGTTTCCCGACACGATTGGACCAATGCTGAAGATGGTCCTTCTCACGCAAATCTTCATAATCTACTGTCTGGATCCACCCGGGGCTTATTGAGTTGACTGTAATCCCTTTCTCTTGAAGCGAAGCGGCAAGTGCATGTGTCAAGGCAACGATTCCGCCTTTAGAGGAAGCATATGCTTCTGAATTTGGTTCAGACATAGTTGCCCTCGTTGATGCGATATTTATGATTCGTGCACCTTCATTCATCCTTCTGGCCGCTTCACGTGAGCCGATAAACACACTCCTGAGATTGGTAAATACAACATCCTCCCATTCTTCAGTAGTAAGCTCGAACAACGGCTTGAACCGCGACACTCCGGCATTATTTATCAATACATCTATCTGCCCGAAGTCACTCAACACACTGTCCACAAGATTGACAATGTCCTTTTCTTTTCTGACATCTGTTTGATAAAATCTTGCTTTTCCGCCGATTTCTTTAAGATCGGATATTAATTCTTTTCCCCTGGATTCATCTATGTCTGCGATACATACATTTGCATGTTCTTGCGCAAATGCTCTTGCAATCCCTTTGCCGATTCCATTAGCACCGCCCGTTATAATTACAGTCTTTCCTTTAAACCCACTCGACATAAACAATTCCCCCTCCTAATTTACCAAAGTTGATATATATAGTGATTCCACTTTGCGTAACCATTCAATCTCTTTATGTAAATAAAATAAGCCAGACTGCATATGCAGTCCAGCCGGGGATTATTTACTTTCTGTTGATACTTGCCACTCGATGCCAAACTTATCGGTCACCTGGCCGTAAGCGGGACTCCAGAAGGTTTCCTGAAGGGGCATTGTTACCTTTCCATCCACCTGCAATTTATTAAAGATTTCTTTTGCTTCAGCAGCATCATCCACCAGAAGCGCGATTGTTACCTGGGAACCAAGCTGGTATGGGTGGCCAGGGAATGTATCTGATAGCATGAGGCCAGCACCGCCAATTTTCAACTGGGCATTCAACACCCGGTTCTTCGCTTCTTCAGGAAGAGGATGATCAGGGTTTGCAGGCATATCACCGAATGTTTGCAGACTGATCACTTCTGCTCCCAATGCTTCCTGATAAAATTTCACTGCTTCCTGGCCATTCCCGTTTGTTACTATGTAGGGGACAATTCCTGTTACCATAACAGCACTCCTTCCATTTTTCAGAACATCAGTTCGTTAACATTTTAACATTTACTGTCTCTTTTTTCAAATTCTATATAAAAGAAGGTTATTTCCCCAAGGAATATAGTTTTGCTAAAATAGTCTAAAAAAAAGCGGAGGTTCTTTTAATCACAAAAGCACGCAACCATTAATGGTTACGTGCTCTTTTATAAAGTTAATTTTAGTCTTGCTCGATCAATGCTTTTACGCGAGCGACAACATTGTTGACAGAGAATCCATACTCTTCCATGATCTTTTCACCAGGCGCTGATGCACCAAATGTATCGATCGCAAGTACTTCTCCCTCGTCACCAACATAACGGTGCCAGCCAAGTGAAGAGCCCATTTCGATTCCTAGACGCTTCTTGACAGACTTTGGAATGACACTTTCTTTGTATTCCTTTGATTGCTGCTCGAAGCGATCCCATGCAGGCATGCTGACAACCGCAATGTCGATGCCTTCAGAAGCTAAAGCCTCTTGTGCCTTAACTGCAAGTCCTACTTCTGAACCTGCTGCAAGGATCAATGCATCTGCTGTTTCTTTTCCAGCTGGAGAGATGACATAAGCACCTTTTGAAACGCCTTCGTACGCATTCTTGTCCGTATTCTTGATTGTCGGCAGGTTTTGGCGAGTCAGCACCAGAGCTGTAGGATTCTTAGTTGATTCAACTGCCAGCTTCCATGCAGCTGCTGTTTCGTTGCCATCCGCAGGACGAATCACTGACAGGTTTGGCATTGCGCGAAGTCCGGCAAGCTGTTCTACAGGTTCGTGGGTTGGACCATCTTCCCCAACCGCGATGCTGTCATGTGTGAACACAAAGGTTACAGGCAATCCCATTAACGCAGCAAGTCTGATTGCTGGTTTCAGGTAATCAGAGAATACGAAGAATGTTCCGCCAAACACCTTAAGGCCTCCGTGAAGTGCCATACCGTTCATAGCTGCTCCCATGGCGAATTCACGCACCCCGAACCAGATATTGCGGCCTTCGAATGAACCTGGGAAGAAATCGCCTGTTCCCTTGATCATTGTTTTGTTTGAACCAGCAAGGTCAGCTGATCCGCCAATCAAGTAAGGAAGGTTTTTCGCAATGCCGTTAAGTGCTTCACCAGAAGATGCACGGCTCGCAAGGCTCTTGCCTTCTTCGTATACTGGAATGTCCTTATCCCATCCATCTACTAACTCACCCTTTATAGCTTTTTCAAGCTGGGCACCCAGTTCTGGATACTCCCTCTTATATTGAGAGAATTGTTCATTCCAAGCTTGTTCTGTTTGTTCACCTTTATCAGCGATTTGCTGTTTGAAGTGATCATAAACTTCACTTGGTACATGGAAGTCTTCTTCAAATGTCCATTTGTAAGCTTCCTTTGTAAGTTTCAATTCATCGGCGCCAAGTGGGGCACCGTGAACATCTGATTTACCAGAGAGGTTAGGTGAACCATATCCGATGATGGTCTTAACTTCTATCATGGTCGGACGATCTGCATCTGTTTTTGCTTCCTCGATCGCCTTTGCGATTTCATCGAGATTATTGCCATCTTCAACGCGGATATATTGCCATCCGTATGCTTTAAAACGGCCCTCAACACTTTCAGAGAATGACTTATTAAGATCGCCATCCAGTGAGATATCGTTTGAATCATATAGAACAATCATTTTACCCAATTTAAGGTGAGCTGCAAGTGAAGCTGCCTCAGCAGAAACGCCTTCCATAAGATCGCCATCACCGCAGATACTATATGTATAGTGATCAACGATATTGTAGTTATCCTTATTATAAACAGCAGCCAGGTGACGTTCAGCCATCGCCATACCAACCGCCATGGCAATTCCCTGGCCAAGCGGTCCGGTTGTTGCGTCTACACCGGCAGTGTGTCCAAACTCAGGATGTCCTGGTGTCTTGCTTCCCCACTGACGGAATTGCTTAATATCTTCCATTGATAGATCATAACCTGCAAGGTGCAGTAAGCTGTATAGCAGCATAGATCCGTGTCCGGCAGACAAGACAAACCGATCGCGGTTGAACCATTCTGGATTCTTAGGGTTGATATTCATATAACGAGTCCATAATGTGTAAGCCATCGGTGCTGCCCCCATCGGCATGCCTGGATGGCCGGAATTTGCTTTTTCAATCGCATCAATTGATAAAGTACGAATGGAATCAATTGAAAGCATATCAATTTCTTTAAACATTTAATACATCCTTTCTATAGGTACTGGCTACATCATTAATATTATAGCGAGAGAAATTATTATACAACAAATTATGCCTGAAGGAGACAGAAAACGCCGTATTGTTATTTATTTTGACACATACTCGCTGTACTTATGTAAGCAAACGCTTCAGATGAAGACGGAATATAGATTTTGACATAGAAGCTAAGAGGCCTTTAAAATTGTTCCATTGCTGATTTTTCACTTCAGTAGTCGAATATAACATTCAGTTTTTTCATCTGTCATGCTTCCAAAATAAAAATGGAATACATTCTCTCATGTATTCCAAATTGAATATATTAATGAAGTTTATTCTTCAATTTTTCTTCTTTTAGTTTTTCAGGTGTAACATCATTGCCTTCTGGATCAACAATGGTAACTCCCTTTAGTGTATTCAGCATAGAAGAACGGAATGACTGGAGATACTCGGCTCGAAGCTTTGTCTGTTCCTTTGCTTCCTCTTCTGTCAGCGTTGATGTTTTTGCTTTCCTTGCCAGTTCATTGATTCTAGCAATTTTATCACTTGATAGCATTGTAAAGCTCCTTTGTGTAAAAAATTACGTCAAATGACATCTTACTAAATTTTTTCTAGTTTTACAAGAAAGGAGCCTCATTCCTCATTTGATTCTATATGTTCAAGGTATCGCCGATTCACTGTTGCCTTGGATACATTGTAGCCAAATCCTTTCAGAGTAGCGGCAATTTCAGCAAAAGTAAGGCCATTATTCCGCAGCCTGACAATCTCTGCTATCGGCATATCTTTACGTTCCCTGCCGGAATGCTCGCCCTGATTTTTGAGATTGCGCTGAGGCTTGTATCCATGTTCAACCGCACGTTTCATTCCGCGTTTAATCTTTATGTTATGGATTTTCCTCTGATATTCTTCTACCATACTGACAATCTGGAGCACCATGGAATCCGATTCAGAAAGCTGAAGTTCCCCGCTGTGAGAGATGCTGTATAACTTAACGTTCTCCTTTAATATGCAATGGAGAATAGCTACCTTTGCATTACCCCTGCCAAGTCTGGTCTCATCCTGAATCAATACGGCACCGACTGACTTGTCCTTTATCAGCTCCAGCAGTTCAAGGATCCCGTCCCTTTCAAGGTCATACCCGCTGGCTTGTTCCTTGATGATGTTCATCACTTCAAATCCATACTGTTCTGCAAGGCGGAGCAATTCTTCCTCCTGCCTGGCAAGCGAAGTTTCCTGCGTTTCTTTCGTGGTACTTACCCGGCAATAAATAATCGCTTTCATGCTGTCACCTGATTCTATGTACAAATTATCTTTCAGCCCCGGCAATCTGTGTTGGCTCCAGATATTCAGCCGTCACCGGGATGACAAGTTCATCTCCCGGAAAAACCCTTTCTCCAACAATCCCATTTTCCTTTTCTACCCAGCTCACGAAATCATTTTTCGATAAACGATGCTCACTGGCGTACGTCTCTGCAATCTCCCATAGTGACTGCCCTTCTTCTATAGTAACAGTTATGTATGCATCATCGTTATGTAAATTTGCTTTTGCCACCAGCGAAAAAATCAGGCTGACAGCAAGAAGGATTAAAGCGTAAGAATAGTTTTCCCATAGTCTTTTCATAATCGACACTCCCTAACGAATATATGTTCGCCTATTTGATTTTTATTATAATACGAACATTTGTTTTGTGTCAACTCAAAATTCGAACTTATGTTTGTATCTATCAAATAGACATGGTATAATTAGGACAAGAAAAAATACGAGGTGCGTGAATATGACAAAGTTATCAAAGCGGCAACAAGATATTTTTGAATTCATAAAAGGTGAAGTCAAGAAAAAAGGATATCCGCCATCCGTACGTGAAATCGGCGAAGCAGTTGGACTGGCATCAAGTTCCACGGTACACGGCCACCTTGCAAGGCTCGAAAGCAAAGGGCTGATCAGACGCGATCCAACAAAACCGCGTGCAATTGAAATACTGGAAATCGAAGAGGAAAACCGTATCCCTAAATATAATGTTGTCAACGTGCCTGTTGTCGGTAAAGTAACAGCCGGTATGCCAATTACGGCTATTGAGAATGTTGAAGAATACTTCCCGCTTCCAGACCGCCTTGTTCCTCATGATGAGCAGGTTTTCATGCTCGAAATCATGGGTGACAGTATGATAGAGGCTGGTATCCTGGATGGAGATTATGTAATCGTCAAGCAGCAAAAGACAGCCAATAACGGAGACATTGTAGTAGCAATGACTGAGGATGACGAAGCAACTGTTAAACGTTTCTTCAAGGAGAAGGACTATTTCAGGCTCCAGCCGGAAAATTCATCAATGGAACCGATTATCCTTCGGAATGTATCGATTCTTGGTAAAGTCATTGGTGTATACCGTCATATGCACTAAAAAGCAAGCGGACTCCGCTTGCTTTTTTTCGTTCTATCAAACTTTTATTTTTTTAAAGGTTCTATGAAAAAAGCATATTCCTTTCCAAAGTAGGTACAAGCCCTGACAACTTGTCCCTTTCCGAATAAGATATCGTGTATTTTAGCTATGGAAGAAGTTTAAGCTCGAATGGGATCCAATCTAATAATAACGATTCAGCAGGAGTTTTTTACTCTAACCGCAACAACAAACAGGTAAGGGCGACAATTGATTTTGAAGATCTTTGCCGTGCTGACCGTCGTTGCATTATCAATGACTTGGTTGCTGGTGCTCAGGATGAGAATGATCGTGACCGCGATGATAGAAAGTGCGGATGCAGAGACTAATTTCCGCAAAAAAATCCCGAAAGGCTTGGACCTTTCGGGATTTCCCCTATACTAATGAATGCCACTAACAGGAAGCACTGCTGTTATTTCTTCCATAAATTCTGCTTTTTGCTTACCAGTAAGCCATAAATGGACGGCACCTTCGTCCTGGCTGCTCCTGATCAACCTGCCTATTCCCTGTCTTAACCGAAGCAGCATGTATGGAACGTCTACTTCTGCAGAAGGGTTGGCCGCATGCTTCCTTTTTGCCTGGAAGACCGGGTCATGAGGCGGGAATGGCAATGAAGCAATGATGACCTGGGTCAATGATTCACCGGGGACATCAAGACCTTCCCATAAACTGTATGAGCAAAGTACAGTGCTTTTGACATTCTGGAAGTCTTTTACGGTTTCACTAATCTCACGGTCGCCTTCAAACAGGATGTCAAAATCCCACTCCTGTTGATCGGACCATACTCTGAACCTTTCCATTTCCTGCATGGAAGAAAACAAAACCAGTGAGCTCCCGCTTGCAGTACGCAGATCCGTACCTATTTTCTCCCATTTTTGATTTTCAGCATCCTGAACATGCACTTTAATTTCCATTTGCTCTTGATAATCAAACGGTGATGCAACCGTGAAGGAAGTATATTTTTCAATTCCGAGACTCTTCGCTATATAGTTGAAGTCCCCTACCTGGGATAAAGTTGCTGAAGAAAAAACAAACGGGATATTTTGTGCAAAAACTTCTTTTTTCAGAATGTCCTCTACCAGACGAGGCATGATGACGAGTGAAGACTGAACTTCATTCTCTTCAAGCCAGAAAATCCCTTCATCGTTCTTCAGGAAGATCGATAGACCATATGCAAAAAACTCGAGATATTCTTCCATGATTTTTAAGTGGTATTCATCAATCAGGAACATTTCTGCGTCAAATACCAGCTGGTCCATTAATTCGCTGACCTTCTTTTCCAAAGTTTCAGCTGTCTTCCTGATTGCAGGATGCTTCGCAACTTCTTTTCGATTCGAACCCTCAACAGCAGTAGAGTTCTCAACCAGCAGGTCGAACCATGAGTCATGCAGCTCTATGATGTCCTCGATTAAATAGAGAGATTCCTCCCTGACATCCTGATGCATATAGCCTGTTAACACAGTCGTCAGAGTTTGCGAATTAAATCTGTATGTCAGCCCTTTTTGCGCTGCGAATTCAAGCAGATGACCTTCATCAAATATGACGGTGCTCGCTTCAGGCAGCAAAGGCATCTGGCCCTCTCTTTTCCGTGATTCTTTTGTCCACACATGCTCCATGTAAAAATCATGAGAACAAATAATCAAGTCTCCGGCATGCCGGTAGTAATCACGATTCAATGTTTGCCCGCAGCGATGGCGCCAGCTGCATGTCGAGCATTGCTGAAGTGGATCCCACGCCATCTGAGACCATTTTTCATTGGTGACCCAAGGATATTCCTTTCGGTCACCGTACCGGCTGAATGAATTCATGGAAATGCCTTCATCAAAAATAAAATCTGGCAGTTGGTCATGGACATCAAGAATTTCCATGTCGTCAGAGGTGTTCGAAAGCTCATCAAGCTTCTTGATACATACATATTGCTCTCTCGCTTTTGCCAGCCGGACGTCCACTTTAAGTCCCAATGCCTGCTCGAGTTTTTCGATGTCTCCGCCCTCTTTTACAAGCTGTTCGATCAGTGTTTCATCTGAGCAGGATACAATTGCAGGCTTCCCCATATAACGAGCGTAGAGGATCGCGTAAATCAAGTAAACGAATGTCTTGCCTGTTCCTACACCAGCTTCCGCAAACACAATCCCTTTGTTCTTAAAGGCCTGTTCCACCTGGAAAGCCATATAAATCTGTTCGTCGCGCAACTCATAGCCCTTTTCAGGCAAAATATCATAAAAAACATCACCAATGTAATCCCCTAATAAATCAAAGAATGTATCATTTTTAGTGATGGTAAATGGAAGATTTTTTGTCATTCAGGTTCTCCTTGAAAATTGATTCTGGCAAAAAGCCAGTTTTAATCATAACAGAAAAAAGTGCTGGAAGTGAAAGAATTCATTCTGGTAAAAATTCTGATTGCCCTTTTGGAATTTTCTGTTATTATTATCTCAACTTTATACAAAGGAGTGGTCATATGAAAACTAAATATTTTATAAACCTGACCAAATTCATTCTTGCTGCATTGATTTTACTCAATCTTTATCAGTATAAAAAAATCACTGACCTAGAAATTCAGGCAGGATCTGAATTCCAGCGGACAGTAAGAGACTCTATATTTCTACTGGAGAACGATGCTGATCCGACCCTATGGATAAAGATCTTGAAAGAAGAGGATGGCGAATTCACGTTTGCCAGTCATCTAGGGGAACTCTCTATTCTAAGCCGACAATATTATATGATGAATGGAAAGATTTCAAATTTAGGAGAAGTCTGGGATCAACTTGCAGACCATTATAAGCACTTAGCGTTCAATATTAGAAATGGCAGAGATTACACACAAATTGAAGAGCAAATCAACAAAGATAGGGAGTTTCTAGTTATGTTGTTAAATGATATCGACTCAATTTCGGGTGAAAATGAAAAGCGTTATTACCGGGAATTTTCTGATTCTGACTCCAAAACTTCTAATTTGGTATGGAGGGAGTTTAAGAAATATGAAGAGCGATGATTATTTTATTCGTTCTGAAGTTATTAAAGATATTCATGGTATCAGGGTTTTAAATCAAGCGGCTTTTGTAAATGGTGAAAATGAAGCACGTTTGGTTGAACTAATCAGGGATTCCGAAAATTTCATTCCTGACTTAAGCATGGTAGCTGTTGACGAGAACGGAGAAATCATCGGACATATTCTTTTCAGCATCATCAGTCTTCTTGCAAAAAAAGGAGTGATCCCAACAATCGCTCTCGCTCCAATGGCTGTGAAGCCCGGATATCAAAATAGCGGAATCGGTTCAGCACTCGTCAAGGAAGGTTTAAATAAATGCAAGTCTTTAGGATATCAACATGTATTTGTACTTGGCCATCCGAATTTTTACCCTAAATTCGGGTTTCAGCCCTCGAAGAATTTCGGTGTCAACGCTCCCTTTCCAGTACCAAATGAAGTGTTCATGGCAATCGAGCTTGAGCAGGGCTCATTGAATGGTTTAGAAGGAAAAATAGAATATCCCCCAGCTTTTAGTGCAGTAAGCTGAAAAAAGTGCTCGTATTGGCACTTTTTCTTTTTGTGACCCTAAAAGCAATGACCTATTCACCTGGCAGCAATGCTGATTCCAGGTCATGAACTTCAGTTTTATCTGTTAACCTTCCATACCCTTCGTTTTCCATTCTGCTGATAATGGTGGCAGTTTCTCCCTCAAACCATACTCGGTATTCATACAAGCTTTCCGGCATATTTTTCTCTTCCTGGATGAAGAAAACCGCCAGTACATCTTCTTTCCTTGTCATTTCCGGCTTCGTCTTTGGGGACCATTTGATTTTTTGGAACGCTTGCTCTAGAGTTTGGAGCTCATCTTTAGAAGCAATTATTCTCTCCTCACCGTCTTTATTGCCATCCTTTGTTAGTTTTTGCACATCAACCCTGGTCAATTGCGGTTGGAAATCTGAACTGCAGCCAGTCATGAATATTATTAGGATCATTGTTAAAATAGCAAGCTTTTTCATTTAATCCCCTCGATTGCACTATTCTAATAGATACTACAATGTTGGATTAGCATCCATGATTCTTAGCACTTATAATTGGAATATCATTCAAAATAGTGAAGCCAGTATCATAACACCATTTCAATGATTCTCCTGAACTCTTCTTCATCCGTTTCCAGTCCTGCCTTTTTATGTAGAACTCTATATAATCTCATTACTTCTGGAAACATTAATGTTAATGCCCCCAAAATTTGTTCCTTTTCTCTTTTACAATGCCATTTGGCCAGCAAGGATAATTGCCGCTCATTCAATAAACTTCTTTCTCCTTCAACCTTAGACCAAACACCATATGAAGAATCCAGATGATTGCCGGCTTCCATATACCAGCCGCCAGCAATCAACCATCTTACCCGGTCCAGGTTTGCCAATGCATAGTACCAATCTTTTCGCATTACAGCGCGGTATGTTTCATGGTAAAAAGCCAATATCTTACCTTTCCAAAACTCAACAGCTTCTGAATCTAACACAATTTCAATCCTTGAAGATTCTTCGAAAATATCTGTTAATATATCACCAGGATCATACAAAACCTCCAAGCCTTTCAGCCAAATTGAAGGCTTCACTTGTCCTTTAGTTTTATACCAAGTGTCCGCTTTAACAAAGGAATCAAAATGTGCGACCACAACTGGTGAATCCGGGTGACTGTCTTCAAAAAATAAAACATTTCCCCAATTCAAAGAGCGCTGCCTTTTATTGCGAATAAAATCTTCCAGACTGATATCCTCAACAATAATATGTAAATCTATATCTGAATAGTTATCATAATTTCCTTTTGCCAATGACCCGCCAAGATAAATTGCCCTTACTTTTTCATCGCCAGTAAAGTCTGCAACTGCTTTTAGTAAAACTTCATGACGGTCTCTCGATAAATTCATATCCCTTTCAAAATGCTTAGTTTCTAATCCCGCACATTATATATCACTCCTTTATTATGATAATACATCATTACTTAATGCTGTTTAATTAACCCCCTAAATCAAAACTTGATGATTTAACATTGAGATTTATGATGTTATAATCATCTTCTTTTAACTCTTCCACTGAGGTAATGACTTCAAGGAACCGTTTGTAAAAATCATTGATTCCAGGCTGTTGATCAACGGCATGAATACTGTCAGTATAGCTTTTTTCGTCCTGATAGATATGCATCTCAATCCACTTTGAACTGTCTGCCTTGCTTTGTAAGTAAAGAGTTTGTTTATTTGTGAAACGCGAATAAATTTGCTCTGCTTTAACTTGAATCTCAAGGTAGTCCTTTTCCCTTTCTGGCTTAATGCTGTAACTATATGTTTTTACGAACATAATGGAGATTATCGTCCTTTATATTTTTCTTGAGTAAATCTCAATCCTTCCGGTCGAAATACTCTTTATGGTTCTTGGTCAGTTGAAACAATTCAAATTCATTTGATTCAATCAGTTTCTTAATTTGCTTGGCCTCGGTTATTGCGATGTTATATAATTCCTCATTAATCACTCCTGTTAAAAGTGCTTCCTCTAGTTCATCATGATCTTTATAGTAGATTTCTCCGGTTGGCATTATGATAATATCCAGAAACAAGTCATCCCAATAGGGACGGTTGTTTTCAACCCCATTTCTAAGGCAAATGTCGATATACCACTGAACAACCTCCCCTTGGGAATTGAACATGGTTGTGACGGAATGGCGTTTTCCTTCTGGAAAATGCTGCAGCCAGGTAAATCCATCGTTTACTATACAAACCTTTTTATCTTCGTATTGAAAAAATAATGGTTCAGTGACTTTATTTACTTTCAATGAAGTTACATACCCTCGGAAGCCATCCTCTTCAAAAAATCCCTGTTTGAACTCCTTCTGGCTAACCCTTATCCAATCGGCGCGGTCACCGTACCTTCTTTTTAGCAAAGTCTCATTCATATAAATCTCCCATATTATTAGTCAACGGAATATTAAATTCTTGCAGCTTTTCCATAATTCTATGCTTGTTATAAGATACCTTGCTGTTATTTGGCAATTCAATCACTTTCCCATCGTTGGTGGTAAACATATAATGATCGGATACAGTTACTCCTTTGGTTTTGACGAATATCTCCTCAGCTTGCTTAATATCCTTCCAGCCATACGAATGTATATCATTGAAACTTTTTGCCTCATTAAAATGCAATCCCTCGTCATTAAGATAGTAATAATTCGAAATACCAAACATAAAGAATGGTACGCTTCCGAACATGAGAACAATAATGAGCCACTTGATCCCTTTCCGTTCAAATTTCCATTGAACAAACAAATATATGAGCAGGGTAACAGCAAGCCAAAGCATGCCGATCATGAACAGAATGTAAGCTGAGGGCGGTGTCGCATAAAACCATTTATCTTTAGTCAGGTACAGATAATCCTGTATAAAATAAACGAAAACGAGAGGCATGAATAAACTGCTGATGATCAGAATGATCGCCGAAACAAGAATTATATTCGAGGTATTCTCGGATTTGAGGGATAATTTAGCCATAACTATTTCCTCCTTTTACCAATATAAATAATATACGGGTAAAAGGGAAGGAAGGTTTCAAAAAAATCTGATTATTCGAGCTCTTCCTCATCCTTTAGATAATTTCTTCTTCCAGTCCTTTCACTGTTCTAATGAAAATAAGTAGGTATAATGAAAAAAACATAATTCCACCCATAAAAAATACTCAATAAAAAAGGACCCTTCTCCATTAATGACACCCTATCTGGTAAATTTGAAGCTAAAGATTCAAGCTGAACCAGCGGCCATGACCCTCGGTTTCCCCGATTGTGTTCAGGCTTTCTTTTCCATCCAGATAGTAATCCAGGTGGAGCCTTGAGTCGTAGATATTATTGTAAATATGAAAGATGTCCCTTCTTTCACCAATCTCTTTTACTTGGTCCAAAAGCTTTTTCTTGGTTGTGCCGGGCATTTGGTTGGCAACATGGGTATGAAAAACGCAGATTACCTGCTCATCAGGGATTTCACCAGCAAGGGAGCTGAGCATTTCTGCTCCATCCCCTTCTATTAATCTCAAAGACTGGTTAGCCACAAAGTTCGCTGCTTTTTCAAACAGTTCCCGCCTTTCATGATGTTCCGGCCAAATGAGAGCATTAAGCCAAAGATAATCCTCCATATTCTTCACATCATTAATATGCAGGTCGATTCCAATCCTCGTCTTCACCTTAGGGATGTCCATTTCACTAAATAGATTATTTTGTCCTTCGATCTTTGATGTTAAGTGAACAGGCGAATCAGTTTTCCCATATATTTGGCCTGTACCATATGAATAGCTATATTGATCCAGGAAAAGCTGCAAGCCCGCACTAGTCCCGATTTCAATCAAGGCCAATGGTTTTTGGACCATTCGGTAAATATGGCTGAAAACCGGGTATAGATAAGAACAGCGCCTTACCTCATTTGTCTGAACGATTTTGCTTTCAATTATCTCAGTGATCTCTTCTCTATATTCCCGGCAAAAATCCACGAAAGCAGCAAAAGCTTCATCACTCTCCCGTGGATTGTCAGTCAGGCTTGGGTAAAATTCAGCAAGTGGATGCTCATACCCTTGCATCAGCAAATAATGTACTGCCCCCAAAAGCAAATTTGGCACCGGCTGGCCAATCCTCACTTTACTTGCAAGTTCAAGCATTTCCCGATCCTCAGCTATTTTTAAAGAAAGACATTCATATAATGGACTTGATCCCCAGCATTCATGAACAGCAAAATGTTTAAACTTCTCGAAAATCTTTGAATCCATATCGATCCCCCCGAATGATGATCAGTCCCACCATAAGAATAATTTCTTCGACTCTTTCAATTCTTCCATTAATCCATTGATTGAACCTGACCCTTGCTCAACGATGTCTGGACAGAATTTATACATTTCGGTGGCGAAAGACCTCAAATTTTTACCATCAGGAATTACCTGGAACGTGGCTTCCACCCAGTCAAAATCCGCCCCTATGATGGTGAATGGATACCTGAGATGCCACTCCTTCAGTTTGGAAACAACCATTTCGTTGCTAATATCATAGTTATCTCCATTGGTTTGCTGAATTTTAATGATGTCAAACTGGTCTGAAACTTGGCTGATACACACCTTATTATGTTCGGTATCACATATAAAAGGGAGGAATCCTAATACCTCCATTTCCTTTCTCATTTTTAAAACAAGATTTTCCGCTTGATCCTGTTTTACCTCCATACAGACTCCTATGATTTCTCCCCTCTTATCTGTATACAGATCTGTTTTATAGAACGGCTTCAACTTGCCAGTGGTGAATTTACTTATGATGGAAAGCACCTCATCAGGAATCCCCAGGTCAGCTATATTACTGTCTTGGTTTGAACCTCCGCCAATGCTAAATATTTTTTTCCAATTCATTCACTATCACCTTCTATACAAAATGGAGCGTCCACCAATTGATGACATGTTAGGACTTTATCGGCTTTCACCCTCGGATTGAGCTTTTCCAGATAATAATCCTCCGCTTTCCAATATCTATTCTCGAACTTTTCGATATTCTTCCGAGTTCGGGCATTTTCCCTCCGAAATCTTATTTCACGTGGGCAATCGATAAAAATGGCATAGTCCAGATACGCTTTCCATTCTTCCCGCTGCAGGAATATCCCTTCGACCAAAACAACCTTCTTGCCTGTTAAGTCCAGCTTTTTATATACTTGCTGATCCAGTTGCTCATCATAGAATGGAAGCACCAGTTCATTTTCTTGTTGGAGTTTTTCAAATAATATTTCCTCCAGTTTCTCAACTTCCCACTGCAAGTAATAATACTCCTTCCACTCCGCTTCACCGGTTCCATATCTTTTCGTCCGATCGACAATATGGTCATCCAAATGGATGATCTGGCTTTTCATTTCGTATTCTTCGAGCAATGCAGCCAACTTCTTTACAATGGTCGTTTTCCCTGACCGGCTGAGCCCGTCAATGCCAATGATCAATCTATGCTTATGATTACTCATCGACATGAATTCACTGACTAACTTTTCTAAGATATTCAAATTTGCCTACCTCTCAATTCACTGAAGAAATTCCTTAACATATTCGATATCCGACCTTACATTTCCTTTTTTAGGCAAAAAAACAACCACCTTAATTGGTGGCCTTCATTGTCGAAGATTGAACATAACGCTCGGCTTCCTCTATGCTTTCCTTTAACCAGATTGGTGCTTTTGAATTTGCATAAATTTCTTCTGCAGACATCCAATATACCGCCTCCACCTCATCCGGACTTTTTGCAAACGGTTCTCCTGTTTCAATGACACAATGGAACACCAGGTCGAGTACTTCTCTCCCGTCAGGCAGTACAAACGAGCTGCTTCGCAGATATTTCAAATTGCAATTAATTTCGATTCCGACTTCCTCAAATAGCTCCCTTTTCAAGGTCCGCTCAAGCAAGTCTTTAGAAAATCCTTCATTTTCTACTTTGCCGCCAACAAGTGATAATTGCCCTCCAGCGTGTTCTTCCTTTGTACTCCTCTCAATAATGAGCCATTTTCCCTCTCTCTGGATCGCACCTTCCACATTCAATATAAACATTTTTGTCCTCCTCTTTAACAAATCATTCTTAATGCTTCAGACGCCCGTATCAAATGCGTTCTTTATGACTTTAGGCCTGTAACTTTTCCAAAATGGACAATAAAACATTATCTTCCAAAAAGTTACACATATTATTTACCATATAAATATACTGAAAATTCGATAAATTTACGCATGCTTTTCCACCATTAATACTTGTATAATAGTAATACATCCAGAATTACCTAAGGTCGACCAACAAAAATCTGGACTTTAGGAGAGTGATCAATTTGTTAGAAAACATGATTTTCGCAATGGTCATTGGTGGATTTGTTGGACTGACGGCACATGTAAGAAAACGCGGCAAAATCATCATGCCAAGAAAAACAAAGAAATTTATCTACCTCGGTTTTCTTGAAGAAATCCTTACAGGTTCCTTAGCAGCAGCACTGTTGGTAGTCTCATCCGAGGCTGACTCAATGCTCCGGGTATTTTTAATGTCCATAATGGCTGGTTTCGGGGGGGATGCCTTACTAAGAGGACTGGAATTATTCCGAATAAGCAGCGGTAATAATGGCGGGGAGGATATTGGCAATGAAAAAACCAATACCTCAGCCTGAGAGAAAGAAGTTTGCTAACGCCACTGGTCAAGCAGCTTCCTGAGTGCTTGTTTTTTTTTGATAAAAATGAACTTGGGAAATTTTAAGCCACTCCATTTATCCCCAAATATTCCTCAAAAATCCCTTTTAAATGCCATGCTAAATCATAATTGGAATATGAATCTTCAGTTCAGGTGCATCTTTTAAAGGATCAAAGCTTCCTGGATACTCTTCCAGATGCTCCAAATCATTTTGTATTAAGGTATAACCTTTTTCTTTGACCCAAGTATACAAACTTGTATATGCTTCATGCACTGCTGATCCTTTATATTCTAAGCTGGCAAATGTATACGCCGGAACCGTAATGAACTCCATTTCTTCAGGTATAGACTGAGTATCTTTCACTTCAAGGGCAAGATAATATGTAAAGCCATGTTCTGTGTTGTGATAAGATAGCCCCAAAATGTTTTCAGGCTCGATAGCATTTTTAATCTGATTCTTTCTTTCAAGGAATTCGTGATGAAAAGTCTTAATTTCCCCTCTGGCTGCCTGTTCAAAAGTTCCAATCCATTTAACTCCCACTGCTTTAAATGCTTCTTTTTTGACTACCTTTGCTTGCATTTATATAGTCTCCTTTTTCCATACATTTTTGGCATCAGCAAGGGAAAAGTAAAATTAAAACATTGAGGAGAAACATGATGGACCTTAAACTTTTCCAGCTGATCAACAGACTATCCGGCCGTTATTCAACAGCGGATAAATTAATGATCCTTATTTCAAATCGTATACGTTATGTTTATCTTTTCATCATTGTAGTGATGCTGTTCAAGAACAGGTTCAACAAAAAAATCGCAATTGAAACGAGCCTTTCAGTGGCCGTCAGCTTGGCTGCCCAGTTCTTCATCCACTTATTTTACTTTAAACCGCGCCCATTCATGAACCGGCGCGTTGGAATTCTTATTCCTTCAAAAATGGATTCTTCCTTTCCAAGCAAGCATACAATGCTCGCTTTCGCAGCATCTACCACTATCCTGATGTTCCACCGGACCCTGGGGACAATCATGATGTGGATGTCGGCACTTACAGGTTTTTCTAGAATCTGGGTCGGACACCATTACCCATCTGATATTGTTGGAAGTGCCTTTCTTGGAACAATGATAAGCGTTGTGACGAGAATCTTTTCATTCGGTAAATCCGGAAACAAACCTGAGCCCAGCTAGTTACACGAATTTCGCATAAGTTCAAGTAATTCCGGTCTGCGATTTATTAAAAATACATCTTCAATTGGCAAAGTTAGGTACCAGGATTGCTGAAAAGAACCACACAAAACCAGGCTGTCATACAACAAAGCGATATTTAACCGGTTATTTTCACGAGTTGTTTTTACTAAGCCTGCCAGTTCCTTGTATAACTTGGTCATGGCATCCCCCTCAAAGACACGTTCAACCGCTATTTTGCCAGCAAAACTTATCCACCATACCAGGAAAGCCTTTGAGCTTTCCTCAAACCCAAACACTCCCGCAGCCGTACCTTGAAATAACCTTTGAAACAGAGCCTTCTCATCAGTTAGAATGCCATTATGGTCGAACCTCTTATTTAAGTTTTTTTGAAGCAAAGTTTCCCATACTTCCTTAAAGGCATCAACAAATTGAACATTCCCCAGTAATCCCCATTTGCTCGAATCAACATAAGGAAAAACCTGCCGATCCTCCTGATACCTATTCTGATTCAAATAGATATTCTGGAGAAAAACCATATAGTTTAAGGCATAAGGAGCATTTACTTCTATTTCAAATGCATTTTCTTGCATGTAATCACTATCCTTTAAGACTTATTGCCAATTAGCAATGCTTCTCAACTTTAAAATTTCAATACTTTTATTCTATCCAAAACCTTCTTACCACATTGCCATCTTCCTCAGTAAAGCTGACATCCTCTACTCCGCCATTATTGATTATGGTTCTTGCGGATCCAATATTGACAGCATCACAAACGACAAGGACTTTCTCGATTCCTAATTCCTTCGTTTTTTCCAGTGAATAGGCAAGGATTTTTGTCGCGTACCCTTGACGCCTTTCACTAGGTCGAATCCCATAGCCTATATGGCCGCCAATGTTGAATAGTTTCTCAGTGAGGCCATGCCTGATGTTGACTACACCCAATACTTTTTTGTTATCGTTTACAAGCCAGTATGTAGAGTCTTTAACCCAGCCTTTCGGAATGTTGACTCCTTTTTCATTATCCAGCAAGAATTGGACCATGCTAGGAAAATCCGCTGGGTCCCTTGCAATTACCCAGGGAATCATATCTTCTCCGCTGTCTTTCCACTCATGATAAAACTCAAGATACTCACTTTCCAAATCTTCTGTTGGCTTAATCAGATGAACTTTTTCTTCCATTAGCAAATCCCCCCTAGTTTTAACACGCACATATTTTCTACCGAATATAACCAACATCAGCCCAATAGATAACCCAGCTGCTATAAAAAAGCCTGAGGCATAAGAAGGAATACTAGTTTCTGGAACGCTGTCATTGATTTCAAAAACCCCAAGAAATGAATACCCATTCCATCTCCATCAACATCAGTCCCTAGCTTCCATAAGTCCATCCCTTGTTTTAAAAACAATACAGAAACAACAATTAAAACGATTGACGCAAGCCAGTATTTCATCTTATTTTCTGCTCCTTTTTAAAGCCACCATTTTCCCTGAGGAACCAGGATAGTCTCCATTTTGTGTTTTTCGTGAAACCAGTCCCTAATCAATGTTTTCTTTACCAAGTATTCAGAAGCCGCATGAGAAACGCCGATCAACGACATGTTGGATTCGCTGACATAATCCATCATCTGCTGATATTTCCTTTTCCCATAATCATTATCAATATGGCAATGGATTTCACCTGTGATATATGCCTGAACTCCTCTCTTTTCGGCCTCCTTCATCCAGTCAACCTTGTCACCGCAGCCCGCAACAATCGCTACTTTTGTAATCCGGTCATGTTTCTTGCCTTCTAGATCAACATATGGGATTTCGAAAATTTTCTCTAGTTTAGTAACAAGATCATCGGTACCGATTTCGTTTATTTCACAAATAAACACCAGGTCCTCCCCATTATTCCCTGGTAAAAACCCATCGATTTTCCTCCCGCCAAGGGATTGCTGAATCGCTACACTAGTCCCCAATTCTCGGTGAAAATCCAATGGTTCATGAACTGTATAAACGGATAGCTTTTTATCTATTATTCTGTTTAAGAATTCTTCTTTTATTGGTACAAACCCGCGTCCCCATTCCCCATTAGGATCACCACACTCCATCAGGAGAGAGTGGTGCATGAAAAGCAGGTCTCCTTCTGTGCTGGTACGGATAAAATATTCAAGTACCTCATCGGTTGGAAACACAGCCAGGAATACCTTGCTCACTTCAGGCGTCCCTTTAATCATTAGCCCGTTAAAAAGCTCAGTATATCTCTTTTCAAAAACTTCCTGCCACTTAAATCCCGTAGATTCATATGCAGCCGGGATGAACCTGCTAAAGCCTGGGTCCTTGCCAAATGACTCCACATCGAACTCCCTATTTAAAGCAATCACTAACTCTTCCAGATTCAAAAAACCACTCCCCATTTGTTTCAATTTAAGGTCTTATTGATTATTACGGACACTTTTAACTTCATTTCTCTCACTTTTGTCCGTCATAGTCCAGTTAATGGACACTTTTGACTTCGTTTCTCTCATTTATATCCGTCACCTCGGTGATGTAACTTTTGCATTAGTCTCTCTCACTTTTGACTTTCATTGAACATCTTTCTTCGGTCTATATGCTGCCAGCTGCTCTCCCCAAGGAGCGACTTTTGTCTCAACAAAGCCCGCTTTCATGTAGGTTGCTTTTGCACCTGCGTTTTCCTGGTTGTAGCCGATCATTATGAGCGGAATTCCAGCAGTGTTTTTCTTTTTGATCTCGTCAACGATCAATTTTACAGCTTCCGTTCCAAGCCCTTTTCCCTGATGTGCCTCATCGATCATCAGCCGATAAATCCAATAGTTATTGTCATCCGGGTCAATGCCATACATCGCAAAGCCCACCATCTGATCACCATCATAAATCCCGTAAGCTTAGAACTGGTCAAGGAACTGGACTTCAGCAATTGAATACAGGTTTGAAGCCATAAAAAGCTTTTGCTCTTCTTTAACTTTTAACTCGATTGCCTCCTCCCAGTTGTCCTTTGTTATTGGCTTTAAAGTTAACATCCTAAAATACTCCTTTGTATCTATAAAAATATAAAACTTATCCGATGATAATCACGTTGATATTTTAGCTAATTTTACCATTAGTTGAAAAATTCTCAACCTTTTTGGGGGAGTTTTTTATCAAGGACTTTTTTCGCAATAATCAAATCATACTAACGAACATTTAAGAATAATAGAAAGGCTGTCATGAATCTTCATGGCAGCCTTTACACTTCATTATTCGAAACTATCCGCTTCTGCTGGCAGTTTCCTGACTTTCAACAAGTACTCCCTCATTTTCTGCTCATTCTCCCTTGGATACTGATACCCCAAACTCTCCCCGACTTCCTGGGCCAGACGGCTGAACAGGTCTGCAGTCCTGAAAAGGGCTGCCCAGTTTTCTTCAATCCCGGCTCCTGCATAAGTCCCCTCCAATTCTGACCATGTATCGGGATCCAGGTAACGTTTGAACCAGCGCCCGAACTTGTTGGGATTTATTGACCAATCATATTTGACCCCAAGATACCATTCAATTGCTGGCTGAAGGTAATCGAATCGGATCACATTGTCGAGCATGAATTTTGCAAAATACAGTTCATCACGCCAGAGACTGTTGGCTACGTATGCCGTATCTCCCCAAAAACTGTGGATGATCTCAGCATAGATTTCTTCCGAGGGCCTCTTTGTGATAAAAGCCTTATAGGAAGGAGCGGGCATTCTTTTAGTGTAATCATCCTTGTCCAATAGGACTTTATAGCCATTATCATATTTTGCCGGCAGCTCTTTAAGCTTTGTGAGGCTCTTTATGAAATCATTGGTTGATATCTGAAAATCGATTTTTGTGCCATCCTCGTAAAGGACTAGACGCGTACGCCAGTTCCCGTCCTGCAAAACCACTTTCTTGATGAGCGTACCAAATTGATCGAGCCAGCCATCGTCACTCATAAAACCATCTAAATCATCCACAAAGATTTCGAAATCATAGTCGGTAAATAAGTCTGTGAAAGCGTGCGGGTTGGCTCGGGAACTTGTCATAAGAACTGTGCGTATATGATCATTTCGCTGTGCCCAATCAACCAGCAGGCTCAATATTTCTTTTTCCTGTTTCATCTGCTAATTTCTCCCTTTCGAAACCACTTTACATAATAACTTTATGATTAACAAAGTTATCTGGATGCAACCAATCGCTATTCACTTCTCCGGCTCTCGTTGTCTTTACTCAACCGTTCAACTTCTTTTTCCAAAAAATCTAGCCGTCGATGGATTCGGTAAATTATCGGCTAATATCCAATAATGACAATAACCAACCAGCCCATTGATTTCCCCCTCTAAAAAATACTATTTATTATACTTCTTTTATAATTTGATTTATCCTTTAATTATAGAGAACAAGCTTTTAATTATTTGAATTCGCCACCCCATTTTGATACAGTTTTAAAAAGGAGTAGTTTTCCCTATATCTGTGTTGTTAATTACAGTAAAGTATATATTGAGGAGTGTACAAAGAAATGGAATCAACTTTTAACGAAAAAGATATAACCGATTTCATTAAAACAAATAGAGACCAGTTTGAAAAACAATTATTATCAGAAGCAGTGAATGTTGCTACTAAAATTCACGAAATCCTTCAAAAGGGAAATATTGACCTGTTAAAGAACGCTGAAAAGTTGATTGTCTACATAGTTGAGGAGCAAGAAGATGAACTGATCGCTTTTGCTGAACAAGAAGGGATCGCCTGGGCAGAACATTCTTTGACTGTTGCCTTCAAACTAGAATGGATTCAGGCCATCCGCCGGACGTTATGGCAATTTCTGAACCAGTATGACCAATTGCATAATAATGATACCGATCGCGAGGATTTTTTCCAGCTGGAGAAAAAGATCAATGACCAGGTAGACCAATTCTTGAATACCTTCTTCTTAACTTATACAAAGTACAAGGATGAACTGCTCAATTCACAGCGAAAATTGGTTGAACATCTCTCCGTTCCTATTATCCCTGTCAGCGCTACTGTTGCCGTACTTCCGCTAATCGGGATGATTGATGATTACAGAATGCAGATTATTGAAGAAAAGGTCCTGATGGATATATCCAGGCTAAAAGTCCAGACCTTGATCATGGACCTATCCGGAATTGCGGATATGGAAATGAACGTCATCGACCATTTCCAAAAAGTCTTGAATGGTGTTGCCATGATGGGCTCTAAGGCTGTCATAACCGGGATGCGCCCTGAGCTTGTAAGGAAAATGATCCATACTGGAATCAACCTGGATCAAAAAGCAGATACCAGGGGAACATTACAGCAGACTCTTAGGTCTTATCTAGATAGCGAACCAAAATAAAGACACTAAAAGCCCCTTTGTTTTTGACAAAGGGGCTAGCTTTTTATGATTAATGCACTCTCTGATCTAACTCAAGCAGAAGCTTATTATTTTCCTCAATATCGCTGTTGATGCCATCGATCTCTGAGGAGATATTCAATTCCTGTTGTTTAACTGAGCCAATTTTCCGCTGTTGGGCTTCTTCACGGTCAGTGATGTTTCGCAGACGGTCCGCCAGGGAGGTACTCTCGTCCTTAATGGACAGTATGCCAGACGAGATCGTTTCCAACTCTTTGTTTTGTGATTTTACCTTTGCGTCAATTTGCTGCATCAGCCCGTCAAAATCATTAAATGAAGAGAAACTTGAACTGATTTTATTTTCGATTTCTTCCAGTTGTGTGGAAATGTTTTGTGACGCATCTGAAGAAGCAGCTGCCAGTTTGCCAACTTCTTTTGCCACCACTGAAAAACCTTTCCCATGCTCCCCCGCTCTTGCCGCTTCAATGGAAGCATTCAAGGCAAGGATTTTTGTTTGGGCAGAAATTGAAGAAATAGTCGAGCTGATGCTTCCAATCGTTTGTGTCAAACCCACTAATTCCTTCAGCAATTCAGATGTTTGTTTCATATGGTCAGAGGCCTGTCTATTATCCTCTATGACAGCAACAGAGCCATCAACTACCTTATCAATTGCCTCACTGTATCGATTGATCTGTGATTCCATTTGCTCAAATACAGAAAAGAATTGTGATAACGCCTCTTTATTCTGAGTTAGCTGATTTTCCAGTTCATGAATGGACGATAGATTGTGTTTGACACTGGTTTGAATTGTATGGGTAGATAATACAATATCCTGGAAGGTCTCCCTCATTGCTCCAACAAAAACAGCAGCGTTCCCGGTACCCTCCGGTTCCTCCCCGGCTTCGCCAGGAAGACGGAATTCATCCACTTTGCTGAAAATCTCTTCGAGCGCCGGGCGATCGAATTGCGAATCCCCGATATAGCTGTAACGGATGACATGATCTTCATCCAAAATATAGGTGCTTGGAATTGCAATCCTGAAACTATCCCATTTAATAGGGACAAATACTTCATATCTCTTAATGACTTGCCTGGATTCATCAGACAAAATCGGAATTTTTATTCCTTCTTTGTCTACATACGATTGGATTCCTTTTAAATTCTGGCCTGCAATACCCAATACTTGAAGCCCTTTTTCTTTTAGGAAATCATAATGTTCATTCAGCTGGACCAGCTGATTCCGGCAGTTCGGTCACCATGTGCCTCTTAAAAAGACAAGAATGACCGGCTGGCCGGAAAAATCAGATAAACTATATTTTGTATTATTTGTCCCCTGCAGCGTAAAATCCGGTGCTTGCTTGCCTACGTTCAATCCTTTATTGGCCAATATAATCTCTCCTCTATCTATATCATGCAAAAGCTTGGCTCACAGATTATTATCGGCCTAACTAGAACTTTGTTAAAGCTATAACTCTCTAAGAAGTCATATCATAAGGATTTCGCGGATATCATCCTCTGTCAGCGTCACTGAGGATTTTTCTTCAATGATTTCTTCGATCATATTTCGCTTTTTCTCCTGCAGCTCATTCATTTTCTCTTCAATCGTTCCTTTTGAGATTAATTTAATGACCTGAACTTTATTTTTCTGGCCCATACGGTGTGCCCGGTCAGCAGCCTGCTCTTCAACCGCTGGATTCCACCATAAATCATAAAGGATGACTGTATCGGCTCCAGTCAGATTCAAGCCCGTCCCTCCTGCTTTCAATGAAATCAGGAAAAAATCCCGCTCTCCGGCATTGAACTTTTCGCAAGTTTGTACCCGGTCTTCGGATGGCGTCTGTCCATCCAGGTAAAAGTAGGGAATGCCCTGATATGCTAACTCCCTCGCAATCATGCCAAGCATTTTAGTGAACTGTGAGAAGATCAATACCCTCCTGCCAGCATATCTGGATTCCTCGATTATTTTCTTCAATTGTTCAAACTTTGCAGAACTTCCCTTGTATCCATCGACAAACAGGCCCGGGTGGCAGCAAATTTGCCTGAGTCTGGTAAGTCCGGCGAGGATTTTAATCCGATTTTTTCTGATTGTGTTCTTATCAAGCTGCTTTAAGGTTTGATGACGAAGCTTGGCCAAATATGCTGCATAAAGCTTCTTTTGTTCAGGAAGCAATTCCACTCTATCAATGGATTCTATTTTTTCAGGCAGCTCTCCAAGTACCTCCTCTTTTACTCTCCGCAGCAAGAATGGCCGGATTCTTCGTGCGATTGTTTTGCTTGTCAGATGGCTGTATTCCTTTAATCCCTGGAACAGCTCCGGGAATACTACCCTGAAAATGGACCACAGTTCTTCTGTTGAGTTTTCAATCGGCGTTCCAGTCAAGGCAAATCGGTGCTCTGCCTGGATATTCATAACCGCCTTTGCCGTTTGCGTCAACGGATTCTTGAAGGCTTGTGCTTCATCGAAAAAGACAGTATGGAATTTTATTTTTTCATATAAGTGGATGTCTTGCCTTAACAGCATGTAAGAAGTGATGACGACATCCATTTCCGAAACAGCTGTTAATAGTCTGGCCCGTTCGTTTTTATTTCCGTCAATGATTACAGCATCTATTTCTGGTGTGAATTTCAAAAATTCACTCAGCCAGTTATAGACCAGTGATGAAGGACAAACAATCAGAATTGGCTGGTTCCTATCCCTTGCATCTGGGAGTTCTGAAGCTATATAAGTGATGCTTTGAAGCGTTTTCCCCAGCCCCATGTCATCAGCTAGGATGCCTCCAAAGCCATAACTTGCGATTGTCTTAAGCCACTGGTAGCCCTGCTTTTGGTATTCGCGCAAAACTGGCTCTAGTTTTTCAGGAATCACGTATTTAGCTTCTGACGGAAGGGTGATTTCCTCCAAAAATTTCCTGAAGGATTCTTCTGCAAGAATGACAGATTGATCATCGAATGAATCCAGCATCTGCATTCCCCGTATGATCGGCATGTTCAACCCTTTTTCCAGGTCCTCTGCCTGGATCGGCCCTGCTTTTAAGAAACGCTGGATTTCTTCCCATTCTCGTGTTTCAAGCGACATTAGCATCCCATTGCGCAAACGGAAGTATTTCTGCTTCTCTTCCAGTGCTTCAAGGATTTCCCGAATTTGCTTTTCGGCTATTCCATCCATTTCAAACTTGAACTCAAGCCAGTTTGTCCGTTCTTTTTTTACCTTCACACGGATTTGCGGTCTGGCCGGCTCCCTGAATATCCTGTTCCTGACCGCAGTCGTTGCATAGACCTGAACAAATTTCTGGAGTTTCGGCAGCACATGATACAGGAATTCATATTCGAGTTCTTCATTATGCAAAAAATAACCGCCATCCGTTTTGGCGAAAGAACTTTCGTCCAGTATATCAATGATCACATCTTCTTTTTCAACATCACGGATCAACAGCGAATTCACCCGGGGTTCCCTGTCCTCGAGCGGGTTGAATACAATATTGCCATATTGGAACTCCAGTCCTGCCAGCAATCGGTTATTGACCCTGTCAAGGTAAAGCTTCGCCGCCAAGGGGTCTGTCAGGAATTGCTTCGCCATATCGCCATCGATTTGCACCTCGCCAATACGGCGCAGGCCGGGAACGACTTTTTCCACGAAGAATCCCATTTGATCCTGTAAAATTGGAATGCTGTCTGTCTTTGATTTCGCCAGCATATTTTTCAGTTCAAACAATCGGCTGAAATCCTCCGGGCTTAGTTCCACTAATTGGCTGTTGGACAAAACCACGTTATATTTATCGAAAACAGTCAAAGCATGGATGCCGACAATTTTCAAGGAATAGTCATTCGCTGTATTTTTTTCAAAATTGAATTCCAGCGGAAGCTTTTCGTTGCTAACAGTGAATTCTGTAATCTCGCCGCCACTTTCCAGTTTTGCATCTGGCACCTTCCTAAGCAGCTGCAGTATTTGCTGCCAAAATGATGGCGGTATGATCACTATCGAAGCATCGTCTCCTTTATTAATAGCCAAATCCGCATCCTGGACAATTTGAGTCAGCAGCATAATGACAGAATCCGTTTCATTTTGAAAGCAATGGAGCTGTGGATCGTATTGGAACAGAGGAGAAATCGCTGCTGGCTCGCGTTTCGCTATACTCAATAAAAAGCTTGCCAGATCATCGACTTTGACTGGCCCCAGGCTGATGGAGACACCTAACAAATTCTCCTGGTTGCTGCCTGCCAGTGGCTTGATTACAAACTGAGTATTCAAGATTTTCCTCGTTTCAAAATGCAGCTGATGGCCGCTTTTCCTCCTGGGCTCTTCAGTGAAAATGGCCAGCATTCCATCAGCAAGTTCGTTTTTCGTTGGAATTATCCTGGTAGTACTTCCCCGCTTCTGTTGATCGAGAATCGCAATCAGGACAGATGCCACATGCTGGCACTCTTGTGTGACAGATGCAAGCTTCGGGCATGTGCACTCAGTCTGGAAACGTCCATCCCCGGTATTCATGACAGTGACCTGGAAGTCATCTGCACCTGATACAATTGCTTCTGCACGATTGGCACTATAATCAGTAAACTTCACTTTATCCGCACGGTAAAACGCATCCCCGCGTTTAAAGGAAACAGTTCCACATAAATCTTTGATGAGTTTTTGATTCAGTTTGATTTCCATGCCTGCTTCCCTCCTGGCAGATGCGTTTATCAATAATTATTAGTGTAGACTTTATCACAGCATTTGTTAAGCAGGAATGTAAAAAGCATGGAGGATTCTCCATGCTCACAAGGATTAATTAGGCAGATTCAATTGCCAGGAGACGCCAAACCTGTCAACTGTCCAGGCGAATTTTTTACTGAAGGAATAATCCCCTAAGGGCATTAATACTGAACCTGCTTTAGACAGTTTTTCATACAAATGGTCAATTTCATCTTCAGAACTGCAGGTAAGGTAGATTGAAAAAGATGGAGTAAACGTGAATTCATGATGTATATTGCTGTCGATGCACATGAATTCCTGCCCTTTTAAGGTAAAGGTCGCCAGAATGACGCTCCCTTCCTGTCCTGGCCCATCTGATCCATACCTTGATATGGAGGTGATTTTGGAATCTTCGATAAGCGAAGTATAATACTTCATTGCTTCCTCTGCATTACCTTCGAACATCAAAAACGGGGTTGCTTTTTCCATGTGATTGCCTCCTATTATTCATCAGATTCCACAAAGTTTTTCAGTGCCGATAATTTGTTATCCCAATAGATTTCGAAAAAGGATAGCCATTCCTGTAATTCACGGAGCGGTTCCGGCTGCAATAGGTAACGTGTTTCCCGTCCAATTTTCCTGCTGGTGACGAGCCCCGCTTCTGATAACACAAATAAATGCTTATTGACGGCAGTCCTGGTTATCGGGAATCTTTCAGTTATGGAGGCGATCGGCATCTCCTTATCGGCAAGAAGCTTTAAAATTTTTCGGCGAGTCGGATCCGCGACAGCCTGGAACACATCATGTCTCGCTTGAGAAGCTGGCATGTTAACCCTCGATATAGGAAGGAAGTGCTTCTTTGACGATCTTATCCCAGCCATTATCCATGATACCCTGGACAATTGTGTGTGGCTGGCCGAATTCAGTAACCTTTTCAGGATCCCAGCCGGAGTGTATTAATGTAAATTCAGTCTTGCCATCAAGATCGCTTAACTCAAATACAAGATGCCAATCCTTTCCCCAGTCAAAACCAAGTCGATTTGGCGGATCCAATTCTGTCACCTTGCATGGCGAATCACCAAAAGGCCCAGCGTGCAGAATGAACTCCCTGCCAAGTTCTGCTTCGAACGTATTCGGCATCCACCATGCGGCTATTCCTTCCGAAGTGGCAACTGCTTTCCACACTTTTTCAATTGGTGCATTCAATAAGATTGTTTTGCGTATTTCAGGTTGTATAGTCATGGTTTGACCTCCAATGTTTTTATAACACCTTTTTGTGTCACTTTCTAATTTATAACACCATATAGTGTTATGTCAACCAAAAAACCAGATACTTGATCAGTACCTGGTTAGATTTCAATGATAATCGGCAGGATCATCGGCTTCCTTCTTGTCTGCTGGAAAATATGCTGGCCAACCGCCTTTTTGATTCCCTGCTTGATGACATTCCAGCGGTGAACATTATCCTCCTGCAGTTCAGTTACAGTCTTCGTAACGAGATTATTCACATCACGCATCAGGTCCTCCGAGTTTTTCACAAACACAAAGCCTCGCGAAATGGTATCAGGCCCCGAGATTATTTTCCGTTCGGCCTTGCTCAAAGTCAGGACAATCACCAGCATGCCATCCTCGGAAAGCTGCTTGCGGTCCCTGAGCACGATTTCGCCAACATCCCCGACACTGACACCATCCACATAGGTATCACCAGCCGGAATATTCCGCGTCTGGCGTGCTTCACCATTTTCAATGTCAACGATATCCCCATTTTTGATAATGAACGTATGCCCTTGTTCCACTCCCACCGATTCTGCCAATAAACGGTGATGGTGAAGCATCCGGTATTCTCCATGAATCGGGATAAAATATTTCGGTTTCATCAATGTAAGCATCAGCTTGAGGTCTTCCTGATAGCCATGCCCTGAAACATGCATGCCCGTTGTACTGCCTGAGCCGTAAATGACTTTCGCACCGAGCCTGAATAAATTGTCGATGATCTTCGATACATCTTTTTCATTCCCTGGAATCGGGGATGCCGCCATGATGACCGTATCTCCTGGGTATATGTTGACATCACGGTAATTTCCTGTGGAGAGCCGGGATAGTGCCGCCATCGGTTCCCCCTGGCTGCCTGTACAAAGAATGGCCACCTTGCCCGGGTCCAACTGGTCGACAGCTTGCGGCTGTATCAGCATTCCTTCCGGGACATTCAAGTATCCTCGTTCTATCGCAACATCCACAACATTCACCATGCTCCTGCCAAGCAAGACAAGCTTCCTGTCTGTTTTGATTGCTGCTTCGACAACCTGCTGTACCCTGTTCACATTCGAGGCGAAAGTAGAAACAAAAATTTTGCCTTCCACCTTCATGAACGCCTCTTCCAAATGGCCGGCAACCATCCGTTCAGATGGTGTCAATCCTGTCCGTTCTGCATTTGTGCTCTCAGAAAGCAAGGCCAAAACACCATCTGTCCCGATCCTCGCCATTTTATGGATTTCCGATTGTTCATCATTCGCAGGGGTAAGGTCGAATTTGAAGTCTCCTGTATGGACGACATTCCCTTCAGGAGTTTGGAAAACAATCCCGAGGCAATCCGGTATGCTGTGGCTCACTTTGAAAAAGGAAACCTTGACCTTGCCGAAATCCAGTTCTGAATCTGAATTGATTTTCTTCAGTTCCGTACCTCTTAATAGCTTGTGCTCACTCAGTTTCAACTCGATTAATCCAAGCGTGAAATCTGTCGCATATACAGGCGTCTTAAGCTTTTTGAAAAAATAAGGAACACCGCCAATATGATCCTCATGTCCATGAGTCACAATCAACCCGCGGATTTTTTCCCGATTTTCCTCCAGAAAGGTCATTTCAGGGATGATCAAATCTATTCCGAGCAAACTCTCATCAGGAAACTTGCCTCCGCAATCAATCACAAAAATATCGTCCTCATACTGGACAACATACATATTTTTGCCGATTTCATTGATGCCGCCCAGGGCAAAGATAGATAAAGTCACATTATATCCTCCTAAACGTAATCGATTTTGATAGTATTGCCCATTGTTTTTCCGATTATTTCGTCTTGAAGAGGAAAAGCCTATCTTTTCTATACCCTTTTCCATGGGGTGAATATGCTTATAAGCGAAAAACTCATTTTATTGGCGGAGTTCACAATTTTTTTTGGCGATAAATTAAATTTATTGGCGACTTGGAAAAAAGCGCGCATTTTTTCCAAATTTATAATCATATAAAAAGGCCAATCCACCTGCCAGCGAATTAGCCTTTTTTCCTATTTCTCAATCCATGTATACATATACTGATCATCTTCAATATCTTTAGCTTTTTTAACGGTCTTCAGCGGGCGGAAGGTATCAATCATGACGGCAAGCTCAAGTGTCTCTTTCTTGCCGATGCTTGCTTCAGTCTTACCCGGATGCGGACCATGCGGGATTCCGCTTGGGTGCAAAGTGATCGAACCTTCCTTGATGCCTTTCCGGCTCATGAAGTTTCCTTCTACATAGTACAACAGTTCATCACTGTTGACGTTGCTATGGTAGTAAGGTGCCGGAATCGCTTCAGGATGGTAATCGTAAAGCCTCGGCACAAACGAACAAACTACATAGTTATGTCCTTCGAATGTCTGATGGACCGGAGGCGGCTGGTGGATACGGCCAGTGATCGGCTCGAAGTCCTCGATATTGAAGGCCCACGGATACAGATATCCATCCCAGCCGACGACATCAAGCGGATGATGGTTCAGCACATGGCGGTGAAGATGCCCGCGCGTCTTTGTAATAACCTCGTGTTCCCCTTTTTCAGAGACCGTTTCCAATGTCTCTGGTCCGCGGATATCACGCTCGCAGAATGGGCTGTGTTCAAGCAGCTGGCCATATTCGTTGCGATATCGGCGCGGTGTCGTAATCTGGCTGAACGATTCCACAATAAGCGCTTTCGTCATTTCTAAACCGTCAGGCACCACCCTGTAAATCGTGCCAATCGGAATCACTACATAATCTCCCGGCTGATAATTCAAAGTCCCAAACATCGTTTCAATCTTACCTGATCCATGGTGGAAAAAGAACATTTCATCTCCATCGCCATTTCGGTAAAATTGTTTCATTGGTTCATCAATACTGGCAAAACCAATGAGCAGATCGTCATTGCCAAGTATATATTCTCTTCCGCTGAGGGCGTCACCTTTTGCCGTAATCTGATCAGTCAGAAAATGCCTGTGATTCAGCGATCCCTGCTCCTCATATTCAGGCAAATAACTGCCGATCAATTCGCTTTTTACTACTTCAGTCGGCATATGGTGGTGATAAAGGATCGACTGAGTACCGGAAAAGCCCTTTGTTCCCATTACCTGCTCACGGAATAGCGAACCATCCTCTTTTTTAAAAATGGTATGGCGTTTCTTCGGGATTTCTCCCATCTGACGGTAGTACATGAATCCACCTTCTTTCTAGTCTTCAATAATTTTATTTTTAAGGGCACCCAGTCCCTCAATCTCAAGTTCGACTTCATCGCCAGGCTCCAGCCAGCGGTGCACGTCACTGCCAAGCTCGAGTATGCAGCCTGTTCCGACAGTGCCTGAGCCAATCACTTCACCCGGGTACAGCGTCGTCCCCGCCGAAGCACGTTCAATCATCTCTCCAAAGGAATAATAAAGATCCTTCATATTGCCAGAAGAGAGCTCTCTGCCATTCACTCTTGCTTTCATTTGCAGGTCATATCCTTTGCCGGCTTTACGTGATTCCAGCTCATCCTTTGTAACTAGATATGGACCGAAGGATGTGGCAAAATCCTTTCCTTTTGCCGGACCAAGTCCGACCTTCATTTCCTTCCTCTGAAGGTCTCGCGCACTCCAGTCATTCATGACCATAAAACCAAAAATATGCTGTTCGGCATCTTCGGCTTTTATGTTGCGGCCTTCTTTTCCGATGACACAGGCGATTTCAAGCTCGTAATCCAGCCACTCGCATGTGCGCGGCCGCCTGATTTCTTCTTCAGGATCCTTGATTGCGAGATGGTTGGTAAAATAAAAAACGGGGATCTCATACCATTCCGGAATCATCTCAAGTCCTCGGTTCTCCCGGGCAGTTTTTACATGCTGTTCAAAGGCGTAGAAATCACGGACGCTCTTCGGGTTATGCAGCGGCGCTTTCAACCTGACTTCTTTCAGCAGATATGTTCCCGTTTCGCTGTCCAATAGTGCTTGATCCTGTTTGATATATTCCAAATGTTCTTCATGATTATCAAGGAATGACAGCATATTTTCCGGCAAATGCCCATTGGTTGCTTCATGCATATCCACGGCTTCATTGCGTGAATTAATCCAGCCGGCACGGATGGAACCATCTTTTTTCAAAAACGTTATGAATTTCATGTCATCACCTATTTCCTTTGCAGCTCAAAGGTCCTGGCAAGCGGCAGCGTGTACGTTGCGCCAGCCAGCCTGCCGACCGGGTTCAGCTTTTCTGAATTGATCCTGCCATTTTCATATAAATCATCGTCGACATGTACATGAACGACTTTTCCAATTACAAGGCTGCCGGCACCAGCTTCGTCCTGCCCGAAATGGAGGACCTGATCAAGTTCACACTCAAGGTGTACCCTGGACTCCCGGACCCTCGGGGGTTTAACAACGGCACTTTCTGTCTTTGTCAGACCAGAGGCCTCAAACTCATCAACATCAGATGGGAATTCAGTTGCGCAATCATTCATTTGTTGGATGAAATCCTTACTGACAATATTGATGACAAACTGTTTCGTTGCTTCAATATTGTTCAATGTATCCTTCTTCGCTCCATCCGTCCCTCGCCTCATCGGAGAAAAGCAGACCATCATCGGATTGGCGCTGATGACGGTGAAAAAACTGAAAGGCGCCAGATTGGTAGTTCCGTTTTCATCCTGGCTTGAGACGAATGCGATTGGGCGAGGCAGCACCGAACCCTGCAAAAGTTTATATGCGTCTTTCCATTCGAGACTGTCTGTTTTGATTTCCAACTCCTACACCGCCCTTTCGTGAAAATGCTGGCTGACGACGTGCAGGATGAATTCATGATCCTCACGGGTGCCAAGTGTGATCCTGAACGCTTCCTTATAGCCAGGAAGCTTCATCTGGCGGACAAGGACACCGTTCTCTGTCAGTGTCTGGATGACGGGAGTGTTCGTGTAAGCAAAAAGGAAATTGGATTGTGAAGGGAAACTCTGAATCTCCAACTCCCTGAACTTTTTACGGAGGAATTCCCGTTCTGCACTATTTTTTGCTGCGCAATCCTTTACGAAGTCCTGATCCCCAATTGCTGCCATGGCCGCAGCCTGCGCCAGCTGGTTCACATTGAATACATCCCTGACTTTATGAAGCTCTTTTGCGATTTCCGGATGCATGATTCCATAGCCTATCCTCAGGCTAGCAAGACCATAGATTTTCGAAAAGGTCCTTAAGATGGCGAGATTTTCATATTGATCAAGCAGAGGCATCGAATCCAGAAAGTCCTCGGAATCGGTGTATTCAAAGTATGCTTCATCCATTACGACCAGTACTTTTGATGGCACATTGCCGATAAAAGAAAGCAGCTCCTGTTTCGCAACAATCGTACCTGTCGGATTGTTTGGATTGCAGACAAATACCAGCTTCGTTTTTTCAGTGATGGCTTCAAGCATTGCATTCAGGTCATGCCGTCCTTCAATCATCGGAACAGTGACCGCTTTTCCGCCTTCTATAAGGACATTCGTTTTATAGCGTGGAAACGTTACTTCTGCCATAACCGCTTCATCATTTTTATCGATATAGGCTCGTGTCAGCAGCCGGATGATTTCCTCTGATCCATTAGAAACCAGAAAGTGCTCCGGTTCCAATCCATAATGTGCTGACAGCTTTTCGGTGATGCCTGAAGTCATTCCGTCTGGATAAAATGCCAGATTCCCAGATGCCTGCAGGATCGCTTCTCGCACCTTTGGTGAAGTCCCATAAACATTTTCGTTATCAGATAGTTTCCTTACTGTTGTAAGCTTGTATTGTTCTTTGATTTCCTCAATTGTCTGGCCGAGGGCATATGGTGTGATCCCTTCAAGTTCTGCTCTAGCATTTACCTTCATGTTCATCCCCCATTTTTCAATTCGCCGTTTATGACAAAAGGGAGCAATCCGCCCCCTTTTATCCCGGTCTTTATAGGTTGCCGCGTCGTTCCTGTTCACGTTCAATCGATTCGAATAGTGCCTTGAAGTTGCCTTCTCCAAACCCTCTCGCGCCTTTACGCTGGATGATTTCGATGAAAAGAGTTGGGCGGTCGACGATTGGCTTTGTGAAGATTTGCAGCAGATAGCCCTCATCATCACGGTCTACTAAAATACTAAGCTCTTTCAGCTTCTCGATTTCTTCGTCAATTTCACCAACACGCTCTGACAGCATTTCATAGTAAGAATCAGGAGTGTTTAGGAACTCAACGCCGTTTTCACGCAATTGTGATACCGTGCTGACAATGTCTTCTGTTAAAATCGCAAGGTGCTGGACGCCAGGACCATTGTAAAATTCAAGGTATTCCTGGATCTGTGATTTGCGCTTTCCTTCAGCCGGCTCATTAATCGGGAATTTAATCCGGCCTCCATTATGCATAACCTTGGACATTAGCGCTGAATACTCAGTCACAATGTCCTTATCTGTGAAGTGCTTCATTTCCTTGAAGCCCATGACGTTCGCGTAATAATTCACCCATTCTTCCATTCTCTCAACATTGCCGACAACATGGTCGATGCCGATGAAACCTGCTTCATTGACCGGAACTGTTGTTGTATGCTCAACAAATCCTGGCATGAAAAGACCTTTATAATTCTTCCGCTCAACCAGTGTATGGATGGTATCACCGTATGTACCGATGACCGCCTTTTTCAAGACACCATTTTCATCCGAGACCTCATGCGGCGGCTGGATTTCGATTGCTCCGCGGCTGACCGCTCCCTCGTAGGCCTTCTCGACATCATCCACTGCCAGTGCGATATCCTTCACGCCATCTCCGTGCGTTTTCACAAACTGTGCTACACGGGATGAGTCATTATAAGTTCCAGTTACCACAAGACGGATTTTGCGCTGTTGCAGCACATAGGACGTCGTTTCCCGGTTACCTGTTTCAAGTCCTGAATAAGCGACTACTTTAAAGCCAAAAGCTGTCTGGAAAAAATGTGAGGCCTGCTTGGCATTGCCTACATAGAGTTCCAAATAATCTACATCCTGTACCGGAAAAAAATCTTCTGTTGTCTGGCCAGATACCATTACCTTCTCTTGCATCATAAAACCTCCTGTTAAAAATATTTAAAATATTTAAAATAATTTTATAGTAATTCTATCTGCTCTCTCAAGAGCACGATGTAAAGCTATAATGCTTTTATGTGGTGAAGAATTCTGATTGGATTACTTCAATTCAAGAAGCATCATCTTCGGATTCTCGATTAACTGGGCGAAGCGGTTTGTAAATGCTACTGCTGTTGCACCATCGGCTACCCGGTGGTCAAAAGCCATCGACAGATTCATGATCGATCGGATCGCAATTTCATCTTGTTCCGTCACGACGGGACGTTTCTTTGTTTTATGGAAAGAAACAAGCGCTGTCTGCGGGTGCTGGATGATTGGGGTTGCGCCGATGCTGCCGCCGAGAGGTCCAACATTGCTCACCGTGAATGTACCGTCTGAGATATCTTTGACCTTGAGCTTGTCATTCAGGGCAAGCTTTGTCAGCTGCTTCATCTCTTCATGAATTTGTTTCAGGTTCTTCTTCTCGACATTCCTGATGACCGGGACAATCAGTCCTTCTGGAGTGTCCACGGCAATCCCGATATGATGTTCACGAAGCAGCTGGATGCTTTCATTTTCTTCATCCAGCTTTGCATTGAACACCGGAAATTCTTTCAGCCCGATCGAAAGGGCTTTTATAAAGAAGGCAGTCGCTGAGATGGAATTTCCTGATGCCTTGATCTCTTCCCTTAATGCAATCAGTTCACTGACATCCACTTCCTCGAAATGGGTGCAATGCGGAATGGTATACAGAGACTGAACCATCTTTTTGGCAATCTGCTTTCTGCGTCCCCGGAAGGGCAGGATATCTCCGGAAGTTTCCGCAGTATCATTCTGTACATCTTCGGTATATGCTCTTTCAGTCACAGCCAGGTGTTCAGAATGGCCTCTGCCGGTTTCTTCAGAACTACCTTCCGAAAACTTCACAGCCCGTCTTTCGGAACCTGCTTCTGAAACACTCGGAGCCACCTGTTCGGAACCAGATTGTGAAACCTTCGCAACCTGCAGTTCGGAACCAGCTTCCGAACCATTCACAGGCTTGCTGTCTCGTAAACTGGCAAAAGCTAATACATCCTGGTCTGTGATCCGCCCAGCCGGTCCAGTACCTATGACCTCCATAATATTCACACCATTTTCCCGGGCGATTTTCCTTGTATATGGAGAAGCAAGAATCCTTCCAAGACGAACACTGACACCAACGGGTACAGCAGGCTCTGCAGGTCTGCCAAGAACTTCTACTGCTTCTGCAGGCTTTGTTTCCTCATCCCCAGCTTCCCTGACTTTTTGCAGCCCAACATTTGCTCCCAATCCGGATTGGTCTTCAATAATCAACAGTGACGTCCCTACTTTTACCGTTTGTCCTTGTTTCAATAATAATTCTTTTACAACACCGGAACAGGGTGCCGGAATCTCAGCGGTCATCTTGTCGGTCTGGACTTCCACCAACGGATCATCGGCCTTGACTAAGTCGCCAGGCTTCACCAGGTAACAATTAATGTCCGCTTCGGTCATCCCTTCTCCAATGTCGTGGAGTTTCACTTCAACCATCGGCAAGCCTCCTAAAACTTCATCACTTTCTCGATTGCTGCTGCGACTCTTTTCGGGGTCGGCAGATAGTGGTTTTCGAATCCAAAGTATGGAACTGGCGTATCAAAGCCTGTTACTCTTTCAGCCGGCGCTTTTTGATAAAGAAATGCTTCATCATTGATCAATGAGATCAAATCACTTCCCGTGCCGCCTGTTTCATGTGCTTCATGGACAATGACGGTGCGTCCCGTTTTCTGGACCGATTCGATGACAAGGTCTTTATCAATTGGATATAGTGTCCTGAGGTCGAGGAGCTCGCATTGCACTCCCTTATCCTTCATCTCTTCTACAGCCTTCATGGCTACAGGAACCATCGCGCCCCAGGAAATAACCGTCACGTCCTCGCCTTCAGTCAGCTTCTTGCCTTTGCCAATTTCGACAGTATATTTCCCGTCAGGTACTTCATCGCGGGATGATCGATAGCTGCGCATCGGCTCCAAAAAAAGAACAGGATCCGGATCTTCAATCGCGGCAATCATCAACCCTTTTGCGTCATATGGATTGGATGGGCAAACTACCTTGATACCTGGCATGTGGGTGAAAATTGATTCCGTGCTGTCACAATGAATCTCAGGAGCACGGACACCTGCGCCATAAGGAGCGCGAATGACCATCGGCACTGTATAATGGCCCATAGTGCGCATTCTCAGTCTAGATGCATGTGTCATGATTTGTTCGTATGCTGGATAAATGAATCCCAGGAACTGGATTTCCACCACAGGCCTGAAACCATTCGCCGCCATTCCAATGGCAGCACCGACAAAACCTGCTTCACTTAGTGGTGTATCAATCACACGTTCCTCGCCATATTTCTCCTGAAGGCCATCAGTCGCACGGAATACTCCTCCGTTTTTACCAATGTCTTCACCAAGGAGTATGACCTCATTCTTTTCTGCCAGCATCGTATCCAGCCCATCGGTAATCGCCTGGACCAGCGTCAAGGTCTTGGTCTGAACTGCAGTTTCCATCAAGCCTCACCCCCGATCAATTCAAGGTACTTCCGCTTTTGTTTCTCGATTGTCCATGTTGGCTTTTCAAAAACATAATCAAAGATCACTGACGGATCTGCAGCTGGGAAACTCTCCATTTCCTTCACTGCTGCATCAATTTCTGCAGCAGCCTGCTCTTCGATTTCTTTTGCCCATGCTTCATCATAAAGTTCTTCATTCTTCAGCCAGCGTTCCAGCCTGAGCAGCGGGTCTGTTTCCATCCGCTTCATTACACTTTCATTCTGGTCACGGTATTTGGAAGCGTCATCTGCTGTTGTATGGGAACCATAGCGCCATGTCATCGCCTCAATCAATGTTGGCCCTTCGCCATTGCGTGCTCGTTCAAGTGCCTTTTCAGTTTCGAGAAATACGGCAAAAACATCATTGCCATCCACCCTCACTCCAGGCATATCATAGGCCAGCGCTTTTTGCGCAATCGTGGCCGAATTCATCTGCTTGCTGATTGGCACTGAAATCGCATACTGGTTGTTCTGGCAGAAATAAACGACCGGAGATTTAAAAACGCTGGCAAAATTCAGCCCTTCATGAAAATCTCCTTCAGACGTGGCTCCATCACCGAAATAACAAATTGCTGCATTCTTTGTGCCTTTTTGTTTTTCAGCGAACGCTGCTCCAGCAGCATGAGGGATTTGGGTCGCAATCGGTATAGCCGGCGGGAATATCTTTTTCCCATCCGGCGGGACACAGCCTTCGTTTCGCCCATTCCAAAACAGCAGGATATTCCGCAGTGAATGGCCGAACACCATTGCCGCACCATGGTCGCGGTAAGTCGGGAACATCCAATCATCACTTCCAAGCGCAAGAGCGGTTCCAACCTGGGAAGCCTCCTGGCCTTCGAATGGAGCATATGTCCCGATCCTTCCCTGGCGCTGCAGGCTTACTGATTTTCTGTCCAGCGTCCGGATTCTTACCATTTCCGCATAGAACTGCTTCGCTCGATCTTCAGTCACCAAATTTTTATATTCCTCGGACACAATGTTTCCGTTTTGGTCCATCACTTGTAAAGTTGGAAAATCCTTATCCATGTGCTCACCCTTTTTTTTAAAATCGCACTGAATTTTTTATAGCAAACAAACTTAATTTCTAAGATTCTATTACATTCTCACAGCCCATTTAGGACGTTTCATATGAGAGAAGAAGCTGTTCCTTCTGGTCCTAGCTTCTATCCGGTTTTCACAGAATTTATTTGCTGCTTCCATTGTGGTGATTCCTTCTCGTTCTGCATGGCTATATACATTCAAAAGAGAATTATAGATTGCTTTTGTCTTTTTAAGGACGCGCTCTTTGTTCGGTGAATAAAGCTCATCCGCCACCTGGATCAAACCGCCGGCATTGACAATATAATCAGGTGCATACAGAATTCCTTTTTCCTGGAGGGCATGGCCATGGCGTTCTTCCTTGAGCTGATTATTGGCAGAGCCGACCACCGCTTTTACCTGCAGCTGAGGTATAGTGTCATCATTGATGATTCCCCCCATAGCACATGGAATGAAGATATCGGCAGGCTGTGAATAAATTTCATCACTGCCCACAACCTTGATCCCTGCTCCCATTTCCTTCGCTTTCTGGACTATCTGGTCGATCGCTTTTTGATTAATATCTGTTACATACAGGCCTGCACCATTTTCCAGCAGATATTCTGCTACCTTGTAGCCAACCTTGCCCAGACCCTGGATGGCATAGGATTTGCCAGAGAGATCATCCGTGTCCCACAGAGCTTTGCTAGTTGCCTGCAATCCAAAGATGACCCCCTGCGCAGTCGGCACAGAAGAATCACCGCTGCCGCCATATACTTCATCAACGCCAACGATACAATTCGTTTCCTTCAATGCGTGGACAAAATCCTCCGGGTCGGTCCCCATGTCTGTTCCTGTATAAAAACGTCCTTGGATCGACTCAACGAACTGGCCAAATGCCCTGAACAATTCTGGGCTCTTATCCTTCGTCGGATCACCGATAATGACTGCTTTTCCCCCTCCGAAATCTACATCGGCAGCTGCGCATTTATAAGTCATCCCTTTTGAAAGCCGGAGTACATCTTCAAGTGCATCATCGACTGACTTATAAGGGTACATGCGGCAGCCTCCCAATGCTGGTCCCAACCGTGTACTATGAATCGCGATAATCGCCTTTAACCCCGTTGCTTCATCATTACAAAACACGACCTGCTCGTGTTCACGAATTTGTTCAAACATATCCATTTTTTCTTTCCCCCTTTATTCCGTTAAACCATGTTAGCGCTTACATTTTTGCGCGAAAATTTTTAGCTGCCTGTCAATAATTCAGTTATCCTTGCCTTGGGAAGGACTACTTGTTTAACTTCCCCAACACCAACCAAACGCCCATTGGTTTCTGCCCGGACATTGGTAAGGATGGAATTATCCTGCAGATCTGTGACGGTCGCTGTAATGACCACTTTAGCTCCTTCAATACAAGGAGCAATATGCTTGACGGTCACTGCACCACCCATTCCCTCTTCATCATCTTCTAAAAAGGGAAGTATAATTTGTCTCGAAGCCCACTCCATGTGATACACCATCGATACCGTGGAGTATACTGGATGGACGAGCTTTCCTTCAAAGCGGGCAAACATATCTGGTGTAACAATGACTTCGATGGAGGCCGTGTGCCCTGCTTTTAAGCCATCTCGCATCATATCCCACCTTTCCAAGTTGCAAATATGTATAACGTTTATTTAACGTTATCATAACATTCCGTTAAATAAATGGTCAATAAATTGTAAGAAATTTTGGTATTTTCTTAAAAATAATTCTGATATAATGATCTATTCTTCTTTTTAACCATAAAAAAAATCAACCAGCTATTTCCGTAGCTGGTTGATTTTTTAGCTGAGCAGCGCCCTGTCACTTGCCATCTTCGTTCCGCGGATACGCTGGAATTCATTCAGCAGGTCTTCAATTGTCAGCTTGGCTTTTTGTTCTTCATTGACTTCGAGGATGATTTGTCCTTTATCCATCATGATCAGCCTGTTGCCGAGGTCGAGTGCCTGCTGCATATTATGGGTTACCATCAGCGTTGTCAGGTGGTACTTATCAACGATTTCTTTTGTCAGATTTGTGATAAGCTCAGCACGTGAAGGATCAAGTGCTGCAGTGTGTTCATCCAATAAGAGGATGGATGGCTCAGTGAATGTAGCCATCAGCAGGGATAACGCCTGGCGCTCCCCGCCTGACAGCAATCCGACTTTGGCATTCAAGCGGTTTTCAAGGCCTAAGTGCAAGGACTCCAATACTTCCTTAAATAGCTCCCGGCGTTTTTTTGTCACCCCACGGCCAAGAGTACGTCGCTTGTTCCTTGAGTACGCAATCGCCAGGTTTTCCTCGATTGTCATGCTAGGAGCCGTACCGGCCATTGGATCCTGGAAGACACGCCCGATCATTTTGGACCGGTTGTACTCAGACATATAGGTAACATCCTTCCCATCCAATTCCACTTTTCCATGGTCAGGAATCATCACCCCCGAAATGATGTTCATCAAGGTAGACTTCCCGGCACCGTTACTGCCGATGACGGTAACGAAATCACCTTTTTTCAATGTGAGATTGATATTATCCAGGGCTATCTTCTCATCTGGAGTGCCTTCGTTGAATACTCTATGAATCTGATTTAAGTGCAGCACCAGCCTCACCCTTTCCTTCAGAAGGAACAGCTACCATCTTCATGTTCTCAAGCTGTCTTTTGACCTTCCTATTTTTCTCTTTGTAGCTTTCAATCATCTTCGGAGCAGTCAGAGCAAGGATGACAATCACTGCTGTAATCAGTTTCATGTCACCTGGTTCAAGGAACTCTACCCTTAGGGCCAGTGTAACCACGATACGGTATATAATCGAACCGCCAATAACAGCGAATGTTGTCCTGGCAATTGATTTTGTTCCGAACAGCGCTTCACCAATAATGACGGAAGCAAGCCCGATGATGATCATCCCGATTCCCATGCCTACGTCCGCGAATCCACCCTGCTGGGCAATGAGTGCACCAGAAAATGCTACCATCGCATTCGAAAGTCCCAGGCCGAGGATGATCATCAGATTGGTATTGGAAGAAAAACTGCGGATCATTCTTTTATTGTCACCTGTTGCCCTGATTGCAAGTCCGATTTCGGTTTTAAGGAATGCGTCTGTCAGGAACTTGATCGCAAAGGTCACAAAAATCATGAACATCAGAATTCCCCATGTACGCGGGAGGCTATCTCCCAGTCCTACAGCTGTCAGCATGCTATTAAAGAAGCCATCGATTCCTGTTTTCTCAAAAAAGTCCCTCACAGAGGTCATTGCAGTATCGGTGTTCAATAGCGGCACATTCGACTTGCCCATAATCCTCAGATTGATAGAATATAAGGCAATCATCATCAGGATCCCTGATAATAAAGCATTCACTTTACCGACAGTATGAATCACACCGGTCAGGCACCCTGCAATGAATCCCGCAACAAGTGCCACCATTGTCGCGGCAAATGGATTTGCGCCATTCACGATCATAATCGCGGCAACCGCAGCTCCAGTTACGAAGCTGCCGTCGACCGTCAAATCCGGAAAATCCAAAACCCGAAAGGATAAGTATACGCCCAGAGCCATGATTGCATAAATAATGCCTGACTCAAATGCTCCAAATATTGAAGTAAACAAGTTGAATCATCCTTCCTCTTATTCTTCGTAAAACTCAGCGTTGTCTCCCCATTCTTCCTTGACCTCAACACCTTGTGCTTCTGCAGCTTTTTTATTGATTGTCAGTGTCAGAGATTCTGGAAGTTCTACAGGGATTTCAGATGCTTTCTTGTCGCCTGATAAAATTTTTGCTGCCATTAGACCTGATTGGTAGCCGATGTCATAGTAGTTGAAACCGCTGGCTGCTACTGCACCGCGTTTCATTGAATCAAGTTCCCCAACAAACAATGGGATCTTCTTTCCGTTTGCTACAGAGATTACTGATTCAAGTGCAGATACGACAGTGTTGTCCGTTGGCACGTAGATCGCATCAACACGGCCTACGAGAGACTCAGCTGCCTGCTTGACTTCGGCAGATGTTGAAATGGAAGCTTCCACTACTTTCGCTCCATTTGCTTCTGCAAGCTTCTTCACTTCCTTCAGCTGAACTTCGGAGTTCTGTTCACCAGCATTGTAGATCACACCGATTTTCTTGGCTCCGATTTCATTTGTCATGAAGTCGATGGTTTTTTTCGTCGCATCTGGATGGTTATCAGTCGTACCAGTGATATTGTCGCCAGGCTTGTCGAATGCTTCTACAAGTCCCGCTCCCACAGGATCTGTCACAGATGTAAAAATGATTGGTATATCCTTTGTTGCATTAAGTGCTGCTACAGCGCTCGGAGTTGCGTTAGCAAAGATCAGATCAACCTTGTCGCCGACAAAGTTGTTGGCAATCGTTGCTGTATTGTTCATGTCAGCTTGTGCGTTCTGGAAGTCATATGTTACATTTTCACCTTCCTTAAAGCCTTTTTCCTCGAGGGCCTTTTTAAAGCCTTCTGTCGCCGCATCTAGTGATGGATGCTCCGCGAATTGGGTCAAACCGATTTTGTATTGATCTTTTTCTGCTGAACCATTTGATGATTCTTTTCCTCCACAGCCAGCCAATAGCAAAGCACTGGCTAGTACAAGAGAAATAGCTTTTACTGATTTTTTCATGTTAATCCCCCTTGATTTTTTTATAAACCGGCTTTGATTTATGTATGTTTAATACTTTTAGACAGCCGGAACGCACCATTTTTAATTTGACTTGGAACTTTTTGAAAGCGATTCCAAAAAGTATGATATTTACTATAGACACCGTAAATATAACGTTATATTAACACCAGCCCATTATAGTGTCAATAATATTCCGAAAATTTAGTATGTTGAGATTTCGCTTTACTTTTTTTCCACCCTCTTGATTAGGAGCTAAATATTCTCCAAGTATAATAAAGTTCTTTCGGTTACTTTACCGCTTTTATGCATAAAAGTAAAGACGTATTTATTATTTTTTCTGATTAATTTAAATTTTTCTTTAGGCTCCTTAAATTAAACTGTTGATTTTCGTTCCAGGCACTTCGCTTTCCGCTGGAAGAATATAGAAAAGACCAACTGCCGTCTTTTTCATAAGCAATTCTTCCTTGGGGCTGGCGCTGAGCCTCCTCGTCGCTTCACTCCTGGGGGGTGCAAATGATTCCTCACGTGAATCATTTCACCTAGGTCTCATCTGACTAGCTGGGCCCGCAGGAGTCTGCGCGCCTTCCACTACAATCAACAGGTGTAAAAATTACATTGGATTTTACGGAGCCTTTATTATAAGAAAAAGCATGCCTCCTTTTAGAAGCATGCCTCTTAGAATTATAATAAAGCCTCTGCGATCTTCAATCGTTCTTTTGCTTCCATTACCATCCGCTCAACCAATTCCTGTACGGTTGGAATGTCAGTAATCAAACCTGAAACCTGGCCGCCATTCATGAAACCGGTTTCTTCGTTTCCTTCCAGTGCGCCTTTTTTATGTATGTCCTCTGTCGTCAGTTCTGCAAACTCATCGGGTGTGATTCCCTGTTTTTCCGCTTCCAGCAATTTTCCTGCATAAGATGTATTCAGCAGTCTTCTTATTTTTCCAACAGACCTGCCAACGATAACTGTTTCATGATCGTTTGCCTGCAATAGCTTTTGTTTATAAACTTCATGAAATGGAGCTTCCTCAGTAGCGATAAAACGGGTCCCCATTTGTACACCGCTTGCTCCCAGTGCCAGCATGGCCGCCAGCCCTTTTCCATCCCCAATACCGCCAGCTGCTACAACAGGAATGTTTACCTGGGCGATAATCTGCGGAATGAGCGCCAAAGTTGTAGTTTCGAGATTCGAGTTGATCCCAGCAGCCTCAAATCCTTCTGCCACTAAAACATCTGCTCCTGCAGCTTCTGCTTTTTTCGCCTGTTTAACAGATGCAACAACGGTTATGACTTTGATTCCAGCTTCTTTCAGCTTGGGAATGAAAGGCGCAGGATTGCCTGCTGATAAAGTGACGACCTTCACCCCTTGTTTGACTGCCAGCTTGAGGATATCCACCACATTGGGTGAAACACTTAAAGCAATATTCACCGCAAAAGGCTTTTTGGTCCTTTTATTGGTTTCCATAATAATATGTTCCACTTCTTCAGCAGCCATTGTACCGGCTCCAATGGTTCCTAATCCTCCAGCCTCTGAAACGGCCGCTGTCAAAATTGCATTGCTGATGTTCCCCATTCCACCCTGGATGATTGGATATTTTATGCCCAGAACAGAAGTGATTCCATTCACAAAAATTCCCCCTTCGTATTATTAATGTTATACTAATTTTAAAATTAAGACAATTAAGAAAAGGAGTGGCTATCGTGATTTTATCTTATTTAGAGAAAAAGCCGGCAGTTCATGAAACGGTATTCAAGGCACCGGGAAGCTATATTATCGGAGACGTCAAGATTGGAAAAAATTCGAGCGTCTGGTTCAATGCCGTTTTGCGGGGAGATGAAGATACGATTACAATAGGCGAAAGCTGCAGTATCCAGGACAATGTAACCTGCCATCTGTATGAAGGCTCGCCACTTGTCATAGAAGACGAGGTGACTGTTGGCCATAATGCAATCCTTCATGGCTGTACCATCAGGAAAAGATGTATTATCGGAATGGGATCCACGATCCTTGATGGAGCGGAAATCGGAGAGGAATGCATCATCGGGGCCAACACCTTGATCCCTGCCGGGAAGAAGATTCCGCCACGCTCTCTGGTAGTGGGTGCACCTGGTAAAGTAGTTCGGGAAATCGGCGAAAAAGATTTGGAACTGATTCAGCTTTCCATCGAAACATATGTCCATAAGGGCAAGGAGTACCGTGAAACACTTAAAGAATCAAAGTAATTGGAAAAAGCCTGGCATTGGCCAGGCTTTCGTTTTCATATTAAACCCACTTAACGATATCATCCAGTGGTCTTCTCGTTTTCGGCTTTGGCTCATTCACACGATAACCAAACGCACACATAACCGAAATGCCAAAGTGACCATCTTCAAGCAACCCTTCTTGTTCCAGCAGCTTGTTCATTTTTTCAAAATTAAAACCTTCAATTGGACAGGAATCAATGCCAATTTGCGCCGCTGCTGTCATCATATTGGCCAGGGCAATATAAGTTTGCCTGCATGCCCAATCAAAAAGCGGACGATCACCATCAAGCAATTTAAAATCAGACTTTTGGAATTCCTCGATTCGCTTCAGGTAATTGGCCATGAATTCCTCAGGCATCTTTTTCTTATTTCTGAAATGATCCTGCAGGTATTCTGAGTTATATTTTGTATCAACTTTCGTCCTCGCAAGGATAATCACAAAATGGCTTGCCTCCGGAAGCTTGCCAAACGCTCCCCAAGCGGTATTTTTAACTTTTTCACGCAACTCTTCACTCTGAACAACAAGAAATCGCCATGGCTCAAATCCAAAAGAACTTGGAGATAATTGTCCAGTCTCGAGGATAAACCGGAAGTCTTCCTCTGGAATCTTTTTGGCTGGATCAAATTGCTTTGTGGCATGCCTGAAATTGAAAGCATCGAGAATCTCCTGCTTCAAAGCCTCTTTGTCTTGCATATGTATCTCTCCTCCAAGTTTTGTTTTTTTAAACTTATCATATTTCTTTATAAATTTCCTACAAAAAAGGATACGCCTCAACTACTCTCCCTTTTCTCCCTTTGGTGGATTCAGCCTGCGAGAGTGAGTTCAGGATGGCTTCCTCGGTTGCTTCAGCTGCAGCCGTGAAAAGCTCGTTCATGAAATGATGGTCATCCCTAATCTGGCTGCTTGTGCAAAGAAATTCTTCTGAATGATGCGTGGTTTTGTTGGCAGTTGAAAAAGCAATGACAATATCCCCGCTTCCATGGCTAAAATGACTTCCGGTCCGGCCAAGACCAATTCCGCATCTTTTTGCCAGCCGCAGCAGCTGGCGGTCACTTAACGGGGCATTGGTTGCCAGGATGATGATGATGGAACCATCTGCTGTTTCGGATAATCCTGTTTTTATTGCCTCAATACCATACTTTCCTGCCATGAACTCTTCTTTTTTGCCAAAATTACTTAGCACCAGGCAGCCAACCGTATAAGCACCGGTATGATCAATCACCCTTGACGCCGTTCCTATTCCGCCTTTATGACCGAAGCAAACCATCCCTTTCCCCGCTCCAACGGCACCTTCTGCGGCAGGAGTCGGTGAAGCCTTCTTTATTGCTTGTATTGCATGGTGAGATTTTACCGGAAAAAGGCGGATCGAGTTTAAATAGCTGTCATTACATTCACCCACCACAATATTAATCGTACCGGTCGTCTCGCCAATCTCTTCATTTTCAGCAAGCATGTATTCCAGAGTACCCTGAGTGACTGCCGGTACCGCAAACGTATTCGTCAGCATTACGGGCGACTCGATTGTTCCAAGTTCATTTAGCTGGACAAGCCCCGTCGTTTTGCCAAAACCGTTAAGGACATAGCTGGCAGCCGTAACTTTCTCTCTGAACAAATTTCCGCCGTGCGGCAGAATCGCCGTCACACCGGTACAGGCATACTCCTCACCTTTATCATCCAGTGGTTCATCCAGTGTCACATGGCCCACCATTACTCCAGGAACATCGGTTATACAATTGTTGGCTGCAGGGGACATCCTGCCAATTACAAAGCCTCTGTCTCTTATTTTCATGTTCATTCTCCTAGATTCTATTTGTAGAAAACCAGTTACGTTTTCTTCTAGTGGAAATCGATAGTTGCTTCGGGCATTCTCCTGCTGGGTTTGTTGAAGCTTTGTACGAACCTGAAGCTACTTCGGACAGCTTTTTGCTTTTCCTCCTGAAACCTGTCCGAACTCCGCGCTACTTCGGACAGCTTTTCTCCTTCTTCCCTTAAACCTGTCCGAACCTGAAGCTACTTTGGACAGCTTTTCTTCGTCTTCCTCTAAACCTGTCCGAACCACGGGCTACTTCGGACAGCTTTTCTCTTTCTACCCCTAAAGCTGTCCGAACTCCGGGCTACTTCGGACAGCTTTTCGCTTTTTCTCCTGAAACCTGTCCGAACCTGTAGCTGCTTCGGACAGCTTTTCTCCTTCTTCCCCTAAACCTGTCCTAACTCGGCGCTACTTCGGACAGCTTTTCTCCTTCTTCCCCTAAACCTGTCCGAACCTGTAGCTACTTCGGACAGCTTTTCTCCTTCTTCCCCTAACCCTGTCCGAACCTGTAGCTACTTCGGACAGCTTTTCTCCTTCTTCCCCTAAACCTGTCCGAACTCAGGTATACTTCGGACAGCTTTTCTCCTTCATCCACTAAACCTGTCCGAACTTGAAACTACTTCGGACAGCTTTTCTCCTTCTTCCTTTAAACCTGTCCGAACTCGAAGCTACTTCGGACAGCTTTTCTCCTTCATCCACTAAACCTGTCCGAACCTGAAACTACTTCGGACAGCTTTTCTCCTTCATCCACTAAACCTGTCCGAACCTGTAGCTACTTCGGACAGCTTTTCTCCTTCATCCACTAAACCTGTCCGAACCTGTAGCTACTTCGGACAGCTTTTCTCCTTCTTCCATTAAACCTGACCGAACACGCGACTACTTCGGACAGCTTTTCTCCTTCTTCCACTAAACCTGTCCGAACCACGGGCAACTTCGGACAGCTTTTCTCTTTCTACCCCTAAACCTGTACGAACTCCGTGCTACTTCGGACAGCTTTTCGCTTTTTCTCCTGAAACCTGTCCGAACATGAAGCTACTTCGGACAGCTTTTCTCCTTCTTCCATTAAACCTGACCGAACATGAAGCTACTTCGGACAGCTTTTCTCCTTCTTGCCCTAAACCTGTCCGAACTCGGAGACTAAAAGAAAGCCATCCAGGACGGATCGAGGATGGCTTGATGCTACTCTAAGATATACGGGTGGTCCATAACATTGTAGTCAACGTCTTTATGCTTGATTTCATTGCCATCTTTAAAAACAGATTCAAAGAAGCGGGATGCTGGTTCTGCGAGTTCTTTATAGTATTCACTGAATAAAGCTGCTGCATGGCTGCCGAGCCATTTTTCCGGCAGAAGTTCTTCAGGGAGTCCTGGGTCAAAGAAGAGGAATTTCCTGTATTCATGGACCAGCTTGGTCCGTTCAACGAAGCATTCAGCGTCGGTCATGCTGCCTTTTTGAATCTTGTTTTTATCGATGATGTATTTTTGGCTGTATTCACTGATAAATTCCTGGTACTTTGCGTTTATTTCAACAAGGTCCCAGCTCTTTTCCACCAGTCGCTGGTTTTCATGGGGGCCTTTATACTCGGCAACGAAGAAATCAACATATTGTTCTATTTCGTATTTCTCAATTAAGTCCTTGACCTGTCTTTCAAGATTGTTGGCCGAGATCCAGAAGCTGTTCGACATCGAACCAAAGCCGCTCCAGATCAGTTCCTTGCGCAGCTCGTCCCGGACGTTGCGGATTTCCTCGGGAATCGTATACATAAGGATTCTCCATTTGCCGTCCCATTCTTCTGGCTTCAATTTGAAAATACGCTTACCTGCTTCATCGATTCTTTTCTGGCCGCGCGGTGTCAGCGAGTAATAACTTTTGTTCCCGATTTTCTCAGCCTGCACCCACCCCTGCTTATTCATGCGGGAAATTGCAGCCCTCACCGACTGGTCATTGTGTCCAAATTCATTTAGCAACCTTATCAAACTGCCGATCCAAATCTTGCTGCCATAGTGGGAAATATAGTCTCCATACAGGGTGAAAATCATTGATCGTGTATTCAAATTTTCTGTCATCCTCATTCATTTTTAATAGTCGTTATAAAACCGTTATAAAACATTTTACAGTATAATCACTATTTTGCAAAAATAATGCGCTTAAATGTGAAAAAACCACAGGGATTTCTCCCTATGGGTTATTGCGCAGTGAAAACTGGCTTTCGTTTTTCACTGAATGCGTTCAATGCTTCTACACGGTCTTTTGTCGGTATTGTTACCTCATACGCCTTCGATTCGATGGCGAGACCCGTCTGCAGGTCAGTACTGCTTCCATGCTGGATCGCATACTTCGCTTGCCTTACCGCAATTGGTGCGTTCTGCAGAATTTCCTCGGCTAATTCCTTGCAGGCAATCATGACTTCCTCTTTAGAGGTAACGGCAGTGAGAATTCCCAGCTCATAAGCGGTCTCAGCTGAGATTTTCCTTGCTGTTAAAATCAATTCCTTCGCCTTCATCTCTCCAATCAGCCTTGACAGACGCTGTGTACCGCCTGCACCTGGAATGATCCCCCAGCTCACCTCTGTCATTCCCATTAAGGCGCTATCTGCGGCAATTTTAAAATCACAGGCGAGCATCAATTCGAATCCTCCGCCAAATGCAAATCCGTTAACAGCGGCAATCGTTGGCTGGGGCAGCTCTGCAACAGCGCTGAAGACATCACGGATTTTTTTCACATTGCGGCGCACTTCTTCCTCGGTCAGATGCTTTCTTTCCTTTAAATCCGCCCCGGCACTGAATGCTTTCTCTCCAGCGCCTGTAAAAATGACCACTCTTACATCCGAATCCGTATGGAGTCTGTCAATCAGGTCCCCAAGCTCCACCAACGTTTCATAATTGAAGCAATTCAATGAATCCGGGCGGTCGATCGTGACATATGCGATGTGCTTTTCTTTCTGGAATTTGATGTTGTTCATTTATTTCTCTCCTATATTCTCGATAATTGTCGCGATTCCCTGGCCAACGCCAACACACATCGTCGCAAGTCCGTACTTGGAATCCCGTTTTTTCATTTCATATAAAAGGGTCGTTAAAATTCGGGCACCGCTTGCCCCAAGCGGATGGCCAAACGCAATTGCTCCGCCGTTGACATTGACCTTAGACTGGTCCAACCCCAGCTCTTGGATGCAGCCGAGGGATTGGGCAGCGAATGCTTCGTTCAGTTCGATCAGATCCATTTCGTCAACAGACAATTTCGCACGCTTTAATGCTTTCTGGACAGCATAGACCGGCCCCATTCCCATGATCGAAGGCTCAAGGCCTGCAGTTGCGGACACAACATATTTGGCCAGCGGCTTCAGCCCCAGCTCTTCCGCCTTCTCACGGCTCATTAGCAGCAGTGCAGACGCGCCATCATTCACTCCAGATGCATTCCCCGCTGTAACAGTACCATCCTTGAACAATGGCTTCAGCTTGGACAGTTTCTCGATTGTCGTGCCTGGTCTCGGATGTTCGTCTGTGTCAATTACCGTTTTATTGCCTTTTTTATCTTCATACACAACAGGAACAATTTCATTTTCAAACTTCCCTGCCTCCATCGCTTTTTGGGCGCGAAGCTGGCTTTCTGCTGCAAATTCGTCCTGGGCTTCACGTGAGATGCTATATTTTTTAGCAACATTTTCTGCAGTCTCCGGCATGCTGTCAGTTCCGTACATCTCCTTTAGCTTGCTGTTGATGAAACGCCAGCCAATCGTTGTATCAAACATCTCCATATTGCCGCGCGGAAACTCTTTTTCAGGCTTTGCCATCACAAGCGGGGCCCTGGTCATGCTTTCCGTTCCCCCGGCAATGAAGATATCGCCTTCTCCGGCCAGGATCGCCCTTGCTGCATAGTTGACCGCATCCAGTCCTGAACCGCATAAACGGTTGATCGTTGTCCCGGCAACCTCCACCGGCAGACCGGCCAACAGACCTGACATCCTCGCGATATTCCGGTTATCCTCACCAGCCTGGTTGGCATTGCCCAATACAACTTCTTCGATTCCAGCGGCAGGCACGGCTGGATTACGCTCAACCAATGCCTTGATGACAATCGCACCTAAATCATCAGGGCGGATATGACGGAGACTGCCGTTGTATCTTCCAATCGGAGTCCTGACTGCATCTACAATCACAACTTCTCTCATCCTGATCCTCCTCTATTTTGCCGTCACTGATTCTCGGTAGTCATATACACCGCGCCCAGTCTTCCTGCCTAGACGGCCTGCTTTGACATATTGCTCAAGCAGTGGTGCTGGACGGTATTTTTCACCGAGTTTCTCATGAAGGTATTTTAAATTATTCAGGCGTGTATCCAGACCTACAAGATCGCCCAATTCAAATGGTCCCATTGGATAATTCAGTCCTAGCTTGATCGCCTTATCGATATCCTCTGGCGTGCCCAATCCTTCCTGCAGCATATAAAATGCTTCGTTCCCGACGAGCGCGCTGATTCGGCTAGTCACGAAACCGGGGAATTCATTGACAATAACCGTTTCCTTGCCCATTTGGATGGCGGCCTGCTGGATTGCCTCTGCTGTCTCATCGCTCGTTTCCAGACCGCGGATGATTTCAACTAGTGGCATTTTATGGACCGGGTTAAAGAAATGCATCGCAATGACCTTCTCAGGACGCTTCGTAAAAGAGGCGATTTCCGTAGGGCTCATTGTCGATGTGTTGGATGCAAACAGGCAGTCTGACGGTGCATGCTGGTCAATTACTTCAAAAATCGTCTTTTTGATATCGATTTTTTCCGGGACAGCTTCGATTATTAGATCTGCATCCTTCACGTTCTCAGCGAGAAAGTTGGAATAAGATAATCTGGATTTTGCAGATTCTGCATCGTCTGAGCTGATTTTACCGCGGGAAATCCCCTTTTCAAAGATGCTGTTGATTTCCTGTTCAGCCTTGTACAGTTGTTTTTCATCAACATCGATCAATACTGTTTCAAATCCGCCCAGGCAGCTGACGTAGGCTATGCCTCGGCCCATTACACCTGAACCGATTATGACGAGTTTTCTCATTATATATCCTCCTTAATAAAGGCTGTTTTCGTTAGAAAGTTGTTAAAATCCTAAAGCCTATTTTAACGCGACCATTGCTAATTTATATGTCGGTACCAAGTCTGCAAGCTCTTTTCTCATAATCAGCTTTAATTTCTGAAGAAAGTTTGGTCATTTCAACCTTATTTTGCAAGCAATAGCAACAAAGTTTGAAAAAAGAGCCTTTATAAAAAACTGAAAGGCGAGCACCCGAATCGAGGAGTGCTCGCCTCATTTTTTATACGTTAAACGGGTTTAGCGGGCGGCTGCCGTAGTAAGAGACGATACTCTTTGTTTCTGTATATAAATCAAGTGTTTCAATGCAAAGTTCGCGGCCGAAACCAGATTGCTTGTAGCCTCCGAATGGCGTGCCTGGGAATGCTGAGAATGGGCAGTTGACCATCACGATTCCTGCCTGGATCTGCTTGGAAATCCTGGTCGCTCTGCCGTAATCCTTTGTCCAGATTGCAGAACCAAGGCCATATTCACTGTCGTTGGCCAGTTTGACTGCTTCTTTTTCGTCCTTGAACTTCATGACGACTACAACCGGTCCGAAGATTTCTTCTTTAACAGCTTTCATGCTGTGGTTTGTTTCAGCAATGATGGTAGGCTCATACCAATAGCCATTTTCAAAGCCTTCCAGATTGGCAGCCTTTCCTCCAGTCAAAACTTCAGCACCGTCTTCAATAGCTGATTTCACATATCCATCGATTACATTCAACTGGTCTTCACTGATGACAGCTCCGACATGTGTTTCTTTATCGAAAGGATTACCAAGCTTTAGCTGCTTTGTTTTTGCCACGAATTTCTCGATGAATTCATCGTATACATCTTCATGGACGTATAAGCGTGAACGGGCTTCACATGATTGGCCAGTATTATAGAAGATTCCAAACAGGGATCCATCTACTGCAGCATCAATGTCAGCATCGTTAAAAACAATGCTTGGTGATTTTCCGCCTAGCTCAAGTGTTACGCGCTTAAGAGTCTGGGAAGCTCTTGCCATGATATCCTTGCCGATAGGCGTTGAGCCCGTGAATGCAACTTTGTCGACTTTATCGTGTTCGACGAGATAGTTTCCGACGACAGAGCCGGAACCTGGGATGACGTTCACTACTCCTTCCGGAACACCAGCTTCGATGCAGATTTCACCAAGGACGATGGCGGTCAAAGGTGTCAGGGAAGCTGGTTTAATGATCACGGAGCAGCCGACAGCAATAGCCGGAGCAACCTTCCATGCCGCCATCATCAAAGGATAATTCCAAGGAATGATCTGGGCACATACACCAACCGGCTCTTTTTCAGTGATATTCTGGAATGCACCAGGCATGCTGTTGACAGCACCGCGGTGGCTGACGATCGCACCTGCGTAAAACTCGAAATCTTCAATAGCCTGCATCACCTGTCCCTGTGCGGCAGCAAGAGATTTACCAGTATCAAGAATCTCCAATTCTACTAATTCATTAAAACGGGAGCGCATAATGGATGCGATTTTATTAAGAGTCCGTGAACGTTTGTTGACAGGGAAATGGCGCCATTTCCCGAAATCGAATGCGTTTCGTGCTGCCTGGACAGCAAGCTCCGCATCCTCTTTAGAAGCTTTGGCAACGGTGGCGATTTCTTCGCCAGTAGCAGGATTATATACCTTATATGTTTCGCCATTCGCGCTGTCCTGGCGACCTCCATTGATAATCAGCTGATATGTCTCTCGTTTTACCGCCATTGGTTCGAATTTTTGTTCTTTTACTGTCGTCACGCGTAACATCTCCTTTTAGTGGATTGATCGTTTATTCACCTTTGAAAACAGGTTTTCTTTTTTCCATGAACGCCTGGACGCCTTCCTTATGGTCAGCTGTCTGTCCGGCAATCCGCTGGCTCTGGGCATCTCGTTCAAGATACTCTTCAAAGCTTGAATGCCAGCTGGCTTTCAGATTTCTTTTGATCAGGCCGATTGCCTTCGTTGGCATACCGGCAAGCCTTTCTGCGAATGCCGCGACATTTTCATTCCAGTTATCCAATGAGTAGACTTCTGTTATCAGTCCTAGATCCTTTGCCTTTTCAGCAGGAACCTTCTCACCAAAAACAGCCAGTTCCATTGCTTTTGCATGACCGATCAGACGAGGCAGGTAATAAAGGTTTCCTGCATCAGGCACGAGGCCAACATGGATAAATGCTTCTACAAAACTGGCTTTTTCCGAAGCGATCCGGAAATCGCAGGCAAGTGCAAGGCTCATGCCGGCACCGGCCGCTACACCATTGACAGCGGCAATCACCGGTTTTTCACAGCGGTCCAATTCAAGAAGCATTGGGTTATATCTTTTTCGAAGCACTTCCCCGTGATCCATGTCATCAGACACGCCAGCCAAATCCTCCCCCGAACAGAATGCCCTGCCTGCACCAGTGATGACCAGGGCACGGACTTCTTTGTCCCTTGATGCAGTCCTGATTGCCGACTGGATCTCCCTGTTCAGCTGCTCTGTGAAGGCATTCAATTTATCAGGACGGTTCAGGGTGATGTAGGCTACCTTGTTCCGCACTTCATACAAAACGGTTTCGAACACAGCTATGTACCCCCTTATCTTCCCTTGAATTCCGGCTTCCGCTTTTCCTTGAAAGCCTTCATGCCTTCCTTCTGGTCTTCAGTGGCAAAAAGCATATAGAAATTCTTGCGCTCATATTGCATGCCTTCGTACAGAGAATAGTCCACTGCCTTCAGTACTGATTCCTTGATCAGCCTGACGGCGATTGGTGCCTGATTTGCGATTGTATCCGCAAATTTCAGCGTTTCCTCCATCAATACTTCCTCTGCAAAGGTCGAATTGATGATTCCGAAATGAAGAGCTTCTTTTGCAGTTATCCGCTTGCCGCTGAGAATCCATTCCATTGCTTTCGTTTTGCCGACTAGCTTGGTCAGGCGCTGTGTTCCCCCGGCACCAGGCATGACACCCAGGTTGACTTCAGGGAATCCGAACTCTGCATTCTCAGCAGCAAACAGCATATCGCAGCAGAGTGCCAGTTCAAACGCACCGCCAAGCGCGAATCCGTGGACAGCACCGATGACCGGCTTCTTAATCCAGGCTAATCGATCCCAGTCGGTGAACTGGTTTAATGTTTCCATGCTGATGGCATCGGCATCCACCATTTCTTCGATATCCGCACCAGCTGCAAACGCCCTTCCTTTTCCTGCGAGGACGATGACTTTAACTTTTGGTTCATTATCGTAAGCTTCCATCGCGGAAAGAACCTCTGAAACCATTTGCCTGTTCAGGGCATTAAGAACTTTTGGGCGGTTAAGCACAATCAGGCCAACTTCCCCTTTGACAGACGTTTCAATCAGTTCATAGTTTTTATTCATTCACTTCTTCACCGATCATCATCGTGACCAGATCACCTGCAAAGCTCATGACATCCTTGCCGGACGCCTTTCCTTCCGCTGATTTCATGCCAGCCTTCAGCGCTTCATGATCGTCATAATACATTTCGCACATCAAATAATATTTGCCTTCCCCACCCATTGGGCTGCCGACGATGCGGGTTACGTCCATTTTGCGGAGGCCAGGAATTTTAGCAGTCATTGGTGCATGCGTTTCGAAATAATGCTTGTCGAATGCCTCTTTGTCCTGTGGATGCTTATAAATCGCGATTAGTTTTACCATTAATAATCTCTCCTTTTGTAAAATAAATGTTTTAATACCAAAGTGAATTTATGCGCAGATACTTGAAGCTATTAATCAATTGATCTGACATTTTAAGTCACATCAATGTTGATACCGGTTTCATTGCCTCAAATGGGTTTTTACAAGACTTGCAGTAGAGTATACTGCGGCATGCTGTCGGACCAAAAAGGTTATCCATTGTTGTATAAGTCGACCCGCAATATGGGCAGTCCGCCTGCCACTCGCCTGTCTCAGCAATATGCCTCGGCGGCGGAGCGATGCCGAATTCCTTGAGCTTTTCCCTGCCAGCTTCACTAACCCGATCAGAGGTCCAGGGCGGATGGAAAATGAATTCCACCTCTACCTTTTCGACTCCCTCAATCGCGGAAACTGCTTTGACAACATTGTTTTTAATGATATCAAGCGCCGGACACCCCATGAATGTCGGCAAAAGCTTGATCAAGACACCGTACGGCAGGACTTGAAGCTCTTCTACCATACCAAGCTCGAGAATCGAAACACTATCGATTTCAGGATCCCTAACAGTTTGCAGTGCATCGTAAACTTTATCTCTCAGCATCTTTCATCACCAGCTTGCTGCCGGATCAAAGTTATAAACCTCACCCAATGTATCAAGAGCTGTCTCTAAATCTGCTGTATGTTCGCCATTTCGCCCATTTCCGCTCTTCATCCCGAATTTCTCCGGAATGCCAAGGTTCAGTGAATCGAACATTGGCGTCATCATTTGGACCCACTTAGTCTTAAGTGCTGCCTCAGAATCTATTAAGCTATGTTCCTCAAACTCTTCACCTTTGGCTCCGAACGAAAACAAGCCATCAAGCTCTTCAAACACCGCTTCAATTGCAGCTTCCATTCTTAATCTTGCTTCCCCACCTGCACTGATAAGCTGCGAAAACCAGGTCTTCCAGTGCAATAAATGATAGTACAGCTCCATATTGATTTTGACAGCTGCCTCGGCCAGTGGCTGGTACGAAGAATTCTTCAATGATTCAATCTTCACTTTCTTGGCCTGTGCGTAAAAAAAGTTCCTGACGACCGCAAATGCCCAGTCATAGTGAGGTTCCGTCAGATAGGTTCCAGGACCATTCACCTTTTCCAACAGGACAGCATTCTTTCGTTCAGCTGCCGGCCTTGCATGCGCAAGCCTGTCAGGGTCACCCGCTCCCAAATCACTTAGAAGCTGATAGAACATCGCGGCGTGCCCCATCGTATCCTGGCTGATGGATGAAAACGCGACATCCTCCTCAATATGTGGTGCGAGGCCCAGCCACTCCGAGCCACGATAGGCAATGATGAAATCGTCATCGGCCAGCTGGAACAGGAGTTTATGAACAGCATCGCAGTAAGCTTTATTTTCCAGTGCATCTTCAAGTGCATATTTCATGTCCCCTGTTTCCCTCCCCACGACAGAATTTCTTTTTCATCAAGCATCTCCTGCTCATAATGGCGCCATTTCTTTTTCAAATAGCCATAGCCTTTCGTATTGCGGTAGTCCTTATTATCAAGCCTTTGCAATGTTTGCCGTTCTTCGAGCGACATCTTCCTTACATCATCCCGTTTAACCACCCAAATATCGGCAACTGGTTCGCGGCGCATAAAGTTTTCCTGTGCCATCACGAGCGCCAGCTCATGGTTCGGAGCGAGCAATGAGAATTGATATTGCATCGGCGATGTATCCGTCCGCTTGCTGAATACCTCAAACTCCTGGTAAAATCCTTTCCCAGACATGAATTCATCCCCTTTCCCTTGAAGTCAGAGGGCAGTTGGATCTGCCCCATCTGTTTTATGCTTGAGCGCTTAACGCATCGATTACCCATTTATTGTTGCTGTAGGAAATCTCCCTTAATCTAAGACGCTCCTTAGATTTTGGCCCATTGTTCTTGATGATTTGCTTGAACTTGCTCCAATCCGGCTGCTTGTATTGCCACATGCCCGACTCCTGGTCAAAATGCATGGTTTCATCTGGAAGCTTCAGGCCAAGCGAAAGGACCCTCGGGATATACTTTGTGAAAAAATCCTGGCGCAGGTCTTCATTTGTTTTGGTTCTGATCCTGTATTTAATCGTCGTATCCTGTTTTGAAGCTCCTGTTGTCGATGCATCCCCGGGTCCAAAGAACATTAACAGCGCTTCCCACCATCGGTCAATCGAATCCTGGATCATCGCTTTTTGCTCATCTGTTCCTTCAGCGAGCGCCATGATGATCGCCTCTCCATGCTGGGCGTGGAAAACTTCCTCTGCACATATGCGTTTCAATGCTCTTGCATATGGACCATAAGAAGCATCAAGCATATTCGTCTGGGTGATGATTGCCGCTCCGTCCACAAGCCATCCGATCAATCCGGCGTCCCCCCAGGTCTTCGCTTCCATATGAAACACGTTGTGGAACTTGAGGTCACCGGACAGCAAATCTTCGATGATGTTTTCCCTTGATTTTCCTAGAGGCTTCATCAAATCCTCTGCCACTCTTAATAGCAGCTGCCCGTGGCCCATTTCATCCTGGACCTTTGCCATGATTCCAAGCTTTCTTTTTAATGAAGGAGCTTTAGGTACCCATTCCTTTTCAGGAAGTGCCCCCATAATTTCACTGATGCCATGCATTGAAATCAGCTTAATCAGCGTCATCCGGTAGTCTTCCGGCATCCAGTCATCCGCCTCGATTTTTTCTCCAGCTTCGATCCGCTTCATAAAATGCTGATATTTTTCCTCATCCGTCAACTGGTCGAAGGAAATTGTATTTTCCATGCTGTTTTGCCTCCTTATGATTCCGTTCCAATTGCTTCCTTTGTTTTATCGATGATCCGTACTGCTTTCCCTTCAGAACGAGGGATAGTTTTTGGACGGTGGACACGCACCTCCATCGAAATCAGGCACTGGCTTTTAAGCAGCGATTGAATCCTTTGCTCGAGCTGATAAACCATATCGGAAATCGGATCCTCACCAATCAGGGTAAAGTATTCCTCATTCATCTCAACATGCAGTTCCAGAACCTTTAATGTCCGCTTCTGTAAAATTTGAATCTGGTAATGAGGAGCCAGTTCCGGGACTGTCAACATGCAATGTTCGATTTGTGAAGGGAAGACATTGACACCATTGATGATCAGCATGTCGTCGATCCTGCCCTTTACTCGCGACATTCTCACCGTTGTCCTGCCACAGCTGCATTTCTCCCTCGTCAGCGACGCGATATCTCCTGTCCGGTAACGGATCACCGGAAATGCTTCCTTCGTCAGGCTTGTGAAGACCAGTTCTCCTTCTTCCCCATCAGGTACTGGTTTTAATGTTTGGGGGTCGATGACTTCTACGTAAAAATGATCTTCTGCGACATGGAGCCCTGCCTGTGCTTCATGACACTCATTCGCGACACCAGGCCCAATCACTTCACTAAGCCCGTAAATATCACATGCTTTGATTCCCAGCTTTTCTTCTAGCGTTTTTCTCATTTCTTCTGACCAGGGTTCCGCACCGAATATTCCATATTTCAGTGATGTGTTACGAGGGTCCTTGCCCATTTCCTCCATCGTCTCAGCGATGTTCAGAATGTATGAAGGAGTTCCGCATATGACTTCCGGTTTAAAGTCTTCAATCAGCATGATTTGTCTCTGGGTATTCCCACCAGATACCGGAACTGTCACCATTCCCAGCTTTTCACTTCCGTAATGAAGCCCGAGCCCGCCGGTAAATAGGCCGTATCCATAGGCATTATGGAGGAACTTCCCTGGTTCACCGCCAGCCAGAGCGATTGCCCTCGCGACAATTTCTCCCCACATATCAAGATCATTCTGGGTATAGCCTACAACTGTCGGCTTTCCGCTTGTACCAGATGAAGCATGCACCCTCACAAGTTCACTCTGGGAAACAGCAAACAATCCAAATGGATAGTGGTCACGCAAATCCTGTTTCTCGGTAAAAGGAAGCGCTTCCAAATCTTTCAGACTGTTCAGCATTTCAGGAGAAAAATTAGCTTTTTCGAATTTCCTCTGGTAGAACGGTACTCTCTGAGCTACTTTTTCCACTACTGACTTAAGCCTTTGCAACTGAATTTCCTCAATAAACTCTCGGCTCTTCGTTTCGATTTCATGTAAAATCAAGATTCCGCCCCCTGCATTACATAAAATTTTATTTATATAACGTTATATTACCGTAACACAATAAATGTGTTATATATTTTAAAACAAAGATAACGTGTAAATAGGAAAAAGTCAATTATTTTTCTGAAAATTTTAATTTTTGATTGTGAGTTTTATCCAACCGATGGAAAAAGTAGTGATTTGCGGGGATTTCGTTGTGATTAAAGAGCTTTTCGTAGTGATTGAGCGGAAAAACGTAGTGTTTATAGATAAAAAAATTAATGTTCGTCGATAAAAACACAGTATTCATTGATACCAACGTAATGTTCATGGATAAAAACTTAGTATTTTTTGATAACAACGTAGTGTTCAATAATTAAATGACTAGAATTCACAGATCAAAGGGGAGTGTTTACAAAATAACTTAGGAGATGCCACATTATTTTGTTACCTTACACTTTTAAATGAATCTGATTTCTGCTTTTCAAACAACCATAAAATAAAAAAGGTCTCTTGATATCAATATCAAGAGACCATATAGATCCTATTAATACATGCTCATATACTGTTCGCGTTCCCAAGGGTGAACCTGTGTGCGGAACATATCCCATTCAATCTCTTTTGCTTCAATGAAGTGTTCAAGGATATGGTCGCCCAGTGCTGCGCTGATTACTTCATCTTTCTTCAGCTGGTCAAGGGCAGCTGCAAGTGTTGCCGGCAGATCGTCGATTCCTTCTTCTACACGCTCTTCTTTGTTCATCACGTAGATGTTGCGGTCGACTGATGCTGGAGGAGCCATCTTCTTCTTGATGCCGTCAAGTCCTGCAGCCAGCAATACTGCCATAGCAAGGTATGGGTTAGCAGCCGGGTCAACACTGCGAACCTCGACACGTGTGCTCAATCCGCGTGATGCAGGGATACGGATCAGTGGTGAGCGGTTCTTTGCGGACCATGCTACATAGCAAGGTGCTTCATAGCCAGGAACCAGGCGCTTATATGAGTTGACTGTCGGGTTTGTTACGGCTGTAAAACCAGCAGCGTGCTTCAATGTACCTGCGATGAACTGGTAAGCTGTTTCACTTAGTTCAAGTCTTTCATCGGATGGATCATAGAATGAATTTTCGCCGTTGCTGAACAATGACATATTGCAGTGCATTCCTGATCCGTTCACACCGAACAATGGTTTTGGCATGAATGTCGCATGCAATCCATGTTTACGTGCGATTGTTTTTACAACAAGCTTGAATGTTTGGATCTGGTCACAAGCAGTTAGTGCATCTGCATATTTGAAGTCGATTTCATGCTGTCCAGGAGCTACCTCATGGTGTGATGCTTCGATTTCAAAGCCCATTTCCTCTAGCTCTAGCACGATATCACGGCGGCAGTTTTCACCAAGGTCAGTCGGTGCCAGGTCAAAGTATCCTCCATTATCGTTCAATTCAAGTGTTGGCTCGCCATTTGCATCAAGCTTGAACAGGAAGAATTCCGGTTCTGGTCCAAGGTTGAAGTTCGTGAAGCCAAGCTCTTCCATTTCCTTCAGGATACGCTTCAGGTTTCCGCGAGGGTCGCCAGCGAATGGTGTGCCATCAGCATTTTTGATATCACAGATCAAACGGGCAACTTTCCCCTTTTCTGCTGTCCAAGGGAAAATAACCCATGTGTCCAGATCAGGGATCAGGTACATATCAGACTCTTCGATTCGAACGAAGCCTTCAATTGAAGATCCGTCGAACATCATTTTATTATCAAGTGCTTTTTCAAGCTGGCTGATCGGAATTTCAACGTTCTTGATTGTTCCCAAAATGTCAGTGAACTGCAAACGAATGAATTTTACATTTTCTTCTTTTGATAAACGAATAATATCTTCTCTCGTATACTTCTTAGCCATCCTAAATTTCCTCCTAAAATTTAAACTTTATCAATAGTACATTAGTGAAAGAATCTCGACATGTCGCCTCGATCTGTTGATCGGTTGAAGCGGCCTGCCTGGAGCAGTTCTTTGCGAAGCAATTTTCTTAAGTCTGCATCGGAAAGATCCCGTCTCGTTTTTTCGGCTTGTTTCTTCTCAGCAGCACTCAAGTGCGCTTCTTGTTTTACATTAAATATTTTCTTGATGCCTGCCATGTTGACACCCTGGTCAATCAAATCTTTGATTTCTAAGAGTTTGTCTATATCATTCAAGGAAAAGAGGCGTTTGTTTCCTTCGGTTCTAGCCGGAGAAATCAATTCATGCTCTTCATAGTAACGGATTTGCCTGGCAGTCAAATCTGTCAGCTGCATGACAATCCCGATGCTGAAAAGCGGCATATTCCGGCGAATTTCACTTCCGCCCATTATGATTTCTCCTCCTTCCTCTTAAGATAATCTCATTATATTCAATGTAAGGTATCTTGTCAAACATATGTTAGATTATCTAACATGAAAAATCATAAAAAAACAACAGGACCAATTTAGCAAGCGCCCTGTTGTATATTTACCTATTTTAATAAGATTAAACCTTTTTCAATCAAAGAATCAATCGCGATCAGAACTGCCATCTTCACATGTGAATAGGTCAATCCCCCCTGTACATATGCTACATATGGCGGCCTGATTGGTCCATCCGCAGTCAATTCAATGCTTGCACCCTGGATGAATGTACCAGCAGCCATGATGACATCGTCTTCATAACCCGGCATGTAGGCTGGATGTGCAGTTACATGAGAATTGATTGGGGATGCATACTGAATGGCCTGGCAAAAGGCAACCATTTTGTCTCGGTCATCAAATTGGACAGCTTGAATTAAATCAGTACGCTCCGCATCCCATTTGGGAGATGAATTCATTCCTAAGCGATCAAGCATCGCAGCCGTGAAAACAGCTCCCTTCAATGCCTGGGCGACAATATGCGGTGCCATGAAAAAGCCCTGGTACATTTCCTGTAAAGAATACAGGGAAGCCCCCGCTTCAGCACCAATTCCTGGGGAAGTCATCCGGTAGGAACAGGACTCTACATATTGTGTTTTGCCCACAATGTAACCGCCAGTCTTTGCAATTCCACCACCAGGATTCTTGATCAACGAACCTGCCATCAAATCAGCACCGACATGGCATGGCTCCAGTTCTTCCACAAACTCACCATAACAATTGTCAACAAATACGATGACGTCTGATTTTATTTCTTTCACAAACCTGATCATTTCGCCGATTTGTTCAACTGTGAACGATGGACGAGTCGCATAGCCTTTCGAGCGCTGGATACCAATCATTTTCGTTTCGGGCTTGATTGCTTTTTTTACCGCGTTCCAATCGATCTCGCCTTTTTCTGTAAGGTTGACAGTATTATAGGAGATGCCGAATTCTTTCAAGGAACCATTTCCTGTTCCACGAATGCCGACAATTTCTTCAAGTGTGTCATAAGGCTTTCCAGTGATGTATAAAAGCTCGTCTCCAGGACGAAGGATCCCAAACAGCGCAATTGAGATCGCGTGTGTTCCTGAAATGATTTGGGGGCGAACAAGTCCCGCTTCAGCACCGAACACCTCTGCATAAATCTTTTCGAGTGTTTCTCGTCCAGCATCGTCATAGCCGTATCCAGTTGTCGGAATAAAATGCGAATCACTTACACGATGTTTCTGGAAGCTTTGCAGCACCCTGAATTGATTGGTGTCGATTCGTTCTTCAATTCCCTTGTGCACTCCGGCAATTTGCTGTTCCACTTCACTGATTAGCGGCTGCAGCATATGCCCGTTCTTCAATTGTGTATACATGTTGCTCTCCTATCTAATAACTCATTTTAAATTGTATATCGCTTTAGCTGACCGGTTATTTGATGATCAGTTAAAGAGAACCCTCTGCATACATAGCCTTGTTTTTCTTCGTCAAAGGCGAGTTCACGGAGAATGGTCTCATTTTTCAGCTGAGCCAGCAGTTTCCCCTCATCAGATGGCACCAGGACATGGAATGGCTCCATCATGCTTATGATCGTCTGTTCAATCTTCAGGAGCAGGTTCCTCCGGTCTTCCTCACTGAACGCACTTATGAATGCCGTCTCGTTCTTGGCGTTTGGCACGAAATCCTGATGGGCGATATCCCGTTTATTGTACACGGTAATCTGGGGTATCTGATGGACTTCGAGATCCTCCAACAGTTTATTGACTGTCTGCTCATGGGAAAAATAATCCTCATTTGACATGTCAACAACATGAAGGAGTAAATCCGCTTCACGGACCTCTTCCAGAGTGGAACGAAATGCGGCTATCAGAGTTGTAGGCAGGTCCTGGATGAATCCAACAGTGTCCGTCAGCAGCGCTGTAAAGCCACTTGGCAAAACTACTTTCCTTGTCATCGGATCCAAAGTTGCGAACAACTGGTTTTCCTCGAATGAGTCTGCTTCAGTCAATCGATTGAACAATGTAGATTTTCCTGCATTTGTGTAGCCGACAAGTGCAATCTGGAAGGCCTTGTTCTTTTTCCTTCTTTCCCTGTAACGATCCCGATGCTGGACGATGACTGACAGCTGATTTTTGATGTCATCAATCCGTCTGCGGATATGGCGGCGGTCAGATTCCAGTTTTGTTTCCCCGGGTCCTCTGGTACCGATACCTGCACCGAGCCGTGACATTTCAGTCCCCTGTCCGCCAAGCCGCGGGAGCAAGTATTGGAGCTGGGCGAGCTCAACCTGGAGCTTCCCTTCCTTCGATCTCGCCCTTTGCGCAAATATATCTAGAATCAGCTGTGTCCGGTCAATGATCCTGGCCTTCAAGCCAGCTGACAGATTCCGATTCTGGCTGGGCGAAAGCTCATCATTGAATATGATCAGGTCCGGCTCGAGTTCGTCAACGAGCGCCTGCAGTTCTTCTACCTTGCCTTTCCCTATGTATGTAGCAGGATGGATTTTGGGCCGCTTTTGAATAACCTGCATCAGGACATTTCCCTTCGCGGTTTCCGTTAGCGATTCAAGCTCCTCCATGGAATACTGAAAACGAAGATCATCTTCCTCCGTCGTCTGGCAGCCTACAAGAATGACTTTTTCGAATACATTATCCTGTTCCACGCAGCACCCTTCTCTCCTTATATAGCTAAAGACATCATACCAAAATACATCGTCAAATAAAAATTTTGAAAACAGCGGAGAAATACGTTGTAAATTGGAACAGACATGATAAAATCAATATGTTTGCATTTTCATATTTTAGTATTATGACACCATTTGAACAAGAGGAGAAATAAGGATGACATGGGAAGTTCTCAGCATGATCGGAACAATAGCATTCGCAATCAGCGGAGCGATCATTGCGATGGAAGAGGAATACGACATCTTCGGAGTTTATATATTAGGGATCGTGACAGCATTTGGAGGCGGGGCAATACGAAACCTCCTCATCGGGGTTCCGGTTTCGGCGTTATGGGATCAGGGAATATTCTTTAATTTGGCGTTGCTTTCAATCACCATAGTCTTTCTGTTTCCCCGCAATCTTTTAAAACACTGGCAGCGATGGGGCAATTTCTTCGATGCGATTGGACTTGCAGCCTTCGCGATCCAGGGAGCGATTTATGCTTCCAATATGGGACACCCATTAAGTGCAGTTATTGTAGCAGCTGTTTTGACCGGAAGCGGCGGTGGAATGATCCGCGATCTCCTGGCAGGCAGAAAACCACTGGTGCTGAAAGCTGAAATTTATGCAGTATGGGCAGTGCTTGCCGGCCTGGTCATTGGACTGGGAATGGCAGATAAAGCAGTCGAACTTTATGGACTATTTATTGTCATCACTGCCCTTCGTGTCCTTTCCTACACATATAAGTGGCATTTGCCCGTACGGAAATTGGGAGTTAACTAAAGACGAACCAAAAGAAGCAGAGCCGAAAAAATGGCTCTGCTTTTTGATTTGCTGTTCAAAGATCTATATGATTTTCCGCCCCATCTGGCCAATTGCATAATGAATACCATGCTGCAGGGTCTGGAAGCAATCGAATTTCGCGAGGTTGATGTTGGACTGTGTAATTTCAATTCCCAGCGTGGATGAAATGCCTACGAGAATTGTCTTCGTACCGATGAGCCGTGCAGCTGATCCGATTTTCTCGATTAGACTTACGGCATGTGGTCCGATTTCCTGGTCCAATCCTGTTAAATCCAGGACAAGATAACTTGCTTTATAGGATGGAAGTCGATTCAGTGTCTTGACAATCAGCTGGTCTGCCCTTTCTTCATCATATTTTCCAATAAGCGGGACAACCACGATTCCTTCGAGGACAGGGATGATTGGAGAAGAAAGCTGATGGACCAACTCTTTTAATTCAGCTGTAGTTTCCTCGACCAGGGATTCCAGCTTCTTGATTTGTTCAGACTCTTTCTTGCGGGCCAGCTGATGGATATTATCAGCAATGGTCACGCTGGACGGAAAATACTCAATTACGCTGTATTCATGTCCTTCAAGTTGATGCTGCTTGATTTCATACCAGATATTCGTTCCAAATAAGCCGGAAAACACACCTGCATAATGTGCAGGCAGGAAGCTGCCTCCCTTTTCCTTTCCCTGGGCGACATTCACTTTATGCTCCCAGCTGTCCTTCATAATAGCGGTAAATGTTTTTGTCTCAAAATCCAGGTCCTTGATGATTGTCAGGCCCCATCCTGCTGAAGCATATGTATTGGTAATCATCTCAGCTGCTTCTGCGACACTGACTTCTTTCATCTTTTCAAAATATTGTCCAACTACAAGACCCTGGCGGAATCCTGTGGATTCAAACACAAGATTGGAAGCTTCTTCACCTGATATTTCTTCAATTGTATCGAAAAAGGTTTTCATCGCGGAAGAGATCCAGAAAAGAACGGCATCATCACCTTCAAAGATGAATCTTCCCGATTTTATATCCCATCCAAAATCAATACCTTTGATATCATAATGATACTCATACCCCATCATTCATTAACTCCTTTATCTCTGTCTAATTGGTTTTGCCAATTTTGTTATTCCCTCAAAGAAACACCATACTATTTACCCAGTTAAGCGTTTTTTAAACATACCGATTAATAGTTTGTCCAATTCTTCTGTAAATCGTTCAGGATATTTGAAGCACTAAAAAAGGGATTCCAGCTCCCCGGAATCCCTTTCGTTATTATTTTATTTTAGAAATGACATGATTGAATTTGGATCAAACCCCAGTACCCAGTTTCCATTGACATTGGATTGTGGCACACCCATTTGCCCTGTTGCATTTACCAATCTTTGTGCTGCAATCGGGTCTTGCTGGACATTCACTTCTTTGTAGGAAATCCCTTTATCATCCAGGAAATTCTTCAGCATTGTGCAATAAGGACATGTATTCGTTGTGTATACGGTAATTTCGTTCATTTCTAAATACCCCCGTTAAAATTTTAATATACCCATATGGGTATATTAACAAGAATGAAAAATAATGTCAACAGGATTGCTGACATTATTTCCCCTTTTGATCATCCGAAAAAACGAGATCATTGCTCCTCAGCGTCATCAGTTCATGGCGGTCATATTGATTCTGCATAAGCAAGCGCATGGCCTGTGCCCTGATCGATTTTTCAATGACGTTCCTGACATATCGTCCATTCGAGAAAGCTGCAGCACCAAGGGTAGATTTCACTGTTACTAGATGTTCCCTTAGTTTCCGTTCGGCCTCATGGCTCAAGCTATATTCTCTTTCCTTCAGCATCCGCTGGCCGATTTCCATGAGCTGGTCGATGGAGTAGTCGGGGAAGTCTATGACCAGCGGAAATCTTGAATGAAGGCCGGGATTCAGGGTCAGGAAAAAATCCATTTCCCGCGAATAACCCGCCAGAATTAAGATGAATTCGTGCTGCTTATCCTCCATATGCTTTACCAATGTATCGATTGCTTCCTTGCCGAAGTCTTTCTCTCCCCCACGGCCCAGTGAATATGCCTCATCTATGAACAGAATTCCCCCCATCGCCTTCTTTATCAAATCCCTCGTTTTTTGTGCTGTGTGTCCAATGTATTCCCCAACAAGGTCCGCTCTCTCTGCCTCGATCAAATGTCCTTTTGACAGGACATTCATCTTGAGGAAAAGCTTCCCGATAATCCTCGCCACCGTAGTTTTACCGGTTCCCGGATTTCCTTTGAACATCATATGGAGAGCCTGTTTTCCGGCTTTTAATCCCATCTCTTCCCGCTTTTTATTCACATAGATCCAGGCATAGATTTCTTTGATCATCCTTTTCATTTCTTCCATGCCAACCAGGGCGCCGAGCTCTTCCTCTATTTCCTTCAAAGCTGTATGCTCCTGCGGGATGGACTTTGGAACCAGCTGCGGCTCAGGCAATTCCTTCGTCAACGCCTTTCTTTTCTGGGCGTTCAATACAATGCTGATTTGACCGTTGTTTTTCTTGCGTAGCGGTTGGTCCAAAGATATCACCTCTCATTCTGAAAACAATATACGCATTATCGCTGTATATGTGATATTCACCTATGAATCATGAAGGTCATTTTTGATTATTTTTTCATAGATTTTTTGGGATGGTATCTCGACAAAATTCCAGCAGGACTTTTATTTTTTGTCATATTATGCGGTTTCCCAAGAAATAAAACTTCTATATTTATATGTATTCAAGGACGATGGAATTCATTTTTAAAATAAACATTTAATCTTTACCTCTTACTTTTATGCATCTTGCCAAATAAAAAAACCCGCAGTCAGCGGGTTTCCTTCATGAGTTATTAATTAAGCCTGTCCCTCGAAATCGATCTGGACATTTTTTTGCGGCGCAAAGGTTGAAATGGCATGCTTATACACAAGCTGCTGTTTTCCTTCTGATTCGAAAAGGACGGTAAAGTTATCAAATCCTTTGATTTGTCCTCTCAGCTGAAATCCGTTCAATAAAAATACGGTCACATTGATGTTGTCCTTGCGTAACTGGTTTAAATACTGGTCCTGAATGTTCACTTGTTTCATGGGCGGGATCCTCCTCTTTTATCTCTATTATTATGTATTCGCTTTTATCTTGAGCTTTCCTTCAATGAACTGGGAAATTTCAGCGAATTTTTTTTCAGCGCCATTAGACTCTGACATATCAAACCATTCCACATTCATCTTGTTTCGAAACCAAGTTAGCTGCCTTTTTGCATAGCGGCGGGAATTTTGTTTTAAATTTTCAATAGCTTCCTCCAGGCTAACCTTCCCATCAAAGTATTCGTAAAGCTCTTTATAGCCAATTGCCTGGATCGATTGACAATCCTTCAATCCATTATCATAAAAATACTTTACCTCATCGAGAAGCCCTTGCTCCATCATAAGGTCGACACGGAGGTTAATCCGGCTGTAAAGCAATTCCCTTTCCATTGTCAGCCCAATGATCGCAGTATTATACATCAACTCTGTTGACTGGTTTGCCTGCAATTCGCCCGCAGTTTTTCCAGTACAGTGGTTGATTTCGAGCGCCCTGATGACCCGGCGGATATTATTGGGATGAATTCTGGATGCACTTTCCGGATCCACAATTTCCAGCTTCCCATGTAGAGATTCCGGGCCTTTTTCTTTCGCTTCATTCTCTAAGCGGCGGCGAAAATCCGGGTCGGAAGGCGCCTCGGTGAAATGATAATCATAAATAGCGGACTGAATATATAATCCGGTACCGCCAACAATCATCGGTATCTTCCCGCGTCCGCTGATCTCATGTATTTTCTCGCGGACGATTTCCTGGAACTCCGCAGTTGAAAAACCTTCATCCGGGTCTTTCACGTCAATTAAATGATGGCGGATTCCTTCCATCTCTTCCCGGCTGATCTTAGCCGTTCCGATATCCATTCCTTTATAAATCTGCATGGAATCCCCGCTAATGATTTCACCATTGTACTTTTTAGCTAGTTCGATACTTAACTTTGTTTTGCCAACAGCAGTCGGCCCAATTAATACAATCAGATTCTGTTTCTCTTCCAAAAAATTTCACACTGCCTTTTCATTGAGGGTGTCAGATCGTTAAATCTGACATCTTACATTTATTTTACCATTAAGTAGAAAGCAGTTGAACATCTATGCATTATACCCCTTTTTTACAAGTATTATTCTCATATATCATTTCTTGATAAAATTTTCCTAAACCTTTACAGTTACATAACGATTCGGTAACAAAAGCCCTTTCACCCCCAGAATCATGGTAGTTTAATAGAAGTCTATGATGGTTTTATAATTTATAGGGAACTGGGTGAACACAATGTTATCTACTACAGAAATCGGAATTGATTTAGGTACTGCAAATACTCTTGTATATAGTAAAAATAAAGGAGTCGCCCTTAACGAGCCTTCAGTTGTGGCGATTGATACTGAAACCAAAAATGTTCTTGCTGTCGGCAAGGAAGCGAAGGAAATGATCGGAAAGACACCTGGCAAAATCGTTGCCATCCGCCCTTTGAAAGATGGAGTGATCGCGGATTTTGATGTGACGACCGAAATGCTGAAACAAATTATGAAGAAAGCCTCCAAAAAAGGCGGTTTTTCACTTCGTAAGCCAGATGTAGTCGTCTGCACACCATCTGGTTCGACAAGCGTTGAGCGCCGTGCAATTCAGGATGCTGTCAGAAATGCCGGCGCCAAAAAGGTCCATCTGATTGAGGAGCCGGTAGCTGCGGCGATTGGGGCTGGCCTTCCTGTTGATGAACCAGTGGCAAACGTTGTTGTTGATATTGGCGGAGGTACGACTGAAGTAGCGATTATCTCTTACGGAGGCGTCGTAGCCTGCCACTCGATCCGAATCGCCGGAGACAGACTTGACGAGGATATCATTCAATATGTACGCAAGGAATACAATGTACTGATCGGGGAAAGAACCGCTGAGAGAATCAAGATGGAAATTGGTTACGCGCTTGTAGACCATGAGAAATTGGAAATGGACATTCGCGGCCGTGACCTCGTAACAGGACTTCCAAAGACTGTTACTCTTAATTCATATGAAATCAGGGATGCCATCAAGGAATCTCTTCTTCATATCATGGAAGCGATCCGCGCGACTTTGGAAGATTGCCCCGCTGAATTGAGCGGAGATATTGTTGACCGCGGCGTAATCCTTTCTGGAGGCGGCGCCCTGCTGAACGGTATGCAGGATTGGCTCGGAAGCGAAATGGTTGTACCTGTCCATATCGCTCCAAACCCGCTGGAATCTGTAGCAATCGGCACAGGGAAAGCACTGCAGTATATCCATAAACTTCAGCCAGCTGTAAGATAAATATCAGATTCTAAAAAAAGATCGCTATTTAGTTAGCGATCTTTTTCTATTCATTCTGTTAAAACACAACTATTTTCAACTAGATCCTCATCTTACCAGATACCTTTTATGTCACATAGTGTATATGAATATTTGTAAATCCTGCTCATATCTTTGTAACACTTGCAATCTATTTGATTCCATAGCATCTATCTAAAACTGTGTTGATTTAATCTTTCAAATACTTTTCCTGAATGATTTTTATATGATGAAGTTCATGTCCTGCAATCATATAAGCGATCGTTTCCACTGTTACTTCAAATCCATTGGCATTGCCCTTGTTCTGTAAAGATTTTTGTGGCAGGCCTTTCAACAAACTGATCGTTGCTCTTCTAACATTTTGATAGTCTTCCAGCAGATCAGCTATCGGTCGTTCATTAAAGGAAGCCTCTTGTACATATTCATTTTCGTCGAATCCCATCAAAGGACTCTTGTCCCCACGGGCAATACGGAGGATTCTATAGTTCATGATCCTTTCGGTATCAGTTAGATGTCCCAATACTTCAGATAAAGTCCATTTTCCTTCTGCATACCTGTATTCAGCCTGTTTTTCTGTGACCGCAGAAAATATTTCCTGCGTCGATGCCATTTGTCCGTTGAGGATTTGGATTATGTCGCCTTCTGGTATCAATTGAACATAACTCCTCATATATACTGGAAACTCTTCTAGATCTGGTCGTTTTAACATTTGATCGCCACCTTTCTTCGTTCGATTTCTAAATTCGTTATAATGTGGTTTATTCCTCTTAAAAAATAAAAAAAGGCACCAGATGCAGTGCCTTCAGGAAATTTAAATTCACTCTGATTGCTGCTTTCTTAGCCTGTTGAAATAAAGGAAAACCGGAAGCGGAATGACAATAAAGCCGAGACTCTTGATGATTTGGTTGATTGCCCTGTCCTTTTGCCGCTTTTCTTCCTCTTTAACATAGACCTCATAGTTACTCCGCAGTTCTTGTTCGCTCATTTCGGTTTTTGAACCTTCTATTTTACCAGCTATCGTCAATTGCTTATATTCTGTAAAACTTTGATAATAGCCTGACGGGCTTGCAAGATCAGCTGCCGCCATGAAATTTGACACCCCTCCGCCTATGACCATCATCAATGTTGCAAATAAAACTAGATAAGTGTATAAATGTCTAACCACTTTTTCTCCCCCCTGCTCCTTATTTTTAACTGCAAAAGCTACAATAAAAACGAGTACCACAATCGGCATGATTGTAAATAATAACGAAAAGGCAACCAATGAATCTCCCCCCTCCTTCTATCATATTAAAATCAGCTGGTATGGATGATGATTTGTAATTATTTTTCTATTAGTGTAATTTTACACCATTTTATACATAAATTAAAGCATTTTTATCCTATTGATGAAAATCTTTCATTATTAATAAAAAAAACAGTGTCTCCTTTTGGGAAACACTGCTTTCTAGCATTACATTACTCTTTTGAACATTTTCTCCATTTCATAGGTTGAATAATGGACGATTATGGGCCTGCCATGCGGGCAAGTGAAGGGATCAGACGAGCGGCGTAGTTCATCAAGCAAAGCCTGTATTTCATCCATACGCAAGTGATGATTCGCTTTAATGGATGCTTTGCAGCTCATCATGATCGCTGCTTCCTCCCTGAGCTTTTTAATATCCACCTTTTTCATCAGCAAAAGCTGTTCGATCATGTCTTCAATCAGCTCTTTTTCCTCGCCGCGGGGAAGCCACTGTGGGTGCGAGCGGACAATGAAACTGTTGTAGCCAAATGGCTCCAGGAATACACCGACCTTCTCAAGTTCGTGTTGATATTCACTGATTTTCATGCATTCATCGGCAGAATATTCAAGTGTAATCGGAACAAGCATTTCCTGAAGCTCTGTTGCCACCTGGCCGACCTTTTCCCTGAAATATTCATATTTGATCCGTTCCTGGGCAGCATGCTGGTCAATGATATATAAGCCACGGTCATTCTGGGCAAGTATATATGTTCCGTGCATTTGCCCGATTGGATATAAAGGAGGAACCCGGGAGGATGTCACCTCTGGCTGGTTTTCTGGAACGTCAATAAAAACCTCAGGTTCACTCGCGTTTTTGCCATCATCATCTTGTTCATCCCTTGCATCGAACTTCGTCTCCATGAAGGGCTCCTGGGCTACGAAGGCATTTTGCCAGTTTGGCATCTCTGTTTTTGGGAAATCCTGCTGTCCTGCTGCTTTGTAACGCCCGCTCAGTTCTTCTGCTTTTTCCTCAACGAAAGGTTTGCTGGCCATAGAGCTTTGCCCATTATCTTGCTGGTTAGCAGGATTCTCCATGTGGTCAAGTTCCATAAAAGTTTGTTCCGATTTGGGTTTTTCCTGTTTTTGTGCAACAAACCCTGCTGGGATCAGCTCTTTCGTTTTGAAAGCATCCTTAATCACGCTTGACACAAGATTATTAAGTTCCTGCTCCTTGCTTAAACGCACTTCCATTTTCGAAGGATGGACGTTCACATCAATGAGCAGCGGGTCCATTTCGATGTTAAGCAGGACAACCGGATACCGGCCAATCGGAAGCAGGGTATGATACCCTTCCTGGATTGCCTTCACCAGCGCATAGTTTTTGATAAAACGTCCATTGATCATCGTCGATATATAGTTTCTCGATGCCCTTGTAATCTCAGGCATTGAAATATAGCCGCTGATTTTATAATCCAATGACTCACCGGAAATGGGAATCATGGATTTGACCATATTGATGCCATAAATAGCAGCGAGCACCTGGCGAACGTCTCCATTTCCGGTCGTCTTCAATAGCTGGCGCCCATTATGGACAAGCCTGAATGAAATAGTCGGATTCGCCAGTGCCAGACGATTCACGACATCTGTGATATTGCCGAGCTCTGTATGGATGGTCTTCATATATTTAAGTCGTGCCGGTGTGTTGAAAAACAGGTCAGAGATACTGATATCCGTTCCTTTTCGGCTGTCTGCCTTTTCTATTGATTCGACTTTGCCGCCTTCGATCAACACTTTATTGCCTTCCAATCCGGTAGATGTCTTCATTTCAAGTCTCGAAACAGAGGCGATACTTGGCAGTGCCTCTCCCCTGAAGCCGAGTGTCCTGATCCGGAATAAGTCGTTTTCATTCTTGATTTTGCTGGTAGCATGCCTTTGGAAGGCGATAAGAACATCCTCTTCCTCGATGCCATCACCATTATCTGTAATCCGAATCCTTGCAAGCCCTGCTTCTTCCAAATCGATTTCAATTACAGTACTGTTGGCATCGATTGCGTTCTCAAGCAACTCCTTTACAACGGAAGCCGGACGTTCAACTACTTCACCGGCTGCGATTTTATTCGATAGTGCATCATCCAGTTGCAGGATCTTTCCCATTTCTTCACCTCCAGCAATCTTGATTTTTTTATTTTAAGGCTCTGTTAAACAAGGCTGTTGATTTTCGTTCCAGGCGCTTCGCTTTCCGCGGGGGAAGAATGATGAAAAAGCTCAAGTGCCAGCTTTTTCAAAGACCAAATTCTTCTTGGCTGGCGCTGAGCCTCCTCGTCGCTTTGCTCCTGCGGGGTGCAAATGATTCCTCACGTGAATCATTTCACCTAGGTCTCACCTGACCAGCTGCGCCCGCAGGACATTGAATTGGCTTCCTCGAACCTGCCCACGCACGATGGAAATGCGTTAGCATTTTCGGAGGAGTCTACGCGCCTTCCACTACAATCAACAGGAATAAAAACAACGTTAGGCTTTAACAGAGCCAATTTAAAATAGTATCTTGTTATTCATTACTTTCTTAGCTTTTTTTGCAATTCATAAAGTATATTCATCGCCTGTAATGGCGTCATATCCAGAATCTCAAGTCCGCTCAATTGATCGAGGACCTGCTTTTCTTTCTTGCTGGCCTTATTGGTTTTTTGTTGTCCGGGCTCTTCATCAAAAAATGACAGTTGTGCTGCAGCTGCTGTTTCCCTGGCCTGAAGCGAACTTTGGTCTACCTCCGTAGATGCCATGACAGTATCCAGGCCATTTTCAAAGCCCACATCACCTGAAACCTGGCTGTCCGTCTGCTCTAGGATCTGCAGGATTTCCGCAGCACGTTCAATCAGTTCTGACGGCAATTCAGCCAGCTGGGCAACGTGGATACCGTAACTCTTATCCGCTGCGCCTTCTCTGATTTTATGAAGGAAGACGACCTTGCCGTTTTGCTCCACAGCACTGACATGGACATTTTTCAATTTATGCAGTTCCTTTTCAAGCGTAGTCAATTCATGATAATGGGTTGAAAACAATGTTTTTGCGCCAATTTTGTCATGGATGTATTCAATCATTGCCTGGGCGAGAGCCATTCCATCATAGGTAGATGTTCCCCGGCCAATCTCATCGAATAGAATCAGGCTGTCCCTGGAAGCATTAATAATCGCGTTCCTCGCCTCAAGCATTTCAACCATGAAGGTACTTTGACCTGAAACGAGATCGTCGGCAGCCCCGATTCGGGTGAACACCTGGTCAAAAATCGGCAGCTCAGCCTTCTCAGCAGGTACAAAGCAGCCAATTTGAGCCATGATGGCGGTCAATGCAACCTGGCGCATATAAGTGCTTTTACCAGACATATTCGGACCTGTGATCAGCAGGACTTCACGTTCATTATCCATATAGCAATCGTTGGGTACATATTCCTGCGCGTCCATCACCTTTTCGACTACAGGATGGCGTCCATCCTTCAAATATATTTTCCGGTCAGCGGAGAACACAGGTCTGGCATAATGCCTTTGTTCACTAAGTTCTGCGAACCCAAGCAGGACATCCAGTTCACTGAGCGCCTTTGCAAGTCCTTGCAATCTCGGAATATATTCTTTGATTGTTTCGCGTATGCCGGTAAATAGCTGGTACTCCAGCTCGACACTTTTTTCCTCGGCAGCAAGGATCAATTCTTCCTTTTCCTTCAGCTCAGGAGTGATGAAACGCTCTGCATTTGAAAGAGTCTGCTTTCTCTCATACTGTCCTTCCTGCAGCAAATGCAAATTCGCCCTGGTCACTTCGATATAGTAGCCAAACACCCGGTTATAGCCAACTTTAAGCGATTTAATGCCCGTCTTTTCACGCTCTTCACGTTCAAGCATCGCAATCCATGTCTTCCCATTGCGGCTGGCATCACGATACTGATCCAGCTGCTGGTCATATCCGTCACGAATGATGTTCCCCTCTTTTACGGAGATAGGGGGATTTTCCACGATTGCCTGTTCAAGCAAATCGGCAGCTTCCTCACAAGGATCTAGCCTTTCTGCCATCCTGGCAGCTTCCTCATGGGAGAGATTCTCCAGTATATCTTTCAGCACAGGAACCTGGAGCAATGATCTTTTCAACTGCATTAAGTCTCTAGGATTCAAATTGCCAAAAGCAACGCGGCCTGCCAGGCGTTCCAGGTCGTATACGTCCTTCAATTTTTCCCGTAATTCCTGTCGTTCGAAAAACTGGCCAACGAATAATTGAACCAGCTCCTGGCGGCGGCCGATTTCAGTTTTATCAATCAGCGGCCTGTTGATCCATTGCTTAAGCATCCTGCCGCCCATTGCTGTCATCGTCTCATCCAGCAGCCATAAAAGCGTACCTTTTTTCGCTGTGGAACGGATTGTTTCAGTAAGCTCTAAATTCCGCTTTGAAAAATAATCGATCTTCATATATTGCTGAACATGGTAAACTGAGACCTTTTGCAAATGGTCAAGACTTCGCTTCTGGGTTCGGTACAGATAATTGAACAGTCTTGAGACAGTGGTGATCAGTGCCTCATTATCCAGTTCCGCAAACAAATCTGAAAAACTCTCATTCACTTCGCTATTATCCTCTATTGAAAGAGCCAGAATGGATCGTTCCCGGAGCTTTTTCTGGATCTCTGGTGAAAGTGTGCTTTCGATGACGACTTCCTTTGCGCCAGACATCGATAATTCGTTGATCAGCTCATCAATACTTCCATTAATCAATGTTGCCCTGCTTTCTCCAGTTGAAAGGTCGCTGCAGGCAAAACCGAATTGATTATTAGAAAATACAGATACAGTGGCAATGAAATTATTCTCTTTTTCAAGAAGCCCTCGCCCTTCCATCACTGTTCCGGGCGTAATCAATTGGACCACTTCACGCTTCACGACGCCTTTGGCTGTCTTCGGGTCTTCCGTTTGTTCACAGATGGCCACTTTGTACCCTCTGTTTATCAATTGTTCGATATAGTTAGGAGCAGAATGGTATGGAACTCCGCACATCGGAATCCGTTCCTCACCGCCGCCCTCTCTGCTGGTCAGTGTGATCTCAAGTTCCTGGGATGCCTTTAGCGCATCCTCAAAGAACATTTCATAAAAATCTCCCAGACGGAAAAATAAAAAGGCATCCTGGTAATCTGCCTTCACTTGCAGGTATTGCTTGATCATAGGGGTATATGCAGCCATATTATCCTCCAAAATTCACATTGCGTAGTTGTTGAGTTTATACTCACGTTTACCATTTCATATACTTCTCTGTTTTAAGGAAGAGAAGCACCTCTGATTTTACCTTTTCACGGTTCTTTCCCTTTTTCAGACAAAGTAAAGAGCCGCTGTTTCGACTCTTATTCTAAATATCTATTATAACTCGACAAATTATAATTTTCGATAGAATCCACTTAAAAAGAATTACCAGCCCATAAATGGACTGGCAAAAATTCAATCAAATTTCATTTTCCTTAAGCCAATAGTAAAAAAGATCGTACTGAAAGTGAGCAGTACCAGTGTGGAGCTGACAATTGCCGGGGTATAAAGGCTGCCACTGACGATCTCCCGAAATCCTGTGATCATCCAGCTCTGAGGCACTGCTTTGGCAATCTGCTGCATGAACTCCGGTACAATCTCAATCGGCCAATAGACTCCCCCAAGCATACAGGTACTGACAATCAGTACTGCACTTAATGCCCCAGACTGTTGTCTGGTTTTCACGATGCCAGCCATCATCAGGCCAAAGCCAACAATCGTTATGATCACCAATGCCGCAAAAGGAGCAAAATAAACCAGATTTCCCCAGGAAGAACCATAGGTCAGGTTCATCACCGCCATCAGTACGGATAATTGAATAGCTCCCATCAAGAAATAGGAGATTAAATACCCTGCCATGACCTGGAATTTGGTAGCAGGAGATGTGAGCAGCCGCTGCCAGGTTCCGCCGATTCTTTCGTCAAGGATGGCTGATGCAGCTCCTGAAATACCAAACATCATAAACATGATGGTAAAACCAATCGCCAGCATTCCCACAGACTCTGATTCTGATTGCTCTTTTTTGGCTATTTCCCTGTTCACCCCAATCGGATCCTTTGCTGCCACTTCGCCAATCATATCAAAAGCTTTCTCTTTGCCTTGAGCCGCGCTGACTTCCATTGACTGTCCAACTGTCCTTCCGACTCCTTTGATATAGTTGTTCAAAGCAAGATACTCCTGGGTTTTTCTTTGGACAATCATTTGAAATAGAGGTTGTTCCTGTTCATAATTTCCAATCATTGAATCAGCCATGACCACTGCTGCGATTGCTTTCTGGTTGTCGACCGAATCTCTTGCTGCTTTTTCACTAGCCCGCTGCCATTTGTACTGGCTGTTAGAGGATAAGAGCTTCATGATCGAGCCATCCACATCCTCTTTTGATTCTACCACCATGACCACTGGCTTATTTTTTTCAGAGGATCCACCTGAGCCAATTCCGCCAAAAATCAAGCTGAACATAATGGGCATGACAAACATCAAAATGAGTGCGGAAGGTGTCTTAAACAATGTTTTCAGATGTAAAACCGCAATGGAGAACACTTTAAGCATGTGAAGCCCTCCTTTTTACAGAAAGGGATGCAAACGCAAGTACAATCGAACCGACTCCGATGGCAATTAAAATACCAGCTTCCACTAACACTTGCCACACGTCTGCCCCGGTTATCAAATCAAGGAATGTCTGGAGTGCAAGAGCATTGGGAAGGATTTTCACGACTGAATTCATCCACTCCGGAAAAACATATAACGGGACCATGCTTCCCCCAACGGCCGCCATAATCTGCGTGCCAAGCATACCAGCCGCATTGAAGGTTTTCTCTGTTTTCACAAGCGTGCCCAGAAGGACTCCCAGCCCGCATACGCTAAAAACGAAAGACTGGCCAACCACCATGACACCCAACATCGAATTTCCCCAATCAACTCCGTACAGGTATCTTGTTCCGATAATGATGATGAAAAATTGAATTGAGGACATGAACAGCAAACCGATGAATTTGCCTATAAGGTAATCAGTATTGGTCAACTTGGTGATCAGCAGACGATTAAAAACATCTTGTTCCTTTTCTTCAATCATTGTGCTTACACCCGTAATAACGGTCATAAGTAAGAACATCACTCCCATACCTGCTGCATAATACTGGAACGAGCCAACGGGCTTCTGTTCCTGCTTCACTGCAACCTCTTCGACAAGGTCAAAAGTTTCAATGGCAGGCAGAGCAAATTCAGTAACGGACTTTCCAGGGTCTGGAAGACCAGTAACCTTTATGGCTGCCATATTAACGGCAGCACCCTGCGCGAATTGCAGCACTGCGCTCTCTACGATCGACGACTGGATCGAAGCAGATGGAATGGAGATGATTCGAACTTTTGATTCTTCACCTAAAATGATATGATCAGAAAAATTTGGTGGAAGAATGACTCCCACGGAGATGGCCTGCTGCTTTAATTGATCGTTTAATTCGTCTTCACCCATTGCCTCAGCAGAGATAAGATCTGGCAGTCCTTCCATGAAGACTTCTTCCTCTAAAACCTTGCCAAGTGGACCTTCATCAAGATTGACAATTCCAATCTTGAATTCTTTGATGGGAGCTTCTTCTTCATTTCCCATCATATTGCCGAATACTGCGCCAAGAATACCAATTAATAAAATAGGCATGAAAACAAGTGTCAGCAACGCTTTTTTGTCTCTTCCAATCAGGAGCGCATCCTTCAATGCCAGCCACCAAAATCCCATGATAATCCCCCTCAGTCTCTTAAGCTTCGTCCGGTCAAATGGAGGAAGACACTTTCAAGATTTGGTTCAACGATCTCAACAGATGTGATATCGAATCCTGCTCCAGTAACTGTCTGAATCAATTCACTCAAGACCTTTTGCGGTTCATTATGAAAGATGGCTAGTTCACTTTCTTGGATAGCCAGATCCTCTTCAGGCACTAATTGGCTCAGTGCCTTCTTTATGTTCTCAGGTTCGTGCGCTTCCGAGAAATTCATGACAATCCGAGAACGATCACCGATTGTCTCCCTTAATTCAGAAATTGTTCCTGAAGTGATGAATTTTCCGTGGTCCATAATGCCAATCTTTTCACAAAGATACTCGACTTCCTCCATATAATGACTTGTATAAATGACTGTCATTCCTTCTTGATTCAGCTTTTTTACTGTTTCAAGGATGTGGCTCCGTGATTGGGGATCGATCCCTACAGTCGGCTCATCCATGATTAATAACTCAGGATTATGTAATATGGCAGCTCCAATATTGACTCTCCGCTTCATTCCTCCAGAAAAAGTCTCAACCTTTTCCTTTGCCCGATCAGCCAGCCCGATGATTTCCAGCACATCGTTTATCCTCTTTTGCAGGTTTTGTCCCCTTAAACCGTACATCCTCCCCCAGAAAGCAAGGTTTTCCCTTGCACTCATCGTTTGGTAAAGAGCTATTTCCTGTGGAACTATTCCTAAAAGTCCCTGTCCTCTCTTGGGTTGCCTGATCATATCAATGCCAGCAATCTCGATGCTTCCCGAACTTGGAGGAAACAGTCCGGATACCATCTGGATTGTCGTTGTCTTACCAGCGCCATTAGGGCCAAGCAGACCAAATGATTCCCCCTTGTTAACAGAAAAAGAGACATTTTTTACAGCCTCAAAATCTTTGAATCTCTTGGTTACCTGATTCACTTGAAGTACTTGCAACACAAAACACCTGCTTTCGTACTATTATTCTTCCATTATCGCAAAAAAAATCCCAGCATGAAATAATCCCAAAAAAAAATGGACATTTCATCAAAAAATCACTTTGGATTACAGCCCTTATTTATATAGTAAAAAAAACAGGACATTTTTTTGCCCTGTTGTTAAGAGTAAAATACATTGTATTTCCTTGCAGTTTCAACCCATTCATAACGCTTGTGGGTACCGAGCTTCTCACCGATTTTCTGTCTGTGATTTTCAACAGTTTTGACGGAAATGTCAAGCCTTTCTGCTATATCTTTTTGCGAGTATCCTTTAACAGTCAGTACGAAAACCTCTTTTTCGCGTTTTGTTATCGGGAGGTCGACCAGATTAAAATGATCCCCTTCTGAACTATCTTCCCAAACATATGTATCGAACACCTTTTGATTTGCCAAAATCTGATCAAGGGATTGGATGAGATCATCCCGCTTCAACTGTTTGATTAAAAAGCCGTCAGCTCCTGCCTCATAAGCTTTTTTCTGGTAGACTATATCATCGTGCATTGAAAAGATGACAATCTTGGCCTCCGGCAGCAATTTCCTCAATCTTTCCAGAGTTGACATACCATCCAACCCGCCGGGCATCGAAAGGTCCAGCAGGACGAGGTCTGCCGGAAAATTCTCCGCAGCTTTTACAGCTTCATAACCATCACAGGCACAGATCCTTCCATCAATGCAAAATGATTGTTGAAGAAGCATGCTCAATCCATCCCTGACAATCTCATGGTCATCGATGATCATTAAGTTCACTTTCCCTCTCTCCCTCCGCTTTGATCAAAGATACAAATCCTTCCACCCTTGTCGGCCCGCCCTCTTTGCTAAGCCACTTGATATCTCCATCAAGCATTTTACAGCGCTCATACATATGCTTTAAGCCAAGTCCTTTCTTTTTACAGCCTTCTGATAAGAATCCGATTCCGTTATCGTATAAATTGAAAAAGACATATTGATAATAGGTTTTTAAATGAATGGAGACATAGGTTGCTTGACCGTGGCGAACCGCATTGGCAACACTTTCCTGGATGACCCTGAATAGATGGAGCTCTTTTTCCGGGTCAAGCTCCTGTTTTTTATCCAGCTCCATTTCAAGGAAGATTTCTATCTGATATAATTTCCGCCAGTCCTTAACAGCCTGGCGAAGTGATTTTTCGAGGCCGATATCGTAGACAATTTCTGGCCGGAGACTTTTGGTCAGCTGTTTGATATTTTTAAGCGTTTTTTCCATGACATTCATCATATTGAAAAGATGGTGCTGATATTTCTCATCGCTGAATCCCTGCTTTATGACCTCCAAGCCAAGGAATATACTATATACGCTTTGGCCGATATGGTCGTGCAATTCCCTGGCAATCCTCTTCCGTTCTGCTTCTTGGGCAAGCAGCGTCTCCCGGACAAGCAGCTCATGGAACCTGGCGCGTTCGCTGTTTTCATTCTGCACTGGCTGTCGGATGCGCAGGACATAATAGGTTACTTCAGCTATTATCAGTTTTTTCAGGGACATTTCAAACTCTTCAAGTCCTTCATATACAGCCAGATGGGAGTTAAAAGAAGGAATTGGCTCATCAGCCGTAAGAATACAGCGGTTCTCATCCTCATTCACTTCACGTTCCTGGCAATAAGTGCAATATGGCACCTTCTCTCCAAGTTTCCAGCCTGTCATTTCTATAGCCTTTTCATTAAGGTAATGAATCTTCCGCTCTGTATCCATTACAATCATACCCTCAGGCAAATGATTCACAATATCTGCCAAATATTCTTTCTGCATCAACATAGCAATCCCTCGCAACTGCGGTATCTTTACAACTCTATTGTAACCTCTGTTTTTGTGGGTAAAATGTTTTGTTTATTAACATTGAGTGACATCTTCCCATTGCTGTATAAAAAAAAGACCCGCATAGAGTCCTCTGATTCATCCTTATAATTTTTTTTGGTATTTGCTATGATGGTCCGTTTCGCCCAAATATTCAAAGCCGTTGTCTAAATAAAACTTGTTCAATTTCCTGTTATCCGAAACGCAATCTAATTTGAGGAATGATTTGTCTGTTGATATGTTTTGATGAATCCAGTCCAATAGTTCGCTTCCCACACCGGTTCCTATCAATTCTGGAGAAATGGCCAATCTGTGCAAATAAAGTGAATCCCGGGCGAAATCTTCACCAAAGATATGATGATCCCATTCACTCTGGTTTTCCGAAATAGTAAAGGTAGCAATCACTTCATCTTCATTCAAAACGATATAAGTTTCCATCTTCTTTACCGCATGCAGGATTTCTTCATCATCCCCGCCACTAAGAAGGTATCGCCACTGATTGATATCATTGTCCTTCATCCACTGTGCGATTCGCTTTAAAAACTGGACCACCTTTTGACCGTCATCCATTCCGGCAATTTTTATCTGAGATTCCTTGAGCAAAATACCACCCTGCTTTCAATCTTTTGTATAGGCTCTTTTCTCAAACATTGTTGCTATTGAATACAAATTAGGATGGAACTACCTAAGTTTCTTCACAAAATTCACGCTTAATATGAGAAAAGAGCTTGCCAACTTAGTCCCGACCAACAAAATGGCTTTTATCACGTTAAAATCGGCTTTAGGATTTTAACAACAATCTTTACGAATACAGCCTTTGTATAAGATTTCGCGATGAAATGTGATTTTCCTCTAAAAAAAACAGGCTGGTATCAGCCTGTTCATAAATTGGGCTATTTCAATGATTTAAGGACTTCCTCAATATCCTCCTGGACCATTTCAGCAGCTTTGGCCATTGTCCTGACATCCCTTGAGGCCCAGTAATCATAAAGCCGTGCCAAATCATTCCGATTATACACCTGATTCCCATAGTGGCTGTAAAAATAAGCCACCAAAAGGTTCACAACATTTGCCGGAAGCTTGTTCCGTGTCGAAATCGAACGAAGCGCAATATTCTCAAGCCCGCGGATGTTATGGTTGGTGATTTTTTCAACTACTTCGATCGGTTTGGCAGTTTCACAGAAAGAAAGGAATTCTGGATCAGTTATTTGTCTACTCATAGTAAATCTCCTGCTTTTTTTTTCATATAGCTTTAAGCGCATTTTCCAAAAGTTCAATGTCATTGGCAATTGATCTCTTTATTGTCACATCTTCACAACGCTGAAAATCTTTTTTCAGCTTTCTTAATTCTTCGTGGAAGATCTGAAATTCATAGTTGATATCCATAATCACCCTCATTATTCTTTGCTGTTCTATGAAATATTTTCCCACTAAATGCTTCCATCAAACTATTTTTATGTAAGGAAAAGGTGATTAAGCTAACATTACCATTAAGCAGGTGTGAAAGAAAAGAGGTAATTTGGGTCATTTGATTTTCCCAATTGGCACGGATTCTCCTTCTTTCACCATATTCTAAATAGAATGCAGATGGTGACTCTTAGCCAGCTTCAAAACTTTTCGGACAGACCAGCGCTGGTGCTCATGAAATAGTTTTTCAATGGCTTCGTCCAATTCGATCCATTCCAAGTGGTGGTCTAGTTCAGCAGGCCCATCGGCTTGTCCCGCAATTTTAGCTAAATAGAAATCTCCTTCGGACAAATAATGTTGTTGGTCATTTTTCGAATAAAAATATTGCTTCGCTTTGCCAATCCATTCACCGACTGTAAGAATCATGGCGGTTTCTTCTATACCTTCCCTAACGAGACATTCCTCGTGAGTTTCACCATCTTCCAAGCCGCCACCTGGAAGGAAATACTTCCCATCATCAGTCCGGATCAAGGCGATTTGCTTCCTTTCATTAAAAATCAATCCATAAACTCCTGGTCTCCATTTGTAACTGATGTCTGCTTCCTTTTTACCAAAGATTATCATATTCGTATCCTCTCAGTTTATAAGGTGCATTTTAAGTCATTATTGCTGGAAATCCCTTTTAATGTCAACAAGTTGAACATCGATAAGGATTCAGCTTAATTATTGGTTTTTTAAGGTGATAATTCTTCTGCAATCGGGAGTTTTTTTGAACACGATTATAGTTCAGACATTTTCGGATGTTGACCGCATGGTTTTGTTGTCTGAACACGCACCTACTTTACACATTTCGAGTTGCTGAAGCCAGGCTTTTGTCCGAACATGGTCCTACTTCAGACATTTCTAGCGGCTGATGCCTGAGTTTTGTCCGAACATGGACCTACTTCAGACATTTCATGCTGCTGATGCCTGAGTTTTGTCCGAACATACTCCTACTTCAGACATTTCGAGGTTCTGAAGCCAGGCTTTTGTCCGAACACGACCCTGCTTCAGACATTACCAGCTGCTGACGCCAGGCTTTTGTCCGAACACGACCCCACTTCAGACATTTCCAGCTGGTGATGCCTGAGTTTTGTCCGAACATGGACCTACTTCTGACATTTCCAGCTGCTGATGCCTGAGTTTTGTCCGAACATGGACCTACTTCTGACATTTCGAGTTGCTAACGCCGGACTTTTGTCCGAAGACTACCCCACTTCGGACATTTATAGCTGCTGACGCCAGGCTTTTGTCCGAACACGACCCCACTTCAGACATTTTCAGCTGGTGATGCATAAGTCTTGACCGAACATGGACCTACTTCAGACATTTTAAGCTGCTGATGCCTTAGTTTTGTCCGAACACGACCCTACTTCAGACATTTCCAGCTAATTATGCCTAGGTTTTGTCCGAGAAAAAGACAAATTAAAAAGCGTGAAATCTTATATCAAGATTTCACGCTGATTCGTTTTGTTCTTATAAAAAGATGACAGGTACTGCTGCGGCTAGCAATAGATAACGAAGGATGAAGCCTCCGGTAAGAACTGCGCTTTCGGTTATGAGGGTTGCGGCAATCCCGCTTGTACCTCCGGCTGCAACTTCCAGTCCTGCGCGGCTGGTGTTCAGCTTTTTGAAGTTAAATAACTCCAGACCTTCGATGATGATTGGCACAATCAGCCCTATTGCAATCAAGCCGACCCAAAAAATTGTGCTGTATTCGCCAGTCAGCAGCATGGATACCGATTGGGCAGCCGATTCATTGGTTGAAGATGTGATCAAGAACATTGTGAATATCAGGAAGACTTCAGCAATCAGCAGCGATAGGTGAATTTTTTTGATGGACATCACATGATGGATGACTTTTTTATCCATTATCGATGCCGCAAGCATCGTCCCGGCAATCCCTGTTGAGAAGGCAGATACAACAAACAGGATAGGCAAAATGGCCGTGTTCCAAAGTGGTACAGCACCAATGACACCAATTAGGAAGCCTGTATAAATTGCTGTTGCAACAGCAAAAACCATGCCGACGTATTCGATTATTTTGTTTGTTTCTTTTTTCAACAATTCCATCACGGCCATGTAGGCTGCAGCCATCATAAAGAAGCTGATGAAATAAGTCCCAATGGTCATGACTGAATTGAAATTCGTGAACAAATAGATGAAGCGCAATGGATCTTTCAATCCTGCCTCTGCATCGACAATGAGAAGCAGTAGACCTATCCCCATCAGGATTGGACTGATCAGCCTGCCAGCAAAACGGACGGCAACAGCATCAGGATATTTCCTTGCTGCATAGGAAGAGGTTAAGAACGCCCCTGCACTCAGCCCGGCAAGGAATAAATAAGCTGCGATAATAGTTCCCCAAACCATTTATAATCACCTCACGTAATAAATTTTTGCCTTCCCTAAATCCGGTCTCAAAGGCTGGGCATTCAATTTTACAATCGCCTTTGATACTTCACTGTTCGGATCATCAAGGTCACCGAAAATCCGGGCATTGCTAATGCATGTTGTGACACAGGCCGGCTGTTTTCCTTCCGCCACAAGTTCGGAACAGAAACGGCATTTTTCCACTACTCCCGTCTCGTGATTCTGTGTTCTTGCTCCGTAATGGCAAGCAACCATACAATATTTGCAGCCTATACATTTTTCTGAGTCTACAAGTACGATGCCTTCTTCTGTTGTGTAGGTAGCCTTGGTCGGGCAGACACTTACACATGGTGCATCCTCGCAATGCTGACATTGCACAGGGATGATTTCGTTCTTTACGTTCGGGAAAACGCCCGTTTCTTTTTCGTAAAATTTAATAAAGGACTCTGCGACCGCAAGTTCATTCTGCATCTGGCAGCTCACCCGGCATGCGTAACAGCCGACGCATTTTCTTGTGTCTATCACCATTCCATAGCGTGCCATCAGCCATTCACCTTCCTAACCTTCACGATTACTTCGTGGATATTTCCTGCTCCGCTCCATTTTTCAAAATCAAAGGGTACATGTTCCATGTAGCCAAAGCCCACACCGTATCCGGTCTTTAAATCCTTGGAAGTTATCCCATAGTGGCTTGGAACAAAGATTGCTTCCGGATGGATCCTCTCCGTTACTTTAACACGGATTTTGCTGGTGGCTTCGCTGGATTTCACTTCAACCATATCCCCATCCTTTATTCCCAGCGCTTTGGCACGAACAGGGTTGATCCAGATTCTTTCTAAATCATAATCTTTAGTAATCTGCATCAAGATTGGGATATTCGCAGTTTGGGTATGGCTATGGATTGCCTGTTTTCCTGTGATTAACCGGAAAGAATCATCTGCAGGACTAACTTTTGGCTCGATCCATTCGACAATTGGGTTAAAACCGGCTTCTTTATACGTTTCACTGTAGAATTCAATTTTTCCAGATGGTGTCTTTACTTTCGGCATTTCACCCATCGTAATTTCCTCAGCAGGGAACATGATGGTGCCTTTTTCCCTCAGCTGCTTATAAGATATACCTGTTGGTGCAAGCATTGCTTCGTTCAATTCATCCAGCGTGAAATTGAAATATTGGCCGACACCGCAGGCTTTTGCCAGCTCTGTATAAATCTCATGGATCGGCTTTGTCTTAGGATGGACTTTATCAACCATCTGCTGTCTTAAGGCGATTCCCGGTACTTTACCGGATAACTCTTCAATGACCTCATCACGCTCGATATAGGTGACTTCCGGAAGAACATAATGGGCTAATTGAGCCGTTTCAGACATTTGGACATCAATGGCTACAACCAAATCCATTTTTGAAAATGCTTCTTTCATCACTTTTGGATTCCCATAGCCAAGGGCAGCATTTGAATGGTAGTAAATAGCAGCCTTCATTTTGCCTTCCAGTGCTTCTTTCGCAACGATTGTTGCGACACCGCTACCCTGGTAAGCAAGAGGGAATTCCTTTTTGCCTGCCTTTGGTGACTCTGGTTCTTTCGGGTTTGGATATTTCACCTCATCTAATTTGCCCAGGTGGGGTTTAGCTCCAAAGATACTTCCGCCTTTTTGCTGGTAATTACCCAGTAAAGCATTGAACATGGCGACGGCGCGGCCGGTTTCTGTGCTATTTTCATAGTTGCAGCCAAATGCGCCTCTCCAAGATTGTTCAATCAGGGCTTTTGGTTTTGCTTTCCCCATATCGATTGCAATACGGGTGATATCCGCAGCAGGAATACCAGTGATACCCTCTGCCCATTGCGGAGTGTAGTTTACCAATTCTTTGGCATATGCTTCAAAACCAACTGTATACTTTTTAATAAAATCCAAATCATGAAGGTTTTCCTTGATAAGAACATGTGACATTGCCAGCACGAGGGCAAGGTCAGTACCTGGACGAATGGCCAGCCACTCAGTAGCGAGATTGCCCGTGTTATTCAATCGCGGATCCACGATGACAATCTTTGCTCCATTGTCCCGTGCAGCTGCCAAAGACTGGACCGAACTCGGACGGATTCCATCGCCGTAGCTTCTGCCAATGAACATAATATATTTTGCATTGCTGATGTCCGCACTGGTAGCAGTCACTCCGACTGTATGAAGAAAACCCGCATCTCTTGAATTTGAACAAACGACATGATGTGTATAATAATTGGCCGAGCCCAGCGCATTAATAAATCGTGGAGAATAGAACTTTCCTGTAGCTCTTGGGTCTTCTGTGAGCGCCACCGCCTCGGGACCATGCTCTTTGATGATCTTATTTAATTTTTCAGCAATTTCTTTATAAGCCTGCTCCCAGGTAATGGGCTCGAAGTTATTCTTTCCATCCCGTTTCAGCGGCTGGGTCAGCCTGTCTTGAGAATAAACAACCGTCGCATACCCATGTCCTCTGGCGCAAAGCTTTCCTTTGGAATATGGATGGTCTGGATGCCCGGTAAGCTTCCATAAACGCCCATTCTTGATGTGGCCAACCATTCCGCATTTGCTGGAGCATGCATTGCATGTACTGGGAATTTCTTTAATTTCCGCGTTAGCACTAGCTTTTACATATTCTTTAGACCATTCATTAAAGCCAACAGTCCCCGCAGATGCCAGGGCAGCTGTCGCGGCAGAAGCTTTTATGAATCGCCGCCTTGATAGTTTTGTTTCTAGCATTATACTAGCCCTCCTTTTTCTCTTGACCCTTTTCCGCCTTCAGTCAGGCAGGCTGCTTCACAAACCTTGAACAGATCAAACCCAGCCTTCCCTCTTTGCAATCGTCTCATTGCTCGCACCGAAAGCATCACCACCTTATGTTGCAGACCTTTTTAATTATCCATTTTCTGCTGCGCTTCAATAACTTTTATTAAAAAACGAGTAATCCCTTCATAGAAAGAATGGATCGATTTTTCTTTAAGTTTTATTTCAAATTCACTCAGCCAGTCCAGGTGATCCTCAATGAACTCTCTGCTGAATTTTTCAGGAGCATGTTCGATGAAGTATGCTGCCAGCTCAAGCAGAATGGATATATGATCGGGAATGCCTTTGTACTGCATTGGAATTTCCATTTTCAGTTCATTTAAGAGGAAGGTAATGTGCAGGGCCGGATCACCTTGCAGGTAGCCTTTTTCCCGAGCAAATGGAAGAGTACAAGTTTCATCCTGGGTCCACGGTTTATATAGCGACTCTATCGGAAGGACGGCTTTCTCTTCTGCTGACCCGATCGCCTTTTTATGTATTTTGCATAATTGTTCAAAGTCATCAGGCAAGATCCCGTCTAATGAAGATTCAAAACCATATAAATCCCTGGCCAGTAACTCTAGCCTTTTCAGTAAATGGTTTTGCTCCATCTCTTTCCAGGTCTCCAAAACAGGCGGCTTATATAAGTCTGCAATAATGTTAAAAACCACCGCAGTTCCGGCTCTCTTTTCGATTGACTCAATCATCTGGTTACACCACCTTTCGATTACATCTTCACTATATTTCAAGCAAGTTTGTGAAACAACAAACATTCTGTGGAGAATAGCCTTTTAGTATGTGAAGGATTTCACCTAATAAGACTGGAAGATTTTCATTGACCTTCCCGCCATACACTGTGCTAAGTCCGCTCTAACCTGCTTTTTTTCTATATTTGTGCTAGAGGTTTTGTGAACATTCCTTAACATCTATATGAATTTCTGGCGAACACGACTTTTTTAAAAGACTTTAATCGTAGAATGGTAGTGTAGTAAAAATGAATGTTGAGGTGACCTTCAATGTCGCTGATTGGCAATTGGATTGAAAGCTTGAGTTATGAATTGGAGATTTCCTCCTCCTGTACAAGAAAAATCAGTCACATGAGTTCCTGTACAGCCTGCATAGACGAATGCCCCACAGAAGCCATACGTGTGGAAAATGGCGAAATAAATATTAGCAAACAATCATGCACGACTTGTGGTGTCTGTATCACGATTTGCCCGGTACAGGCGATTAAAGGACAGTCACCACCAAGGAGAATCATCCAAAATCATATTTTATTGGAGAATGGTTCTGCTTTACCTACTGTCACTGAACTTCTTTATTATCATAAGAAAGGAATACGACGCGTCCATGATCCATTGATGTGCGAGGAGCTAAAGGAGAAAGTCAAGCGGACAAATGAACTGCTCGCGAAAATGGAATTTGAGCCACTATCCCTCGTAAATAAAGTTGAATTAGATATAGGAGATCAGCTCCTGATATCAAGACGTGCCTTTTTTGCCAAGCTTACTTCAGACAGCAAAAAGACCGTTCTTTCTTCTATGACTCCAATCAAATGGCGGTTCAATGAAAGCAGCTTCAAAACCTCGAACCTTTTTAAAGGTTGGTCATTTTATGAGGTAAAGTTGAATCAAGAGGATTGTACATTATGCGAGGCATGTTTTGCGATTTGTCCCTCTGATGTATTCCGCCTTGTTGATGATTCATTGAAACTTACGGATCATAACTGCAGCGGCTGCCGTCTTTGCAGTGACATATGCAGAGAAAAATCAGTGCAAATCTTCCCTAAAGTCCATAAAAGTGATGAAGAGAGATTCCCGGTCATCAAAACTAACTGCCAAAAATGCCATACTCCCTTCCATTCCTGGAGAGCAGCAGAATTATGTCCAATTTGCAGCTCTGTTGAAAAACCGAATTTCTTCTTATAAATACATGAACGAAAACAGGCAGCAGCGACCCCGGGTTACCTTACAGGGTAGCTGCTGCCTGTTTATTGCGTAAAAAAAAACTAGGAAGTAGAAGCTTCCTAGTTCGATGTTATTCTTCCTCACCAAGCAGGAAGTCTGGGTTCAAGTCTTCAAATTCATCGTCATCGACTCCGTGACCCCACTCGTCCTCGTCACAGTCACATCCGCCTGGGTGAGTGACGACACAAACCTTGGTTTCACCGATGACTTCGACCAGGAATTCCCTTTCGACGTGAACGATGATTTTGTTGCCATTTGGCGAAATGACCGCTTCGATGCAGTTAGGCTGCTGAAGGACTTCAACGAGCACATCATGGTCATCCATGCAATCTGGATCACGGTACTTAAGCTTGATGACATCGCAGTAAGTTACTTTCTCCGTGACTACTTCTGTTTTTGTATTATCATCAAAGGAGTACCAGATGTTGGCTTCGTAGGACCCGTTTACCTCAACCACTTTCCCTACTTTCTTTGCCTTGTACTTATGGTTTATGACCCAAGCGCCAAGAATGCTGCTTGGATGATGCGCTGGGTTGATCGTATGATTGGACTGTGTGAATTTACGTCCTTTCGCTACGACGGCTTTCGTGATAATCTCTCTGTAATCTCCCATGCGAGCGAAACCTCCTCAATCTTTTTCAATTCATCCTATGCGTGATATTAGACTAGTGTGCGATTAATTTTAGAACCGCTGTTAAAAATTTAGGCATAGTTCATTGTATGCCCACAGGCGATGAATGTTCCCGATTGATGAAAGATGATGGGTAATTCATTTGAGCATTCACTGGAGTCCATTTATAGTGAGAAACCTGAAAAAGAAAGCAAAATAATGTTTTGCACTTGTAGACGGAAAGCTCTTTTTCGCATGGCTCTGTTAAAGTTCAATATTGGTTTTACACCTGTTGATTGTATGTAGTGGAAGGCGCGTAGACTCCTCCGAATTTTTCCTCATGCGTTGGCGAGTTCGAGGAAGGTTCTCAATATTCTGCGGGCGAAGCTGATAAAGTGAGGCCCCGCTGGAGCAAAGCAACGTGAAGGCTCAGCGGAAAGCGAAGCACCCGGAACGCATATTAACTGTCCTGTTTAACAGAGCCTTTTCCATAAAAAAGACACCTGCTATAAACAGGTGCCTTGTTTTAACTAGTGATTTAATGTTCGTGGGTGTGGCAGCTTGCTCCGTTCTGGAGTGAAGCGCCGGTTTCGCCGCGGAGGATATCTCCTCCGGTTGATACAACGATTTCATCTGTAACAGTATTAGAAATAGTCGTTGCGACCATCTGCAGCAAGTCATTTACATCGATCTGGGATTGCTTGAATTCCTGTACTACCGGAATTGCGTCAAGCTGCGCTTCTAAGGAAGCGATTTTTTCCTCGGTCTTTTTCAAAGCTTCTGTTTTTCCGTAATGCTGGAAGTTTACAGCTTGTTTTTGAAGACCTTTTATAGAAGAAATAAGCGTTCTTACTTTTTCATTCTCATGAATTTGTGCTTCAGCACGCTTAAAAAAGTCCACTTCTTCTGTTTCAGCAATCATTCGTGCGATTTCTCTTGAACGTTCGATAATGTCATCTTTATTGTATTTTGCCAACTTACTTCACCTCAACTGGTTCGTTTTCTTCTACCATTTCCCCGTTTAAAGACCATGTTTTTGCATCTGTGATCTTTACTTTGACGATTTTGCCGATTGCCGACTTAGGAGCTACGAAATTGACGAGCTTCAACTTGCTTGTATATCCCGCAAGTACATCCGGATTGTTTTTGCTTTCGCCTTCGACCAGTACCTCAACAATCTGATCTTGATACTTCTTCATCGACTGGGCAGACTGTTCATTCACAAGTGCATTCAGACGCTGAAGACGCTCCTTTTTCACTTCCATAGGAACATTATCCTGCATTTTCGCTGCTGGAGTTCCCTCTCTTGGAGAGTAGATGAAGGTATACGCTGATTCATAGCCAACCTCACGGACGAGTGACAATGTCTCCTCGAATTGTTCATCCGTTTCATTCGGATATCCGACGATGATATCCGTTGTCAAAGTGGCATTCGGAATGGCTGCCTTAATCTTGCGTACAAGTTCAAGGTATTGTTCACGCGTATACTTCCTGGCCATGATTTTCAATACATCGGTAGAACCTGATTGCACAGGAAGATGGATATGGTCCATCAGGTTTCCGCCTTTTGCCAGGACTTCTATCAAGTGATCATCGAAGTCACGTGGATGGCTCGTAGTGAATCGAATCCTCGGGATATCGATTTTACGGATTTCATCCATCAGGTCTCCCAGTCCGTATTTAATATCTGAGAAGTCTTTTCCATATGCGTTTACATTCTGGCCCAGCAGGGTAATTTCCTGATAGCCCTGTGCCGCAAGCTGGCGTACTTCCTGGATGATATCTTCCGGACGGCGGCTTCGCTCTTTGCCCCGTGTATAAGGAACGATGCAGTATGTGCAGAATTTATCGCAGCCATACATAATGTTAACCCATGCCTTGATATTGCCGCGGCGTACCTTAGGAAGGTTTTCAATGACATCCCCTTCCTTGGACCAAACTTCCACGACCATCTCTTTGGACATGTATGCTTCCTGGAGAATATTCGGCAGGCGATGGATATTATGCGTACCAAAAATCATATCAACCTGGTTATAGGTTTTCAGGATTTTATTGACGACAGATTCTTCCTGTGACATACAGCCGCATACACCCAAAAGCAGATCCGGTTTTTCACGTTTCAGATGCTTTAAATGACCAAGTTCACCGAACACCTTGTTTTCAGCGTTTTCCCGGATTGCGCATGTATTCAGCAGGATGACATTTGCATCCTCGACACTGTCAGTAGGCTCATAGCCTAACCCAAGGAAAATACCAGCCATGACCTCAGTGTCATGTTCGTTCATCTGGCACCCATACGTACGGATATAGAATTTGCGGCCTTTTCCCATCCCGATGAATTCTTGTGGGATGTCGAAGTCCTTATGGTACTTTACCTCTTCTTTTCCGCGCTTTTTCGCATCCTTCAAAGAAGGAGCAGTATATACTGTTTCAAAGTACTTGCTATAATCCTTGCTGGATTTTTTGTCCGAAGAATTTTCAGTTTGTACTTGCTGTCCTTCCAGGCGTTGATTTTCGTTCATGACAGATCTCCTTTCAATAGAAAGCTTGCAGGCAGCATAGATTCCCGGTAATTTTTCCTGGGAAGCATACTGAACTGCATTCTACTTGCAAAAAGGGCGATATTTTACCCTGAAATTATTAAATATACACATTATAATAGTATAAACTCTTGAATCAATGAAAACAATAGTATGCATTGGAAATACAGCATTCACGGTAAAAAAAGCCGACTCAATCATATTACCTTATAACTGTCATTATAGTAGTGATACTTATCACTATAAATCATTTCGCAAGTTTTCAGTTTCATACTCTTACTGAAAAATAAAACCCCAATCCATGATGATTGGGGTTTTATTGCAATGTGCAGATTTATTACATGAATTCAGCAACAAGCTTATCAAAATGAGCCTGGTCAAGCTTAAGGTCTGCTTTTGAAAGCGGAGTTTCAGAATAACCGCTAACCAGATCCTGATAAGATTTTTGCTCTGTATTTTGATAGATTAGGCCAGTAACCAAACCTTTATGTTCCATCAAAGTCTGCATAGCCGCTTCACGATTTGACGGGTCATAACCTTCAATGTCGCTCAGCTTTGTCAAGTTTTCCTTGAACCAGTCATATGTGTTTACCTTGTTGTAAGTTACACAAGGGCTGAAGACATTGATCAGCGAGAAACCTTCATGCTTAATACCTGCTTCAATCAGGGCAGTTAAGTCTTTCAGGTCAGTTGAGAAACTTTGTGCCACAAAAGTAGCACCAGCTGTCAAAGCCAGTTCCATAGGGGAAATAGCTTGCTCGATGGAACCAGCAGGTGTTGATTTTGTCTTGAATCCAGCTGCCGAACGCGGAGAAGTTTGTCCCTTTGTCAGACCATAAATCTGGTTGTCCATGACAATGTAAGTGATATTGATGTTACGGCGGATCGCATGGACAGTATGTCCCATACCGATCGCGAAACCGTCCCCGTCACCACCGGAAGCGATAACCGTTAAATCACGGTTCGCCATCTTCACACCTTGTGCGATTGGAAGTGAGCGGCCATGGATTCCGTGGAAACCGTAAGAATTGATATATCCAGAGATACGGCCAGAACAGCCAATACCTGAAATGACGGCCAGATCTTCGGGTTCAAGACCAACGTTAGCAGCAGCACGCTGCATCGCTGCCTGTACAGAGAAGTCTCCGCAGCCTGGGCACCAGTTTGGTTTTACATTATTGCGAAATTCTTTAAAAGTCGCCATCCTAGAACAACTCCTTGCATTTTGTGTGGACTTCCTGCGGCAAGAATGGATTTCCGTCATACTTGAGGATCTTGTGGATCTTCTCGTGTCCTCCGACATTCATCTTCATGATGTTCGCAAGTTGTCCTGTCGCATTGTTTTCAATAACTGCCACTTTCTTAGCAGAATTTACAAGCTGCATCATTTCATCGGCAGGGAATGGGTGGATCAAACGTACATGAGCATGGTTTACTTTCAAACCATCCTTCTCCAGTCTTCCCATTGCCTCTTCGATTGCACCTCTAGTAGAGTTGAAACCTACGATTAAGAGATCAGCTTCCTCATGCGGAGCATTTTTATGGATTGGCGTATCGAACTTCAGATTGCTGATTTTGCGGAAACGCTTATCCATTTGGGCAATGCGGTTCGCAGCAGATTCTGAAGGCTTTCCTGTTTCGTCATGCTCAACACCAGTAACGTGGTGGATTCCGTTTTTCATGCCTGGAATGACACGAGGTGAAATACCATCTTCAGTTACTTCATAACGCTTGAAGTACCCTTTATTCTCAATTTCAGGAAGTTCTTCTGTCGCCAGCTTGCCTCGGCGGATTTCCACTTTATCAAAATTAAGCGGCTCGACTGTTTGCTTTCCAAGTGAAAGCTGAAGGTCAGTCAGGACGATAACAGGGCATTGATACTCTTCAGCAAGGTTGAATGCTTCAGCTGCATCATAGAATGCTTCCTGGACCGTACTTGGAGCCATGACAATCTTAGGGATTTCGCCGTGCGTTCCATAGATCATTGCCATAAGGTCTGATTGTTCCTGTTTAGTAGGAAGACCTGTTGATGGACCGCCACGCTGTGTATCAACGATAACGATCGGAGTTTCAGTGATTCCGGCAAGGCCGATTGCTTCCATTTTCAAAGAAAGGCCAGGACCCGCAGATGCTGTAATCGCACGAACTCCGCCATAGTTGGCACCGATTGCCATTGTAGCAGCAGCAATTTCATCTTCTGTCTGGATGACAGTTCCGCCAAGAGCCGGCAGCTTCTTGATCAGATATTCCATGATTTCTGATGCAGGCGTGATTGGATAAGCAGCCATAAAGCGGCAGCCTCCTGCTACTGCACCCATTGCGATTGCGTCATTGCCGATCATGAACAGACGTTTCTGTCCATCAGCCTTTTCAAGCTGCATCGTCTCGGCGCCCGACAATTGTTCCTTCGTATATTCGTAGCCAGCTTTAATGGCTTCCATGTTTTTATCGACAACCTGTTGTCCTTTGCGTCCGAAGATTTCCTGGACGACTTCCTCGAAAACCTGGATGTCCAAGTCAAGGATTGCACTTGTCGCACCAATCGCGACCATGTTCTTCATAAGAGATGTTCCAAGTTCAGTAGCTATTTCCGTAAATGGAACCGCATACAATGCAGCTTGAGTATCTTCTGGCTTTTTAGGATCAAACTTCGCATCAGCCAAAATGACGCCTTTCTCATGCAATTCCTTGTAGTTAACATCGATCGTTTCCTGATCGAACGCTACAAGAATATCTAAATCGTCAGAAATAGATCGAACCTCTGTAGTGCTTACCCGAATCTTGTTATTTGTGTGTCCGCCCTTGATACGTGATGAAAAGTGACGGTAGCCATACAAGTAGTAGCCTAGACGGTTCAAAGCAATAGAGAAAATTTCCCCGGTAGATTCAATTCCTTCTCCCTGCTGTCCGCCAACTTTCCATGAAAGTTGATTGATCATCTCTTACACCCCTTTAGATATGTAAAAACGCTTCGTTATTAAGTGTAGCACTTTTCCAAGTAATTCACTAGAATTTAGTGGGTATCTCTAAAACCCCTGTCAAATCTAGTAAATGGATGGTACTAAACGCTTTCAATTCTAGACCTATGTGAAAAAAAAAGCAACCCTTTCAGAATAATTCTTGACGAAAATATGAATATTTTTTTATTTGTTAAAATATTTTAAGTTTCCTGCATTCTGGCCCTCTTATTCAGGGACTGAAACCTGTTGTGTCTATTGATTTCAGCTGTTTTTCAACGGAAGTTTGGACGCCATATTGTCAAAAAGAAACTTTCGGACTTGTATATCAGTATAATATTTTTGCAATTCGTTCCAAAGGTTCTCATATTGATCATTTCCCGATAGATTCTTCACCGTAAATTCTATACCGTCAAAATCGGAACCGAAGCCTACATGATTTTCTCCTCCAAGAGTACAGACATGTTCCAGATGGCGGATTATATCATCAATCGATGCCGATTCCTTTTTACCCGATAAAAATTCCGGGACAAAGGTGAGGCCCATGACAGAATCCAAATCGATCAGCGCTTTGATTTGTTCGTCCCTCAAATTCCGCGGATGCTGGCATTTCGTATAACTGTTTGAATGGGACGCAAACACACGGTCTGATACTTCCAGCACATCCCAGAACCCCCTCTCGGATAGATGGGAGACATCACAGGCTGTTTCCGTTTCATTCAGGAGCTGGACAACCTGCCGGCCAAATCTCGTCAGCCCTGCCCCCCGTTCCTCTAACGCCCCGTCGGCGCAATAATTTCCAAAGTTCCACGTCAATCCTACGGAACGCACCCCAAGCCTTAACAGCGTTCGCAGCTTCAACAAATCCTGACCAATGGCATCACAACCTTCAAGAGTCAGGACAGCACCTATTTCTTGTTCAGTGAGGTCATTAATCTCTGCCCTGTTAGTCACAAGCTTCATTTGGGGATTCGGCGATAGAACCTTTTCATAGAACAAATCTACCATCCTAAGTGCTGCCTCGAATTTCAAATCAGGATGGACCGATTCGGGTACATAAATGGCGAACAACTGGACTTTCGTTCCTGAAGCATTCAGCTTTTCCAAATTGACCTGTAATTCCCCTGCTTTAACATAATCAAGTGTCGGATCCATTAATAGTTTATAGAGAACATCACAATGTCCATCATAGATTTTCAAAAGAATTCCCCCTTGTGCCCATTATACAAGAAAATAAAAGAAACCTGCTTGCACATGCAAACAGGCGAGTATATCAATAATTTCTTATGTGTTTGATATTTACTTTATCGGGGTTCAACAATCAACTTAATGGCTGTCCGCTCTTCGCCATCAATCAGGATATCAGTAAATGCCGGGATGCAAATTAAATCAACGCCGCTGGGTGCTACGAACCCTCTTGCGATCGCTACTGCCTTAACGGCCTGATTTAATGCACCCGCCCCAATTGCCTGAATTTCTGCGCCCCCTCTTTCGCGCAGTACTCCAGCAAGCGCACCAGCTACAGAATTAGGATTAGATTTTGCTGAAACTTTTAATATCTCCATTCCTGGCTCCTCCTTATTTTGTCCCGTACCAGATGTCCTGTTTGTGGACATCCAGGTTAGTCTGTTCCACTGCTACTATATTCAGGAGGAAGCCCACATATGACCTTCAGTTAAAAAAAGCATTGCAAGTGATGACTTTGATTCTGTTTTTTTGCATGGCAAGGCTTTTTTATAATGGTAATTCCCTTTAGAACCGGGATCACACCCCTGTTATGATGCTATTCGGGCGGAATGGTGACCTTATGCGGACTCTTTTCTCTTCATAAGGGTACCTCTCGGGGGCAATGGTGCCCTTATGTTGACTCTTTCTTCTTCATAAGGGTGTCTCTCTGGCGGAATGATGCCCTTATGTGGACTCTTCACTCTTCAAAAGGGTATCTCTAGGGTGGAATGGTGACCTTATGTGCACTCTTACCTCTTCATAAGGGTGTCTCTCTGACGGAATGGTGCCCTTATGCGTTTTCTTGCCTCTTCATAAGGGTGTCTCTTGGGCGGAATGGTGACCTTATATAGACTCTTCACTCTTCATAAGGGTGTCTCTCTGGCGGAATGGTAACCTTATGCGCAATCTTCACTCTTCATAAGGGTGTCTCTCGGCGGCAATGGTGACCTTATGCGTTCTCTTGCCTCTTCATAAGGGTGTCTCTCGGGCGGAATGATGCCCTTATGTGGACTCTTAGCTCTTCATAAGGGTGTCTCTCAGGCAGAATGATACCCTTATCCACACTCTTTTCTCGTCATAAGGGTATCTCTCGACAGGAATGATACCCTTATGTGGACTCTTAGCTCTTCATAAGGGTGTCTCTCGGGCGGAATGGTGACCTTATGCGCAATCTTCACTCTTCATAAGGGTGTCTCTCGGCGGCAATGGTGACCTTATGTGCACTCTTCACTCTTCATAAGGGTATCTCTCTGGCAGAATGATACCCTTATCCACACTCTTTTCTCGTCATAAGGGTATCTCTCGACAGGAATGATACCCTTATGCGCACTCTTTTCCCATCAAAAGGGTATTTCTCGACAGCAATGATACCCTTATCCACCCTCCTACCTCTTCACAAGGGTATCTTTCATCCAACTTAATCCTTCTCCAAATAACCAAATTCAGCTCATAAGTAAAGACTGCAGATAAACTCGAATGAGTTTTCCTGCAGTCTCACGATTGTCACTCTAATGTCTTATTCATAAAAAGGGTGGTCTTCATTGATAAGGATTTTCTGGATTTTCACTGCTTTGCCAGTTTTCTTATCCAAATCGATCAATACTGCTGATAGCTGGTTCCTTCCTTCCTTGGCTACTTCGAAACGTGTTGGCAGGCTTGTAATGAACCTTCTGAGAACTGCTTCTTTTTCTACTCCCAAAATGCCATCATATGGACCGGTCATGCCTACATCGGTCAGATATGCTGTACCAGAAGGCAAAATTCGCTCATCTGCAGTTTGGACATGAGTATGCGTACCGACCACGGCGGAAACTTTTCCATCAAGATACCATCCCATTGCCTGCTTTTCGCTAGTTGCTTCTGCATGGAAATCAACGAATATGAGGGATGTGCGCTTTCTAGCTTCTTCAATCAGTTCATCGGCTTTTTTAAATGGGCAATCAATTGGCGTCAAGAATGTTCGGCCTTGCAAATTGATTATTGCCAGTTCCTCCTGGTTGATTTTTAAATAAACAATCCCTTTGCCAGGAACTTCTTCTGGGAAATTAGCAGGCCGTACCAGATATTTAGCTCCATCGATGAACTCAAAAATATCACGGTTATCCCATGCGTGGTTTCCTAGAGTGACAGCCTGTGCGCCCTGCTCGAGAAACTGCCGGTAAATCTTTTCGGTAATCCCTTTACCGCTCGCTGCATTCTCACCATTTATGATCGTAACAGTCGGACGAAATTTCCCCTTCAGCTTTGGCAGGTATTCCGTAACCATATCCCTGCCTGGAGAACCTACAACATCCCCTACAAATAAAATTCTCATTAATCTTCATTCCTGCCTATAAGTTATTTATATAAAAATTGTATCATATCATCGTGATCAGAGGAAAACAGCAATGTGACCACAATATAAAAAGCGGCGCCGAAGCACCGCTTTATTTTGCGTATTCAACTGCACGTGTTTCACGGATGACTGTAACCTTGATATGTCCTGGATAATCGAGCTCTTCCTCGATTTTCTTACGGATATCACGAGCGAGGCGGTGTGCCTGCAAGTCATCGATTTGATCAGGTCGAACCATGATCCTGATTTCTCTTCCCGCTTGAATAGCGAAGGACTTCTCGACCCCTTCATAGGATTCCGAGATTTCTTCGAGTCTTTCAAGACGGCGGATATAGTTTTCAAGTGCTTCGCTGCGGGCACCTGGCCTTGCAGCTGATAATGCATCAGCAGCAGCAACTAGAACTGCGATGATCGATGTAGGCTCAGTATCACCATGGTGGGAAGCAATGCTGTTGATGACAACAGGATGTTCCTTGTACTTGGTAGCGAGCTCCACGCCAATTTCAACGTGGCTGCCTTCTACTTCATGGTCAATTGCCTTTCCGATGTCATGCAGGAGTCCTGCTCGGCGAGCCAATGTTTCATCTTCACCTAGCTCTGCAGCAAGCAATCCGGACAATTGGGCTACTTCCATTGAATGCTTAAGAACATTCTGTCCGTAGCTTGTACGATACTTCAAGCGGCCAAGAATCTTGATGAGGTCTGGATGCAGCCCATGTACTCCCACTTCGAAGGTCGTCTGTTCACCAACCTCGCGAATATGTTCATCCACTTCACGGCGTGCCTTCTCAACCATTTCTTCGATTCGGGCCGGATGAATACGTCCATCCTGGACAAGCTTTTCCAGAGCTAATCGGGCTGTTTCACGTCTGATTGGGTCAAATCCGGATAATATAACTGCTTCCGGAGTATCATCAATTATGAGGTCTATTCCCGTCAACGTTTCCAGGGTGCGGATATTCCGTCCCTCACGTCCGATAATGCGTCCCTTCATTTCATCATTCGGAAGATTCACGACCGACACAGTCGTTTCAGCGACATGGTCAGCTGCGCATCTTTGGATGGCAAGTGAAAGTACCTCTTTCGCTTTCTTATCGGATTCTTCTTTCGCCCTGTTTTCGTTTTCCTTAATCATTAGTGCAATGTCGTGAGCAAGTTCTTGCTCAGTACGCTCCAAAATGATGGATTTAGCCTCATCACGCGTTAAGCTCGAGATGCGTTCCAGTTCAGCCTGCTGATTTCGTACCATCTCGTCCACTTTGCTTTCCATCTCTTCAATATGCTGTTGTCTTTTGGTAAGAGCGTCATCTTTTTTCTCTAAAAGATTCTCGCGTTTGTTCAACGACTCATCTTTACGATCAAGATTCTCCTCTTTTTGCAATAAACGATTTTCTTGTTTTTGCAGTTCATTTCTTCGTTCACGAATCTCACGTTCTGCTTCAGTACGCAGTTTGTGATTTTCATCCTTAGCCTCCAGCAGGGCTTCCTTCTTCATTGCCTCTGCTCCACGCTTCGCATCTTCAATAATTTGTTCTGCGGCGTTTTTGGCACCTGCAATTTTTGCTTCCGCAACGGATTTACGATAAAAATAGCCAACAACTGCACCGACGAATAGGCCAAGCAAAATGGAGATGATTGAAATAATTAGATCCATCATTTTCACCTCCTCTTGCTATGAACTTGTGTTACGTTTTTTAAAGTGTCGGCATGTACATTGTTACAAGCATCAACATACAGCTCTAATGCTTTTAAACGTTTTTAATACCATGAAAATGTAAAATATACATTTTTAATTGTAAAGCTGCCAAATTTTATTGTCAAGGGTTTGTCCCATAAGGATGTCATCGATTTTAATTAATTATTCAATCAATTCTTATTTTTAGAGTGAATTCATACCAAAAAGGCCTCCTGTCATTCAGGAGACCTTGCTAATCCTTAGTGTAAATCTATTAATCCAGTTGAAGTTCTTCCTGGTCTTCGTCTGTTTCAGTCACAGTGAATTCGCCATCCAGACCGTAGTGGTCACGGATTTTCTTCTGAATTTCAAGACGGATGGATGGGTTTTCTTTAAGGAAAATCTTTGCGTTTTCCCTTCCCTGTCCAAGACGTTCACCATTATAGGAATACCATGAACCGCTTTTATCTACGATATCAAGGTCTGATCCCATATCGATGATTTCACCTTCTTTGGAGATTCCTTCACCGTACATGATATCCACTTCAGCTGTACGGAACGGAGGTGCAACCTTGTTCTTGACAACTTTAATCTTCGTTTTGTTACCGACCATGTCATTGCCCTGCTTCAACGTTTCAGCACGGCGCACTTCAAGACGGACACTTGAGTAGAACTTCAAAGCACGGCCGCCTGGTGTAGTCTCAGGGTTACCGAACATGACGCCAACCTTTTCACGAATCTGGTTGATGAAGATCGCGATAGTCTTTGATTTGTTGATTGCACCGGAAAGTTTGCGCAATGCCTGGGACATCAAACGAGCCTGAAGACCGACATGGGAATCACCCATCTCACCTTCGATTTCTGCCTTAGGGACTAGAGCTGCAACGGAGTCAATAACAATGATATCAATCGCGCCGCTTCGTACAAGTGCTTCAGCGATTTCAAGCGCCTGCTCTCCTGTGTCCGGCTGTGACAAAAGAAGCTCATCAATGTTTACACCGAGTTTTTGTGCATATACAGGATCCAGCGCGTGTTCAGCGTCAATGAACGCTGCCTGGCCGCCATTAGCCTGCACCTCAGCAATCGCATGGAGCGCAACAGTTGTCTTACCTGAACTTTCAGGTCCATAGATTTCGATAACACGTCCGCGAGGATAGCCGCCTATTCCCAGCGCTGTGTCCAGCGCAAGAGAACCACTTGGAGAAGTAGAAATCTTGGTATCTGTCTTCTCACCCAACTTCATTACAGAGCCTTTACCAAATTGCTTTTCGATTTGTTTTAATGCCATATCTAACGCCGCTTGACGATCACTCACACAATTTCCTCCTTTTATATAAAAAACGAACTGCATACTGCCTGTCCGCAAATCTCTTATTCAAAGCCTACTATTACTATACCTTTTTCCATGCGGTTTGTCCATTAAAAAATCGAACATTTATTCGTTTTTTTTTGAAGCTGGAATAATCATTAAAACTGAATTTTAAATAGCTTTTTTACTAATTTTGAGTAGGAACATCCCCTTTAAAACACGAATTCGGCAAGTAATCTGCCTATTCGGTACTCCAGGAACCTCGCTAATGAAAAAACACGGAAGCAAATCACTTCCGTGTTTCTGATAATCTATTAATTAGCAGCTGGCAGCCAAACTTCACTGACCTGCTCCTGATTGCAGCTCGTGACCCGCTCAGGTTCAATTTTTCTACATGCACTGGCTTCCCCTTTACATGTACACCAATGAAAACAGTTCCTGCCGGATGCCCTTCAAGAGAGTCAGGGCCTGCCACTCCCGTGAAGCCTAAGCCAATTTCCGAATTGGTGATCGATGCAATATTGACCGCAAGCTCTTCCGCACATTCTTTGCTGACAGCCCCGAAGTTCTCTATTGTAGCAGGGCTGACGTTCACCAGTCCGATTTTAGCCTCATTTGAATAGCATACAATCCCGCCCTTAAAAAGGCTGCTGGCTCCGGAAACAGAGGTCAATTCCTCCTGGAACATCCCGCCTGTAAGGCTTTCCGCTGCTGATATCGTCAAGTTCTTGCTTTTTACTAGTTTGGAAAGTTCCAATATTAGTGAGGTTTCGTCGTAACCATAGAAATACTCGCCGACTCTGTCCATGATTTCCGCTTCCACTTTATCAATTAATTCCTGGGCAGTGCCATTAGCATCATCTCTTGCTGTAAGCCTCAGGGTCACTTCCCCGTCACCTGCCAGCGGGGCAATGGTCGGATTGCTTTGCTGATCGATTAAATCCTCTATTTGTGCTTCCAATGCTGCCTCGCCTATTCCAAAAAAACGCAGGACTCTTGATTCAATCCTTGCCTGGCTGCCATTTATGCCAGTGATAGCTGCCTGGCCATATTTCAGGAACATGGGCTCCATTTCAGAAGGAGGACCCGGCAACAGCATATACTTGTGGTCAGATGTTGACAGGAACATACCCGGAGCCATGCCATTTTCGTTCTTAAGAATAACGGAACCGTCAATCACGAGAGCCTGCTTCCTGTTATTCTCGGTCATTACCCTCTTCGTTTTTTCAAAATAGAGTTCGATCGACCTCATGGCTTCCTCATCAAGCACCAATTTCTTTCCGAGCTGAGCGGCAATGGTATCTTTGGTGAGGTCATCTTTAGTTGGCCCAAGGCCGCCAGTGAAAATGATCAATTCTGCACGTTCCTGGGCAATCCTGATTGCACTTTTCAGCCTATCGGAATTATCCCCGACAACCGTGTGATAGAATACATTGATTCCCAGGTCTGCAAGCTGCCTTGACAGGAACCTGGCGTTTGTATTGACAATTTGCCCGAGAAGCAATTCAGATCCAACTGCTATGATTTCTGCATTCATATGACATCCTCCTGGCAAATCCTTTATTTAGAATTGCTGAATATTTGCTTGTTCTTGGCGAAGTAGTCCCAACCAGACCAGATTGTAAAGAACATCGCCACCCATAAGGCGATATCGGCAAACGGGATTGAGAAAGCTTCAAAGATGATATTATGCAGCAACAAAGCGGAAATCGCGACTGTTTGAGCCCACATTTTGATTTTCCCTGGCATCTTGGCAGCAACAACCTCGCCGCCTCCCGCAAGCAATAAACGAAGCCCTGTCACGGCAAACTCCCTGCTGATGATCACGATGACAATCCACGCTGGGGCATACCCAAGTTCAACAAGCACAATCAGTGCCGAGGAGACCAGAAGTTTATCCGCCAGCGGATCAAGGAATTTCCCCAGATTCGTAACGAGATTATGTTTCCGTGCAAGATACCCATCAACCCAGTCTGTAACAGAAGCGAAAATATAAATCAGCGCTCCTACTAAATGAGTGACCGGCATTGTCGTTCCAAGCAGGGCAATCTCGCCCCAGGAAAATGGAACAACCATCACGATCAAGAATAACGGAATCAATAAAATGCGTGAAACCGTAATTTTATTTGGCAAGTTCATATCCTATTCCTCCAGATGTTAATTACACAGCCATTTGGCTGACTTCTTCATTATATCCAATATGTAAAAAACGACATTAAATATGCCTGAAGCGGCAAGCACCTCAACAAGCTCCGAGAAGCGCTGGAGCTTAGCACTAATAGTATAGCCCGTATAAACAAACGTCCATACGGGCATTTTTGTTGCAGCAGCCTCTAATCGGACTGCATTTTATTACGTTACATTATTTCACAAATTTGATTGTGATCAGCTGGGTCATATCCTCTTCCGGCGAAACGGCGTACTCTAGCTTTTGGTCGTTTACGTAAATTTCCGTTTCGGTAGCCCGTCCGATATTGATGACTGCCTCTGTTTCACTGGTCATATCTTCTGTATGGCTTCCAGTTTTGTCTTTATCCAGCATACCCTGGAAGATCGATTTCCCAGCCCCATTAGAAAGGCCAACCCATGTTTGCCCAAGTGAAACAATCTTGATGGCAAATTTATCGGTATTCTTCAGTTCGTATACCGTCTTGCTGCCATTGCTAGAAGAGACTGTAAGCTCCTGTGCCGGGGTTTCAGGCTCTGCTTCTTCTTCAGCAGGTTTTTCCTCAGCAGGGGTATCAGATTCGCTTGGATCATCATCAGCGGCATCTTCCGCGCTCCCTGCAGGTTCTTCAACGATTGGCTGGTCCTTTTTGGTATTCGCAGTCTGTCCAGCGTCATCGCCAGCGTTTTTGACAATTAAATACCACACGAGAGCTATCGCGCCAATAATGAAGATGCCAATCAATATTTTTGGAAGTACATTCAGAACCTTAGAAGTTTCTGGTGAAAGACTCTTCCTCGATTGGACACGTGACAGCTGTTCTGGCAACTCTTCGTTATATGAAGATGGGATTTCGGATTTATGCTGTTCAAAAAGCTGGTCCGGATCAAGGCCCACTGCTTCGGCATATTGTTTGATGAATGCCCGAACATAGAACTTACCTGGCATCATAGAATAATTGCCTTCTTCAATGCCCAGGAGATAACGCTTTTGAATTTTCGTGATGGACTGCAGTTCGTCCAGGCTGAGACCTTTTGCTTCCCGTGCTTCCTTTAAAATAATTCCTAACTCAGACACGATAACACCTTCCAATACTGTTAAAAATCAAATCCTCCAAAATCGGAATCAGTAAACATGTGATTCTTCTGGACCATATCATATACGATTTCCTCATCGGGGTTATTTCTTAATTCGATAATATAATCAAAATCATCCAATGTATATTCTGTGTTCTGGACAAAAATATCAGGATGTTCCACAACCTTGACTGCAGGAAGGCGCATGATTTCCCTGACAAGCTGCCAGTGCTTTTCATTGGCTCTCCTTGTTGAAACAATACCATCGATGATGAATAGGTTATCAGCATTGTACTCATCCTCAATCAACTGATTGCGAATTGTCTGCTTCAATAATGTAGAGGAAACAAAAAGCCATCTTTTATTGGCACAAACACTTGATGCCACAACAGATTCTGTCTTTCCGACACGAGGCATTCCACGTATGCCAATCAGTTTATGCCCCTCCATCTTAAACAATTCTGCCATAAAGTCGACCAGCAGTCCAAGTTCATCCCTTACAAACCGGAATGTTTTTTTATCGTCCGCATCACGTTGTATGTACCTGCCATGTCTTACCGCCATCCGGTCACGCAGTTTAGGCTCCCTGATTTTAATTACCCTTATTGTATCCATAGTATTTAAAATTGACTCAAGTCTCTCAATTTGATCATCATCTTTCGCAAGGATCAATAGGCCACGTCTTCCTTCATCCACACCATTGATCGTTACAATATTGATGGACAGCATTCCAAGCAAAGAGGAAATATCACCTAGCAGTCCTGGACGGTTAATCATTATTTCATATTCCAAGTACCATTCTTTCTTCTCCATCATTCTCCTCCTCTGCTTTCAGCCAATAATTGCAACACATTTTGACATCGATTATCTAGCTACTATAATATATGATTTTCTAAGAAGATGAAAGGAAAAACAAGCCAGAAATGAAAACTGGCCTAATGCATCTGATATGGACTGTTATAAATAAAAAAAGAGAGGAATGTAAGTCCCCTCTTCATCAAACTCACCTATTTACTTCCGTTGTTTTGAACAAGCTTTACCATCATGGTAGCGATCGCATGCTGCTCGTCCGGGCTTGCTACTGACCAAAGGTCTGAAAGAACTCTTTCCTGTTCGTTCTTAGGGTCGACGTTCTTGGCAAGATAGTCGCCGATCTGGTATGCAAGATCACCCATTACTTCTTTATTCATCCCTTGATCCTGCGCCTGATGAAGACGGTCTCCCAGGAAGTCTTTCCACTGATTCCAATTTTCCAATACAGACATATTGACAACCTCCTTGTCTAAAATAGTACAAGGTTATTTTGCATTGGTTCGCGGAGAATTATTCATCAAGAAACGGGATTAGAAAATTTGTCACAAATTGTTCAGGTCAGCCAGCCGCCGTTGATTGCCACAACCTGTCCGGTAATATAGGAGGATTTCTCAGATAAAAGGAATTCCACGCCATTTGCTACTTCTTCAGGGGTCCCAAGACGGCCGGATGGGACCTCAGCAGCAATCGCTTCAAGTTCCTCGAGGGTAAATCCGTCTACCATTGGAGTCTGGATCGCTCCAGGCGCAACTGCGTTCACCCTAATTTTAGAAGGTGCCAGTTCTTTGCTTAGCGCTTTCGCAAATGCCAACTGCGCTCCCTTTACTGTTGAATACGCCACCTCATATGACGCTCCTGTCTGGCCCCATATAGATGAGACAATCACAATATTCCCATTTTGTTTTTGCCGCAATTTTGGAAGCAGCTTTTTTGTCAGAAGAAGCGGCGTTGTAACATGGATTTGAATCAAGGCTTCTGTTTCTTCTTCTTCCAAATCCTCGAGAAGGCCATATAAAGCATTGCCAGCATTATGTACGATTGCATCAATCGAAAAAATCTGGTTGGCTAATTCAAGATAACCTGTCTTCGAGGCTAAATTGGCCTTGATCGGTATATATTCTCCGCCAAATGAGCCAATCTCGCTTAAAAGCTCTCCAATTCCCTTTTCGTTCTGATTGTAATGTAAGTAAAGCGAATAACCTTCTGATGCCAGCTTGATTGAGATTGCTTTACCGATTGCTCCGCTTGCACCTGTCACCAATGCGAATCTTTTCATGTCTTTTCCCTCTCACCATTTCTAATTAAATATGCGCCGGGAAAGGCCGGCGCACACGCTTCATATGTCAGTTACTTCCCCTTTGGAACTACCTGGCAGACTGTGAATCGGTCCTCTGATATAAGCCGTTCAGCTGCCTGATTGAGATCATCCATTGTGAGACTTTCAAGCACAGGGACTACTTCGAACAAATCCATATCATTGAAAGCGTAACGCGTGAATTGATTTGCGATATATTCTGGTGAATTCACCGCTCTTAAGAAAGCCCCAATTTTTTTCTTTTTTGTCCTTTCGAGGCTTTCAGCAGTGAGTCCCTGACCCGATTTCGCTTCCTTCAGCATCGCTTCAAGCTTACTGGCCAGGACATCCGGCTCATTTGTATCTCCGCCAACCATCGCGAACCCGAAACCTTGCTCCTGTGAATAGTCATAGGAAAACGTGTCGTCAATCAACCCCGAACTATACAATTCAGTGTAGTTATCAGAGCTTTTTCCAAATAGCATATCAAGGAGCACATTAACTGAAAGTTCATTTTTCAGCATTTCGCTTCCTGATTCAGTCGGGTTGGCAGCTTTGATTCCCACAAGGCATTTTGATGTTTGGACGTTCATTTTAAGGACTTGTTTCTTTTCAGCGACTCCAGCCTGTTCTGCATCAAATTTCCGCTGGATTTCAGGCTTGTTCTTATACTCTTTCTTGCTCTGGTTATCTTTTATCTGGCCCATGATTTCATCAGGGTTGACAGGACCAACCACAAACAGCAGCATATTGCTTGGGTGGTAGAAGGTTTCATAGCATTCATACAGCATATCTTTCGTTATATGGGAAATCGATTCGATGGTACCCGCGATATCGATGCTTACTGGGTGGTTTTTATACATATTCTGTATAAGCCCGAAATACAGCCTCCAGTCAGGGTTGTCATCATACATCGTGATTTCCTGCCCGATGATTCCCTTTTCCTTTTCAACCGTCTTCTCTGTGAAATAAGGCTCTTGAACGAAGTCAATCAGTGTTTCAAGGTTTTTCTCCACATTGGAGGTACTGGAAAATAAGTAAGCAGTCCTCGTAAACGATGTGAAAGCATTCGCAGATGCACCCTGCTTGCTGAACTGCTGAAATACATCCCCATCTTCCTTTTCAAATAATTTATGCTCAAGGAAGTGGGCAATGCCATCAGGGACCTTAACGTATTCATCCTTTCCCGGAGGAAGGAAGTGATTATCGATTGAACCGTATTTCGTTGTAAATGTGGCATATGTTTTATTGAAGCCTTTTTTCGGCAGAATGTAGACATCAAGCCCATTATTCAGCTTTTCATAGTACATTTCTTCCTGAAGTTGTTCAAAAGTGATCTTCTCCATTATTTGTCCGCCTCCAATCCAGTTAAGAAGTAAACCGTGTCAAGCTGGACCTTCTTGGCTACATCGACGATTTCTTCTTTTGTGGTTTTACTCATGCCCTGAAGCCAGTCATCGAGGCTAACATTTTGATCTGATACAACATTATGATAAAGGACCTCTACCATGCCTCTTGCAGTATCCATAGTTTCAAGCATTTGGTTTTCAATCACCGCTTTTGTCTGTTCAACTTCCTGATCGGTAAAATCGCCTGCTTGCATGGCTTCCATTTGTTCACGGATTATTTTAACAGCGAGCTCAAAATTTTCGAATTCGATACCAGACATGACCATCATCAAACCCTTGTGGCTTTCAAGACGACTGGCGACATAATAGGCAAGGCTGTTTTTTTCGCGGACATTCAAAAATAACTTGGAATGTGAGAAGCCGCCAAAGATACCATTGAACACCTGAAGTGCATAATAGTCCTGATCACCATAAAGCACATTTGTCCGATAGCCGATATTCAGCTTGCCTTGTTTTACATCTTCCTGATCTTTTACTGTTTTTTCTTCTATGCTGCCAGCATGATGTGTTTCCACCTTCACAGGGACCCTATCCTCGAATTGAAGCAGTTCGTCAGCAGTGGAATGGACTTCGTCTTCGTTCACATCGCCAATAATGTACAAATCCATTTCGTCCTCTGCAAAAGCCTGCTTGTAATACTCATACAAGTTCCCCTCATTAATCTGGGGGATATCGTCTATTTCTCCATTCACATGCAATGCATACGGCTCACCTTTACACATTTCCTGTACAAGCCTGAAATTGGAGTAGCGCATTTTATCATCATAAACTGCCTGAATCCTCTGTTTAAGGGTGCGCTTTTCCTTCTCCACCGTTTCTTTGTCAAAAGCATCATTCTCGGCCAGAGGATTGACAAGGATTTCTGCGATTAATTCCATCCCCTTTTTCAACAAAGGCTCTGGGTCACTCAGGAATTTTTCATTGGCAATTTCAAGCGAGAAGCTAATGACCTGGTACTCCCCTTTTTTGGATACATCAACATAAAGATTGGCCCCATAGAGCTCATCTAAATAGGAGCGCAGCTTTGAAGTTGTCTCGTATGCTTTTGAGCTGCTCTGCAGAACGTATGGAAGCAAAGCACGTTTTGTTACGTTTTCGCTCGTCAGAGGTGTTTTCATCTTCCAGACAATTGTGTTTGTCTTGAACTTTGCTGTTTTTACGATGTGAAGCTTGTAACCCTTCATATCCTTGATTGTTTCTGAAATGACAGCCATTTAAATCCTCCTTTAATGGGAACACGATAAGTAATCTTTTTCTATCCATTCTTCACTGTTTGTAATCCTGCAAAACATCTTTACTCTATGTATACGTTGAGATGCTCATATTTAATATTCCTATAAATACACTCTAACTATACCTTTCCATAGTTGTCTAATTCAAGCAATTGCCAATTCGATTAAATTTGAACACAAAAGCTCCCCTCAAAATGGGGAGCTTTATATTTTCATTCTCTTGCTGCGGCAATTTCCGATACAGCATCAAAACGATATGTATAGCCTGTTTCAAATTTTACCTGATTCCTGCCAGCAGCCTTCGCGCTGTACAAAAGCTGATCGGTATAGCCTAATAGCTTATCAGGCAGTGACACTGTTTGTGAGGAAGCAATTCCGAAGCTCATCGTAATGGTTTTACAATCCCCGGTAAATTCCTCAGCCGCCAGGGTTGAATAAAGATCTTCAAAAAAGGCAACTTGTCTCATTTCATCCATTAAAGGCAAAAGGAACGCAAACTCTTCTCCACCGTATCGAAATGCCTGTGCGTCATGGCGGTCGGCCAGCTCCTGAAAAATCAACCCAATTCGCTTCAATATTTCATCACCGGTCAGGTGGCCAAACTGGTCATTCACCTGCTTAAAATAATCAATATCCCCCATGACAAGCATGAAATCTTCCTTATTGAGAGTAAGCATCCTCAACTGTTCCTGAAAATGCCTATGGTTGTATAAACCCGTGAGATAATCAGTGAACATCAATTCATGGAAAATTTCCTTTTGCTTGAGGTGCTTTCTTTCCCTTATGACAATAAGTGAACCAAATACACCGACAACCCAGATGAACGCGAGATTCAGGATAAACACAAAGGAAGTATAAAATTCAAAATGTCCCTGTGTAACATAAATGATGCTGTATCCAAGAGTTAAAAAGGCAGAGGACAAAATCGCCCCCTTTGTTCTCCAATAGATCGTCGCATGCATGACAAGCAAGTATGAAATCGGAAATAGCGGAGACATGGTTCCCCTGGTTAAAACAAGCAGCCAGATGAGTGCGACATAGTCGAATACAATACCTGCTTTTGTAAGCAATGAAAAATATTCATTGCCAGGAGGCAGCTTGACCAGGGCAATTTGTGCAGAGGCCATATAAATGAATCCCACTGTCAAAAGCAGTGGGAAGGTCTCTTCTGTAAAATCCAGCCTGTCAGCGAGAGGCGGATAATAAAAAACAAGAACACCTATAACAAGGAAAATCCAGCGCAAATAAGAAAATATCTTCTCTGTTTCACGGTCATCCAAATATAATGATAGCTTCATCTTATAGACCTCTTACCGCTATTTTTTTAACCAGCATTTTCCTATATTCTACCATAACGGTTTGAAAAATTCTAAATTTAATGTGTCATTTTCTTCTATATTTTAAAGGTTATCATTTTACTCAAATGTTACTAAACGAATGAATAGAAAAGAGGCACCTCGATAAAGGCACCTCTTGGTAAAAACTTATCTTTTTCCACTGTCGAATGTTTCACCGACGGCTTTTGGAGCCTGTGAAGACTTAGAAAAGATGACCAATGCGATCAGCGTTACGACATAAGGGAAAATCTTCAGCAGAATTGGCGGGATGACAGCCAATTCTGGAATTACCTGTGATACGTTTGCAATTGTACTGGCAAAACCAAAGAAGAATGTCGCTGCCAATACGCCAAGCGGCTTCCACTGTCCAAAGATCAAGGATGCCAATGCAAGGAATCCTAGACCAGATACAGTACCTGTGAACTCACCAGCGTAAGTCACAATGATCAAAGCTCCGCCAAGACCAGCAAACGCACCGGAAATAAGGACTCCACTATAGCGTATTCTTCGCACATTAATTCCTGCTGCCTCTGCTGCCTGCGGGAATTCACCACAGGATCTTAGACGCAGACCGAATCTTGTTTTGTAAAGGATAAACGAACTAATGAAAAGAATGGCCAATACAAACCAAGTAGTCGGATATGTTTTTGTAAAGAAAAGATCTCCAATTATCGGAATATCAGACAAGAAAGGGACATTCGAAGGTGTGAATCCACTAGTGATTCGGATATTCCCGCTTCCAGTCATATTTCTTGCAAGGAAAATCGTCAAGGCAGTCGCAATCAAATTGATTGCCGTACCACTGATGATTTGATCCGCATTCAAGTTAATGCTCGCAAATGCATGCAAGATTGAAAAAAGGATGCCTGCTGCTACAGCAGCCAATAATCCCAGCCAAAGAACGAGCGTATTGTTTTCGATTACACCGCTCAGATAATGGATGGATAAAGCGCCAGAGAAAGCACCGATGATCATCAAGCCTTCAAGGGCAATATTGACAATTCCGCTTCGCTCACTAAAAAGACCGCCCAGGGCTGTAATCAGAAGAGGAATTGTAAAGACAATCGCGTAAGGAAAAATTTGTTCTATAATATGCCACATCTTAGGAATCTCCCTTCTCGACTACAGGACCACTTTTGTCTTTTCGGTTTGAGCTTCTCTTCTTGAATTTGTTCAGCAAGCGCTCAATCAGTACACTTGTCGCTGCGAAGTAGATAATGATCGCAATGATTGTATTCGCCAGTTCAGGAGGAATTTCAGTCATCGCATTCATAAAGCCTGTACCAGAATAGAGGATTCCAAATAAAACAGCTGCGAAGAATACACCAATTGGATTATTGGCACCAAGCAATGCTACTGCAATTCCATCATAACCCTGGGCTGGCAGGATTCCGATCTGGATACTGGAAGCATTACCAGTGTACAGCGCTACTCCTCCGAGTCCGGCAAGAGCACCTGAAATCAGCATAGATAAAATAATATTGCGATTTACTTTCATGCCTGCATATTCAGCTGCAAATCTATTAAAACCTACAGCCTTTAACTCATAACCTAAGGTCGTTTTATCGATAATGAACGCTATAATGATTACCGCAATGACCGCAAGGAACAATCCAAGGTTGATGTATGAACCCTGGAACATATCTGTCAGCCAAGGCGTACGCAGGGTAGCGGATTCTGCCAGCTTCTTGGATTCAGTTTCGAGGAATTCCCCTTTGAAGTATCCAGGAATCACATAATAGATCGTCCAATAAGCAATCCAGTTCATCATGATTGTCGATACAACCTCATGAACATTGAATTTTGCCTTAAGCAAACCAGGAACGAATGCCCAAAGCGCTCCGCCAAGCATTCCCACCAGAATCATGACCGCAAGAAGGACTGGTCTTGAAAAATCATATGTTAGACCAACAGCTGATGCCAATAAGCCGCCAACTAACATTTGGCCGGAAGCACCAATATTGAACAAACCAGTACGGAATGCAAAAGCAACGGACAGACCGGTAAATACAAGTGGAGTTGCCGTAGCCAAGGTATTCCCGATACGTTCAAGGTTCTTCAGGGCACCTTGAAGAAGATAGGAATAGCCTTCAATCGGGTTGCTTCCGATGAAGAGCATCAGGATTCCCCCGGCCACCAGTCCTAATAAAATCGATATTATAGATACGATGGTATGTCTCATATGCTTCTCTCCTTAGCCACGCCTGCCATCATTAGACCAACTTCATTTTCGTTCGTTTCAGCAGCGATCACTGTTCCGACCAGTTCACCGTTGTTAACGATTGCTATACGGTCAGATAGCTGCAAGATTTCATCCAGCTCAAGAGAAACAAGCAATACTGCATTCCCCTTATCACGGTGTTCTACGATTCTCTTATGGATATATTCAATAGAACCTACGTCCAGCCCGCGAGTAGGCTGTACACAAATCAGCAGTTTCGGATCCAGCTCAAGTTCCCTTCCAATGATCGCTTTTTGCTGATTGCCGCCTGATAGTGTCCTGGCGATAGAGACTGCACCTTCGCCTGATCGCACATCAAAGTTGGTCAATATGTTTTGAGCATACGTTTTCATAGCGTTTTTGTTCAATATCCCATTTTTTGAAAAAGGCTTCTTGTTATAGATTTGCAGAACCATATTTTCCTGTAACGAGTAGTCCAGAACCAGTCCGCGTTTGTGCCTGTCTTCCGGAATATGGCTCATTCCCTTTTCAAGTCGCTCGCGAACAGGCAAGCTGCTGATCTCTGTGCCATCAATCTGGATAGAGCCTGATTCCGCTTTTCTTAATCCTGTGATTGCTTCAATAAGCTCTGTTTGGCCATTGCCTTCGACCCCGGCGATCCCAACAATTTCACCAGTACGGACTTCAAGTGAAAAATCTTTAAGGCCCATTACTTTTCTATTGTTTTTCACAGATAGAGAATCTATTTTAAGTACTACCTCTCCAGGAGCACTTTCTTTCTTATCCACTTTGAATGAAACATGACGGCCAACCATCATTTCTGCAAGGCTTGCCTCACTTGCTTCAGCCACATTGACAGTGCCGATTCCCTTTCCACGGCGTATTACCGTACAGCGGTCAGCTACTGCTTTAATTTCTTTCAGTTTATGAGTGATAATGATGATAGACTTTCCTTCTTTAATAAGATTGCGCATAATCTTCATCAATTCATCAATTTCTGCTGGTGTAAGAACAGCTGTTGGTTCATCCAATATCAAGACGTCTGCTTCTCGGTAAAGCATCTTTAAAATTTCTACCCTTTGCTGCATACCTACTGAAATATCTTCAATTTTCGCGTGTGGATCCACATTCAATCCGTAATGCTTTGATAATTCTTCAATTCTTTTTGCTGCTTTGTCGATATCAAGCACCATGCCTTTAAGCGGCTCGCTGCCCAGTATGATATTTTCTGTTACGGTAAAATTCTCAACCAGTTTAAAGTGCTGGTGCACCATCCCGATTCCTAAACGGTTGGCCACATTGGGATTCGTGATGCGCACTTCTTTTCCATGCACTTTAACGACGCCTTTTTCAGGCTGATACATCCCGAATAAAACGCCCATCAAGGTTGATTTTCCTGCACCATTTTCCCCTAACAGTGCATGGATTTCCCCTTTTTTCAATGTAAGGGTGATATTATCGTTGGCTACGATACCCGGGAACTCTTTCCGGATATTTAACATTTCTACAACATAACTCATAGTAGCACTCACCTTTGTATTAGACTCTATACCTTTTTTAAATAGGGAGTCCCCTATACTGGAACAGAATTTCTGGTAAAACTTCAAAAGACTTTTGAAAGATTGAAAATATTCAAGTCCTTATTTCAAAAATTTACCGTTCAGACTTTAATAGACAAAAGAGACGGAAACAACCGTCTCTTTCACTCTATTTTACTTAAACAAGTCACCTTGTTCAGCAGAGACTTTAACCTCTTCAGACTTGATCTTTTCATATACTTCCTTAACCTTGCTTACAGTTTCATCGCTTAGGTTAGGGTTCTTGTCAGGAAGACCGATACCATCGTTCTTGGCATCGAAAGTCAGAGTTTGTCCGCCAGGGAATTTGCCATCAAGTTCAGCCTGAACCATGTCGTAAGAAACCTGGTCAAGCTTCTTCATTGCAGAAGTCAGGATAACTGACTTGTCGCCTTCGTACTTACCATCTTCGTACTGGTCAACGTCTACACCAACGATCCAAACTTTTTCGCCTGATTTAGCGCGGTCTTTCGCTTCTTTAATAGCACCTACTCCAACACCGCCAGCAGCTGTGAAGATTACATCAACGCCACGGTCATAGTACTGAGCAGCAATTTGTCCGCCAGCAGCAGCATTATCAAATGAACCTTGATAGATAACGTTTTCTTGTTTGATTACTACATTTGTTCCAAGGTTTTCGTTAGCATACTTTAGACCTTGCTGGAAGCCCCAGTTGAACTTCTGTACAGCAGGGATTTCCATACCGCCGATGAAGCCAGCTTCACCTTCTTTTAATTCAAGAGCAGCTGCTACACCAGCAAGGAAGCCTGATTCGTGCTCTGCGAAGAATACAGCGACTGTGTTATCTTTTACAACAGGGTTGTAGTCTCCATTATGTGGATTTCCGTCAAGAATGACGAACTTAGCATCTTTATATTTATCTTGGGCTTGGAAAACAGCAGTTTCGAACTTAAAGCCAGGCGTAACGATGAACTTATATCCTGCGTCGTAAAGGTTACCCATTTCTTTTAAATATTCAGCTTCAGTTGTTCCTGCAGGCTTAAGGTACTTTGTGTCGACTCCGAATTTATCTTCAGCCTTCAGGATACCTTCCCATGTTCCCTGGTTGAATGATTTGTCATCAATTGTACCAGCATCCGTAACCATACCAACTTTTAAATCTGACTTCTTGCTGTCGCCGCCTTTTTCATCGCTATCGCTGCCACAGCCAGCTAACATTGTGCCTGCTGCCAAAAGCAATGACATTACCAAACCAAATTTACGCTTTTTCAAGGTTTGTACCCCCTAGAGAATGTTTGTTGGATTTCGCAGGAATGTTCTGAAAAACCGAACAGATAGCGTTTTCATAACTCAGAAAAAATTAAACTCTCTTTCTCAGGACATGAAAACTGAACTTATCGGCTTTAAAGTAATTTACGGAATAAAGGATTGGTACGTCATTTTCATCGAAATGCATCTGCTTTAAAACAAGCAGGGCAGTTTCGGGTTCACATTCCAGGATCGGTGAAATTTTTTCATGATAGCCTATCGGCTCGATTTGTGCGACCGCATATGTAACCTTCCTGTTCGACATGACTTCAAGGAGATGAAGCAGTGATTCATCTTCATATGAAAAGTCACCAGACAGGATTTTTCCGGGGATTTTGTCCAGACAATAGACAACAGGTTCCCCATTTGCGGTCCTTACTCGTTCAATCAAAGTGATTTCATCATCCACAGAGCATGAAAAACGACGGATATCCTCTTCAGTTGGCCCGGTAGTCGTAGAGTTCAAAAAGATGGTTCCTGGCTTCATCCCGGCCTGTTCAATCATTGCGGTAACACTGTTAAGCTGCTCGATTCCTGAAGAAAACAATGGTTTAGCGTTCACGAAAGTACCTACACCATGCCGGCGGATAATCACATTTTCTTCTTCAAGAATCCGCAAGGCTTCCCTTAGTGTAGCTCTGCTTACGCCAAGCTGTTTGGCAAGATCGAATTCTGATGGGAGTTTTTCTCTTTCTTTATAAACACCCTTCTGAATATCCTGCTTCAGGTGATCGATTACTTGTAAATACAGGTGCCGGTTATCTGATTTGATCGACATGAGGCGTTCCTCCAACCTTTTTGCTCAAAGACATCAGACCTCTGATGTATAGCATTCCTACTAATCGAAAATACTATAACACTTTTTTAAGGATAAATAAATAGAGTTTCAACATTTTGTCGAAAAAAGCTAGAAAGACCAAAATTGTCAATTTTTTCGGGACAAATAACCTATATTTCTGATATAATTGTAGTTTGAAAGCGTTTTTAATAGTATGACACTATTAGGTTTTACAAGTGCTAAATCCCCAGAAACAATAATAAAAGCCGGATGCACGCATCCGACTTTTTGCCCATTCACAGTCAATTCTTATGCTTCTTCTGACTTAGCAACCAGAACATTACGTGGTTTGCTGCCTTCATATGGCCCGACAATTCCGCGAAGTTCCATCTCATCAATTAGTCTGGCAGCACGTGAATATCCAATCCTGAACCTTCTCTGGAGCATAGATACAGATGCTGTCTGCATCTCGACGACAAGGTCCACAGCATCACTGTACAAATCATCCTCGACTTCCGAGGTATTCTCTGGAACATCTTCAGGAATCATTTCTTCCTGGTATTGCGCCTTCTGTTGCCCGATCACATAATTCACAACTTCTTCTACCTCATCATCTGACAAAAATGCTCCCTGTACCCTGACAGGCTTCGATGCGCCAACCGGCAGGAACAGCATGTCTCCTCTTCCCAGCAGCTTCTCGGCGCCGCCCATATCCAGTATCGTCCTTGAGTCTGTCATTGAAGATACGGCAAATGCGATTCTTGAAGGAATGTTCGCTTTGATGACGCCGGTAATGACATCGACAGAAGGCCTTTGGGTAGCGATGATCAAATGGATTCCAGCCGCACGGGCCATCTGTGCCAGCCGTGTGATCGAATCTTCGACATCTGAGGATGCGACCATCATCAAGTCTGCCAGCTCGTCCACAATGACAACAATGAAAGGCAGAAGCGGCTGGTTGGCCTCTTCCTCATTATTGTACCGCTTGATATATTCATTATAGCCTTCTATGTTTCTTGTTCCGGTATGTGAGAAGAGTTCATAACGCCTTTCCATCTCATTGACCACTTTCTTGAGCGCCTGAGATGCCTTTTTCGCATCCGTTACCACTGGCGCCAGCAAATGAGGGACACCATTGTAGACATTCAGTTCGACCATTTTAGGGTCGATCATCATCAGTTTGACCTCATGAGGCTTGGCCCGCATCAGGATACTTGTGATGATTCCGTTTATACAGACACTCTTTCCGCTGCCTGTCGCTCCGGCAACAAGGAGATGGGGCATTTTATTCAATTCTGCCAGCACTGCTTCGCCTGTAATATCACGTCCAAGTCCAATCTGGAGCTTTGACCCTGGTTTATTATGCTGCTTTGATTCAATGACTTCCCGTAAAGAAACCATTGCCACCTCTGAGTTGGGAACTTCGATCCCGATTGCAGACTTACCTGGAATTGGCGCCTCAATCCTGATATCCTTTGCAGCCAAAGCAAGCGCTAAATCATCATTCAAGCTAACAATCCTGCTGACCTTCACTCCGACATCCGGATGGACTTCATATTTTGTAACGGCTGGCCCGAGATGGACCTGGGTAACCCTTGCTTTCACCCCAAAACTATGGAATGTTCGCTCAAGCTTAGCCGCATTTGCATGAATCATTTCATATTCGCCGCTTTGGTCGGTTTTATTCGGGAGTTTCAATAAATCAATTGGCGGCAGCTCATAAGAAGTATTCTCTACCTCTGTAAAAGTAATCGGCTGCTGCAGGTCCTCTCCATCGTCTTCGGATTTAGTTTCCGCTTTAGCTTTCTTTTCAGGCTGCTGTATTTGTGTTTCAGACGGAGTTGCATATGCCCGTTCTGCAAAGCTGGAGATGATTGGTTCTGGAGTCGGTTCCACAGGAATGTCAATTGTTTTTTCCACAGAACCCTCTTCCATGGCTGTCTGCTTACCTTCATTTTTAGCCTTTTTAGCTTCTTTGTTTTGGACTGATTTCTTTTGCTGCTGATTTTCTTTCCATTGCTTCAAGTCCTCAATGAATGAAAGCCATTGATCTCTGATGAACCCGCCCATAGGCGCAATAATCTTACTCGTAACTTCTGTAAAGGTTCTGCCTGTTACAAGAATTCCGCCAATGATAATTAAAAGAAACGCAATCAGCTGGGAGCCTGCTGCATCGAATAAATAGTAAAACAACGCAAACATCACTGCGCCGATCATTCCGCCGCCAAGGTCTGTGGTGCTTGTCTCGCCTTTCGCTTCCATGACAAATAATTCAAAGGTATTCTTGATGACACTGGGGTCTTTAAACTTCCCCCCATTGGATAAGAGCTCAAACAAGGTCACATGACTCAGCAACAAAATCGCACCGATAATCAAGTATGTACCAATCAATTTAGTGTGGAAAATGAAAGGGAGTCGTCTTTTCCACATTATAAAGATGCTGAATACGACAAGTCCAACGAGACTGAGCATGTACCATTCGCCGAAGAAAAAGCGGAAAAACATCACGATTGTTCTTCCGACAGCGCCCAGATCTGCCATCGCAATGATGGCCAATGCGAGCAAGGCTAACCCGGCAAGTTCATATTGAACGGTTGTTTTTACTGCATTCTTCTTTCTCGATTGCCGTCTTTTCTTTTTGGCCATTATATATCACCTGAATCTATATAGCTTCACTTACAGCATAAACAACAAAACGAACCTTCAAACTTCAGTAAGAAGAAAAGCAGCCCTATCCGGCTGCCCAATGCTGAGTGTATCCATATTATATCATATTTGCCAGTTGAAACGGCACTTCGTTTTAATAAGCGCATAAAAACAATACCATTCTAAGAAAGTGAAAGGGTCGACCCGGGTCTGCATATTGGGTCCATATAGTGATTCGGATCCGTACTCATGACCCTGACGATCCGGTATTCATTATTTTCTGTCCATTCAGCCATTAGCGGGATTCCGTTGTAGGAAATCATAACCTGGTTAATCGCTTCTTCCTCGCTATAAGGGAATATCTGTTCATGGGGCATCATTGTATACAGGATCATTGCACGATCACTTCTGTCTTTGGCTTATTTATATCGATCAGTTCATTGAGCTTCTTCATTGCTTGTCCGATGCCGCCGACTTCATGGATCAAGCCCATGTCCACTGCATCATGGCCAACGACATTTGTTCCAATGTCCCTGGTCAGGTTTCCTTTGGCAAACATAAGCTCTTTGAATTTTTCCTCAGGAATGTTCGAATGCTTCGTCACAAAATTAACAACTCTCTCTTGCATTTTATCCAGGTATTCAAAGGTTGCAGGAACCCCGATTACCAGACCAGTCAATCTGATTGGATGAATGGTCATCGTCGCTGTTTCAGCGATAAAAGAATAATCACAGGAAACTGCGATCGGCACACCGATTGAATGGCCTCCTCCTAACACGATCGAGACTGTCGGCTTCGAAAGGGAAGCAAGCATCTCTGAAATGGCTAGACCCGCTTCTACGTCACCGCCAACCGTGTTCAGGATGACAAGAAGGCCTTCGATATTCGGGTTCTGCTCAATAGCAACAAGCTGCGGAATAAGATGTTCATACTTTGTTGTCTTGTTATGAGGCGGCAGCTGCATATGGCCTTCAATTTGGCCTACAATCGTCAGGCAATGGATTTTCGAATCCTGGGACAGCTGCGGTACATTCGTCTGGCCAAGCTGCTGGATCTTTTCAAGAAGGCCTGATGGTTTATTTTCCTGTTCCCCCTCTGGTCCTTGTTGTCCTTCCTGGGTTTCTGCACTGTTTATATTCATTTCCTTATCCATCCTTAAATGCTCCCTTCAGGCATGATAATTTTAGTATGAACATCATCCTCAATTTCATTCCGGAAGCGGTTTTTATGAAGGATGTTTTCAAGCAAATCAATTTACCTAAAGGGCTTTTTCAGTTGAACCTATCGAAAAACAGCAAACAATAAAGAGGGTATCCCAAAAGGTATAAAATTTTGGGACACCCTCTTTATTTAGGTCGGCTTGTAAAATGGGTCCGTTGATTTCCATTCCAGGCACTTCGCTTTCCGCGGGGGAAGAATTATGAAAAAGCTCAAGTGCCAGCTTTTTCAAAGACCAAATTCTTCTTGGCTGGCGCTGAGCCTCCTCGTCGCTTTGCTCCTGCGGGTTCTCACCTGACCAGCTCCGCCCGCAGGACATTGAATTGGCATCCTCGAGCCTGCCCACGCACGATGGAAATGCGTTAGCATTTTCGCAGGAGTCTTCGCGCCTTCCACTCCAATCAACTCAGGTTTCAAAATTTATTTACAAATAAAATTAAAACAAGATCATTCCTCTTTAGGGATTATTTAATTGCCACCAAAAAACATGAGGAAATGAAAAAAGGCGGACTCTCAATTGATGTTATACAACTTATTGAGACACCCTCTTTTCTCTTATTATTTTACTTCCATTAAGATTGGCATGATCATAGGACGGCGTTTTGTTTTTTCAAATAAATATTGATTTAAGGAATCGCGCATTTCCTGCTTTAAGCCAGCCCAGTCGAAGGGTTCTTTTAGAAGGTTTTTTTCAACAATATCCCTTATAAGGGAGGCTGACTCTGCCATCATTTTTTCCGATTCGCGTACATATACAAACCCACGTGAAATAATTTCTGGCCCTGCAGCAATTTTCCTGTCTGCTTTATTCAGTGTCACGACAACAATTAATACACCATCCTGTGAAAGCAGTCTCCGGTCACGGAGTACGATATTCCCTACATCTCCAACACCGATTCCATCTATCAATATGTTTCCTGCCTGCACTTTTTCTGTGGCCTTTAGTTTACCGCCTGAAATCTCAATCACATCTCCACGGTCAGGTATGAAAATATTTTCTTCAGGTATGCCACATGACTGAGCTACTTTTTTATGTGCTTTCAACATTTTATATTCACCGTGTACAGGAATGAAGAATTTCGGATTCATCAAATTGATCATGAATTTTAATTCTTCCTGGCTTCCATGACTTGAAACCTGGACACTTTTCTTGCTCGCCACTACGTTCGCTCCGGCCCGGTAAAGCATATCCATTGTTTTGTAAATGAATACTTCGCTTCCCCTTAGAGGAGAGGCAGCGAACAGGACAGTGTCCCCTTCCTTGATATTCACCTGAGGATGGGCTTGCTTAGCCATTTTCTGCAGGGCTTCTATTGGCTCTCCCTGGCTGCCAGTCGTTAAAATAACTACTTCAGCATCGCCGTACTTCTTCAGGTCATCCACTGCAATGAGCAAGTCACTTTCAACTTGAAGATAGCCGAGCTCCAGAGCGATATCAAAAACCCTTTTCAGGCTTTTTCCCACCACCGCTACCTTGCGGCCATGCGAAGCTGCACTATTGAAAAGATGTTGGACCCTGTTTAAATCCGAAGCAAAACAGGCAGCAATGATGCGGCCATTTGCCTTATAAAAAACGCTCGATAGTTCCTCTATAACAGTTGTTTCAGAAGGCGTATAACCAGGTTTTTCAGCCTCTGTACTGTCCGAAAGAAGGCAGAGAACCCCTTGCTCGCCAATGGCGGCCATCCTGCCGATATCCGGCTTATACATCGGTGCTGCAGCCTGGTCGAATTTATAGTCCCCTGTATGTACAATGGCCCCTTCCGATGTATGGATACAAACTCCGACAGAGTCTGGGATACTATGGTTTGTCTTGAAAAATGAAACAGAAACCACGCCAAAGTCCAGTTTGGTATCTGCCGTAATTTCATGGAATTCGACTTTGCCGACAAATTCCTGCTCACTCATTTTTTCCTTTGCCAGCGCAAGAGTAAGCTTTGTTCCATATACCGGGACATTCATTTTCCGCAGGACGTAGGTCAGCGCTCCTATATGGTCTTCATGGCCATGAGTCAGGAAAATTCCTTTTACTCTTTCACTGTTAGCACTCAAATATGAAAAGTCGGGAATGACGATGTCGATCCCCAGCATTTCATCCTCCGGAAACATCAACCCGGCATCCACCACAAAAATATCATTGTCCACTTCGGTGACATACATATTTTTGCCGATTTCCCCTACGCCACCTAGCGCAATGATTTTAATAATTTCGTTTTTCTTTTTAATCAATTCCCTGCCCCTCCTATGAGTTTTCTCCCGAACAAAATCAGTTAAAATCATTATACTTGATGGCAGAAAATCTTTACAACTTTATTCTCCGGCTCTCTATTGGCAGTGGGCTTCCATATCCAGGTCATAAAAAGAAAAATACAAAACACTTATACACAATAAAATAAGGCCAGCCTTACCAGGCCGGCCCTTGTACTATTCGAATAATTTCGCTACCGCTGTTCTTTCTTGCTCTGTCAATGGAACCATCGGCAAGCGCACTGAGCCGACGTCGAGCCCTTTCAGCTGCAATGCAGTTTTAACTGGTCCAGGGCTCGGTGCGGCAAACAAACCTTGCATGACTGGAAGGAGACGCTGGTGCATTTTCGCTGCATCCTCGTTTCTTCCACTGAAGAATGCATCAACCATCGCTTGCATCTCGTTGCCAATCACATGGGATGCTACAGAGACGATGCCCACCCCGCCAATAGCAAGCACAGGAAGTGTCAACCCGTCGTCACCGCTGTAAAGAAGGAAATCATCAGGTGTGCTGGCAATGATTTTCGTCATCGCGTTAAGTTCGCCGCTTGCTTCCTTGACGGCCACGATATTCGGGATTTCTGCCAGCTTGATCACCGTTTCAGGAAGAATATTGACTACAGACCTGCCCGGGATGTTATACACCATCACTGGCAATGAAGTAGCTTCAGCTGCTGCTTTGAAATGCTGGTAGAGTCCTTCCTGGTTTGGCTTGTTATAATAAGGGGCAACGATCATTATCGCGTCCACACCAATTTCTTCGGCTTTTTTCGTCAATTCGATAGTAGCATAAGTGTTGTTGCTGCCTGTACCTGCTATGACGGGAACTCTTTTGTCAACGACTTTCACGACATGCTGAAATAAAGCGATTTTTTCTTCCTTTGAAAGAGTCGGAGATTCACCTGTCGTTCCCGCGACAACCAGTGAATCTGTACCGTTCGAAATCAAATGGTTGACTAGCTGGGTCGTTTTAGCGAAATCAATGTGACCTTTATGATCAAATGGGGTCACCATTGCTGTAGATACTCTTCCGAATTGAACCATTCCTGTTCACTCCTATTCTCAAAAGCTTCCGTCTGCCAAGGCTGGAAGCCATTTTATATATCGTGTCTTTCGAACTCTATTGTTTCTTCTTCGAGCTGGAAAGCATCATGAAGTGCATTCACTGCCTTCCCCAAATCATCCTGTTTGACCAGGACCCAAATGGTTGTGTGGCTGTCAGCGGATTGGAGAATCCGGATGCCCTTCTCAGACAGTGCTGTAACGATCTTCGAGGTCACACCTGGAACACCTGCCATACCTGCCCCTACGACAGAGACCTTCGCACAATTCTTCTCTATCTGCGGTGTGTGGCCTAATCCTTCGAGGACTTTCACTGCCCGGTCTGTCATTTCATCCAGCACAGTATACACTACTCCATTAGGGGAAATATTGATGAAATCCACGCTGATGTTTTCATTGGCCATAGCCTTGAACACTTCTGATTGTAGATTGTATTGGTCCTTTTTGGCAAAAACTTTGATTTGGCTGACATTCGAAACATGGGCGATGCCTGTAACAGGACGCTCCTTGATGTCAGTTCCTTTATTTTCACGATTCAGGGTTGTAACTAATGTCCCGAGGCCATCAGAATACGTGGACCTGATCCTGATCGGTACTTTTGCCTGCATGGCAATCTCGACAGCACGAGGGTGGATGACCTTCGCGCCCTGATATGCCATATTGCACACCTCTGTATAGGTCACCACAGAAAGAGGCCGTGCGTTATCCGCAATCCTCGGATCAGCTGTCATGATTCCTTCAACATCGGTAAAGATGTCAATCCATTCAGCGTTCAAAGCCGCGCCTAATGCTGCTGCGGACGTATCACTGCCGCCTCTGCCAATCGTTGTTACGTCTCCATTTTTGGCTGCTCCCTGGAATCCTGCTACAACGACTGCATCAACATGGTCCAGTTCCCGCAGCAAACGGTCACACTTCATATCCAGGATCCTTGCGTTCGTATGCTCGCTGTTGGTCCTGAACCCTGCCTGTGCACCAGTAAGGGCAGTCGCATTGATGCCATTTTCTATCAGCATATTTGTAAAAACCACACTCGAAATCGTTTCACCGCAAGAAAGCAGCAGGTCGTGCTCGCGCTTGCTGATCCTGCTCCCATTTCCACCAATCAGGCTGAGGAGAGTGTCTGTAGCGTACGGATCACCCTTCCTGCCCATCGCAGAAACAACCACAACTGCTTTATATCCGTCAGCAACCGCATTTTTAATATGGCCTATTGCGTGACTGCGGCTTTGCTCATCACGAACAGACGTACCGCCAAATTTTTGAACGATTATTTTCATCGTAACACCTCAGAAATTCTGTCATTTAACCTAATGCAATTATTTTACAAGACCGAGTTTTACAAGACTTTCAGCAATCTGGACAGAGTTCCACGCAGCACCTTTCAGCAGGTTATCTGATACTACCCACATATGGAAGCCTTTATCGTTGTCAAGGTCCTTCCTTATTCGGCCAACGAATACATCGTTTTTTCCTACACAGAATGCAGGCATAGGATATAACTGCTGGTCCGGATTATCTTGAAGGACAACTCCTGGAGCATCTGCGAGCAATTCCTTCACTTCAGATGCGGCTACTCCGCCTTCGCCAATTTCGATGTAAACTGATTCAGAATGGCCAGTACCGACAGGGAGCCGCACACAAGTAGCAGCAACCTGAAGCTCAGGCATATGCATGATTTTCTTGGTTTCATTGATCATTTTCATTTCTTCATACGTGAACCCATTTTCAACGAATGTGTCAATCTGCGGAATGGCATTGAAGGCAATCTGGTAGTGCTTTTCTCCAGATTTAACAGGAAGGATCTTTGGCTCATATTCTTTGCCATCCAGAATCGCCCTAGTTTGTTCCTTCATCTCTTCCACGGCTGCTGCACCTGCACCAGAAACTGCCTGGTAGGTTGAGACGATGATCTTATCAAGGCCGTATTTCTTGCGGAGCGGCTCCAGTGCCACGACCATCTGGATTGTCGAGCAGTTTGGATTAGCGATGATTCCATTATGATTGCGCAAATCTTCTTCATTAACTTCTGGTACTACCAGCGGAATATTTTCTTCCATCCTGAAGGCACTTGTGTTATCAACAACGATTGCTCCGCGCTTGACAGCCTCAGGAGCCAATTGTTTCGATACACTGCCGCCTGCGCTGAAAAGAGCTATATCCACTCCTTCAAAGCTTTCCGGTTTTGCTTCCTGAACTGTTATTTCGTTACCTTTATAATGAACCTTCGTACCAGCAGATCTTGCTGAAGAAAGCAGTAATAGTTCCGAAACTGGAAAATCCCTGTTTTCAAGCGTTTGGATCATTTGCTGCCCAACTGCTCCTGTTGCTCCAACTACTGCTACTCGGTAACCTTTTCTCTCTGACATATCTGTTTCCCCTTCCACTGCCATTATCGTTTTAATATCCGTTAAAAGCCGGTTGTTTGAACATAAGTATAACGGCGGCTTATAAGAAATGCGCAAGCGCCCAGGCCAGCCCAGAAACCCATCCTCACTCCGTACGAAAGCTTTTCGCATGGTACTTTGGGACGTTCTCCGGAGTTAAAACAGGCCAGGCGCAGATTCTGGACATTTTTTACTTGTCTTAAAAACCGCCTTGTATATTATCCTATATTTTATCATATTCAATCATTAAGGAAAGAAAGATTTTGCTTCACTGCCGGAGAAAAGCGTTTCCAGTTAGACTAGTCAGGTCGTTTATCTTGATTTCTGCTGATTTGACGGTATCCTTCCTTGGATTTTCCCTAGTTATCCTTATAACGTTCAACAAGAACTGGCTGCAATTGCTTTCCTTCCATTGCCTCCAAAACCGTTTCGGAGAGCATCTCCATTCTGGCAACCATTGAATTTGGTTTTTTTACCGGATCATCCTGGCCAAAAGGAATCATGAAAATATTTTTGGTTGCCATTAGTCTCATCAGGTTGACGCCATTGAGTCCCAAGGCATCGTTCGTGGAAATGCCGAGCACTACTGGTTTTTGGTTTCTTAAAGTCGCTTTCGCAGCCATCAAAACTGGTGAATCAGTCATGGCATTTGCAAACTTGCTCATCGAGTTTCCGGTGAGAGGCGCAATGACCATGCAATCCAGCGGGATTTTGGGCCCAAGAGGCTCTGCCTTCACAATTGAGTCGATCACCTTATTGCCGGTAAGCTCCTCAATCCGCTGTACCCAGTCCTCCCCTTTTCCAAAACGTGTTTCAGTATTTTTTACGGTGAAGGTGACAACAGGCAGAACTTCTGCACCTGCATTCACTAATTTTTCAATTTCGGGAAAAACAGCATCATACGTACAATGAGAACCTGTCAATCCAAATCCGATCTTTTTTCCTTGTAAACTCATACTTCTTTCTCCTTTCGGTTAGAAAAGTCTTCCATAAGCAGCTGAGAAAGAACATTCGCCAGAATTTGCCCAGCAGTCTTTGGGGCTACGATGCCCGGCAAACCTGGCGCAAGCAAAGCCTTGATTCCCCGTTTTTCAGCATAGCGAAAATCCGTTCCACCTGGTTTCGATGCAAGGTCAATGATCAAGGTATGGGCGGGCATCCTCGAAATGACAGAAGCAGTAACAATCTGGTTAGGAATGGTATTGATGCAAATATCGCTATCAGAAACTGCCTTTCCTATGTCTGATAAAAGGAAAGGTTCTAATCCCATTTCAGTAATCCTTGCAATATGCTCGCTTTTCCGGGCACCTACCTTAACCTTTGCTCCAAGCGCATGGAAGGTTCTCGCAACACTCATACCGACCCTGCCAAGTCCCAGAACAGAAACATTGGAACCATGTATCGTAAAATCCGTGTGCTGGATTGCCATCATGATCGTTCCTTCCACTGTCGGAATCGAGTTATAAATTGCGACATCATCACGGGAGAATAGCTGTACGAGTTTGCGGTTGGCCTGGCTGGCGATCCCCGTCAAGTACGAGTTGCTGATACCAGAATAAACCTTACAGTGTTCCGGAGTCCGTTCAAGCATTTCTTTTATGATTACAACTCTTTCATTTGAGAAAATGGTTTCGACCTGACCCTCCAGGCTAGTTCCGGGAACAGGCAGGATCAAAGCATCCTGTACTGAAAAATCAACTTCATCTATCTTTTCTTTTGAGGCACCTGTGAAAGCATGGTCCAACTGCTCGAAGCCTATTAAAGAAAGCTTTGCATCAAGCTCTGTCAGCTTGCGAATAATCTCCAGCTGTCTAGCATCACCGCCGATAACCGCGATTTGCATACCTGTCAGCATGAGAACAATCACCTTCTTTTCCATTAATCCTGGATTAAAATTTCTATTCAACATGAACTACTTCAACATCATATGTATCAAACGCGGAATAGGTGAGTTTTCCATAAAAGAAAAGCACCCACAAGCGACTGTGAACTCACTAATCTTTTAATAATCAGCAAAAAAAATAAGCCGGCATGAAAGCCCGCTTTTTACTCATCATCTGGTATATCGATGATGATCATATCTGAACCGATTTTCTTGATGTGCTTCCATGGCACCCTTACCTCCCCGGATTGCTTGCGGAGGCCAAACCATTTTAATGATGGAATGATCAATGCTTCGATTTGCCCTGTTCTTTCGTTGATTTCCAAATCTGTTTGACCAAGTACTCCTAACCTCTCTGCCCTTTTCACATCGACAATTTCTTTGCCGCCAAGTTCACTCAGTTTCATGATGGACCTCCCCGTCACTTTGTCCTTATTCTATATTTATCGTTTCGGAACCCTTTTTAGAATATAAAAAACAGCAGCTTCTTAAAGAAACTGCTGTCCTGGAATTCATTATTGTGTTGGGAGCTCGCCGCTAGGGCTGATCAGGGATACTGAATATTGGTCTGTGAATATCTTATTGGCCATGCCGTCAACACGGTCCTTTGTGACCTGATCGATTTGTTCGACGATTTCATCAAGAGAGCGATGCCTTCCAAGCAGAAGCTCATTTTTCCCATTCCTGCTCATCCGGCTGTTTGTGCTCTCAAGGCTTAACATCAAACTGCCTTTCAGTTGTTCTTTGCTGTTATTAAGTTCTTTTTCCGTAATGCCGTCTGCGCGAAGCTTATCGAGCGTCTCCTGAATGGTCTCATACAAAACATTCAGCTGATTTGAACCAGTTCCTCCATAAATTGTGACCATCCCGCTATCCCTGTATGCGGAATGATAGGAAAATACAGAGTAGGCTAGACCGCGCTGTTCCCTGACTTCCTGAAATAATCTGCTGCTCATGCTTCCGCCGAGCACATTATTCAGGACAATCAAGTTGTATACGTCAGAATGGCCGATCTGCAGCCCTTCGAATCCCAGGCAAAGGTGGGCTTGCTCAGTCTCTTTCTTGCGTGATATTTGTTTCGTATGGAATTCCGGCTTAATGTATTCCAACTCTTCCTTGCTCGCTTCGTAAGAGCCAAAGAATTGTTCAGCATTTTTAATGAATGATTCCGGGACATTCCCGGCAATTGAAATGACTACATTCTCAGGCCTATACATGTCATGCATGTATTGCTCTAATTTTTCTCCTGTAAAGGTTTGGAGCGTTTCCTCAGTACCCAGGATCGGATACCCCAGTGGATGATCACCGTAAATAGCCTGGCTTAGCAAATCATGGACGATATCATCTGGCGTATCCTCATACATTTTGATTTCTTCATTGACTACATTCTTCTCTTTATTCAATTCTTCAGAATCAAAAGTAGAATGAAAGAACATATCCGCCAATACTTCAAGGGCATATTGGGCATGGTTATCCAATACTTTTGCATAATAGCATGTATATTCCTTGGAGGTGAAGGCATTCACCTGACCGCCGATGCTGTCAAATGATTCGGCTATTTCTCTGGCAGACCTGGTTTTGGTGCCTTTAAAAAACATATGTTCAAGGAAATGGGAGATTCCATTATTATCAGGATTTTCATTTCGGGAGCCCGTTCCAATCCAAACTCCTATGGCTACTGACCGGACTGTCGGGATTTGTTCTAGTACAATTCTTACCCCATTTTGGCATGTATATTTCTTTATCATTATATTCCTCCTCTGGAACCTGCTGCTAAAAAACTACTGCATTTACTTAGTATAGTCCATTTAACTTACTTTTTCCAAATACAATGCTATTCTTTCATATTTTTTGCCGGGAGGATGCGATTTTCACTTAACAATTCCGATACAGTTCCTATTTGCAAGCCCTTACTCTTGATTTCCGTGATCAATTGGTCCAGCGATGAAGCAGTCGCCTCGGTGGGGTGCATCAGGATCAATGCTCCGTTATGAACCTTTCCCATCACCCTGCTAATCAGCTTTTCCCGGGTGGGCTTCTGCCAATCGATCGTATCCACGCTCCACATGACTGTGCCTAAGTTATGAGCTGCTGCAATGTCTACTACTTCGTCTTTATAAGAACCGCTTGGTGGTGCAAACCATTTAGTCTTTTCACCAGTCACAGCTTCAATGACCTCATCTGTCTTCCTGATTTCCTCATTAATTTTAGGTGCTGATAGTTGTTTCATATCAGGGTGCGTGAAGGAGTGGTTGCCAATTTCATGGCCTGCATCAGAAATCATTTTCGCCATACCCGGATTATTTTTTACCCATCTTCCCTCCAGAAAGAAACTTGCGGTCACATTATGCTTTTTTAATGTGGCAAGCATACCGGAAAGATACTCATTTCCCCATGCCACATTGATGATAAAGCTGACCATAGGTTTTTCTGGATGTCCTTTGTAGACTGCTTGAGGCGGCAAGTCACTCAAATGGATTTCAGGCGGCACTTGAACAAAAACAAGCTTGTCAGGATTGAATTTGCCTGCCTTTTTCATCCTGGCGTATGATTTTTTCACATCGACTTTTAGTCCGTTATAGCCCGGAATTACCTTCCAGACTGGATCCTTTCTTGCGTCAGAGGGTTCAACCTCATAATCTTTTGCCTTCATTTCAATTTCCGCCATCAAGGAATCTTCCTGTCCTGAAACAGCCATGCTTCCCGTTTTAAGTCCTGCTACATATGTATGGGAAAATGGATTATTAACCATGGTCCAGGCTGAAATCAGCATGATAGAAACCAGCGCAATTTTTCTCATTCTCATTCTATGTGCCTCCTCTTCTGTTAGGGCATCCAAAGCTATGTATGTTCGTCTTTGATTAAAGATGGCCTTATTTTATTTTATGAAGCAGAAGGACAAGGTAGAACGAGTGTGATTTGTTCACATACATAAAAAGGCCGGGGATTTCCCGGCCTTGTTTTTATCTTATGATTGTTTTTCAGCTTTTTCGCGCTGTTCTTTCAATACTGCTTTGCGTGAAAGATTTACTCTTCCTTGTTTGTCAATTTCGGTGACCTTGACAAGGAGTTCATCGCCAAGCTTCAGGACATCTTCGACTTTTCCTACTCGCTCTTCAGCAAGTTCGGAAATATGGACCAAACCATCTTTTCCAGGGAAAATTTCCACGAAAGCACCGAACTTTTCGATACGGCGGACTTTTCCGAGGTACATTTGGCCAACTTCGACTTCACGGACGATATCTTCGATGATTTTCTTTGCTTTTTGATTCATTTCTTCATCAACGGAAGCAATGAAAACTGTACCATCTTGTTCGATATCGATTTTTACGCCGGTTTCTTCGATGATCTTATTGATTTGCTTGCCGCTTGGTCCAATGACATCACGGATCTTATCAGGATTGATAGACATTGTGATGATTTTTGGAGCGTATTTTGATAAGTTGCCGCGCGGCTCGTTGATTGTTGCCATCATTGATTCAAGGATTTGCATGCGGCCTTTTTGAGCCTGCTGCAAAGCCTCTTCAAGAATCTCACGTGACAAGCCTTCAATCTTTATATCCATTTGAAGAGCAGTAACACCCTTGGAAGTACCTGCTACCTTGAAGTCCATATCGCCAAGGTGGTCTTCCATGCCCTGGATATCAGTAAGGATTGAATAGTGCTCACCTGACTTGATTAGACCCATTGCAATACCCGCTACAGGTGCTTTAATTGGTACACCTGCATCCATCATCGCTAATGTACTTGCACAAATACTCGCTTGTGAAGTTGAGCCATTTGACTCCAATACTTCTGAAACAAGACGGATTGTATATGGGAAATCTTTTTCGTTTGGAATGATTGGTTCTAGTGCTCTTTCACCAAGTGCACCGTGCCCGATTTCACGTCGGCCAGGTCCGCGGATCGGTCCTGTTTCACCAACAGAGAATAATGGGAAATTATAATGGTGCATGAATCGTTTTTCTTCTTCGATTCCAAGGCCGTCCAGAATCTGCACATCTCCCATTGCACCAAGAGTACAAATGCTCAATGCCTGAGTTTGGCCCCTTGTGAATAATCCGGAACCGTGGGTTCTAGGAAGCATGCCTACCTCAGAAGAAAGCGGGCGAATTTCATCGACGCCACGTCCATCTGGACGGACTTTTTCCTCTGTGATCAGGCGGCGAACTTCACCTTTTACAATTTTATCAAGGATTTGTTTGACCTGCTTCAGCTTGTCGTCATCCGCTTCCTGCTCTTCATAGCGGGCGACAACAGCATTTTTCACTTCTTTGATCGCGTCTTCACGTGCATGCTTCTCCTGGACCTGGATAGCAGCAACCATGTCTTGCTCACAGATTCCGCGGACTTCAGCTTCAAGCTCTTTATCCAATTCAAAAAGTTTTATTTCTCTTTTTTCTTTACCAACCTGTGCGACGATTTCCTGTTGGAACGCAATCAAGCGCTTGATTTCATCATGTCCGAACATGATTGCTTCAAGCATCACTTCTTCAGGTACCTCTTCAGCACCTGCTTCAACCATGTTGATTGCATCCATTGTACCAGCCACTACGAGGTGCATATCACTTTTCTCGGTTTCTTCAACTGATGGATTAATCACAAATTTACCATCGATCCTTCCCACAGTAACACCAGCGATTGGTCCTCCAAATGGAATATCAGAAACTGAAAGTGCCAAAGATGACCCAAACATAGCAGCCATTTCTGATGAACAGTCTTGGTCAACACTCATGACAATGCTGATTACCTGAACATCATTTCGGAATCCATCCGGAAATAGCGGGCGGATTGGTCGGTCGATTAAACGGCTTGCAAGGATCGCTTTCTCACTAGGGCGGCCTTCTCGCTTAATGAAACCGCCAGGGATTTTCCCGACAGCATATAGTCTCTCTTCATAGTTAACAGTCAAAGGGAAGAAGTCCAGATTCTTCGGTTCTTTTGACGCAGTAGCTGTACTTAATACAGCTGTATCTCCATAACGGACAAGGACTGCACCACTTGCCTGCTTTGCAAGCTGTCCGATTTCGACTGTCAGCTTGCGTCCTGCCCAGTCAAAGGAAAAACTTTGTTTTTCTTGTACCATGCTTTTTAGCCCCTCTCTACCACTAAATACACCCTGGCTGTGCCCGGGTATTTATTTAAACATGTTTGTCATATAACCAATATACCTTAATAAACAATGATAAAACCCATAAACCTCCCTATCCAGCTTTAGATAAAAGCTAGTCCATCAACAGGTACTTTTCAAGGGAGTTACGTTAAAATGTCTTTTATGTTATATTATCTCCAAAAAACGAGCACTTCATATCAATCAAAGGTTATGTAAAGGACAAAAAATTGCCTAATAAAAAAGCGGGATAAATCCCGCTTTTACAGACTATCTACGTAGACCAAGCTTGTTGATTAACTCGCGGTAACGAGCAACATCCTTGTTACGAAGGTAAGTCAAAAGGTTACGACGCTTACCTACCATCTTTAAAAGACCGCGACGTGAGTGATGGTCCTTTTTGTGAACGCGTAAGTGATCGTTCAATGTGTTGATTTCTGCAGTAAGGACAGCGATTTGAACTTCTGGAGATCCAGTGTCACTTTCGTGAACTTTGAATTCATTGATCAGTTCATTTTTACGTGCTTTTGAGATTGCCATCCATGTTCACCTCCAATTTTATAATCCCCTGTTACCGAGCAAGCGTCGGTGACTCGACTTGCCAAGCAAAGGTTCCTTTTTGATACGTTAATAAGAATACATCTTTTTACGACAAAAAGCAAGTCTAACCCTTGTTTTTTTCAAAGTGAAGGATTGCTTCCTGTTTATCTTTTTCGATTTGGGCAACAAGCTGCTTAATCCCCTCGAATTTACGTTCACTTCTCAGTCGGAGGTGCCACTCAATAATGGCCGATTCCCCGTAAATTTCTTTGTTGAAGTTAAAGATATGGACTTCTATCGATGGTTTTGCTTTTTTCTCCAGATGGAAGGTTGGTTTATAGCCGACATTGCAGACCCCTTCATGCCATTTGCCGTCAACCTTGATTTTCACGGCATAAACACCTGTTGGCGGGAGGATGTATTCTTCATCCATCAGCACGTTCGCAGTCGGAAACCCGATTGTGCGTCCTCGCCGCTCACCATTAATCACGATTCCCTTTGTTGTAAAGTATCTTCCTAGCAAATGTGGCATTTCATCTACTTTTCCATCTCTTAAGAATCCGCGGATCAAGGTAGAGCTTACCTTTTCATCTTCAGGAGTTGACAGTTTGGATACTATTGTGAAATCAAATTTTGACCTTGAATGGAACTGGATTGTTTCCATATTCCCCTTGCCCATCTTGCCATAGGAGTAATCAAAGCCAGCCACGACGTGACGGACATTCAGTCCAATGATATATTGATCGACGAACTCCTGGGGCAATAGACCTGAGAATTCGGTCGAGAAGGTGATCACGAATAAATAATCTACTCCCATTGCTTCAATCAATCGGGCCTTTTCTTCCAATGGCGTGATATATTCTATGTGTTGGATGCTTTTTCCCAGCACGACTGAAGGGTGGGGATCAAATGTCATAACTGCACTCTTGATTCTCTTGGCTTCGGCCACTTTTTTCGCTTCTCTGATCACCTGTTGGTGGCCCAGGTGAACTCCGTCAAAATAGCCTAATGCGATGGCCATTGCCGGAAAATCTTCTATTTTATACCCATGAGGATGGTTTAGCTTAATCAATTCCACGATTTAACTCACCTTTTCTGACCCAGCTGCTCTTTTAATCAGGACTTTCTTATTGATTGCTGATTACGTATCCTAATGTGGCAATACTTTTTATTGCTCATTTCTCAATACTTTGTCAGGTTTCATCATCCCGTGTTTGGTTGGGTGTGCCCTGTAGATAGCGAGCGCTTTTCCGTCTTCTGTTTCTGCTACAATAGGGCCTTCAACCCCTTCAAGATCCTTTGGAATTTGAAGCAATGCCCCATTTTTCACTTTCTCTGCTACTTTATCATTAATGCGATATTTCGGCAAATAAGAAATACCAGTTTCCAAAGGGTATAGAGCTGTTTCGAGCCTGGATTCCTCCGCCATTTCTTCAAGCTGCGCGAATGTAAAGCAATCTTCCAGGGAAAAGGAGGCCGACTGAATCCTGACAAGCGAAGACATATGTGCCGGATATCCTAATTTTTCACCAATCGTAACCGCTAAGGTCCGAATATATGTACCTTTGCTGCAAGATACCCTGAACTTAAAGCTGACCAGCTCGCCAGCATAAGAATCTCGATCATCGAGCAGTTCTATGCTATAGATCGTCACCTTCCTGGTTGGGCGTTCGACTTCGATTCCTTGCCTTGCATATTCATAAAGTTTCTTTCCGTTCACTTTTACCGCCGAATACATCGGTGGAGTTTGCTCAATTTCACCCACAAGTGAATGAAGGACACTTTCTATTTCCTTTTTTGTCAGTGTCCGGTCCACTGATTTTTCATCAACCTTTTCTCCTGAAGCATCTTCGGTCGTTGTGGTGAATCCAAGGGTTACTTCACCCTCATAGGCTTTTCCTGCATCTGTAATGTATTCTGCTATTTTCGTTGCCTTGCCGACACAGATTGGCAGTACCCCGGTTACATCAGGGTCCAGAGTCCCTGTATGGCCCACCTTCTTCGTCCTTAACAGCTTTCTTAGTTTAAACACACAATCATGTGAAGTCATTCCAGCTGGTTTAAAAAGAGGCAGAATCCCTTCCATATCCCTTCCTCCTTAAGTATTTATGTATTTTGCTCTGTTAACAAAGACTGTTGACTTCGTGCCAGGAGTAAAAACAACATTTCGACTTTAACAGAGCCATGTATTTAAAAATAAAAAATCTCGAAAAAAATGGATAGACGTTTTGTCTATCCATTTTTTTCGGTTAAGTTTCCAGACTAAATAACCTTTTAGTCAGTATCTTTATCTTGCTCTTCTTCTCCAGGCTGTTCATCTCTTTGCAGCTCATGGATTAGTGAATTGATGCGATTTCCGTAAGCCATTGTTTCATCAAACTCAAAGATCAGTTCAGGCGTCTTTCTCAGTCGGATTCGCTGGCCAATTTCTGTCCTGATGAAGCCTTTGGCTTTTGCTAATCCTTTTAGTGTATCTTCTCTCTGTTGTTCATCGCCTAAAACAGAGATATACACCTTCGCCTGCTGTAGGTCTCCGGTAACCTGGACATCCGTCACGGTCACGAAACCGACTCGCGGATCCTTGATTTTACGGCTGATGATGTCGCCCAATTCTTTTTTCATTTGTTCGCCAACACGATTTACTCTATGACCCATTTTCAATCACCTCTTTAATCAAAGCCATTCTATATCGGTGATGGTACGTTCGATCTCAGGAAAAGAATCAATCATTTTCAAGGCATTATGAAGCTCTCTCTCTGTAGCCACCTTTGATGCAGAGACAGCAGCAACCGCTATCGTTGTCCGCTGCCAGACATCGTGGTGGTCCACTTCAGAAACTGAGACATTGAACTTTTGCTTCAGCCTTGTGATAATCCGCTGCAGTACAGCTCTCTTTTCTTTTAGAGAATGAGCATCATAGATGATGCATTCACAGGCTGCTAAGCCTACTACCATTAACGTTCCACTTCTTCCATGATATATGCTTCAATTACATCGCCTTCCTTGACGTCATTGAAGTTTTTAATGGTAATACCGCACTCATAACCCTGCGCTACTTCCTTGGCATCATCTTTGAAACGTTTAAGCGCATCGACTTCCCCTTCAAAAATGACGACTCCGTCACGGATCAGACGAACGCCGCTGTCACGCGTGATCTTGCCATCAGTGACATATGAGCCAGCAATTGTTCCGATTTTTGATACTTTGAAAGTCTGGCGGACTTCAGCCTGGCCAATGACTTTTTCAGCATAAACCGGATCAAGCATGCCCTTCATCGCTGATTCGATCTCTTCGATTACCTTATAGATAATGCGGTGAAGTCGGATATCGACACTTTCAGAATCTGCAGCGCGTTTTGCGTTATTGTCCGGACGGACGTTGAAACCGATGACGATACCATTTGAAGCTGCTGCAAGGGTGATGTCAGACTCATTGATCGCACCAACACCAGTGTGAATGATTCTTACATTTACACCTTCAACCTCCAGTTTTTGCAATGCTGCTGCAAGTGCTTCAACTGAACCTTGAACGTCGGCTTTAATAATTAGATTTAGGTCTTTCATTTCCCCTTGTTTCATATGTTCAAACAATGTATCGAGACTTACGCGCGTTTTTTCGCTGCGCTGTGCCTGCAATGCCTGCTGTGAACGTGTTTCGCCAATTTGGCGTGCAGTTTTTTCATCTTCAAACACAACGAAGCGGTCACCCGCCTGTGGTACATCATTCAACCCTGTAATTTCAACAGGAGTGGACGGGCCAGCTTCTTTAACGCGACGGCCTAAGTCGTTCACCATAGCACGCACACGTCCGAATGTGTTTCCGACAACGATCGGATCCCCGATTTTCAAAGTACCATTCTGGACAAGCAATGTCGCCACAGAGCCGCGCCCTTTGTCGAGCTGAGCTTCAATCACGGTACCGATTGCATTTCTATCTGGATTTGCTTTGTATTCTTCCACTTCACCTACAAGAAGAATCATTTCAAGTAAGCTGTCGATCCCTTCACCAGTCAATGCCGAGATTGGTACAAAGATTGTATCCCCGCCCCATGCTTCCGGTACAAGACCATACTCTGTCAGTTCCTGCATTACACGGTCAGGATTTGCAGCTGGTTTATCCATCTTGTTGACGGCAACGATAATTGGTACTTCGGCCGCTTTAGCATGGTTCAATGCTTCCACTGTCTGTGGCTTGACACCGTCATCGGCAGCAACAACGAGAATCGTGATATCCGTAATTTTCGCACCGCGTGCACGCATTGTTGTGAAGGCTGCGTGACCAGGTGTGTCAAGGAATGTGATTTTCTTGCCATTATCTTCGACCTGGTAGGCACCGATATGCTGAGTGATTCCGCCAGCTTCGCCAGCAGTCACCTTAGTATTTCGGATAGAGTCCAGCAGCGTTGTTTTACCATGGTCAACGTGGCCCATGATGGTAACAACTGAAGGTCTCTCAACCAATGCTGCAGCCTCGTCCTCAGTGAAGTATACTTCAAGGTCTGTTGAATCGATCTTGATTTCCTCTTCTACTTCAACACCATAGTCAGTAGCAATCAATTCGATCGCGTCTTTATCGAGATCCTGGTTGATTGTTGCCATGACACCAAGCATAAAGAGCTTCTTGATGATTTCTGAAGGCTCACGGTTAAGCTTCTTGGCCAGTTCAGCTACTGTGAGGGATTCACTGAAGGTAATCTTTGATGGAAGCTCTTTTACCTTCTTTGGCTGTTGTTGCACCTGCTGTTGGTTCTGTCTGCCTTTATTCTGGTTCTGCTGCTGGTTCCTGTTCTTGTTGTTCTGTTTGTTCTTATTGTTTTTGTTGAACGGCTGGGAATTACCAGGCTTTTTAGCTGCTGCTGATGTTTTCACCTTTTCAGGTGTTGTCGCACGGCGCTCATCATCAGAAAACGCGCTGGCAGTCGTCTTAAGCTGCGGTTTCTGCTGTCCGTTATTGTTTCTTTGCTGGTTTTGGGCCTGATTGCGATTCTGGCCCTGGTTTGGCTTTTGGCCATGATTTGGTTTTTGTTGGCCCTGGTTGCGGTTTTGGCCCTGGTTGTCGCCCTGTGAAGCCTTTGGCTGATTTTGCTGCGGCTTCTTTGCTTCCTGATTACCATCTTTCTTTTGGTAGATCGAATCAAGCTTCTTTACAGTTTCATCTTCCATTGCAGTCATATGGTTGGAAACTTCAATATTCATTTCTTTTAATTTTATAATCACGTCTTTACTCGATAAATTATGCTTCTTTGCATATTCATAAACGCGTGTTTTACTCATATTTTCACCCCCGCTAGAATTAATCGAGCAACGTCAACAGTTTTTTTGCAAAACCCTCGTCCAACAGGGCTACTACAACACGTGCATCCTTTCCAATTGCCTGGCCAAGCTGGAACCTGTCCGGAACCACCTTGCAGGGAACGTTATAGGAATTGCACTTGTCGGTAATCTTTTTTGTAGTATTTGCGGATGCATCCGCTGAAAGCAAAATGAGTTTCGCTTTTCCGCTTCTGATTTCTTTGACGGAAAGCTCTTCCCCTGAAATAATTTTCCGCGCTCGATTGGCTAAACCAAGCAGTGACATCCATTGATTAGAGTTCATCAGGATCGTCTGCTCTCCTTTTCGATGAGGTCATTCAGCTCATCATATATTGCATCGTCCACTTGTGTTTCAAGCTGCTTGGACAATATATTTCGTTTTCTTGCTAATTCCACTGCTTCTTTTTCTTTTGAAAGATATGCACCACGGCCTGATTTCTTCCCTGTCAGGTCAACGGACACTTCTCCTTCTTTGGAGCGAACGATGCGAACTAGTTCTTTTTTCGGTCTCATTTCACCGGTTGCGACACATTTTCGCATAGGAACCTTTTTACGGCTGTTCACGATCATTCACCTCACATTAATCGATGTCTTCATTTTCATAATCATCATCAGCAGATAATAGCGGCTCATTGTCGCGTGGATAGATCCCGGACTCCCTAGCCTCAGTTTCCGCCTTGATGTCAATTTTCCATCCAGTCAGCTTAGCGGCAAGTCGCGCGTTTTGTCCGCGTTTTCCAATCGCCAGCGATAGCTGATAATCAGGAACGATTACCGTTGTTGCTTTTTCCTCTTCATTGACAATGACATCAAGTACTTTAGAAGGGCTCAATGCATTTGCAACAAATACTACTGGATCCTCAGACCATTTGACGATGTCGATTTTTTCGCCCTTAAGCTCATTAACGACAGCCTGGACCCGATTACCGCGAGGACCGACACATGATCCTACTGGGTCAACTTCTGCGTTATCAGAATGGACAGAGATCTTTGAACGATCACCTGCTTCACGTGCGACTGACTTAATTTCAACAGTGCCGTCATAGATTTCAGGTACTTCAATTTCGAAAAGTCTCTTTAACAGTCCCGGATGGGTTCTGGAAACGAAAATTTGTGGACCTTTAGTGGTTTTTTCAACCTTGGTGATAAAAACTTTGATGCGGTCATGAGGCTTGTAATGTTCGTTTGGCATCTGTTCATTCGCTGGCAGAATCGCCTCGATCTTACCCAGGCTCACATAGATGAACTTTGGATCCTGACGCTGGACGATGCCTGTCATGATATCCTCTTCACGATCGATGAATTCTGAATAGATGATACCTCTTTCAGCTTCACGGACACGCTGGGTGACAACTTGTTTGGCAGTCTGTGCGGCAATCCTGCCGAAGTCCTTCGGTGTGACTTCGAGTTCAACTACATCTTCTACTACATAGTTAGGATTGATTTTTTGTGCCTCTTCCAGTGAAATCTCCAGGCGAGGATCGAAGACTTCATCAACGACTTCCTTTCTGGCAAAAACACGCATTGAACCATTTCCCAAATTCAAGTCGATCCGGACGTTTTGGGCTTGATTAAAGTTGCGTCGGTACGCAGAAATAAGTGCTGCCTCAATTGCGTCAATTAAAACGTCCCTGGAAATCCCTTTTTCTTTTTCAAGAATTGTAAGAGCATCCAACAATTCGCTGCTCATGAGATATAAATCCCCCTTTTTTAACTACCCATCTTTTTAAGGCTTTTTTCAGAAACTATGTAACCCGATCATCCAAATTGGCCTTTAAACTAATTAACTGAAGATATTTCTGGACAGATTATGAAAAAGTGACTGCTAGCCTTGCGCCGGCAATCTTATCAAAAGGTATTTGAACTGTTTTCTTTCGGGTTTTAATCTTCATTTCCACAGTTACGGTTTCACCATTATAATCGGTCAAGATCCCCTCAAACGCCTTTTCCCCATCAATTGGTTCATACGTCTTTATAAAGACATTCTTGCCGATTGCTTTTTGATAATCCTTTTCCTTTTTCAAAGGGCGTTCTGCACCTGGTGAGGATACTTCCAAAAAGTAGTTATGCGGGATTGGATCAATGGCATCAAGCTTCTCGCTAAGGCGCTCACTGACGATGCCGCATTCCTCGATATCAATTCCGTTGTCCTTATCAATGTATACGCGCAGGAACCAGTTCTTTCCCTCTTTGACGTATTCAATGTCTACTAATTCCAAGTTATTTTCATTTAAGATGGGAGTTACTAGCTCTTCCACTGTTTCTGTTACCTTGCTCATAAAATCCCTCCTTTGACATAACATGACTTCATACTTTTTTGGTTATTATCCCACGAAAAAGTGCTTAACAAACAAGAAAGAGCGGGTTGCCCCACTCTCCTCTGCCAGAGTTATCCTTAGTATTTCCAATAAAAATATAACATAACCAGATATTTATTGCAAACAAAGGGTGTCTCAACGTTGATTTCATGCAGTTAGCCATGGTTATTGTCTAACAAAAATAGACCCCGGAAACGGAGTCTATTTTATTCATTACTAGTAAGTCAGCTTTAGAATAATGACAATTGGTTCTGGTCGGGCATTCCTTCCAGGCAGCCATGATTATCGAGATATTCCAAGATTGTCTTTGAAATCTTCCCGCGCTGCTGGAGGTCTTCTTTTGACAGGAACTCTCCCTGTTCACGCGCATTGACAATATTGATCGCAGCGTTTGTACCAAGTCCTGGAATCGCATTGAATGGCGGAATCAATTTATCATCTTCAATGATGAATTCTGACGCACTAGATTTGTACAAGTCTACTTTCGCGAATCCAAAGCCTCGTTCGCACATTTCAAGTGCCAGTTCCATGACGGTCATCAAGTTCTTCTCTTTTGTGGAAGCATCAAGCCCCTTGGCGTTGATTTCCTCGATGACTGCACGGATACTTTCAGAACCGCGGACCATAGCGTCTACATCGAAATCATCGGCCCTGACTGTGAAGTATGCTGCATAGTACATAAGCGGATGATGCACTTTGAAATACGCGATCCTGACAGCCATCAAAACGTAGGCAGCTGCGTGAGCTTTAGGGAACATGTACTTGATTTTTTTACAAGAATCAATATACCACTCAGGCACCTTGTTCTTCCGCATTTCCTCTTCCATTTCATCCGTCAGGCCTTTACCTTTACGGACGGATTCCATGATTTTAAACGCGAATGCCGGCTCTAGGCCCTGATAGATCAGGTATACCATGATATCATCACGGCAGCCGATTACCTCACTAAGATTACAGATATTATTATGGATCAATTCCTGGGCATTGCCGAGCCAAACGTCCGTTCCATGGGAAAGGCCGGAGATCTGGACAAGCTCAGAGAATGTCGTTGGCTTCGTATCTTCAAGCATCTGGCGTACAAACCGCGTACCGAATTCCGGTATCCCGAGGGAACCAGTCTTGGACATGATTTGTTCCTCTGTCACTCCCAATGATTCTGTACCGCTGAAAATCTTCATCACTTCAGGATCATCAGTCGGGATTGTCTTAGGATCGATTCCGCTTAAATCCTGAAGCATCCTGATTACCGTCGGGTCATCGTGACCGAGAATATCCAGTTTTAACAAGTTATCGTGAATTGAATGGAAATCAAAGTGGGTTGTTTTCCATTCAGAAGTGCTGCTGTCTGCCGGGAACTGGATTGGCGAAAAATCAAAAATATCCATGTAATCAGGCACAACGATGATGCCGCCTGGGTGCTGTCCGGTTGTTCGTTTGACACCCGTACACCCAGATGCAAGGCGGTCGATTTCCGCCCCCCTCAGATTAAGGTTGTTGTCACCCTGATAGCCTTTTACATAACCATAAGCCGTTTTATCAGCAACGGTACCGATTGTCCCGGCACGATAAACATAATCTTCACCGAACAGGACTTTGGTATAGTTATGGGCACGCGGCTGGTACTCACCTGAGAAGTTCAAGTCGATATCGGGAACCTTGTCTCCTTTAAATCCGAGGAAGGTTTCAAACGGAATGTCATGACCGTCTTTTTTATATTTAATTCCGCAATCAGGACAATCTTTGTCGGGAAGGTCAAAACCTGAACCGACGGACCCATCATTGAAGAACTCTGATTTTTTGCACTTAGGGCATACATAGTGCGGCGGAAGCGGATTGACCTCGGTGATTTCCGTCATCGTTGCAACGAAGGAAGATCCGACCGATCCACGCGAACCTACAAGATAGCCGTCATCCAGTGACTTTTTAACTAGTTTGTGAGAAATCAGATAGATAACAGCAAATCCATTATCTATGATACTCTTCAGTTCTTTTTCAAGGCGCGCCTCTACGATTTCCGGAAGGTCGTCCCCATAGATGCTTCGGGCCATTCCATAGCTCATGCTGCGCATTTCTTCATCGGCGCCTTCAATTTTCGGCGTGTAAAGATCGTCTTTGATTGGTTTGATGACATCGATCATGTCCGCAATCTTATTCGAATTTTCAACGACAACTTCTTTCGCTTTTTCCTCTCCCAGAAACTTAAAGGCGTCAAGCATTTCATTTGTGGTCCTGAAATGCACGTCAGGAAGCTCATGGCGGTTCAGCGGATTGGCACCACCCTGGGAATTGACCAGGATTTTGCGGTATATCTTATCATTTTCATTCAAGTAGTGCACATTTCCTGTAGCCACTACCGGCAAGTCCAGCTTCTCGCCAAGCTTGACGATATTGTTAATGATATCCTCAAGCGCTTTCTGATCCCTGACTAATTCCAGCTCCAGCAAGTGAGCATAAACCGCTTTTGGATGGACTTCAAGATAGTCATAGAACTGCGCTGCCTCTTCGACTTCTTCCGGTCCTTTTTGCATCATGCCTTCAAAAACTTCCCCTTTGTCGCATCCGGAACCAATCAGGATCCCTTCGCGATGCTTATTCAGCAAAGAACGCGGAATTCTTGGCACTCTGTAAAAGTAATCAATATGAGAAATCGAAACCAACTTGAAGATGTTTTTCAAACCAACTTCATTTTTAGCCAACAAGGTAGCGTGGTATGGACGCGCTCTCTGGAAAGCTTTCCCCTGCCCCATATTGTCATTAAGCTGGTCATGGTATTCCAGTCCTTTTTCAGCGGCATCCTTCAGCATTTTCAACAAAAGGTACCCAGTCGCTTCAGCATCATAAATCGCACGGTGATGCTGTGTCAATTCAATATCGAACTTTTTGGCAAGGGTATTCAATCTGTGGTTCTTCATATCAGGATACAGGAAGCGGCCCAATTCCAGTGTATCTATTACCGGATTTGGAGCTTTTCCTATCCCAATCTTTTTATAGCCGACATTCAGGAAGCCCATATCGAAAGATGCGTTGTGGGCAACAAGTACACTGTCTGCTGTCCACTCATGGAACCTTTTCAGGACTTCACTAACCTCTGGTGCATTCCGGACCATATCATCTGTGATGCCGGTCAGATTGATCGTTGTGGCGGACAGCCTATGGTGTGGATTTGCGAACGATTCGAACCGGTCGATGATTTCACCGCCGCGGATTTTGACAGCCGCAAGTTCAATGATCGTATCATATACAGCTGACAGACCAGTTGTTTCGACGTCAAAAACGACATACGTATCGTCAGCCAGCACTCGATGAGCGTCATTATAGGCAATCGGCACCCCATCATCCACGAGATTGATTTCTACACCATAGAGGATTTTGATATCATTTTTCTTCCCGGCTCCATATGCCTCCGGGTAAGACTGGACGACTGCATGGTCTGTGATCGCCACGGCCTTGTGTCCCCACTTTGATGCCTGGGCGACCAGTGCGCTTACAGGAGTCACTGCATCCATCTGGCTCATTGGACTGTGGAGGTGAAGCTCGACTCTTTTTTCGCCTTCTGGCGCAGAATCGATTCTTCCTTTAGGTTTGATTTCATTCACGTCATTTCCAATCATGACAAGATCGCGAACAAAAGTATCGTTCTGGATGCTTCCTCTTACCTTTAGCCACATCCCCTTTGATATGCGCTGGTAAATAGCTGCATCTTCCTTATCACGAGAAAACATTTTTACCATGATGGAGCTGGTGTAATCGGTAATCTTGAAAGTCAGAAGCGTCCTGCCGCTGCGAAGCTCTTTTGTCTCGGCAAAGAAAACATAACCCTCGACGGCTACACGGCGCTCTTCATCAACGATGTCCTCAAGCTTGCGGAAATCAGCATCATCTTTGATTGTCAAGCCGATGGTTACTGGCCCGTCCTGAGCTGGTCCATCACCCTGAGCTTTTTCTGCTTCCTTCTTCTGCATTTCAATCATCGCCATCAATCCGCGTTCCTGGTCTTCTTTTTCCTTTGCCTTAATGAACTTTTCATATTCATCAGAAGTGCTTTCTTCACTGACGACAGTATCTACCGTCAATGGCGGAAAACCGAAACCCTGGTAGATTTCTGCAATAATGACTCCGTATTTTCTCTTTAGAGCAAGTCCTTCTGCTTCATTCCTGGCTGTTAGAATGATTTTTGTCCCCTGTACTTTTGGTACCTGTTCATTCAGGAGCTTCAACAACGGAGGTGCTATACCATCGATTTCCTTGATGCACATCTTCCAGTAATCAAGGATTTGCTGCTCGCTGATTGCCTGCTCCAGCACTCTCACCGAATACGAGATTTTAGCAATATGTGAAAAAGTCTGCTCCAGTTTTCCTGTGAAGCTGCTAAAAAGCTGACAAGGAATGATTCTTTCAAATTGGAAAAAGAAATGCCATTTTCTTGCCTGCTTTTCAATTAGAACCCTATCAATCTCAGCATTTTGAAATTGGGTGACAATGGCATCTTCTGTAAGCTGCAGTTGCTGCAGCAGGAGCTGAAACCTTTCTTTTTTCCCTGACGAAAGATCACTCATGTTTATTTCTCTCCCATCTGAAAAGCTTGAATTCTATCTATCGGGCAAAAAGGCCCGTTGAAAACTAGTTAAGTTTTATTATTGAGTGTTTAATAGCAAAGGTTATTATAACATAAAATGGTTGCGCGGTTACCTGTGTTTGATATTTCCATTTCGATTCATCAATACATTCCTGACAATTAATTTCGAGTGGTTAAAATCAAGACAAAATTAACCTTTTTTCACTTATGCGAGTTGGGAACGGGGCTGTTGATTTCCTTTCCAGACTTCGCTTTCCGCGGGGGAAGAATTATGAAAAAGCTCAAGTGCCAGCTTTTTCAAAGACCAAATTCTTCTTGGCTGGCGGTGAGCTTCCTAGCTGTCGTTGGCGTCTGCGGGGTCTCACCTGTCCAGCTGATCCCGCAGGACATTGATTAGCTTCCTCGAACCTGCCCACGCACGAAGAAAATGCGTTAGCATTTTCGAGGAGTCTACGCGCCTTCCACTCCAATCAACAGGGCTTCTAAACTCATTATGGTTTACCTTTTCGAAACCAGGTTCATGAGGATATTAAACCGCTTGATAAAAAGCAATACACAAACTGAAAGAACTATTCTCTTAAACATGGTTGATAATTTCTTAAAACAAGTTCTAATTTCATTAATCTCTCACCGAAGCGTCTCGAGGGGCTAGGCGCTGGAGCTGGAGCTGGATTAAGACACCTATATTACAGTTATCCACACAAAAATGCTTTTGTACAGCTATAATCGGACATATAATCTTCATACAAAGTCCTTGGATAATAAAAATATAATTATCTGCGTGTAAGAACAAAAAGCGCAAGCGCCTTGTTCAGCCCCGACAAGCGCTGGAGGGCCTGACAGTGAAGTCGTTCTTTGACTTCATTGGCAGGAAATTTCCTATACAATGAAAAAAGCGGACCCTGAAAAGGATCCGACTTCTGATTATAGTTCTTTCAAAATGTTTTTCAGTGTATCTGCCAGTTCATCTTTGTGTACTTCCTGCATTTCACCGTTTTTGCGGATTTTTACTTCGACGATTCCTTCACTGGCTTTCTTGCCGACGGTGACTCTTACTGGCAAACCAATGAGGTCCGAATCAGCGAATTTCACTCCTGGGCGTTCCTGTCGGTCATCCAGCAGGATTTCCATTCCAGATTGCTGCAGGCTGGAATACAGTTCTTCAGCCAGGTCTGCCTGGGCACTGTCCTTCATGTTCACAGCGATCAAATGGACATCGAATGGAGAAATATTCGTTGGCCATACGAGTCCATTTTCGTCATTGAATTGCTCGGCAACTGCTGCCATTGTACGGGATACCCCGATCCCATAGCAACCCATGATCATCGGTTTGGACCTTCCATTTTCATCAAGGATTTCAGCATTCATTGATTCACTATACCTTGTGCCAAGCTTGAATACATGGCCTACCTCGATTCCCTTTGCGAAAACGATCGTTCCCTGCCCATCAGGTGATGGATCTCCTTCTTTAATAAAACGAAGATCAGTAAAGGCTGCAACCTTGAAATCACGGTCAGGGTTTACATTTGTATAATGGTAATCTTCTTCATTGGCACCGCAGACACCGTTGACGATTGCTTCAACAGCATGATCTGCAAGCACCTCTACGCCATCCACTCCGATTGGTCCCAAGGAGCCGACTGAGCAGCCAAGTACTTCTTTAGTTGTATTGGTGTCTGCTAATTCAACATTAGCAGCTCCATAATAATTTTTCAGCTTGATATCATTCACTTCATGGTCGCCACGTACTAAAACAAGTACAAAGCGATCATCTACTTTGAACAGCAGTGACTTGATGCAGTCTTTTTCTTCTACATTCAGGAAGCTTGAAACTTCTTCGATTGTCTTCTTGCCTTCTGTGCGAACCTTTTCCAGCTCCTTAGCCGGCTCGCCGCTCTTTTCGTACACTGCAGTGACTGGAGCCATTTCGATGTTCGCAGCATAATCGGACGTATCAGAATAAGCAATGGTATCCTCTCCAATATCCGAAAGGACCATGAACTCGTGCGTGTCCTTTCCTCCCATTGCTCCCGAATCAGCAATGACCGCACGGAAATTCAAGCCACATCTCCGGAACACATTGGAGTATGCCTGGAAAATGCGTTCATATACCTCATCCAGACTCTCCTGTGTCGCATGGAATGAATACGCATCCTTCATGATGAATTCGCGGCCGCGAAGGAGTCCGAATCTTGGGCGCTTTTCATCGCGGAATTTCGTTTGGATCTGATAAAGTGTCAGCGGCAGGCGCTTATAAGACTTTACTTCGTCACGCACAATGCTGGTGATGACCTCTTCATGAGTTGCACCGAGGGCAAACTCACGATCATTCCTGTCCTTCAGTCTCATTAGCTCTGGTCCATAAGAATACCAGCGGCCGGATTCCTGCCAGAGTTCCGCTTGCTGAAGTGCAGGCATGAATAACTCTGCCGCACCGGCATGATTCATTTCTTCCCTGATGATTGCCTCTACTTTTTGCAGGACCTTTCGCCCTAAAGGCATGTATGTATAGATACCGCTGGCATTTTGGCGGATGAAGCCGGCTCTTAGCAATAGCTGATGGCTTTTTACATCTGCGTCTGCTGGTACTTCTCTTAAAGTAGGAATAAGCGACATACTTTGCTTCATTGATTAACACCTCATTATGATAATTTCATATCTTTTGAAAAAATCTTCCTGCCCGATGAATCCCGGGCAGGAAGTCCATTTCTATCCTTCTGTTTTTTACAGGAAAAACCTTTGAATATCGTTCCATGTGACCACTAGCATCAGAAGCATCAATAACGCGAATCCAATGAAGTGGACCATTCCTTCTTTTTGCTTGTCGATTGGTTTTCCTCTAAGGGCTTCAACTGCAAAAAAGGTCAGCCTGCCGCCATCCAAAGCTGGGAATGGAAGCAAGTTCATGATCCCAAGGTTAATGCTCAGGATCCCAGCCCATTTCATTAAATAGAAAATCCCTGACTTGGCTACAGTATCAGTGGACACATAGATTCCTACCGGGCCCGACAAGGCGTCAATCGAAAATTGGCCAGTCAGGAGTTTCCCCAGCATGGAGAAAATTTCAGTTGTCCAGAAATACGTTTCCTTGACTCCGTATGAGATCGATTTTAATGGTGATTTTTCAACAGGGCTATAAACACCAATCAAACCGATTTTTTCACCTTCTACGTCTTTCACTTCAGGCGTAACTGGCACATCCATGCTCTGTCCTTCACGGTTAATCGAGAAATCAAGCTCATTTCCAGGGTTTTTGCGGATGATTTCCACAACATCCTGCCAGCTTGAAACTTCTGAGCCTTCAATGCTGTTGACTACATCACCTTCCTGAAGACCCGCCTTAAGGGCACTGCCATCAGGAGTCAGCTTGCCAAGTACCGGTTCATTCGATGGAATCCCCTGGAACAAAGCAAGGATAATGAAAATCACCATTGCCAAGATAAAATTCATCATCGGTCCTGCGAAGATTGCCATTGTTCTTTGGCCAAGTGTTTTAGAAGCGAACTGCCTGTCAAATGGCGCAATCTGTGTTTCTACGCCGTTTTCGACAAGTACCGCTGTTTTACTGACAGGAAAGGATGTCAGAAGGCTGTCGTCCTCCCCTTCCTCGTAACCTTTAATAAAAAGCTCGTGTTCAATATCCGCTTTTTCAACTTCGATGACTCTTGCATCAGGATACTTTTCCTTGTTCGTAAGGATGATTTTTTGAACTTCATCATTCTTATTAAAAAGCAAACCCACTCTGTGCCCTGGCTTGATTTCAATCATTTCAGGGTCTTCGCCAGCCATTCTCACAAAACCGCCGATGGGGAGGAGACGGATCGTATAAACCGTTTCATTTTTCTTGTGCGAGAAGACTTTAGGACCGAATCCAATCGCAAATTCCCGGCAAAGGATGCCAGCCCGTTTGGCGAATATCAGATGCCCAAGTTCATGGAAGAATACGAGGGCGCCAAAAATAACAATGAAGGCTATAACTGTATTCAAATTATCTAACCACCTTTTTTAAGGATAAGAATCCACTTTGATAGACTCACCTTTATACTAGCGAATTTACAAAGTTTCTTGTCTCTCTGTCAACCTCTTGGATTGTTTCGAGGTCTGGAGTTTCAATGATGCCATGGTGTTCCATTGCTTTCTCTATTAAGTCTTCAATTTGGAGGAAAGTGATTTTGTCCTCTAAAAAGGCGGCAACCGCGGCTTCATTTGCCGCATTCATCACTGCAGGCATCGTACCTCCTGCCCGCCCGGCATCATAAGCAAATTTCAGGCAGCGGAATCGTTCAAAATCCATATCCTTGAAATGAAGCCTTCCTATTTCGGCCAGGTTCAGCCTCTTTCCTGACACAAGCGGCAGCCTGTCTGGGTATGTAAGAGCATACTGAATCGGCACTTTCATATCTGGCGTCCCAAGCTGGGCGATGATACTGGTATCATGGAATTCAACCATCGAATGGATGATACTCTCCCTGTGGAGCAGAACCGAAATATCGTCATAAGGAAGAGAAAATAGCCAGTGTGCTTCGATTACCTCTAAACCTTTGTTCATCATTGTCGCGGAATCAATCGTTATTTTTGCTCCCATCGACCAGTTAGGGTGGTTCAAAGCATCTGATTTTGTCACACCATGCAGTTCTTCCCTTGCCTTGTCCCTGAAGCTCCCTCCAGATGCTGTAAGGATTAGACGCTCAATATTCTTTTCTTTTTCTCCCTGTAAAGCCTGGAAGATGGCGGAATGTTCACTGTCGACCGGAAGGATGGCCACGTTATGGCGTTTTGCTTCTTCCATGATGATATGGCCTGCGGTGACAAGTGTTTCTTTATTTGCAATCGCGATGGTTTTGCCTGAACGAATTGCTTCGAGTGTCGGCTTTAACCCTACACTGCCAAGTACAGCGTTAACAAGAACATCAGCCTTGCTAAAAATCGCTGTTTCTTCAAGACCAGCCAGTCCATGTACTATTTTGACCGATGGAAATTCTGGCTTTAAACGGTCAGCATCATCCTTCTCCTGTACCGAAACCAGTTCTGGCTGAAATTCATTGATGATTTTGCCGCAAAGCTCTATGTTCCGGCCAGCAGACATTGAAACAAGTTTGAATTCCTCAGGATGTTCCCTGATGACTTCAAGTGTCTGGATCCCAATCGATCCTGTCGCACCCAACAAGCTGATTCTTTTCACAATTCTTTCACTCCTAATATCTTCAACGGGGTTTTAATGTCCACCCCCGGAACGATCATGCGTTTAGGTTCCATCTTAGAATAAAAAAATCAATCACAACAGATGGATTAAGTGGATTAATGGCCAGACAAACAGCAGACTGTCAAACCTGTCTAGCATGCCGCCATGTCCAGGAAGGATGTTGCCTGAGTCCTTTACATTATAATGACGTTTCAAAGCAGACTCGACAAGATCGCCTATTTGTCCAAAAACTGATAAGAAGGCAGTCGCAGCCAATAGGATAATGGCCGATACGTCCATATCACCGAATATGCTGAACAGCAGCGCAACGACAAGCGCGGATGCTACACCGCCAAAAAAGCCCTCGGTCGTCTTGTTCGGGCTGATTTCTGGCCAAAGCTTATGTTTGCCAATTGCCCTTCCGATAAAATACGCTCCTGAATCGGTCGCCCAAATGATGAAAAGCGAATAAAATACATAAATCAGGTTTGCTTCCCGTGTTTCAATGAAGAAATAAAAACCAAGTCCAACATAAAGAGTCGACATAATCGAAAAGGCAACATCTTCAAAAGTGAAGCGATTTTTAGTGATGACAGTATATGTCAAAAACAAAAGTACTCCAAGGAAGAAAAGCTCCAATTTTGTATAATCAATCTCATTTAAAAAGCCGCTGTACTGACTGGGAATCAGGAAAATCCATAATAGGAGCAGAGATAGAATCCCCGGAACTGAGAAAAGATTTAACTGCTTCATTTTCAGCGCTTCATATAAGGCTACGGAAGCTATTAAATATACCATTGCGATGAATGGCCAGCCTCCGAAAATCACGATTGGAAGAAAAATAGCTGCTGCTATGACTGCTGTAATGATTCTTTGCTTCATTTACTTATTCACACCTTTTTTATACTCCTCCAAAACGCCGCTGACGGCCCTGGAATGCTTCTATTGCTTCAATTAAATGTTCTTCGTTAAAGTCGGGCCAAAGTACGTCAGTGAACCAGAACTCCGTATAGGCAAGCTGCCAGAGCATGAAATTGCTCAAACGGATTTCTCCGCTTGTCCTGATCAATAAATCGGGATCATTCATGTCCTTTGTCATCAAATATGAAGAGAAGGCTTCTTCGGTTAAATCATCTTCTGAAATCTTGCCATTTTTTATATCGATCATGATTTTTTTGACACCATCTAAAATTTCTGCCCTGCTACCATAATTAAGGGCAAAATTCAGAACAAGGCCTGTATTATCCTTTGTATCCTCCATCGCTTTCCCGACCGCTTTTCTTGTATGCTCTGGAAGCTTATCCATATAGCCAATCATTTCGACACGGACATTTTCTTCAATCAATTCAGGAAGGAAGGTACCCAGGAACTCTTCTGGCAGCTTCATCAGGAAATCAACTTCCATTTTCGGCCTTTTCCAGTTTTCTGTAGAGAAAGCATATACAGTCAGAGTTTTGACTCCAATTTCATTGGCCAGTTTTGTTATTTTGCGGACAACCTTCATTCCTTCATGGTGGCCAGCTACACGGGGCAACGCACGTTTTTTGGCCCAGCGTCCGTTTCCATCCATGATAATGGCTACATGGGACGGGACTTGATGTTCTTTTATCTGAAGTATACGATCTCGGAAACCGGAAGGACTTGGCTCCTTCTTCCACGGATTCATTTTATTTAACATTGTGACAGCTCCCCCAAAAGATTATCTTTAGCACCATTCATTCAATCCGGCTGACTTTTCCCGGAAATGGTCTGGCACTGAAGCTGGACTGCTCACCAAAAGCCATAGAGTAATCCTTTTCTTCTCTCTTTCTTTTCCATATGCCACTATCATACCAAAAAAGAATAAAGATATCTCTATAAACGGATGGACTATGCGTGATATTATTTTGTTTTTGTCTGCTCCATTTCAATAGCAGCCTTATAAACAGACTATGTTGTTCAAAAGTAAAACAGAATAATACGGCTGATATTATTATATTCTATCATTCAGGCCGTTTACGTAAACTCATTGTTTTATGTACTTTACGAAAATATGCAGTTTTATCAGAATGAAGGCTGATTCCACTTCCCAAAAGTCTCTCTAGCAAAACCCTGACTTAGTTGGCTGGTGCCAATTCCACTTTTCTTCATTCCCGCTAATATGTATAGAGAAAAAACCCCCTGGAAAACAGAGGGTTTTCGATGATCATTACCTGGAATTAAACTTCCATGATTTCTTTTTCTTTGTCTTTCGCAATCTGATCGATCTTGGCAATATGCTCATCAGTAAGCTTTTGAATATCGTCAGAGTATCCACGAAGGTCATCTTCAGTGATTTCTCCGTTTTTCTCTAGTTTCTTCAAATCTTCATTTCCATCACGGCGGATGTTGCGGACAGCGATTTTTGCTTCTTCAGCTTCCTTTTTCACGAGCTTCGCAAGTTCTTTCCGTCGTTCTTCTGTTAGCTGAGGAATCGCGATTCTGATGATGGATCCATCATTAGCTGGGTTTAGCCCCAAATCAGACTTTAGGATTGCCTTTTCAATTTCGCCAAGGATTGACTTATCATACGGCTGGATGACCAGAAGACGTGCTTCCGGCACAGAGATTCCCGCAAGCTGATTGACCGGAGTTGGTGCACCATAATAATCCACCTGAATCCTGTCTAAAAGAGAGGCATTTGCCCTCCCTGCACGGATGCTGGCAAGTTCGCGTGTAAAAGCTTGGATCGCTTTTGACATTCTTTCTTTTACATTAGCAATAGCTTCTTTTGGCATTAGTTTTTCCCCCTCACGATTGTTCCGATTGTTTCACCCATTACTGCGCGTTTAATATTCCCCTTTTCCATAATTGAGAATACAATTAACGGGATATCATTGTCCATACATAGGGATGACGCAGTTGAATCCATGACAGCAAGACCTTCCTTCAACACATCCAAATAAGAAAGTTCTTCGTATTTAGTCGCATTCTTATCAACGCGCGGATCAGCAGAGTATACACCATCGACGTTATTTTTCGCCATAAGGATTACATCTGCTTCGATTTCTGCAGCCCGGAGTGCAGCAGTAGTATCCGTCGAGAAGTACGGATTCCCTGTTCCGGCAGCAAATATAACAACGCGTTTCTTCTCGAGATGTCTGATTGCCCTTCTTCTGATATACGGTTCTGCAACCTGACGCATTTCGATGGAAGTTTGAACCCTTGTCTCGATTCCCGCTTGTTCCAGACTGTCCTGCAATGACAGGGAATTCATGACGGTAGCAAGCATGCCCATATAGTCTGCCGTCGCTCTGTCCATTCCCATTTCTTCGCCGATCTTGCCTCTCCAGATATTTCCTCCGCCTACTACTACAGCGACTTCCACATCCAGTTCAGCAATCTCCTTTACCTGGTCTGCAACATTTTTGATTACCGACGGATTGATGCCAAATCCTTGTTCTCCGGCTAATGCTTCTCCACTTAACTTTAAAACAACTCTTTTGTATTTAGGGCTGGTCATAGGGTACCTCCATATGTAATTTAAGGCTTTCCGAAAGCAGGCATGCTCACGGAAAAAACCTAATTAAAGCTATGTCCAAAAACAGGGAACACTGGAGTGTTCCCTGCAATTACATAGGCTAGTGAAAGATTATTTCTTGTTTACCTGATTCATTACTTCTTCAGCAAAGTTATCTTCACGCTTTTCGATGCCTTCGCCTACTTCATAACGAGTGAACTCACGAAGTGTTCCGCCTTTTGATTCAACAAACTGGCGTACTTTTTGGTCAGGGTTTTTAACGAATGCCTGGTCAAGAACACAAACATCTTCGAAATATTTGCTTAGGCGGCCTTCAACCATTTTAGCAACGATGTTTTCCGGCTTGCCTTCGTTAAGAGCTTGTTGAGTAAGGATTTGACGCTCATGCTCAACTTCTTCTTGAGATACTTCGTCACGTGATACATATTTAGGGTTCAATGCAGCGATGTGCATAGAAACGTCTTTAGCAGCTGCTTCGTCAGTAGTTCCTTCAAGAACTGAAAGTACGCCAATGCGTCCGCCCATGTGAAGGTAAGCACCGAATGCATCGTTATCAGTTTTAGTTACAACTTTAAAGCGGCGAAGTGACAGTTTCTCACCAATTTTAGCAATTGCATTGTTGATAGTAGTTTCTACTGAATCGCCATTTTCCATAGTTTGAGCATTAGCTTCTTCTACAGATGCTGGCTTATTCTTAAGAAGGTGCTCAGCGATTTCCTTAACAAGAACCTGGAAGCCTTCGTTCTTTGCTACGAAGTCTGTTTCAGAGTTTACTTCTAGGATGACTGCTTCATTTCCTTCTGTAAGGATGTAAGTTGTACCTTCCGCAGCGATACGGTCAGCTTTTTTTGCAGCTTTAGCGATACCTTTTTCACGAAGGAAATCGATAGCCTGGTCCATATCACCATTTGTTTCCTGAAGTGCCTTTTTGCAGTCCATCATACCTGCGCCAGTTTTTTCGCGCAATTCTTTTACCATTTGTGCAGTAATTGCCATAATGAAATTCCTCCTAAAATCTCGGTTATATGTAACTATACTTTATTTTAACTTGATTTTGCCAATATAAACCCTAACGAGGCTTATATGGAATAAAGTCTTAAAAAAAGGTGATAAAGGGCGCTTCCCTATATCACCTTATTTTAAATTAAGCTTCTACAGTTTCTGTAGTTTCTTCGCCTTGCTTAGCTTCGATAATAGCGTCAGCCATTTTAGATGTAAGCAATTTAACAGCGCGGATCGCGTCATCGTTCGCAGGGATAACTACGTCGATTTCGTCTGGATCACAGTTTGTATCAACAATTCCAACGATAGGAATGTTCAATTTGCGTGCTTCAGCAACAGCGATGCGCTCTTTGCGTGGGTCAATGATGAAAAGAGCATCTGGAAGAGTCTTCATATCCTTGATTCCGCCTAAGAACTTTTCTAAGCGCTCTTGCTCTTTTTTCAATTGAACTACTTCTTTCTTTGGAAGTACTTCAAAAGTTCCATCTTCAGACATTCTTTCAATGTTCTTAAGACGAGAGATACGCTTTTGGATTGTTTCGAAGTTTGTTAAAGTACCGCCCAACCAGCGTTGGTTCACATAGTACATACCAGAACGAGCTGCTTCTTCTTTAACAGAATCTTGAGCTTGTTTCTTAGTACCTACGAAAAGAACAGTACCGCCGTTACCAGCTAGCTCTTTCACGTAGTTGTATGCTTCTTCAACCTTCTTAACAGTCTTTTGAAGGTCGATGATGTAGATGCCGTTACGCTCAGTGAAGATGTATTTCTTCATCTTAGGGTTCCAACGGCGAGTCTGGTGACCGAAGTGTACACCAGCTTCAAGCAGTTGCTTCATAGAAATTACTGACATTGTGTTTCCTCCTAATGGTTTTGATTTCCTCCGTCCAAATCACCTTCAGCCAGGAACTGCCTGGCAGCACCATCTGGCCAAATCATTGAACGTGTGTATTAACACCATGAGATAATATAGCATAAATAAAACTGACAATCAAGTTAATCTTTCGTATTTTGCCGAAATTTAAGCAAAAGTTCAATCTCTGTTTTCCCTTTATCAAGATCCCTGGCTATTTCTTCGATCGTCAGCCCCTGATGTCTCATGGCTGTAACCTGATCAAACAAGGTGAGTTCTTTTGTTTCTGGTCCTGGATCCGCAGTTTGGCCGACATCGATTTCTGTCTCATCCGTATCTCCAGGGGTAATTGTGGTTGTTTCACTGGCTTTATGATATGCCTGTCTTGCAGCGTGATAAGATATACCTTTACCGGGACGGTGTTGTTGGATTTCGTGGTCTCTGGCTTCGGGGTCCTTCTGTGATCCCATATCTGTTACATCAGCAGGCTTTTCCGCTTTGTCCGTATTTAATTTAATATTGCTGTTTGACATCAACTCAAGAAACTTATCATTCTCTTCTTTCAATTCAAATAGATAGGACGAAAAAATCTCTTCCATTTCGCTGATGATTTTTCCCTGTTTTTTTTCTGCTTCAACAAGCCGATTCTGCCGTAAATATAATAGGATAATGGCGAAGATTGCTGCCGCGTTCAGTATGAGGCTTAAGAGTAGTAGAAAAGTGGTCATTATATCCCTCTATCCGCTGTAATCAATCACCTTCCCTTTATAAGGGTGGTGTGGCTGTACATCTTGATCATCCTTGCTTTTTTTATCGTCCCTGTCTTTTTGCTGATGGTGGCCTGGTTGGCCGCCATCCTGATTCAGGCGGGCTTCCTGCTTCTGGTTGTTTTTAATCACCGTTTTGCGTTTTAATTCATCTTCCTTCGTCACACTTTGTGCCGCATGTTCCTGAAGATGCTGTCCCCGCTGTTGAAGTTGCTCTTGAATTTTGCCGGCATCATGTGTCCTCGGAAGAGCAATCTGCATTTCGATTGCTTTGAGGCTCATCATGTCACTTCCTAACTAGTGATGGTTCGAGTTTTACAATCGGATTAATCGAAATCTCACTATTTTCGAGATGGAAATTCACCTTTTTATATATCTGGTTTGTCAGGAAAGCGTACTTCCCGAAAAAAACTTTCGTATTTGGAAATACCTTATCATTTACGGTTAAGCAGGAATTCAATCGATCTTGTTTTTCAAGCTGTAAAAACTCCAGATCGGCCAACAGTTCCTCAAGGGATTTTTCAACTTGCAGCCTGGTATTCCGCTGTTTCGCTATCATTTGCTTCTGCTCGTTCGTTAAGGTACCTGCATGCCTGCCAATTTCAGCAAGCTTCACTTCTATTTCTGTCAGTTTCCGGATATTGATTTTGGCTGTTTCGATGGAAGCAATCGTGTCCTGTTCAGTTTTCTCCAACAATGGGTCCCAGCCCACAGCTAATTCTGTTTTAGTAAAGAGCTCATTCCCCAATTCCTTGACTGAAATATTTCGGCCAGCCGAAATAGTGCCTCCGATGATGGTTCCAGTTTGGCAGTCCACATTTCCAGCAGCTGTCAGTTTGCTGTGCAGAATGGATGTCTTGACAATGATATCCTGGCCAGCTTTTACATTTGCCTGGTTAAGGTAATTGGCGAACACGTTCCCGCCTGCAGTCAGCCGGCCCTTCATGGCTCCGGCCACTCCGCCTTTAATGACAATATTTCCTCCAGCCTGGAGATTGGCTGCTTCAACAAGTCCATCTACGATGATATCCCCGCCGGCTTTCAGTTCATAGCCGCTGGGAACATTGCCTTTTATGACGATATTGCCTACAAAATCCAAATTCCCTGTTCTCAGATCAAGATCTCCTCTTACCTCATACACAGGATTAACGGAAATGGATTTCTGCGTAACACTCATTTGTCCATCGCATGCGGCATAGAATTGTCCAGCTTCGAACACAACATTATTCCCTGCTTTAACCTTTAGCGGCCGGCCAGGCTTTGCAGGAACGATTCTTCCGGTCACGTCTTTTCCAGGTGTTCCATTGACAGGAGGGACCACACTTGCGAGCAGCTGACCTTTCGTTACTGAAGGGATATGCATAATCGTGCGGAAATGAAAGACTTTCTGTTCCTCAATGCTTGTTTGTTCTAGTTCATTGCGCAGATAGGAATCTTCACCATCCACATTCTCCATTCCAACCGCTATTGCCACAGGATATTCAACAGAAGCAGGACTTTCGGCAATTTGCGCCAATACATCCATTTTAATACCGAACACGACTTGCTCTTTCTCCAAGTAACCCAATAGATTTCGAACAGATATAGCAAAATCCTGATCCTGGATATTGAGTTCCAGTTCTGCAGAAAGCCTATCTTTGGATATCCTCACTAAATAATCCGTCGCCACATCCATCTCCTGCCTTCTATCAGGCTGACTCCAGCCATTTTCTTAGCTTAAAAATTGCCTTTGAATGAATCTGCGAAATTCTGGAGGTAGATAAATTCATGACTTGACCGATTTCTGTTAACGTTAATTCTTCTTTGTAAAACAAACTTAATACAAGCTGCTCTTTATCATTCAATTTAGAGATTTTATCAGCTACTTCGTCAAGCAGCTCAGACTTTATCAGCTTGTCCTCAGGAATTTCAGCCTTATCGTCCTTGATTATGAATGACTGGTTATCACGCTCATCATTTTCATTTGGATGCTCATCTATTGAGAGGACATTCGCGAAAAAATGTTCATTTATAGTCGTGTATATCTCCGTTTCATCCATATTCAATTCTGTGGCGATTTCCTCGATGGTCGCATTGCGCATGTGGCGCTGTTCGAGCCTCTCAATTGCTGCGTCTATTTTCTTTGCTTTTTCCCGGGTACTTCTTGGGAGCCAGTCTTCCTTTCTTAATCCGTCCAAAATTGCCCCGCGAATCCGAAATGAAGAATATGTATCAAACTTCAGATCCCTGTTTGGATCGAATTTTTCCAGAGCATCATATAATCCAATCATTCCTAAACTTCTTAAATCATCCCTGGAAACACTCTTCGGAAGACTCACAGAGATTCTTTGCACATGGTAGGAAACAAGTGGCATATATTTTTTTATCAGCATATTCCCCGCATCCGGATCTCGGGATTGTACCCATTTATCCCATGTAATCTGTTCTTCCGAAGTGGATCCTCGCACCATTGTCATCCTCCTCACGCGCATTACGCTTTTTTCTAGTTGCTATCCAAACTAAATCTCACTATTCCCTTTATTCACAGTCCTGATCTGCATTAAACCGGTCTTCGGGTCGAATTCTATGGTCCTGCCGCTATTGCCGCCGACATCGTGGGCCATAAGCGGGATACGAAATTCTTTCAATTCCTGTAAAACTGCCTCTACATTCCTTGGTCCGATTCTCATCATGTCACTGCTGCCTGAAAATTGGAACATTTGTGCGCCCCCGGCAATCTTTGCTTTAATGCCTGCCTGTCTTGCACCTGATTGAATCATGAGCTCCAAAAGTTCTTTGATTGCTGTATCAGCGAATTTCGCCTTATTCAGCGGTTCGGTACGGGAGAGTGATGAATCGGGAAGCATAACATGCGCCATGCCAGCCAATTCAGCACCCTGATCATACAGCACTACGCCAACACATGATCCCAGTCCAGTAGTCCGGATCAAATCAGGTACTTTCACAATATTCATATCGGCAATGCCCACTTTAACGATTTCTGCTGTTTTATGCATCCACCTTTACTCCCAGCGCAGAAAAAATGATATGGAATGAATCGGGATCAGGCAACAAAAAGAAATGGCCTTTCACACTTTCTGGCAGCTTGGCATCTTCTTCATCCAGTGCCGTATCAATCACAATTGCGTAATCACTTACCTGTGATAACTCCAACAGCCCAAAACTGACGACTGCCCCCACCATATCAATACTAAGCGCAGGAACAGATGGATACAGGCTCAAATTAGTAAAATCGGACAAAGAAGAAAGATATGAACCTGATAGAATATTGCCTAATTCTTGAAGTGCCGACAACGCCAGCTCATTGTCCTGTTCATCGGTGAATGTGAATGTCTGGTTCTTTGTCAGCTGGCGGATATATTTTTCTGCCTGAGGAAGAGGAAGGATAAAAAACATACTCCCCGGAGCCTCCCCCTCAATCCGGAGAAACACGCTCGCTACAACATTGTCCGCTCCTCCTGCCAGTTCCATCACTTCATCGAAAGACACAACTCTGACACTGGGCACCTTCATATCAATCTTTTTATTCATTAAGGTAGATAAGGCTGTTGCAGCATGTCCAGCTCCAATATTACCGACCTCTTTTAAAATATCCAGGTGAACGTCCGAAATGCTTTTTAGAAAAGTCATAGCCAGATTCCTTTCCGCCTATAAAGCTTTTTCTTCATCGGACTCAAGAATTTTATCCAAATCAATTAAAATCAATAACCTTCTGTCGAGATTGGCAACTCCTTTGATGAACCCCTCTGCAGCAAGGCCTACTACCTCCGGCGGGGGTTCAATCATGCTTGACGGTATATCAATGACGTCATTTGCTCCATCCACAATCAAACCTACTTCTTTATCCTCATCCGCAACAATGATGACTCGAGTGCTGTCTGAGTAACTTTGTTCCTCCATGCCGAACCTGACACGCAAATCCAATAGCGGAGTAACCACTCCTCTAAGGTTCATAACCCCTTTCACAAACGGGTTCACATGTGGAACTCTTGTAATATGCATGATTTTTTCAATTGACCTAACCTGACTAACAGGAACCGCATATTCTTTTTGATTCAATTGGAATACGATCACTTTCAAATCTGAAACCAAACTTTCAGCCATCTTCATCACTCCTAAAATATCATTCTTCCTTAGCCTGCCAAGGAATCTATTTAATCAATGCGTTGCAATCCACGATCAATGCTACCTGGCCGTCACCAAGAATCGTTGCACCGGAAATCGCAAAAACATTGGTTAAGTAATTTCCTAGCGATTTAAGGACTACCTCTTGCTGGCCAATGAAGGAGTCGACGATTAAACCAGCCATTTTATCTCCTTTTCGAACGATAATGACAGAGTGGAATTGATCCTCATCACCTTCGTAAGGAACCTCGAAGATATCTTTTAGGAATAGCAGCGGGACGACCTTGCCCCTGAAATCAATCACCTTTTGATTATGGGCATTCATGATTTCAGAATCCTTGATTATCGCTGTCTCAATGATGGAAGACAGAGGAATAGCGAATTTCTCTTTCTGGATTTCCACTAACATGACCGAAATGATTGATAATGTAAGCGGAAGCTGTATCGAGAAGATCGTGCCCTGATTCTCCTTGGAATCAATAGAAATCGAGCCTCCCAGTGATTCGATGGTATTCTTAACAACATCCAGGCCTACTCCACGTCCTGAGATATCCGAAATAGTCTCTGCTGTAGAAAAACCTGATGAAAGAATCAATTCAAATGCTTGTTTATCCGTAAAGCCAGCAGCAGATTGTTCCGTAATGATTCCCTTGCTGATGGCTTTTTGCAATACTTTGTCTTTGTTGATTCCAGCACCATCATCTTCAATTTCAATGAACACATGGTTTCCGCTATGGAATGCACGCAGCACCACGGTTCCTTCTTCGTTCTTGCCCTTGGCCCTGCGAGCTTCGGGTGATTCAATGCCATGGTCTACAGAATTTCGCAGTAAGTGCACAAGCGGGTCGCCTATTTCATCAATGACAGTACGATCCAATTCTGTTTCCGCGCCGACGATTTCAAGATTGATTTTTTTATTCAAGTCCCTCGCTAATTGACGGATCATTCTAGGGAAACGATTGAATACCGTCTCCACCTGCACCATCCGCATATTCAGGATGATGTTTTGCAAGTCTCCGGAAATCCTGGACATACGCTCAACCGTTTCAGTTAGTTCCCCATTCTCCAATTCCTTGGATATTTGCTCTAATCGGCCGCGGTCGATGACTAATTCTTCAAATAAATTCATGAGAATATCGAGCCGTTCGATATTTACACGGATAGTTTTGCTATTAGTCTGCTGTTTAATGCTGCTCTTACCGTCTTGGACAGGCGCTGCCTCTGGTATTGCATTGGCAGAGGACGATTCAGCTGCTGGGGCCTTTTCTGTATCTGCAACGGCTTTTTTTTCCGGGATTTCAATCGTTAATTCCGGGTTTGCTGTATTGAAATCGATTGGCATTACATCCGTTTTGACCACTTCAGATACCTTCATGATCTTGCCTTTGACATCTTCAGGATTCTCCCTTGTGATGATCGTTACAGAAAACTCATCATCAAACTGCTCTTCCTCTAGCTGTTCAACTGAAGGGTTCGCTTTGATTACCTCTCCGATTTTTTCCAGCACTTCAAATACCATGTACACCCGGGCAGCTTTCAGCAGGCAATCTTCACGCAATCCGATTTGTATTTCATACACACCGAACCCCTGCTCTTTAGACTGCTTTAAAACGGTCAGTTCAAATTCATCATAGTTGGAGGAGGACTTAGGAGATGCTTCAAGCGTTGCAGCAGCAGCCACTTCCAAATCTGCCGAACGGGACAAGGGCTCTCCCTTTTCAATTAACTTCAACTTCTCGACTGTATCGGAAACGTTCTTCTTCCCATCTCCTCCGGCAGCAATTGATTCAACCATTTCCTCGAGATGGTCAACAGCCATAAAGATAACATCGAGTATTTCTGGAGTCGTGAGCAAACGATTATTGCGGATAGCATCAAGAACGTTTTCCATTTGATGCGTCAGGCTAGCGAGATCCTCATATCCCATCGTTGCTGACATCCCTTTTAACGTGTGGGCAGATCTAAAAATTTCATTAATGATCGATAAATCCTGTGGATTTTTCTCCAGCTCGAGCAGCTGCTCATTACAGTTCTGCAAATGCTCTCTACTTTCTTCTAAAAACACTTCAAGATATTGGTTTAATTCCATGTGCACCGCACCTCCGGCCTTAAATATAATTCATGATTGTGTCAGCAATGTGATCGACATTTGCCACTTCATCAACCATGTTCGTTGCAATCGCTGCTTTAGGCATCCCAAATACAATCGATGTATCCTGCGATTCGGCAATCGCTTTTACCATGCCGTTCTTTTTCAATTCAACCAGCCCTTTTGAGCCATCCGCACCCATCCCGGTCATGATGACAGCGATTTTCGAGTAATTCTGGATGGTACTGACCGACTCGAACATTACGTCCACGGAAGGACGATGACCGTTTCGGGGAGGTGATTGACTCAGGCTGATTGCCAGAGCCGGGCCAACACTCTTAACCTCGAGATGAAATCCTCCAGGTGCTATATATGCTGTTCCTTTTTGCAGCAGCTCTCCATCCTCCGCTTCCTTGACGGTAATCTCGCTCAAGGAATCCAGTCGGCTGGCAAGGGACTTGGTAAAGCCAGGCGGCATGTGCTGGACAACAAGCACAGGCACGCAGATATCTTTTGGAAGTGATGTTAAAACTTGCTGCAGAGCCCTTGGCCCGCCTGTTGACGTTCCGATACAGACGATTTTTTTTGATTCTTGACTGAATCTTCTGTTGTACAGGGCCTCAGCTGGCTTTTTCTCTGGTTCTATTGCAATGGATAACTGTTTCCTGACCGTTCTTGGTTCGTGCTGACTGTTTATTTTGGATAGATTTGCCTTGCTCGCAGACAACACTTTCTGAATTAACTCTGTTTTGACTTTATGTAGATCAATTGATATGGATCCTGAAGGCTTTGCCACAAAATCCACAGCACCTGCCTGAATTGCCTGCAGTGTCGTGTCCGCACCTTCTTTAGTCGTGCTGGAAAGCATGACGACTGGAAGCGGGCGTTCCTGCATGATTATTTTCAGGACATCGAGCCCATTCAGTTTTGGCATTTCGACATCAAGCGTAATGACATCAGGGCGCATTTCCCGGAATTTCTTTACTGCATCCTCTCCGTTTCGCGCCGAGCCAATAACCTCTATCTCTGGGTGTTCTGATAGAAAGTCGCTGATCAGCTTTCTCATGAAAGCTGAATCATCTACGATGAGAACTCTTATCTTTTCCACTCGACCACTACCTTTCGAAAAGGAATTGCTTCAATCTTGCTGTAAAACTCCTGTTATCTCTCTTTTCGGCATTGTAGCTCTGTTTATTGATATATTTTTCGATAATCTGCGACATTCCCTTTGACGCTTGTGACCGTTCATTGAACAGCACAAAAGGGATTTGCCGCTTTACCGCTTCCTGGACGGAATTATCATCCGGCAGCATACCGAGCTTGATCGGTGTCCTGCCCAGAAATTTTACGAGTACATCCTCAAGCCTGGCCATCGTTTCCCTGCCTTCCTTGACAGAGCCTGCCCTATTGACTACTAGATAAAAGGGCAGCCCGGCATCGGCAAGATGGATGTATTTCATTGTAGCGTAGGCATCCATCAAGGAGGTCGGCTCCGTCGTGGTAATCACGAAAATTTCGTTTACCGAGAGAAGGATTGAGAGAGTTTCTTCATTTAAACCTGCTCCCATATCAAAAATAAGATAATCATATTTTCTTAGTACATCACTTAAGCTTGAGGTAAAATATTCGACACTTTCCCTGTCCATCCGGATCAGATGGCTCAAGCCTGTCCCGCCTGATATATATTCAATCCCATGCGGGCCTTGAAAAATCACTTCTTCCATCGATGCTTTGCCTGAAAGAAAGTCAGCTATCGACAGCGGAGAATGCTTGCCCATTAAAATCTCGATGTTTCCCATTCCGATATCCAGATCAAAGAGCAATACTCGATTTCCCTGCTTTGCCAGGGAAATCGAGAAGTTCAGAGAAAAGTTCGATTTCCCTACCCCTCCCTTTCCGCTGACAACAGCAAGGGTCTTTGCTTCATTCATCGGAATATTTGTCATGAGCCGCTTTCTTAACTTTTCTGCCTGGTCACTCATAGTGGTTGACTCCAATAATTGTATTGGCCGTAATTTCAGGACTGGCCCCGATTAAATCATCGGGTACATTCTGTCCATTGGTTAAATAGGCAATACCGGTCGAAAACTTCTCTGCCATATTGAGCATTGAACCGTAAACGGATGTCTCATCAAGTTTGGTAAAAATGTATTTGTCGATATTGATAAGCGAAAATTGCTTCCGTATTTCCTCCATATCCTTTTGCTTTGAAGTCAGCGCCAGGACCAGGAAGGTTTCCATTTCCTCACTGAAGTCAATTACATCGTTTAAATCATTTACATATTTTTGATTCCTGAAATTACGTCCTGCTGTATCAATAAAAACCACGTCATATTGTGCGAACTTCGTGGTCGCTGCCTTGAAATCGTCCATGTTGTAGCAAACCTCAATTGGCACATTGAGGATTTTCGCATATGTTTTCAACTGATCGATTGCTGCGATCCTATATGTGTCTGTCGTAATAAAAGCTACATTTTTTTGATGCTTCAAAACACATTCAGCTGCGATTTTTGCCAGCGTAGTTGTTTTACCTACTCCTGTCGGGCCAACTACATTGACGAATTTCTTTGTAAAAGTAACTCCTCCGAAAGAAAGTCTGCTTAACCTTTGCTGAATGGCTTGAGCACTCCAATCGGCTATCTCACCTTCACTTGAGGCTGCTCCGTTCAAATACCATTTTTCCAGAATGACACCAGACAATTCATCAATAATGGACTGGTCCACATCCTGATCCCTTAAGTGCTGGAGTTGTCTGCTTATAGGCTCTGGAAGTGAAATTCCTTCTGTAGTGCCAGATGATTTCAGCAGGTCTTTCAGCTGTGAGATCTCCTTTAATAAATCTTTGTCAGCCATTGAAGATGCCGCCAGTCCCGCTCCCTTTTTATAAGAGTTCGGTTCTGCCTTAGTTTCTTCTGTTTTTATCGATAAAGGGGGATATTTCATGGATTTATCCATGTTTGCCTGTTTAGGGACTAGCTCAGTGTCCGGATCAATAGCTGCAATGACTTCAATGCTGTTTTTCTTGAAGAAACCCATGAATCCTCCTGTCTGGATCACACGGGAATTCAGGATCACGGCATCGCTGCCAAGCTCGGATCTAACCTGTTTCATTGCTTCGGGCATGGATGAAGCTGTATATTTTTTTACTTTCATTCTATATTCACCACTCCGACACTTTGGACTTCGACATTCGCTTCAAGTTCGTTATATGACAATACAGGGATCTGCGCAAAATATCTTTCCGTCAGCTGGCGCACATACATTCTTACTGCTGGCGAGCAGAGGATGATCGGTGTCTGTTCCATGATGCTCAGCTGTTCCACCTGACTTGCAACCGATTCAAGAATCCCCTGAGAAACCGAGGGATCAAGCGATAGATAATTTCCATGTTCGGTTTGTTGGACACCTTCGGCTACCATTTTTTCTACCCTGCCAGATAATGTGATAACCTTAAGTGTTTCTCCATTTCTAGAATACTGGTTGGTAATTTGCCTTGCCAGTGCCTGCCGTACATATTCAGCAAGGATATCCGTATCAGTTGTGACCTTTCCATAATCAGCAAGTGTTTCAAAGATGATTGGCAGGTTCCTGATTGAGACATTCTCCCTAAGCAGCTTGCCAAGCACTTTTTGAATTTCGCCGACTGACAATGGATTTGGCGTAGCTTCCTCGACCAGTATAGGGTAGCTTTCCCGAAGATGGTCGATCAGCTGCTTTGTTTCCTGTCGTCCTAGAAGCTCGTGGGCATTTGCTTTGATTACTTCTGTAATGTGTGTGGATACGACTGAAGGCGGATCAACGACGGTATAACCAAAAATTTCAGCCTGCTCCTTCATTTCTTCCGTAATCCACTTCGCCGGCAATCCAAAGCTAGGTTCAACCGTATCAATTCCTTCAATCGATTCATCCTCGATTCCGGGACTCATGGCGAGATAGTGGTCCAGCAGCAATTCTCCCCTGGCCATTTCGTTTCCTTTGATTTTCAGCCTGTATTCATTTGGCTGAAGCTGGATATTGTCACGGATCCTGACGACTGGGATAACGAGTCCCAGTTCAATGGCAAGCTGTCTTCTGATCATGACAATCCGGTCAAGGAGGTCCCCGCCCTGGTTGGCGTCTGCCAGTGGAATGAGTCCATAACCGAATTCGAACTCTATTGGATCCACATTCAAAAGATTGACAACACTTTCCGGACTCTTCATTTCATCCATCTGGATATCCTCTTCCATTTCCTGAAGCTGTTGTTGATCAGGTTCTGGTACACGGGAGAAAGCATATCCGCCATAAGCTAATAACCCGGCCAGCGGAATGGTCAGCAAATCTGTTATTGGTGTGAACAAACCAAGCATGAAGATCGTACCACCGGCGACATAAAGCATCTTTGGGTAAGCAGTTAGCTGTGAAGTTATGTCGAAACCCAAATTACCATCTGATGCTGCCCTGGTGACGACAATGCCGGTAGCAGTTGAAATCAACAATGCTGGGATCTGGCTGACAATGCCATCTCCCACTGTCAATAGCGAATACCGTTGAGCGGCATCGCCAATCGCCAGTCCCTGCTGCGCCATACCGATGACGATACCAAAAATCAGGTTAATCAGAACAATGATGATACCAGCAATTGCATCCCCTTTAACAAACTTGCTGGCACCGTCCATCGCTCCATAGAAATCTGACTCCCTGCTGACCTTTTCGCGTCGTTCACGGGCCTGTTGTTCAGAGATCATCCCTGCGTTCAAATCAGCATCGATGCTCATCTGTTTACCAGGCATCGCATCGAGTGTAAACCTCGCAGCAACCTCTGATACACGTTCAGATCCTTTTGTGATGACTATGAATTGGATAATGACCAAAATGAAGAAAACAACCATACCTACTACTACATTTCCACCTACAACGAAAGAACCGAATACCTCAACAACTCCCCCAGCCTCTCCATGGGACAGGATGGAACGGGTCGTGGAGACATTGAGGCCCAGACGAAACAAAGTTAAAATTAACAGCAATGAAGGAAAAACAGAAAATTGCAGCGGCTCCGTCATATTCATTGTGTTCAAAAGCACAAGCAGCGCGATTGATATATTGACCATGATCAGTATACTTAACAGCCAGGATGGGAAAGGGATGATTAGCATCGCAACTATTAAAATGACACCGAAGATGACAGATAGGTCTTTTCCGGACATATTTCTTCTCTCCTAAACACTGCATACCTTGAAAATTACAGCACTTTATTTTTTGTTTGATATACATACGCGAGAATCTCGGCCACAGCCTTGAAAAATTCCTCTGGTATGGCATCCCCGATTTCAGCCTGACTATATAAAGCCCTGGCAAGCGGACGATTCTCAACAGTCATGATTTCATTTTCTTTGGCAATCAATTTGATTTTCTGGGCGACAAAATCGACACCTTTGGCAACCACGACGGGTGCATCGGCCTTCTCTTCGTCATACTTTAAAGCAATAGCGTAGTGAGTCGGGTTCGTTATGACTACATCTGCTTTTGGCACTTCTTGCATCATCCGCCGCATTGCCATCTCTCTTTGCTTTTGCTTGATCTTTGATTTGATGAGCGGGTCACCTTCTATGTTCTTATACTCATCCTTCAAGTCTTGCTTAGACATGCGGATACCCTTTTCAAAGTCATATTTTTGGTACAAAAAGTCCAATAATGACAAAAATAGCAATGCTCCGGAAGCAAAAAGCCCCATTTGGAGCGTAAGTCCGGCAATAGTCGCAATTGCAGCACCAACGCTTTTATTGGCAAGCAGCAAAACTTCATCCATCCTCAGCCAAAGGATCGAAAAAGCGATGACTCCAATGAAGGTGATCTTAAGAATTGATTTAAGCAATTCGACAATTGCCCTCATCGAGAAAATCCTTTTAAAGCCGCTGATTGGATTGATTTTTTCTAATTTCATCTGGATTGCCTCAGTGGAAAACATAAAGCCGACCTGCATATAATTAGCGGCTACCCCTGCAATCAAGGCAACGGCCATTACTGGTCCTAAGAAAATGACCAGTTCACCAAGTATCTCAATTACAATTGATTCTATATTATTAGCAGTCAATTCCATGAACATATAATTTTGCAGCGAGTGACGCAGAACTCCTATCAATCTCTCAGTCATCGTCTTTCCAAAAAACATCAAAAACAGGAATACGGCAAGCAGCACTATCGCTGTATTGACATCCTGGCTTTTGGCAACCTGTCCTTTTTTTCGGGCATCCTGTCTTTTCTTAGGAGTCGCTTTTTCTGTTTTTTCACCAGCAAAAAATTGAAGGTCCAATGTCAAAAAATTCATTTTATGCTCCCCCGATCAGTTCCATCAATCCCCGCATCGTCGCGAGTGTTGTCGAAACAAGATCCGATGTAACCGCGATTAGCACACCCATTACTGCTATGAGGACCAAAAAGCTGACACCGATTTTAATAGGCAGGCCAACAACAAAAATGTTCAGCTGCGGCACAGTCCTAGCCACGATCCCAAGAGCAACGTCCACCAGAAACAATGTGCCCACAACCGGAAGAGACATCTGGAAGGCAATGATGAACATCTTATTAAATGAAAGAATGACGAATTCCGCGATGTTTTCATTGCCGAATGGGATCATCATCTGGTCTATCGGTATAAAGTTATAGCTGTAAAAGATCCCGTCCAATAGCAAATGATGGCCATTGACAGTCAGTAAAAACAAAAGTGCGATGGTATATAAATATTGTCCCATCAAAGGACTCTGTGCGCCTGTTTGTGGATCGATGACATTGGCAATTGCAAATCCCATCTGGAAATCGATAAACCCGCCTGCAATTTGGATAGCAGCCATCATTAACGCAGCGATGAACCCTATGAATAAACCCACCAGGGCCTCCTTGATGACTAACAAGAAATATACGCTGTCAATCGCCACCTCAGGAGCACCTATTGCAGAAAACATGATAAGTGCCAGCATAAAGCCAAGACCTATTTTATGTGTTGCCGGGATCGTTCGATATGAAAATAACGGCATCATCAGAAAGAATGATGTCACCCTCACAAAAATCAGCAGGAAAGCTGGAAAAGATGGTATAAAATCTAGCATCTCATCAGCCTACGAACCTTGTAAGATTTGAAAAAATCTCTGTTGCATAGGAAAGCATATAGCTGAGCATCCATGGCCCGAAAAAAATTATTCCGACGAGGACAGCTACAATTTTCGGGACGAAAGCCAGTGTCTGTTCCTGTATTTGTGTGGTTGCCTGAAAAATACTGACAATCAAGCCAACTACAAGCGCCAAAATAAGCAATGGTCCTGATATCATCAAAACTGTATATATTCCACGTTCGGCTATTGAGATTACCGATTCTGCTGTCATTATCAATCACCTGCTTAAAAACTTTGTAATAATGATTTCACGACTAAATACCAGCCATCCACCATGACAAACAGGAGGATCTTGAATGGCAGAGAAATCATTACCGGCGGCAGCATCATCATACCCATTGACATCAGGACACTCGCTACTACCATATCAATCACCAGGAATGGGATGAAAATCATAAACCCAATCTGGAATGCGGTTTTGATTTCACTGATCGCAAAAGCCGGGACCAGCGCTGTCAGCGGAATATCCTGCACCGATTCAGGAGTTTCCGCCTTAGCATATTGAAGGAATAATGCCAGGTCCTTCTGCCTTGTATGCGCGCTCATGAACTCCTTAAAAGGAATCGATGCTCTATCATAGGCCTGCTCCAGATTGATTTCTTCATTAAATAACGGCGTCAGTGCCTGTTCATTCACTTCCTGGAAAGTAGGTGCCATGATGAAGAATGACAGGAACAACGCAAGACCAACCAGTACCTGGTTAGGCGGCATTTGCTGAGTGGCAAGCGCCGTTCTGACAAAGGAAAGAACGATGATGATTCTTGTAAAACTGGTCATTAGAATCAAGATGCCAGGCGCAATCGAAAGAACAGTGAGCAAGAGCATTAATTTTACGGATGTAGATACACTTTCTGGATCACTGCTGTTGAAAAACTCCATGAACTCATTCATCGTTCTTTGATCCTTTCTTTTGTATCTCCTCAAGCATCTTCTTTCGTCCGCTCGCCATGTCATTCAGCTGACTTTTAAGCAATGCGGAAAAGTTGGAACTTTGTGGATCGCTGCCATCTTTCTTCGCTCTTTTAAGCAACTTTGTCACAATATCGCTTGGCTGTATAAGCTGTTCCATTTTATTGTTATACTCCTGGATGACTTGATCGTACTCTTCTGGATCGTCTATTTCTCTCAACAGCTGAATATTTTCTCCTACTCCAACAATCAACAGACGGTTTCCCGCCTTTACGATCTGGACAGACCTGTTTGCTCCAAGGCTTGTACCTCCAAGATTCTCAACAAGCTGTGAGCTTTTATATGACATACTCTTTTTATTGATGAATTTGAGAAGGAAATAGATTAACGCTGCCACGAACACCGTAGCAAAAATCATCCTGACAAAATCCAGGAAACTTACTCCTACCTGTGCTTCTTGTGCCTGTGCTTCACCTGATTGCTTTGCTGTAGTTTTTGCCTGTCCCTCTTCACAAGAATCAGGATTTTTAATGCAATCCTGAACACTTTTATTCAGCTGCTCTGCCTTTGTCAAGCCAATAGGACTGAACAGAGCAGCTAATAAGAATAGAATGGCCGAGGCAGTTCGGATTAGTCTTAACAATTGCCGCACCCTCTAAAATATATAAATAAGTCCATTATGCTAATGTTTTGGAAATCGCTTCAATAACACGATCTGCCTGGAAAGGTTTCACTATGAAATCCTTCGCTCCTGCCTGGATGGCATCAATGACCATTGCCTGCTGGCCCATTGCAGAACACATAATGACCTTGGCATTCGGATTGATTTTTTTGATCTCCTTCAGTGAAGTGATCCCATCCATTTCAGGCATGGTAATATCCATTGTGACGAGGTCTGGCTGAAATTCTTTATATTTCTCAAGCGCCTGGGCTCCATCCGCAGCTTCAGCAACCACCTCAAACCCATTCTTTGTCAAAATATCCTTTATCATCATTCTCATGAAAGCCGCATCATCTACGACTAAAATTTTGTTCGCCATTGGAATTCCTCCTGTAGATTATTTCAATTTTTTAATTCGATCGCTCTGGCTGATAATATCTGTAACCCGGACTCCAAAGTTCTCATCGATGACCACTACTTCCCCTTGTGCAATCAAGCGGTTGTTCACCAGGATATCAACAGGCTCTCCTGCCAGTTTATCCAGTTCAATGATCGATCCGGACCCTAGTTCAAGGATGTCCTTTACCGAACGTTTCGTCCTTCCCAATTCCACAGTTACCTGTAACGGAATATCAAGCAGCATATTAAGGTTCTTTGTTTCAGCCTGCTGCCCTTGGACATTCTCGAAACTGGAGAAGACTGCGGGCTGGACCGTCGGCTGGCTTCCGGTCATCACATTTCCTCCATAATGCTGCGGCCCAGGCTGCATCGGCTGAGGATTATATCCAAATCCTTGCGGCATATTTTGCTGCGCATGAGGCTGATAATAAGCCTGCTCCTGCTGAGGCTGATATTCCGGCTGATGGAAACCCTGATGTTGAACAGTATTTTGGTGCTGCCCTTGTTCATTTGGATTGTTTTGCGCTGCGGGAGCATGGTTGGCCTGCGGTGTTTGAGACACTGTCTCTTCCTCCTGGGCCGATCCTGATCCCCCTGGATTCAATAATTCATCAACAAGGCTTTTCGCGAAGGTTACCGGCAAAAGCTGCATGATGTTTGAATCAATTAAACTGCCAATTTTTAATGAAAAGGATACCTTAACTAAAATATCATCTTCAGGAATCGATTCTGTTCCTTCTCCTTCAACTACATTCAATAAATTGATATTTGGAGGCGAAATATCGACCCTCTTGCTAAATACAGTTGACATCGAGGTTGCCGCCGAACCCATCATCTGGTTCATCGCCTCTTGTACTGCACTAAGCTGGATTTCATCTAGCAGTTCCCTTGGATTCATGCCATCTCCGCCCAGCATTAAGTCAGCGATGATCGCTGCGTCATTTTGCTGGATTACTAGCATATTGCTGCCAATGAATCCTTCAGTATAATGTACCTGAACGGCCACATACGGATCCGGGAATTCGTCTTCCAGTTTAGACTTGTGCACAACTGTAACCGTAGGTGTATTTATTTCAACCTTTTGGCTTAGCAGAGTGGATAATGCTGTAGCCGAGCTGCCGAATGAAATATTCCCTATTTCACCAAGGGCATCTCTCTCCATAAAAGAAAAATAGTCATCTACATCAATCATGTTTTCTGTTTCTTCCGCCTCATCAGAAGTCCCTCTGAGAAGCGCATCAATTTCATCTTGAGATAACATGTCATCACTCACCATCATCGTCTCCCCCCTTAAATGTATCAAACACTTGAATGGCTAACTTCTTGTTCAATTTCCCTGGCTGTCCTACAAATTTAGGGATATCTCCGACTTTTATCAGTAACGGCTGGTCAATCTGCTGATTCAATTCAATTACATCGCCGATTTCAAGCATCAGGAAATCCTGGATCGATATTTCTGACGACCCTATTTCTGCTGTAATTGAAACATCAGCCTTCTGGATCTCACTCTGCAGTACTGCATTTTCAATTGGCAAGCTTTGTTTCTTATCCGATTGCATCCAATATTTCACTGACAATTTAGGAATGATCGGTTCCAGGACAACATGCGGTATACATATATTGATCATTCCGCTCGCTTCCCCGATCGTCGTATTCAAAGAGATGACTACGACAGTTTCATTTGGCGAAACCATCTGCAAGAATTGCGGGTTGATCTCAAATTCCGAAAGCTGCGGATCGATATCCGAAATCGAACTCCAAGCCTCCCTGAAATTCTCAAAAGCTTTCTCAAACATATTTGACATGATTTTTGTCTCAATTTCTGTCAAACTGTCAACTTTGTTGTGGCTTGTCCCCCTGCCGCCTAGCAGACGGTCCATCATGGCATAAGCAATGTTCGGATTTACTTCCATGAGAATCCTGCCTTCAAGCGGTTCTACATCGAATGCATTCAATATCGTCATCTTAGGAATCGACCGGATAAATTCCTCATAAGGAATCTGATCTGCCGATGCTACGCTGATATTGACATATGTCCTTAATTGAGCGGAGAAAAAGGTAGTCAGCAGCCTGGCAAAGTTTTCATGAATCCTGGTCAGGCTTCGGATTTGATCCTTTGAAAAGCGCAACGCTCTCCTGAAATCATATACTTTCACCCTTTTTTCTACTTGTTCCTTTTTTAATTCATCCGCATCCATTTCCCCTGTTGACAGGGCGGACAGTAAAGCATCTATTTCACTCTGTGATAATACCTCTCCCGACATTCTCTTCACCTCCATACGTTTACGATAATAGGATTCATTCTGTTACTGGAGTAGAGAACCTGTTATATAGACCTTCTTGATTTTTCCATCCTGCATCAGGTCATTCAACTTCACTTTGAGAGTTTCTTCAAGGTTCATCTTGCCTTCCTTGCCTTGCAGTTCTTCTGCCTTTTTCTCGGATAGTTCATAGATAATCAGGTTCTTAACCTGGAAATCTCTCTTCTCGAGTTCTTCTTTTGCTTTTGTTCCATCTGTTTCAATTTTGAATGAAATCTTGATGAAGTCATTTGATGCAAGGTTCGTGGTTACCTCCGGTATATCTACCGAAGCCTCCAGCACCTCTTCAATACTTGGTTCCTTCTCACCATCACCAGCTTTAAGCTTCATCACTGCTACCACTGCGACTGTCCCTACAAGCAGGATGGCTACCAGCATGACTGTCATAATCATGACCAGTTTATTATTCTTCATGTTCCAGTTCCTCCAACAACCGGCCTCCCAAAAGGCCGATACTCTGGTAATATTCCTTGATTAAAATCGTTACTTCATTTTTGCTTTCCCTGACAACATACTTCCGGCCATTGGCTAGAGTAATCGTCGTATCCGGAAAAGCCTCAATTGTCTCAATAAATAATGAATTAAGCCTGAACGATTTACCATTTAATTTCGTTACTTTTATCACTATTATCCACAGGGGCTAAAAGAATCACCCTTTCAGCCCTGCTCCTCTCTTAATCTATCGTTTTAAGTTCACGAGCTCCTGGAGGATTTCATCAGATGTAGTAATGATTCTTGTATTTGCCTGGAAACCACGCTGAGCCGTGATCATTTCGGTGAACTCTTCAGAAAGGTCTACATTGGACATTTCAAGTGCACCTGCCGCGATGGATCCCCTGCCTTCTCCAGGAACATTGATATTCGCTGTTCCAGAGTTGACTGATTCCTGGAAAGTATTATTCCCAACCTTGGAAAGACCTGACGGGTTGCTGAATTTAGCAAGCGCAAGTTGTCCAAGTGTGAGGACTAATCCATTTGAGAATACTCCATTGATTTCACCAGTTGAGCCGATGTTGAAGCTTTCCAAAGCACCCTGGGTGTTGCCGTCAGGGTAGGCGTTTGCATCCATGCTGCCGCCGTCGACAGTTAAGCCACCAAGCGGCAATGCAACGGTAAATGGTACAGCTGTACCTGACCCGTTGTTAAGATTTAAAGTAATATTTTGAGCGGTATTTGTCGGTATCTGGATGTTTACTGTCGTGATATTGGGGTTCGGCTGAGTAGGATCAGCGACCGGAATCGATTTATCAACAAAAGAGACCGTCCAATTACCTGTTGCAGCACCATTTGCACCATCTGGCTTTATAGTCATGTCAATAACATGCTCAATTCCATTTCCATCAACGACTTTTAACTGCTGAAGCAGTTCAGATGCCCCTTTAGCATCCTCTGGAAGATTGCCTTTCATCACCAGTTCAGTCGTTTGCTTAGCTGGCAAGAGCGCATTAACGTTAACTGTAATATCTTCTAGGATTCCATTATTCAAAGACTGAACCTTCAATCCATCACCAGTAACTAGCGTACCATTATCATCCAGATAGAAGTTTCCGGCACGTGTATACATTTGTGATTGTCCTTGCTTTACGACGAAATATCCATCACCTGAAATGGCAAGGTCAAGAGCGCGACCTGTTGTTTGCAAGCTTGATTGAGTATCGATCAAATCGATGCTTGCAATTGTAGACCCAAGGCCTACCTGCATCGGGTTCTTTCCGCCTTTATTCTGTGTCGCAGCACTAGCACCAGAGATGGTTTGATTCATTGTATCTTTAAAAGTGACACGGCCTTTTTTGAAGCCGTATGTATTTACATTGGCGATGTTGTTGCCGATGACATCAAGTTTAGTCTGGAAATTTTTCATTCCGCTGATTCCTGAGTACATTGAACGAAGCATAACTTGTAAAACTCCTTTCGATTTAGGGGCTGCTTCAATCGGTCCACAGCCCAGGCCTCCGTGAAGGTCCAGCCATTTAGTATTTTTTAATTATCCATCACAATCGTTCCATTTATATTGGTGAAAATTTGTTCTGCCGCTTCCTGCCTTCCCATCGCAGTGATGACGGTGTTGTTTTTCGCACTGACAATCAGCGCTGCGTCTTTCAGCAGGACAAGCGAATCACTCACGCCCTTGGCCTTCGCCTGACTGACTTTCTCCTCTATCCTGTTCCAGTGCTCCTGGGAAATACTTATTCCCCGCTGCTCCAGCCGTTCAGTTGCATGCTTGCTAATGGTCAGTCCATTCTTCGATTGGATGGCATTTTGCAATTGCAAGGAAAAAGGTGTTTGCGTAAAGTTGTTGGCTTTCACAGGTTTTTGGTTTGTCCTGTTAACAGGCAGTGAATGAATTGGACGAAAATTTGTTTTATCCATTACCTCACTTCCTTAGGTCATTGAATTTTGGTGATTTGTGAAGAAATGATGCTTGTTTTATTCTCATCATCCAGCAAATAGGATGTTTTTCCATTTTTAAATGAGACAGACAGGACATTAGCTGATTTCTCTTGTTTATTTTCATCTACATAGGTAACAGATTTGCCAATCAGCATGCTCGCCTGCAGCATATGGTTTTCACTTGAAAGCTCATTGATTTGCGAAATATTCGCGGGTTCCAGAACAGTGCCATCTTCAAGAATAAAAGAAACTGTATCTTCCTTGAACTGGACAGAGGCAACTTTTCCATTTCCTTGTTTAATCGTTTCCTGGCCGTCAGCAGAATCAATCTTGTGCCAAGTAATCTCCTTGCCTACAAACTGGCTGTAGGAAATCATTTTGTTTTGCTGTTCAGCCTGTACAAATCGGTCGATGGATTTTCCCATATTCGTTATTTGCTCAAGTGTCGAAAATGTTGCCATTTGTGCTATAAAATCTTTATCCTGCATCGGATTCAAAGGATCCTGGTTCTGAAGCTGGGTCATCAGGATCTTCAAAAAATCATCTTTCCCAAGAATATCCGAACCTGCTTTCCTTTCCTTTTGAAGATTCGATAGCAGATAAGAAGAATTAATTGAGTTCACCATGGTATTTCTCCTATGCTTCTGTATTTAGCAGTGCTTCCTCGAAAGTAAGGTTAAAATCCCCTTGTTCTTCTTTCTTTTCCTGTTCCCTGGTGTCAGGCTGTCTTTCCTGCTGCTGGGAATCTCTATTCAGGAAACGTTCTTGTTGTGCCTGCTGCTGGGTAACTTCGATTCTGTCGACTGAAAGGTTTTGTGCAGCAAAAGCCTGTTTGAGACCGTTAATATGGGATTCCAATGTTTCTTTTGCACTGCCTGAAGTAGTAATGATTCTGGCCATCATTGTCTGGTCTTTTTGGAATAACTCTACCCGAATGCTGCCCAGGTGCTCTGGAAACAATTTTATGAATAGTTTTTGTGTTCCGCCGCTATTCATGAATTGAGACCTTGAGAGAATCGATTCGAATTGTTTCATTAATTGCTCTGCGGAAACCGGCCTTTCAGGACTATTCATCATCAATGTAAGCTGCTCAGCTCTTGCCATTTGCGGAAGAAATGTGACAGCCCCTGTTTGCCCATCGGCCTTAATCGACGATCCAGTTTCTGCTAAACTATTAACCTCTAAAAAATTTGTTTTTTTCGCATCTAACAGGTTTAACTCTCTCGCTAACTGGGTAAATCGATTTTGGATATATTCTTGGCCACTTCGGTTATCAGGCTTTAAAAGACTAGTCAAACCTTCCTCGAGGTTTTGCATTGACTCCTTCAGTAATGCTGTTTTCTTAGATTCATAGCCATCAGCATACTTTGACATCAGCTCATACAGCTTTAGAACCTTGATGGTTTCAACATCATTGGTATCAAGCCTGGCGGCGAGTTCTTTTTTTGGCAAATTTGCGATTCCAGCCAGGATAGCGGCAAGAGACGCCAGCAATTCATCTTCCGGAACATTGTCTGTCTTTTCCTCATTGTTCCCAGGCCATTTCTGAAGCAGCTGCTGAACTTGGTCCATGCTGATTCCCAGATGGGAAAGAGCCTTGCCTAAAAGATTTTCTGAATCTGCCATAAGTGATTCCATCAGCTTCAGTCCATCTTCCAAATCCAACAGGTCCTCAGTGTTCAAAAAGCCAGCCAAGTCTGCCAGACTCTCCAATGCTTTTGTATCTTGTCCTGGTATTTCAGCAATCTTTGAGCCATTTGCCCCTGAAAGGACCATTGCCATCATGCCAGCAAAACCGCCTTCCAATTCACTCTTGCCGGCTGCAGGCTGTTTTACGGCTGCGACACTATTAAAGAACCCAAGCCCTCCAACTTCCATGTTTTCACCCCCTTTCAAAATACAACTCTCTAATTGCTTTCGGTTTCGTTAGTCAAAAATTCCGTATACTTTGCTGCTACATCTGCCGGAAGCTTTTCCATGATTGCAGCAAGTGATTCGGGTTTGATATTTGTCAGGATCTTTACCGCTTCATCTGAGTCCATTTTAGAAACAATTGCTGCGGCATTTTTGGCTGACATCGTTTCATACGTTTTGACAATTTCCCGAAAGGCTCGTTTGTTTTCTTCCTTGATTGCAGTCAATTCCTCTATCTGCGCCTGGAGCTGGGTTTTCTCGAGCTCGATCCTTTTCAGCTGTGTATCTTTGCTTTCGATTTTGGACTGAAGCTGTTCCACTTTAGCTTCACGATCCTTTATCTCTGCTTCCAGACTGACAATATTTTTTTGGAACTCCTCAACTGAAGGCTGCTTATCCTCATTCACGATTTCTGATAGGAATGGGACCCTGCCGCCGATATCCTTTGCTGTTTCAAAAATATTGATTCCGAGAAAGGAAAGGGCAACCAAAGCCACAACAATCGCAAATAAAATCGGTATTGCTACTACGAGCAAAAAACCCTGGAACTTACTCTCACGCTGGTTTTCTTTTTCCTCCATGCTCTCTGCCATTTAATCACCTTATTTCCCGGTTCATGTATTGCTGAATCGAGACTTCGTCCATCATCCTGCTCTCGACATATTTTTCATTCGCAAGAAACTGAAGATGGTCTTTCTCTTTGATTTTTTCGTACTTTTTGACTTCCTTGTTCTTTTCCATCAGTTGCATTTGCTGAAAGTTCATTATATTTCTCGCGTTCATCACAACTTTTTGATAATGCGCAATCGATTTTTCCAGATTGCCGATAAATTGCTGATGGTGGCGTATTTCCTGTACCGGCAAACCTCCTAAAAGCCTGTCTGACTGGAAGCTCTCAAGATCCTCTTTTTTCTTTAAAAGTTCATAAAGTCTTTCAGCTGCATCTTCGAACTTTTTGACTGAATCTTGGTATACGACTTGTGCCTCGTCCATTTCTCTTGATTTGAGAGATAGGATTTTATCAAATTTGTATTGATAACGCATTGAACAATCAACCTTTCCTTACTAGCTGCAATAAAGCCTCCACACTCTCATTGATCGAGACCTTTTCATTCGTACTCTGCTTCAAAAAATTCAGTATTTGAGGATATCTGGTAATGGCTTCATCGATTTCTGCAGACGTGCCTTTCTTATATGCCCCTATATTGATCAAATCCTCAGAGTTTATATAGGTGCTTAATAATTCCCTCAATCTCTCAGCAGCCTTGACATGATCATCGCTGACAATATTGTTCATGATCCTGCTGATACTTTTCAGGACATTCACTGCAGGGTACTGGCCTTTATTGGCTAAGTCCCTGTCCAGTACAAAATGGCCATCCAGGATTCCCCGGACCGTATCCGCAATCGGCTCATTCATATCATCTCCATCGACAAGGACAGTATAGAAGCCAGTGATTGACCCATATTCATTGGTACCTGTTCTTTCGAGAAGCCTTGAAAGGATCGCGAACACCGACGGAGTGTAGCCTTTGGTGGTTGGGGGTTCGCCAACAGCAAGACCAACTTCACGCTGAGCCATCGCGACTCGTGTTACTGAATCCATCATGAGCATGACATTCAGGCCCTTATCGCGAAAATATTCTGCGATCGCGGTTGCCGTATAAGCCCCTTTGATCCGCATCAATGCCGGCTGATCTGATGTTGCAACAACGACAATCGAACGCTTTAAACCTTCAGGCCCTAAGTCGCGTTCAATGAACTCCCTTACTTCCCTTCCACGTTCTCCGATCAGCCCGATGACATTCAGGTCTGCGGTGGTGTTTCTCGCAATCATCCCCAGCAATGTACTTTTCCCAACGCCACTACCCGCGAATATCCCAACACGCTGGCCATTGCCAACTGTCAGCAGACTGTCAATCATCCTGACTCCCACTTCGATAGGTTCTGAGATTGGCGGCCTGCTCAAAGGGTTGGGTGGATCTTGCTCCGTAGGAACCGAGGCAAGTCCTTTCGGAAGACTGGATTGATCCAATGGGACTCCCAGAGAATCAACGACTTTCCCGATCAAGCCCGGTCCAGCTTTTATTTCAAGTGGTTTCATTGTAGTTTCCACTAGACTTCCAGGCGAGATATCATGAAGAGATGTATAAGGCATCAGAATGACATTTTCATCTTTAAAACCAACGACCTCTGCCTGGATTTTCCGTTTCTTCTTTGTGCCTACATGGATAAAACAAACATCTCCGATTGAACTTTCAGGACCTTGAGACTCGATCATCAAGCCGACTACCCGCTTGACCCTGCCATAGCGCTTGAAGCTATCCAACGAGTCGACATGCTGCAATAAATCCTCAGCCTTCACTATAGTTCACTCTCCAAAATCTCGAAAAGTTTATTCTTGATTTCCTCTAACTGGCTGTCCACACTCGCATCAGTCCTGCCATTTTCAGACTCGATCACGCAGGCCGATTCTTCCAGTTCATCATCTGGATAGATATAGAACACAATCTCTTTTGGGAAGATAGCGATCAATTCTTCTTTGTGTGCAAGCAATTCCTGATAATGATTCGGATGGACATGGAGCTGAATATCCTTATAATCCCTTGCGTTTTTCAACGCTCTTTTAACAAGCGGAAGGAATCCTTCTTCAGCGGCCAGTTTTTCTCCAATGATCTTCCCAGCGATTTTTACCCCAAGGTCGAGAATCACTTTTTCCGATGAATCGATATGGTTCTGGTAATCCTGTTTTGCCGCTTCCACCGTTTCTTGCGCAAACATTATTGCCTGACGGTATTCTTCGTAGCCTTGATGTCTGCCATCTTGAAATCCCTGTTCAAAACCCGATTGTCTGGATTCTTCCGCCAGAAGATTTTTTTGCCTCTCCCAATCCTGCTTTTCCAATTCAACTTGCTTCCTGATAAGATCGGCTTCCTCCATCGCCTTTGAAAAGATATGATTCGCTTCCATTAACGCGTTATCTAGGATTCTCTTCCTCTCGTCCTCTGTATGGGTGAATACAGGTGAAGCCGTTTCTGCCTCTAAGGAAGTTTCCAGCATCTTGATGGAAATGACTTTCTTCTCTGTTGGCAAAGTACTGGTGAACTGTGATTTGATTAGCCTAGACAATGATATCATCCCCTCCGCCACGGGCAATGACGATTTCACCGGCTTCCTCCAGGCGGCGAATGATGGCGACAATCCTTGATTGGGCCTCTTCCACATCGCGAAGCCTTACAGGGCCCATGAATTCCATTTCATCCTGGAAGGTTTCAACCATGCGTTTAGACATGTTTTTAAAGACAATCTCCTTGACCTCATCACTTGAAACCTTAAGAGCAAGCATAAGATCTTCATTTTCACAATCGCGGATAACACGCTGGATCGCGCGGTTATCAAGTGTGACAATATCTTCAAATACGAACATCCGCTTTTTGATTTCCTCAGCAAGCTCAGGGTCCTGGATTTCCAGGGCATCGAGAATTGTGCGCTCGGTTGCACGGTCTACACCGTTCAACACATCAACAACAGCCTCGATTCCGCCTGTTTGAGTATAATCCTGCGTGACCGTAGCTGACAGCTTTCTTTCAAGGATTTGTTCAACCTCATTAATGATTTCCGGCGATGTACTGTCCATCACTGCAATACGACGGGCAATATCCGCCTGTACTTCCTGCGGCAGTTCAGATAAAATCTGGCCGGCCTGGGCGGAGTCCAAATAAGAAAGGATCAGTGCGATCGTTTGCGGATGTTCATTTTGTATGAAATTGAGAATCTGGCCAGCATCGGCTTTACGCGCAAAATCAAACGGCCTTACTTGCAGTGATGAGGTCAATCTATTGATGATCACCGCTGCCTGATCGTTTCCTAATGCTTTTTCTAAGACCGTTTTCGCATATCCGATTCCACCCTGGGTGATGTAATCCTGCGCCAGGGCAATGTTATGAAACTCTTCAAGAATTTCTTCCTTTGCGATGGAATCCACTTTTTTCACACCTGAGATTTCAAGTGTAAGCTTCTCGATTTCTTCTTCACTTAAATGCTTGTATACCGAAGCAGAAACATCTGGTCCAAGCGAGATCAGGAGGATGGCTGCCTTCTGTTTTCCGGTTAATTCTTTTTGGTCTTTCCTCACTGTTGGTCCTCCTCCTAATCCTCAGAAATCCATGTCCGCAATAGCTTCGCGAAATCCTCTGGCTTTTCTTTCGCCATTTTTTCCAGCTGTTTTTTCTTCATTGTGCCCTCTGTCTCAAATTCCTTGTTCACATCAGGAACACGAATTGGTTCATACTTTTCTTCCATGACATACTCTTCTTCTTCCAATTTGTTCTTTCTTGATCTCATGAATAACAGCAACAGAATCACGATTGCCGCCAGCAGCAACCCGCCAATGAGGTATATCCACCAAGGCAGTTTTTCAACAACCTGATTATCAAATGTAACCTTGCCGTTGAATGGCTGGACAGAAACGACGACTTTGTCCTCGATCAATTCATCAGTCAACTCTGATCCAAGAGCATCTTTGTCAATTGTTGTCCTTATAATCGTACCCAGGATTTTTGTTATATCTTCTCTTCTTTCCTGAGGCAATGAATTAGGGTCATCAGGAGTCGGAGGTTCAACCATTACCTGGATTCCCAAATCCCTCACCTTGTACGGACTTTCTGTTATCTCTTTTCGGATCCTGCTTACTTCATTATTAATGGTCTCTTCCACTCGCTCATAATCACCGTTCCCGGTCGCTCCTTCAAGGTATTGGGAACCAGTCGTTTCACCAGGATTTCCTCCTTCAGGAATTCCTCCAGCCTGATCTGCATTGCCGGTGAATGTCTCTGTGATCCGCTGGGCGCTGATTGCGATGCCTTCCATATTTTCTTTATCAACAGGCTCAACAATGTTTTCTTCCCTGTTTTCCTGGGTAAAGTCAATATCGGCAGTTACTGAAACAACGACTTTATCATGACCCATAAGCGTTCCGAGCATGTTTTGGACTTGTCTCTGGACGTCTCTTTCAATCTGTTGTTTTATTTCATGCTGTGAGGCAAATGTAGCACCACTGGAATTTTTTTCATTTTTTAAATCAAAATACTCAAAAAACTGATTCATGATGACGATATTATCTGTAGGAAGATTCGGAACACTTTTTGCTACCAGATGGTAAAGAGCAGTGATCTGTTCATCTTTGAATTGATAACCCGGACTTGTATTTAGCACGATGGATGCTGAAGCCGGCCCAGCATTATCACTGACGAATATCCCCTTTTCAGGAAGGTTAATCATTACATTGGCATCATTTACTCCGTCGATTCCTTTCATCAAGTTGGCCAATTCCGTCTGCATGGCTTCAAGCTTCAATACATTGAACTCATTATCTGTCATGCCCATACCTGCGTTCTGGCTAAAGAAGGAATAATCGATACTGCCAGATTTCGGAATCCCTTCAGCCGCCAGCTCTACTTTCAAGCTATCGACCGCCTCTTCGGGAACCATGATGGTTTTTCCGCCATCCGTTATTTCAGATGTAATGCCCCTGGCATCCAGACTTTCTTTGATCGTTCCAGTCTCTGCGGGCGATAAATTGCTATAAAGCGGAACTAGGGAAGTCCTTGTTACAAAAAAGGCGGTAAGGACGGCAACGGTCAAAACAAAGAAAATAGAAGCCCCAATACTTATTTTTTGTTTTCTGGTGCGCCCTTGCCAGAAATCCTTCATTGTATGTAGATACTTTTGAACGGTTTCTTTCATTTCAATCCCCCGGTTATTATGTCTCTTCTTTTTATACAGCTAATAACCGATCTAATCTTAGTTTTTAGCCTATAATATTAAACTTGCATTCTCATCATTTCCTGATACGCTTCGATTACTTTATTTCTGATTTCCATGGTTGCCTGCAGTGTTATGCTTGCCTTTTGGCTTGCGATCATCACCTGGTGGAGGTCAACATTTTCTCCACGCGCCAATTTTTCTGTCAGTATATCGGATTGAAGCTGGGTTTGATTTAAATTTTCAATTGATTGCTTAAGTACGGACGAAAAACTTTTCTGCGCTTCGTATGGTGTAGGTGTGGGAGTAGACCCTTTTGTTTCAAACGGCTTGACCATTTGGGTTACTGAATTGATCCCAGCTGTGTTCATTTAGTTATCTCCTTACTTTCCAATTTCAAGTGCTTTCATCATCATGCCTTTAGAGGCGTTGAAAACTGTGACGTTTGCTTCATAGGAGCGAGTAGCGCTTATCAAATCCACCATTTCTCTCAAGGGGTCCACATTGGGATATGCAACATAGCCATCTGCATCTGCATCGGGATGCTCTGGATCATATACCATTTTGAGCGGGTTTTCTCTGTCTTCTATGATTCTTGTTACTTTAACTCCATTTCCAGCTCCCGAGCTGTCTGTTTTTCCCATTGCTTTATTGAGAAATGAAGAAAAGTTTCCTTCCTTTGGCTGCATGACGACCATCTTCCTGCGGTAAGGCTCTCCATTCACCCCTCTTGTGGAATCCACATTCGCCATATTGGAGGAAATGACGTCCATTCTCAAACGCTGCGCAGTTAACGCAGAAGCGGTAGTGTTCATACTATGAAAGATTGTCATCCTTACTTGCCTCCTCTTATGACAGATTGGAGCGAATTGAATTTACCATTGATTCTTTCAGTCAGCGCATTGTAGTAAATTTGATTCGTTGCCATATCGGCCATTTCTTTATCCAAATCAACGCTATTCCCATTCTCGTTATAATTGACGTTTGGTTTACTGATGATTCCAGGCATGCGGCTTGGCTTGCTGCTGAAATCATAATGTCGTGAGTCCGATTTATGAGCTTGAAAGGATTGTCCCATGACATCCTGGAATACCGCTTTGAAAGACACATCCTTCGCTTTATAGTTCGGCGTATCAACATTGGCAATATTTTGCGAAATAACTTTCTGCTTTGCAGAAGAGTAGTTCAGCGCATGTTCCAGCGTCGATACCGTATTTGAAAACAACTTCATTTTTACACCTCTCATTTACAAAACAGGATGATTTTGCTGAATTTTGTAATTCCTTGGTGAATTTCGTCAATCTATCACTAATTGTAAAGAATCTGAAATAATCTGTCTATGTACTTTCAGTTAATTTTTATCATGCATAATGCTCATTTTACAAAACAGTACAAAAGACCTATGCACTTACTTTTTTTTATATTTTTTAAAATACCACCCATTTTATTGTCAAGTTTTATTAGATAAATAGGGCCAAAGGAATTAAAAAAACCACCTTTAAAGTTACTTAATTAGGATAAAATGCTCATAACAATTTATGTATTTTCCATTATTTTCTTTATTTTTTTAATAAAGTTAATCGCTTCTGCATCTACCTGTGTAAAAAAACAGCAATCTTTTTGTAACATTTAACGAGTTAATCCAAGCATAAGTTTCTATTATATGCAAAAAACTTCGCTGATCATCAGCGATGTTTTTATGAAGACATACTTGACTGTTGATTTAGGTTCCAGACACTCGCTTTCCGCGAGACTGCGGAGAGCCTCCTAACAGTCTTTAGCGTCTCCTGGGTCTCTCACTTGTCCAAGTTGTTCCTGCAGCACTTTGATAAAGCTTCTACACAGCTGGCCAGGCTTTTTTCGAAGTAGTTTACCCTTTGATTAAATTAAGCAAATGACAAAAAGGGATTCGGAATGAGACCATCCGAACCCCTTTAGTCAACAAAGTAAAATCCGCTGAGATCAGCGGATTTTCTTTTAGCTATTTTTAAGTTTTTCTAGTTCAAACAAGAACTTATCGTTCAATACTTTAATGTATGTTCCCTTCATTCCTAAAGAACGTGATTCAATGACGCCTGCGCTTTCAAGCTTACGCAACGCGTTTACGATGACAGAACGAGTGATGCCGACTCTGTCTGCGATTTTTGATGCAACAAGCAAGCCTTCCTTTCCATTAAGTTCTTCAAAGATGTGCTCGATTGCTTCAAGTTCACTGTATGATAGTGAGCTGATCGCCATCTGGACGACAGCTTTGCTGCGTGCCTCATCCTCGATTTCTTCAGCCTTTTCACGAAGGATTTCCATCCCTACAACCGTTGCGCCATATTCGCCAAGGATAAGATCATCATCATGGAACTGTTCTTCCAGACGGGCAAGGATTAATGTTCCAAGTCGCTCGCCGCCACCGATGATTGGCACGATTGTTGTTAAGCCGCTCTTGAATAACTCTCTGTTTTCAACCGGGAATGCTGTATACTCACTGTCAACATCCAAATTCGGAGATGTCTCCTGGATGTTGAATAGATTCTTTGTATACTCTTCTGGGAATTGACGGTCTTCAAGCATTTTAACCATGCGCTCATTCTCGATTTGCTGGTTGATGGCGAAGCCTAGCAGCTTACCTCTGCGGCTGACAACAAAGATATTCGCTTCGATTACTTCACTTAGTGTCTCTGACATCTCTTTGAAATTCACCGGTTTACCGGCAGCTTTTTGGAGCAGGGCATTAATTTTTCTAGTTTTTGATAGTAAGTCCATTGTTTCTTCCTCCTATTTGCTTCAAACAAAATAACATTTATTTAAATACTGGCCAGTTTCAATGCTTTAGCACAATAGGCAGCCTTTATTTGTCTACCCTATTGAGTATGCATTAAAACGGTAAAACATTATAATATGAACTGGCTTAAATCCTTATTTCTTGAAATGGCGCCCAGTTTTTCTTCAACATATTGCGGAGTGATCGCTACCTTCTCAAGATTGATGTCTGGTGCTTCGAAGCTTAGATCTTCAAGGAGCTTCTCAAGGATTGTCTGCAGCCTTCTTGCTCCTATATTATCAGTATTCTGGTTCACTTCGTATGCAACTTCTGCTATCTTACGTATAGCATCGTCAGAAAATTCAATTTGTATACCTTCAGTTTCCAATAAAGCTTCATATTGCTTTGTCAGTGCGTTGTCTGGCTCAACCAGAATTCGATAGAAATCTTCTACAGTTAACTTGGTGAGCTCGACACGGATCGGGAAACGACCTTGCAGTTCTGGTATCAGATCAGAAGGCTTCGCCATATGGAAAGCACCGGCAGCGACGAATAAGATGTGATCTGTTTTGACAGGCCCATATTTCGTATTGACCGTCGACCCTTCCACTACAGGCAGGATGTCCCTTTGAACACCCTCTCGTGAGACGTCGGCACTGGAACCGCCAGAATTCTTGCTGGCGATCTTATCAATTTCATCAATGAAAATGATACCCGCCTGCTCAGCACGATATGTAGCTTCCTGAGTAACCTCATCCATATCGATCAGCTTTTGTGCTTCCTCATTGATCAGCAATTTCCTTGCCTCACGAACAGGAAGTTTTCTTTTCTTCCTTTTCTTTGGCATCAAACCGCTTAATGCATCCTGCATGTTCATCCCCATTTGTTCCATTCCTGAGCCCTGGAGCATATCAAACATGGAAGGTGCCTGCTCTTCGACTTCAACGGTTACCAGCTCATCTTCAAGTTCACCTTGTTCGAGTTTTTGCTTGATGTTTTTCCGTTTTTCGAATAATCCCATATCCTCTGACTGGCTTGTTTCTTGCTCGGGCTGCTGCTGGCTGCCGCCAAAGAGCATCTCCAAAGGATTTTTATAATTCACCGATTTTTTCGCTGATGGGACAAGGAGCTCGACCAGACGGCGATTTGCATTCTCTTCTGCTGGTTCCTTGACTTTCTCCATCTTTTCTTCTTTTACAAGTCTGATTGAAGTTTCGACAAGATCCCTGACCATTGACTCGACATCACGGCCCACATAGCCGACTTCGGTAAATTTGGTGGCTTCAACCTTTACGAAAGGAGCCCCAACCAATTTAGCCATCCTTCTGGCTATTTCCGTTTTACCTACGCCTGTTGGTCCAATCATCAGGATGTTCTTGGGAATGATTTCATCCCTGATATTTTCAGCGAGCAATCCACGTCGATACCTGTTCCTAAGAGCAACTGCCACCGCTTTTTTTGCATCTTTTTGTCCGATTATATACTGGTCCAGCTTTTCAACGATCTGCCTTGGAGTTAAATTTGTTGTCTGTTTCACACTCTTCACTCCTTTTATCATTACAGTTCTTCCACAATGATATTGTGGTTTGTGTAGACACAAATATCAGCTGCAATTTCCAATGAAGACTTCGCGATTTCTTTAGCTGTCAGATGATCTCCAGCATATTGCTTTAGCGCACGGCCTGCAGACAAAGCATAATTCCCGCCAGATCCGATGGCAAGAATGCCGTCATCAGGTTCGATGACTTCACCAGTTCCGGAAATTAGAAGCATACTGCTTTCATTCATAACAATCAGCATGGCTTCAAGCTGCCGGAGGACTTTGTCACTCCTCCACTGTTTGGCAAGTTCCACAGCAGCCCTTTGAAGATTGCCGTTGTATTCCTCCAGCTTGCCTTCGAACTTTTCAAACAAGGTGAACGCATCAGCTACCGAACCGGCAAATCCTGCAATTACTTTACCATTAAACAACTTCCGGACTTTCTTTGCTGTGTGTTTCATCACTACAGCATTGCCCATGGTAACCTGACCATCGCCTGACATGGCGCATTGCCCTTTATGTTGAACAGCAAATATCGTTGTGGCATGGAATTCCGACATCTTTTTCGTCCTCCTTTTGGCTTATGCCCTCGGGTGGTGTGACAAATAAATACTGCGTAAGTGCTCCTTTGTAACATGGGTATATACTTGCGTGGAAGACAGGAAGGCATGGCCCAGAAGCTCCTGGACAGTCCTCATATCAGCTCCATTGCTCATCATATGTGTCGCAAAGGAATGGCGCAATTTATGCGGATGGATTTTCCCGGTAAGGGCAGACTTTTCGATCAGTTTATTAAGGATTTCCCTGATACCTCTGTCTGTAAGAGCCCCGCCACGGAAATTCAAGAATAAATGGCCATGGTCATCCTTGCCATTCAGCAAGTCAGGCCTACCATTCTTTATGTAGTCTTCAATCGCATCCTGAGCAAAACTTCCGAATGGCACATATCGATCCTTTTTCCTTTTTCCATGAACCAAAACAGTCGAAAGCGATAAATCCACTTCCTTCACCTGGATTTTACAGCACTCACCTACACGGATTCCAGTCGCATAAAGCAGCTCCAGGAGTGCTTTGTTCCTTTTTCCAAGTGCTGTCTCGGTTTCACATACTTTGAACAACTGTGATAGTTCCTCTTCGTAAAAAAAATCCGGCAGCCGCTTTTCCAGTTTTGGAATGGATACAAGCGAAAATGGATTGTCACCGACCATTTTCTCACGTAGCAAAAACTTATAAAAGCTGCGCATGCAGGAAATTTTCCGTGCGACTGATTTTCTGGAGAGCTGCTGGTCAAACAATTTTGTCAGGTAAATCCTTGTGTCCGCATACTCTACATCATCCAGACTTGTCAGCCCTTGTTCAGACATGAACAAAAAAAATTCCCTAATATCATGTTGATAATGTTCAATTGTATATTGTGAGTAGTTTTTCTCAATTTGTAAATATTCAATAAATAACTTTAAAGAATTGTTCACATTTGCTTCCATCTTATCACCTCACAAGGGCTACTAAATAGTATCATATTTGTATAGCCCTCGCAATAGAAATTACAAATTTTTCACAAATTTCTGAATTGTTTCCAATGCTCTGGAAGCATGCTTTTCATTACGTTCCTGCTTGGCTTTGATTTTCTCCGGAAGATCAGGGAAAAGACCAAAATTGGCGTTCATCGGCTGGAAGTTCTTTGCATTAGTTGTTGTAATATATCTTGCCATGCTCCCCATCGCTGTTTCATGCGGGAATTCAAGCGGCTCTTCCCCTTTGACAAGACGTGCCGCATTGATTCCGGCGATCAAGCCGCTGGCAGCAGATTCAACATAACCCTCAACACCGGTCATTTGTCCTGCAAAGAATAAATCCTCTCTATTCCTGAATTGGTACGTCGCTTTTAACACTTTTGGAGAGTTAATGAATGTGTTGCGGTGCATCACACCATAACGGACGATCTCAGCATTTTCAAGACCCGGGATTAATCTTAGCACTTCTTTTTGCGGGCCCCATTTCAAGTGTGTCTGGAAGCCAACTATATTGTACAATGTCCCAGCAGCATCATCCTGGCGCAGCTGGACGACAGCATATGGCCTTTTCCCTGTTCTTGGATCCTCTAGACCCACAGGCTTCATAGGGCCAAACAGCATCGTCTTTCTTCCTCTTTGCGCCATCACCTCAATCGGCATGCACCCTTCGAAAAAAACTTCTTTTTCAAATTCCTTCAACGGTACCGTTTCAGCGGTAATCAACGCTTCGTAAAATCTGTCGAATTCTTCTTCTGTCATTGGACAGTTAAGGTAGGCAGCTTCACCTTTATCATACCTGGATTTCAGGTAAACTTTATCCATGTCGATGCTTTCCTTCTCAAGGATCGGTGCAGCAGCATCATAAAAGTATAGATACTCTTCTCCCGTAAGCTGCTTCAATTGCTCGGATAAAGCCGGACTTGTCAATGGACCGGTGGCAATGACTGTAGGCCCATCCGGAATTTGAGTGATTTCTTCATTAATGACCGTTACATTCGGATGCTCTTTTACAGAATTCGTTACGTGTGCTGCAAATTCGTGCCGGTCAACCGCCAGAGCACCGCCAGCTGGTATAGCACAAGCATCTGCAGCTCCGATGATGACAGAGTTTAGCATTCTCATTTCTTCCTTTAATACTCCTACCGCATTTGTCAATGTATTCGCACGTAAAGAATTACTGCATACCAGCTCCGCAAATTTGTCGGTATGGTGGGCTGGTGTCTGCTTCACCGGCCTCATTTCATATAGGTTGACCTTGATGCCTCTTTCAGCAAGCTGCCAGGCAGCTTCACTTCCGGCAAGACCGGCACCAATGACATTTACTGTTGCTTCTGTCATATCTATTTCCTCCATTGCTATTAAAAGTCATCAATAAATGTAATATCATGTTTAAACAGTATGTAATGCTTCAAAGTCAGGCTAAGTCGCATGAACAGCATTATCAAAAAGCTTATTATACCATCTGCCTTAACATAAAGCTTCTATTATATACTCCATCTTACTTACTTTTCCCTGACACCTGTATCATTTTGCACCTTTATTTACGAAAAAGAAAGAAAAAAGTTTCATTTTTAGAAAAGCGGAAGCCCCTTGATCAGCCCTGACAAGCACTGGAGGGCCAGTCAATGAAGTCACTCTTTGACTTCATTGACAGGACACCGAAAACGAAATGTGTAGCCACTGACCAGAAACGCAGAAACTGGAGACTCAGACAAAGAAGCGCTTTTTGCTTCTGCCGGCGGAGTTGAAGTTTCGAAGTTTCTAGGAGGCGAAAATAGACAAGTGACTCGAAGGGCTGAGCGCTGGAGCTGGACAATGAAAAGCGGAGGCGCCATGACAACTTCTTTACAAACATAAAGAGTGAGCCCCTGGCTCACTCTAGCTTTGTGGTTCTTCTTTGTAATCACACTCTGTACACTGAACCTGGACACCCTTTTTAAGCTTCTTCTCGACAAGCATATTTTCGCATTTCGGGCATTTCCTTGCAAGTGGTTTGTCCCATGATAGGAAGTCACATTCAGGATAGCGGTCACAGCCGTAGAAAATGCGGCGTTTCTTGCTCTTCCGTTCGATGATATTCCCCTCTTCACATTTCGGGCACTTGACTCCTATATCCTTCACAATTGCCTTTGTGTTCCGGCATTCAGGGAAATTGCTGCAGGCCATGAACTTTCCGTAACGGCCCATCTTAAAGACCATAGGCGAGCCGCATTGTTCACAATCCTCGCCCGCAGGTTCATCCTTGATTTCGATTTCCTGCATTTCTTTCTCCGCTACCTCTAGACTCTTTTCAAAATCGCGATAGAAATCATCAATGACCTTGACCCAATTGATCTTTCCTTCCTCGACATGGTCAAGATTCTCTTCCATTTTGGCTGTGAACTCGAGATCCAATATCTCAGGGAAGAACTCAAGCATCAATTCATGGATAACCTCGCCAAGTTCTGTCGGAACAAACCGCTTATTATCAAGGGATACATATCCTCTTTTCTGGATTGTATCAAGAGTTGGCGCATATGTTGATGGCCGGCCTATTCCCATTTCTTCAAGTGTTCTGACGAGCCTGGCTTCTGTATATCTTGGAGGCGGCTGGGTAAAGTGCTGTTTCGGTTCCATATCTTTCTTGGTAACCTCGTCGCCTTCCTTAAGGTCGGGAAGGAATTTATCTTTTTCCTCAACCTGGTCATCCGTTCCTTCTACATACACCTTCATGAAACCTGGGAATTTAACCTTTGATCCTGTTGCACGGAAAGTTATATCCCCATTCCTTAAATCCACGCTCATTGTATCCATGATTGCAGAAGCCATCTGGCTGGCCACAAAGCGTTCCCAGATCAATTTATAAAGCCTGTACTGGTCCCTTGAAAGAAATTCCTTTATCTTCTCTGGAACTTTCATGGTGCTCGTTGGCCTGATCGCTTCGTGGGCATCTTGAGCGTTTGACTGTTTCTTCTCTTTTCTCGGCTCGGTTTGGACGAATTTTTCACCATATTCCCCAGTGATATACTCTCTTGCTTCTCCCTGGGCAAGCTCGGAGATCCTTGTAGAGTCCGTTCTCATATACGTAATCAAACCGACTGTTCCTTCTTTTCCAAGATCGATACCTTCATAAAGCTGCTGGGCAAGCATCATGGTCTTCTTGGCACGGAAGTTAAGTTTCCTTGCTGCTTCCTGCTGTAAGGAAGATGTGATGAATGGCGGTGCAGGATTTCTCTTCCTTTCCTTCTTCGTCACTGTATCGACTGAGAATTTGTTCCCCTTCAGTTGCTTGAGGATGTTCTTTACATCTTCCTCAGATTTCAATTCGGTTTTTTCCTTGCCAATGCCATAGAAGGAAGCTTCAAAAGCATTTTTGCCTTTTAGGAATTCAGCGCCGATTGTCCAATATTCTTCTGGCTCAAAGGCCGCAATTTCTTTTTCGCGATCGATGATCATCCTTAGAGCGACTGATTGAACGCGGCCAGCGCTCAGCCCTTTCTTTACTTTCTTCCAAAGGAGCGGACTGATATTGTATCCTACCAGCCTGTCTAATGCACGGCGTGCCTGCTGGGCATCTACCAGGTCCATATTAATCGCCCTTGGGTGTTTGAAAGATTCCTTGATGGCATCCTTTGTAATCTCATTGAATACCACCCGGCAATCGGAATGGACATCAACATCAAGGCTTTGTGCTAAATGCCAGGCAATTGCTTCCCCTTCTCTGTCGGGGTCAGCCGCGAGATAGACTTTCTTTGCCTTTTTAGCGGCAGATTTCAATTCTTTCAGTACGGGACCCTTGCCCCTGATTGTAATGTATTTTGGATTATAGTTATTTTCCGTATCGATTCCCATCTGGCTCTTGGGCAAATCTATCAAATGGCCCATAGAAGCTTTCACTTTATATTTTTTTCCAAGATAACGCTCGATCGTCTTAGCCTTGGCCGGCGATTCGACGATTACTAAAAAATCTGACATCCATTTGTCCTCCTTAGAGGTATAAAATTATCATTAATTATTATATACATATCTTAAAATTGTCAAATTTACCCTAAAAGTAAACGGTTTCATCTGATTTGGGGATTTTAAAATACCTGATGCAAAATGTATAACAGATTGAAAATTATTTCAACCTTTTTGTTGCAATTTCTAATATAAATTCTTAATTTTCTTCCAAAATGGGGCAATTTCAAACAAGCTTAACAGTTGAATCATACCCCTAAAAGTCAATTCTTGCTGCTTTTTAAGCATTATATACAATTCTCTTGTTATCATTCCACATTAGTTTCCGAGTTCCTCCAGAATATCCTCCGGACCTTTTATCAGTTTAGCGCCCTGTTGAATCAAATAGTGGACTCCATCGGAATCTGGAGTCAGAATACTTCCAGGAACAGCAAATACATTCCGTCCATCATTCAAAGCAAAATCTGCGGTGATCAATGAACCGCTCTTCTTCCTTGCCTCAATAACCAGTGTACCCTCTGAAAGGCCGCTTATAATCCTGTTTCGCATCGGAAAATGCCATTTTGCCGGGTGAGTTGCCGGAGGATATTCCGATATCACGAGCTGCTTCTCCATCATATATTCTGCCAGCTTGCTATTTTCCCTGGGGTATAGATGTTGAAAACCTCCAGCAATGACACCGATAGTTTTCCCGCCCAGTTTTATCGCTGTCTTATGGGCATGCGCATCAATCCCTTTTGCAAGGCCACTTACAATCAGAATATTCTTTTCTATTAATGAGGGAAACAAGAAATCAATTGACTTAAACCCATAGTCTGTCGCATTCCTTGAGCCAACGACAGCCAGGGCATTATCTATATTCAGCAGGGAAAGATTACCTTTTGCGAATAGGACCCATGGAGGCTGATAGATGTTTTTGAGTCTTTCAGGGTATTCTTCATCAAAAATGGTGATCAGATGGATATTTTGTGAGGAGTAATGATAGAGAAGTCGATCAACGGAAATAAGCTTAAGGTCTTGGTGGAGTTTTTGTGTTTGAGGTTGATTTTTGAAGGCAAAATGGGTTTCTTCATTAGTATTAGTGGATGCATCGTATTTCAAGATTGAGTAGATGGTTTTCCAGCTCGCATGCCTGCTGTGGACAAGCTGGATCAGTTTCCTTTTAAATTCGTCCATTTTCTTCCCCCTGGGATTAATAAACAGTCCCTCTGTTCGGAGGGACTGCCTGATTGATTATATTAGTGTGTTTTGCACTTATCGTATAAACCTTGTTCCTTCAATACACCGATCAGCGTTTCACCCATTACAGATGGAGTATCAGCAACCTTGATTCCGCATTCGTTCATGACACGGATCTTTTCGTCTGCTGTACCCTTTCCGCCTGAAATGATCGCACCAGCGTGGCCCATGCGCTTTCCTGGAGGCGCCGTTCTTCCGCCGATGAAGCCGACAACTGGTTTAGTCATGTTTGCCTTGACCCACTCAGCCGCTTCTTCTTCAGCCGTACCGCCGATTTCACCAATCATGATGACAGCGTATGTTTCAGGATCTTCATTGAATGCTTTTAAAACATCGATGAAGTTTGTGCCGTTTACCGGGTCTCCGCCGATACCTACAGCTGTTGACTGGCCAATTCCAGCCTGTGTCAACTGGTGTACAGCTTCGTATGTCAATGTTCCGGAACGTGATACAACACCGACATGCCCTTTAGTATGGATATAACCTGGCATGATGCCGATCTTGCACTCTTCTGGAGTAATGACACCAGGGCAGTTAGGGCCTACAAGACGAGTCTTCTTGCCTTCCATATAACGTTTTACCTTTACCATATCCAATACTGGAATATGTTCTGTGATACAGATTGCCAGATCAAGCTCTGCATCCACTGCTTCAATGATCGCATCTGCTGCGAATGGAGCAGGTACATAGATAACAGACGCGTTAGCACCCGTGGTTTCAACAGCCTCTTTTACTGTGTTGAATACTGGAACGCCTTCTACTTCTGTACCGCCCTTGCCCGGAGATGTTCCCCCAACAATTTTTGTACCATATTCAAGCATTTGTTTTGTATGGAAAAGGGCTGTAGAACCCGTAATCCCTTGAACAATGACTTTTGTATCTTTATTAATGAATACGCTCACGTCAAATTCTCTCCTTTCGATCCTACTTAACTAATGAAACGATTTTTTCAGCGCCGTCTGCCATTGATTCAGCAGCAATGATATTCAATCCAGATTCGTTCAGAATCTGTTTTCCAAGATCAACATTAGTACCTTCCAGGCGGACTACAAGCGGTACTTCAAGGCCAACCTGCTTGGCTGCTTCCACGACACCTGTAGCGATGACATCACACTTCATGATGCCGCCGAAGATATTAACAAAGATACCCTTAACATTTGGATCTGAAAGGATGATTTTGAATGCTTCCGTAACTTTCTCTGCAGTAGCACCGCCCCCAACATCAAGGAAGTTGGCAGGGTCTCCGCCGTAATGCTTGACGATATCCATTGTTGCCATCGCAAGTCCTGCACCGTTAACCATGCAGCCGATGTTGCCATCCAAAGAAATATAGCTCAAATCATACTTGGATGCTTCGATTTCTTTTGGATCCTCTTCTTCCAGGTCGCGGTACTCAAGGATGTCCTTCTGGCGATATAGAGCATTCGCATCGAAGTTTAATTTAGCATCAAGAGCCATTACCTGTCCGTCACCTGTAACAACAAGCGGGTTGATTTCAGCAATTGAGCAATCTTTTTCGATATATGCAGTATATAAGCCCATCATGAACTTAACAGCCTGATTGACAAGCTCTTTAGGGATGTTGATATTGAAAGCGATTCGGCGAGCCTGGTATGGCATCAAGCCTAGTACAGGATCGATTTCCTCTTTGAAGATTTTTTCAGGAGTCGCTTCTGCAACCTCTTCGATTTCAGTTCCGCCCTCTTCTGAAGCCATCAGGACAACACGTGAAGTCGCGCGGTCAAGTACCAGACCTACGTAGTACTCCTTCTTGATGTCACAGCCTTCTTCAATCAGCAGACGTTTTACTTCCTTGCCTTCTGGACCAGTCTGGTGAGTAACCAGGGTCTTCCCAAGGATTTCAGATGCATATGTACGCACTTCATCAAGGTTTTTCGCAACCTTGACACCGCCAGCTTTACCCCTTCCGCCGGCATGGATCTGAGCTTTCACGACTACTACTGACGAGCCAAGCTCTTTAGCAGCTTCAACAGCTTCATCGACTGTAAAAGCAACTTTCCCATTAGGTACTTTTACCCCATATTTTCTGAGGATTTCTTTTCCTTGATACTCATGGACATTCATTTCCCATCCTCCTATCTATTAGGAAAACTCGATCGTTTCATGGCCAGATAACGGCCTGAAAAGGTTTTCCTAAGTAGAAAATATAATTCATTTAAATTTTTAAAAAATAGACTGCGCTTTCATTTTATATAATGAAATATTGATTGTCTACCTTTATGATTTAAATATTTCCCCTTTTTAAATATTGTAAAAAAGTATCATGGTGATTGTATGCCACTATAAAAAGCCGGGATGATAACCTTTCCCGGCTTTTAGCATTGATATTCATGGACAGAAAAACTATTTTTGTTAATTGAAAATATTAATTTCGTTTCCCTGCTTGCTGATCAAGATGATAGATATAGGAAAAAACCTCGGCGACTGCCTGGTACAGCTCTTCTGGTATTCTTTCATTCAATTCCAGCTGTGACAATACTTCAACCAGGGATGGGTCTTCCTGGATGGGAATATCATGATCCTTTGCTTTGTCTATGATTTGCTGAGCCACCAGGCCCTTTCCCTTCGCCATCACTTTCGGGGCATCCATGCTTCCCGCGTTATAACCCAAGGCAACAGCTGTCTTTCTTGTATGCTTAGGAGTTTTCATATTTTAATATCCACTCCATAATATTCTTTTTGCCCGTATAATTCTGACAGACTGCGCTGATTACTTCTGCCATTGGATTCTCCAGGGACATGGAAGTGAACAGATGATAATTTATATTCCAGTTCAGATAACTTCGTTTTCAATATCGGCGTCATCTGTTCGGCCATTTTTTTAAGATCGGGTTGATCATTAAAAATCTGTATGCTCATGACTCGATTCTGAACCTGCATATCGATTATGGTATCGTCGAGGTACTGCAGTTTCAGATAGAAGAGGACACGGCAGAAATCAGCGTCTATTTTGCCATCTTCAGTCCTTTTCCCACTCCACTGCATCGAGAGTTCGCTTGTCTTCCCTCCCAAAAAAATTGGGACCTGGACCACGAGCTGCTGGATGGGGCCTGCTTCCTGCGATAGCAGCTGGAAGCCTGTAAGTTTGTTTACCAGCGGCTCTGCAGCGTCTTTGACAATCTGGGGAGGATTTTCATTCAACAATCGAAGTGTCAGTGATTTAAGGGTATCAGGGACTTGCGTTTTTCCCACCTCACCATCCTTCATGATTTCACTAAGATGATGTTCGTAAGATAGACCCAGAGCAGAAAGGAATCTTTTAATCTTTACATCCGACAGAAGTGAGAGTCCGTTTTCCTGAAGTGCAGGTGCCGGCTCCGCTTTGCCAGCCGCTTCCGATAACAGCTGGGCATGCATCCCCACTGTACCGGCTTGCTGCTGTCTTCCTGCAGCCTCCAGCAGTTTTAATCCTGCTTGTTCCCAGTCTGCCTTACCTGCAAGTAAGAGGGACAGCGCACTGCTGGCATTAGAATGTGATAATAACTGTTTAAAGGCCAGAAGCCCGGTTTGTGTATTTGTGTCTTTGCCATTTGCCCTGTCAAAAATGAAATGAAGTGAGTCTGCGAGATCGTTGACAGGGAATGATTTATCATTAATGAAGCTTGCCATGATCTGCCGAGCGGAAAAACTGTCTCCCTTCTCGATAAGCGTTAGGACTGTTTTTAGAAACTTCAATCCTTCTGGCAGATTCTCTTCCGCACCATCCAGATGTTGAAGACTCGATAACAGCTGCTGTAAAACATTCTTTTCACTGCTTTTCGCGGGAATCGCTCCGTACTGTTGAAGAAGGTCCAGAGCGGCTTCGCTTTGCTTGCCATTGCTGCCGAGCCATGCTGAAGCAAGATGGTTTAAAGCGGCTGCAGAAGATATTGTCTTATTTGCTGGAAGCATTTCATTCAATAGCTTTCTCAGGCTTACAACTGTATCTGACTCATCTGCTGCCTCCAGGGACTTTCCGAGCTGTTCCAAAAGCATAACCAGAGATTGTTCCTTCGTGGCTGTATAAAGGGCCTCAAATGCAGCCTTGGTGACAGGCATCCCCCTTGTCAGCAGCATCTTTATGGCATCCTCCCCGGCAGTCCGGGATCCAACCGTTTTCAACCATTCTGAGGCGCGTTTAAGAAGCTCACCATTGACAGGGAGCTGTTCTTTGATGAAAAAACGGACAAGATCCAGGTTTTCCTTTGTCGGCTGCAATCCGAATTCAGACAGGATCCTGGTCAGGTTTCCCGGCTGGCCCTTCTCCTCACCACTTGAACTGATCAGCTTTAAGTGGACTTTTCCTTCTCCAGGCTGAACCTGAAACCAGTAGCGTTCATTTGCCGATAACGGCACTTCTAATTGGGCGACCATTTTTTGGTTCCCGATTTGGACTTCTGCTACTTGATCAGGGAATAGCTTAATGATTTTGCCATTGATGATTTGTCCTGGACGAAATTCGGTTATTTTTGTCTGCTGTGTTGTCTTTTGGTTAAATAAACTTTTAAGCGCTCCTGTTTCCATGGTTCACCCGCTTTGCCAAGTTCTACTGAATACGCTCTCTTACTGGAGCGAAGGTCTTGCGGTGATGTTCTGTAACACCGTGTTCTCTCAGGGCATTCAAATGCTCAGCAGTTCCATAACCCATATTTGCCTGAAAGCCATATTGCGGGAATCTGAGACCCAGATCCTTCATCAGCCTGTCCCGTGTTACTTTTGCAATGACCGAAGCCGCGGCTATGGAAACGCTTCTGGCATCCCCCTTGATTAATGCTTCAAAGGGATAAGGTGTCTCCAGCTTGACTGCATCAATCAAAAGAAAATCAGGATTGATTTCCAATTGTGCTGCCGCATGGAGCATCGCTTTTTTACTGGCCTGAAGAATATTGATTTCATCTATTTCGGCAGCTTCGATGATTCCGATTCCGACAGCAAGGGCTTGGTCATTAATGATTTCAAAATATTCTTCCCTTTTCGCTTCTGTCAGTTTCTTAGAATCATTGAGACCCGGAAGGTAAAAATCCTCTGACAAGATGACTGCCCCTGCTACAACTGGCCCAGCAAGCGGTCCTCGGCCAGCTTCGTCAATACCGGCAATGAACCTGAAACCCTGGGACCGATACTTCCTTTCAAAGGAAGTCATCTCAACAAACTGACTGTGGGCCAGCTCTTTTTGCGCTTCTTGCTTTTCCCACTTCATGATGAGTTTTTGAACACCTTTGCGGTTGTCTTTTTTTAATTCCTCAATGTACTCCATGTCCACTTTATCTTTACTGAATAGCAGCTGATCAATTTCGCCAATTGTCCATTTTTCCATATCCTATTTCCCCTAGTTATGTTCTTTATTATGTATCGGCAAGAAGAAAGAAAAATAAAGGTCCTGGAATCAGGACCTTCAATTTTCTTCTTGTTTATCTGCATCTTCATCCCTCAACAGGTCTTGAGGCCTTTCAAAGGAGAGAGGACCTAATTTTTCTGTGCGTATTTCCCGAATTACCAATTCAGCGACTTTATCATAGTCTACATAACCGCCAGGCATTCTGCAGCCCCGGAAATCGCCAATCTCGTCGAAAAGCTCAACGATATCCACAGGGAGCGAGGAAAGCTTGTACCTCTCCTGCAGCCGCTCAGGGTAATACTTTTCTAAAAACCTTAAAGCATATACGGTTAAATCCTGAAGATTGAGGATGGTATCCTTGATAGCCCCTGTTATAGCGAGCTTGGTCCCTACCTCCTGATCCTCAAACTTTGGCCAGAGGATACCCGGAGTATCAAGGAGTTCAAGTTCCTTTCCTACCTTGATCCACTGCTGTGCTTTCGTCACACCCGGCCTGTTCCCGGTCTGGGCTATATTTTTCCCGGCAAGACGGTTGATCAATGTCGACTTCCCCGCGTTCGGAATCCCGACAATCATCGCCCGAATCGCTCTTGGCTTGACTCCTTTAGACTTTAAGCGGTCAAGTTTATCCTTAAGCAGGGCCTTTGATTCCTGGACAATTTGCTTTAAGCCTGTCCCGGCCTGCGAGTTGATTGCAAGTGCAGTAATCCCTTTTTCGCGATAATAGCGCAGCCACTCATCGGTGACAGCTTTGTCGGCCATATCTGCTTTGTTCAATAAAACTATTCTTGGCTTATGCTGGATAATTTCATCAATCATCGGATTTCTGGATGAGTATGGAATCCTGGCATCCACCAGTTCAAATATGACATCGACAAGCTTTAGTTTTTCCGTGACCTCTCTGCGAGCCTTGGCCATATGGCCAGGAAACCATTGGATCGTCAAAGCAGCCACCTCCTATCTGTTTACATCTTTCAATACGGCGGCAGTTCATGGACTAGTCTATTGTGCGGATATCCTCAACCGGCCAGTAAATGACGTTTGTTTTTCCCAGTACCTTTTCGAATGGAACAGTACCTATGTGACGGCTGTCCTTGCTGAAACGGCGGTTATCGCCCATGACGAAAAGATGGCCTTCAGGGACTGTTTCACTGCCAATCTTCTCTTCCAGCGTAAATGGGTCTGTCAGCGGCCCATCAATAACCTGTTTTTTATATTCTTCCAAGTATGGTTCTTCGTATGCTTTGCCATTCACATACAGCGTGTCATTTTTGTATTCTATTTTATCGCCTGGAAGGCCGATGACCCTTTTTATGTAATCTTTATTCTCTGGGGCATGAAAGACAATGATATCGAATCTTTCAGGCTCGCCTACTTTATAGCTCAGCTTATTTACGATCATCCTGTCCTGGTCATGGAGAGTCGGCATCATCGATAATCCGTCCACTACGATTGGGGCAAATAAAAAGTATCGGATCACAGCTGCGAGCACGACAGCAATCAGCAGTGCCTTCGTCCATTCCCATAGTTCATTCTTCTTTTTTTCGGCCATTCTTTTCCCACCATTCCAAAATAAATGTAGTTTAGGTACATAACTTTATTTTACATAAGTCAGTCAAGATAAACACGATGGGCGGTGATTTTTTAAAATAAATTTTCAAACTGGCATTTTGTAATGAAAAAGGAGCTTGGCTAGGCAAGCTCCTTTTTGACATTCATTCTTATCGAATTTCTTTGATACGAGCTTTTTTACCACGCAGGTTACGCAGGTAGTAAAGTTTCGCACGGCGGACTTTACCGCGGCGGATAACTTCAAGCTTCGCAATTTTTGGTGTGTTAACAGGGAAAGTACGCTCAACGCCTACTCCGTAAGAAATCTTACGAACTGTAAAAGTTTCGCTGATTCCACCACCACGACGCTTAATCACTACACCTTCAAACAACTGGATACGTTCACGAGTTCCTTCGACAACCTTAACGTGTACACGTACTGTGTCACCAGGACGGAAAGATGGAAGATCAGTGCGAAGTTGTGCTTTTGTGATTTCTTCGATTAATTGTTGCATCGTTTTCATCTCCTCCCACGAATGCTCTTGCACACTTTCTTTGCAGCGGAACATTGTTATAAGCAGCAAAAAGCACGATTGCTTTTAGCCACAAGAAGTATCTTAACATAAACAGGGACTGACTGCAATATTATTCATTAAGTTTTATCAGTTCATCCAGCCATTTTTTTTGCTGATGTGTCAAGTCTGCTTCTTCAAGAAGATCAGGTCTCCGGCTCAGCGTCCTTCTCAGGCTTTCCTTCATCCTCCACTCTTCAATCAGCTTATGATTGCCTGAAACAAGGACATCCGGAACCTTCATCCCACGGAAGTCGGCCGGTCTGGTATAGTGTGGGTGCTCGAGCAGGCCTGTGCTGAAAGAATCCTGGATATGGGACTCTTCACTGCCCAGTACACCCGGAAGCAGTCGTACAACGCTGTCGATCACGACCATTGCCCCGAGCTCGCCGCCTGTGAGGACATAATCGCCGATCGAAATTTCATCGGTGATGACATGCTCACGGATGCGTTCGTCATAACCTTCATAATGTCCGCAGATGAATATTAAATGTTCTTCCTTCGCCAGTTCTTCAGCTTTCTTCTGTGTGTACCTTTCCCCCTGGGGACACATCAGGATCACTCTTGGCGAAGTGCTTTTTGCCTGTTCTTTCAAATCAGATACCGCATCGAAAATTGGCTGTGGCTTTAACACCATGCCAGCACCGCCGCCATATGGATAATCATCGACTGTCTGATGTTTGTTATCAGCAAAGTCCCGGAAATTGACGACATTGTACTGTGCAGCTCCTTTTTCAGAAGCCTTTTTCAAGATCGAATGGCCAAATACGCCCTCGAACATTTCTGGAAAAATAGAAAGGACATCGATATTCATCATGAGAGAAGCCCTTCCATAGGCTCAATCACAATCATCTTTTCCTTGACGTCAACTTTTTTCACAATGTCCTCAATATACGGAATCAGGATTTCCTTGCCTTTCTCTCCCTTTACCACCCATACATCATTGGCACCTGGTGTAAGGATTTCAATTACCTTGCCAAGTTCTTCACCATCGACGGTCATCATTGTGCAGCCGATAATATCCTGGAAATAGAACTCGCCTTCCTCCAATTCGCCGCGCTGTGTCTCAGGAACCTTGAGGATACCGCCCCTCATCCTTTCAACCTGATTGACATTATCGAAACCTTCAAATGTCAGCAGATTGAAATTCTTATGAGTCCTGTGGCTTTTTACGACCAATTCCTCGGGATCCTTTGAACCAGGCATGAATAAAAATAGTGTGTTGCCTATTTTATAACGCTCTTCTGGAAAGTCAGTCCTCGAGATCACCCTTACCTCGCCCCGGATTCCATGAGTGTTGACAATCTTTCCGACATTAAAAAATTTCTCCATTATTCGATCACCTCTCGCGTATTTCGGTCACGATGCCATCTTTTACAATTATCGTCTTACCTGAAAGAAACTCATCCCACTGGTCGCCTATATTCACATCAACAATCCCTTGAAGCTCTGTTTCTTTAATTTCACTCCCAAGCGGAAGAATATGTAGTTGTTCTATTTGAAAATCCAGGAGCTTGATTTTTTCTTTATGGACTTTTATTTCTTGTTCAAAATGCTTTTTCAATGTTTCAGGTGAAAACTTTTTAGACTTTTCTAGCTTCTTCAGTTCAAATCTCAGTTGATCGCATTCTTTCTGCAGCTGAAGCTTTCTGGAGTGGTATTTTTGGTGGATTTTTCCCTTGCTTTCTTCCGTAAGTACCTGTTTGACAATGATCGTTTGCAGTACCTTCAAAGCATTCCCTCCTTAAAGCCCACCTGTTAACAGCATTTCTCCAACTACTGGTCACAGATCACCTTAATCCTTGTGGTCACTATTATATCAAGTATTTATTATACCGTAATTTTTACAAATTTAGAAAAGCGTAAGCGCCTTGGTCAGCCGCGACAAGCGTTGGAGGGCCGACCGTTGAAGTCGTTCTTTGACTTCAATGGGCGGACCGAAACGTCTCGAGGGGCTAGGCGCTGGAGCTGGACAATTCTCGAAGTTAATTTTACACATTTTTAATCTACAAAAAAAAGGAGGGTTACCCCTCCCTTTTAGAACAATCATATAGAGTTATCTACCTTCTGCTTGCGCAGCTGATTGTTATTCGACGATTTCCAAGAAAATCTTCTTTTGCTGTGATGATCCTGCTGCATAGACTACTGTTCGAATCGCCTTTGCAACGCGGCCCTGCTTTCCAATTACTTTGCCCATATCACTTTTGTTGACGGAAAGCTTATAGGTTACGCGCTGATCCTCTTCATGTTCATTCACATGAACATCTTCCGGAAAATCAACAAGGGGTTTCACGATCGTCTCAATTAATTCTTTCATGGGCGTGTCCACAATTACTTGCTAAGCTTTGCGTTGTGGAATTTTTCCATGATACCTTGCTTAGAGAACAAGTTACGCACTGTATCAGATGGTTTAGCTCCGTCGTTCAACCACTTAAGAACCAACTCTTCGTTAAGTTCAACCACTGCTGGTTGAGCAACTGGGTTGTAAGTTCCTACAGACTCGATGAAACGGCCGTCACGTGGTGAACGGGAATCAGCTACTACAATACGATAGAAAGGAGATTTTTTAGCTCCCATACGTTTTAAACGAATTTTTACTGCCATTTTAAATAAGCACCTCCGAATAGTTTCACACAAGATAGAATAATACCAAATAGAAAACAGCTTGTAAAGGGTTTTTTCTTTACAGACTGAAAATACCTGATTTTACAAGTTAAAAAGGGTTGAACGGAAGCTTGAATCCGCCTTTTTTCTTGCCTTTTTGCTGCATGTTCGTCATCTGTTTCATCATCTTTTTCATGTCTTCGAATTGCTTGAGCAGGCGGTTGACTTCCTGGATGGAGGTCCCGCTTCCTTTCGCGATCCTTTTGCGCCTGTTGGCATTGATGATTTCAGGATGAGTTTTTTCATTAGCCGTCATCGATTGGATGATTGCCTCAACATGCGAGATTTGTTTCTCGTCGATTTGAAGATTGTTCATGCCCTTGATTTTATTTGCACCAGGCATCATTTTCAGGATTTCATCCAGCGGCCCCATCTTCCTTACCTGGCCAAGCTGATCCAGGAAGTCATCAAGGGTAAATGATGCTGTACGCATTTTTTTCTCGAGCTCTTTCGCTTTTTCTTCATCGACGTTAGCCTGGGCCTTCTCGATCAGAGTAAGGACATCACCCATGCCAAGGATTCTGGATGCCATCCTTTCAGGGTGGAATGCTTCCAGTGCATCAAGTTTTTCACCAAGACCAACAAATTTGATTGGCGTATTGGTCACGGCACGGATTGAAAGTGCTGCACCACCACGAGTATCGCCGTCAAGCTTCGTCAGGACGACACCAGTCAAGCCAAGCTGCTCATTGAAACTCTGGGCAACATTGACGGCATCCTGCCCTGTCATCGCATCGACAACAAGGAAAATTTCGTCCGGCTTGGACAGCTCCTTGATCTGCTTAAGCTCATCCATCAGGTTTTCATCCACATGAAGACGGCCCGCAGTATCGATGAGGACATAATCATTGTGGTCTTCCTTCGCCTTGGCAATTGCCTGTTTAGCAATTTCAACCGGACTGACCTGGTCTCCCAGTGAGAATACCGGCATACTCAATTGTTTGCCGAGTGTCTCAAGCTGCTTGATGGCAGCCGGGCGGTAGATATCCGCCGCTACAAGCAAAGGCTTGCGGTTATATTTCTTGCGAAGGAGATTTGCCAGCTTTCCGGTTGTAGTCGTTTTACCTGCACCTTGAAGCCCGACCATCATGATGACGGTCGGCGGGCGATTGGATGCAGCAATCTTGCTTTGTTCCCCGCCCATCAACTCGGTTAGTTCTTCTTTAACAACCTTAATGACCTGCTGGCCTGGTGTCAGGCTTTTTACAACCTCCTGGCCAACGGCCCTTTCAGTGACCTTCTTAACGAAGTCTTTTACAACTTTAAAGTTAACGTCGGCTTCAAGAAGCGCCAGACGGACCTCTCGCATCATTTCTTTTACATCCGCTTCTGAAACCTTGCCTTTTCCGCGGATCTTTTGCATTGTATTTTGCAGTCGGTCGGCCAATCCTTCAAATGCCATATCATGTGCCTCCCTAGTCTAATTTCTCAAGCTCGGCTATCATTTCAGCTAGATCACCGCTGTTCTCGCCATCCCCCATTAGCTGTTTCATTTTTGAAATCAGCTCATTTCGCTTCTGGAATTTTTCGAACAACAATAACTTCTCTTCGTACTCCTCGAGCATCGCTTCAGTACGTTTGATGTTGTCGTATACTGCCTGCCGGCTAACATCATACTCTTCAGCAATTTCCCCAAGAGAGTAATCATCAAGATAATATAGAGCCATATAACTGCTTTGTTTTGGAGTCAGCAATGCCTGATAAAAATCATACAAATAATTCATTCGGTTCGTTTTCTCAAGCATTTCAATTCCCCCATGTTAAGTGAAATACCTTTACATAAAGAGTTTACACACGTTCATCTTTCCTGTCAAGATAAGTTCTTTACAGCAATTTGCCTGTAAATCAAGATTCATCCGCTATTTCCTCTTCTTCGACGAGGTCAGCAAACAGACCATATACATATCTTTCAGGATCGAATTCCTGAAGGTCATCCATCTTTTCTCCAAGACCGACAAATTTCACCGGGATATTCAGTTCATTGCGAATAGCCAGGACGATACCACCCTTGGCAGTACCGTCAAGCTTGGTAAGAACGATACCGCTGACATCTGTCGCTTCCTTGAACGTCTTGGCCTGGATCAGGGCATTCTGCCCGGTAGTGGCATCCAGCACAAGCAATACCTCATGAGGAGCGCCCGGCACTTCTCGTTCGATGACACGCTTCACCTTTTCAAGCTCTTTCATGAGATTGACCTTGTTTTGAAGACGCCCTGCAGTATCACAAATCAGGATATCTGCTTTACGGGATTTCGCAGACTGGACAGCATCATACATGACAGCCGCAGGGTCGGAACCTTCTGCCTGCTTGATGACATCCACCCCGACACGCTCTCCCCAGACCTCAAGCTGCTCGATTGCTCCTGCACGGAATGTATCCCCTGCAGCAAGCAGGACATTCTTTCCTTCATTCTTGAATTTATGGGCCAGCTTGCCGATGGTCGTGGTTTTGCCGACTCCATTGACTCCTACGAACAAGATGACAGTCAATCCATCCTCCTGGATGTTCAGGTCGAACGATTCGTCTTCAGATCCGTTTTCATAAATTTCAACAAGTTTCTCGGAAATGACAGCCTGGACTTCTTTCGTGTCCTGGATGTTGCGTCGCTTCACTTCTTTCTTCAGTTCCTCGACTAATTCCATCACCGTTTCGAATCCAACATCCGCCTGGATGAGGATTTCTTCAAGTTCCTCAAAAAAATCCTCATCGACTTTACGATAACGGGATACCAGGTCATTCACTTTATTGGAAAAATTATCTCTCGTTTTCGTCAAGCCATCTCTGAATTTCTCTGTGACACCCTCAGTCTGTGTCGTAAATTTTTCTTTTAATTTCTTGAAAAAACTCACGGTCCATCGCCTCTCTCATTACATTTTCACAAGTTCTTTTGAGTCCTCCAGCCGGACGGATACAAGCTTGGATACGCCCGATTCCTGCATCGTTACACCATACAAGACATCTGCTTCCTCCATTGTACCTTTTCGGTGGGTGATGACAATAAATTGCGTTTCTTCACGGTATTTTTTCAAGTATTGGGCGAAACGGTATACATTGGCTTCATCCAACGCCGCTTCCACTTCATCAAGAATACAGAATGGGACTGGACGTACCTTCAGGATGGAGAATAATAGTGCGATCGCCGTCAATGCACGTTCACCGCCAGACAGGAGCCCAAGATTCTGAAGCTTTTTCCCGGGTGGCTGTGCAACAATTTCGACCCCGGTGTTTAACAGGTCCTCAGGCTGGGTCAGCCGCAAGTCTGCTCTTCCGCCGCCGAACAACGCCTGGAACACGGGTTCGAAGTGGGAGCGGATGCCGGTGAAAGTCTGCTCAAAACGCTTCTTCATTTCCTGATCCATTTCCTCGATGACAAGGAAAAGAGTGTCCTTTGCTTCCTGGAGGTCATTCTTTTGTTCCAGCAGGAATTCATAACGCTCAGATACTCGCTCATATTCCTCTATTGCCCCGAGATTGACGCTTCCCAGTTCTTCAATCGCCAGCTTGATAAGCTTCACTTTCCGTCTTGCTTCATCAGCCGGGATTGTCAGCGGATACTGCTCTTTAGCCGCCTCATAGGAAAGCAGGTACTCTTCGCGAAGATGGGCCAGTTTATTGTCCAGTTCCACATCCAGCCTGTTCAGTTTCACTTCCTCATCCCTGAGCACTTCATTAATACCTTTTTGCAGCCTTCTTAGTTCCTTAGACTCCAATTCCTGGTCCTCAAGTCTGTTCTGAAGCTCGAGTCTTTCATGTCTTCTGGATGCAATCAGCTTCAGTGTTTCATTTTTATCCTGAAGCTTGCGCTTTGCTGCTTCCTCCAGCTGAGTTTCTCCAGAGGAACTATCCGTCATCTCTGACGAAAGAAGAGACAGATCTTCTTTCAACACTGACAATTTCCCTGATTGTTCATCTGCCTGCAAGCTTGCTGAATCCAGTTTCTCCTTTGCATGCGAAAGCTGCTCTTTCTTAGCAGCCAGGCTGATCTTCAAATCACTGATTTCGGAAACAAGTGTATCCTTGGAGGTAGAATTCGAGTTTTTAAGCTCTGTCAGCCTTTCAATTTCTTTATCAAATTGAACGAGTGTCTGCTGATACTTTGCCAGCAGATCATCCAGTTCGGCCAACCTTGATTCAAGCTTTTCCTTGTCTGAATCAAGCTGGGTCTTTTCAGAATCATAGACCGACAAGCGTTCATTGATATTTTTCTGTTCCAGCTCGACTTCCCGGAGGTCGCCTTTCAGGGCCTGCTGCTTGAATCGAAGCTCTTCCCCAGTTTTCCTGAGTTTTTCAAGCCTCGCTTCACTTGATTGGGTGTCAGCCTTCAATGCCTTTACCCGCGATTCCAGCGTTCTGGTTTTCTCTTCCATGTCAGCGAGCTTGTTGGTCAAATCCTCCAGTTCACCTTTACGGCTTAAAAGAGACGATGACTTTTGCTTCACTGCACCGCCCGTCATCGAACCGCCCGGGTTGACTACATCGCCTTCAAGGGTCACGATTCTGCTGCGGTATTGCAGCATTTTCGCTATTTCATTGGCACCCTTCAGATCTCTGGCAATCACGACATTCCCGAGCAGGTTCTTCACGACTTCTGCATACTTCTGATCATATTGAATCAAATCAGCGGCCGTGCCGATATAGGCGCCATGGCCTGAAAGAAGCGATAGCTGCGAGCCTGCCAGATACTTGCCCTTGATGATGCTGAGAGGCAGGAAGGTTGCCCTGCCAAATGACTTTTGCTTTAGGTACTGGATCGCAGTCCGTGCATTTTCTTCCGTCTGGACGACAATATGCTGCATTGCACCGCCAAGGGCCGTTTCAATTGCCGTTTCATATTGCTTTGGCACATGAATCAGTTCGGCTATGGCGCCCTCTACCCCCTGAAGACGGGTATCCCTGGCTTTCAACACTTCTTTGACCCCCTGGAAGAAGCCTGAATAGTCTTCTTCCATTTCCTCCAGCATTTCTTTTTTCGATTTCGCCTGCTGCAGGAATTGATAGGCTTGATAAAGTGTTTTCTCCTGCTTCTCATAATTGCTTCTTAAAGATTCCAGCTTCCTCTGTTCTTCAAAATAGAGCTTTCCCTGCTCTTCCAATTCCAGCTGTGAGGAAGCAGCCCTCTTTTCGATTTCTGCTTTTTTCTCCTTGATTTCATCACGGATCGATACAAACCGATCATTGTCATGATCCAGTCTGGATCCCTTGGCTGAATGCTGCTGCAGCTGCTGCTCAATATAGATTTTTTCATTTTTGGCGCCGGCCTGTTCATTCAGCACCTCGATATAATCACTCTTAATTGAATCGATCTTGAGCTCGACATCTTCGCTATAGAGCGTCAATTGCTCCTGTTTCTCCTGAAGCTCTTTTTGCAGCGCAGCCGCCTCAGCTGCAAGCTCAGATACAGATTTCTCATATTCAGCCTTCTGTTCTTCCAATCTGGCAATGGAGAATGTCAGTTCCTCAATATTCTTTTCAAGCTGGCCTTTATTTTGTGAAGCATTCTTTTTACGTTCCTTGAGGACTTCCCTCCTGCCTTCCAGCTTTTCAAGCTCCTCGCTTGCATGCAGGAGGACATTCTGAAGGTCGCTGACCGATTCATCCAGTGCAGCTAACTGATCCCTCATTTTTTCAATTTCTGCCTCTTTTTTCTGGAGAATGGCAGACTGCTTGATTTCATCTTCTTTATGCTGTTCCAGCTGCCTTGAGAGCTGTTCCCAGCGGGCATGCAGATCCTCTATTTCATACGCTGTCAGCGCTACTTCAATCTGTTCCAGTTCTTCTTTTTGCTGAAGATAGTCCTTTGCAATCGATGCCTGGATCTTTAACGGCTCAACCTGGCCTTCAAGCTCATGGATAATGTCAGTTACACGGTTTAAGTTCTCTTGGGTTTCGAAAAGCTTGCTTTCTGCTTTTTTCTTCCGCGATTTATATTTTAGGACCCCAGCCGCTTCTTCAAAAATCGTCCTCCGTTCCTCAGGCTTGCTGTTGAGGATTTCTTCAACCCTTCCCTGGCTGATGATGGAGAATGCTTCTCGGCCAAGTCCGGAATCCATGAATAAATCGACAATATCCTTAAGTCTGCAATTCTGTTTATTGATTAAATATTCACTGTCACCTGAACGGTAAACACGCCTTGTTACACTCACTTCGTTGTAATCAAGCGGTAATGATTGATCTTCGTTATCAAGGGTTAATGTGACTTCTGCAAAATTCAGCGGTTTTCGTGAATCACTTCCGGCAAAAATGATATCTTCCATCTTTGCGCCCCGCAGCGACCGGGCTGATTGTTCCCCAAGGACCCAGCGAATGGAGTCGGTGATATTGCTCTTTCCGCTTCCATTCGGTCCTACGACAGCCGTCACGCCGGGAACGAATTCCACAGATATTCTCTCGGCAAACGATTTAAAGCCGACCACATCTAATCGTTTTAAAAACAATATGGCTCTCCCTTTCCTGTTTAACTTTTTCTAAGGTGTCATTAGACACATGCGACTCGAGCAGCTCCAAAAAGCTTTTCGCAAGTTCATCGAGAAAAGCCAATCCAGGGATGTAACGGCTAAGCGCTGGAACTGGCTTTTTTCATAGTGGAAATCATTTATGAATCTATAATGAACCTTGTTGTGTCCTATTTTTCGTCCTGTTCCGGGGCAGCCTCTATGTGGGCCTTCAGCTTTTCAAGAGCCATCTGGGCAGCATGCTGCTCCGCTTCCTTCTTGGAGCGGCCAGTACCAGCACCCAATTCTTGGCCATTAAGGTAGACATGGGATTCGAACTCCCTGCTGTGAGCTGGACCAATCTCCTTCATGATCTTGTATTCCAGCGAGCCTGCGGCATCGCGCTGGACGAGTTCCTGAAGCTGGCTCTTAAAATCCATCACATGAGAAAAAGCACCGGCATTGATTTTTGGAAAAACTATTTCTTCCAGAAATGTTGTGACTGTATCAATTCCTTTATCAAGGTACAAAGCGCCGATGAAGGCTTCGAAAACATCAGCCAGGAGCGCAGGCCTTGTCCTGCCGCCTGTCATCTCTTCACCTTTGCCCAGTAAAACGAGGTCGCCAAAGGCCAGCTCATTTGCAAAGGCCACTAGTGATGGTTCACAAACGACAGCCGCCCGAAGCTTTGTCAATTCACCTTCGCTCATCATCGGGTATTTTTTAAACAAAAATTGGGATACAGTCAGCTCCAACACAGCGTCCCCGAGAAATTCCAATCTCTCATTATCCTCATGGGGTTTCCTGCGATGCTCATTCACATAGGATGAATGGGTAAAAGCCTGTTTCAATAGCTTGTCACTTTCAAAATGAATTCCGATCCTATCCTGGAATTCTTTGAATTTCAGGTCCTTTGCGCGGATATTCTTCTTTTCTCTTTCTCTGCCATTATTGCGCATGATTAATTCCACCTTGCTCATAAATTAAAGCTGTTTTCGTAAAGATTGTTGTTAAAATCCTAAAGCCGATTTTAACGTGATAATAGCCATTTTGTATGTCGGTACTAAGTTTGCAAGCTCTTTTCTCAGCATAAGCGTTAATTGTATGAATAATCTAAGGTAATTCAACCCTATTATTTAGGCAATAGCAACAAAGATTGAGAAAAGAGCCTAAATTAAAGCTGATCTTCTATGAATTGCGGATTACACAATTCTATACAGACTACTAACAGTTTACAAAAAATGATGTCCATAAAGCAAAAAAACTTGGTTTGATTCCAGCAGATTCCTTGTTGAAGAAAGCCAAGAGCTTTATTTACAGAAGAAAGCCCCGTTTTTTAAAAACGGAGCTTCTCAGTAAATCGAACAATTACACTTGGCTATTTATGTAGTTCACAGCGTCACCAACTGTACCGATTTTCTCAGCGTCATCATCGGAAATTTCCATGTTGAATTCGTCTTCCAATTCCATAACCAATTCAACAACATCAAGGGAATCAGCACCTAGATCATCTTTAAAAGATGCTTCTAAAGTTACTTGAGATTCATCTACTCCCAAACGGTCAACAATAATTTTTGTTACGCGTTCTAAAACGTCTGCCATGCTCGTTCACCTCCCCTCAAGCCATTATAGATGATTTTATATAATTAATAAATGGCTGCAATCACTTTTTATTTTGTTCCGGCTCTTTTTCAGGTGTGCAGGATTCTACATTACCATGCCGCCATCGACGTGGAGGGTTTGGCCTGTCATATAGGCACCGTCTTCTGAGGCAAGGAAGATAACAGTCCGGGCGATATCCTTTGGCTCTCCGAAACGCGCCAATGGGATTTGCTTCAACATTTCTGACTTGACGTCTTCATTCAGTTTATCTGTCATGTCAGTCGTGATAAAGCCTGGGGCAATGGCATTGACAGTGATTCCTCTTGACGATAATTCCTTCGCAGTTGTTTTCGTCAGTCCGATCACTCCCGATTTTGCCGCAACGTAATTCGCCTGCCCAGGATTACCGCTGACACCGACAATCGATGAAATATTGATGATCCTGCCGCCTCTCTGCTTCATCATTTGCCTTGTGACGGCTTTCGTGCAAAGGAAGACACCTTTAAGGTTAATGTTGATGACATCATCCCACTCGGATTCTTTCATTCTCATCAACAGGTTATCTTTTGTAATACCCGCATTGTTGACAAGTATGTCGAGTTTCCCGAAATGTTCGATTGTTTCTTTTACCATCTCAGTGACTGAGTCGGAACTGGAAACATCTGCCTGGATCGCGAAAGCATCTCGGCCCATCGCTTTGATTCCATCGACCACTTCTAGTGCTTTCGCTTCGCTGCCGGCATAATTGACAGCAACTGAGGCTCCTTCCCGGGCAAGTTCAAAGGCGATTTCCCGGCCAATTCCACGTGATGCGCCAGTTACAAGCGCTACTTTACCTTCAAGTCTCATTCCTTCTCCTCCTTCAATGCAGCCACGGCCGCGGCACAAGTTTCCGCATCATAAATTGCGAATGTCCTAGCAGAGCGGTCCACTTTTTTTACTAGCCCGGACAACACCTTGCCAGGTCCAATTTCTACAAAAGTATCAACTCCGAGCTCAAGCATCTTTGACACGGAATCCTCCCACAGCACAGGAGAGTAAAGCTGCTCTACCAATCTCTTTTTAATTTCAGATGCTTCTGTCATCGGTTCAGCAGTCACATTGCCAATCACCGGGGTTGAGGCATCCTTTAGTGAAATATTATCCAGTACTGCTTCAAATCGTTCGGCTGCAGGCTTCATTAGCGAAGAATGGAATGGCCCGCTCACATCGAGTGGAATGACCCGTTTTGCTCCTGCTTCCTTTGCTTTGACAGACGCTTCTTCCACTCCAGATTTGGAACCTGAAATGACAATTTGCCCCGGGCAATTTAAATTGGCCAGCTGAACAGGATTACCACCCGCCGATACTGTCTCGGTCACATCCATAAGTTTATCGCGATCCATTCCAAGGACGGCTGCCATCGTGCCCTCTCCATTTGGCACCGCTTCTTCCATGAACTCACCACGCTGGCGGACTGCGTAAACAGCATCCTCAAAGGATAACGCCTCCGATGCTACAAGTGCAGAATATTCCCCTAGGCTATGCCCAGCGGTATAGTCCGGCTTGATTCCAAATTGGCTGAAATATTTCAGGATGGCAATGCTTGTTGTCAGGAGTGCAGGCTGAGCATTTGTTGTTAGAGTCAGCTTTTCCTGAGGGCCTTCAAAAATCAATTTGCTCAAAGACTCCCCAAGGACTTCATCCGCTTTATTAAATGTTTCGGAAACTGCTTGCTCGGACTCCGCAAGTGCCTGCCCCATGCCAACAGTCTGTGACCCCTGGCCCGGAAATAAAAACGCGATTTTCCCCATGAAAGATTCCCCTTTATCGTTTATTTTATCCAGTCGCTCCTACTGAATGACGCCTTCTCTTTTTTCAACAGCTGTCCTGATCGTGCCTGAAACATCTTTTTCAACCATTTCTCTGGCCTGCCGGATTGAGTTGAAAACGGCATTCGCATCCGATGATCCATGTGCCTTAATGACCGGGGCTTTCAATCCGAATAATCCGGCGCCACCGTATTCTGTGTAATCCATCTTATTTTTCAACTGAGCGAGGTCCGGCTTCAGGACTGCGGCAGCCATCTTACTTTTGAAGCTTGATGTCAGGGCCGATTTCAGCATTTTAAATACTGACATTGCCGTTCCTTCGATTGTCTTCAGCACCATATTGCCGGTGAATCCGTCCGCCACAACCACATCTGCTACACCATCCAGCAAGTCTCTCGCTTCAACATTGCCGATGAAATTGATATCTGTGTCCTTAAGTAATTCGAAGGTGCTCCTTACTAATTCATTTCCCTTCTTCTCTTCTGTGCCGATATTCAGCAATCCAACTCGCGGGCGTTCAATCCCTCTTGCTTTCTCACTGTAGATCGAGCCCATGATCGCATATTGGACAAGGTGCTCCGGCTTGGCGTCAGCATTTGCGCCAACATCCAGAAGCAGGAAGCCTTCTCCCCCGATCGTCGGAAGTGTAGGAGCAAGTGCGGGCCGTTCTATGCCATTGATCCGTCCGACCACAAACAATCCTGCAGCCATCAGAGCTCCAGTGTTTCCGGCTGAAATGCAAGCGTCAGCTTTTCCGTCTGCTACCTGCTGCGCCGCCAAAACCATGGACGCAGTCTTTTTACGGCGAACAGCCCTTACAGGTTCATCTGTTCCCAGGATGACCTCTTCAGTATGGAGAATTTCAATCCTATCTTCGGTCGTCAAATGCTCCCTGATTTTTTTCTCGTCACCTACAAGGAGGATATGTATGTCTTTGAAGTTCTCTACTGCCTTCATTGCTCCGAGGACGATTTCTTTTGGTGCATTGTCTCCGCCCATCGCATCTATTGCAAGCCTCATCGCTTTTCATCCCTTACTTCTCATTATTTGATCTGTACATTTCAAATTCGCCTTTGAAGACAAGTTCATTATTTACGTAACTCATCACTTCCACATTCGTCCGCCCATTATCACTATCGATTTTTGTGACCCTCGCTTTAGCGATGACCCGTTCACCTTCTTTTACCGATCTGGTAAACTGGATACTCGATTTTGCAGTCAGCGCCAGCTCATCATTGATCACAGCAACCGCCAATGAATTCGCCTGGGCAAACAAATGGTGTCCTCTGGCAATTTTATTTCGTTTAAAAACATGTTCTCTTTTTATATCAAGTATGGAAATTGCACTTTGATCAAGTTCAATATCGATGATTTCTCCAATTACTTCTTCCAGCGGCAATGAACGGACTTCGTCTTCAAAACGTTTTTCAGCAACGTTCTTGATTCTCTCCCTGAGTTCAGGTATAGACAATTCGAGTCTGTCCAGTCTGATCGTCTGGATGCTGACAGCAAATTTTTCGGCCAGCTCTTCATCTGTTATGAATGGGTTATCTTTTATCGTATCAGTCAGCAGTGACTGCCGATCTTTTTTATTGCGTTTCATCTAAAAACACCGCCCGAGCTATTAAGACTAGGTACTAATAGTAGTATATATATTATAAAAAAAGATTGCAAGAAGAAATATTTTTAGTAAAAAGACCCTGTTATACAAGACTGTGGATTTCCGTTCCAGGCGCTTCGCTTTCCGCGGGGATGGCGCTAAGCCCGCGGGTGTCTACGCGTATTCCACTACAATCAACAGGGTTTAAAAATCAACTTCAGCTTTAACAGAGCCATCAAAAAAGGAAGCAGATGACTGCTTCCGCTCTATCATTCTTCTAAAAATTAATAGATTGGGTTTGAATCAATCCAGTTTTTCATTTGCCAGTGCACCTGACTCCGCCAAATATTCTCTCAATGAACGATATTTTTCGCTTTGCCAGAAAGCTCCTGACTGCACCAGCAAGGACGCATCATTCCTCGCTGTTTCCAGTGCACGGTAGTCATGGACCATGTCCGCCACTTTGAATTCTGGCAGTCCGCTTTGTTTTTTTCCGAAGAAATCTCCAGGGCCGCGCAGCTCCAGATCCTTCTCACTAAGAACAAAGCCATCATTCGTTTCAGACATGATTTTCATGCGTTCTTTCCCGACTTCGCTTTTCGGATCGGCGAGCAAAATGCAATATGATTGGTCACTTCCACGGCCAACCCTTCCTCTAAGCTGATGAAGCTGTGACAGACCAAATCTTTCGGCATCATATATGAGCATCACTGTCGCGTTCGGGACATTCACCCCTACTTCAACGACGGTAGTGGAGACGAGCACTTGCACTTCATTTTCACTGAAGGACTTCATCACCTGGTCTTTTTCGTCGGAATGGAGTCGTCCATGCATCAGGCCAACCTGAAAACGGTCCTTAAAATAGAAACTCAGGGTGCTGTGGACATCGATCGCATTCTGGACATCAAGCTTATCTGACTCCTCGATCAATGGGCATATCACATATGCCTGCCTTCCTTTTGCCAGTTCCTTTTCCATGAAGGCGAGCACCCGCTCAAGCATCTCGTGCTTGGCCCAATACGTTTCGATCGTCTTGCGTCCAGCCGGCATTTCATCGATCACCGAGACATCCATTTCACCGAAGACCGTGATTGCCAATGTCCTCGGGATTGGTGTTGCGGTCATGAACAAGACATCGGGATTTTCACCTTTCTCCCTGAGAACCCGCCTTTGTTCAACCCCAAATCGATGTTGTTCATCTGTGATGACAAGACCGAGGCGTTGGAAGTCCACTTCATCCTGGATCAAGGCGTGCGTGCCAATCAATACATCAATATCACCCTGCTTCAGCTGCTCGAGCATCTCTCTTCGCCGTTTGCCTTTTACCGAGCTTGTCAGCAGAGCCGCTTTAACACCGAATGGCTCAAGCAGCTGTGTCAGGGACTGAGAGTGTTGTTCAGCCAGTATTTCTGTTGGGACCATCAATGCTCCTTGGTAGCCAGCTGTCTTAGCAGCATAAAGGGCAATCGCCGCGACCACCGTTTTACCTGAACCAACATCACCTTGAAGGAGGCGATTCATACGGTATGGAGATTTCATGTCACCGAGGATCTCATTGACTACTCGCTTTTGTGCGCCCGTTAACGGGAAAGGCAGTCCGCCGATAAATTGTTTCAGCTTGTCCAATTCATAGGAGAACGAAATTCCGGGACTCTGTTCCCGTTCCAGTTTCCGTAATGACTGCATTTTAAGCTGGAATAAAAGAAACTCCTCGTAAACAAATCTTCTTCTCGCCTGTTTCATTTCGTCAGAACCTGAAGGCAGGTGCATGATTCTTAAGGCATCCCTGCGGTTCAGCAGCTTATATTTTTGCAAAAGCTCTGCCGGCAATATTTCGTCTATTTCATGCCCGAACTGAGAAAAAGCCTGCTTGATCAGCCTTCTGATCGTTTTTACGGTCATTTTTCCTTTCACTGCGTAAACCGGTTCAAAATCCTGGCTTTGAGCATGCTCTCCCAATGACATTTGACTGGCTGTGATCGTCTGTCTATGCTGATCCCATTTCCCCGTGACTGTAATCGTCTCTCCGACGGTTATTTTTTGTTTTAAATAAGGCTGGTTAAAGAAAGTTGCAATGATTAAGTAACGGCCCACGAGCAGCCTGACGGTAAGCCGATTCTTTTTGCGGCCGTAATAGACAAGTGCAGGCTCACTGTGCACCTTGCCCTCCACCGTGACTCTTTCGTCATGCTTAACTTCTGCCAGATCCTTAAGCCGATAATCTTCGTAACGATATGGGAAGTATTCGAGCAGATCACCGACAGTCCTGATGTGCATATCCGCCAGAGTCTCCGCCATTTCATTGCCGATTCCTTTTATTGCTGTTACTGGTTGCTTTAGTTGTTCATTCACATTATTCAAGCGGTGTGCCGAAACTCTTGGCCTCCAGCTCCCGGCCAATCGGTGCTGCCGCTCCCCCTCCTTACGCTGTTTCTGGAGTATTGATGTTATTTGTTTTACGTGGAATCAGACATGACCATGCAAAATAGTCTGCTTTTCCCCCTGTTGTCCACCCACTGCGTATCCGAATCTACAGCTGTTCTTACGTTTACCTTTTCACATATGAATGCGGAAACAATCCTTTTATATACAAAACGAAATAGAAGGGGATTCCCCTTCTATTTCTTAGTATCATATTACAATTTTATTTGTCCAGCCGGAGATTCTCCGACATCGGATTAATTATTCAATCGCGAAGATGAAGGCGTATAATGGCTGTTCTCCATTATGGACTTCTATCTCAACATCTCCATACTTGCCCTCAACAAACTCAACGATGGAATCAACATCATCATCTGAAGCATCTTCCCCTTTAAGGATGGTCAGGATTTCAGTGTCTTCATCGAGCATCTGGTCCAGCAGGTCCTTTGCTGCTTTAACTTTATCACGATCTTTCAAGACAATTTTCCCATCCGCCAGGCCCATGAAATCTCCGGTTGAGATTTCAAGTCCGTCGATGCTGGTGTCACGAACTGCATAAGTCAGCTGGCCCGTTTTCACATGCTGCATCGCTTCTGACATGGCATCTTTATTTGCGGCAGGATCGGCTGATGGATTGAATGAAAGCAATGCTGTCATTCCCTGAGGCACAGTTTTCGAAGGGATGACTACCACTTCTTCCTCCGCTACCTCGGCAGCCTGTTCTGCAGCCATGATGATATTTTTATTGTTCGGCAGGATGATGACCTTGCGTGCGTTCACCTCTTTGACAGCCTTGATGATGTCCTCGGTGCTCGGATTCATCGTCTGGCCGCCTTCGATCACGGCGTTGGCACCAATGCTGCGGAAAAGTTCAGCAATTCCGGAACCCATCGAGACAGCGACGATTCCATATTCCTGCTTTTCTTTCTTTGGTTCATTAGCCTGTGTGCGCAAAGGTGTTGTCGGTTCACCGACAATATCTGTATGCTGCTGACGCATATTTTCAATTTTCATATTGATGAGGCTTCCGTATTTTTGTCCATATGACAATACATCGCCAGGCTGTTCTGAGTGGATATGTACTTTTACGACCTCTTCGTCGGAAATGACGAGAAGAGAATCTCCATATTTGCTCAAGTCCTGACGGAAATTCTCCTCAGAGAATGTCTCTTTCCCCTCAAGTTTAACCATGAATTCGGTACAATAGCCGAATTCAATATCCTCAGTATTCATGTGGCTCTGGACGCTCTTATGGTGCTCGGCGCTTACAAGCTCAGTCATATTCGGCATCGCAGATGGGGAGTCAGGAAGCTTTTCGCCCTTCAATTCTGCAAGAAAACCTTCATAAACGAAAACAAGGCCTTGTCCGCCGCTGTCTACTACTCCTACTTCCTTTAGGACCGGCAGCAAATCTGGCGTACGATTCAATGAAGCCTTTGCTTCTTTAAGAACCTCTTCCATAAGTCCGTCAATGCTTTCGTGGTTTGGCGCAACTGCAACAGCATGCCTTGCAGCATCTTTGGCCACTGTTAAAATCGTTCCCTCAACCGGCTTCATAACTGCTTTATAAGCAGTCTCCACACCCGCGTTTAATGCAGAAGCAAATTCAACAGCTGTTACAACCGGCTTTGTTTCAATTGCTTTCGCAAATCCGCGGAATAATTGGGACAGGATGACTCCTGAGTTGCCCCTCGCTCCCATAAGCAAACCTTTGGCAAGCGCGGAACCCACCTTCCCGATATGTTCCTGTACATTGTTCTTTACTTCCTTAGCTCCGGAAGTCATGGATAAATTCATATTTGTTCCCGTATCACCATCAGGAACAGGGAAGACGTTCAACGCGTCGACATACTTGGCATTGGCCGCCAAATGGTTGGCACCCTGAATCACCATCTCCGCAAAACGTTTTCCGTCTAGAACATTAATAGACACAAATCTTTCCTCCTCTTACGGGTTCGTTACACGAACTCCTTGAACGTAAATATTGACCGAGTCAACAGCCAGCCCGACTGTTTTATCAAGGGTGTACTTAACCTTTGATTGGACATTGTGGGCAACCTCGGAAATTTTCGTCCCATAGCTCACAATAATATACATATCGATATGTACTTCGTCATTTTCCTGGCGAACGATGACTCCGCGGGTAAAATTCTCCCTGCGCAGGATATCTGTTAATCCGTCCTTGATCTGATTCTTAGAAGCCATCCCGACAATACCATAACAATCAACTGCTGCACCGCCTGCAATTGTTGCAATGACATCATTTGATATATCAATTTGTCCGTACTTCGTTTTTAGCTCGATGGACATGATTCGTTCCCCCTTTGGAAAAATAGCATTATGCTACAGTTATTTTACTATAAGCCAATCAATTTTTAAAGTTATTCTGCACTTCCCTTTATTATTCAGCAAGAATCTGAACTATATGTCAAGGTTTTTTTCTTTATAGCTTTTGCCGGAAGTATTGCAAATGGGAAATTTCTATGATAAATTATTAAAGTATGTCAGAGAAAAGGTTGTCCTGTTTCATTCGCAATTCTGACGATATGCAAATAATTGCAGCAAAAAATAGTAACAGCTCTGTCAGTTAGGAGGGAAATCATATGCCACGTAAATGTGTAGTAACTGGTAAATCAACTCGTTCTGGTAACGCACGCTCCCACGCAATGAACGCTAACAAGCGTACATGGGGTGCTAACCTTCAAAAAGTACGTATTCTTGTAGACGGTAAGCCAAAGCGTGTTTGGGTATCTGCAAGAGCTCTAAGATCAGGTAAAGTTGAACGCGTTTAATTAAAAACCGCAGACTTGCTGCCTGGCTCCAGCAGCCGGAAGTGAGCTGCATGGCATCCATAAAGGGTGCCTTTTTTTATTGCCTGAACACTCACCGTCCGTCCTTCTGTTCATTCTGCCCAATTCATGAAAAAATAATAGCACCCCGTAACCAGGGTGCCAAATGCTTGCATATCGGTTTTCAATCTTTGATTACTCCATACTAAATGGTTTTTAATCCTTCTTAAATGCACCTAACATCGCCCGTACGAGGCCACCCAAAAATCTAGGCAGTTTGATTGTATAGAATCTCATACCGTCCCTCCTCACCATCTCTCGCAAACAGTCTTCTTTCTGTATCCCTATAGTATATTCCCGGGTATACAAAATTTGCTCTTTTCAGGGGAAGAAATCATATTGCTGAAAAGAACCCTGAGCTAAATGAAGACATCTCAATCCTTGCTCCTTACTACTAATAATATGCCTTCGGAAAAAGAAAAAGTACCATGACCTCTAATAAGTTCATTACTAATACATAGTGTCGAGCCCATTGGAATATGACAATCAATTAACGGGTATTTAAAATTTTCAAGTGACAGTCCGGATACAGACGGTGTGATTGGAAGGAAGGAAATGTACTTAAAATCATCATTTGGGTTAACTGTATAGCATCCTGGTTTTTTTATATATAAGATATTCTGGGTATCAATGATCTGGATGTGTACAAAATCATCCTTCTCAAGAGGCCTGACCAGCAGCTGGATATTGGCCATCAAATGGTCAAGGCGCCCCCCTGTCGCCCCGAAAATGGTGATTGACTCCGGGTGCTGGTCAAGGGCCCAATTTAGAGCCAGCTCCATATCTGTCTCATCTTTTTCCGGCTTGAATTTCTTCAGGTCAGCAACCGTCTTTTCAATGTTTTCCATTTCTCCTTCGGAAACGGAATCAAAATCGCCAAATGCTGCTGCGGGATTTAATCCTGCTTCTAATAAATAGAATACACCCCTATCGATCCCGATCCAAACCACGTTTTCCTCTTCATAGAGATGGAAATCTGGTATCATGTACCGCGGTCCACCGGCAACCAAATTAATTCTCATTAAAAAATCTCCTTTGTTTCTGGATTCCACTTATTGAAGAAAAGCCAGCCTCTGCAAGGCTGGCTTTTCTTTATGGTCTCAAGCTGGCGATTGCGGCTTCCCTGTCTTCTTTATTGAAGACTGCTGAACCCGCCACCAGAACATTGGCCCCTGCTTCAATTACAAGCTTGGCTGTTTCCTCGTTCACGCCGCCGTCAACCTCTATTTCCAGGTCTGGATTTAGTGAATCAGCAAGTTCTTTAACCTGCCTGATTTTTGGAAGGACCGAAGAGATGAACTTCTGACCGCCAAATCCAGGATTAACAGACATAAGCAGGACCATATCAACATCCTCGATTATGTGCTTCAGGCTATCAACTGGTGTAGCAGGGTTCAAGACGACGCCTGCCTTGACCCCTGTCGATTTAATCAATTGTATGGTCCTATGCAGATGCCTGCATGCTTCCACATGGACAGTGATATAATCGGCCCCTGCCTTGGCAAATGCTTCGATATATTGGTCCGGGTTCTCGATCATCAGGTGAACGTCAAGCGGAAGCTTTGTAACCGGCCTGATTGCCTCGACAATCAGAGACCCGATCGTGATATTCGGCACGAAATGCCCATCCATTACATCCACATGTATATAATCGGCCCCACCGCGCTCGACATCCTTTATTTCTTCGCCAAGTCGGGCAAAGTCTGCCGATAAGATTGAAGGTGCGATCTTAACCATGATTTAATACCTCGGCTTTCTATCTTTGATTTCTAACAAAAAGTCTTTATAGTGCTCATACCTGTATTCAGGCAGAATTCCTGACTCAACTGCTGCCTTGACCCCACATTTAGGCTCCGCCATGTGAAGACAGCCGCGGAACTTGCAATTCTCACTGAACTCAGCAATATCAGGGAAGCATGAATTCAGCTCTTCCGTTTCAATCTCTGTGAATTCCAGAGAACTGAATCCTGGAGTGTCAGCAACTAGCCCATTGTTAATCGTAATCAGCTCTACGTGCCTTGTTGTATGCTTGCCCCTTCCCAAATGGGAGGATATATCATCGGTTTTCAACTCGAGATCCGGCCTGATTGCATTGAGCAGGGATGACTTCCCGACCCCTGACTGACCGGCAAAGACAGAAATCTTACCTTCAATATGCGGCCTCAGCTTTTCCAGACCTTCTGAAGTTTCAGAGGATGTAAAAATAACCTCATAGCCTGCCTTCCGATAATCTTCTGCATATTCCTCGAGACGTGATTTTTCCTCTTCATTGGTCAAATCCATTTTCGTAATGCAGATGAGGGGCTCAATGTGGTTATACTCAACAAGAACCAAAAACCGGTCGAGCAAGGTTGTACTGAATCCAGGTTCAACAGCAGAAAAAACAAGGATGGCCTGGTCTACATTCGCAATCGGCGGACGGACCAGCTCATTTTTCCGGTCCTTGACTTCCAGGATATAACCTTCCGTGTCATTTTCAGCCTGATAAACCACCTCGTCACCAACAAGGGGTGTAACCTTATTCTTGCGGAAAACCCCCCTGCCGCGGCATTGCACTATACCGTCCTCATTGGCAACATAATAAAAACCGCTCAGCGCCTTGATAATTTTGCCCTCAGGCATAGCAACACTCCCTGTCTGTTAGTCTTCTGGATAATCAACGCTGCCACTGTCAAAGATTTCTCCATCCCGCAGAATTCGATACTCACCCTGTTTGCCAGGCGCAATTAGGAAATCAAGGCTAATCATTGTGTCCTCTGTGATTTCAATCGTATCTACTGGAGCTTCATCTGTATGGTTTACATCATTCATATAGATTTTGAGTTCCTGTGGAACGCCTTCTTCTTTAGGCTGGTATGGTACGTTAATTTCAATCGTCTTTTCTTTCGGAACAGGTTCCGGTCCTTTTGAAATGACGACACTTACCTTACTTCCTGGCGGCAGTTGAGTTCCCGCTTCAGGTTTTTGGGATATAACCAATCCGGCCGGTATGGTATCATGAAAACCCTCCGTACTTTCAACAACAAGCCCAGTGGTGTCAGCATAAAGATCGAGATTTCTCTGGTTGTATTCTTTTAAATCACCCAGAGTTACCAATTCAGGACCCATGCTGACCTTGAATTCCAAAGTTGTGTCCTCGGGGACAACAGACTCCCCACCAGGAGGATATTGTTCCAGAATAGTCCCAGGCTCGCTATCATCATGCTCTTCGGTTTTTTTGATATCTTTGAAGCCTTTACCTTCAAGCAGTTTGACGACATCATCGTAGGCCCTGTCGGTATAATCCGATAACTCTATTTCTTCTTTGCCAGTACTGATATAAAGATCAATTTTATTTCCCTCTTTTATCATCTTACCGGCTTTCGGATTTGTTCTGATGACATTTCCTTCTTCGATCTCTTCATCGCTAATCTCTTTTTTGTCCCCAATAATAAAACCTGCAGACATGAGTTCAGCGACTGCTTCTTCTACTTCCATGCCACTTACATCCGGCACTTCCTTATCCTTTGGCCCAAAAAGATCTGGCCCCATTGTCACCATGACAATACCCGCAGTCAGTATGAGCAAAAACAAAACAGTTAAAATCACTGGCCATTTCTTTTTCTTCTTCTTCACAGGTTTATCCTTTGATGGCTGATCCATGGAGTCTAAAGCATCTTTGCGAATAATGGTTTCATCAAGATTATGATAAGGCCGGTCATTCGTTATGATAGGGATTGCTTTGGTTGCTTCATCGTCCTCAGGAATCACAAACTTGCTCTCATTCAGACGCTTGCTGTCAAGTGCTGTCCTTAGATCATCTTCCATTTCATCGACATTGTCATATCGATGGAAAGGATCTTTCGCAGTGGCCTTAAGCACGATATTCTCTACGCTCTGTGGAATTTGCGGATTCCACCTTTTTAATGAAGGTGTTTCTGATTGAAGATGCTTCAATGCGATCGAAACGGCTGATTCACCTGAAAAAGGGAGTCTGCCTGTCAATAATTCGAACATGACGATCCCGATTGAATAAATATCCGATTTTTTATTTGCCATGCCGCCTCTGGCCTGTTCTGGTGACAGGTAATGCACAGATCCAAGCACAGAATTCGTCTGGGTGATGCTCGTTGCACTCAATGCCATCGCAATGCCAAAGTCTGTGATCTTCACTGTACCGCTGCTGTCTACCAAAATATTATGCGGCTTGATATCACGGTGGACAATATGATTGTGATGGGCATGAGAGATAGCAGATGTCAGCTGCTTCATGATGTCTAGGGCTTCTTCAACAGGAACGGGTGCATGCTGCTGTATGTATTGCTTCAGTGTTTGGCCATCGACATATTCCATCACAATATAGTATAGACCATCCTCTTCACCGACATCATATATACTGACGATGTTCTGATGGGCCAGACTCGTTGCAGATTGTGCCTCTCTATGGAACCTGCGGATGAATTCATCATCATTGGCAAAATCAAGACGGAGCATTTTGACCGCAACATCCCTGTCAAGGATCATATCATGGGCAAGATAGACATTCGCCATACCTCCGCCGCCAATCATATCCTTGATTTTATAACGACCGCTGATTCTTTTTCCGATGATCATATTTTTCACCTGCCCTCGTTGAATTCCTTGTATTCGACGATTGCAAGAGTTATATTATCTTCGCCGCCATACTGATTGGCCCTTTTAATAAATTCTGCCGCTTTATCTTCCAGTGACATATTATTGTCTGTCAGGATGCTTTCCATTTCTTCCTGGCTCACTTTATTGGAAAGGCCATCCGAACAAAGCAACAGCACATCTCACTCTTCATAGATGATGGTCTTAATGTCCATCTCCACTGATTCTTCTGTTCCAAGGGCTCTTAATAGAACATTTTTACGAGGATGATGCTCTGCATCTTCTTTGGAAATTTGTCCGGAACGTACAAGTTCATTGACGAGAGAATGATCCTCTGTCAGCTGTTTGAATCCCGTTTCATTCAGTAAATAACAGCGGCTGTCTCCTATGTTCACCACTGTTGCGAACAGATTCGTGCAAATGGAGGCAACAATTGTTGTGCCCATGCCTTCACATTCCGTATTATTCAATGAATGCTGAAAGATCTCCTGATTCACCTGTACAACAGATTCCTGCAGCCATTGTTCCGCTTCTTCTGCTGTATGTATCAATGCTGACGTTTCCCAGAGAACTTTTAGATGCTGGATTGTCATTTCACTGGCTACATCTCCTGCACGGTGGCCGCCCATGCCATCTGCTACGATGGCAAGGCGCTGTCCGTGAGGGTTCATAAAGATGCCGCCATTGTCTTCATTATGCAGGCGGACCTTTCCCCTGTCTGTCATGAAAACAGCCTTCATCTTGTCACCTCGTCTCTTCTTTTCTTTCTTTTGCCCGAAGTTGTCCGCAAGCTGCTTCAATGTCATGCCCTTGTTCTCTTCTAATCGTTACATTCACTCCGCGGTCGCGAAGAGTGCGTTCAAATTTGAAGATCTGGCTCTTAGGTGTTCTTACGTAATCACGTTCAGGTACATAGTTGACCGGAATCAAATTGATATGGCATTTCAATCCTTTTACCAGCTGGGCAAGCTCTTCTGCGTGCTCAACCTGATCATTCACTCCTCCAAAAAGACCATATTCAAAGCTGATTCTGCGGCCGGTTTTGTTCACATAATATCGGACCGCATCCATTAGATCAGGAAGCTTGTATGCTCGGTTGATCGGCATCAATCTGCTTCGAAGCTCGGTATTCGGAGCATGAAGTGAAATCGCAAAGTTGATTTGCATATTTTCATCCGCAAATTGATAAATCTTAGGAATGATTCCGCTTGTAGACACGGTAATATGGCGCGCTCCAATATTCATGCCTTTGTCATGGTTCATGATTTTCAGGAATGAAAGCATGTTGTCATAGTTATCAAACGGTTCGCCGATCCCCATGATGACAATCGAGCTTACTCTCTCATCTGTCTCATCAAGTGCCTGTTGTACTTTTACGACCTGGGCAACGATTTCTCCTGCTTCCAGATTCCTTTTTAAACCGCCGAGTGTGGAAGCGCAGAATGTACATCCAATACGGCAGCCCACCTGTGTGGTGACACAAACTGAATTTCCATATTCATGCCTCATAAGCACCGTCTCGATCGATACTCCATCATGCAGTTCAAACAGGAATTTGATGGTTCCGTCAGATGATGTCTGCTGGATGATCGTGCTGAGTGTTGTCAGCACAAAATGCTGATCCAGCTTGTCCCTTAAAGGCTTTGACAGATTGGACATATCCTCAAATGATGCTGCTCTCTTTTTGTAGAGCCAGTCATAAATTTGTTCTGCCCTGAATGGCTTTTCTCCTTGTTCCTTCAGCCAGTCTTTCAGTTCGTGCAGCTGAAGTGAATAAATGGATTTCTTGACTGATTCTTGTGTTGCTGGTGTTCTAGTTGATTTTTCCTGTTCCATGTTATTCCACCTTCTTTCTCAAACAAGCAATATAAAACCCATCAGAACCAAAATCCTGTGGAAGAATCTGAACATCGAAGCCATTGATCAATGGCCTGATTGCTTCTGGCATTCTTTCTGCAAGAGTTGGATCTCCCGAGAATTCAGGATGCTCGCGTAAAAATATTTCTATTACTTCCTGGTTTTCTTCCCTGTCTACTGTGCAAGTGCTATAGACAAGCGTTCCGCCATCTTTAAGCAATGGCGCGACAGATTCTAGAAGGCTGAGCTGGATTGATTTCAGCTGACTGAGATCCTGTTCTTTTTTCGTATATTTCATGTCAGGCTTCCGTCTCATTACGCCAAGTCCTGAGCAAGGAGCATCGAGCAAAACTCGGTCAATCGATTCATGCTTGAAATGATGTGCCGCCTCTCGACTGTCCATTTTTTGAGCTTCAATATTTTCAAGCCCAAGACGCTCGGCATTCTGGGCAATCAGCTTGACCTTATGCTCGTGAAGATCCAGTGAAATCACTTTTCCGCTGTTGCCGAGTTTCTCTGCAATATGAGAGGATTTCCCCCCAGGGGCCGCACATGCATCAAGGATTACCTCTTCTTCCTCTATGCCAAGTGCGTGGGCAACTAGCATAGAACTCTCATCCTGAATTGTCAACAAGCCATATTTAAATGCCTTTGAAGATGCAAGATTGCCTCGGAGGCATTTGATGGCTTCAGGCAAGATAGGGCTCGGTTCTACTTCGAAACCTTCTTCTTCCAGCAATTCCAGGCATTCATCACGGGAAATCCGTGTCAAATTGACCCTTCCTGTCTGCAGCGGTGCAGTCAGATTCACTTCACACATTTCCCTCGTCTTTTCAATCCCGAACTGGCCGACCCACCTTCTGACTAACCATAATGGGTGGCTGGTCTCTACTGATATTCTTTCCGCAGGGTCGGTTATCGAATCCAGAGAAGGAAGTCCATTTCGCTGAATGCTGCGGAGAACACCGTTCACCAGGCTGGCAATGCCTTTATGTCCTCGCCGCTTGGAAATTTCGACTGCCTCAAAAATCGCTGCCCTGTCTGGTATTTTATCTAAATACACCATCTGGTAAACGGTCATGCGAAGCAGATTGACCACCCAGGTTTGCAATTTCTTATTTTTCTCGATAAATGGCTTAAGGTAGAAATCAAGAGTCATCTTACGCTGTAAAGTACCATATACCAATTCAGTCAGCAAGCCGACATCAATCGGACTGATTTCATTTTTTTCAATCGCATTGTTCAGGAGCAAATTGCTGTAAGCCTGGTTCTTTTCAATCGTTTCCAGGAGCTGCACTGCCGCATCCCTGACATTCTTCTTTTTACTCATTTCAGTCTCCTAACCTGACGCCGGTCTCTAAGTTCGACCCTGCCCCAAGCAGGAATTGCTTAGCGTCCATCTTTTTCTTGCCAGCTGGCTGGAGCTCTGTAATCTTAATAGCTGTTCCATCTCCGGTTGCCACTATAAAACCGTCAGCTTCAATTCTGACGATGGTCCCGGCTTGTTCGCTTCCTTTATAATCCACCTTCAGGGAATTCCATATCTTCACCACTGCACCTTCCATTGTCGTATAGGCAACCGGCCAGGGATTCATGCCGCGGATATGGTTATAGATTTCGTGTCCTGTTTTTGTCCAGTCGATTTTCTCCTGTTCACGCTTGATATTCCAGGCAAAAGTCGCCTCGTCATCATTTTGCGGGACAGGAGTGATCTCCCCGTTCAATAGCTTTGGAATCGTCTCAGATAAAAGATCTGCTCCAGCAGGGCTCATTTTATCGTGCAATGAACCCACTGTATCTGTTTCCGTGATCGGAACTTCGACTTGTGTCAATATGTCCCCTGCGTCCAGCTTTTCAACCATGTACATAATCGTGATTCCCGTTTTCTTTTTTCCTTCGATGATTGCGTAATGGATTGGTGCACCGCCGCGCAGTTCGGGCAACAACGAAGCATGGACATTGATACAGCCAAACTTTGGTGCCTCAAGCAGCTGATTTGGCAAAATCTGTCCAAAGGCCGCAGTGACGATTAAATCTGGTTCAAGCGCGAGGATTTTATCCAGTTCTTCCTTTTGGCGGATTTTTTCCGGCTGGTAAACAGGGATGCCATGTTTCAGCGCTTCCGCTTTTACAGGAGGCGGAGTCAGGACTCGTTTTCTGCCAACAGGGCGATCAGGCTGCGTGACGACACCGACCACCTCGTAACCTTCCTCTACCAGTCTTCGCAAAACCGGTACTGAAAAGTCTGGAGTTCCCATAAATACGATTCTTGTCATTCCTGGTTCAACTCCTCTAAATCAGCTTCTTCCATATATTTTGACACTTTCGTGGTAAATAACACACCGTGCAAATGGTCGATTTCATGGAGGATTGCCCTTGCTAAAAACTCCTCTGCCTCGACTTCGAAGGTCTTTCCTTTCCGGTTTTGGGCCTTCACCTTCACATAATTCGGTCTGGTTACCTCTCCGTATAATCCCGGGAAGCTCAAGCACCCTTCCGGCCCGGTCTGCTCGCCACTGGTTTCAAGAACTACCGGGTTGATCATCTCGATTGTTCCATGCTCATCATCGATGTCGACAATCGCAATCTGTTTCTTTATATCTATCTGAGGGGCGGCGAGACCGACTCCATCAAACTCGATCATTGTATCGTACATATCATCCAGCAGTTTGGCCAGCTTTTTATCAAAAACGGTGACTTTTTCACATTCCTGCTCCAATATTTCTGCCGGGTAGGTTACTATTTTTCTTACTGCCAAAATAAATCCTCCAATAACTCCATTTGAATATAGTATTAGCTTGTTCAATCAGCTTTTACTGTAAACTTTCATGTTTCCATAAGGCACTTTTCTCAAACTTTGTTGCTAATGCCTAAAAAATAGAATTGAATTACCTAAAATTATTCACATAAATATCAACTATTATGAGAAAAGAGCTTGCAAACTTAGTACCGACATACAAAACAGCTATTATCACGTTAAAATCGGCTTTAAGATTTTAACAACAACCATTACGAAAACAGCCTTCCATAAAATGAATCATTACATCAGGATGTAAGGGTTCAGGTCGACAGAAATCTGCAGCCCGCCTGATCCCATTTCCTGCTGGTAATGGTCCAGTATGGTTTTTAGCGTAGTGCTAAGCTCTGGTTCCTTTTTGTATTTTATCAAACATTGATAACGATATCTATCATTGATGCGAGGGATCGGTGACGCAACCGGCCCGAGGACCACTGAATCCTTCGACAATCTGGAAGTGATGAATTTGGCGATTTTCTCGGTGACCGATACGACCTTCATCAATTCTTCATGACTGACCGTAACAAGGGACAAATAATAAAACGGCGGATATTGATGCACCTTCCGCATCAGCATCTCCTGTTGGTAAAACCGGTCGTAATCCTGGCTTCCTGCCAGCTCAACACTATAGTGCTCAGGTGTATAAGTCTGGATAACCACCTCACCTGGAAGCTTGTGCCTTCCAGCACGCCCGCTGACCTGGGTCAGAAGCTGGAAAGTTTTTTCTGAAGAACGGAAATCCGGGAGGTTCAGCATCGTGTCTGCCGAAAGCACGCCTACAAGCGTGATATTGGGGAAATCAAGCCCCTTGGCAATCATTTGAGTCCCCAATAATATATCTGCCTGTCCTTCCTGGAAAGCAGTCAGCAGCTTCTCATGGGACCCCTTTCGACCAGTCGTATCGACATCCATCCTGATGACTCTCGCTTCAGGAATGAGCTTGAGCAGCTCTTCTTCCACTTTTTGGGTGCCTGTCCCGAAATAACGGATATGTTCACTATTGCATTCCGGGCAAATAGTCGGCACTCTGTCTTCATATCCGCAGTAATGGCATTTCATCTGTTCATTGTACCGGTGGTAGGTCAGCGTGATATCGCAATGAGGACAATTCATCACGTATCCGCAATCACGGCACATGACAAAAGACGAATGTCCGCGCTTATTAAGGAATAGGACCGTCTGTTCTTTTCTCTCAAGCCGGTCTTTAATTTTTTCAAAAAGCTTTACTGAAAACATCGAGCGATTGCCAGTTCGGAGCTCTTCCCGCATATCAACGATTTCAACCTCGGGCAGTGCCTGGTTGTTCATCCGTTTCGGAAGTGTCAGCAAAGTGTATCGCCCTTTTTGCGCCCTTGCAAACGATTCGAGTGATGGTGTGGCGCTGCCAAGAACGACCGGACATGCATAGGTTTTAGCACGCTGAATCGCAACATCCCTGGCATGGTAGCGTGGATTTTCTTCCTGCTTGTAGCTTGTTTCATGCTCTTCATCAATGATGATGATGCCAATGTTTTCGAATGGAGCAAAAATCGCCGATCGTGCCCCTACGACTACTTTGACTTCCTTGCGTTGGATTTTCCGCCATTCATCATATTTCTCACCTGCAGAAAGGCCGCTGTGCATGACAGCAACAAGGTCTCCGAACCGCTCCTTGAAACGAGTGACCATTTGGGGAGTCAAAGAGATTTCTGGCACAAGCACGATTGCTTCCTTTCCTTTGCGCAACACTTCCTGGATCGACTGCAAATAGATTTCCGTCTTGCCGCTGCCTGTGACTCCATATAAAAGGAAGACTTCATGATGCTCCTTTTCAATCGAAGATAGAATTGGGCTGATTGCTTTTTCTTGCTCAGCAGTCAATTCCAGGGCAACCTTCCTTTCAAATTCCCTTTCTGCGTAGGGGTCTCTGTATACCTCCATCTCTTCGGCTTTCAGGATTCCCTTCTTGACGAGTGATTGAACCGATGCCTGGGAAATTCCAAGAGTGGTGAGAAGCAGCCTCTGTTCCACAGGCTCAGGATGCTTAAGGAAGAAATCAATCACAGCCTGCTGTCCTGACGCTTGTGATGAAAGCTTGGCTCTTGCTTCTTCCAGCTGTTCCGAACCAATCGCAGGATAAATATGCTTAAGCAGTTTTTTGCGCACCCGGTCCTTCACTTGGTAGACAACCTCAACCCTGCCGGCAGCCGCTTCCTTCTGCAGCTGCTGGACAAGCCCCTGTGCGACGGCATCTTCCCATTTTAGCTCACTATTATTTAGAAAGAGTTCGGCAAGATTTTTTGGCAAGCTGTTTAATTCGGTCCCTTTTGCCAGTACAATCTTTTTCTCGTATTTTGCTTTTAATGCAGCTGGCAGCATTGCCTGGTAAGAGGAAATTTTATAGCTTAATGTATGTTCTGTCAGCCATTCCCCCAGCTTCAGAAGCTCCTCATTCAACACCGGCGTCAAATCCAGCGGTTCAACGATGGAACGCAGCTTTGAAAAACTCGACTGGTCTTTGAGCTCCGTAACAAAACCTTGAATTTTCCGCGGGCCAAAAGGCACGATGACCCTTGTTCCGGGCTTAATGACCTCCAGGAACTTATCGGGAATTTTATAGTCAAATGTTTTGTCCGTCTGCTTTGCAGGTACATCGACAATAACACTGGCTATATTCATTGGCTTTCATCCTTTTTTAAAAGGAAGACGACTTCTGAGAGGATCCGGCGGGCAACCTCAGTTTTGGCCATGAGAGGCAATTCGTTCTTACTGCCGTCTTTCTTGTACATGGTGACAATATTCGTATCGGCACCGAACCCGGCACCTGCCTGTTTTACGTCGTTTGCCACAATCATGTCAGCATTTTTCCGGGTAAGCTTGCCCATAGCATGCTTTTCGATATCATTGGTTTCCGCTGCAAATCCAACAATGACCTGAGCTGCTTTTCTTTGCCCTAGTTCAAAAAGAATATCCTGCGTCCGTTCTAGCTCGAGTGCCTGGTCGCCTTCTTTTTTCTTCATTTTTTCTTCAAAAGTATATTTAGGCCGGTAATCTGCTACGGCAGCAGTTCCGATCAGGACATCCGTTTCCGCGAAATTTTCAAGTGCGGCGTTGTACATCTCTTCGGCACTTTCAACTTTAATCAGCTCTGCTCCTTTTGGCGGAATAAGGGAAACCGGGCCGGAAACAAGGATGACTTTAGCCCCCATCTTTACCGCTTCACCGGCAATCGCATAACCCATTTTTCCGGTTGAATGATTGGTCAGGAACCGGACTGGATCGATTTTTTCCCTCGTTGGCCCCGCAGTAATCAAAACAGTCTTACCGGAAAGTTCCCCGCTTTCTGTTTTGAAAAACTGACTGGCGCGCTCTACAATCGTCTCCGGTTCCTCCAGGCGGCCTTTCCCTGTGTATCCACATGCCAGATAGCCTTCACCTGGTTCAATGAATTCATATCCAAAGCTCCTGAGCGTTTCCATATTCTTTGTCACGGCCGGATGCTGGTACATATGCACATTCATGGCCGGAGCTATCCATACCGGAGCAGTCGCCGCCAGCAATGTTGTCGAAATCATATTATCGGCAATTCCGTTTGCCAGCTTGCCGATGATGTTGGCAGTAGCCGGGGCAACGATAATCAGATCTGCCCAATCCGCTAAATGGATATGCGCGATATTTTCAGGATTTTTTTCGTCGAATGTATCGGTATAAACCTCACTTCTGGACAACGCCTGGAACGTGAGCGGAGTGACAAATTTCGCTGCTGATTCACTCAGGATTACTTTTACCTCTGCGCCAGCCTGGGTCAGCTTGCTTGTCAGCGCAGCGCCTTTATATACAGCAATCCCGCCGGTTACGCACAATAGAATCTTTTTACCGTTCAGCATGTCAGAGAACCCCCATTTTATAACAATCTATCATTATGATAGAACTATAACATTTTTTCACTTAATAAGCATGAAATAGGCAAGATTAATCCACTTCAAACTTTTGAAAAACAAAAAAAATAACAACCCAATAAATAGGTTGTTATCGCGGTGTTATTCGTTGATATTGAGCTCTTCGTGGCTTCCGGCTGTTTTGAAGTGAAGCTTTTCAGCGTTGATTTCTTCAAGTGCTTTTCCAACGAATTTGTTGGAAACATACTTGTCGATTTTCGGGTCCATATGAACCTGCATGCTGCGTGCACGCTTGGCTGCAACAGATACCAAAGAATATTTCGAATCAATTTTTGTCATTAAAGAATCAATAGAAGGATAAAGCATTTAATCTACCTCCAGCATTTTTTTATAACGATGTTGAACTCGTTCCCTGCGGCAGTGCTCAGCTACGACAATCGATTTGACACGTGCGGCTGCTCTCTCGACCTGGTCGTTTTCAACAACATAATCATATAATTCCATCATTTCAAGCTCATCTCTTGCAGCTTTCATCCTGCCTTTGATGATATCCTCCGTCTCAGTGCCCCTAGTCACGATCCGGTTCTCCAGTTCTGAAAGGCTGGGCGGCGCAAGGAAAATGAACAGGCCTTCGGGGAATTTCCTCCTTACCTGGCTCGCTCCCTGAACTTCTATTTCAAGGAAAACATCTTTCCCTGCATCAAGAGTTTCACGGACGTACTCAACAGGAGTGCCATAGTAATTGCCTACAAATTCTGCAAACTCAAGCAATTGGTCCTCCCTGATCATCTCTTCAAATTCTTCCCTTGTTTTGAAGAAATAATCTACTCCATTCCGTTCTCCTTCCCGCGGAAGCCGCGTTGTCGCGGACACAGAGTATTCAAAAGCGGTATCCGGCTGGGAAAACAACTCTTTCCGGACCGTTCCTTTACCAACCCCGGAAGGTCCTGAAAGCACAATCAACAATCCTTTTTCCTGCATGAACACGTCCTACCCTTCATCAATAATATCATCTCTGTCATTCAAGCGGTGTGCCACTGTTTCCGGCTGTACCGCAGAGAGAATGACATGGTCGCTGTCCATGACGATGACAGCCCTGGTCCTTCTTCCATATGTAGCATCTATTAAAGATCCACGATCACGTGCATCCTGGATGATCCGTTTAATCGGAGCTGATTCAGGACTTACGATTGAAATGATTCTGTTTGCTGAAACAATATTGCCGAAGCCTATATTGATAAGCTTAATTGCCATGATGGTCCCCCAATCATCAGTTAATTATTTTGGCCCTGCAAGGCCCTTTCTAAACGCTACTCTATATTTTGTACTTGTTCCTTAACCTTTTCAAGGAGGCTTTTCATCTCGACAACTTCCCTGGCAATCTTTGAATCATTCGCTTTGGATCCAATCGTGTTGACCTCTCGGTTCATTTCCTGAAGCAGGAAATCCAGCTTCCTTCCCAGCGGCTCATCCACCTTCAGGATTTCGGTGAATTGGCAAACATGACTTTCCAGCCTGGCAATTTCTTCGCTTATATCTGCTTTATCTGCAAAAAAGGCTGCTTCTGTCATGATCCTGTCATCCCCTGCATTGCCTTCCATGAAATCAGCCATCTTCTTTCTTAGCCTCTCACGGTACTGGTCCACAACATCGGGAGCAAATTGCTTAACACGCAAAATATGATTTGACATCAGACTTATATATTGCAAGACATCCTTGTGAAGGGCTGCACCTTCAAGCCTGCGCATTTCTACAAGCTTAAGGCCGGCCTCTTCGACTGCAGATAGAACAAGCAGATCCAGCTCCTCATTCTCTGCTTCCCTTTCTTCAATATGGATGATGTCCTCCCTGCTGACAATATCACGGATTTCTAAGTCTCCAGCTAAACTGTACCTGTTTTTAATTTCGGATATGTTATCGACAAATTCGTCAAGGGCCTCCCAGTCAATATGTACCCTTCGGCTGACGATCCCTTCGCCTTCCAAAGTGACAAATACTTCGACTCGCCCTCTTTTAATATGTTCGCCAAGTTTCTTCTTGATTTTTTCTTCTGTTTTCAGGAGCTGCCGCGGCATTCGAATATGAAATTCACAAAAACGGTGATTGACCGTTTTCACCTCAACCGTGACACTGCAACGTTCAGATTCTGCCTTGCCCCTGCCAAACCCAGTCATACTGACGACCATTCCAGACACATCCAATCTCTCCAAAAAGTCGAGTTTCCTGTTGACCCATGGAACGGGTAATATATGTAAAAAAAAAGAAAGGCAATAGAGTCTTCTCTATTACCTAACGGATTATATCATATTTCTCTTTGTTTTTCTTGCAAAAAATGTTCCGGCAAGCAAAAATGTTGGAACGGCAGATAAGCCTATAATCAACAGCCAGTCAGTCAGCAGGATCGGGACAGTATGGAAGATTGGCTGCAAGACTGGTGAATAGATGACTCCAAGGACCATAACCAGCGAAGAGATTACTGCCCAAACCAAATATTTGTTTCCAAATGGATTACGGGCAAAGATCGATTTTTCGCTTCTGCAGTCAAACACATGGATCAGCTGCGCCATGACAAGTGTTGTGAAGGCAATCGTCTGGGCGTAGATGAGTTCATCCGGGTTCCTTTTATATACGACGATGAATGCGATCAATGTCATCAGTCCAATCAAGAAACCACGGGAAACGACCTTCCACCCTAACCCGCGCGAAAAGACACCTTCCTTAGGATGACGAGGATTCCTCTTCATCACATCGTCCTCGGGCTGGTCAAGACCTAGAGCCATTGCAGGCAGGCCATCTGTAACCAGATTCACCCAGAGGATTTGAATCGGAACGAGCGGCAGCGGCAATCCCATGATCATTGCGAATAGCATGACCAAAATCTCGCCAACATTCGAGGCAAGAAGATAGCGGATGAACTTCCTGATATTCTCATAGATATTCCGGCCTTCTTTGATAGCTGCTTTGATGGTGGCAAAGTTATCGTCCAGGAGTACCAGAGATGAAGCTTCTTTCGCTACATCGGTACCCGTGATTCCCATCGCCACACCGATATCCGCCGCTTTGATGGCCGGTGCATCATTAACTCCATCCCCAGTCATCGCGACGATATGCCCTCTGTTTTGCAGTGCCTTTACGATTTTTAATTTATGCTCCGGTGATACTCGGGCAAAGACCGAAACATCGTCTACGATATCCTCGAGCTCTGAAACTGACATCTCGGATAACGCTTTGCCTTCTATCACTTTGCTGTCTTTTGATAAAATCCCCAGCTGTTTAGCGATCGCCTTTGCTGTGATGACATGGTCACCAGTAATCATGACGGTTTTGATTCCTGCATCCCGGCATTCTTTTACAGCCGTTTTCACTTCGGGGCGAGGCGGATCGATCATTCCCTGCAGCCCGATGAAGGTCAAGTCTTTTTCAGCTTCGTTTTCATGGAGGATCACCGTCCCCTGAGGAATTGGCTTGAACGCGATTGCAATAGTCCTTAATGCGTTACCTGCCAATTCATCAATCGCTCCCTGGACTTTTGCACTCAATTCCTTCGTTAACCTTTGCTGCCTTTCATCCCAGAGAATGGATTCACTTAGTCCAATCAGGACATCCGGTGCTCCCTTTACAACAGCAAACTTTCTGCCTGTTTTATCTTTAACAATCATGCTCATCATTTTCCGTTTGGAATCGAAGGGAAACTCATTGACAATTTCAAATTGCTCGAGCAGGAGGTTTTTCCTAAACCCTGCTTTCATCGCGGCAACCAGCAGTGCCCCCTCGGTTGGATCACCATCGATGGTATACTCCCCTTCTTTCTCAATCATCTCGGCATGATTGCAAAGCATTCCGAAGGTCAGCAGCTGCTGAAGTGATTTTTCTCTCTGTGGATCAATGCTTTTGTCTTTATGGAAAAACAATCCTGTCGGGGAATAACCAACCCCATCAACTCGCCAGGTTTTGCTGCCGCTCCATAAATGGGTCACCGTCATTTTGTTTTGCGTCATCGTTCCCGTCTTATCCGAGCAAATGACAGATGCACAGCCAAGCGTCTCCACTGCAGGTAATTTCCGCACGATTGCATTCTTTCTGATCATCCTCTGGACACCCAGTGACAATGCAACGGTTACGATGGCCGGAAGACCCTCTGGAATCGCTGCCACGGCCAGGCTGACTCCTGCAAGGAACATGGTATACAGATCATGGCCTTGAAGAACACCAATCCCAACAACGAGCAATGTCAGGAAGAGCGCTGCTGTTATCAGGATTTTCCCTAACTGTTCAAGTCTGCGCTGCAGAGGTGTTTCCTGTGCTTCAGCGGTTTGCAGCAAATCAGCAATTTGCCCCATTGCCGTTTTCATTCCCGTAGCAACGACCACCCCGGTACCGCTTCCTCTTGTGACCATCGTGCCCATGAACGCCATATTTTCCATATCGCCAAGTCCCGGATTCGGAATCCTTAATGGTGTGGTGCTTTTCTGAACCGGAACTGATTCACCAGTAAGTGCTGACTCTTCAATCTCAAGACTCCAGGATTCAATCAGCCGAATATCCGCGCCAATCCTGTCCCCGCTTGAGAATTTCAGGACATCTCCTGGCACGACATCCTTTGAAGGAATCTTCACCCATTCCCTTTCCCTTAATACATGTACCTGAGGTGCAGAAAGTTCCTTTAAGGCATCGAGTGACTTCTCCGCCTTCCTTTCCTGGAAAAATCCCAGGATGCCATTAACCAGTATGATGGCAATGATCGCTATTGCATCAACCATCTCACCAAGAAGGCCTGATATTAACGTTGCCGCTAAAAGGACTAGCACCATAAAATCCTTGAACTGGCTGAAGAATAATAACAGGGCGGATTGCTTTTCGCCTTCCGCCAGAGCATTATACCCATGCTGATCACGTCTGCGTTTTACTTCCTTTTCATCCAATCCTTCTGTAAAATCTGTTCTTAAGGCACTAGCAATTTCTTGTTCATTCATTTCATGGAACTTCATGGGGCCATCACACTTCCTCCTTGTTTGTCCTACTCTAAAGAAAGCTTATTCAGCCCTGTCCAAAAAAATGATAAGATGTTTGTAGATATAAAAGCGGAAGCGCCTTGGTCAGCCCCGACAAGCGTTGGAGGGCCGACCAGTGAAGTCGCTCTTTGACTTCATTGGGCGGACCGAAACGTCTCGAGGGGCTAGGCGCTGGAGCTGGATAAAGAAAAGCGAAGGCGACTGTCCAACTCCGACAAGCGCTGGAGGGCCTGACAGTGAAGTCGTTCTTTGACTTCATTGTCAGGACCGAAACCGAAAAGTATAGCCGACTGTCCAGAAACGCAGAAACTGGAGACACCGACAAAGAAGCGCTTTTTGCTTCTGCCGGCGGAGTTGAAGTTTCGGAGTTTCTAGGAGGCGACACTGGACAAGCGTCTCGAGGAGTTAGGAGCCGTAGCTGGACAATATAAAAGCGGAAGCGCCTTGGTCAGACCCGACAAGCGTTGGAGGACCGACCAGTGAAGTCGCTCTTTGACTTCATTGGGCGGACCGAAACGTCTCGAGGGGCTAGGCGCTGGAGCTGGATAAAGAAAAGCGGAAGCGCCTTGGTCAGACCCGACAAGCGTTGGAGGGCCGACCAGTGAAGTCGCTCTTTGACTTCATTGGGCGGACCGAAACGTCTCGAGGGGCTAGGAGCCTTAGCTGGACAATAAGAAACATGAAGTTAACTCGCTAATTCCAAACGGTATTGGTGACTTCTTTTTCGAAAATCAACCGTTTTTGGGCGCCAATAGCTTTGCACAAGCTAGACAGAATACCCGCTTATACCCAGCATGCCAGATAATAGAAAAGGATGTAATTCAAATGTCATTTGACGGATTGTTTACAAGAGCGATTACACATGAACTTTCCTCCCTGCTTAAAGGAGGAAGAATCAATAAAATACACCAGCCATATAAAAACGAAATCATTCTTGCGGTGAGAGCGAATGGCGTCAACCATAAGCTGCTGCTCTCGGCTCATCCAAGCTACGCAAGGGTCCAGATCACCAATGAGCAATATGATAATCCAAATGAGCCGCCAATGTTCTGTATGCTGTTGCGCAAGCATCTGGAGGGATTCATCATCGAAGATATCAAGCAGGCAGGACTTGACCGAATGATTATTTTTGAGGTGAAAGGACGGAATGAAATCGGTGATATTTCATACAAACAGCTGATTGTTGAGGTCATGGGGCGCCACAGCAATATTATCATCGTGGATAAGAACAGGAACATCATTCTTGACAGCATCAAGCATATTTCTTTCGCCGTGAATTCACACCGGGCGATCATGCCTGGCCAGGAATATATCATGCCTCCTCAACAGGAAAAACTGAACCCGCTTGAGGCTGGGGAAGAAGATGTCCTCAGGGTGGTTGATTTCAACGCTGGAAAGATCGATAAGCAGTTGGTTGCAAATTTTGCCGGGGTTTCTCCTGTACTGGCAAAAGAGATTGCCTTTAAGGCAGGGCTCGTCAACCGGACAACTCTCCCTAAGGCTTTCGCCGCCTTGATGGAAGAGATTAAAAATCATCATTACAAGCCGGCTGTAACGTATGGAAGCAATAAGGAAGCCTTTTACCTGCTCCCTCTTGAACATTTACAGGGAGAGACCAAATCTTTCGAAACGCTGAGCCAGCTTCTTGATCGCTTTTATTTTGGAAAAGCTGAGCGCGACAGGGTCAAGCAGCAGGGAAATGACCTGGAACGTCTGCTGGCGAATGAAAAAGAAAAGAACGAGAAGAAAATCAAGAAGCTCGAAGCTACACTGGAGGATGCAAAAAAGGCCGAGCAGTTCCAGCTTTACGGAGAATTGCTGACCGCGAATATTTTTATGGCCCAAAAGGGAATGAAAGAAATCTCGGTCGTGAATTATTATGATGAAAACGGCGCTTCCATCAACATACCATTGGATCCGCGGAAGACTCCATCTGAAAATGCGCAAAAATATTTCACAAAGTATCAGAAGGCCAAGAACTCCGTCAATATTGTAAAGGAGCAAATTCAACTGGCACAGGACGAGGTGGCCTATTTCGATTCCCTGCTGCAGCAGGTTGAAACAGCTTCACCAAAGGATATTGAAGAAATCAGGGAGGAATTGATTGAAGGCGGATATATCCGGGCGAGACAGAAAAAGGGCAATAAGAATAAGCAGAACCTGAAACCTGTCCTGGAAAAATATCATTCAACTGACGGAACAGAAATCCTCGTCGGTAAAAACAATAAGCAAAATGATTATTTAACGAACAAAGTTGCAGCCCGTGATGAAATCTGGCTGCACACAAAAGATATTCCAGGATCACATGTCGTGATCCGAAGCAAAGAGCCTTCGGAAGATGTCATCCTTGAGGCCGCCCAGATTGCCGCTTATTTCAGTAAAGCAAGGAATTCAAGCTCTGTTCCAGTCGATTTCACCCGGGTTCGCCATGTAAAGAAGCCGGCCGGTGCCAAACCAGGATTCGTCATTTACGAACAGCAGCAGACCGTTTATGTCACACCAGATGAAGATGTGATCCTGTAATTGAAGCAATGAAGAACAAAAAGCGCAAGCGCCTTGTTCAGCCCCGACAAGCGTTGGAGGGCCTGACAGTGAAGTCGTTCTTTGACTTCATTGGCAGGACTGAAACGTCTCGAGGGGCTAGGCGCTGGAGCTGGATTAAGACACCCATATGTAGTTATCCACACAAAAATACTATTATAATTTAATGTAGACCCAAAAGAACCTGCCGGCAAGCTCGGCAGGTTCTCTTCTTTTTTTGCGAGGGTCAAGAGTTTTTAGCTGTTCCCCATTCAGCCGGATCCTGTTTCCATTCTTCCAGGCTGCTAAGGTTCTCCTTCGTTATCAGTCCCTTTTGTTCCGCGATTTTTGCCAGTGTACTGAAATCTGTCAATGAGTATGCTTCTATATTAGACGATTTCAGCTGCTGTTCTCCTTTTGCCAGTTCGTATGTAAAAATAGAGACCACTCCAAGCACCTGACAGCCTGCGTTCCGCAAAGCCTGGACGGCTTCGATTACACTGCCCCCAGTTGAGATCAGATCCTCTACAACCACTACTTTCTGTCCTTCCGTCACCTTGCCTTCAATCTGATTGCCTTTTCCATGTCCCTTTGCTTTAGAACGTACATAACACAAAGGAAGATCCAGCAGTTCACTTACCCAGGCGGCGTGAGGGATCCCAGCAGTAGCTGTTCCGGCAACCATCTCAGTCTCTGGGAAATGCTGCTCGATGAGATCCTTTAATCCTTTAGCCACTATTCTGCGGACAGCAGGATAAGAGAGTGTCAATCTGTTGTCACAGTATATGGGTGATTTCAGTCCTGACGACCATGTGAATGGATTGTCTGGCTGTAAGCTTACCGCTTCGATTTCAAGCAAGGATTCTGCAATTTCTTTTCTCATATTCTAACACCCTTCCAGTCACTTTTAATTTTAAGGTAGCTCTCAAGCGGATTGGCAGCACGGGTGATTGGCCTGCCGACAACGATTGCCGAGATTCCTTGTTCTCTGGCGAACTCCGGGGTGGCTGTCCGTTTCTGGTCCTGCTTCCCGCTTTCCACTGGACGGATTCCCGGTGTCACGGTATGAAATTCCCATCCCAATCGGTGATGAATCATGCCGGCTTCATGAGGTGAACAGACAACACCATCCAAACCTGATTTTTTGGCTAATTCTGCGTAATTCAACACGGATTCCTGTAAGGAAACACCGATTTGCTGTTCTGTATTGACCTGGGCTTCAGATGTGCTTGTCAGCTGTGTAACCGCAATGCAATCAGGACGCTTTAGACCTGATGGTGTGCCTGCATCCAGACCTTCGAGCGCCGCTGTCATCATTTCCGAACCCCCAGCAGCGTGGACATTGACAAGGTCGCAGCCTAAACCCGCAAGAACCTTCATTGCACTTTTTACTGTATTCGGGATGTCATGAAGCTTCAAATCGAGGAAAATTTTGCGATTCTGCTTTTTTAACTCCTCGATGATGGACGGTCCTTCAGAATAAAAGAGCTCCATTCCAACCTTGACAAAAAGCTGCTCATTTCTGAATGGTTCAAGGAAATCCAGCACCTGCCCTTTGTTTGGAAAATCAAGGGCGATAATAAGCGAGTCTTTCATTCTTCTTCCAGCTCCTCCCGGTTAATTCTGAGATATGCTCTGCCCCTAGATTTTCCAGGATTTCGGGCAATTCTTCTATGATTTTCGGGCATACAAACGGATCAACGAAATTCTGGGTTCCAACCGCCGCTGCGCTTGCTCCGGCAAGGAAAAATTCGACCACATCCTCTGCTGATTGGATGCCACCCATGCCGATGATCGGGATGGAAACGCGCTGGCTGACCTCATAGATCATCCTGATGGCTACTGGTTTTACAGATGGGCCGGATAACCCTCCCGTCTTATTCGCAAGTATTGGCTGACCAGTTGAAAGGTCAATTCTCATTCCAAGCAATGTATTGATCATCGTAATCCCGTCAGCGCCGCCATTCTCAACCGCCTTCGCGATACTGACGATGTCAGTAACATTAGGGGAGAGCTTCACATATACAGGCACTTCTGACACTTCTTTTACCTTTTTTGTCAGTGCCTTTGCCATTTCAGGATCCGTACCAAAAGCGATTCCGCCAGTTTTGACATTCGGACATGAGATATTCAATTCAAGCGCTTTAACATTTGGTGCCTTTGACAGCTGTTCAGCGACAGCGACGTAATCATCCTCCGTAGAACCAGCTATGTTTGCAATAATTGGTACATCGAATTCACTGAGCCAGGGCAGTTCCTCATTGAACACCTTTTCCAAGCCGGGGTTTTGCAAGCCGATGGCATTCAGCATCCCGCCTGGTGTTTCCGCGACCCTTGGTGTAGGATTTCCGAAGCGCGGTTCGGGAGTCGTTGCTTTGATCATTATTGCCCCGAGCAGACTCAGGTCGTACAATTGGCTGAACTCCCTGCCAAATCCGAAGCAGCCGGATGCAGGCATGACTGGATTTTTCAGAAGAAGCCCAGGCAGCTCGATTGATAGTGAACTCATATGACAACCTCCCCTGCTTTAAATACTGGTCCGTCGCTGCAAACCTTTTTGTATGAGAATCCTTTGAGATCGTCCTTCGTATGGCAAACACAGGCAAAGCACGCGCCGATGCCGCAGCCCATCCGTTCCTCGAGCGACAGGTAGGTTTTCGCCGCATAGTTTCCATTCTCGATGGCTCTTAGCATAGGTGTCGGACCGCAAGCGTAAATGATATCCGCTTCCTGGCCCTGAAGAATATCTGTTACAAACCCTTCTCGGCCGTGAGATCCATCAACCGTCGCGACATAAACTTCACCAAATTCGCCCAGTTCTTTTTCATAAAAAACAGCATGTGCTGATTGGAATCCGATAATGCTGATCACTGTTACCCCTTTTTGGGCTAGCTGTTTGGCCAACTCGTACATCGGCGGGACCCCCACTCCGCCCCCAACCAGGATTGCGGTTTGCCCAGGCTTTGCCTCCGTTACCGGGAATCCATTTCCCAGCGGGCCGAGGACATCGACTGACATCCCGGGTGTTCTTTCGGCAAGCAGGGAAGTGCCTCTTCCCTGCCTCCTGTATATGATTGTGAAGGTTCCATCATTGATTGAAGCAATGCTGATCGGGCGGCGCAAGAGCGGATCGAATCCTTCACCAGTTTTTACATGAACAAACTGTCCAGGCTGGTCCATTTCGGCAGAAAGGTCACCGCTTAGTACAAGTTCAAAGATATTGTCGGCAATCTGCCTGTTGCTGACAACTTTGCAGATTTCCTGCCTGATCATGAAAGGACACCTTCTTTGGCTTGCTCCATTGGCTTTAAGGCATCCGCTGAGAAAGTCATAGATTCAATGACTCTTAAAATCGCTTTTGCTGTATCCAGGGACGTCAGGCAAGGCACGCCATTTTCAACTGATTCACGGCGAATCCTGAAGCCGTCGCGTTCAGGCTGTTTTCCTTTTGTAAGCGTATTGATGACCATCTGAGCTTCCCCTTTACGGATGACATCAATCAGGTTCTGGCCAGGAGAGCCAATCTTGCCGACTGTTTTGACTTTGATTCCGTTATTTTGCAGGTATTTTGCCGTGCCCTCGGTAGCCATCAGCTGATAGCCGATGCTCGAGAACCTTTTGGCTAACGCCAGTGCTTCTTCTTTATCTTTATCCGCCACTGTCAGCAGCACAGTCCCGAATTCCTTGAATTTCATTCCGGCAGCGATCATGCCTTTATACAGAGCTTTTTCAAGCGTTGTATCCTTGCCCATTACTTCACCTGTCGATTTCATTTCAGGTCCTAACGTAATGTCCACGCGGCGCAGTTTTTCAAAGGAGAACACCGGTACTTTGACAAACACTCCCTCTTGTTCTGGTACAAGTCCAGTCTGGTAGCCCTGGTCTTCAATGCTTTGTCCAAGGATTACTTTTGTGGCGATTTTTGCCATCGGCACATTCGTGATCTTGCTCAGGAATGGTACCGTCCTGCTTGAACGCGGATTGACTTCCAGAACAAAAACCTCTTCATTCGCGATTACATACTGGATATTCAGCAAGCCTACGATGTTTAGTCCTCTTGCAAGGTCGATTGTATAGGATACTAGCTTTTGTTTTACTTCTTCACTCAGGCTTTGCGGCGGATAGACTCCGATTGAATCACCTGAGTGGACGCCGGCTCTCTCGATGTGCTCCATGATCCCGGGAATCAATACATTTTTGCCATCCGAAATCGCGTCCACTTCAACTTCTTTTCCAGTCAGGTAACGGTCAATCAGTACCGGATAATCTGGATTTACCTTTACTGCATTTTTCATATAGAAAAGCAGCTCTTCTTCTTTGTAGACGATTTCCATTGCTCTGCCGCCAAGTACATAGGATGGGCGGACGAGGACTGGGTAACCAATTTCCGCTGCTATTGCGGCTGCCTCTTTTACTGATTTTGCTGTGCTTCCTTTTGGCAGCGGAATGTTCAGGTCTGAAAGAGCATATTCAAACTTGTCTCTGTCCTCTGCACGGTCTAGGTCCTCAAGGCTTGTGCCAAGTATTTTAACCCCTCTGTCCACCAGCTTCGAAGCTAGATTGATAGCTGTCTGGCCCCCGAATTGGACGACAGCGCCAATCGGTTTCTCCAGGTTCACGATGTTCATGACGTCTTCAATTGTTAGTGGTTCGAAGTACAATTTATCAGAGATGCTGAAATCGGTAGATACCGTTTCCGGGTTATTATTGACGATGATTGCTTCATAGCCTGCCTCTTTTATAGCTTTGACAGAGTGGACGGTAGCATAGTCGAATTCGATTCCCTGACCAATCCTGATTGGACCGGACCCCAGTACGATGACGCTTGGCTTTTCCGTCACGATCGACTCATTCTCTTCCTCGTAGGTACCATAGAAGTATGGAGTTCCAGATTCGAATTCAGCCGCACAAGTGTCGACCATTTTAAAGACAGGAGTCAGCCCATTATCTATGCGCCATTGGTATACTTCTTTTTCTGTCACCTTCCACAGTTTGGCGATGACCTTATCGGCAAAGCCTTTTTGTTTCGCGGTCCTGGCTGTTTCGAGCTCGAATGGCTGTGCCGACAGCTCCTTTTCGAAAGCTATTAATCTCTCTAATTTATATAGGAAGAATAAGTCGATTTTGCTCCAGCTGTGCAGCGTTTCGATGGTGATACCTCTTCTGATCGCTTCCGCAAGATAAAACAGTCGCTCATCCCCTGCTTTGCGGATCCTTTTTTCAAGCAGTTCATCATCGATTTCATCTTTATTATTCAGTGAAAGATGGGTGACGTCCGCCTCAAGTGAACGGATTGCTTTTAGCAAAGACTCCTCAAAGTTTCTGCCGATTGCCATGACTTCGCCGGTGGCTTTCATTTGCGTACCCAGTGTTCGGTTGGCGGATTCGAACTTATCGAATGGCCAGCGCGGAATTTTTGTTACGACATAATCCAGTGCCGGTTCAAAGCAGGCATATGTTTTACCTGTGACCGGATTCAGCATTTCATCGAGTGTCAACCCTATCGCGATCTTTGCAGCCAGCTTGGCAATCGGGTATCCTGTCGCCTTGGAAGCCAGTGCGGACGACCGGCTGACACGTGGGTTCACCTCGATTACATAGTAATTGAAGCTGTCTGGGTCAAGCGCCAGCTGTACATTGCAGCCGCCCTCGATTTTAAGTGCCCTGATGATTTTCAGGCTTGCGTTCCTGAGCAGCTGGTATTCACGGTCACTCAATGTCTGGCTAGGTGCGACAACGATTGAATCCCCTGTGTGGACGCCAACCGGATCGAAATTCTCCATATTGCAGACTACAATGGCATTATCATTGCTGTCGCGCATCACTTCATACTCAATTTCCTTGAATCCGGCAATGCTTTTCTCGAGCAGGCATTGTCCTACCGGGCTGTTTTTAATTCCGCTTGTCACGATTTCAATCAATTCTTTTTCATTGCTGCAGATTCCGCCGCCAGTTCCTCCCATTGTGAAAGCGGGACGGACGATCACGGGGTAGCCGATACTTTCTACGAATGCATATGCCTCTTCAAGGCTATGGATGATTTCGCTGTCCGGAACCGGCTGCCCAAGCTCGTTCATCAGATTCCTGAACAGCTCCCTGTCCTCAGCCTGGTTGATTGCTTCAAGTTTGGTTCCGAGGATTTGTACGCCGCATTCATCCAATACTCCTGAATTGGCCAGTTCGACAGCCAGGTTCAAGCCGGTCTGCCCGCCAAGGGTCGGAAGGATTGCATCCGGGCGCTCCTTGCGGATGATCCTTGATACAAACTCCTGTGTAAGGGGTTCTATGTATACAACATCGGCAATTTCCGTGTCCGTCATGATTGTCGCCGGATTGGAGTTGACAAGGATGACCTTGTAGCCTTCTTCCCTTAATGCGATGCATGCCTGTGTGCCTGCATAATCGAATTCCGCCGCCTGGCCGATGATGATTGGCCCTGAACCTATAACTAAAATTGTCTGTACATCTTTACGCTTTGGCATGTGCGACAACCTCCTTTTTTTCTGCTTCAACTAACTCCATGAATTGATTGAACAATCCGTTTGCATCCTCCGGTCCTGGTGATGCCTCCGGATGATATTGTACAGTGAATGCCGCCACATTTTTGTGGGAAAGCCCTTCGATTGTGCCATCATTAAGGGCAATATGGGTGATCTCCAGTTCTGTTCCTGTTACTGAATCTTCTTTTACCGTATATCCATGGTTTTGGGATGTCAGCGCGACCCTCCCTGTCCGTATATCTTTCACCGGATGGTTCGAACCTCGATGGCCGAATTTCATTTTCTCGGTATTGGCTCCGCAAGCAAGCGCGAACAGCTGATGGCCAAGGCAGATTCCAAACAGCGGCACCTTGCCGAGCAAACCCTGGATCATTTCGATTGCTTCCGGGACGTCCTTTGGGTCCCCAGGTCCGTTTGAAAGCATGATGCCATCAGGACTAAGGCTGAGAATTTCTTCGGCAGTCGTATTGTATGGAACGACAATCACATCACAGTTTCTTTTATTCAATTCTCTCAAAATCCCGTGCTTCAGCCCGAAATCAACCAGGACAACTCTATGTCCGCGGCCTGGGCTTGGATAAGGTGTTTTTGTTGATACCTGCTTCACCTGGTCATTTGGCAGGTTTTTCATTTTCAATTTTGCAACAATCTCTTCGGCATTCTCTTCAATACCGCAAATCATGCCTTTCAACGTTCCGTGCTGGCGAATGATTTTTGTCAGTTTCCTTGTATCGATCCCGGCAATTCCCGGAATGTTTTTCATTTTAAGGTAATCGTGCAATGACAGTTCAGCACGCCAGTTAGAAGGGAATTCGGCATTCTCTTTAACGATTAATCCCTGGACTGCAGGATTGATCGACTCAAAATCATCCCTATTGATTCCGTAATTTCCAATCAAGGGATAGGTCAATGTCACGATTTGGCCGCAGTAGGATGGGTCAGACAGGATTTCCTGATAGCCGGTCATACCAGTATTGAAAACAACCTCTCCTGTCGTCTGAGTTTCACTTCCAAAGCCTTCTCCCACAAAAACCGTTCCATCTTCCAATATCAGCTGCTTCTTCATGCCTTAACAACTCCCTTTTCCCAGACTATTTTTCCTTCAGCAATTGTCAGTACTGGCCAGCCCTTGCAGTTCCAGCCGCCGAATGGTGTGTTCTTTCCTTTTGATAAAAATTCATCTGGATTAATCTCTTTTTCCTGATCGAGATCAATCAGAACGATATCTGCAGGTGCACCAGGCTTCAACTCCCCATATGGCAGCCCGAATGCTTTTGCAGGCTTGATGGTCAAAAAGTCAATCAGTTCCTTTAGTGTAAGGACCTTTTTTTCAACAAGATGTGTGTATAAGAGCGGGAATGCTGTCTCCAGGCCGACAATCCCGAATGGCGCAAGTTCAATTCCTTCTGCTTTTTCCCCGCTGGTATGCGGCGCGTGGTCTGTAGCGATAAAATCGATCGTGCCATCCAGCAATCCTTCAATCAGTGCTTCCTGGTCGGCTTTGCTCCTTAGCGGAGGGTTCATTTTAAAATTGGCATCATTCCCTGGTATATCCTCTTCACTCAAAATCAAATGGTGTGGAGTTACTTCTGCAGTAACCTTGATGCCGTACCGTTTTGCATCGCGCACTGCCCTGACAGATTCCTTCGTGCTGATATGGCAGACATGGTAATGGCAGCCCGCTTCTTCAGCAAGAAGGATATCCCTGGCGATATGAACTGACTCGCATACTGATGGGATTCCGTTGATGCCAAGCTCTGCAGCTTTTTTTCCCTCATGAAGCGAGCCTTTGTTGATCAGTGTATTGTCCTCACAATGAGCGACGACAGCCATATCAAGCTTTGCAGCCCTTTTCATCGCTTCAAGCATCATTCCTGCTGATTGGACTCCTACTCCGTCATCAGTCAGTGCGAAGGCACCTGCTTCTTTCAGTTCAGCGAAATTGGTGAGCTCCTGGCCCAGTTCTCGGACAGTGATCGAAGCATATGGCAACACCCTAACTGAAGCAGTTTCCTGTATCCTTTCCTGCAGCCATTCCATCTGGGCTTTACTGTCCGGTACGGGTCTTGTGTTCGGCATGGCGGCAACGGTGGTAAATCCGCCTTTCGCTGCTGCAAGTGTCCCGGTTGCAATCGTTTCTTTCTTTTCACCGCCTGGCTCGCGAAGGTGTATATGGAGGTCCACCAGTCCTGGTGCCAGCAGCTTTCCGTCTGCATCAATGATTTCTTCTGCTTCTATTGAGATTTGAGGTTCAACCTTTAAGATTTTTCCGTTTTCTATTAGAATCTCAACATTTTCAAACCCGTTCTCAGTAAGCAGTTTGCCATTTTTGATTAGCATTGACATCTTCCATTCCCCCATTTCTTTTTTCAAGTGCCCTTTTCAACACTGCCATTCTTATGTAGACACCATTTTCCATCTGCTTGAAGATCCTCGATTTAGAACACTCCACTAATCCGTCTGCAATTTCTACACCGCGATTGACCGGTGCTGGATGGAGAATGATACTTTCTCTTTTCATCTGCTTTTCTCGTTCCAGCGTTAAGCCGAAGCGATTATGGTAGTCATTTTTCTCAAAAAGGAGCTTTCCGTCATGGCGTTCATGCTGGACGCGGAGCAGCATCACAACATCAGCCACACGTACTGCATCATCCACTTCCATATACTCGCAGGCTTGCGGAAGTTCATGAATGTCCACCCAGCTTTCAGGCCCTGAAAAAATAATCCTGGCTCCGAGCCTCACAAGCGCATCAGCATTGGACCGTGCCACCCGGCTGTGAAGGATATCCCCGATGATTGCTACTTTCAACCCTGAGAAGCTTCCGAATTCCTGCTGAATGGTCATCAGGTCAAGCAATGATTGTGTTGGATGATGACCTTTGCCATCGCCGGCATTAATGACCGGGATGGATATGCCCTTTTCCAGTTCTGCAAAATAATTATCAGCACTATGCCTGATCACGACGGCATCCGTTCCAATCGCCTCGAGTGTCCTGACTGTGTCATACAATGTCTCGCCTTTTAAAACGCTGGATGTCTGCACCTCAAATGGAATAACCTCGAGACCCAATTTGCGTTCGGCCATTTCAAAACTTGATTTTGTCCTGGTGCTCGGTTCAAAAAACAAATTACTGATAAAAACCCTTCCTTTTGGCTGCCAGATTTCCCCCCTGGCAAAGCCCGTTGCGCTCTTTAGAATTCCCTCTATTTCATCTATTCTCAGCTTTGATGTTGTCAGCAGATCCCATTTCATGCTTGATCCTCCCCTCTATTTGCAAAAAAAGCACCCTGTTGAATTCAACAGGGTGCTTTTACATGAACTTTCCGGCATAAAACCGCATGAATGCGTGTTTAAGTATACGCTGAAATAAGCCGGTTCGCTCATAACACCCTTTTAAGCCTCTCTGGACCTTTTTAAAAGGTGGAACTATGCTACATCGTTCTTTAACTCAGTTTTTTTTTCAGATTCAAGTTCGAACATATCTTCCTGGATCTCTGGACGTCCAGGCAGGACAAGGTTCAGGATGACACCTACCAAAGCCGCTAAAGCCATGCCATGAATTTCGAAGTTTTCATTTACCTTGATGAATGCTCCGCCAATCCCGATTACAAGGATGACTGATGAGACGACAAGGTTACGTGTGTTGCCAAAATCGATTTTGCTGTCAACCAGCATTCTTAATCCTGATGATGCAATGATCCCGAACAACAGGATGGATACTCCGCCCATAACTGGTGTTGGAATCGAGCTGATCAGCGCTGTGATTTTACCGATGAAGCCGAATACTGTCGCGATGATTGCCGCTCCAAGCAGGACATAGACACTATATACTCTTGTGATTGCCAGCACACCGATGTTTTCGCCGTAAGTCGTTTTTGGTGGGCCGCCGATCAAGCCGGAAATCATCGTTGCCATACCATCACCCATGATCGAACGGTGAAGGCCTGGTTCTTTTATATAGTCTTTGCCGACAACCTTGCTTAACACAAGCTGATGGCCAATGTGTTCAGATAGAGTTACGATTGCGACTGGTACCATCAGAAGGACAAGTTTCAAGCTGATGCTTATATCATAATCTACAAACGGGAAGATGAAATCTGGCATTTCAAATACTTTTGCTGCTTTTACACCGCTGAAGTCTACAATCCCAATCGAGAGGGAATATAGATATCCGACTACGATTCCCCCTAAGATCGGAACCATGCTCAGCATTCCTTTTCCATAAATCGAGAAGACGATTGTTGCGGCAAGCGTCACAAGTGCAGCAGAGAAGTGGATCAAGCTGTACTCATTCGTTCCAGGGTTATTCATTGCCATGCTAACTGCAGTACCAGCTAATGAAAGTCCAATTACGATGATAACCGGGCCTACAACTACAGGCGGCAACAACTTCATGATCCAGCGATAGCCTGCTTTCTTGATGATTAAAGCGACGATTCCATATACAAGGCCGGCAAGGAAGGTCCCGACCATGGCTGCTCCCGGTCCGCCGCCTGCTTTGGCTGCGATGACGGGTGCGATAAAAGCGAAGGAGGACCCCAGGTAAGCTGGAACCTGGAATTTTGTGATGATCAGGAAGGCGATCGTCCCAAGTCCGCTTGAGATCAAGGCGATTGCCGGGCTTAAGCCCACAAGATAAGGTACAAGGATTGTAGCGCCAAACATGGCGAATAAGTGCTGAAGGCTTAGTGTCACCCATTGAAAAGGTGATGGTACGTCTTTTATATCCAGGATTGGTTTTGTATTCATCTGTAATATCCCCTTTCTTTTATAAAAAGAAAAACCCTCTTTGCCAGTGAGTGGATGCAAAGAGGGTGGGTAAAAAAGCCCGCACAAAGCCATCGGCGTTGCGCTCCCCCTTTCCAGCCTCTCTGGACTGTTATTAAAAGGGCACTATTTATTTTTCAAAAATGCTTACGCGGTCTTCTTCATCCACTTCCTGCAGTTCAACCACAATTTTTTCCGAACTTGAGGTCGGGATGTTTTTTCCTACAAAGTCTGCCCTGATCGGCAGCTCCCTGTGACCTCTGTCAACCAGGACTGCAAGCTGGATGGTCGCCGGACGACCGATGTCAATCAGCGCATCCATTGCGGCACGGACTGTCCTGCCTGTATAGAGTACATCGTCAACTAGGATCACCTTTTTATTTGATACGTCCACCGGAATATCCGAGCCTTTTACTTCAGGCTCCATGTCAATGGTTTTCGTGGTCAAGTCATCGCGGTACAGAGTGATATCAAGTTCACCTACCGGCATTTCCGCCCCTTCAATCTCGCGGATTCTCTCTGCCAGCCGATTGGCTATATAAATTCCTCTCGTGCGGATGCCAACCAGGACACAATGTTCGATCCCTTTGTTTCTTTCAATGATTTCATGGGCGATCCTCGTCAACGCCCGGCGAATTCCCTGGTTGTCCAGGACAACCGCTTTTTCGGACATTTGTTTTCACTCCTTCTCTTTCTATGGTTTGAAAACGGATTTAAGTAAAAAACCCTCCTGCCAGTTCGGGCAAGAGGGTAAACGTGTAGTGTAAATTGCATCGAGGCATAGAATAATGCCTGTTGCAGATCCGTTTCCTTCTCAGCCTCACGGGACTGTCTTTAAAGGACTTATTAAACTATAGTCATCTTAAGATACTTGTTGAACTTTGTCAACGATTTTCTCTTAATTGATTTAAAAGCTCCGTGAAATAGTCAGGAATCGGCGCTTCAAATTCAAGATATTCGCCTGTTCTCGGGTGGTCAAACCCAAGGAGGCCGGCATGCAATGCCTGTCCGCCAAGCTCTAGCGTCTTTTTCGGACCATATTTCGGATCCCCGGCAAGCGGATAACCGATGTATTTCATGTGGACACGAATCTGGTGAGTCCTTCCTGTTTCAAGCTGGCACTCAACCAAGGTGAAGTCCTGGAACCGTTCGAGCACATTAAAGTGTGTGACAGCATTTTTCCCATTATCGACAACTGTCATGCTCTGGCGGTCTTTTGAATCACGTCCGAGCGGCGCGTCGATTGTGCCATGGTCATGCGGGATATTTCCATGGACGAGCGCTTTGTATTTTCGGGTTACCGATTTGGCAACAAGCTGGTTCACTAGGCTTTCATGTGCCATGTCATTTTTAGCGACCATCAGCAGGCCTGATGTATCCTTGTCAATCCGGTGGACGATACCGGGGCGCAATACACAATTGATTCCAGACAAATCTTTGCAATGTGCCATCAGACCATTTACAAGCGTGCCCGTCATATGGCCTGGTGCAGGATGAACCACCATTCCTTTTGGCTTGTTTACTACAAGGACATCATGGTCCTCATAATAAATTTCAAGATCCATCTCTTCAGGAATGACGTCAAGGATTTCTGGTTCAGGAATGACGATTTCCAGTTTGTCATCCAGGCTGCATTTATAGTTTGTTTTTACCTGGGTTCCATTTACAAGTACATTGCCTTCCTTGATCCATTGCTGGACCTGGCTTCTTGACCATTCAGAATCCAATGTTGAAACGACTTTATCTATTCTGTCACCAGCCTGTTCCTCACTGATGATGTGTTCCATTTTCTCCATAAGCTTTCCTTTTCGCCTCTCTCTCTTCCCTGATCATATCAATCATCAACAGACCCACTCCAATGACAAGAGCAGAATCCGCGATATTGAAAATAGGGAAATCGTAACCAAAAATATATGTGTTGACGAAATCAACTACTTCTTTCCGGAATACCCTGTCGATAAAATTACCTATTGCCCCGCCAAGCATGAAACCAAGCGAAACTCCCAGCAGCAGTTTGCCTTTCGCTGCCTTTTGAATATAAATGACAAGGCCAATCACCACTGCGATGGTAATGACATAAAAGAACCACATTTGCCCCTGCAGGATTCCCCATGCAGCCCCACGGTTGCGGTGAGAAGTGATGTACAAGAAATTCTCAATGACCTTTATGCTATCTCCAAGCTCCATGTTTTTAACAATTAACCATTTAGTAATCTGATCAAGCAAAATAACAAACAGCGCAATTATGTAATAAAACACAAAGGTACCCTCCACATCAAAAGCAATTCATATATCACCTTTGCATTTTAGCACATCTGCGGTCAAAACTACAGATTTTATCAGTTTTAGTATTGTTGCTCGCATTCTACACTGGTTTAACATATGCAAATTGAAATATTCAGTTGGAAACTGGAGGTTTTTATCTCGATTTTCCCAGAAATTAAATTACGGTTTGTTTATTGGCGAAAAAATATTTTTATTGGCGATTTTCAATGTTTTATTGGCGGAAAATTTATTTTATTGGCGATAATGCACAGTTTATTGGCGAAAACCGATTTTTATTGGCGACTTGGAAATTTTCACTGATTTTTTCCAATTTCCAGCTTTCAACTCGTGAATTTCATAGGGATTGCCACGAACCCATCACGAGTAAATCGGTTTCCGGCAGTATTGTTCTATTTGCGCCAATTCTCCTGCAGACCTGGCTGTTGGGATGGTCTGCAAAAACTCATATGGCAGGTATTCTCCGGATATTTCACATATTCCATATTCGCCATTTTCGATTTTTTCCAGTGCTGCTTCGATATCGCGAAGTTCATCCTTGATATAATGTAAAATCCTAACATCACTTTGACTATAGTTCAGGTACGTTAACAATTCTATTCTTGTTTCGCGGAGCTCGTTGTAAATGTAATCAAGATTACCTTCCATATTTCTGCCCCCGTTCCTGTTTACAGCTATTATTTCCCGTTGCCATTTGCTGACTCAGTTAAAGTTTTAACATGAACTGCAGGAATTCCCGGAGCAGGAAGATATTTGACATGATAAAAAAACTCCGGGTTCGAAAACCCGGAGTTTCATATAACGGATTAGTAATTTTCTTTTACAACTGTTGCACAGCGTTCGCAAAGTGTTGGATGTTCTTCCACCTTGCCGACTTCCGGAGTGACAACCCAGCATCTTTCGCAGGTTTCGCCTTCTGCTTTTGTGACGACGATTGCCGCATTCTCGAGTTTGATCGCATTTTCAGGAGCCTGGTCGTAGCTTCCGGCTACCTCAAAGCCTGAAACGATGAACAGCTGGCTTAAGTTTTCAGAGATGGAATCGAGCAGTTCTTTCGTGCTGTCATTGACATATAAGGATACCTTGGCAGTCAGTGACTTTCCGATCACTTTCTCATTTCTTGCTTCTTCAAGAGCCTTCAGGACATCGTCACGAAGCTTCATGAATGCATTCCATTTCTTCTCAAGTGCTTCAGCGTTTGCGACTTCTTTGGCTTCAGGCATATCTGTAAGCTGGACACTATCTTCCTTGGCAGAAGGTATGAAAGCCCAAACCTCATCAGCAGTATGTGAAAGGATTGGAGCAGTAAGCTTAACCAATGCAAGCAGGCTTTCGTGCAATACTGTCTGAATTGCACGGCGCTCTGCGTTATCTGCTGCTTCGATGTAAAGAACATCTTTCGCAAAATCAAGATAGAAAGCACTCAAATCTAAAGTACAGAAGTTATTCACCGCATGGTATACACCCGCGAATTCATAGTTGTCATAGGCATTGCGTACATATTTGATTAACTTGTTGAGCTTCACAAGCATGAACTGGTCGACTTCACGAAGCTGGTCGAATGGAACCGCATCAGTCTCAGGATTGAAGTCTGACAGGTTTCCAAGCAAGAACCTGAATGTGTTACGGATTTTACGATATACCTCGGCAACCTGTTTTAGAATTGCGTCAGATACACGTACATCTGATTGATAGTCAACGGATGCAACCCATAGACGAAGGATATCAGCTCCCAGCTGGTTCATGACCTTGGCAGGAACGACGACGTTCCCGATTGACTTACTCATCTTGCGGCCTTCGCCATCCAGAGCAAAACCATGGCTTAGTACACCTTTGTATGGTGCCTTACCTGTGACAGCTACCCCAGTAGATAGAGATGAGTTGAACCAGCCGCGGTACTGGTCAGACCCTTCAAGGTAAAGGTCTGCTGGACGCTGCAGTTCATCACGCTCGACAAGCACTGCCTGGTGAGAGGATCCTGAATCGAACCAAACATCCATGATATCAGTTTCTTTCGTAAAATGGCCGTTCGGGCTGCCAGGATGGCTGAAGCCTTGAGGCAGCAATTCCTTCGCTTCTTTTTCGAACCATATGTTTGAGCCGTGCTCGCGGAACAGGTTTGAAACATGTTCAATCGTTTCATCTGTGATGATTTCTTGCCCGTTCTCAGCGTAGAATACTGGGATTGGAACACCCCACGCACGCTGGCGGGAAATACACCAGTCACCGCGGTCGCGGACCATGTTGAACAATCTTGTTTCTCCCCATGCCGGAACCCATTTCGTTTCTTCCACTGCCTTGAGCAACTCGCTGCGGAAGTCTTTGATTGAAGCGAACCATTGGGCAGTAGCGCGGAAGATAACCGGCTTCTTTGTTCTCCAGTCATGCGGATAGGAGTGTGTAATGAAGCTTAACTTCAATAACGCACCGACTTCCTCAAGTTTTTCGGTGATTGGCTTATTAGCCTGATCATAGAATAAACCTTCAAATCCTTCTGCCTCAGCAGTCATGACACCCTTATCATCAACAGGACATAAAACATCCAGACCGTATTTCTGGCCGACATGGAAGTCATCCTCACCGTGTCCCGGAGCAGTGTGTACGCAACCTGTACCAGCATCAGTCGTAACATGCTCTCCAAGCATCACCAGGGAATCGCGGCCGTAGATTGGATGTTTTGCAAGAACACCTTCAAGCTCTTTACCAGAAACTTTCTTGACAGCAGAAACCTCTTCCCAGCCGATTTCCTTCGCAACAGCTTCAAGCTGAGCTTCGGCAACTAGATATTTCTTATTGTCAGCCTCCACTACCACATAAGTGAGGTCAGGGTGAACAGAAATCCCAAGGTTGGCAGGAATTGTCCAAGGAGTTGTTGTCCAGATGACGATTTCCACATCCTGATCAAGAACACCTTTCCCGTCTTTTACCGGGAATCCAACATAGATGGAAGCTGAACGCTTATCCTGGTATTCGATTTCTGCTTCTGCCAGCGCAGATTCACTTGATGGTGACCAGTACACTGGCTTTTTGCCTTTGTAGATATAGCCTTTCTTTGCCATTTCACCAAATACCTTGATTTGCTGTGCCTCATATTCTGGCTTCAATGTGATATAAGGATTTTCCCAGTCACCGCGAACACCAAGACGCTTGAACTGTTCACGCTGGTTGTCAATCTGTTGGTAAGCATATTCTTCACAAAGCTTTCTGAACTCAGCGACTGTCATTTCCTTGCGCTTAACGCCTTTGTTCGTCAACGCCTGTTCAATCGGCAGGCCATGTGTGTCCCAACCAGGAACATAAGGTGAGCAGAAACCGCTCATTGACTTATAACGGACGATAAAATCTTTCAGGATTTTATTCAATGCGTGGCCCATATGGATGTCTCCATTGGCATATGGAGGTCCGTCATGCAAGATGAACAGCGGACGCCCTTCAGTGTGTTTTTGAACCTTTTCATAGATATTCATTTCTTCCCATTTTGCCTGGATTTCCGGTTCCCTGTTTGGAAGGTTTCCGCGCATTGGAAACTCAGTCTTCGGCATGAGCAAAGTGTCTTTGTACTCCATTTTATTGATCCTCCTATTTTTACCGTTGCATACATGTTCGAAATCAATCATGAAAAATAAAAAAACCTCCTCATCCCTGAAAAGGGACGAGAAGGTTTATTTCCCGCGGTACCACCCTAAATAGACAAGGATCATCGTGATCCTGTCCTCTTAGCATTCTTAACGCGAATGTCACGCCTGTGCTTACTGATCCTGATTGGATGTTCAGCTCGGAACTATCGGGTGATCTTCTGGCAATCCGCTTGCAATGGGCTTCCACCTTCCCCATTTCGCTGAAAAAGCAAGCAACTGGAACGCCATACTGTCCCTGTCATCGTTTCTGTCATGTATTGCACTTTGTTATGAAATTATATGCGAAACAGCGTGCCTGCGTCAAGCCAGTGAATCTTCTTCTTCTCTTGCAGTCGCCTTTAATTCTGTTGAATCAAGCTCATATTCAAGCAGGTGATCCCAATCATCGGTATTCAGCATATCAAGCTGTGCTTCAATCAGCATCTTGAATCTTGTCCTGAATACTTTGGACTGTTTCTTCAATTCTTCAATCTCCAGGGCAATTTTTCGTGCTTTGGATAAGGATTCATTGATGATTCGATCAGCGTTCTTTTCCGCTTCCTTAACGATCAGCTTTGCCTCTTTTTGCGCGTTGCGGCGGACTTCTTCCCCAGCTTCCTGGGCAATAACGATTGATTTATTCAAGGTTTCTTCTATATTTGTAAAATGGCCAAGCCTGGAATTCATTTCATTCAGCTTTTCTTCCATTTCTTTTTTTTCACGGATTATTAGTTCGTAGTCCTTGATGACTTGATCAAGGAACTCATTCACTTCATCTTCATCATACCCGCGAAATCCCTTATTGAATTCTTTGTTGTGTATATCTAACGGCGTTAAAGGCATTACGCCACCTCCCATTTCGTTATAATCCTTTATGTACTTAAAGCAATGATTCGACAAAAAGACTAAAAATCCTTCTTCTTTACTATATAATTATTTTTTTCTTCCGGCAATAACTCGATATTTATCTTTTTTCGTTTTCCCTTCAATTGTGATGATTTTCGCACGCCCATATCCGCGAGCAGAGATGACATCCCCTTCACCACATTCAAATGCTGTATTTTCGATAGCTGTCCAATTGACTTTCACATGCCCATGCTGGATCAAAAGCTGGGATTTTTGCCTGGAAAGATTGAACAGTGCAGACATGACTGTATCCAGCCTTAAAGATGAGACCGTGGTACTCATCTCATTCCATTCATCATCAATTGCTGCAGCATCTTCAAGGGGAAGCTCGGCCAGGCTGATTGTAGCCCTTCCGACAGATTCTAGCTGCAATCTGATGTAGTCGGCGATTTCAGCAGCAGCAAAAAATTGGACCGTATCCCCATCAATAAGGATGTCGCCAAACTTTCCGCGCTTCAGCCCAAGTGACATCAGGCTTCCGAGTACCTGTCGATGCTCGATGTTCACGAACTTACTGGCATAATCAATGCCGAAAAGCTTAACTTGAAAATCCTCTTGTTTCGCTTCCAAATACTCTGGAAACAGAAACGCCCGTTTTCTCTCTGTACCTGCAGCCCCACCAAACAATTCCCATTTCACTTCTGAATGCTTTCCGATGACAGTTCCTAAGATTTGCTGCTCCCGCGGGTCCAAGAAATCAGTCAGCTTTGGAGCATAATTTTGCTCAACATATTCTTTCCAGTTAATCACCTGATCGATAAATTCCCGTTCCTCAGGACGGAAATGCTGGTAAATACTCATACTTTACTCCTTTGGTACCTTAATAGAAGGCTCTGTTAAACAAGGTTGTTGATTTTCGTTCCAGGCGCTTCGCTTTCCGCGGGGGAAGAATTTAAAAAGCTCAAGTGCCAGCTTTTTCAAAGACCAAATTCTTCTTGGCTGGCGCTGAGCCTCCTCGTCGCTTTGCTCCTGCGGGGTGCAAATGATTCCTCACGTGAATCATTTCACCTAGGTCTCACCTGACCAGCTGCGCCCGCAGGACACTGAATAGCTTCCTCGAATCAGCCCACGCACGATGGAAATGCGTTAGCATTTTCGGAGGAGTCTACGCGCCTTCCACTACAATCAACAGGTTTTTAAAAACAAAATTCAGCTTAAACAGAGCATAATAGAAAATAAACAGGGCCTGAATCAGACCCTGCAAGAATAGTCATATTTTTAAAACCAATGAGCCAACTGATACAAGCCTGATACCGCGAATTTCAATACTAGAAACGCCACGATTGGCGAAATGTCAATCATGCCAATTGAAGGCACGATCCTGCGGAACGGCTCCAAAAACGGCTCGCAAATTCGAGCCAAAAATTGTCCGATTGCTGTTTCCCTTGCATTAGGAAACCATGACATGAAAATATAAATTATCAATGCCCATTGATAAATTCCAACTAATTGGGCTATTAATCCAATCACTATATCCATTAACCCTACCACCTCGACTCTTGGTAATCCCGCTCCTGCATCAGTTCAGAAATATTCCCTGTCACTTCCACATTATCCGGGGTACATAAAAAGATATTCATGCCGATCCGCTGGATATCACCACTGATGGCATAAACGGTTCCGCTTAAGAAATCCACAATCCTTCTCGCCTGGTCTTGTTCAATACGCTGCAGGTTCACGACAACAGCCCGGCGATTTTTCAAGTGGTCAGCAATTTCCTGCGCTTCGGCATACATCCTTGGTTCCATCAGGATAACCTTGGATGCTTTTTGCACGCTTTGAAGGCTTACCACATTCTGCTTTTGCTGGACAGGATGTTTGCTCGGCTTGTATGGTTCAGTTTCTTCTTCGAGCATTTCCTCATCATTATAGTCATATTCATCTTCCAGGAAAAAAAATGTCTTTATTTTTGATTTTAAACTCATATTATTGCACCTCCGATTCATTGCCTACCAGGGCTGTACCGATTCGCACCATAGTGGAACCCTCTTCAACCGCTATTTTAAAATCATTTGACATTCCCATTGACAATTCATGGCATGGAGCATATTCCAGTCTAAGCTGTTGGATCTCTGCCTGAAGATTTTTCAGTGTTCTGAAGCAACTCCGGATCACCAGTTCATCTTCAGTAAATGGAGCCATCGTCATCAATCCGCTTACTTCTATATTGGGGTACTGATTCAATTCTTGAACAAATCCAGTGACATCTTCAGGATTCAATCCGTGTTTGCTCTCTTCCCCAGAGGCATTCACCTGAATCAGGCATTTTACCTTTGAGCTGGCTCGTTTGTTAATTTCCTTTGCAAGCGACAGCCTGTCCAGTGAATGGATATATGTAACGTGGTCTATGATACTTTTGACCTTTCTTGTTTGTAAAGTACCAATAAAATGCCACACAGGCTTGTCCTGCAAATGGCTGATTTTATGGAGCAGACCCTCATCCCTGTTTTCACCGAGATGGAGCACACCAGCATCGATCGCTTGCTGTGCCCTTTCGGGGGAAACATATTTGGTCACGGCGATGATTTTCACCTCGTCCGGACTCCGGCCCGCAGCTTGGCAGGCATTTGCTATTTGACTCTGGATAACCTCCAGATTTTCTGCGACATTCATTATGGACGGCTATCCTCCTTCCAGCCGATATATGCCATCATACGGCCTGCATTCCCCTTATCCCTTCTATGGGAATAAAAGTGCTCACTATGGCAGCTTGTGCAATAATCGGTTACTTCTATATTCTCGTCTTTCACTCCGGCCTTCACCAAAATATGGCGGTTCAATTCTTTTAAATCGAGAGAATATTGGCCGTCACTAACTTGATTATATGGTAATATATCGACACCATCTAGTATATTTTTCACTAAATTGATGACTCTCTCATCAACAATATAACATTTTTTGCATATTGATGGGCCAATTATGGCAGAAATATTTTCGGTTTTCGCCCCATTTTGCCTAAATTTGCTGACCATTTCGCCTGCAATGCCATGGACGGTGCCTTTCCATCCCGCATGCGCGACGCCAATCAACCTGGATTCTGGCTCAATAAAATACAGCGGTACACAATCTGCATAGCAAAGTGTCAGCAAAATGCCCTGCTCTGAAGTCAAAAAACCATCCGTTGCCGAAAAAGAAGATTCATAATCACTTGAGCCTTTTCCATGATGGGCTTTGTCGATTTTTGCAATCTGGATGTCATGGGTCTGTTCCGCTCCAACCCAGCTGGAAAGCGGAAAATCGATCTTTTCAGCCAGAAGAAGACGATTTTCGCAAACAGATGACTGCTCATCTCCGACATGGAAGCCGAAGTTCAAACCCGAAAAGGTCTGCAGCTGGCTCACTCCGCCATTTTTTGTCGTGAACCCAGCCTCAAGTCCGGGATAGCGCTCCATCCACTCTTTTATTGAAAAATATTCCTGGCTTTTTAAGATGAATGGCTCCATAAATTTGTACCTCACACGTTTTTGTCTAGTTTATCACATACTACCCGCAATATAACAGTATTACGATGCTACTGGTCCTGATTCTCCTGCAGCAGATATTCTCCACTGTCCTTATAGCGGACCAAAATGACATCTTCACCTATTTTCAGGATGTTCCTCCATGGTATGACGACCTCTTCTTCCTTCCCGAAGAATCCTAGTACCTTGCCGGAACTCCCAATGACGACAGCCTCGATTTTACCGGTATTTAAATTGATTTCAAAATCCTCAATGCTCCCAAGTCTTTTTCCATCCGACACATTCACGACGTCTTTCACCTGGAACTCGGTAACCTTTACCATTCAGATCCCTCCGGATTTCACTGTGGCGTTTTCCGCCCCTTATAGCATTATATGAATCAGGAAAAGATGTATGATTGCGCAAAAGCATTCAAAAATTGAAAAAGCTGCCCGTTAAGGCAGCTTAGCTTTGGATATTTTTATTCATTTGTTTGATGGCTGCTTTTTCAAGCCGTGAGACCTGGGCCTGGGAAATGCCGATTTCATCAGCTACTTCCATTTGAGTCTTGCCCTGGAAGAACCTTTTCCTTAAGATCAGCTTTTCCCTTTCATTCAGGCGTCTCATCCCCTCTTTCAGGGCGATTTCCTCAATCCAGTTCGTATCCTTGTTCCGTTCATCGCTTAGCTGATCCATCACATAGATTGGATCTCCGCCGTCATTATAAATCGGTTCGAACAAAGATACTGGATCCTGTATGGCATCGAGGGCGAAGACAATCTCTTCATGCGGTACTTCAAGCACCTTCGCAATTTCTTCTGCAGTCGGCTCCCTTGAAGCCTCACTCATAAGCTTTTCGCGTACCTGCAATGCTTTGTATGCGATATCCCTGAGTGAACGAGAGACTCTGATTGGATTATTATCTCTTAAATACCGTCTGATTTCACCGATAATCATCGGGACGGCATAGGTTGAAAATTTAACATTCTGTCCCAGATCAAAATTATCAATGGACTTCATAAGGCCTATACACCCGACCTGAAACAGATCGTCGACAAACTCGCCCCGGTTGTTAAAACGCTGGATTACACTCAAAACAAGCCTTAGGTTCCCATTCACCAGTTTTTCTCTTGCTGTGATGTCACCGCTTTGCATCTCTCTAAATAGTTTTCTCATTTCCTCGTTTTTCAGAACGGGAAGCTTTGATGTATCAACACCGCAAATTTCAACTTTGTTTCGTGTCAATCTTTTCCCTCCTCACAGGAGCTGCTGTCAAAATTCAGTATCTCCGCAGGAAGGAAAAATATGCACTGATTACCGGGAGGCTGGAACGCCTTCTGGAAGAATCAGCCGGCCAAACCCCCTTGTTATTGATATTTTAAGGTTAAAATTTATTTGTGAAAATTTTTCTGCTATACCATTTTATTGAATTCTTTTCTTAAACGTTTGATGATTCGCTTTTCCAGGCGGGAAATGTACGACTGGGAAATCCCCAGCATATCCGCTACATCCTTTTGCGTCTTTTCCTCCCCGCTGCCAAGGCCAAAACGCAATTCCATGATCTGTTTTTCGCGGTCAGAAAGCTGCTGCAGCGCTTTTACCAGTAATTTTTTATCCACATTCGATTCGAGATCCTTCGTGATAATATCGTCATCCGTACCGAGGACATCGGATAGAAGAAGTTCATTTCCATCCCAATCGATATTCAGCGGTTCGTCAAATGATACTTCCGAACGAAGCTTATTATTCCTCCGCAAATACATCAGGATTTCATTTTCAATACACCTGGATGCATAGGTAGCCAGCTTGATTTTTTTCTCCGGGTTGAAAGTATTGACCGCCTTGATCAATCCGATTGTTCCGATGCTGATCAAGTCTTCAATGTTGATCCCTGTGTTTTCGAATTTGCGGGCGATGTAAACGACCAGCCTAAGGTTCCTTTCGATCAGAATCGACCTCGCAGCTTTATCCCCGTTAGGAAGTTTGTTCAAAAGCACTTCTTCCTCTTCTTTCGTTAAAGGAGGGGGCAACGCTTCGCTACCGCCGATATAATATATTTCATCTGTTTTCAAGCCTAGTTTCATTAATAATTTATACCAGTAATAGGATAACCGAAGCCGCAAATTTTTCATTGATTGTCCTCCTTCTAAATTATGTATTTCTGAGTATAGTAATATTAGCTTACCTTCACCGTCTGCTCTGACTTTGCCATCCCTGCAAGCATTTTAGGATGGATGATACACTGAAAACTTCCATCTGCCGATAATTCCTGTGCTGTGAAAGAAATCAGGCTCTTTTCTGCTCTGTATATGCCATCTTCCGTAGTAATCATGATTTGATCCGGATTAAAGGCAATAATTAACTGATGCTCTTGTCCGACGACTTTACATGGAATAATTCTCATTCTGTTTTCAAGCTGCTGTGAAAATTGTCCGTCACCAGACAATACACAATCAGGATTTTCGGCAATCTTTTTGATTTCTGTCGGTATACGATCCAAACAGTGGGTGATAGATAAAATCATGACCGGCTGTTTAGAAATGGGATCATATAACTGGTTCCCGCTGTCAATCAATCCTCTAATGTTAAAATCCATCTCCATGAATTTCACTTCCACATCAGCAAGGGAATCATATTGGATCTTCGTCATTTCGAATTGTTCAATATTCCTTCTGGAAAAATGCCAGGCCAGCGGAAAACCCAATAACACAAACAGCCAGCTGACAGGGTCGCCGAACCCTTTTATATGATTCATGGCGACATCTGAGGCCAAATCCATATCAAATTGGATGAAATAGTGGACACCTGTCAAGGTACCTCCAAGCAGGAAAGTCGTGACATAAAAAGTCATAAGTGCTTTTAAGAAAAACCGCATTCTTTTATAGCCAAAAGCTGCCAGTACCATCAAAATTGAAAAGAGTAATTTCCCAGCCGGATGTCCGGCTGCCGCATGAAATGGCGTTATCGATAATATAATGAGCACTGAACCAATAGCTCCTCCTGCCGCCAAACGCCAAAGCTTAACCTGCCTCTTCAGGATAATCGCAGCCAAATATAGAAGAAACGTATCAAATAGCAGATTCAATGCCCAGATCACATCCAGATAGACCTTCACCTCTCATCCTCCTGTACAAAATAGCAGACGCCTTATGCCCTTTCAGTCAGATATTCTCTAGTTTGTAAGGTCAATGGCGCAATGTCTGGCTAAATCCCCATAAACAGCAAATATCTGATGGCAATACGATTGGCACCGAACAAGATCATGGTAAGTGATACAAGTTTGCCTCTTGCTCTATCATTCCGTTACGAAAAAGTATATCGTCATTGGCATATGAAGTGTGTCACATTCTGGCAACAAAACAACAGAGATTTTCACTTATCCCTTCGGATTTTGTCAGTTTTCTGATTTTTATTCTGCAGGTTGAAAGAAGCCAGATTTAATAGTCTGTATGACTACTTCTTCACATTCTTTTTTTGGATGTTAAATCACCCTAGTAGATTTCCAGCAAACATAAAAAAGGCATAGCCGTTATGGCTATACCTTTTAGTCTTATAATGTATAATTATCGTCTTCTGTTACGGTTACGCAGGAATGTTGGAATATCAAGAGCATCATCCCCTTGTGAAGATGGATTGCTTCGTGGCGCTTCCTGCTGGATTTCTTCGCGTTTTGGCTGTTCACGCTTGATTGCGCCTATTCCAGGCTTTTGCTGTCCTCCAAAACCAGGTCTTGTCGGTTTTGGCTGGACAACTTCCTCATTGAAGCCTGTAGCGATGACAGTAACGATGATTTCATCTTTTAAGTTTTCATTGATTACGGAACCGAAGATCATGTTGACGTCCTGATCTGAAGCAGAAGCTACAATATCTGCAGCCTCCTGAACTTCATACAGGCTAAGGTTTGTGCCGCCTGTAATGTTCATCAGGACACCTTGCGCTCCATCAAGGGATGTTTCAAGCAATGGTGATGAAATTGCTTTCTTAGCAGCTTCAGTTGCACGGTTTTCACCTGAAGCAACACCAATGCCCATCAATGCAGAACCTTTGTTGGACATGATTGTCTTCACATCAGCAAAATCGAGGTTGATCAACCCTGGTGTAGCAATCAAGTCGGAAATACCCTGAACACCCTGGCGAAGAACATTATCCGCTTCACGGAATGCTTCAAGCATAGGTGTACTTTTGTCGACAATCTCAAGCAAGCGGTCGTTTGGAATGACGATCAGTGTGTCTACCGCTTCCTTCATTGCACCTATTCCACCGCCAGCTTGTCCAGCGCGCTTGCGGCCTTCAAAAGTGAATGGGCGTGTAACAACCCCTACTGTTAAAGCTCCAAGATCCTTAGCGATCTGTGCAATTACCGGTGCAGCACCTGTTCCTGTTCCTCCACCCATGCCGGCAGTAACGAATACCATGTCAGCGCCTTTAAGCACTTCTTCAATTTGTTCTTTGCTTTCCTCGGCAGCTTTTTTACCTACCTCTGGATTGGCACCAGCACCAAGTCCGCGTGTTAGTTTTGCGCCGATCTGCATCCTGATTTCAGCTTTGGAAAGGTTCAGTGCCTGTGCATCCGTATTAACCGCAATGAATTCCACACCTTGAACGCCGTGTTCGATCATTCGGTTAACCGCATTATTTCCGCCGCCGCCAACACCGATAACTTTTATAGTAGCAAGTGAATCTAAATTCGTATCAAATTCCAACATGACAAATCCTCCTAATTCGTCGATTTCCTGTTAGCTCTGATTATTCAAAAAAGTAGCCAAGAAATTTTTTCATTCTTGTGGTGACTTTTTCTTCAGGCTGTTTCTCAGGCTTCGATTTTGGATGCGGCTGTTTTTGAACTCTCTTTTCTTTCGGTTCTAATTCGCTAAAAGCTGCTTCCATTTTCTTCCCTTTTAATTTTGCGTTTCTATAAGCAAATTGTATCAAACCAACGGCAGTCGTATATTGAGGTTCCCTGACGCCAATATAGTCCGGAATGGCTATCCTTACCCTGCTTTGGAAGATATCCTGCGCTAGCTCCAGGACTCCCTGCATATTGGCTGTTCCCCCTGTAAGGACAAACCCGCCAGGCAGGTCCCTGATGTTCATATGTTTCAACTCATCCTGGACAAGGGAGAAGATTTCTTCCATTCTCGCTTCAATGATATCGGCTACTTCCAGCTGGTTGAACTGCTGCTGCTGGTCACTGCCGATAATTGATACTTCAAATACCTCGTCCTCTGAAGCATGGTCGTAAAAAGCATGTCCGTGCTTTAATTTCAATTGATCCGCTTCTTCGGTCGTTGTGCGCAATCCGATGGACAAGTCCTTGGTAATATGGTCTCCTCCAACCGGTATAACAGATGTACCCCTTAAGTGCCCGTTTTCAAAAACAGCGACTGTTGATGAACCGCCGCCGATGTCAATCATCGCGACACCCATATTCTTTTCATCCTTTGAAAGTGCGAATGCACCTGCAGCAAGCGGCTGAAGGCCAATATCTACAATTTCAAGTCCAGCACGCTCAACACAACGAAGAGTATTATGTAAGATTGTCTTTGATCCAGTAATGATCGTACCTTCCATTTCAAGCCTGACACCGATCATGCCTCTTGGATCATTGATCTCATCAAGACCGTCAACGATAAATTGCTTTGGAATCACGTCTATTATCTCTCGCTCAGGCGGGATCGATACCACCTGTGCAGCATCAATGACTCTCGCTACATCCTCATTTGTAATTTCGCGATTGTCGCTGGAAACCGCAACCACGCCATGGCATGGCAAAAGTGAAACATGATTGCCGGTGACACCTACAATCACCTGGTTAATCTTCAAACCTATCATTCTTTCAGCCTGTTCAATTGCCCTTTTAATAGAATGAACGGTTTCATCTATATCAACAATGGAGCCCTTCCTTAAACCTTCGGACTTCACATTGCCAACACCAATTATATTCAACGTGTCATTAACCATTTCCCCAATGATAACCTTAACACTGGATGTACCGATGTCAAGACTGACATATATATCATTGCTGTTCATTCTGTGGCACCTCCTTCAACAATTCCTAATGTTTGAACAACAATTTCCACTCTGTTATCTAATTGCGTTTCTTTTTTAATTACATTACTTTATTCGTCACAATTAAATATTTCCCTTTTAAAATATCATTTTTTTTTCTACTTTTCACTTGTCGTTGACCATTTTGTCAATATTATTCTTCTGATGACCGCTATATTCTGGAACAGCCTTACCCCAAAGGCAAAAACTGCTGCTAAATACAAGTCTACACCAAGATGAACACCTAGAAAAGCTAAACTTGCTGCCAATATTATATTAAAAAAGAAACCTGAAACAAAAACTTTTTCATCGTAGATATTTTGAAGCTGGGCACGAATCCCGCCAAACAATGTATCGAGGGCTGCAAGGATCGCGATGGATAAATAATTTGAATACTCTTCAGGGATACGGATATCGGTCAACAAGCCTATGATGGCACCGATTATCAAGCCCATTATTGGAAGCCACATTATCCGTTGCCTCCCCCTTTTTCTGTTTTAGCAGATTCCATGTATCTGATCCTGATCGTATCCTGATAAGCAGGAATGATCAGGTCTCCCACGGGCCTGTTTACCTTAACTTCCAGATTATCAATGAAGAAGTCCTCGGCAACCGTAGAAACCTTCATCCGGTTGTATAATTTTTCAGCTGTATCCCCATTCTCTGTAATGACCTTCACCTCAATGGGAAACCGGTTCAGGGAATGGTTGTTTATTTTCGTCACCCTGTTAATATCCCGGATGACGGTTGTATTGATGACCCTCTCACCATCAACTGAAACATGTTTTGCTCCATACATATTCAATTCATTCAAGAGCCTCTTTAGCAGGTCAGGAGACACCGAAGGAGGATTGTCTCCTTCGACTATCAGATTGAACGCAGGCTCAATCGACAGGGAGAGACCAGGACCCTTAACCTCTTCCAGGCCGGCTTCATCTTTCAATTCAGCGAGTGTTTCACGGAGCACTTCTTCTTTGCTTTGCTGCCGTTCAGTTTCATACTTGGTGATTTTTTCTTCGTTCGACCTGATCTCGAGAAGCAGCCTTGATTGCAATTCCTTCTCTTTCATTAAATCTTCCCGAAGCTGCCATGTGTCACGTGTATCCCGGACTTCTGGTTCCCTGACGGTTTGAAACTGAATGGCGACCATTAATCCAATAATAGCAGCGATCAAGCTGAAGCTGAGATTTTTAGGTCGGCCCATTGTTTTTCACCTTGCTTTCTATAAGGCCTTTTCATTTTAACTTGCCGAAATCATCTCTTCATGCAATATATCGGAAAGAGAGATGACCTGCTTTAATTTCCAAGGATTGGCTCCATCGCTATTTCCGACTTTTTTTCCAATGAAAAAACAATCTGGTCATTCACTAGCTGGTCTTTTACCCCACCGGTAATATTTAACGCGGAGGAAAGGACATCGGGGTCACCTATCGCAGTGATTTCAAAAGGGGCAGGATGCTGGTAGCCATCCACAGTGATAACCGGGCCAGTACACAAAATATAAGAATTATGCGCTATTCTCTGCCCATTCACAGCGACCGCTGCTGCTCCTGAAATGTAGAGTTCGTTAATCACCTTGAAAACATGATGTTCATGGACAAGATAATTATTGATATTCTCTTCATCTGGATCGTACTCACCATCAGCAAGAGTTACTTTCACACCTTTACCACTGACCTTTACCTTTCCGAGAAACATCCGATATTTTTCAGCGTCTTCAGCCATGTTGAAAAATACTTGCGCTTCCTTGGACAGGCTTGTTTCAATTTCCCTTACCTTCTCCTGCTTGGAATTCAACTCTTTTTGCAGTTCCCGGTTTTTTTCTTCTTGTTCGATCAACTGATTCCTCAGGCTGATATGCTGCTCCCACTGCCTGTCCGTCAATCTCTTGCCTTTGTCGCTGTCATTCTGGGTGACACGGAATGAAAAAGCGACCATGAAGCCGAGAACCAGGAAAACGATTGAAAGAACTACTCGGTTACTGTTCATTTTCTTGTTCAATTTCAACTTCCTCAGCTTCCTCTGCTTCATATGCTTTAAAATAAGAGCCAACCTCAAGATCGATTACACCCTTTTTTTCAGGGTCAAGCTGGCTGACTATGGACGGATAATGAGCCATTTTTTCTGAGAAAGTCCTGAGTGTCGCATTCACTTCAAAGCCATCGTTCATATAGAGCTTAATTAAATATTTGTCTGTCTTCACCGGCTTCGAGTGAATTTCAGAGATTGAATTGATGACCACCTCAGGCAATTCTTCCAGGGATGCCAGCATTTCGTCCAACACTTTTCCTTCTTTAAAACCGATCAGGATTGGTGCGTTGACAGGGATTTCTTCAATTTGCTTCTTCCCGAGTATATGCCCGTTTTCAAGGACCGGGTAGAAACTCTTTCCTTTTGATATGTATGCAAGCCTGTCGTACTCCTCGACCTTGATTCCCACTGTATTCGGTAGTTTGACATTGACAGTCGCATTTTCGATTTCCTCGATTTTTTCAAGCTTCTTTTCAATCTCGCCCCTGTTGACCTTCCAGATATTAAATTCAAGTGACAGCCCGCTTTTTTCGACGATTTGTTCAGAGGTATACGAATGGTTTCCCGAAACGGTAATCTCCTTCACCTTACTAAGTGGCGACTGGAAATAAATAATACCTGCAATCAAAATGAAAAATAAAGCAAGCAGCATGATCAGCCTGCGATTGGCCTTCTTCCTCCTTTGATGTTTCAGCTTAGGAATCCGGTCTTCAATTGAGACGATTTTACCCTTATCCATTTTCAATCCCCTCTTTAATCGGCTGAACCCATTCCTTAAAAGATAACATCTATCAATACGGTCTTGCAGGTTAAAGCCATCATTTATCGTACATCATCAGGAAGGTGTCTTGTCCATCATTATGGGTAGAAAGACCAACGGCACGATGTATTACCATGCCGTCTCTGCATCCTAATCTAATGTCATATTATAGCATAAAATTTGACAGCCTGAATCAATTTCCTGCTATTTCCGTCCGATAATTTCTACCTCTGTCTCCATTTTCACACCATGTAAATCCAGGACTGTATCCTTAACATGCTGAATCAGGCCGAGTACATCCTCAGCTTTGGCGCTGCCTTTATTCACAATGAAGTTTGCATGGAGCTCGGAGATTTGTGCACCGCCGATTTGATGGCCCTTCAAGCCCGATTTTTCAATTAAATTACCAGCATGGTCAGGAAGGGGATTCCTGAAAACACTGCCGCAGCTTGGATAATTGTATGGCTGGGTCTCTTTGCGATAATCCTTATTTTTCTGAAGTTCTGCTACGATTTCCTCCTTGTTTCCTGCCTTCAGCTGGAATACTGCAGCTACGACGATTCCAGGACGCTCCTTTTGGAGGACGGAAGTCCGGTAAGAAAACTTCATTTCTTCATTCGAAAGCCACTCCAGGGAGCCATCCTCGAATAGAACATATGCTTTCTCAAGGATTTTGGAGATGTCTGAACCGTGGGCGCCTGCGTTCATATATACAGCGCCTCCGATCGAGCCAGGGATGCCGCCGGCGAATTCGAGTCCGGAAAGCCCTTTACGGCTGATGGTGATCGCAAAGTTAACAAGTGAAAGGCCACCCCCAGCGGTGACTCTTGTTCCTTCAATCTCCAGGTCATCCAGCCCAGAGCCAAGTTTGATAACTGCGCCTTCAATCCCTTTGTCCGATACAAGGAGATTTGACCCCCTGCCGATCACCGTCAATTTGACTCCAGATTCCTTGATGGCTTCCACTGCCTTTTTCAGATTTTCTATTGACGAAGGCTCAATTAGTAAGTCTGCGGGACCGCCAATTTTCATTGATGTATGGTTCGCGAGCGGCTCGTTTTCCTTTACCGATCCGATATTCATTTCTCTAAGTTTGATAGCCAGATCCTTCATAAATTACCTTCCTTTCACGATACAGCCTTTATTCAACCAGTTTATGCAGCTCCAGCCCTATAGGCTACTTTGCCGCCAGTTCCTCCATCAAACGATAGAGCCTTTGGGCAGCATCTGGTATGCCGAGTTTCTTTGCTGCTTTCTTCATATCAGCCAGTTTCTGTTCATGCCCGAGAATCTGGTCAATACTCTCTACCAGCTTTGGCCCGGTCAGGTCTTTTTCAAGCAGCAGGCGTGCTGCTCCGTTCTCACTCAAAGCCCGTGCATTCTTTTCCTGGTGGTTGTCTGTTACATATGGGCTGGGAATCAGTATGCTTGGTATTCCGAGTGATGTCAGTTCAGCAAGTGTAGTCGCTCCAGCCCTTGCTACCGTCAAATCCACACCGGACAGCACTTCAGGCATATTGTGTATGAATGGCTTGATAATCACGTTTTCTGGATTTCCAACCAGTTCCACTTCTTTCTGGACTTCTTCGAAATGAACATCACCAGTTACATATAATACTTGATATGGTTTACTGCTTAATTCTGTCAGACTTTTGACGACCGCCTCATTAATCGGCCTGGCACCTCTGCTCCCGCCAAAGATCAGCACAGTCGGCACCTTAAGTTTAAGGCCCGCAGACAGTCTCCCCTTGATTCCATCCTGTCCCAAAACTTCAGACGCGCGGGGATTGCCTGTCAATTCGACTTTTTGTTCCGGGAAAAACTGCCTTGCCTCCTCGAAGCAGATGGCAACCTTATCAACGTACCTGCTCAGGAATTTATTGGTCAAACCTGGTACGCTATTTTGTTCATGGACAATTGTTGGTATGCCCATTTTGGCCGCTGCATAGACAACCGGGCCACACACATAGCCACCTGTCCCGATGACGACATCAGGGTTGAATTCCTTAAGCATTTTTTTACTATCTCTTACGCCCTTCAGGAATCGCAGCACCGTTTTTACATTTTCAAAAGAAAGTTTCCGTTTAAAGCCTGTGATATGTATTGACTTAAAAGGGATATTCTCCCTCGGCACGAGCTTGCTTTCGAGGCCCTTTTCTGTTCCTATGTATAGAAACTCAACCTTCTCATCCTTTTTTTGAATCTTCCTGATTAGTGCAAGCGCAGGATAAATATGTCCTCCTGTACCACCGCCGCTAACTGCAATCTTCATTTTCCACACCTCAGCAACTTATCTCTTTTTTTAATTGCTGTCAATCACGCATTTTACCACCGCTTCCAGCAGCAGTTCCGAGCGAAATGACAGAAATAATCGTCAAAAGTGCCCATAAAAAAGGCACTCCCCGGTTTTACCCTATTCTACTATATTCTAAACTGCAGAACTGATTTTAAAGATATTGTTATTTAAATGTAATATAGCATGAACAAAGGCATATTCCTAACATATTCATCGTTCATGTCCGAATTTCCAGGATTCTTTTTCGGTCTTGATACACTAACCGTAAAATCAGGTATTCCTATAGGAAGATAATAACAAACAAAAGACCCTGGAATCAGGGTCTTTATCGTGTGTATAGCTCAATACCTTGAGTGGCGGCTGATATTCAACAGCACTCCAACTGCCATCAGCATCAATGTCAGGGAAGATCCTCCGTAGCTGAGGAAAGGAAGTGTTATTCCCGTTACAGGCATAAGGCCCGTAACAACCCCGATATTGATCATGACCTGGATGGCAATCATCGCGATGATCCCGGTCGCAAGAAATGTACCGAATAAATCGGGTGCTCCGAGCGCAATCCTGATGCCCCGCCAGAGGAGTAAAGAGAATAAGAGTAGAATCAATGATCCTCCAATGAATCCGAGTTCTTCAGCCAGAATCGCAAAGATAAAATCTGTCTGTGGTTCCGGGAGATAAAAGAACTTTTGCCGGCTTTGTCCCAGCCCCAGTCCGAACAATCCTCCAGGCCCAATAGCATAGAGTGATTGAATCATTTGAAAACCGCTTCCAAGGGGGTCCTGCCATGGGTCAAGAAAGGATGTGATCCGTTTGATCCTGTAAGGCGCAGAGGCAATCAGGCCGACAAAACCCGCAACACCCAGGAGACCAAGTCCCACGAAATGACTGATTCTTGCTCCGGCAATAAAAATGATGACAACTGAAGTACCGACCATAACTGTTCCAGTACCCAGATCCGGCTGCAGCATAATCAGGCCAAATGCCAAAAAGACAAGTCCCAGTGATGGCACAAGACCTTTTTTAAAAGAGGTGATTGCCTTCTGGTTCTCCGACAAAAACTTTGCAAGAAAAGCAATCATCGCAAGCTTCATGAATTCGGAAGGCTGGACCGAAAAGGCGCCGACACCAATCCAGCTCCTCGACCCATTCCGTACATTCCCGACCCCAGGGATCAATACAAGGATCAACAGGACAAAACAGACAATCAGGATCACCTTAGACCATGTCCGCCACGTCCAGTAGTCAATATTCATGATAAAAAACATCGCGATGATTCCCACTCCCGCAAACAGCATTTGCCGTTTCGCAAAAAAGAAAGAGTCATTGAACTTATAGTCTGCCCAGACAGCACTTGCGCTGTATACCATGATCAGTCCCACAGTCAAAAGCGCAAAGGTCACAATCATCAGGAATATGTCTGGAGTCGATTTTTTCGTTGGCAAAGCAATACACCTCGGCTGTATGATTTAGGGCTCATATGCCGCTTCCCATCCAGCCTGCATGAGGCCAGGCAACCTGAGTCATGTTGTTCAAGACAAGCCCTTACTTAAGCTTATGCACGGCCTCGATAAACATGTCTCCCCTGACTTCAAAAGTTTTATATTGATCCCAGCTGGCACATGCCGGTGAGAGCAGGATAACATCTCCGGGTACTGAATGTTCGAACGCCACGGGAACGGCCTTTTCCACATTATCGACGCGAAGAATTGTTTTTATTCCTGCCTCCTGCCCAGCCTGTCCCACTTTTTCAGCAGTTTCCCCAAAAGTAATCAATACTTTGACGTTTTTTAAAGAGGGGATAAGTTGATCAAAGGAATTCCCTCTGTCCAGACCGCCTGCAAGCAATACGATTGGATCATCAAAAGCCACCAGGGCATTTTCAGTTGCCAGTATATTCGTTGCTTTTGAGTCATTATAAAATTTCCGGCCGGCGATATTGCCGACATATTGAAGCCTGTGCTTTACGCCTGCAAAAGATGTTAGCACTTTGATAATCGCTTCTTGGTCTCCTCCTGAGAGCAGCGTCGCAGCCACAGCCGATAAGATGTTCTCCAGATTATGCTTGCCCGGCAATACAATATCCTTTGTATCGATAATCTGCTCACCATTGAAGCAAACCCAGCCATCCTTCACATAAGCCCCGCTGTCCAGTACTTTTTTCGTTGAAAAAGGAACGATTTTTGCTTTTGAAGTACGGGCAATAGCCATCACTTCTTCCTGGTCAGCATTTACGATGAAGTAATCCTCTTCCGTCTGGTTTTTCGTAATCAACGCTTTCGCTGCAATATAATCTTTCCTTGTACCATGATAATCAAGATGCGCATCGTACAAATTGGTAATCACGGCAATCTTCGGCTTGAATGTGTCGATACCCATTAATTGAAAAGAGGAAAGCTCAATGACAATCGTATTTTCCTCTGTTGCTTCCTGGGCAACACCCGATGCAACTGTACCGATATTCCCGGCAATCAGCGGTTGTTTTTTACCGGCTTCGAGCATTTCAAAAATCAAGGTTGTTGTCGTGGTTTTCCCGTTTGTTCCAGTAATCCCCACAAGTGGTGCCTCTGATATCTGGTAGGCCAGCTCAACCTCGGTAATGATCGGTATCCCGTTTTCTTCTGCCTTTTGGATCATTGGATTGAAATACGGAATCCCTGGGTTCTTGACGACCAGTTCGAATCCTTCATCCATCAATTCAATCGGGTGGCTTCCGCAGACCACTTTGATTCCCTGTTCAAGCAGCCCCTGTGCTTCAGGATTTTCCGATAATGGCTTGCTGTCATTAACTGTAACGAAAGCGCCTAATTTATGTAGCAGAGCAGCTGCGCTGACTCCGCTCTTGGCAAGGCCAAGTACAAGAATTTTTTTATGTTGATAGGTTTTAATATGTTTCATCTAAATCCACACCTCAATATAAATTCCAAGGATTGCGAAAAGCAGGCCGACAGTCCAGAATGTCACAACAACTCGCCATTCCGACCAGCCAATCAATTCATAGTGGTGGTGAAGCGGACTCATCCGGAAAATCCTTTTTCCTGTTGTCTTGAATGAAATAACCTGAAGGATCACTGACAATGTTTCGATGACGAAGATTCCGCCAATGATGATCAGGATAATCTCAAGCTTCGCCAGGATTGCCACAGTTGCAATGGCACCACCCAGTGCAAGTGAACCAGTGTCACCCATGAACACTTTCGCAGGGTGTGCATTGAATACTAGAAAACCTAGAACAGCTCCTACAACTGCGACAGAAAAAATCGACAGCTCATATTGCGATTGATTCCAGGCCAGGACAGCAAAGGCACCAAATGCAATTGCTGCTGTACCGGAAACCAGCCCGTCAAGCCCGTCCGTCAGGTTAACTGCATTTGAAAAACCGACCATCCAAAAAATAATGAACAGCGCATATCCCCAACCGAGATCAAAAGAAAGATCGGTTAACGGGATACTGACTACTGTTGAAAATTCACTTTGGTTAAAAATAAAGAAAAAGATAACGGAAATAATAATTTGCCCAAGCAATTTTTGCTTGGACGTCAAACCAAGATTCCGCTTCATGACTACCTTGATAAAATCATCCATGAAACCTAGGAGCCCGAACCCTAAAGTGACAAATAGCAAAAGATAGGTTTCCACACTAGGCTGCGAGAATTTTCCTGTCATAACAAGTGTCGTGATTGTGATTGAAATTAGAATCATGACACCGCCCATTGTAGGAGTCCCTGTTTTTTTCTGGTGTGATTTAGGTCCTTCCTCTCTGATGCTCTGGCCGAATTTAAGCCTTCTCAGGAAAGGAATAAATACTGGCGAAAGCAAGACTGTTATTAGAAAACCCATCAATATTGTGAAAAAGATAACTTGCTCCAGCATTATTCCTCACCTGCCTTGCTTATATTGCCGCCAAATCCATTGATTTTTTCGGCCATCACAGCTATATCATATGTTTCATCCGCTTCATTAAGAAGTCCTTTGTCAGGGAAAATGAATTTCGTTCTTTCCCTGGTTTCTTCGTGTTGTGTCAAATAGTTATAGTATGAATTCATGATTTCCTCTAAGCCTTTCAAATTATCTTGTGCATAAAAAATCGGGAAGTGATTGGGAGCATATGAAGGAACCTGCACTCCCTCAGGCCATAGCGCTGCCACGGCACCGTTCGAAATCGCTTCCTGTAAAGTTCCGGATTCTTCGGATATCGGAACAAACAGCCCCTTTGGCTGTTTGGCTCCTGCCTGGCTGCTTACAGTGTGAAAGCGGATCTTTTCTTCTTTTATTCCACTCACCTTCGAAAACAGTCTCGAAACATCCTGGTATGTCAGCATATTACCTCTCCTCTATCGCCTCGCGCGCTACAATCCTGTCATCAAAGTCAAACGTTCTGTCTCCGATTTGCTGATACGTTTCATGTCCCTTTCCGGCAATCAGGATCACATCGCCAGCATCGGCATTTTTGATGGCATGCTGGATCGCTTCTTTTCTGTCGATGATCGAAGTATAAACTTCACCCAAGACTCCTTCTTCCATATCCTTGATGATTTCTGCTGGATCCTCACTGCGCGGGTTATCAGAGGTAAAGATGGCATCCGTAGAATACTGGCATGCAATCTTCGCCATGAGCGGACGTTTTGTGCGGTCGCGATCCCCGCCGCAGCCAACCACACAAAAAATTCTCTTTTGCCCAAATTGCTGCACGGTCTTAAGGACGTTCTCAAGACTGTCCGGTGTGTGGGCATAGTCTACAATGACAGAGAAATCCTGTCCTGCATCAACCACTTCAAACCTTCCTGAAACCCCTTTAACACTTTCAACAGAATCAATGATAGCCTCCAGAGAAATTCCGGATACAAGGGCAGCTCCAATGCTCGCTAGAACATTGTAGATGCTGAACTTGCCGATCAGCTGAATATTTACCTTCCTTTCACCAAACGGGCTGACTAAATCAAATGATGTTCCGCTGGCAGTCATGGAGATATTGGTTGCCTGCAAGTCGGCATGATTGTCAATCCCATAGGTCAATAAATGAGCAGTTGTCAGCATCGCGAATTCCTCGCTAGCAGGATCATCTGCATTCAATACAGCAAATTTCGGGTTCTCATGGTTAAAGGCATTTCCAAGCTGCGAAAACAACAAGCCTTTTGCCTTCTTGTATTCTTCCATGGTTTTATGGTAATCGAGATGGTCCTGGGTCAAATTCGTAAAAACTGCAACATTATAGTCTGTACCATGAACACGTCCATATACGAGTGCATGTGAGGAGACCTCCATCACAGCCGTCTCGACCTGTTCATCGACCATTTTCCTGAACGTCTTCTGGAGTGTCAGACTCTCCGGAGTGGTATTCTTCACTTCAAAGGTTTGTTCACCGATCTTTGTGTACATCGTCCCGATCAAACCGGTTTTTTGTCCTGAATCTTTGAAAATCTTTTCAATAATATGGCTCGTCGTCGTTTTTCCGTTCGTCCCTGTAATCCCTACCATATGTAGCTTCTGGCTCGGCTGCCCGTAAAAAACATCGGCCAGGACCGCCATCGCCCGCATGGTGTCCTTCACAACAATCACCGGTACATTTACAGGAAGCTCGCGCTCAGCAAGAACAGCTGCCGCGCCATTTTTTACGGCCGCCTCTGCAAAATCATGGCCATCAACTGTATAGCCTTTAATGCATATGAATAAACTTCCCGGATTCACTCGGCGGTTATCATTTTCAATTGAAGTAATCTCGGGATTTTCTCCCTTGTAATCCACGAATGGGTGCAAATAACCGATCAATTCGTGTAGTTTCATAAATATCAAATCCTCTCAAACAACATGGCGACTCTTATTTTACATGATTAGGCTGAAATTAGCCATTGTTGAGGTGAAAAGTACAAGCCCTTTTTATCGATGGCTTTTTACAATCTTTAAGCATTTCCCATTCAGCAACATCTCTGAAAGCGTCTCGGAATCGAAAAGCAACACTATGAGCCAAAAGAGAGTTATAGATAAGAGTTTAATTGGGGTCAGCATGCAAAAGCAGCGGCGGATATTGATCCTGCCGCCGCCTCCTGCTATCGACTGTTTCCTAAAACACCGTATCCGGGTCAATCATTCATATATACCCTTATCGTGGATCCTTCCTTGATTTTCACACCCGGTGAAGGAAGCTGTTTGACCACTTTCTCCCCATCTCCTGCGATATCCAGTTTTAAATTGATCAATTGCTGTCTTAGTTCTGCCTTGGATAGGCCAATCAGGTCAGGAACCTCGACCATTGGAGTATCCAGCCATGTGAGCTCTTTCTCGATTTGATCCTTTCTCGGCGGGACCTCCATCGCCCTCAAGCTATCTTCCATGATATCCCCGACAATCGGAGCGGCTACAACTCCGCCGAACTGGACGGTGCCCTTTGGGTTGTCAACAGCAACATAGATTACAATTTGCGGATCGTCCGCAGGTGCAAAGCCTATGAAGGAAACGATATGGTTATTTTCTAGATAACGTCCATCTTTTGCTTTTTGCGCGGTACCTGTCTTGCCGCCAACCCTGTACGAATCCACAAATGCATTTTTACCAGAGCCCTTCGCAACGACACTTTCAAGCGCATGCCTGATTTCTTTCGAGGTTTCTTCTGAAATGACTCTTCTTTTCTCCTGAGGTGTCTTTCTCATCACAATTTCCCCAGTTATCGGATCACTCAATTCTTTGGCAATATACGGTGTATATAGTATACCGCCATTAACCGCGGCTGAAACCGCAGCAACCTGCTGAATCGGTGTAACTGATACACCCTGACCGAATGCCGTAGTTGCCTGTTCGATCGGTCCCACTCTATCCAGGTTAAAAAGAATTCCCTTTCCCTCTCCCTGAAGGTCAATTCCCGTTTTTTCGCCAAATCCAAAATCCTTTACATATTTGAACAGTTTTTCTTTTCCAAGTCTATCCCCCAGCTCGACAAATCCAGGGTTGCATGAATTCTCGACAACTTCAAGGAAGGATTGGCTTCCATGGCCGCCCTTTTTCCAGCAGCGGATCCTCGCTCCCGCCACCTCAACGGAACCTGAATCATGAAAGTGATCCTTTTCCAGATCGACCTTTCCTTCCTGAAGCGCAGCTGCGAGCGTCACAATCTTGAATGTCGATCCGGGTTCATAGGTGCTCCAAATCGGCAAGTTCCTGTTATAGACCTCAGGCGCTACATTACGGAAATTAGCAGGATCAAAATCCGGTCTGCTGGACATTGCCAGGATTTCCCCGTTTTTAGGGTTCATCGCGATCGCAATAATCCCATCCGGATTGTATTTCGCCTGAGCAATATCCAATTCTCTCTCAACAATTGTCTGGACCCGGCTGTCGATCGTCAGCTTCAGATCAAGCCCGTCCACCGGCGGCTCATAATCATCTGCCATATTATGCATCCGCTGCTGTTTCGCGTCAGCATAAAATTGCACAGATCCCTTTTTCCCTTTTAACTCCTTATCATAGTAGAGCTCGAGTCCCATCAACCCCTGGTTATCGACCCCAGCAAAACCGAGGACATGGGACAGATAGCTTCCATATGGATAATGACGTTTCGAATCTTCCCCAATATAAACACCTTTAATATCCAGCGCCCTGATTTCTTTCGCTTTTTCGTGTGAGATTTTCCTTCCCTCTGGTATTCTCTCAATCATCGCTTTTTTAGTGATATGCTGGAAGGCCTTTTCCTTCGGCATATCCAATGCCTTGGCCAATAATTCAGCAGCCGCCTCAGGATCCTTCACCTGGCGAGGAACCACATAGACAGTCGGGGCACTGATATTCGTTGCCAGCGCTACACCATTCCTGTCCGTAATCTCTCCACGTTGAGGTTCGAACGGGACATTCCTGCTCCACGAGTCCTTCGCCTTTCCTGTCAAAAGATCCCCAAGCATGAACTGTACATAGCCAAGCCGGACATCTATGATAAAAAACACCAAAATCCCGATCACAAGAACGAGAGCCAGCCTTTTTCTGACCGTCACATTTGATACACGCATATATTGAACGAACCTCCTCCTAAAATTGTTCCGCTGAAAACCATGACACTCGTTCAAATATATGCTTGTACGATTTTGAATATAACAAGAAGTCGAGACAAGCTTGGCATGGATACGTCATCTGGAGGTGATTTGGGAGGATTTTGAGGTTGATGGCGGTGGGGTTGGCTGAACTTGAAGTTACTTCGGACAACTTTCGTGCTTACTCGCGAAAAGCTGTCCGAACTTGCGGCTGCTTCGGACAACTTTCGTGCTTACCGTTGAAAAGCTGACAGAACTGGAGGCTACTTCAGACAGTTTTTGTGCTTTCAGGCGAAAAGCTGTCCGAACTTGTGGCTGCTTCGGACAACTTTTGTGCTTACCCGTGAAAAGCTGTCCGAACCTGTGGCTGCTTCGGACAACTTTTGTACTTACAAGTGAAAAGCTGTCCGAACTTGTAGCTGCTTCGGACAACTTTTGTGCTTACCAGTGAAAAGCTGTCCAAACCTGTGGCTGCTTCGGACAACTTTTGTGCTTACTCGCGAAAAGCTGTCCGAACTTGTGGCTGCTTCGGACAACTTTTGTGCTTACCGACGAAAAGCTGTCCGAACCTGAGGCTGCTTCGGACAACTTTCTCGTTTACCGTTGAAAAGCTGTCCGAACCTGAGGCTGCTTCGGACAATTTCCGTGATTGCCCGGTTTGGTTTTATCTGATCGCTTCAAACAGTCCTCAAAAAAAAAACAGAGGAAGGGCTCAGCCGCCAACTTCCTCTGTTTCCTCACTATCTTCTTTTTTTAAGGAGTTCTCGAATTGCTGCAGCGGTGTTTCGAGCTGAACAATAAGATTTTCTCCTTCATTGATCGGCAAGCCTGGTTTCAGGCTCTGTTTTGTCACATATCCGCTACCGGCTTTATTTAGCTTAACCCCAGTTAGTTGGGTGAGCTTCATGACATCCCTTAGCGACCAGTCTGTAAGATCCGGATATGTCATGGTGCCTGAAGCTTTTATAATGATTTTTTCTCCTTCTAGAGAGACTATATCAGCGTTTGGCAATTGTTCTTCCACCTGATTCCCATCACCAATGACTACGGTCTCAAACCCTTTGGACTCAAGCAGCTTCTTTGCTTCACCAGTTTCCATCCCGGTTACATCCGGTACAGAACTTGAATCAGCCTTTTCCATGGAAGCAGGCTTTATATTCAGATACTGAAGACTGCTTTGCATCACTGATTTGAAAATCATCGATGTTGGAATCGAACCTTTGAAATAGTGGTCAATTTCAGGCTGTTGGACCGCAACGTACACAATCAGCTTGGGATCATCTTTTGGAGCCATGCCGAGGAATGAGAATAGATAGTCGCTAGGCCCATTAAGATATTTACCATTTTCGGTAAGGTTGGCAGTGCCTGTTTTCCCGGCAATCTTATAACCATCAATTGCATATGATTTACCCGTACCATGCTCCGAGGTAATAACTGTTTCAAGTACATCGCGAACCTCTTTGGCTGTTTCAGCTGATATCGGCTTGCCAACTGCCTCGGGTTCAGTTTGTTTCACTATTTTACCAGTGTTCGGGTCAACTATTTTATCAATTACTTTAGGCTTCATCATGGTGCCGTCATTTGCAACGGCGGATGCGGCCTGGATTAATTGAATAGGTGTAAACGTCGATCCCTGGCCATAAGAGACCGTTACTTTTTCAACTGGCCATTTATACTGAATTTTACCCACAGCTTCGTTTGGGAGGTCAATGCCAGTCGGCTGATCAAAACCAAATTCAGTCAAGTATTCCCGGAATTTATCCGTACCGATTTTTTCATTAACAAGCTTTGCAACCGCAACATTTGAGGATCGCTGTATACCTTCCAGATAAGTAATCGTTCCCCATCCCTGCCGCTTATTATGATCTCCAATAGGAACCGAGTTCTCAGTAACTTTATAGGAACCAGATTTATAGTATTCTCCTGGATTCCACTTATTTTCCTCAATTGCCGCTGCTAATGTAAAAATCTTCATCGTCGATCCCGGTTCGATCGGTGTTTCAACAATCTCGTTATGCCAGCTTTTATCTAACCCATCCCTTGTAGTAGGGTGGAATGTAGGACGCTGGGCCATTGCAAGTATTTCGCCGGTTTTAGGGTCAGCAACGACAGCCAGAATTTTTTTAGGCTTATATTCCTTATCAACTCGATCGACGGCATCCTCAACAAAAGTCTGGATTTTTTTATCAATCGTCAGGTAAATATCATCGCCATCTTTTGCAGGAGTTACTTTTTCTTCTGCACCTGGAAGAAGGAAACCCCATAAATCACTTTTAAAGGAAATCGACCCATTTTCACCAGTCAATTCATCATTTAATGTTTTTTCTACACCTAGCTTGCCAGTAGTAAATGTTTTGTGATCCTCTGTTTCTTCATTCTCAACAAAGCCCACTAAATGTGATGAAAATATACCATTTGGATAGAATCGCTTTGAATCTCGTAAAAAAGTAATTCCCGGCAGCTTTTCCTCTTCTATTTCCCGCTTGGTCTGGTGGGTAATATCACGGCCGGCCTTTCCGAATTCAACCTGCCATGCCCCATCTTTTGTAAGTCTCTTGTATATATCCGACTCGCTCATATCGATATACTTCGCCAGTACAGCGGCTGTTTTTGCCGGGTCTTTAACATGTTTCGGCTTCTTTTTATTCGTTGTCACCGATTCATCAAGGATGGCGACGAGCGTATAGGAAGTGGTGTCTTCCGCAACTACTTCGCCTTTGCGGTCAAAAATCGTGCCTCTGACAGCCTCGATGACTTTCTCATTGGAATATTTCTGCTGCGCTCTTGCTGCCAGTGCTTGTCCATGAACTTCACCTGTGACCTGGATGGAGACAAACCTGAAAATCAAGATAAAAAAGAGCAGGCTGAATATTACGAATAATACCGCTGCTCCTGCATTCATATTTGGCTGTTTCTTGATCATCAGTTTTCCACACCTTTAACATTGTTTTCATTCAATGTTAGGCCGAGCTTTTCTGTCACCTTTTTGATTCTTTCATAGGTACTTAATTCGCTAATCTGGACTTCAAGGTCACTATTAACCTTTTGCTGCTCCTGAATATCGCCTTCAATAATCTGGATTTCTTTGTTGACTTCATAAATGGCTGCCTGTTTTGATACCATGAATGTTGCGCCGAAGCATACGATTGCTCCGAAGACAAACATCAGGATTTTTTCACCGGGCGTTAAAATCGAATTTCTTTTCGCAGGTGCTTTTACCGGTGCTTTTGCTGGTGCCTGAACTGTACGATGCTGCTGTTCCTGCTGCAATTTTGTAGCCAGATTGCTCATCATTTTCCCTCCTGAAAATTTTATATTTTTATTTTTAGTTTTTTACTTTTTCAGCTATCCGCAGTTTTGCCGATCTTGCCCGGTTATTGAACTCGAGCTCTTCCTCGGACGGAAGGATTGGTTTTCTAGTAATCAGCTTCAATTTAGGCTGAAACTCATCCGGAATGATTGGCAGACCTGGTGGAAGCGGCGGTGTTTCGCTCGCTTTTTTCAAGGTTACCTTACAAATCCTGTCTTCGAGTGAGTGGAAGGTGATGACACTGATCCTTCCTCCTACGGATAAAAGTTCGATTGCCTGCTCCAGTGACTTTTCAAAAACACCAAGTTCATCATTTACCGCGATCCTGACTGCCTGGAAAACCCTTTTGGCGGGATGGCCGCCTTTTCTCCTTGCAGGTGCAGGAATTGCATCTTTAATCAACTCGACCAGTTCACTAGTGGTCTCAATCGGCTTGTTTTCCCTTGCGGCCTCGATTTTGCGGGCAATTTGTTTTGAGAATTTCTCTTCTCCGTACTGGAAAAAGATTTTGACCAATTTTTCATATGGCCATTCATTAATGACATCGTAAGCGGACAATGCTGCATCCTGGTCCATCCGCATATCGAGCGGAGCATCGTGGTGGTAGCTGAAGCCGCGTTCCGGAGTATCTAGCTGCGGTGAGGAAACTCCCAAATCATATAGAATCCCATCAACTTCTTTTACACCCAATTTTTCAAGCTCGTCCTGCAGATAAAGAAAATTACTTTTAATGATTGTCAGCCTGTCGCCGTAAGCTGCAAGCTTTTCTTTCGCATTTGCAATCGCGACATCGTCCTGGTCAAATGCATATAGCTTTCCTTTTTCCGAAAGCCTGGACAAAATCAATTCACTGTGGCCTGCGCCACCGAGAGTGCAATCCACGTATGTACCGTCAGGCTTGATATTGAGCCCGTCTACTGTTTCTTCCAGTAAAACTGTTGTATGTTTGAACATCATGATCCACCTTTCCAATCGAGGAGCAGGTAATATTATATCAGAATAATGTTACCCTTAAATATCAAATCCAATCATATTTTCCGCAATTTCAGCAAAAGATTCCTCAGATTCTGCGAAATATTCTTCCCAGATGGCTTTGCTCCAAATTTCAATTCGATTGGAAACACCTAAAATCACACATTCTTTCTCAAGCTTGGCGTATTGCATCAGCGGGGAAGGAATATTGACTCTCCCCTGTTTGTCAATTTCACTCTCGGTAGCACCCGAAAAGAAAAAACGGGTAAATGCACGTGCATCTTTTTTAGTCAGCGGAAGTCCTTTAAGTTTTTCTTCGATCACTGACCATTCAGAAACGGGGTAACCAAATAAACACTGGTCAAGTCCACGGGTAAGAATGAACATTTCTCCAAGATTTTCACGGACCTTGGCAGGGATGATCAATCGTCCTTTGCTATCCACATTATGATGGTATTCACCCATGAACATGCCACTACCCCCACTTTCTAAATACAATGTACCACATTCCCCCACTTTTCACCACCTTATTTTAAATATTCTCTCCACCAACCCAAATTCCTTTGTTATTTCTTACTTTTTTATATTTTTAATTGCCAGTTGATAGACAATCGAAGACTGCCAATGAACAACAGGAACCATTAATTGCACTGAAATCAATAGTAATAGTAATTGCACTGTCACCCTCGACAATTGAACCTTCACCCTAAATAATTGCACTGTCACCCTCGACAATTGAACCTTCACCCTAAATAATTGCACCAACACCTGTAAAAATTGCACTTTCACCCGTATTTTGAAACTACCCCCGAACGAAAAAAAGCCCCATCCGAAAAGGATGGAGCTCAATTTTATAGTTTTATGATTTTATGGGTTCCATCGAACCTATACTGCAGCTTTAATAATTCCGGAACTAGTTCCAAACCATACTTATTCAGGTAATAGAAAGGATTCCATACTCTTTCTTGTGGCGCCCCGCCTGGTCTTAGTGCATTCTCCACTCTAGAGAACTTTCGAAGGATATGGTCATTTTTTTGGCAGATTGCCTCTACAATTTTATCCTCCATGAACTTAATTTGATTCAGCAGGATTGATTCGTTCTTTTGCAGCATTGGCAATAATACCGGATCGATTCCGTTTGATTTTTCACGGATGAGATGATATTGATCTGACAGCATCCCTTTAACCTTACCGAATAACTCTTCTACTTCCCGATCCTTCAGTGAGTCGATGAATTTTAGTTCATGTCCGCTTGTGCCTGAAATCAACACTTCTTTTAGATCCAATTTCAATTCGTTCAGGTCAGATTCAATCGATCTTTCCAATAAGGTGATATTCAGTCTTGGGACAAGCGGAGGCATCCGGACACCGAAATGCTCGAAGACAAGTTTCAGCTCTGCCCAGTAGGCAATTTCTCCAGGACCTCCAATGAAGGCAAGCGTCGGGAAAAGCCATTCTTGCATTAACGGACGGGTCACGACATTATTGCTGAGTTTTTCCGGAAACTCATTCGCAATCTCCATCAGTTCATCATATGTGAAGCTGACTTCGCCATTTTTACCTGCAAACCCTCCACTTTGTGGGTCAAATTGAAGCAAGATACGTTCATTTACCTGTTCATCATAAAAGAACAGGTTCGCCGTATTTTCATTGATATCAATCATATTAGAAAAGCCTGCCGCTTTGGTCTTTTCTTGCTGGCCAAGGACTGCGGAAGTGGTTTCACGATGATTTTTAATTTGATTGATAAAATATTCTTTTTCAAGCTTGCGCAGCTCTTTATTCCCTGAATCAACAATCAGCAGGCCTGAATCCTTGAAAAGCTCCATAATGATCGTGGCAAAAAAGTCCACGAAGGATTCCGCTTTCTTCAAGGATTCCAGGGCAAAGGATAATACTTCTTTCGTGTGTTTTGTTTCGCCGTAGGTTTCAATGATTTCCTCAACCCAGGAATAACACAGGTCCCGGTTGATACACACTTCGGAAATCATTTTTTTCTCGAGATTCTTTTCCGGGTAGACCCATTTCTCCTGCCTGTTGTCCTTCATGACATAAACATGATTGACTTCCTGGTAGTCATGGTCTTCACCCGCAATCCAAAATACCGGTACCACCGGGACGCCAAGCTCCTGCTCTTTCTGTTCAGCCAGCTTGATAATTGAAATCACTTTATGGATCGTATAAAGCGGCCCGGTCAGGATACCCGCCTGCTGGCCGCCGATAACCGCAACGCTGTTTTCCTTCCTGAGTTTCCCGATATTCTCAGCAATTCGATCAGACTCCGCATATCTGGACATGAATGTCTGAATATGGTCGGCAAGTTCTTGTCTCATGAAACTTCTATTTTTCAATTCATCAAGGCGATGAATATATGAATTTTCGTCTGTAAAATTATAATGAAAGAACCTCTGAAGTTCAGGGCTCCCAGCAAGGTAATCTGTCGCAAACCGGTTCGCAGCCGGAAGTGAGAGATTCAACATCTCCATTAACTCGTACTTCCTTTCTCGTTAACAATTTTCACTGTAATGAGTATAGCATTGTTTGAATTGAAAAGAAAAAAACTTTGCCTTTCGAAATTTCTAAAATCAAGGTTTTTTTGAATAGAAGCTGCCCTACCCTTGGTTAATTTCGGTGTAGCAGGCTTTTGCTACGTTCGGTTTGCAGAAATCAAAAAATGCTGGACCTTCGAAGAGACGGTCCAACATCGGGTCAAGCAAACAGGAACATCAGTCGCTTATACAATCCAAATAGCACAAGGATGATATAAGCCGAACTGAAAAGCAGAAAATTAAACCGCCAAAAACCCTTAAATACCTTTGGCAGGACGATTTCTTCTTTATATTGCCAATGGATCCAGACGAATATAGCCGCCAAGCCAAATAAAATGATCAGTATGAGCCAAAAAAAGGATTTTCCCCAAATGGTTAGGATCAAAAAATGGACAGACATTACTAGCAAAAAAGTACTGAAGTCAATGGCCAGATTGACAGAACGACGATGGTTTCCCGTGATTTGTTTGGTGATGATGAACACAGCGAGATAGCCAATTATAGGCACTGTGATCAATGCGGCAACAAGTGCGGAGAAGAATCCAGGCATCATGCTCCCTCCCTTTCTTGCTCCTTCCCCTTGATGCAATGATAATAGTTATGTATTAATGGAGCTTTGATATTTTTGCTTATTGATAATTCGAGCAAGTAACCTAGGATGGCATCAATCTCAGTCTGTCCGCCATTTTCAATATCCTTATACATGGACGAATGGTTATCTGCTGTTTTTGCGCATACTGTCATCAGGTTCTGGAGGTATTCTTCCCGATGTTCCAGACCAAGGACAAGGGCACACTCCTCAAACATTTGCTTGAAGATCTCAAAGTAAAAGGGATTATCGATCAGCTCGCCATTCCTGACTTTCAGGATTGCAGTCAATGGATTGATGACAGCATTGACCACCAGCTTCTTGATGAGCATCTCTTTATAATCAGATTCTAAGTGTACTGGAAAGTCATCAGGAGCATTCATCGACAATTCTCTGAGAAGATGGGCTTCTCCGCGGTATACTGCAGTTCTGGTGACTCCGATGCCATTATGCTGAACTGTAAATTCATTAGCCCTTACTGCTCCATGTTCGACCGCTCCCATATAAATATCAGGCGCAGTAATCTCCGAGAGCAGCTTTATATGGCCGTAGCCGTTTTGCAGAAAGAGAATGCTGCTTCGGGCATTCGCCTTGAGCTCATCCATTAGTCCAGAGAGCTGATATTGCTTCACTGCCACAACCGTAAACTCTTCTTTTCCTTGCCAATCCTGGATGGCCGCAGCCGAAACCTTGAGCGGAGGCTGCGCTATGCCGCCTTTTAAAAGATGCACTCCATTTTTGTTGATTTGGTCTGCTTGCTCTTTTGTCCTCGTATAGATGGAAACTTCGTTTTTGATTCCGAGGTAATAGGAGAATAATAAACCTAATGAACCGCCGCCAATTATCGCTATCTTCATAAAAACCCCTCATTGAAGGAGTCAGCACACCCTCAACTTGTGCATCTCCTGAAAATCTATCACATGTGTAATCAATAGTAAGATCTTTAGTCATATTTTAGCAGAAACAAATGCCACTTAGGAAGAAAGGATTAAGGATTTTTCATATAATTTCTAGACGTCCAAAAATGAAACGGAGACCCTCAAGGATCTCCGTTTCATTTTTTATACAGGATAGACAGGGTGTTTCCTGACACTGAATTCCATGTCCTTTGTTTCATATAATTTGAAGCGATCGATCAGGGCATTCCTCAAATCGTTCGCTGCGACGATATCATCTACGATCAGTTCGGAAGCCAGTTTATAAATGTCAATGCTCTCTTTATATTCCTGATGCTTTTCCTGGACAAAAGCGATTTTTTCTTTCGGGTCTTCGATTTGATTGATTTTATTTGAATACACCGCATTTACAGCTGCTTCAGGACCCATGACCGCAATTTGCGCAGTAGGAAGCGCTATGCAGCAATCCGGTTCGAATGCTGGTCCTGCCATTGCATATAAGCCTGCACCGTATGCCTTTCGGACAATAACAGAGATTTTTGGTACGGTGGCTGAACTCATCGCCGCAATCAGCTTTGCACCATGGCGGATGATTCCTGCTCTTTCGACCTTAGTGCCAATCATGAAGCCTGGAACATCTGCAAGGAACAGCAGTGGAATATGGAACGCATCGCAGAGTGTGATGAATTTCGCCGCCTTATCAGCAGAATCAACGAATAAAACTCCGCCTTTTACCTTCGGCTGGTTCGCGATGATTCCTACCGCACGTCCGTCAATGCGGGCAAGGCCGGTTATGATTTCAGGGGCGAACAGCTTTTTGATTTCAAAGAAACTTCCCTCATCAATCAAGGCATCGATTCCTTCATACATGTCAAAAGGTGCATTTTGATTCAATGGAACAATCTCTTCCAGGCTTCTTCCTGCCTTTGGGGCAACTCCTTCAATCAATGCTGTTTTGGACTGGAAATTTGCAGGGAAATAACTCACATACCGCTTCGCTGCTTCAATGGCTTCTTGCTCACTGTAGACAAGCATATCGCCTACACCGCTCACAGAGCAGTGCATCCGGGCGCCGCCCATTTCCTCCAATGTGACCTTTTCGCCAATGACTTTTTCCGCCATCCTTGGGGATCCAAGATACATCGATGCATTCTGGTCCACCATGATCACGATATCGCAGAACGCTGGTATATATGCCCCTCCTGCTGCGGAAGGTCCGAATAGAAGGCAGATTTGCGGGATCACACCGGACAATTTTACCTGATTATAAAAAATCTTTCCTGCTCCCCTTCTGTTCGGGAACATATCAAGCTGGTCAGTGATACGGGCTCCTGCCGAGTCGACAAGATACAATAAAGGAACCTTCAGCTTTTCAGCTGTTTCTTGGATTCTGATGATCTTCTCAACCGTCCTGGCACCCCATGAACCTGCTTTTACTGTCGAATCATTCGCCATGACACAAACAGTTTGTCCGCCGATTTTGCCAATAGCTGTCACGACGCCATCCGCAGGCAGGTCCCCAGCCTGGAAATTGGCGAACTTGCCATCTTCCTCGTAGACTCCCTCGTCAAATAAAAGATTCAATCGATCCCTTACGAACATTTTATTTTGCTCAGCCAGCTTGTCATGATATTTCTGGTGGCCGCCAGCTTCAATTTGCTGGACATTCTCCTGTAAAGTATCCGTTAATGTCTTTGCAGTTGTCATAGTTCCCCTCCTAAAAAACCTATTTGAAACTGTCAAAGGGTACATTTCAGCCTTGATCAGGCCATTATAAAGGCACTTTCCTCTTCCTAAGGATCAAGTTTGGCGTAAATTGCACCCTTATGCAGCCTTTTCACTCGATATAAGAGTCTTTCGGCATCTTAACTGCGCTATTATTCTAGTACGAGCAGGACATCGCCTTCGTTAACAAAGTCTCCGATATTCACTTTCACTTCAGCTACCGTGCCAGCACCCTGGCTTTCTACAGGGATTTCCATCTTCATCGATTCGAGCATCAACACTTCCTGGCCTTCCGTAATTGAATCCCCAGCTGCCACCATCACATTCAATACCGTTCCTGCCATACTTGCTGTAATTTCTTTCATATCCATATCCTCCTCTATTTTGATGCCAATTTTCTTTCTGTTAAATATGCAGTTGTATAGTTTCCGGATTTAAAGCCTTCTTCACTTAAGATTTCCACAAACAATGGAGCATTCGATTTGATTCCATCCAGCTTCATGTTTGCAAAAAATTCCTCAGCAATCTTGATTGCTTCTTCCCGGGTACCTCCCGCAGCGATGCACTTCGCAACCATTGGGTCATAAAAAGGTGTTACTGTCGAACCTGCTTCATAACCTGCATCGACTCGAACTCCTTCTCGATCCTCCCATGAAAACTCGGTGATTTTACCTGGTGAAGGCAAGAACCTGACTGGGTCTTCCGCATAGAGACGGAATTCAATCGCCGATCCCTTCTTCTCGATTTCATCCTGGAGCAAAGGAAGTCTTTCACCCCGCGCTGCATGGATTTGCCACTTCACAAGGTCGAGACCGGTAATGGCTTCCGTGACCGGATGTTCAACCTGCAATCTTGTATTCATTTCAAGAAAGTAAAAATTCTCATTTTCATCCACAATGAATTCTACGGTCCCGGCATTCACATAATCCACTGCCCTGGCAGCTGTCACTGCCGTTTCATACATTTTTTGCCGCGCTTCTTCCCTTAAGAATGGTGACGGTGCCTCTTCAATCACTTTTTGGTGGCGGCGCTGGATCGAGCAATCACGTTCAAACATATGTACATGATTGCCATGGCTGTCGCCGAAAATCTGGACCTCGACATGCCGGGCATTTTTGATGTATTTTTCAATGAATACTTCGTCTGATCCGAAATATGCCTTTGCTCTGCCCTTCGTGGATTCAAAATTCTTAGCGAGCGCTTGCTCATTTTCACAGAGCACCATGCCAATTCCGCCACCGCCGCCGCTAGCCTTCAGCATGAGCGGGTAGCCGATTTCTTCTGCAAGCCTGACAGCGTCATCCAGTGTTTTCAAACCCTGTTCACTGCCCGGCACTACAGGAACACCCGCAGCCTCCATCGTCGATCTTGCGACGATTTTATCGCCCATCTTTTCAATCGTATCCGGAGCAGGACCGATGAAGGTCAACCCGGCTTCCTTCACTTTTCGGGCAAAATCCGCGTTTTCCGATAAAAAGCCATAACCAGGATGGATGCCATCCACTTTTTCTTCTTTTGCGATTCTCAAAATTTCATCTGAATTGAGATAGGATTTCTGAACAGGCGGCTCACCAATCCTGAAAGCGCTGTCAGCTTCTTTTACAAAAGGCAGTTCCTGATCCGCATCAGAATAAACAGCCACAGATTCAATCCCAAGCTCACGGCAAGTGCGGATAATGCGAAGCGCTATTTCTCCTCTGTTTGCAATCAATATTTTTTGCACGCTCTTTCCCCTTTCCCGTAAAAAATACGCTCACTATATAAAATTCTACAATATTCTGTATCTTTCCTGCAAAAATTGGAACCGCTTTCTAAAATTCAAATGCAGAATTTTTCATGTTTTTATAATATAATAAAAATAGGTATAAAAAAATAAATAATTTCAGCTGCCTTTTTCAGAATAGGAAAAGCGCATGATCAGTCATTGATTGGCGGCTTGATAGAGGGAGTGTATTATGGTGAAAAAAGTGGAAAAACTTAAAATCAATTATAAGACATTGGAAGAATTCAAGAAATTCAAGGAGTATGGCCATCAGGAGCTTTCAATGTTAGAGGATTTGGAAGCGAATATTGTGGAAAATGATAGCGATTCACCGTTCTACGGTATTTATTTCGGTGACAAGCTTGTCGCACGCATGAGCCTTTATCAGGTAAAAAAACAGTTTGACCGCTACTTCGAACCTTCCCAGGATTATCTGGAGCTTTGGAAGCTTGAAGTACTTCCGGATTACCAGGGTAAGGGCTATGGAAAAGCACTAGTTGAATTCGCGAAGAGCTTTGGCCTGCCAATCAAGACGAATCCTCGTGTTAAATCACAGGATTTCTGGGAAAAGATGGGCTTTACTCCTGTTCATTATGATGTGGAAAGAGACCGTGGCGAAAACCCTCTTGTGTGGTATCCTGCCGGTGTAACAGAACAAGTTCAGTAATATCATAATCAAAACCACCAGTGTGAACTGGTGGTTTGCTCTGCGGCTGAAAGCCTCTCTTACCGGCCTTGGCCTTAAAGGCCCGCTGAAAGGGTTTCCCTTCTGCACCACATTCACTCACCAATTCTAAAGAATTTCTTTATTTATTCTTATTTTTTTGTCCTGTGAAAGGATCAAACTCTTCGAACAATGTTAACTGGTCAGCTTGATAGTCTTCCACGAGCTGATTTCGAATGTATTCTTGTATTTGCTTTTTGTTTCTGCCTACTGTATCAACATAGAAGCCTCGGCACCAAAATTTCCGGTTTCCATACCGGTATTTTAAATTGGCATGTCGATCGAAAATCATGAGGCTGCTCTTTCCTTTCAAGTAACCCATGAATTGAGACACACTCAATTTCGGCGGGATACTAACTAACATATGAATGTGGTCCGGACAGGCATTAGCTTCATGGATCACAACACCTTTTCGTTCACATAAATCTCTGATAATTTGGCCTATACTCTTTTTATATTTTCCATAAATGATTTGTCTTCTGTATTTTGGGGCAAATACTATGTGATACTTACAATTCCATGTTGTATGTGCTAAACTGTTCATGTCCTTCATAGGGCATACCTCCTTCTACGGTGAGATGAAGTGGTCGGGAAACCAACTTTATCCTACCATGAAGTGAGGTTTTTTTATTACTACCACGCTATAAGCTCTCTGGAACCCCCGGCATAGCCAGGGGTTTTCTAACACAGTAACAAATAATAGCGCCTGCCAGATCTGGCAGGCGCTTCTTATTGTTATTTTTCAACCTTTTCCAGGTTTCCCTTTCCCTCTACCTGAAAGTTCATTTTCTGCTGTTTTTCTTCGTCTTTGGGGCCTACTCTTTTTTTGGCCCGCTCCATGATATCAATCAGGGCACGATAGTCTTCTTCCATCGACCGCAGCTTTGTCTCTAATTTTTCATTTTCAGCAGACAAGTAATAGATTTGTTTTTCAAGGCCGCGAATTTTTTCCTTCTGATCATCCTGACTGTTAAGAGCTCCCGCTTTTTCATAGAGGTCATCAAGATACTGTTTTACTGCTTCAATGCTTAAATTCGATTGCTTTTCCTGTTTTTCCTGGACCGGGCTTAGCATTTCGCTTGCCGCAGCCTGAGCCTCTTCAGTAACTTCTTGTGCTTTCACCTGTTTTTTTGCTTCTTTTCGCTGTTTTTTTGCTAGTTCGATTCCGGATTTATACTGTTTCCTCACATATGAATTCCAGCGGAAACCGCAGGCCGCAGCTGTTCTTGACAGCTGTTTCCCGACTTCCTCAAAAGCTTTTAATTGCGTGCCGCCCTCGCGGATATTGCGCAATACAACTTCAGCAAGCAATAAGTCTTCGTCCTGTGACCAGGCATCCTGACGGGTTAGTGGCATCAGAAAATCCCTCCTATTGTTTTTTATTCATTCTTATGCATCTAATAGGAAAGATAGACTGATATCATCCAATACCGATCAATTATTTTTATTTTTTTTGTTAATGAATTCGTCCACTTTTTTATGATGTACTTCTTCTCCCCATAGTACAGCACATTTTGCGGCTTCTGCCCCCATCCTTTCTCTCATTGATAATTGCTCCCATTTTTTATTGATTAAAGATTTATAGGCTTCTAAAACCGCTGTCTCTTTTTTCAAGCTTCCTTCCATGAATGAGAGACAGGCATCAATAGGATCCTTTGTATAAATATGATTCAGGAAACCAAGGCTCATCAACTCCTCAGCATTATGGATCCTGGCATCAAGCAGCATTTTCAATGCAGCATGGGGAAGCCTTTCGAGGAGGATTGTTCCCCCTCCCCAGCCGGTTGTGATCGCCAGGTTCGCCTGGACGAAACCTGCTTTGATCCCTTGCTTTCCAATCCTGAAATCACAGGCAGATGCTATTTCACAACCGCCTCCGACTGCAGAACCATTGAGAATCGCAATGCTTGGTTTTGGCAAGGTCAGCAGCTTATACAAAATCCCAGCCATGCGCGAAAGCATCCCATATGCCTGTTCTTCTGTCTTCAATTGATGGAAGGCAGATAAATCTCCTCCCGAACAGAAAGCCTGCTCGCCAGCCCCCGTAATGGCAAATGCTTTAACATCCTGATCTGCAGCCATTTCAATTGCAGATTCCAGCCCTGCCATTACCTCAAAATCAATTGCATTTCTCCTGCCAGGCCTGTTGATTGTAAAAAGCAGCACTCCGTCTTTTTCTTTTGAAATTATGTATGAATCCATCCTGCTCCTCCTAAAATACTAGTCCTTCAAATTGTATCAATTTTCTGTATTAAGGAGCAAATATACAAAAAAAGCACAGCGATGCATATGCATCCTGTGCTTTTTTTGAAAGAAAATTAGTCGTTAACAACTTCTTTTCCTTTGTATGTTCCGCAAGCTTTGCACACACGGTGAGCAAGTTTCATTTCACCGCAGTTAGGGCATGCTACCATACCCGGAACTTGTAATTTAAAATGAGTACGGCGTTTTCTTTTCGCAGTTTTAGATGTTCTTCTAAATGGTACAGCCATTCTTCCCACCTCCTTAAAAGGAATAAGAAAGTTTATGAAGGCCAGTCCTTTTCTGGACCTCCACGCTCTTTTTTAATCAATTAGTCAGAGGAATCCTTAGAGTCCTCAAAGAATTTTGCAAGTCCGGCAAGCCGGGGATCAAGTTTTTCGGATTTCTCCTGTTCCTCGATTACTTCCCAATCCTTACCTGACTGGGGTGCGCCTTCTTGACCAGCGCTATCATCACAGAATACTTGCATCGGCACTTCCACCAGCAAGATCTCCCTGATGATGGGTTCAAGATCAATGACATCGCCTGTTACTTGATGAACTTCCTCATCAGCCTCATAGTCGTGGCTGTTTAACATGAAAGTTTCAGTAGTTTCCACATCAATTGGATATTTTACATCAACCAGTGTCCGTGAACAAGGAAGGATCAGATGACCATCAATCCGGACATGGAATGTCACTCTCGTGGCACTGATATCCGCCCTTCCTGTTAGATGGATGGGAGATACCTCGCGGATTGTCGGATCTGTTTCCTTAATTGAGTCCATTCGGACAAACTCGTCAATCAGAAAGTCCTTGTTTCGATGTTTTTGTATCTGACTTATTGTCCATTTCATAGAATCACCCCAAGGCAACAAAGGTAATTATAGACCTTCGCATAATCATTTGTCAATATTTTTTCTTTACACTATAATTTACATAAATACATTAATCTAAACTTCCAAACAATGCAATATCCATCTTAACACGAAGGGGTACAAGAATGAAAGCTGTTGGTGTCGTCGTTGAATATAATCCTTTCCATAATGGCCATCTATTTCATTTGCAGCAGGCGAAAGAAGAGTCTGGTGCTGATGTTGCCATCGCCGCTATGAGCGGAAATTTTCTGCAGCGGGGGGAACCTGCGCTTGTTTCGAAATGGGCAAGAACAAAGATGGCACTGGATGCCGGTATAGACATTGTATTTGAACTTCCCTACCGATTCGCGACGCAGCATGCCGAAGTCTTTGCAGATGGTTCTGTCTCAATCCTGTCTGCAGCCGGCTGTGAGATTCTGTGTTTCGGCAGTGAATCAGGTGATCTCAATGCGTTCATGCGGACGATCAGCTTTCTCGAGGCCAATAATGATTTTTTTCAGAAAAAAATAAAGTTTTTTGCAGGAGAAGGAAACAGCTATCCTAAGTCAATAGCACTTGCATTCCAATCCCTCGCTCCTTCAGAAAGCTTCATTGATATTTCCAGGCCAAATAACATTTTGGGGATGCATTACATCCAGGCGATCCTCAGACAGGAAAGCCCAATGAAGGCACAAACAATCACCAGAAAAAACGCCGGCTACCATGATGAGCATTTTGCTTCAGCGACTATTGCCAGTGCGACCAGCATCCGCAAAGCGCTGTTCGGCGCTTCAGGCGAAATCGAAACGATCAGGCAATACGTCCCAGATTCAACTTACAACCACTTGATCAGCTACAGGGAAGAGTATGGAGGATTCCATTCCTGGGAAGATTACTGGCCATTCTTAAAGTACAGGCTCCTGCAAAGCAGCCCTGAGGAATTGAGCGAGTTCTATGAAGTAGAAGAAGGCCTGGAAAATAGATTGCTTGCCGCTGCAGCTGCCTCAAACAGCTTTAAGCAATTCATGGAATCCATTAAAACCAAACGTTATACATGGACAAGGCTGCAAAGAGTCTGCCTCCATATTTTAACCAATACAAGAAAAGATCAAATGAAATCCGCCAAAAATACGGTGAATTATCTAAGGTTACTAGGTGCAACCGAAAAAGGACGTTCTTACTTGAACTTAAGGAAGAAAGATTTTGGCCTGCCTCTTGTTTCGAAGCTTTCGGCATTCACTGATCCTGATCTTAAGCTGGATACCAGAGCAGCAAGGATTTATGCGCTTGGCCAAAACGGCAGCGGTCAGGAAAAATTGCTGGCAGAAGAATTCGCACAGCCGCCCATCATGTTAAAAGGGTAAGAAAAAATCACGCTGGATCAGCGTGATTTTTCTTTTAGATTTTCCAGATACGACACCGCTTCATCAAAAGTATCAACAGGAACAATCTTCATTTTTGTTTTGATATCTTTTGCAGCTATAAGCGCTTCTTCGTAATTCGAACCTTTTGCACCTTTTTCAAATGGTGCGAAAAAGATTTCGGCACCGGCCTTATCCGCCGCTACTACTTTTTGCTGGATTCCCCCGATTCTTCCAACCGTGCCATCAGGGCTCATTGTCCCGGTTCCAGCTATTTCGTACCCTTTTGTCAAATCTTCCTCTGTCAATTGATTGTAAATTTCCAATGAGAACATAAAACCTGCCGATGGTCCGCCGATCTCTTCTGATTCCACCGTGACATCCGGTTCCACGTCAATTTCTTTGTCATCAACAAGCTGGATTCCTACTACAGGGCGATTGCTTCCATCATCAAGTGCCTTCAATGGAATATTGGCCTGTTTTGACTTGCCATTTCGCTTATACTCTAGCTTTACGGTATCCCCTGGCTTCTTTGAACTAATATATTCAATGAATTCTTGGGATGATGAAAAAGGATTGCCATCTACCTTGAAAACGAGGTCGCCTGGCTTTAGTTTTCCATCAGCCGGCATTCCTTCCATAGTCCTTAGTACGTAAACACCTTTATACGTATAGTCCACTGGTTTTCCGGCTTTTTTATAGGCCACCTCGATTGCTGACGTTTTAGAATTATCCATCATGTGAAGCTGGCGGATATTGTATTCTTCATCCGTTTCATCTTCTGCCCTGATATCTTCGACTGGATAAATTTCCTGGTACTTGCTGAACTTTGCGATGATGTATGCATATATATTGGCTCTGCCCATCCTGACGGTTGTAAGCATGAAATTGCCTTCCTCGTCATAACCGCCTTCCACCTCGACAATCGGTTCAAGCTCCTTTGCCATTCCAGGCTTCGTTACATAGTATGGCAGGTAAAAAAGTGCACTAGCCATTATTAAAACAGCTGCCAATATAGAAATGCCTATGGATGTCTTTCTGCTCATTCTGTTTGCGGCTCCTTCCATTGTCCAATGCATTGTTTGATTTTATCGATATGCTTTCTCGCTTCTTCTTCGCCAATCTCAATGATTTCTTCTATATTAGTAAATGCTTTTGAATTGAACATTTCAACTGGCGGCCGGAGCATCACATCTGAAGCAACCTCCCGATTCGCAACCAGCTCCATCTGCATGATATCGATACTTTGCATGATGACATCAAATATAGAGGTGACATCCTCGTTGATTTTCACACTTGATACATCAACGGCGATAACGATATCGGCACCCATTTCCTTGGCGACAGAAACGGGGATCCGATCAACGACCCCGCCATCGACGAATAATCGGCCCCCGAGTTTTTCCGGCACAAAAATCCCCGGAATCGCGATGCTTGCCCTTACAGCTTCAGCCACAGGACCTTCTTTGAAGACTACCTTCTCGCCCGACATGAGATCTGTTGCAACAATTCCAATTGGGATATCCAGTTCCTCAATCATTTTCCCATGAGTGAAGATCCTGATGAGCTCTTTCACTCTTTTCCCGGCGATAAACCCCATTTTTGGAACCGTAAAATCAAGATAATATTTCCGTTTGAATACACGTGATAGTTTATAGAGCCGTTCAACATCCAGTCCTGCACCGTAGAAAGATGCAACAAGCGCCCCCATGCTGCTTCCGGCTATTAAATCAATGGGGATGTCTTCGTCCCTAAGGACTTTTATGACACCCAGATGGGCAAATCCTCTTGCTCCACCAGAACCCAAGGCTAAACCGATCTTTGGTCTTGCCAAAGCTTTTTCCTCCCTCAAACCCATGTTTTTGTCGATACATCCTAAACTTGGTCTAATTTGAAGTTCAGCGAGTATATTGATTTATATGAGGACAAGGCTGACAACTTATCATGTTTTCACGTAAAAATTTATTGATTAAAACCGGCCCGTCACAAAGGCTTTTCATAAATGTGACAGCATGCAAGGTATATAGAATGGGATGGAAAATTACCCCACCGGTGAGTTTCACTTTATTTTACCATTGTTTAAAAAAGTTTCACAGCAAGACCGCAGGAAGGAGAATCTTAAGTGCTAAAATCCAGATTGAAAACACTGTTCCTTGCAGCCTCCGTCACCTTTCTGGCTGTTTCACTCATTACCTTTCCCCAGGAATCCTTTGATGCTTCGATCCGGGGATTGAATATGTGGTGGGAGATTGTCTTCCCCTCGCTCCTTCCTTTTTTCATCGTATCTGAAATGCTGATCGGATTCGGAGTCGTCCGTTTTATCGGCGTACTTCTCGAACCCCTAATGAGGCCTCTGTTCAAGGTACCGGGTGTTGGCGGATTTGTCTGGTCGATGGGAATGGCTTCTGGCTTTCCAGCAGGAGCTAAGCTGACGGCAAGGATGCGCCAGGAAGGTCAGCTGACAAAAATTGAAGCAGAAAGGCTGGTTTCTTTTACAAACTCCTCGAATCCTCTTTTCATTTTCGGAGCTGTATCAGTGGGATTCTTTTACAATGTCCAGCTTGGGGTCATACTCGCGCTGGCTCATTATCTTGGCAATATCAGCGTAGGTTTGATCATGAGGTTCTACGGGAGAAGCGAAGAAAGCACTACAAAGGATAAAGAACGGAATTTATCCATAAGAGATGCTTTTGCTGCACTGCACAGAACGAGGATCAAGGACAACCGCCCGATTGGAAAACTGCTCGGTGATGCCGTAATGTCTTCCATCCAGACCCTGTTGATGATCGGTGGCTTCATCATCTTGTTTTCAGTCATAAACAAACTGTTATTTCATCTTCACATTACTGGATTCCTTGCCAAATTCCTTGAAATCATGCTCGGAATGCTGGGAATGACAGATATGCTTAGCCTTCCATTTATTTCTGGCATATTTGAGATTACACTCGGGAGCCAGATGACTAGCCAGGTACAGGATGCAACCTTGATGCATCAGGCTGTCATTACAAGCTTCATACTCGCATTCAGCGGTTTTAGCGTTCAGGCCCAGGTGGCAAGCATTCTCGCCCAGACAGATATCCGCTTCCAGCCATTCTTTTTCGCGAGGATCATTCATGGGTTCTTTGCAGCTTTTTATGCTTTCATCCTTTGGAAACCAGTATATGAACGCTTTTTCCAGGATGGCCAGCCATCAAACGCTTTGCCAGTAATGGAATATCTGACTTCGGAGGGAAGCCGCCTGGCAGAAGCATACAGCCTCCTTGCCACAGCAGGGCCGCTGATCACGATTGGCAGTTTGCTCATTTACATCTGGATCTTCGGCAGGCGGATACTGCAAGAAAAATAACGGGCATTTCTGCCCGTTATTTTTTGTCTTCATTGAATTTTTTCAGTAAGGCTTCCTCGACTTCACTCGGAACCAATTCGGAAATTTTCCCGCCATACTTGGCAACTTCTTTAACGATGCTTGAACTTAAGAATGAGTACTGGTTATTTGTCATGATGAAAAAAGTCTCAATTTTGTCATCCAAGACCCTGTTCATTGAAGTGATTTGCATCTCATACTCAAAATCCGAAACGGCGCGCAACCCCCTGATAATGGCATTGGCATTTACGCTCTCTGCATAATCAACCAGCAGGCCCTGAAATGAATCCACTTTTACATTCGGGATGCTCTTTGTGACCTGGTCTATCAAGTCGATTCTTTCTTCTACTGAAAACAGCGGTTTCTTTGAAGAATTATTCAATACGACTACATAAAGTTCATCGAATACCTTCGCAGCCCTTGTGATGATATCCAAGTGCCCGTATGTAATTGGGTCGAAACTGCCTGGACAAACAGCAACTCTTGCCACCTATTTTTCCCCCTCATCTACTGCCTCAACATTATAAAGAGTTATTCCGATAATACCATATTTTTCATTTCTGGTTTGCACCAGTTTTCCTATTTTTTCTGGCAGCCTGATATCAGAGGCATGTTCACAGACAATCAAACCTTCCTGATGGATAAGCCCCTCTTTATCCATCATTTCCAATAGCTTGACCAGCTGCTGTTTTTTGTAAGGAGGGTCCAGGAAAATAAAATCGAAGACCAGCTCTCTTTTTTGAATGGCCTTCAAGGCCCTGACAGCCTCATTCCTGTAAACTTCTGCTTTCTCTTCCAGGTCGCAGGATTTCAGGTTCTCATTTATAACATGAATCGCCTTTCCTTCACGATCAACAAAAATGACTTTGTCCAGTCCTCTGCTAAGTGCCTCAATCCCCAGGCCTCCACTTCCGGCAAATAAATCAAGTCCAAGGCCTCCTGTAAAATAAGGGCCAATCATATTGAACAAAGCTTCCTTAACTTTATCAGTAGTAGGCCTGGTAGACGTCCCGGGCACCGCTTTTAAAACCCGGCCCTTTAAATCACCTGATACAACTCTCATTTTTTTACTCCTTAAATATGTAAGCTTATTACATTATGTTCGTATAAATTACTCCCTTATCCTACCACACATTCAAAAAATTAACCAAACCAGTGTATATCCATTCCTAATATGGAAATAATAAAGATTAACAACATCAATTTGAGGATGTTGTTGCCAACCGCGGAGAAGACTTACGTTTCCCCATAAGTTTTCCTCCGGTTTCTCCTCTCCCTTTGCCTTCAGCACTATTGCGGTGCATGGAAGGAAGCCTTGAGCCTGAATGGTTCAAGGCTTTGTTTTTGTTTTAATTAAATATCAAAAACGAAGAAAGAGAGGAATGCTTCAAATATAAGGCTGCAAATGGTAAAGTATGATGGAGTGATAAGCCGGAAGGGGAAATAAAAGTGATTCAGCGTTTTATCGAGCTTGGAGAAGGATATTCAGATCTATACGAATTGATTGAAACGGCCAGGGCAAACCGCCATCGGTTGATGCACTTAATGGCAATCCATACAAAAGTGAATGAAAAAGAAGTAAGTTCCCTCCTGGTGGTCCTTAAGCCAACCAACCCCGGGAACTTCCAGGCTTTATATATCTGCAGGGAGGGAATATCGAACCCTCATATTTTAAAGAACAAGCGCTTTGACATGTTCAAGGAGCTGGCTGATGAACTGGACAAGACGATCATAGAGTTTGATGCCAAACCGTCCACGATGTTTGCCGAAAAGGAATTGTATTTTCAGTATTTGATCGGCATCTTGAGGCTGAACCATTATATTCCGCCACTTCAATAGCTCAAAAAAGACGAGGGTTCTCCTCGCCTTTTTTTGTATTGCTATATTCCCATCTTATAGTCATATTCCTTTGCCTTGTCAGGGGAAGAATTTTCAAACTCCATTTTTAAGAATGGTTTGTAAGAAGGTTCCACCTTTTTAACGAATGAATATGATTTAATCTTTTCCATAAGGCCCTCTGCCTCGTCGAGATTGCAATAAATAACGGCATATTTCAACTTTTTTGAGACAAAATGAACATTGCCAAATCTTCTGAGCATCTTGGCCTGTTTCAGTGAATACAGCCATACGATGATTCCCTGTCTCTGTCCTATCATATTCTTTTCCCCTTCGGTAAACGTTTGCTTTGTACTAGTCTAGCATACAAAAACCAGTTTTTTCAATCATCAATCATGTTTTGCCATTACCGTAGTTGAATCAAAGCAAATAAAAAGCATGGGGGGGCCCATGCTTTTCATGTTATGCAGAGCATCCACAGCTTCCACCGCTGCCGCATCCGCCACCGCAGGAGCTTTCGAAGAACGGGTTTCCGGTTGGTACTTTTACACTCTCGGAAACGGATCTGCCGATGATTACGCTCACCTCATCAAGAAGGCTTTGCAAATCATTTTCCGCTTTCTTGAATTCGAAAATGGTCTCGTCCATATCAAGCTCTCTTTTGACAAGGCGAATCTTGCCCATGATTTCTTTGTAGTCAGGATGGTATTTTCCGAAACGCTGAACCTCTTCATAGCGTTCCTTCATGTCCACAAATTCACGGACCTTTCTTTGTGTATCTGCATTGTTTTTTACCTTATATAAACATTCCCGATAATATTCGGCAATATCAGATTGCAAAATCATGCTGACTAATTGTTCAGCTTCTTCCAACAATAAGACTCTTTCTGATGTAACAGCAAGCAATGCTGGCTCACCTCCGAACCTCATTTTACCATGAAACTGCCAGAAAAGCTAAGGATTCTGGTCCGAAGGCTTTTACATTCTGAAAAAACTAAGCTTCCCTCATCGAGAAGGAAGCTTTATCATGACTGTGAATTCATGCTCGAGAACATATGCATCATCATTGACGCCATCTGTACATTGTTGGAGAACTTCTGGACCTTATGAGGAATGGTTTTTTCAAAATGATGCAGCGCAGCAATTTGTGCTGAATGCAAATCCCTCGGATCCCTGCTCAGCTTCCTGTACCAGTGGGGCTGGGCTCGGACGAACTCAATCAATTCCTTATTCGATCTTAATTGATCCATAACATCTTTTCGCATGCTTACGCCTCCATTCTAATCCTTCCTGAATGAAAAGGGATTTGACGGCCCTGAATTGCTTGATCCCTGGGACCCGCCTGATTTTCCCTGGAACTGGGAAAGCACACCCTGAATTGCCCCGAGTGCCTGGCTGATATTGTTAATCTGCCCTTGAACCTGAGCGGGGTCCATATTTTTCACTGCCCCCATGATGGTACCGAGCCAATCCGTTTTCTTTTCCTTCTCTTCGTTTTTATTGTCCGATTTAGTATTCCATCTCGGATCGTCTTCACCAAGCAAGTACCAATCCTCGAACATTTCCTGCCAGGTCGTTTCTCCCTTCCGAACTTGCTGTGCCAGTTCCGGGCGTTCTTTAACAAATGCCTTGAACTTTTCAACAGAAGGATGGAGTTTCTTTTTGGCCATGCCTTTCACCTCACAGTGTAACAAATGCCTATAATAGCATATGAAATCCGTCATGAATGGTGAAGGATATCACCGAATAGTTCCAAATTGAAATCAAACTTGTTAAAATAGAGAACATAAAATAAGGCTTTGCTAAAATAATGTTTCAGAATAAGAATGAAAGAAACAGAGCCATTTAGAAAGAGGTTTAAATATAGTGGAAAAAGATTTGCACCAACTTTTGGACGAATGCATCTCGCTATCAGGCGAACAGGAATTAGAAGCACTTAAAACTGTGCTGGCCGGAGTCAAAAATAAATTAAGCGGCAAAAACAGCACATATATCGATGGACTCCTGCACATGGACAGAAGGCTTGATGACCAAACTTGTGAAATTGTTATTCCGATTACAAGGGTGCTCGACAATACACTTGGAATCGTTCATGGCGGATTTACCGCCACTGTACTGGATACAGCAATGGGCACATTGGCGAACAGGTTGCTGCCGGAAGGCTACGCAGCAGTGACATCACAGCTTAACATCCATTTCCTTGCTCCTGGAATCGGCGACAAACTCCATTGCAAGGCCACCCTTATCCATAAAGGCAGGAGCACCATCGTCCTCGAAGCCGATGTCTTCCGTTCCGACGGAAAAAGAATCGCCCATTCTTCCGGAAGCTTTTTCGTTATCGAAAAACAGCATCAATAAGGGGATCTTACATGGTTACAGCAATTGCGATTCCAATAATCCTTGCCTATTTTTATTGGCTGACAAAAAAAGAGATGCAGCGAAATGAACAGGAATGGATTGGTCTGGAGGAAATTCCAGAAGAAGCAATCGTCAGTGGAAAAATCATTGAAGTCCATGAACACAAAGAACGTTTTTACTATCATCGCTTCAACCATGTGACTGTTTTGAAAATCAACACCGGATTAAAAGAATTGACGGTGAAAAAGGTAACGCCTCTAAGAAAAGGAGCAGTCCCTCCCACCTTCAGTGAAGGGGAACTGGTGCATCTGTATGGAAACTGGAAGCATGGCTACTTTTCCATCAATAGAGTGGTCAGGAAAGACTAAAGAGCATATCAGTGTGGCTTTTAAACTGTAGACAACCGAGTTTTCTGCAGTTTTTTTTATTTTGTTTAGAGTTGTAAATTTCAGCTGCTGATTTCCGTTCCAGTAGTTTCGCTTTCCGCCATGCTGGCGGAAGTAGCTTCGGGTCTGTCTACTATTGTGTCTGTTTGCACAATAGTGGACACAAGTAGTCTCTAGTTTAGACAGCTTTTCTTCGGTTAGCACGAAAGCTGTCTGAAGGGTTGCCTCGGGTTCGGACAGCTTTTCTACCGTAACCACAAAAGTTGTCCGAAGATGACTCTAGTTCGGACAGCTTTTCTACCGTAACCACAAAAGTTGTCCGAAGTAACCTCCAGTTCAGACAGCTTTTCACCTGGAAGCACAAAAGGTGTCCGAAGGTGACTCCAGTTCAGACTGCTTTTCAACAATAACCACAAAAGCTGTCCAAAGGTGACTCTGGTTCGGACAGCTTTTCACCTGGAAGCACAAAAGTTGTCCGAAGGTGACTCTAGTTCGGACAGCTTTTCACCTGGAAGCACAAAAGTTGTCCGAAGGTGACTCTAGTTCGGACAGCTTTTCTACCGTAACCACGAAAGTTGTCCGAAGTAACCTCCAGTTCGGACAGCTTTTCGCCTGTAAGCACCAAAGTTGTCCGAGTGTGACTCTGGTTCGGACAGCTTTTCTACCGTAACCACGAAAGTTGTCTGAAGTAACCTCAAGTTCGGACAGCTTCTCACCTGTAAGCACAAAAGTTGTCCGAAGGTGACTCTAGTTCGGACAGATTTTCACCTGGAAGCACAAAAGTTGTCTGAAGGTGACTCTAGTTCGGACAGATTTTCAACGATAACCACAAAAGTTGTCCGAACTCGCCTCCAGTTCAGACTGCTTTTCAACGATAACCACAAAAGCTGTCCAAAGGTGCCTCTGGTTCGGACAGTTTTCTCAGAAAGATCACTCTGAGAATGACAAAAGGGGTTCGAAATGGAACCATTCCGAACCCCTTGTGGAGGGAGCAAGCACTCTAGTATGCTCCATATTATGAATATCGTAGGAATTAATTAAAATTGCTATTACTGTTGATTCCACATTTTCAAAAAGTTCTGGGTATAATGCTTTTGATATACCCCTACCCCAAGATGTGAGAAGTCTTCATTCAATAGTGCCTCACGGTGGGATTCACTATTCAGCCAGCCTTCTACAACCGCTGGAGCATCTGTATAGTTCGCTGCGATGTTTTCCCCGGCCACTTCATATAATATTTCAGCTGCTTTTAGTCTTTCTGAAAGATCACCGTACTTTTCCGACTCATGAGAAAAATAGTCTTCGATTGCCATATCTTTGCTGTGGGCATAAGCGACCTCAGCCGTTTTTTCGTCCCACTCAAGTAATTGGAGCTCATGTCTCGATCTGATGGCATTGGTTATGTCGAGAATCTGTTTCTCCAGTCCTGCTTCAATCCTGACCCAGTCACCATCGGATAACACTGGAGGTTCGATCAGCGTCCCTCTGTAGACCATTTCATATGGCCGTTGTTTAATAATGGTTTCCTTGTCCATATATCGGATGCTGGATACGGAACTTGTGAATTTATCGATATAAAGCTGTACGAAGTAGTCACCCATCTTAATGACTGGCCTTGTGTTCATATCTTGTTCGGAAAGCTCAAACTTGTAAGAGCTGCCATTGTATTCGAATGTTACTTCTGGTTCTATTACATTCATCGAAAAAATCTCTTCGATCGGCTGCCCAATTTTAAATGGCAGTACATCCACCTTTGGACCAATCGCATAGGCTGTCACAACCTTGTCATTCAGGACACCAGCCTGTATATATTGGTCAGGGTCGTTGTTGAAGATCCACCAATGAAAACCATAAGCTGATAGGTCAACCCTGGAAGGATTGCCTAGAATTTTTTTAAGTCCTTCAATGTCTTTTCCTAATAGAGAGGCTACACCCTGCTGGGGCTGTTCAATGCCTTCGCTGATATTTTGTTCTGTGATATCCTTTTTAAGAGATTCATCCACTTTAGGAGTCGATTTTTGTTCGATTACCAGATCATCATTTTCTTCCTTGTTGTATCCCATGTATAAACCTATAAATAGAAATATTGCAGCAAAAATCAATATCCTTACAATTGTTCGCAGATGGATCCCCCCTTATTCTAGCCTGCTGTTTCCCTGAAGCAAGCCTTTATCTCTCTATTACTATATGAGCGGTTTTAGATTTTATTATACCATTTATCTTGACCTTTTTAATAGAACTGTTCCTTCAGCCCTATAAAAAATTATGGACCTATCAACAAATTGGACACTTTCCTCTTTACACTGTCAAATATGCACTATCAGATTGGCTGGAATGAAATTCATTATCCATGCCATAACGTTTTGCTATAGGCAGAGAAAGACAAAAAGGCACCCTGAGAGAGTGCCTTTTCTCATTATTGCATGTGATTTTGTGATTCTGAGATTTCGGTTAAAGCATAATGGGCCTGCTCGTCTGTCATTTCATCGACAGCAAAGTCACCAAGTGCCACAATTCCTACCAATTTGTCTCCTTCGACTACAGGCAGCCTTCTGATCTGGTGTTCCGCCATCAGGCTTGTAGCTTCTTTCGTGGACATATCAGGGGTTGCTGTTACTAGATGGTCACTCATGACACTTTCAACCTTTGAGGAAGGGGGATGTTTTTCAGCAATTCCTCTAATGACAATATCACGATCGGTAATCATTCCTACCAGTTTATCATTGTCAACAATAGGAATGGCTCCAACATTCAGCTCCTTCATCTTTACTGCTACTTCGAACACATTATCCAGCAAGGTACATGTCTCTACATTACTCGTCATAATTTCCCGGATTTTACGCACGTTTTTTTTCCTCCTTATTGATTAAGCTTAACCTGCTCGATATTATGGTTGCCGGGATTTTGCTAATTATGCCAAAAACACGAAATTGTTATTCTTGCCGGATGCTATAAAGAATAAAACAAGAAACACTCAAAAACGCTTTTATATTCATTGCAACTTAATCATATTTTTACTATTATTAAATTTGAGATATACTCTATTATAAAGCTTGAATTATGCAGTGTGTTTTTAGGAGGGAAAAGGATGAAATTCGAAAATACAGGTATCGAAAATCTGAAGGCGGACTTGAACCGTCTTGATGAAGTTATGCTTGATCACGGTCTTGTACGTGAAGGACAATGGGATTATGAGCGAGTAACTTATGACAAAAAGCTCGTCGTCAAGGAAGGTACATATTATCTGCGTGTCCAGGGCCATGTCCACGAGGGTGATGTTGGAGCACACAAAGCAATCATTCAATTAATGACTCCTTTGCTGGGCAAACATTATTATCCGCATGGTGTCGAATACGGTGAAGGCGAACACTTCCCGAAATCATTGGTCAGCCAGTGTGAAAAGCTTCTGAATGAAGTGAAAGCTGAAGTCGAGAAATTCGCTATTTAGTTCTAAAGGGAAAAAGACGCTTTCATTGCGTCTTTTTTGCTTTTACGCCAGTGACAATCACATCAATTTTTTTTGGCAAAATAGAAGTATACAGGATAATTTCCTCTGCTATGCGTCTCTGAAGCTCCAATGCACTATGATAGATTGAGTGCTCCCCTAGCATAGCGATGACAAATACCTTTATATTCACATTTCCCTGATCCAGTTCACACTTTACCCCATTATCACTAAATGCAGTTCTTCGAAAAACGGGGATTCTCGTTTGAAGCTCAGATTGATGAAAAAAAACGTCTTCATTGACGTTTGCATGGATGATTGCACAAATGGCACGGCATAACTCTCTATATTGCGCAGGAAAGATGCTCCCGGAACTCTTCATTGCCTCACCCCTATATGGTTAGGTTATCGAACATGATGTTCAGGCACATGGACAGGGAATGATGACAAACCATCATTTTTCAGCAATAGCTGCCTAAGGGAATTTAATGTTATATAAAATCCCAACGGCAATAGCTGATTTTTGTTGTTTCTTATATTAGATGCGTACTATAATTTAATTGTTAAGGATTTTTAGTGGTTTTTAATGATTTGAACAAAACTGAATATTTGTAGAGGTATATACTCAGCACGAGTATAGAAAGGAGTTCCAATTGTCCGGTATTTTCACGAAAAGAACGATTATTATTGCACTCATCACCATCTTGGTGGCAGCGATTCTTTATATTATCCTTCCGGTATCGATCCCGTTGATCGCAGCATTGATCACTGCCCTATTTCTCGAGCCGGCAGTTGTATACTTCCAGAAAAGGCTGAAGAGCGGAAGGCGCCTGGCTGTTCTCGTCATTTTCCTAATGTTTGTACTGCTTATCGTGGTTGCGGGGTATTTTCTCACGACAACCGCAGTGACAGAGGCAATTGACCTTATTGATAATACTCCTGTCTATATAAATGAAATCACCAATGCCTGGTATAAGGCTGAAAACAGATTTGTAGAAGCTGCAAATGACCTTCCGAGTGAGGTAGTCACTGAAATCAGCAACCGAGCCGAGGATTTCTTAAATAAACTCAAGAATGACATGATCGCTTTCATCAATATAGATAATTTAAAGGCATTGTTGACCTATATTCCGAATTTCCTGATCAGTTTTCTTGTGTATTTGATTGCCTTATTCCTTTTCTTGCTTGAACTTCCATCTCTAAGGAGAAGCGTATATAGTCACTTAACTGAAAGAACAGCGGATAAAGTCCATTTTATGACATCCCGTCTTTCATATGTTGTGTTCGGATTCTTAAAAGCTCAATTTTTAGTCAGTGTAATTATTTTCATTGTTTCCCTGATTGGCTTACTTTTCATCACTCCAAAGTACGCGATTGTAATGTCAGCGATCATCTGGGTTATAGATTTTATCCCGTTGATTGGTTCAATCGTCATACTTGCGCCATGGTCTATTTTCCATCTTGCGACCGGAAATATGGCGTTGGGTACCCAGCTTGCTGTTCTGGCAGTCATCTTATTGATCATCAGGCGTACAGTCGAGCCAAAGGTAATGGGCAGCCAAATCGGACTTTCTCCGCTATCTACACTTATTGCCATGTATCTTGGCCTGAAGCTTTTTGGATTCATGGGCTTTATCATCGGACCGCTTCTGCTGATCGCTTTCAATTCAGCGAAAGAAGCAGGGATCATTAAATTGAAATTTAAAATATAAACAATAAAACCCGGGAAGTCGATTTCCCGGGTTTTATTGTATTTAAAAGAAATCATAAAAGAATGGCTTGAATAACGGAATGATTTTCTCAAGATGTTTAACTTCTTCCAAGTCCCCTTTTATAAGTTCCAGGTCATATAGTTCTTTAGGGCGCTTGTAGCCAAACAATACCGCTGTTAAAGAATTGATGTTCAAATGAAGACCCTTTTTGGGGGCAGTAACACATGAACCGCCTTCTTTCACCGGGTAAAATTTGATCCCTTCCCGGCTTATCAAATAGGTACCAGTATTCCATGGAGCGGCACTATCTTCAAGATGAATGAAAACTTTTCTGTCCGTGTCGCTCGACAAGAACGGATAGCTGGACAGAGCTTTTTCAGCATTGACGACCCTACCCATAAAATAGGGAGAAATTTCTGTTTTAAGCTTAGGCTCTTTTAAAAAATACGGGAACAGGTCATGGACGGATAACAACACTTCCACTTGGTCCACCATCGAATCATGCTGGCATATGAAGTTCCAAAGACCTTTTCTTGCTTCATTAGTTAAGGAAACGTATTCCTCTACTTTCATGACATTATCCTTAACCTCGTATAAGAGGTATCCTGCTGCCACATTTTCTGAATCGTAATAGACAGCGGCGAATTGGGAACCGTATACACTTGAGTTCCACCAATCAGAATCCCTTGCTAACATTCCGCTGTGCATGCCTGCATATTGCCTGTACACCGTTTCGATATCATTATTGTGAGCCTTCTCTGTATGCCGCTTGATTTTTCCAGGCTGAATATCTACTGGTTTTAAATTGATTTTTTCCACTGTCACTTTCCTGTTATCAGAAATGATTTCCCAGCCAAACCGTCTGTAAAAATCTATTTGGAACGGATGAAGGAAAGAAACTATACTTCCATCTTGATTCATATCTTCCAGCGCTTTTTTCATCAAGGCATTCACATGCCCTTTGCGCCGGTACTCAGGATATGTTGCCACACCAGCGATTCCGCCCATTTTCCACTCTGTTTCTCCCAGCAATACTTTCAGGGAAAGAATATGCAGCTTGGATGCCAGCTCATTTCCTTCCAAAATCCCTAATAAACGATGTTTTTTCAACCTCTCCAGCCTTTTAGGAATATCACTTTCCGGTACTTTATATTGAAAGGCGTACTCTGACAATTTCAGTGATTGCAGGTAATGTTCTGATGTTAAAACTTTTATTTCCATTTAACTAGACCCCCTTTGTACCACTGTATTAGTTCGTCTTCAGGAGGGGAAATACCTGCAAAAGAAAAAAACATTGCTATACACAATGCAATGTTTCATCTTACGGAAGGGTCCTGAGGAACCAGTTAGTCCAAAGCAACCATTTCTAATTGGTATCATTGGATTGGATTATTTTCCGAAAGCATATTCATCACCTCAAGCGTTATATGTATCTATTTTAAAAGAGAGACACTAAGTTGAGGAATCCTGTTGATTGGAGTGGAAGGCGCGTATACTCCTGCTGGATCAGACGGACAGGTGAATCCCCCTCAGACGCCAACGCGGCGAGGAGTCTCAGCGCCGGCCCCAAGGAAGAATTGCTTATGAAAAAGACGGCAGTTGGTCTTTTTCATATTCTTCCAGCGGAAAGCGAAGCGCCTGGAACGGAAATCAACAGCCCCATTCTAGCACAAATAATTAAACTGTAGACAAGCTCCATTTTCACCGAGTTTGTCTACAGTCTGAAACATTGCTATACGCAATGTTTTATTGCCTTATGTTCCAAGAATCGCTTTGATGACTGAAGTAGTTTCCCCGCCCTTATAAAATACATAAAGAAGAAGGTAAACAGCGACACCTGTGATTCCGGTAAAAAACCAGGTAACACTTGTTACTGGTCCAAGTTTCCGATGACGCTCAAGCTTGTTCTTGTATCCAGTGTAAAGTGAGATGATTCCAAGCACTGCACCTATTGTTGCAAGTGTGATATGGAAAATCAAAAACAATGTGTAATAGATTTTGATATCATCCGGTCCGCCAAAAGATGTGTTGCCAATAAAGATAGTCCTTGTAGCGTAAATCACAAAAAAGATGATCGCAAATATGCCGGCTAGAGTCATCGTCTTCCGATGTTGATCAATCTTCCTTTGTTTTATTTGGGCCCAGCCAATTGCCACTGTAATGGCACTGAGTACAATAAAGGTCGTGCTGATCGTAGGCAGAATCGGTAAATTCGACATTTCATTTCCCTCTCAATCATTATTTCTCCATAAGGTTAATTGTAGGTGACATGTCCTTATTTTTCAACCTTTGAGTAGCAGATTCATATTAAAAAACACAAAAAAATAAAAAGCTCCCTTTAAAAAGGAAGCTTTTACATTTCATTTCATTTTAATGGCTGTGGAGCACTGGCAAGATTGATGGCATCCTGTTCAGCCTGGCGTTCTTCTTCATTCCGGAACCACTGGAAGAATGCATATCCCAGGAAAATTCCATACACGATTTCCTGAATGACCTTCATAATTACTCCGCCAAGCTGCTGGTCATGCAAAAGCGAAATAGAACTGAAGGTTTCAGGACCGCTAAGATTCAAGCTGGAAAGGGTCGAAGGCGGAACACATAATTTCAACGCTTCTCCCCATGCATTTGGGTCTGCAAAGGTTGCATACATTGGTGTATCCGCAAATATGATCAGCGCGCAGGCAGGGGTAATCAATACTCCGTCAGCAAAGATATATCCCATCTTTTTTACGCCTGATAATGTTTGATATTCTTCCAATTTATTGACTAACGGCCACCACATGAACATGGCCAGTACAAAAAGCACTGATGTATAGCCTGCATGCAGCCACATATCCGTTTTGACAAAATCAAAAATCAGCGGAATATGGTAAATGGAGAATATTCCATTGAACATGATCAAGGCAATTAGCGGCTTGGTGAAAAAGCGAAACAACGGATCGACTGCCGGCAGGGAAAGGAAGGATCGCCATAGCCAATTAGGCAGTCCGAAAATCAATAGAGGCGGAACGACAAGATAAAGAACAGCCATTTGGATCATGTGCATATAAAAAGTAATATGGGCCATCAAATCGACAGGTGAACCTTTAACGATATACAGTACGATTATGGCTGATGTTAAATAAACAGCCTGTTGTCGTGTAGCCCGAGTCCCTTCTTTAAAACGACCATAGTATTTGTACACAATTAGATAATAAGCAACTAATAGAGCTGCCATCACTAGAAAAAATACCGGGCTCCATAGGGCTCTGAACCCAAATATATCTAGAGTAAGCATCTTTTTTCACCCCGTCCAGTTATAGAACTTTACTCTCATTATACTTCCATTGGTATGCAACATCAACGAAACGACACTTCCATTAAATGCTAATCCAGCGAATATCATAGAAAAAATCGGCTGTGACAGCCGATTTTCCCTTTAAGTCATATTTATGCTTACCACCAGATGATTGTACTGAACGCAAGGATGGTAACTGCGCCTACAAGCACTCCTGAGTATAGGAATAATGAAGGTGCTTCATGTCCTTTGTGACTCATGTGCATGAAATAATAGAGCTGGAAAATCACTTGCACTACCGCAAGCAAAAGGATGAACGGAACTGTGAACCAGCCAGAAAATCCTTCATATCCAACTGCAACAAATGCAACAATCGTCAAGAAAATCATCAATGCAAAGGAAACGATTTGGTATCTCATCTCTTCGGCGCTCTTCTTGCGACGATATTCGACGTCTACTCTTGGGTTCCCTGAACTTGGTTGTTGATTAGCCATCAGTTTATCCCACCATTCCCATTAGATATACAACCGTGAAGATGAATACCCATACAACGTCAATGAAGTGCCAGTAAAGGCTGGCTACGTAGAACTTAGGAGCGTTGTACAGATTCAACCCACGTTTGGAGTTACGGATCATCAGTGTAGTGATCCAAAGTAAACCAAATGCCACGTGTCCACCGTGGAAGCCAACAAGCGTGTAGAAGGCTGAGCCAAACGCACTGCTTGTAAACGTATGGTGGAACTCATGTACATAGTGATTAAACTCATAAATTTCAAGCGCAAGGAAGGCTGCACCTAAAGCTACAGTCAATCCAAGCCATAGCTGCATCTTCTTAAAGTTGAAATTCTTCATGTGATACATTGCGTATACACTTGTCAAAGAACTTGTTAAAAGCAGCATTGTCGCTGCAAAAGCAAGCGGTATTTCAAAAATATCTTTTGCCAGTGCATGGTCAGCGCTGGGAACCTTATCTTTCAATGCAAGGTAAGTCGCAAATAAAGTTGCGAACAAAACTGTTTCTCCGCCAAGGAAGAACCAGAAGCCCAAAAATTTGTTCTTTGCTTCGAGGGTTGCTTTTTCAGGCTCGGCAGGCCATGTTTCATATGTGAATTTTTCTTCAGCTTGCATTATGCCTTTACCCCCTTATCATTCTCATCATCCATTAGGTCTTCTTTATGAATATGGAAGCCATGATCATCTTTAATAGAGCGGACGAACATTGCTCCTAATGTTACTGCCATTCCCAATATCAGTACCAGCAAGCCCCAGCTCGTCTCAGCACGGTACATTGCACCAAATGCTGCGATGAAGAGACCAAGCGCGATAACGAAAGGAATGAATGAGTTGTTCGGCATGTGGATATCGCCCAGTGGTTCTGCAGGCGTCATACCCTTCTTGCCTTCCATTTTTTCAAGCCAGTAAGCATCCAAACCACGAACAAGCGGAAGCTGTTTGAAGTTGTAGAATGGCGGCGGTGAAGCGATAGCCCACTCTAGTGTACGGCCATCTCCCCAAGGGTCATTTCCAACCTTTTCGTTTTTAACAGTTGTGATTACTACATTGATCAATAGAACGATAACAGCAACTGCCATGAACGCAGCTCCAATTGAACTGATCAAGTTTCCTGTTTCAAGTCCCTGTCCAGGAAGGAATGTGAAGATACGACGCGGCATACCCATCAATCCCAGGAAGTGCTGGATGAAGAATGTTAAATGGAAACCAATCAGGAATAACCAGAAAGTGATCTTTCCAAGAGTTTCGTTTAGCATTGTACCGAACATTTTCGGCCAGTACAGGTGTGCACCTGCAAATAACGCGAATACTACCCCACCTACGATTACGTAGTGGAAGTGAGCTACTACAAAATAGCTGTCGTGGTACTGATAGTCAGCTGCAGCTGATGCAAGCATGACACCAGTTACACCACCGGCTACGAATGAAGGGATGAATGCTACAGCCCAAAGCATTGGCGTAGTGAACTTGATGCTTCCGCCCCACATCGTGAACAGCCAGTTAAAAATCTTGATTCCAGTAGGCACGGCAATGGCCATAGTCGCTACTGCGAAGATTGCGTTGGCAATTGGTCCAAGACCTGTTGTGAACATATGGTGAGCCCAAACCATGAATCCTAGGAAACCGATCAAAACAGTCGCGAATACCATGGATGAGTAACCGAAAAGACGTTTTCTAGAGAAGATTGCGAATATCTCTGAGAAAATACCGAAAGCCGGTAAAATCAAGATATAAACTTCAGGGTGACCAAAGATCCAGAAAAGGTGTTCCCAGATGATAGTGTTACCACCGTTGGCTACATCAAAGAAGTTAGAACCAAACATGCGGTCAAAAATCAGTAAGAACAAGCCTACAGTCAATGGAGGGAATGCGAACAAAATCAGTGCAGATGTCACGAATGTAGCCCAAGTGAACATCGGCATCCTCATATATGTCATTCCCGGTGCACGCATATTTACGATCGTTACGAGGAAGTTGATCCCCCCGATTAGTGTACCCGCACCTGAAATCTGCAAACCAAGTGCGTAGAAATCAATACCATGTGTTTCAGACGCCATTGATAAAGAAGCGTAAGAAGTCCAACCAGCATCAGGAGCTCCACCCAGGAACCATGAAAGGTTCAGGAATACTCCACCAAAGAAGAATAGCCAGAATCCTAAAGAGTTCAAGAATGGGAACGCAACGTCACGCGCACCAATCTGGAGTGGCATTACAGCATTCATGAATGCAAATACAAGCGGCATCGCTGCAAGGAAGATCATCGTCGTTCCGTGCATCGTCAGGATTTCGTTATAGAACCCTGCGCTAACAAAATCATTATTTGGCACAGCGAGCTGGATACGGATAAATAGCGCTTCAAGTCCTCCAAGAAGGAAGAAGAATCCGCCAGCGATTAGATAAAGGATGGCAATTTTCTTATGGTCAACTGTTGTCAGGTAGTCCCACAATGTTGCGCCGAATCCTTTTTTCTGAGCATAGGTACTCACAGTTTTACCTCCCTTTCAAACATATCCCCTTTTATTTCTGGACTTTCAAGCCCATCAGATACTCTGCCAATGCGTCTAGCTCTTCTGGAGAGAGTTCAGGATACTTTCCAGTCATCTTATTACCTGGCTTATAAGCCTCTGGGTCCTCAAGCCACTTCTTCACATTTTCAGAAGAATGATCAAGAACACCAGCAACACGGGAACGTTCACCGAAGTTAGTCAGGTTAGGACCAACGCGTGCTGCTTCTGGAGCCGTATTTGCAGGAGTTACCGCATGGCATCCAATACAGCTGTTATTGAAGATTTCCTGTCCTTGCTGTGCAGTTGCTGTTTCAGCTTTAACAGGTTCTTTAACTGTTTTCATACTTGATACCCATTGATCGAATTCAGCGCGAGGCATTGCCTTTACTTTGAAGTCCATCAATGCGTGTGAAGGGCCGCATAGCTCAGCACATTTTCCATAGAAAAGGCCGCCAGCTTCATCAGCACCTTTACTGTCGAACTCAAGCCAGAACTTATTGACGTTGTCGGTATTCGTATCCATCTTTCCTCCCGCAGAAGGAATCCAGAATGAGTGCTTAACATCAGAAGCTTTCAGATTAAAGTAAACCTTTTCATCTGTCGGCACTACCAATTCCTGGCTAGTGATGATTTCTTCATTTGGATATTCGAATTCCCACCAATAAAGGTTTGCACGGACATTAACTACTAGAGCATCCGTCTTTCCATCGGCATTTTTCTTTTCCATTGGTGACACATCAGCTAACTTGAACGTTGCAGCCACTGTTGGAACAGCTAGAATTAGAAGCAATAAGATCGGAATAACAGTCCAAAGGATTTCCAGTTTGTGGCTTCCTTCAACCTGCTTTGGAATTTCGTTGTCGTTTTTCCTGCGGAACTTCATGACAACATAAATAAAAATGATTGTGACGATTGCAATTACTCCAACCATAATCGCCGTGCTCAACAACATGAGTTCATACTGGGATTGAGCGACTTCACCTGCTGGTCTTAACGCAGACAAGTATGGCTCTCCACAGCCTGACAAGACTAATGCCATCAATGCGAACAATGATAGCAGACGCCATTTAGCAAGCATCTTCATAGCTTAATTAAACCCCTCTTTCGTAAAAAATCTTATTAATTTGGTTTTAAAATATATGGAAAAATCCTCTCTCATCAAAGAGTGAATCTCCTAACGAAGGTTAGATAAGTGTGACAATTACCATAGCGACAAACATGACCGTTAAGTATTGTAAGGAATATACAAACATCAGTTTTGCCCACTTTATATCATCTTTAAGCTTTTCTAGATAGATTCCCAATACAATCCACCCAATATTCAGGATGGTTGCCAGAACCATGAAAGAGATTCCAAGCTCCTGAAGAAAGAATGGCAGCGGCAATAAAGCCGTGATCCAAAGGTAAATTGATTTCTTTGTCGCCTTGAATCCTTTTACGACAGGAAGCATCGGGACTCCAGCTGCGCGGTATTCTTCTGCCCTTCTCATGGCAAGAGCATAGAAATGCGGCGGCTGCCATACAAAAACGATGGCAAAAAGCATCCAGGCCATGATATCAAGATTTGCGTCAACTGCAGCCCAGCCAATTAATGGCGGTACTGCTCCTGAAATACTTCCGACAATCGTGTTGGAAACATATTTTCTTTTTGACCACAAAGTATATAGAACAACATAACTAAAAACTCCAAACAGCCCGATTACAGCAGCTGTAATGGTAGTAGTAAGCAAAAATCCGGTGCCGATCCCAATCAACAGGAAGCTCATCAATGCCACTTTGCCCGGTTGGACTCTTCCTGTGACAGTTGGACGGTCTTTTGTTCGTTCCATCAAGTGGTCGATATCCCGGTCAATGTAATTATTCAGGCTGCATGAGCCGGCAACGATCAGCGATGAACCGATCAATGTCGCAAGAATCAAATCAATACTGTCCAGGAATCGCGCACCGCTAAAATGAAGCGCAAGCCATAAACCAGTAAAAGTCGTCATTGCATTGGAATTAACAATTCCTACTTTAATCAGTGCCAGAAAGTCTTTCATCATAGTCTTCTCCGCAACTGCAGGCTGTCCGTTCTCCAATACAGCTTCTGATAAAGCTTTTGAATTAGACATCCATATCCTCCTCCATCCCCTTTTCTTCCAAATTCTAGATACGAATTTTTACAAAAAAAAGAAGAGTATTTTCAACTTTATATTCCAGATAGTTTTCACTATTCTCAACGTGTTAAGGCTGTTAAATGTTTGTGTAGAAAAATAAAGCCTTCGTTGTATATTAAATCACACTTCACAACTTTTTTGTGAATTTTTTTTGAACAAAATTTGACTAATTTGTGTCTTACCGCCATTATCCATAAAGTTCATTTTTATTGCAAGGAATTTTGACTAGAATCGAATGTTTATTAAAAGGGTCGTCGGAGAGCTATTATTACATATTCTTGGATAATATTTTCATGAAAGTAAAAAAGCTGGTATGTAGTATGCCATTTTCCCAGGGATGGTACTGCCAAGAGAATTTTACCGATAAAAGGCTTCAATGTCCATCCCGGAGGTTAGTATTGAAAAAAAACCTTATTTTGTGTAGTATCTTAAGTATTGTTTTCTATCCTTTTTCGCCAAACTTCGTTATTATAGGAATAGAATTTTTTATTTTCTACAAGTTTCTTACATTATACATGTCAAGTTTATTATTTGACAACTTATCGAACTTTGAATGAGCAGGTGATGATTATGAATCGTTCCCTAAAGTGGCTTGCTGTTTTGACCACGATTGGGATGCTTTTTGTTTTATTAGGGGGAGCACTGGTTACTAAAACTGATTCCGGAATGGGCTGTGGGAAATCCTGGCCACTATGCAATGGAGTGTTTGTTCCCACCAGCATAACACCGGAATTGGTAATAGAACTGGCCCACCGATTGGTTTCCGGTAGTGTCGGCATCATGGTTCTGGTTTTATCCATTTGGACTTGGAAAACAATCGGACACATCCGTGAAACGAAGTTCCTGGCAGTTTTATCATTTTTCTTTTTGGTTCTTCAGGCTTTGATTGGCGCTGCCGCTGTCGTTTGGGGCCAATCTGATTTTGTTCTCGCGCTTCACTTTGGCATTTCACTCATTTCTTTTGCAGCTGTTCTATTATTGACCATGCTTATTTTTGAGGTAGATAAGAAATTCGAGGCTGATAAATTAGTGATCGATAAAAGAATGAGGTTCCATATCATCGGACTGGCGGTATATAGCTATATTGTCGTCTATACGGGAGCTCTGGTAAGACATATGAACGCAAGCCTGGTCTGTAAGGACTGGCCATTATGCACGAATGACGGTTCTTTCCTGCCTACAAACCTGTATGAATGGGTTCAGATGGGCCACAGGGCAGCAGCGGGATTCATTTTTATCTGGATTGCCTACGTAACATATATCACCGTAAAACATTACAAACATGAGAGAGTATTATACTGGGGCTGGATCATCTCCATGATACTGGTTTCACTTCAGGTGACCGCGGGTGCGCTGATTATTTATACCAGACTGAATTTGTATATCGCTCTGGCGCACGCATTCTTCATATCAGTACTGTTTGGTGTGTTCAGCTACTTCATCCTTCTAGTTTCAAGAAGCAAGAAAAATGCCGCAAGAGTAGAGAAACCTACAGCCGCAGACCTTTCTCCGGCAACTGTAAAATAAGAAGCTGCAGCAATCGCTGCAGCTTCTTTTGTTTTATATTACTGCCGGAACTTGAATGCATTCTGGTTGACCATGGCCGGAGAAGGCTTTGGCTGGGATGTCTTGTCCTTTTTATACTTTTCTTCGTAATTAACAAACATTGAAACATTGACGAGAATCCCCGTAGCTATAGCCAGCTGAAGCAATGAAGAGCCACCATAGCTTACAAATGGAAGCGGTACTCCTGTCAATGGAATGACTCCTGAGGCGCCGCCCAGATTGACAAACGACTGGATCCCAATCATGCTCGAAATTCCAATAGCCAGCAAACTTCCAAATGGATCTTTACACTTCAGCGCTATATGGATTCCTTTTAAGACAATGAATCCTAAACTCAGCAGTACAAATCCCACACCAAAGATTCCTAATTCTTCGGAGATTACAGCAATGATGAAGTCGGTATGCGGCTCTGGAAGATATCCAAGCTTTTGTACACTTTCACCTAGCCCAAGCCCTTTCAGCCCTCCTGAGCCAATTGCATAATATGAATTGGCCAAATGATACCCCGTATTTTGTTCATCAGTGAACGGATTGCTGTAGGCAGTAAACCTGCCCATCCTCGTTTCAGAAAAAATCTCACCTTGAAGGAAGATAACAAATGGGGTCAAAAATGCCAGTCCGAACAAAATCAGCTTGGTGATATTCCTCAGGTTCATACCTGAGGAAATGATGATTGTCGCTGCGATCGCGAAAATAATCGCTGCAGTACCGAAGTCTGGCTGGATGGCAACCAGCATACAAACCAGGATTAAATAAACAAGCGGCGGTACTACTCCCTTATTGAATTGGTTTATGTAGGCCTGTTTTTTGGCATATACCGCAGAAAGATAAATAATAACGCTCAATTTGGCGAATTCTGATGGCTGAAGGCTCCTTGCACCAAGTTCAAACCAACTTAACGCATTGTTCGTCACTTTCCCGAATAAAAACAATGCACCAAGCCCCCCGAGGATAAACGTGACCATGGGAAGCAGTAATTTAGTGCTTTTCATCGCTTTATAGGGGAATAATGCCGCAAGGATGAACAAGACAGAAGCTACTAACAAATTAATCTTTTGTTTTTGAAAGAAAAAATCACTTGGATAGTCATACCTTTGAATGGCAGTGACCATGCTGGCACTGTAAACCATGACAAGTCCGAACAAACATAAGAGCACTACAGCAATGATCAATGAATAGTCATAGGATTTCAGTATTTTTTTAAACATTGTCTCTTCCCCATCTTCTAAGTTGTTTAATCTATTCTACTATAAGTTGCAATATCCTGCCTTTGTTTAGGAAAAGTTATAAAGAAATGTAATAAAGTCATATCACTGTTATGTTCAAATGAAATAACTTGATGTGGGTTACACAAAAAAACCCAAACATCCATCCTAGGATTGTTTGAGTTTTTAGGGTTATTTTTTTAACGAAGCTTCATGCAAAATGGAAAGTTCCCTTTCCAATTGGTCAAGAATTACTTTCCCATCTGATTCTTCGATTAAGCCGAGCCTCACTGCAAAGTCTATCTCTCTTGATAATCCAAACATTTGCGTATCTAAAACCTCTTCATAAAGAGGGCATTGAGGCATTGTCAGGTTATCCATTTGCACTTTGATCAGCCTTAAAATTTTATCAGCGTCAGCCTTTAACAAGGCATGGGCTTTTTCCTGATGGTTAATAATCATATCAGACGCCAACTTGATCCCCCCGTTTCCGAGCGATTACCCAATCCTTCTATAAATTTTACCCTTATGCGGACAAAAATGCAAGAATATTAAGGATGCAGAATTAATTGGTTATTGCAATTGGGATAGCTTGAATGACATTACTTCCAAATATCGCTATACTTATTAAATAACATATAAAACAAAGGCGGGAGAAATTATGGAAACTATCATCCCAATTAAAGGAAAAGTTAAATATAAAATCACCTTGGACTCTGGCGTATGGATTTTTGATGACAGAAAAGTGGATTTGAATACATATTTCAATGATGAGAAGGAAAGCGAAGATCATCTTGAAGAATATACAAAGTCGGTATCCAAGCATTGGGACCGCGAAATCATGGAAGGTGCTGTTTATCCGCCGACACTCAAGACTGAAGTGAAATTCGAGAAAGAAAAAGTCCTTACAGGTACATTCGGAATTCCTTTTAAACCATTTCTTGATAATGCTGAACCCGAGCAAGATGCAAAAAAAATTGTCATTGAATACGGTGAAAACAACCAAGCAGTAATTCCTCTTGAACAGGCAGCAGAAATCATACTCGGTTTTTCAAAGGACGGAAAGCCATTAAGGGAAGACGGACCATTGCATGTATACTACAAGGATGGCCCCAATAAGGAACAGCCAATCAAAAATGTAACCGGATTTACTGTCGAATGATATGTAAGATACACGAACGGGCATCCAGCAGGGTGCCCGTTATATTTTTGCTGTAATGCTGACTTTCGCTGCAGGATTTTACAAATGCCTTTACTTTAAGATGTCTGCAGCCAGCTGGGCGAGTGGTGATCTTTCTCCTTTCACGAGCTGTACATGCCCGGAAATCTGCTGATCCTTGAATTTCTCTACAACATAAGTCAATCCGTTATTATAAGCATCCAGATACGGATGGTCGATTTGATCAGGGTCGCCCATCAGGACGATTTTGCTCCTTTCCCCTACCCTTGTGAGGATTGTTTTCACCTCATGTTTGGTCAAGTTCTGGGCTTCATCAATGATGATGAATTGATCCGGGATACTTCTTCCCCTAATATACGTCAATGCTTCGACCTCGATTGAGCCCATTCCCGCCAGGATGGCATCAAGCTCTCCCGGTTTTTTCGTATTGAACAGAAACTCGAGGTTATCATAGATTGGCTGCATCCACGGCCTGAGCTTTTCCTGTTTTTCGCCCGGCAAAAAGCCGAGATCCTTTCCGACAGGTACAATTGGCCGTGCGACAAGCAGCTTCTTAAATATATTCAAATCTTCCGTCTGGAGTAAACCGGTTGCTAAAGCAAGCAATGTTTTACCCGTTCCCGCACGGCCGATCAGTGTGATTAAAGGCATGTCTTGCCGTAAAAGCAATTCCATGGCCATGATTTGCTGAACATTTCTCGGCCGGATTCCCCAGGTATGTTTCCCCTCATGCTCGAATACAAGTTTTTTTACTTTTTTCTTCTTTGTATCGACCATTGCGATGGCCGATGCCGAACTGCCAAGAATGTCCTTCATGATTACAAATTGATTGGGATAAAAAAAGTTTTGTCCCTTTAATTCAGAGAAATCCAGTTCCCCTTTTTCATAAAAACGGTTAAGCACCTCAATTTCAAGATATATTTCAGCATAGCCGGAATAAAGATGATTCATTTCCACAACCCTATCGCTTAGGAAGTCCTCAGCGATCAGTCCTATCGCATCTGCTTTTACGCGGACCAATGCGTCTTTACTGACCAGGATTACCGGGCGCCCGTCTTCCTTTGTTTCTTCTTCAAGACTGAGGTTTTTTGCCACTGCCAGAATGCGGTTGTCATTAGTTTTTTCAACGAAGATTTCCTGAAGCTGATGGAATGAACGATGGTTTAACTCAATCCTGAGTGTCCCCCCGCCTTCCAGATTGATTTTCTCATGCAGTTTCCCTGTTTCCCTCATTCCGTCTATAAGCCTTGAAACCTGGCGTGCATTACGCCCAATTTCATCCATATACCTTTTCTTTGAATCCACTTCCTCCAGAACTACAGCAGGTATGACAACTTCATTGTCTTGAAAGGAAAAGATTGCGTGCGGATCCTGTAATAAGACGTTTGTATCCAGTACATATATTTTACTCAAATTGATGCCTCCCGCCTTCTTGATCTCGGCTCTGGCCAACTTGGCAGCCTTGGCCGGGACTTTGGTAAAATATATGACTTTCTGAATAAAGATAGAAGATATTTTGCACAATAACCTTTGAGCATTTCTTTTTTTATATAACGATTGATGGTTTTTATAGAATAAATATCCGGAGGGATTTAATGATGATAAGATTGGTTGCTGCTATCTCGTTTATTTTTCTATTGACTGCATGTACTGGACAAAACAGCGCAAATGATAATGACAAAAACCATAAGGTCAAGGTGCAGAATAGTACGATTCAAGGGGTCGACCGCCAATCCGGACAGAAAATTTCCCGTCATCTGGTGAATTTGACAACACATATTCCGAATGTTGATGATGCTGCAGCGGTAGTGATTGGCCGTTATGCTATTGTCGGAATCGACGTAAACGATAACATGGAGCGATCCGAAGTAGATACAGTTAAATATACAGTCGCCGAGGCTCTAAAAAAAGATCCGCATGGTGCCAATGCCGTAGTCGTGGCAGATCCGGATATTACTGCAAGGTTAAAGGAAATCGGAAAGGATATCCAAAATGGACAGCCTATCGTAGGAATCCTGAATGAGCTGGCGGATATAACAGGAAGGGTCATGCCCGAGGTTCCGGCAGACATGATCGAACCGCAAACGGAGAGTCCGACGGAGGATCCAAAAAAGAATCTAAATCAGGGTGAGAAAAGACAGCTGGAGAAAGATCAGGAGCAACAGTCGAACTATCATAAATAGGGCGCAAAAAAAGCTTAGTCAATTGACTAAGCTTTTCTCATGGCATCCATTACTTGCTTATCGAGACGCGCTGCGGCGTCCTTATCATATGTCTTGTCATATTGAGGTTCTGCAACAATTTTCGAACCATAAAACATGACGTCCCGGACTTCGCTGATTCTGATTTCAACTAACGCCAGCTTTAACGGTACCCCTTCAAGCTTTTCCTGCTTGACACTTGCCGTTCCGCTGATTGAATATGTAGATTCATTAGCAATCAGATTGATGACTGCCTTGTCATTGCTTTTAATGTTCTCGATGATTCGAGAGCGGTTATCTACCGCGAAATAAATGATCTCTTCGTCTTTAGCAAGCACCCATGATATTGCGCTGACATTTGGTCCGCCGGTCTCATGATCCACTGTCGCCAAGGTGACAAAACGCTCTTTTTGAAGTTCATCAACCAATGGTTTAATTAGCTTTGGTTCCACTTGATTTGCCATATTCACCCTCCTTAAACTATCATAATAGTACTACGAACCGTTATTTTGGGGCAAATCAAACGATTCCCCTTTTTCCGGCTTTAAACAATGATATACTATAATATAATCCAAACTCAAATTGTCTATGTAAGCTAATTATTGATAAGAGGTGCAAGTATGAGAGTCAAATGTGTATTATGCGACAAAATCGAAAATATAAACAGCGATACCCTTCAGGCGAAAAGGCTCCGAAACCGCCCGATCCATACATATATGTGTGAAGCATGCAATGAGCGGATTGCCGAAAAAACAAACAACCGGATTGCGACCGGGAATTTCAAACTTTATCGCAGCCGTGTTGAGAAAGATGACTGGTGATTAGTGATTGATATTTAAATGGTGCCTTCAAAGATTAAGTTTTGGTCTGGTACTGACAGCTTTTTTAGCTTGTGACTTAACCTGTCTTAATTCAGACGGTATTTTGACAGGTTTTAGGCCTCATTGCTCGAACCTGTCAAAATTAAAAGCTTTTTTTGACAACTTTCAGGCTTCATGGCTCGTACCTGTCAAAATCAAGAGAGTTTTTTGACAGCTTTTATGCTTCATGGCTCAAACCGGTCAAAATCAAGAGGGTTTCTTGACAGCTTTTCCGCCTCACCCCTCGAACCTGTCAAAATCAAGAGGGTTTTTTGACAGCTTTCCCGCCTCGTCCCTTGAACCTGTCAAAATCACGAGGGTTTCTTGACAACTTTTCCGCCTCACCCCTCGAACCTGTCAAAATCACGAGGTTTTTTTGACAACTTTTCCGCCTCGTCCCTTGAACCTGTCAAAATCACGAGGGTTTTTTGACAGCTTTTCCGCCTCGGCCCTCGAACCTGTCAAAATCACGAGGGTTTCTTGACAACTTTTCCGCCTCACCCCTCAAACCTGTCAAAATCAAGAGGGTTTCTTGACAACTTTCCCGCCTCACCCCTCAAACCTGTCAAAATCAAGAGGGTTTCTTGACAGCTTTTCCGCCTCACCCCTCGAACCTGTCAAAATCACGAGGGTTTTTTGACAGCTTTCCCGCCTCGGCCCTTGAACCTGTCAAAATCACGAGGGTTTCTTGACAACTTTTCCGCCTCACCCCTCAAACCTGTCAAAATCAAGAGGGTTTTTTGACAACTTTTCCGCCTCATACCATAAACCTGTCTGAATCCAGGGCTTTTTTTTGACAGCCTTCGGTTGCTTTCACGTCGAACCTGTCTGAATCCAATTCCCACTTAGAAATGCCAATTCCTAATATAAAAAATCCGCCCATCGCTGGGCGGATTTTTTAGTCTTCTTCTGGATAGTTCACGTATTTGTCTGGTTCCTGCCTGATTTGGTCTAGCATGACTTCTATCAGGTCTCGCGGGAATCGGTATTCTTTTGAGTTACCTTCCTGCACGACCGTGACATAATACATCAATGCGTCCCGTTTTAGTTCTTTTGATTCAACTTTATGTTCATCTGCAAGAATTTGCTCGAACAATTGAGTTGTATCTGCTGCTGCTGTATCTTCTGGCCGGGCGTCGCTGACGATTTTAATGGTCAGCCAATTATAAATTGCATCCTGGAGTGACTTCATTTCCCCAACTCCTATTTGACATTTGCTTCTGCTTTTTTATGCTGGCGCAGCCTGAGCTTGTAAATGATCAGGATGAGTGCAGCGACCACAAGCCCTTCCGCGATGGGAAGGAAAATAGCAAGGAAGGTCAGGACTGTAGAGCCCAGTAATAGAAATACATAGATGATGATACTCTTCAGCACTGGCAGCTTCTGTGCAAATCCTAGTTTGTAGACCAGGATGCTCAAAGCGGCAATTGTGAGATACAGCATCCACATACCAACCGTCGGATTCTCATCTACCCTGAATAATGCTGCAAAAAATGATAATCTCTGGCTTACATCCATACTTCTTCCCCCTACTTAATTAAGCCTCAGCAAATTTCTTCTTTTTAGCCTGTCTTTCACGCTCGTTCTTATCAAGAATCTTCTTGCGGAGTCTGATCGATTCTGGTGTTACTTCGCAATACTCATCATCGTTCAAGTATTCTAATGATTCTTCAAGAGTCATGATTCTTGGTTTCTTGATGACAGAAGTCTGGTCCTTATTTGCAGAACGAATATTCGTTGCTGCCTTTACCTTCGTGATATTTACAGTGATATCATTTTCACGAGTGTGCTCGCCGACAATCATGCCTTCATAAATTTCAGTACCTGGCTCAACGAAGATCGTTCCTCGGTCTTCTACCTGCATGATACCATAAGTTGATGACTTTCCGGATTCCATTGAAACCAGAACGCCCTGGCGGCGTCCGCCTACCTGGCCTTGAAGCATTGGCTGATAGCTGTCGAATGTATGGTTAATGATACCATACCCGCGAGTCAATGTTAAAAATTCTGTTGTGTATCCGATAAGTCCGCGTGCTGGTACGTTGAAGATCAATCGAACCTGGCCGCTTCCGTTGTTAATCATATCGAGCATTTCACCTTTACGAGCACCGATAGATTCCATGATTGAACCAGTATGTTCTTCAGGAACATCGATTTGAACGCGTTCAACCGGTTCACATCTTACTCCATCAATTTCCCTTACAATAACTTCAGGTTTAGAAACTTGAAGCTCATAGCCTTCGCGGCGCATGTTTTCGATCAAAATAGACAAGTGGAGTTCCCCACGGCCTGAAACGATCCAGGCATCTGGTGAATCAGTATTGTCTACTCTTAGACTTACGTCAGTTTGAAGCTGTGCACGAAGTCTTTCTTCGATTTTCCTCGCAGTCAGGTATTTACCCTCACGGCCTGCGAATGGGCTGTTGTTGACCAGGAATGTCATTTGAAGTGTCGGCTCATCAATACGTAAAACCGGCAGCGGATCCTGGTTATCGAATGGACATACAGTTTCACCGACATTGATGTCTTCCATACCAGATAAAGCAATTAGGTCACCCGCATATGCTTCCTGTATTTCCTGGCGCTTCAGTCCGAAGAATCCAAAGATCTTTGTTACCCTGAATTGTTTTACTGAACCGTCAAGCTTCATTAATGCTACCTGCTGGCCAACCTTCATTGTTCCACGGAATACACGGCCGATACCGATTCTGCCAACATAATCATTATAGTCAAGAAGAGCAACCTGGAATTGAAGAGGCTCTTCACGGTTATCAATTGGTGCAGGAATATGGTCAATGATTGACTCGTACAATACCTGCATGTTTTCATCCTGTTTTTCTGGATCCAAGCTTGCAGTTCCGTTGATACCAGATGCGTATACAACAGGGAACTCAAGCTGATCTTCATCTGCACCAAGTTCGATGAATAAGTCAAGGACTTCATCAACAACCTCAGAAGGGCGAGCAAAGTCGCGGTCAATCTTATTAACCACAACGATTGGTGTTAAATGCTGTTCAAGAGCCTTCTTTAAAACAAAGCGTGTTTGCGGCATGCAGCCTTCATAAGCATCTACAACCAGCAATACGCCGTCAACCATTTTCATGATACGCTCAACCTCGCCGCCAAAGTCAGCATGGCCTGGAGTATCAAGAATATTAATTCGTGTATCTTTATAAGAAATAGCTGTATTTTTCGCGAGGATTGTAATTCCTCGTTCTCTTTCCAAATCGTTTGAATCCATTGCGCGCTCTTCCACATGTTCATTGATACGGAATGTGCCTGATTGCTTCAGAAGCTGGTCAACCAAAGTCGTTTTACCGTGGTCAACGTGGGCAATGATCGCTATATTTCTAATATCTTCTCTTAATTTCAAAAAAGTCACCCTGCCTTTAATATCGTAATTTATCTTTTGGCTTTTTACACAACTTACATATTATAACACAATTAGAGTAGAAACCTAAAAGCATTTTAATGTACAATTAAATATATTATTATTTTCACCAAATGTCGAATGGGAGGAATCAACTTGAAGCAGATAAAATGGCCATTATTATTTTTCGCATTTGCAGCCGCTTCATGCATGATCGGCATCGGTATCGCCATCGGTGAACGAAGTGCTGCCGGCGCTATCGCATGTATCATCGCCCTTGTGTTTGTTATGGGATTCGGTTTTAAGAAAAAAAAGAAGATGAGAGAAGCAGGAGAGCTTTAATTTGAAAAATAAAACCGGCTGGAATTTCCAGCCGGTCATCCAAGAGGGCGGACCATGATCAAAAAGGTCTCGCCCTCATTTTCTTCTGTTTTGAATTGTTCAAAACCGCAATCCGTCAAAAAGTTGGACCATTCATATTCATCAATTGGAACAGCGGCAAACAGAGCCTTGTGCCCGCTTGCCTTAAATTCAGCTGAAAGCCTGTCCATGATGGACGAAGCAATTCCTCTCCGCCGTTCATCTGCTTTTACCAGGATCGTACCCAGCCATGGCTTTTGATTGGAAGGAGCATATTCCAGATGGTAGGTAACAGAAACAGGTATGCCCCCTTTTTCCCAGACTCTCCATTCACCAGACAGCCTCTCATATTGCTTCAGGTAGCCAGGCAGATCCAGATCTTTCAATTCATTTTCCATCCATTTCCGGCTCGATTCCGCAAGTTCCTGTAAAAAGCCTGAATCTGAACTTAAAAATGGACGCCAGGCGAGGTTCACCATTTTCCATCCTTAAGATAGTTTCGTAAAATATCACCATGCAGGCCAGGTTTCGAAACAAACAAGGAGTTCTGCTTCAGCATATCAAATTCTTTTCCCCTGAGATCCGTCGCCTCTCCGCCAAGCTCCTTGATCATGATGATTCCCGCTGCAATATCCCATGGTGCCAGCCTTGGTGTCATATAAGCATCGATCCTGCCGGTAGCGACATAGACCATTTCCATTGCCGCTGAACCATAAGACCGTGTTCCTCTTACATCTTTAACGAGAGGAATCAGCAATTGATGGTCGATCCGCTTATTTGGAGCGACCCAGGTAGCATTAAGGGCGATGATTGATTCACTGACCTTCGCTTCCGTAAGTTTAGGAATCGACTTTTCGTTTAAATATACTCCATTGCCCTTTATGCAATGGTACAGTTCATCATGTACGACATCATAAATGAGACCGATCATTCCTTCACCATCAATATAAATCCCTATGGAGATCGCGAAGTTCCGCTGCTGATGGACAAAATTCATCGTTCCATCAATTGGGTCTATAATCCATACTACTCCTGATAGTCCGGTTACTTCATCCCCATAGCCTTCTTCACCCATGATTTTATGGTCAGGGTACGTCCCTTTGATTTTTTTTATGAAATATTGCTCTGTCGCTTGGTCTATATCCGTAACAAGATCATTCGGATTGGATTTCGAGGTCACATTCAATGTGTTTGGGAACGAAGCCCTGATATTCTCTCCGGCCTCTTTCACCCATTTTTTCGCATATGTATCCATTTCTTTCAGGTTATAGTTCATTCAGTTTTCCCCCGTTCCAATATTTTTTACTATTTGAGGAATCTACCTTAGCTTATCGGATTTCCTTCATTCCCATCAAGTATTAGGATTTCCCTTGTCAAGTGGATAACATGCAAGACTCGGAACGTTGTTCGGAAACATAAGAAACGAACTCCATCTGCATTACAGGAGTTCGTCATGGGTCTTGATTGCCGCAGTATTCCGTTTGTTTAAGCATTCGCCGACTTCTTCTTTCAATTTACGTTTCCTGCTTACAAAGCCTTTAAACGTAATAGTTCCTGTCGGATTCTTTCAAGCTTCTGTTTGCATTCTTTCATTTTCGGTTTATCTGAGTCAGTCATTGCATCGAAAAGGGTGGCTAATTCATAATCCATTTCCAATCGCAGTACAGCCGTTCTCTGCAGTTCGCCATTTTTCTTTCTCGTTGAATTTATAAGTTGTTTCATTTATTTACACTCCTCTATTAAATTCTATTTTTTATCCATTGTATGAAGTTCCAACTGCCTGTGGTACAAATATGTGCGTTTACCCAGGTCTCCGAAAAGGCCTGCCGCTTCTATTTTCCATAAGCTTTTGCTACAATATTTGACAAAGTACTAGGAGGTTTTTATATTGTCATTTCAAGGATTCGAAAAAGCAGATTTCGATGTTTTTAAAATTGACGGTCTCGATGAACGAATGGAGGCCTTAAAATCCCAGATCCGCCCCAAGCTGGAACAACTGGGCCATCACTTCGCCCCAACGCTTTCAAATATTGCCGGCGAGGAAATGCATTATCATGTCGCCAAACATGCCAGGAGAACGAAGAACCCACCTAAGGATACTTGGGTCGCTTTTGCCAGCAATCCAAGAGGATATAAAATGCTGCCACATTTCCAGATTGGCCTCTGGGAAACTCATGTCTTCATCTGGTTCGCCGTAATTTACGAAGCACCTGAAAAGGAATCAATCGGGAAAAAACTTGAAAAGGATCTTGATTCAATTTTTGCCCGTACTCCCAAAAACTTCTTTTGGTCAGGCGATCATATGAAGCCAGAAGCCACTATGCATGGTGAGCTTTCCAAAGAAGATCTTCTGTCGATGTTCAAGCGTCTCCAAACTGTTAAAAAAGCTGAAATCCTTTGCGGATTGAACATTCCTCGCGAGGAAGCCGTCAAGCTAAGCGGTGAAGAAATGCTTTCGAAAATAGAGTTTGTATTTAAAGAAACATTACCCCTATATAAAATGGCTTAAACCATGAAATACGTAGGCGACTGCCCTATTCCGACAAGCGCTGGAGGGCCTGACAGTGAAGTCGTTCTTTGACTTCATTGGCAGGACCGAAGCCGAAAAGTATAGCCGACTGTCCAGAAACGCAGAAACTGGAGACTCCGACAAAGAAGCGCTTTTTGCTTCTGCCGGCGGAGTTGAAGTTTCGGAGTTTCTAGGAGGTGCCACTAGACAAGCGTCTCGAGGAATTAGGAGCCGGAGCTGGACAATAAGAAAGAGCCCATTTTTACTTGGGCTCTTTCTTTGATTTCAACAGATTATCTTTTAGCCTTTTTCGGAGCGACTTTAATCTTTTCGCCGGTCCCTGTTTGTTTGATTTCTTTTACTGCCTGGTAAGAAACATACCCGCTTACTTCTTCAAATTCATTGAAGAGTGTCTTTTCCTCAGCTTTTCCCGGAACAATCTCTTTAAAGCGTCTATAAGCCTGAAGCAGAGTGTCGCGATCGATCCCTTTTTCATGAGCTTTTTCAATGCACTCGTAAAAATGGATGACATCGACAATTTCATCGGTCGACCATGTGTAGTCTATTGGATATTGGTATTCCATCTGTGCTCACCTGCTTTTTTTGCTGTGCGCAGGAAAACTTCCCTTTGCACCCTTATTATGTTAATCGATTGTACCTTTATTTATCAGTGAGCGCAAGCATGGCGGAGCTTTATCTTCCCCAGGATGTTCTGATTGCCTCTGCTTCTTTAATGATCCTTTCGAAAAGCTCAGCGACTGTAGGTGAGTCTTTGATCAATCCCATAACCTGTCCGGCCCAGCCAAAACCGTTTTCCTGGTCTCCTTCATAAATATATTTGCGGTTTGCCGTTCCGCTGATCAGCTCCTTCAGGGCATCATATCCTCCGCCTTGCTTCTCTATTTCCAGAATCTTTTCTGTCAATGGATTGGCAATCGCCCTTGCTGGCATGCCCAGTGTTCTTTTTATCACAGCCGTGTCATTCTCTGTTCCTTCAATCAGTTTTTGTTTGTACAGCTCGTTCGCATGGACACATTCTTTTGTTGCAATGAAGCGGGTTCCCATTTCAATCCCCTGCGCGCCCAGGCTTAATGCAGCCATCAAACCTCTTCCATCACCAATTCCCCCTGAGGCAATAACCGGGATGCTGACGGCATCGACTACAGATGGAATCAGCACCATCGTGCCAATGTCGCTCTTCCCAAGATGCCCGCCGCCTTCCTGACCGACTACCATGACTGCATCAGCACCGAGTTCCTCTGCTTTCTGTGCTTGCCTTTTGGCTGCAACCAGGACGAGCTTTTTACTGTCGGTCCCTTTTAATTGTTCAAAAATTGGTGCCGGGTTGCCCCCTGTCATTGAGATAACTGGTACACCTTCATCGATGGCTACATCCAGGAAATGTGAGAATGGCCTTCCATGCTGTCCGATGGCAAAATTGACCCCAAATGGCCTGTCAGTGAGTTTCCTGACTTTATGTATCTCATTTCTCAGTGCATCAGGGTCAGGAAGTGACATGGCAGTGATCTGTCCCAATCCTCCTGCATTCGATACCGCCGCAGCAAGCTCAGAATAAGCAAGATAAGCGAGTCCTCCCTGGATAATCGGGTATTGTATTCCTAATAGGTTCGTTACTTCAGTATTCCAGTTCATATTCCCTCTCCTTCATATGCTTGTTTCATTACTACTTCTATTATAGGAGGCAGAATTCCTGTTTTCTTTAAGCAAGATTACCGTATTCCTTGTATTTTGAAATTCTTTGCAAACACCTTGATTAGTGCTATAATGCATGTGTTTTATTTTTTTAAAAGCTGATCAATAATCATAACCTATAAAAAGGAAATCCAATACAATAAAGAGGTGTGATCATCCATTGTCACAATACGAAACACCACTATTTACTAGCCTGTTGAAGCACGCAGAAAAGAATCCGATCCAGTTTCATATACCTGGACATAAAAAAGGCAGCGGGATTGACCCTGAGTTCCGCGAGTTCATCGGCGATAATGCCTTGTCGATTGACTTGATCAATATCGGCCCCCTTGACGATCTTCATTCACCAAAAGGGATCATCAAGCAGGCACAGGAGCTGGCAGCTGAAGCTTTCGGCGCGGACCATACTTTCTTTTCAGTACAGGGGACAAGCGGCGCAATCATGACCATGATCATGACTGTATGCGGACCTGGAGATAAAATCATCGTTCCGCGGAACGTGCACAAATCAATCATGTCCGCAATCGTTTTTTCCGGTGCCATTCCAATTTTCATCCATCCAGAGATCGATAAAAAATTGGGTATTTCTCACGGTATTTCAACTGACTCTGTTGAAAAGGCTCTAGAGCAGCATCCAGATGCAAAAGGCTTGCTGGTAATTAATCCAACATACTTCGGCTTTGCTGCCGATTTAAAGAAGATTGTGGAGATTGCTCATTCATATGATGTTCCCGTACTTGTGGATGAAGCGCATGGTGTCCACATTCATTTCCATGAGGATCTCCCGCTATCCGCCATGCAGGCAGGTGCCGATATGGCTGCAACCAGCGTGCACAAGCTTGGCGGTTCGATGACCCAAAGCTCTATCCTGAATGTTAAAGAAGGCCTGGTTTCAGCAAAGCGTGTCCAATCAATCATCAGCATGCTGACGACCACCTCTACTTCCTATTTGCTGCTTGCATCATTAGATACGGCGCGGAGAAGGCTTGCTACCGAAGGAATGGACATTATTGACAGGACAATCAAATTGGCTCAATGGATTCGCAGGCAGGTAAACGAAATCGAACATCTTTACTGTCCTGGTGAAGACCTGCTTGGTACAAACGCGACATATGATTTTGATCCAACGAAAGTTCTCATCAGCATCAAGGATCTGAATATCACAGGATACGAGGTCGAAAAATGGCTTCGCGAAAAATACAATATCGAAGTTGAACTCTCAGACTTGTATAATATCCTGTGCATCATCACGCCTGGTGACACCCAGAAAGAAGCTGATATTCTTGTAAAGGCATTGGGTGAGCTCTCAAAGGAATTCCATCATCTAGCTGAAAAAGTCCATGCCGAGGTCATGCTGCCTGATATTCCATTATTGGCTTTGACACCTAGAGATGCTTTTTACGCTGATACAGAGGTTGTTCCTGTCGAGGAATCAGAAGGACGAATCATTGCCGAATTCGTGATGGTATATCCTCCAGGAATACCGATTTTCATTCCTGGCGAAATCATCACCAAAGAAAACCTTGTTTATATCAAGACCAATATGGAAGCTGGCCTTCCTGTACAAGGACCTGAGGATGATGAACTTAAATCATTCCGAGTGATCAAGGAACACAAAGCGATCAGATAAAAAAGAAGGGCATGCAGTGCGCATGCCCTTTTGTCTATTCTTATCTTTCCTCTGCACCTTCATGGTCGCAGCAATTGCATTTTTTTGAATATAACACCGTTACTTTCTCATCTTCGAAATGGTCAATTGTAGAATTGCAAGTTTGACAAACGATTGTGCCCATCTTTTCAAACCCCTTTTCATTTTGAATTGTGAAAGCGCTTTAACATCTTCTGCTTATATAATAATATAACACTATTAAGATTTCAAGCCTAAATTGTATAACACTTTTATTTTTTTAAAGGCAATTTATGTAATACTCAAACACATTATATGTTTTAACTTCTATTAGTATGACACTTTTGACTTCAAGCAATTACAAAGGCTTATAATTACCGAGACAGGAACGTTAGCATGAAGGAAATATGAAAAGGTCAATCTAAAAAAGTTTCCCAAAAATTAAAACAGACCTGCAGCAGGCCTGTTCTCTTCATAATCTTATTCATATTGAGTCTGGAATGGGGCTGTTGGCAATTCTTCGTTAAAAAACAGCGCAAGGTCCTCAGCCTGCCGGACTTCTGTAATATGGAATGCTTTCTGTAAAAATTCTATGTCTTCTATGTCCTTTGGGTCGAGGAGTGCTGAACGTCCTGTCTGCATGCAGACTACAAGCGGTTTTCCGAAAAACATATTGGTATACACGATCCCAAAGTCATAACGGGTGTCATACGTGGTGAACCCCACAAACCTGACATGAACCTTTTCGTGCTCGTCATAAAGCTTTTCGAATAGTTCCATAAGCCTCCTCCTTAAAATTAAATATTTAGAATATTATTATAATTCTATTTTGACAAAAAGGCAAGTGCAAGTAAAGCTAAAAAGCTTTTATTCTATTGGCACACTTTTTCAGGAGTGATAAAATGGGAAGGAATAGATAGGAAAAGGGGATTGGACGATGTCTAGTAATGCTTATATAAAACTTGTTCCATCATCATCTCAGCAAGCCATTTCCACCGAAGAACTTAAAGATTTATTTAATTATTACAAAGAAATCACCTCAAAGACAGGCGACCAGGTAGCCTGGAATTATGAAAACTCGGCGTTTCCATATGAATTGAAGGAAAAAGAAGATGGTAAAGGTACATGGTTTTACCTGCAATCATCCCAGGACCGTTACAATGCAATTTTGATTGGTATCGACAAAGAAAGCGTTGTCAATGAGGACGGCTCTGAGCGCGAACAATCATACATACAAATCACCCTTCCTCCCACTGCAACTGCTGGCGATAAGGGAAAAGCAAACGAATTCAGCAAATTCATCGGGAAAAAATTGCAGGGCGAACTGCATTTATTCAATGGGAGAATCATGTACTTCTACCCTCGCAAATAATAACCTCCCTCTAAAAACGAAACGGCTGCTAATGAGCAGCCGTTTCGCTATTTGCTGGCGTTTCTATTTGTGAAGGATCTACAATTTTATAACCTTTATCTTGCAGTCCCTTCACGATATCCCTCAATGCCTCGCTTGTCCATTTCCTGTCATGCATGAGCAAATTGGCACCATTCCTCAAAAATGGAGTATTTATCATGATATCAGCCAGGGCGTCCTTGGATTGATAGTCTTGCTCCCAATCGTAACCATAAGTCCAGTTCATGACCAGCATCTTTTCGTCAGCAGCTAGCTGTTTGCTGAAATCTGTATTCATCCCAAATGGCGCCCTGAAAAAATGCGGCCTTTCGCCTATCAGTTCTTCCACTCGATCGTTAAGATCCACAATTTCTTTTCTTTGTTGTTCCATCGATAAATCCTTCAATGATTTGTGGTTATATGTATGATTGCCAATCACAAAACCCATCTTGTGAATCTCCTTCAACACTTCCCCTTCTTCTGGAGTATCAAGAAAATGCCCATTCACAAAAAAGATCGCATTAACATTTAACGCCTTCAATGTTTTCGCCATCTCAAGAGCATTTTTATCCGGCGCATCATCGATCGTCAGCAAAACAATTTTTTCATCGGGATTTTCAATATTTTCAATCGAAAAATCAGTTTTCATTCGATACTGTGGTGTGCTTTGTTCCACTTCCACACTCTCTTGAACATCTTCTGACGTTTCTTCTACCTGCTCTTCATTTTTATTTTCCGTTGTTTTCTCAGCTGCTTTTTCTTCCTTATCGACTTTTTCATTCTTCACTTCATCTGTCTCTTTTGGTTTTTGAGCATCCTCAGCCGCACTGCAGCCAGCTAGCAATAACGAAGCAGTGAGCATATATGATATTGTTCTATTCAACCCTTTCCCCTCCTGCTGTGTATCTTGCTGACAATGCTGATGAATTAATGGCGATTTTCCGGGATGGTTTCCCATATTATATAATGAGAGACATTGTTAAATGAAAAGACACATAAAGGGCAAGACTTAGAATGGTAATCAAAAATGTTTTCCTTGCCGATTTCATTATATAATTTCCGATTATTATTGCCAGATAAAAAAACACAATGAACATAATACCATTATAAATCGGATGATCGTGTTTGGATAGCCATTCCGTTAAGGTATATCCACTCCATATGAGTGATTGAAGCAGTAAAACAGTATACACCTTCAAACCCTCCACCACCATGTCTAGTTTATCTTTCCCGACCAGCAAACTGCTAAACATCTGATCTTTTTTACTAGTATATGTACTGGATGGAAGAATATTTTTCAATTATGTAACATTTCAATAACATTCCATTCTTTTGGAAATTGCTGTGATAGAATATGGACAACTAGTTATCCAGAGGAAACATAATCTAAAAAAGTGAGGCAAAGATAAATGAAAAGCTTATCTTTTGTTTTTGTCACTACGTTCCTTTTTCTGACGGCTTCATGCAATCCGGTCAACAATTCAGACAAACTGGTGCTGAATGAAGACATAAAACAGGTTGTCTTTTTTTCTGATGAAGAGAATTACAAGCAAGAATCATCCTACTATGATGCAATCATAGAGTTAAAGAAGGAATATCCCGCAGAATTTGATAACATTGTTGTCATTCCAGCTGCAAAGGCTAATCAATACCATGATCTTCTTAAAGAGAAAAAGTTCCCGGCCATCCTGATTGTCCACCGTGACCAGGTGCTCGCGAATGTAAATGGAAGTGCCACTAAAGAACAGATTATTGAGCCGATCTCTGCTGTTTTGAATCATGAATAAAAAAAATCCTTCCCAGAATGGAAAGGATTTTTTTATTTGATTTTATTTTATGATATGAATTGGATTTCCAAGCGCAACTTCTGCTGCTTCCATCGTAATTTCACCTAATGTTGGGTGAGCGTGGATGGTCATTGCCAGATCTTCAGCAGTCATTCCTGCTTCTATTGCCAGACCAAGTTCTGCAATCATATCAGAAGCATTAGGGCCTGCAATTTGCGCACCGATGACGATATCATCTTCCTTACGAGTGATCAGCTTCAGGAAGCCGTCAGTCTGATTAAGTGAAAGTGCACGGCCGTTTGCAGCAAATGGGAATTTCGCTGCTTTAATATCGATGCCCGCATCCTTTGCTTCTTTTTCAGAATAACCTACAGAAGCTAATTCTGGGTCAGAGAATACGACAGCAGGGATTGCCAGGTAATCGATTTCTGAAGGGTGTCCAGCGATTGCCTCAGCAGCAATCTTACCTTCGTAAGATGCCTTATGAGCCAGTGGCGGTCCTTCAACAATGTCGCCAATTGCGTAAATGTTGCTGACATTTGTGCGGCATTGCTTGTCGATTTTGATCACACCACGATCAGTCATTTCAATTCCTACTTGCTCAAGGCCAAGTTCGTCAGTGTTTGGCTTTCTGCCTACCATGACAAATACGTAGTCTGCTTCTACTTTTTGCTCTTCACCTTTTACTTCATAGGTTACAGTTACGCCAGTTTCACTTTCTTCAACACCCTTGGCAAGGGCCTTCGTAATCACTTCTGCGCCCTTTTTCTTAAGGTTCTTTTTCACAAGTGAAGACATTTGCTTTTCGAAACCATTCAAGATTTCGTCAGCACCTTCTAGGATTGTCACCTTCGTGCCGAAGCTTGCATATGCACCGCCAAGCTCTGTGCCGATATAGCCTCCGCCGATGACAACAATGCTCTCAGGAAGCTCCTGAAGATTCAATGCACCAGTAGAATCAAGCACACGCTTAGAGAATTTGAAAGCCGGGATCTCAATTGGGCGGGATCCAGTAGCAAGGATAGCGTTCTTGAAAGTATATGTCTGGGCTGAATTTTCATCCATCACACGAATTGTATTGGCATCCACGAAGTACGCTTCGCCTTTAACAATATCGATTTTATTGCCTTTTAACAATCCTTCAACGCCGCCAGTCAATTTCTTGACTACTCCTGTTTTGAACTCTTGTACTTTTGAAAAGTCAAGCGTAACGTTTTCTGCTTTAACGCCCATGTCTTCTGAGTGTTTTGCATTTTCGTATCTGTGACCAGCCGAAATCAAAGCTTTAGATGGAATACATCCGACGTTCAGGCAGACACCGCCAAGAACCGCCTTTTCTACGATTGTTACTTTTTGGCCCAGCTGGGCAGCGCGAATGGCTGCCACATATCCGCCAGGGCCGGCACCGATGACAAGAGTATCAGTTTCGATTGGAAAATCTCCTACTACCATTTATTACCCCTCCATTAACAATAGTTCTGGATCGTTCAACAGGCGCTTGATATGGTTCAATGCGTGCTGTGCAGTAGCTCCGTCAATCATACGGTGATCGAAGCTTAGAGATAGTGCAAGTACTGGAGCAGCAACGATCTCACCATCTTTTACTACAGGCTTTTCTGCGATGCGGCCAATTCCAAGGATTGCAACTTCCGGATGGTTGATAACCGGAGTGAACCATTGTCCGCCAGCAGAACCGATGTTTGTGATTGTGCAAGATGCACCTTTCATTTCATCTGGAGCCAATTTTCCGTCACGTGCTTTTCCTGCAAGTTCGTTGATCTCATTAGAGATTGAGAATACAGACTTACGGTCAGCATCTTTAACGACCGGAACTAGCAAGCCTTTGTCAGTATCAGCAGCAATACCGATATTGTAATAGTGCTTGTGAATGATTTCGCTTGTTGCATCATCTAATGATGTGTTCAATGCTGGGTATTCACGAAGTGCACTTGTTAAAGCTTTTACCACATAAGGAAGGAACGTAAGCTTAATTCCTTTTTCAGCAGCCACTTCTTTGAACTTCTTGCGGTGTGCAACAAGCTTTGTTACATCTACTTCGTCCATTAGTGTAACGTGTGGAGCTGTATGCTTAGAGTTAACCATTGCCTTTGCAATCGCTTTTCTGATGCCGCTCATCTTCTCACGAGTCTCAGGATATTGTCCCTCTGGGATAGCCTGAGCTGCTGCCTTAGGAGCTGCTGCTTCAGCTTCTGGCGCCTGTGCTTGGTCAGCCTTTGGTGCAGCTGCTGCTGGTGCTCCGCCGCTTAAGAAGCTGTCAACATCGTTTTTCTGGATGCGGCCATTTTTGCCTGATCCAGCAACCTGGCGAATATCAACGCCTTTTTCACGTGCATATTTACGAACAGATGGCATTGCTACGATGCGGCGGTTAGGATCAACTTCTGCCTGTGGTGCAGCTGCTGCGCCCGCACCGGTTTCGCCTGCAGGAGCAGGGGCTTCTGTTGCTTCTTTTTCAATTTTTTGCCCAGCCTCCATAGTAGATTGAACCTGTGCTTCTGTTTTCTCAGCCGGAGCATCTTCTTCTTCTTCACCTTTGAACTTAAGGTCTTCATACCCTGGAGCATCAAATGTTACGAGAACCTGTCCAACTGTTGCAACAGTTCCTTCTTCAACTAAAACTTCTTCGACTGTACCAGCGACAGGGGAAGGAATTTCTACTACTGCTTTATCATTTTGTACTTCGCAAAGTACATCGTCTTCCTGAACTTTATCGCCAGGTTTTACGAACCATTTGACGATTTCACCTTCGTGAATACCTTCGCCGATATCTGGCAGCTTAAATTTGAATGCCAATGGAATTCACCCTCCTATGTTTTATCGATCGTGTTTGCTTTTTTAGAATTCAAGTACTTTCTTAGCTGTTTCGATTACATCCTTATAGTTAGGCAGCCATACTGTTTCTGCCTGAGAGAATGGGAATACTGTATCAGGTGCAGCCACTCTTAAGACTGGAGCTTCAAGGCTAAGGATAGCGCGGTCATTGATTTCCGCAACAATTTGTCCAGCCATTCCAGCCTGTTTTTGTGCTTCCTGGACAACGATCGCTCTTCCTGTTTTTTCAACAGAAGCAATGATTGTTTCAATATCGAAAGGCATTACAGTCCTTAAGTCGATTACTTCTACAGAATGGCCTTCTTTTTCAAGTTCTTCTGCAGCTTTCAGTGATTCATGGACCATTGCACCATAAGTGATGATGGAAAGGTCTGTACCTTCACGCTTAACATCCGCTTTTCCAAGAGGGATTGTGTACTCTTCTTCAGGAACTTCCTGACGGAATGAGCGATAGAGCTTCATGTGCTCAAGGAAAATGACTGGATCATTATCGCGGATTGCTGAAATCAGCAAACCTTTTGCATCATATGGAGTTGAAGGAATAACAACCTTCAAACCAGGCTGTTGTGCAACCATTCCCTCCAGGCTGTCAGCGTGCATCTCTGGTGTATGTACGCCTCCGCCGAATGGTGAACGGATGGTAACTGGTGAGCTGTAGCGTCCGCCTGAACGGTAACGCATACGAGCCATTTGACCAGCGATTGAATCCATTACTTCGAACACGAATCCGAAGAACTGGATTTCCGGGACAGGACGGTACCCCTGCAAAGCAAGACCGATTGCCAGTCCGCCAATACCGGATTCTGCAAGCGGCGTATCAAATACGCGATCTTCCCCAAACTCTTTTTGCAGGCCTTCTGTCGCACGGAATACACCGCCGTTTACGCCAACGTCTTCCCCGAATACAAGGACGTTGGGATCATTTTTCAGTTCTACGCGAAGAGCGTCTGTAATTGCTTGAATCATTGTCATTTGAGCCATGGCTTACTTCGACTCCTTCTCTTTGTATATTTCATATTGTTCTTTTAAGTGGTCTGGCATTTCTTCATACATGATCTCCATCAAGTCTGTGACTTTCTGCTTAGGAGTATCATCCGCTTCTTTGATAGCGTTTTTGATTTCTTCTTTTGCTCTTTCGATTGTTTCGTTTTCCATCTCTTCAGTCCAAAGATTCTTCTTCTCGAGGAACTTACGGAAACGAACTAATGGATCCTTCTTTTCCCATTCATTATCCAAATCCGATGTACGGTAACGAGTTGGGTCATCACCAGCCATTGTATGAGGACCATACCGGTAAGTCATTGTTTCAATCAATGTTGGTCCTTCTCCGTTTACTGCGCGCTGACGTGCTTCAAGAGTTACAGCATAAACCGCAAGCGGGTCCATTCCATCTACCTGGATACCAGGAATACCTGCAGCTACAGCTTTTTGAGCAATTGTCTGTGCAGCAGTCTGCTTTTCTACAGGAGTAGAAATCGCGAATCGGTTATTTTGTACGAAGAAAATTGCCGGCGCTTTATATGCCCCCGCAAAGTTGATTCCTTCGTAGAAGTCACCTTGGGAAGAACCGCCATCGCCTGTGTAAGTCACAGCGACTGCTTGAGCTCCGCGTTTTTTCATTCCCAGCGCCACACCTGCAGCCTGGATATATTGAGCACCAATGATGATTTGTGGTGAAATGACATTTACACCTTCAGGGATCTGATTGCCCTTGAAGTGTCCGCGAGAGAACAAGAATGCCTGTGTAAGCGGAAGACCATGCCAAATCATTTGTGGTACATCACGGTATCCTGGAAGAATAAAGTCTTCTTTTTCAAGTGCGAATTGGGATGCAAGCTGGGAAGCTTCCTGCCCTGCTGTAGGAGCGTAGAAACCAAGACGTCCCTGGCGGTTCAATGAAATTGAACGCTGGTCCAAAATCCTTGTGTAAACCATACGCTTCATCAATTCTTGTAATTGCTCGTCCGAAAGTTCAGGCATTGCCGCTTCATTAACGACTTCACCCTCTTCATTTAAAATCTGGAACATTTCAAATTGGCTTTCGATCTTTTCGAGCTGCTTCTTTGCATCAAGAGTGTTGTTTTTCGTTTTAGATGCCATCAGAGCCACCTCTTCCTTTCTAACTCATAAATTTTATTAAATATACAAAAATAGGTTACCCAATATCAGGATTAATTTCCCCGGGTTCTCAAAATACATCTTGAGCTGATTGATCGTCTTATTTATGGCAGAACACAGGAAACTCAAGCATCTTTGGCTGAAGCCGCATGTGGACACACCATTCTATAGTTTTCCACAGATGCACAATAAAAAAACTTATATTTCCCCATTCCAGCATCCTGAATCCTGTATTAGTAAAATTCATAAACAGAGTAATACAATTCGCTCATTCGTTTTTTAGTTTACATCACGAAAATAACTCCGTCAAATACTATGTTTTATCTTTTTTAATTTTAATCATCATCGTTATGTTATTATCCTAAAAAAGCAACTGTATTACTATTCGATTAATACTGTACTATAATAAATTACTTTTAATTCAAACTGTATTAATGTTAAACACTAGACTTTTAACAAAAATGAGCACATTAGGTGTCGGCCGCGGTTTGGCGTGGCCAGTTGGGGTTGGGATGGGCTTTTATGGATAATTGTTTTTAAAAGCCACAAAAAAACCGCTTTTGAGTTAAAGCGGCTTTAGATCTATTCCTATTCTTCCTTTTCCGGGCTTACTTCTATTCCGGCTTTTTTATAAAAAGCCAGTTTTTCTTTATTATACTGGTCCGTTTTATCATTGAATTCCTGGTTATCCTTCAGTACTGTCTCATATATCTCATTTACTTTATTGATTTGCTCTTCCAGGTTATCAAAGCTTAACTCCTTATCCTTCAGCATTTCATAAAGTTTTTTGTCATATTGGAGACCTTGTTTATAATTTTTGTACAGGTCATCATGTATTTCATATCGTTCATTCATCGTGGCCTTCAATTCATTTGCCTGCTTCTTTAGGCCGGAATCCTCGATCTCTTCAATAATTTGGTCGATGTTTTTGAATTCTTTTCGTGATTCGTCAATACTTTCTTTTTCTTTATCTATATGTTCAGCTCGTTTGTCGGCGTTAGCCAAAGCCTCATCAGCCAGCTTTACAATTTGGTCATATTCCTTCATGCCAAGCGAAATGATCTTTTCATATATTTCCTTTTCCTTCTTTTCCAGCTCTACAAGTGGATCCTGCTGATCCTCAAATGTTTTTTCAATTGAAACAACTTTTTCAAGCTCCTCGAACATCTTTTCCTCAGGTGATTGCTTGTCCAAACACCCAGCCAGACTAAAAACTCCAGCCATCATGATAATAGCTAAACTTATTTTTTTGAATATGGACAACATAATAACCTCCTCATAGATACCAATTTTACTATAGCGATTGCGGCGAGATTTGACAATAGAAATGAAATTCTGCAGTTTTTTATCCATAATCGAAGTGGAAAAGCTTGTCCTTTCCCTAAATATATTCAACCATAATGCTCTTTATGCTTTGGGCTTGAGCCTATACCATCTAATTTCTTTTGCATAGGCTATAGCAATCGACCCGAATTGCGGGCGAATCATACAAAAGAGGAGGTTTCCATATGTACGGATACGGATATGGATGTGGTGGATATCCTGTTGCGGGAGTAGGTTATCGCGGCGGCTTCGCTTTGATTGTCGTGTTGTTTATCCTTTTGATCATCGTTGGATGCGCCTGCTGGAGATTTTAATTGTGAAGAGTAAAGGGAGAAGGGATTTATGTCCCTCTCTCTTTTCATGTTTTCTAGTTAACTTTTCGTAATACATTTGTTAGACTTAACATTATTACATACTAGAGGTGAAATATATGTTGACGATGGATGATATCGTCCGTGATGGACATCCTGCGCTCCGAAAAGTTGCGGAAGAAGTTCCCATGCCTCCTTCACAGGAAGATAAAGAAATACTCCAAAACCTGATTGAATACGTGATAAACAGCCAGGACCCTGAGATCGCACAAAAACATGGACTGCGACCGGGAATTGGTCTTGCGGCTCCGCAGATAAATGTGACAAAAAGAATGATTGCTGTTCATTTGACGGATGAGAAAGATAACTTGGTCAGCTATGCCCTTTTCAATCCAAAAGTCATCAGCCATTCAGTTGAACGATCCTATCTGGCAGCTGGTGAGGGCTGTCTCTCAGTAGATGAGGCAATCCCCGGATATGTGCCAAGATATGCAAGGATTACCGTAAAAGGAATCGACCTTGAAGGAAACGAAGTGAAGATTCGTCTCAAGGGCCTTCCTGCTATTGTATTCCAGCATGAAATCGACCACCTGAACGGAATCATGTTTTACGACCATATCAATAAGCACGATCCATTTGCCGATGTCCCGGATGCTGTCCGGGTAGAACGGTAAAAGCCGAATCTGATTAGATTCGGCTTTTTTTTGTGGAGCATTTTTCGAATTGATTGCTGATTATTATTCTAGATCAAATTCAACTTTTTCAAACCATGCCATATGCCATCATCATCAACATCACGGGTCACCATATTCGCCAGTTCTTTTAGTTGTGGCACAGCATTGCCCATCGCGACACCCGTTCCCACAGCCTCCAGCATTTCAAGGTCATTTAGTCCATCGCCGAATGCATAGACGTCCTCCGGATTGAAACCTAACCGTTCGATCATCTTCTTAATGCCTTCTGCCTTGGAACCACCTGCAGGAAGGACATCAACTGAATAAGGATGCCATCTGATTAAAGTAAATTCCGGGTAATTCTCCCGGTAATACTCCTCCTTACCTTCTTCACAAAAAAGAAGTGTTTGGAACAAATCCCTGTCAACATAAAATCGGTCATCATGCTCCGGATGGGCAAATTTCAAGCCTCCCAGGCTCGTTTCGATAAATTGGTGGTGCTTAACGGATGACTTCATCGTCTGATGATTCATAAATACGACCGGGTGTCCCTGGTCTGCAGCCTCTCTATAAAGCTCCTCTATTTTTTGGTTGTTCAAAGGGTTTTTATAAATTGGTTCCCCTTCAAACACCACGTATTGTCCATTGAAACTTACAAAAGAATCGATATCGAGCTCTTTTCTAAGATTTTCAAACATGAACGGAGCCCTTCCAGTAGCGATTGCTACGAATACTCCATTTCCCTTCAGCTTTTCAATTGCTTCCTTGGCGGAGGCAGGCAGATTTTTATCATGGTCCAATAGTGTACCATCAATATCAAAAAATACGATTTTGCTCATGATATTCTCCTTCGATGCTCTTTCTTATTGAAAGTATTTTCCCAACCATTTAGTTTTATTAAGTAATTCCGACAGTCTACCAAATAGCACAGTACCTGTACAGAAAAACGCAGTTTAAAAATGTGTCAAATGAATGACAATTTATGCCATTCCATCAATATCCATGAAAAAATTTGCTATTTCATCATATAATATAAACAAAAAGATAGGAATTTGAAAAATAATCTTTGCTAAACTTTTCCTTGTTTACTTTACATTGGACAAGGATAGTTTAAAATAAGAATTAAGGAGATGATCCACTATGTTAAAGAAGCTCAGAAAGAAGCTTTTGAAACAGTGGAAAGATTTGCTTCGTAAAAAAACAATCGCTTAACTTTTTGAGCCCTTCAAACTTGCGAAGGGCTCCTTCCTTATTGTAAATTGGTTAATAGCGGAAAACACGCACGGTTGATAATAACAATGGTAACATTGTCATTCTATATAGGGCTGAGATTGAATTGATTTCAAAGCCATCAAACATTCCGGCATTGCATATGCTGCAACTTGAGCTGGAATTGTCAGCGAGTGAAATCAGTTCCATTAAGGGGCATCTGTAAAATAGAAAAGTTCATTTAAGGAGAGAGATTTATAATGATTTTTAAAGTTTACTTCCAGGAATCCAACAAGCAAGTACCAGTTCGTGAAAAGACACAGACTATTTATGTTGAAGCTGACTCTGAAAGAGAAGTACGGACAAAAATTGTTGACCGCCAGTATAACATCGAATATGTAGAGGCAGTTGAGGGTAATTATTTGGAGTATGAAAAGCAAAAAGAAGACTTTGAAGTATTGGAGATCGAATAATTTATGAAATTCGTAAAAAATGACCAAACAGCTGTTTTCGCGCTCGGAGGATTAGGCGAAATCGGCAAGAACACGTATGGCGTGCAGTTTCAGGATGAAATCATTTTGATTGATGCAGGCATTAAATTCCCAGAAGATGAATTGCTAGGAATTGATTATGTGATTCCTGACTATTCCTTTCTTGTAAAAAACGAGGACAAAATCAAAGGCCTGTTCATTACTCACGGACACGAAGACCACATCGGCGGCATCCCTTATTTGCTTCGTGAAATCAATGTCCCGATTTATGGAGGCAAACTGGCACTCGGCCTGATTAAAAACAAGCTTGAAGAACATGGTCTGCTGCGAAAGGCCAAGCTGATTGAAATCAAGGAAGATGATATCATCAAATTCCGCAAGACATCTGTCACGTTCTTCAGGACGACACACAGTATTCCCGATTCATATGGGATCGTTGTAAAAACACCTCCAGGACAAATTGTACACACCGGTGATTTTAAATTTGACTTTACCCCGGTTGGTGAGCCGGCCAACATTACAAAAATGGCTGAAATCGGCAAGGAAGGCGTCCTATGCTTGCTATCTGATAGTACAAATGCTGAGGTGCCAAATTTCACAATGTCTGAACGCCGTGTAGGTGAGAGCATTCAGGATATTTTCCGGAAGGTGGACGGACGGGTCATATTCGCTACTTTTGCGTCGAACATACATAGATTGCAGCAAGTTACTGAGGCTGCAGTCGCAAATGGCAGAAAAGTTGCCGTGTTCGGCCGAAGCATGGAATCAGCAATCACGATTGGACAAGAACTTGGCTATATCACAGCTCCAAAGGATACATTCATTGATGCTCAGCAAATCAACAGGTTGCCTGCCAACCAGGTCACGATTCTTTGTACCGGAAGCCAGGGCGAGCCAATGGCCGCTTTATCACGTATTGCAAACGGTACCCACCGTCAAATCCAGATTCAGCCTGGCGATACAGTCGTATTCTCGTCATCTCCAATCCCCGGGAATACCATCAGCGTCAACAGGACCATCAATATGCTGTCCCGCGCTGGTGCTGATGTCATCCATGGACCATTGAATGATATCCATACTTCTGGCCATGGCGGCCAGGAAGAACAAAAATTGATGTTGCGACTGATTAAGCCGAAATACTTTATGCCGATTCATGGTGAATTCCGCATGCAAAAGATGCATAGCAAGCTTGCTGCCGACTGCGGAGTGCCTGAAGAAAATTGTTTCATTATGGACAATGGTGAAGTTCTTGCTATTGGCGACAATGAGGTCGGTGTAGCAGGAAAGATTCCTTCTGGCAATGTTTATATTGACGGAAGCGGAGTTGGCGACATCGGCAATATCGTTCTTCGCGACCGACGTATTCTATCAGAAGAAGGTCTTGTCGTTGTGGTGGTAAGCATCAATATGAAGGAATTCAAGATTGCCGCTGGCCCTGACCTGATTTCACGCGGATTTGTCTATATGAGAGAATCCGGGGATCTGATTAATGATGCACAAAGCTTGATTAATAAGCACTTGAATAAAGTGATGGAAAGAAAAACTACTCAGTGGTCTGAAATTAAAAATGAAATCACTGATACACTTGCACCTTTCTTATACGAAAAGACAAAACGCCGCCCGATGATCCTGCCGATCATAATGGAGGTATAGTAAAAAACCGTTGCGACCACCGCAACGGTTTTTTTATATATAATTCAGCTGCATCCACGAAAAAAGCCCGGAGAAAAGTATATGTTCGTTTGTAAGGAATCACAGCATAGTCAGCTTCTGTTACCTATTAGAGTCCATATTATTATTTTGGCCTGGTTTATTCTTCTTCCGTACAAAATAAATGATTGCTGCAACAATCGTTCCAACAATCAGGATAATGGGAAGATTGCCCACCAAAAATACGATGATTCCTGACCCGGCAGCAAGCAGAATATTAATGTTATCTGCAAACTGCTTCTGTATTTTCTGCCAGGTGTTAAGATTTTCATTATCGATTTTCGGGACAGCTACAAGAGTTTCCTGTAAAGAGATTGTTACCGTCGAGTATGCAGTCTGATTTTCGAGGAATTTCTTCCTTCCTGCGATCTGTTCGATTTCTTCCTGGACATCGGCCAAATCTGATGAAATCTTCAACAGGTCCTCAGTTTTCTGGGAATCTTTCATGAATTCAAGCAGCCTGGCTTCTACTGCTTTTTTCGATTTCAAGCGTGATTCCAGGTCAACATATTCCTCTGTAACATCCTGACCGCTCACGCGCCGATTATTGACCTGAACAGAAAGTCCCTGTGCATCATTCAAAAAGTCGTGGAAATGCTCCTGTGGAATCCTGAACGTCATCATGCCGCTTTGCTGTTCATCATCATAACGGTTAGAATCAGATTGAACAATATATCCATTGTAGCTTCGTGCCTTCTCTTCGAGTGAATTACGCGCATTTTCAAAGTTTTTCACAGTAATATCCATTTCAGCATTGAATATGACCATCCGCTGGGCAACAGTGTTCTTTTCTGATACACCGTCTTGATTCTCTGTTTCGGATTTATTCCCGGCAGCACGGTCCTGTTCTCCTTTTGCTGAAAAGCTGACCCTGTCCTCGCTGACATTTTCCGTTTCGGCAGACTTAGCGTCTTCCGCATTGTTCATTTCACTTTTTTCACTGGAAGATTCTCCCCCACTGCAGCCAGCTAGCAAAAATAATAACGAAATAAACATAAGCAAGTTTCTTTTCAACAATGGATAGCCCCCTAAATTTTTATCTTTATGTAATAGACGGCCTTTTTGTAAATATGTTACAAAATAAAAAAAGAAAGCCTTCACAAAGAAGACTTTCTATCCCGCATCCAGCATATTGAATTGTGCTTTTACAAGATCATGATATTCTCCCTGAAGCTCCATCAACTGGTCATGATTTCCCCGCTCAATGATCAAACCATTTTCCAGCACGAAAATATTATCCGCTTCCCTGATGGTTGACAATCGGTGAGCAATGATGATTGCTGTCCTGCCTTTTAACAGTGTCTTGAGGGCTTTCTGGATTTTCACTTCTGTTTCCGTATCGATGCTTGCAGTCGCTTCATCCATGATCAGGATACGGGGATTTGCAAGCAATGCTCTTGCGAAGGATAGGAGCTGGCGTTCTCCCACTGAAAGGATATTTCCACGTTCTTCAACCTCTGTTTTATAGCCATTCGGCAGTTTGGCGATGAAATCCGCTGCCCCTACCGCTTCAGCAGCTGCCATGACTTCTTCTTCGGTGGCATCCGGCCTGCCAAAAAGGATATTATCATAGATCGTACCCGAAAAAATGAAGGTATCCTGCAAGACGATGCTGATATGTTCTCTAAGGCTGCCAATGGAAATTTCTTTCAGATCATATCCATCAACCAAAACCTTCCCTGATGTCGGATCATAAAACCGACTGATCAGATTGGCTATTGTCGTTTTCCCTGATCCCGTATGCCCCACTAATGCCACTGTCTGGCCCGACTGCATTTCAAGGCTGATACCCTTTAGCGCAGTCCGTTTTTCGTCATAAGAAAATACTACTTTATCAAATTTAATGTCACCACGTATGTCATCCAGTTCAATTGGATTATCTGTTTCAGAGACAATAGGCTTTTCATCAAGAAATTCAAAAATTCGTTCCGAGGATGCCATCCCCATCAGCAGCTGGTTATACACCTGCCCCAATCTTGATATCGGCTCCCAAAACATCCCTAGATAAAAGGCAAACGAAACAAATACACCGATGGAGATAGTATCATTTTGGATCAGGCTTGCTCCATACCAGATCAGCACTGCGGTCCCAAGGGCATTTGTCAATTCCACCATTGGACGGAACATGGCATTTTTCTGTGAAGCAGACTTCCAGCTTTGGAAGGTCTCATCATTTACACCATCAAAGAAGGCCATATTTTCATTTTCCTGCGTAAATGATTGTGTAACCCTTATCCCCTGAATGCTTTCATTCAAGTGGGAATTCAGCTTTGATTGCTTCATTCGTACATCCTGCCATGAGCGCCTGATATTCTTTCTCAGCTTCGTGGAGATCAGGAACATAATTGGCAAGATGATCATGATTGCCAATGTTAACTGTGGACTCAGCGAGAACAGGATAAAGAAGATCCCGATCAGGAGGACCATATCCATCAACAGGTTGATGACACCATTAGTGAACAATTCCTGAAGGGAATTGATGTCATTCATGATCCTTACCAGTATTGAACCAGCCGAACGCTGGTCAAAAAATCGGTGGGAAAGATTCTGCACATGGGTGAACAAGTGTTTGCGCAAATCATAAATGACATTTTGGCCCAGTTGATTCATCCAGCGAATCCTGAAAATATTTGCGATATAAGAGACGGTATATAGGCCTCCGATGATAGCGACAAGCCAAAACAGCATCGTTTCATCCTTGTTTTTCACTGCCCTGTCAAGTGTGTAGATCCCAATCAAGATCGGAATCACAAGCCTTACCGCTGTCGTAATCAATACCATCGCAATCGACAGCGGCACAAGTGTCCTTTTATACGGCATCATATAGCTGAAAAGCCTTAGCATCTGTTTCCAGTTAAAAGGCTTATCGATAATCTGGTCTGTAGAATAGTGAAATCTTTTTAGCACTTGAGAATTATTTTTCCTGCTCAAAAACCTTCCCCCCTGCATTCTTGGTTATTAGCGATTGACGGATTGTGACTCAGGATATCAGCCAGTTTGTATCACCTTTTGACGGTCTTTGAACTGGATATCATAAATCTTTTGATATGTTCCGCCATTCTGGATCAATTGCTCATGTGTCCCGCGCTCGGCAATAGATCCATTTTCGAGTACAAGAATTTCATCTGCATGTTTGAGAGAGGATATGCGGTGTGCGATGATGAATGTCGTCCGTCCCTTCATGACTTCCAGTAATGCTTGCTGGATCTTGAACTCGGTTTCCATATCAACCGCACTTGTAGCATCATCCAGGATTAAAATACTTGGATTGACGCAAATTGCCCTCGCGATGGCGATTCTCTGTTTCTGGCCTCCGGATAGTCCCATGCCTCTTTCACCAAGAATCGTATCATATTGATCCGGAAGTTCCATGATGAAACTATGCGCCTGGGCCCTTTTGCCAGCTGCAATGATTTCATCCATTGTCGCATCCGGGTTACCATAGGAAATATTGGCTTTAATCGATGATGAAAACAAGAAAGATTCCTGAAGGACAATGCCAATATTGCTTCGAAGTGAGCGAACTGAATATTCCTTGATATCCTGGCCATCAATAAGAACCTGACCTGAAACCGGCTCATAGAATCTTGTCATCAGCTGGGTTATGCTTGTTTTCCCTGATCCTGTCGATCCAATCAGTCCAATTGTCTGTCCAGGCTTTGCCTTGAAGGAAATATCATATAAAGCTGCATTTTCATCATCCCCGTAGCGGAGTGTGACATGATCGAATTCTACTTCTCCGGATAGCTTTTCAATCTGCAAAGCTCCCTTCTTTTCTTCAATCTCGGCGTCAGCCTCAAGAATTTCCAATAATCTTTCACCAGATGCCTTTGATTGCGAAAATAAATTTACCACGAATCCCAGGTTCATGATCGGCCACATAATATACCAGACAAGACTGTAAAATGCGACTAGTTCTCCTGGAAGGAGCGATCCGTCCATGACAAGAAAACCACCGTAACCCAATAACAGGACGACGCTTAAATTGCCGAGAAACTCCATGAGCGGAAAATACTTCGCCCAGATTTCAGATGTAAATAAATATTGATCCTTATAATTGCCATTCGAATCATTGAATCTGCCAATCTCATAATCTTCACGCGACAGAGATTTCACCGTGTTGATTCCGCTGATATTTTCCTGGACCTTAGTATTCAATTTGCCAAATGATTTACGAATTCCCCTGAAAGCTGGATGTACCGCCTTGTCAAACTTATAGACGACCACCGCTAGAAAAGGCAGGGTCGCAAGTGTCACCAGAGTCAGCGGGATGGAATAATAGAACATCACGGAGAAACTTATGCCGATTAAAAGAACAAAACGAATCAATTCGGAGAACCCGAAGCTCAGAAAAAAGCGGAATCCTTCTACATCAGCCGTCAGCCTCGACATCAGATCCCCTGTCTTCGCATTGTCATAATATCGGAAGGAAAGAAATTGAAGCTTTTCATAAAGCGAATTCCTAAGTTTATATACAGAGTGAATTCCGAAAAGGTCCCCTGTATATTGATAAATATAAGTACAAACCCCTTTAACGATCATGAATCCCACGAAACCAGCTGCCAGAACCGGAATCATCTCATACCTTCCGCCAATGACGGCTTCGTCAATCGTAAGCTGAAGAATCATAGGATACACTACAGTAATTGCTGTTACGATCAACATAAATAAAATCGACCATATAAAGTAATTTCTGTAAGGCCAATAATACTCCTTCAGTTTTTTGAATGTCTCCATTCATTTCCCTCCTTTGGAAAAGCTTAACAAAAAGAAAAGGCACGTATACATTAATATATCGAGTTTCGAAATATTTTTCCAGCTTTTTTTAAGAATTTTTTTATTTTTTTGTATATGGGAATTATCTGACTTTATAGGTAGAAAAATTGGTGGATTTACTTCTTTTGTGGTTGAGTAAGTGAGAAAAACATAGCAACATAAGGGTACCATTAGACAAGAAAGATACCCTTATGAGAGGGAAAAGAGAAACATAAGGGTGCCTTTAGCCGAGAAAGATACCCTTATGAGAGGGAAAAGAGAAACATAAGGGTACAATTAGCCGGGAAAGATACCCTTATCAGAGAGAAAAGAGCAACATAAGGGTGCCTTTAGCCCAGAAAGATACCCTTATCAGAGAGAAAAGAGCAACATAAGGGTGCCTTTAGCCGAGAAAGATACCCTTATGAGAGAGAGAAGAGCAACATAAGGGTGCCTTTAGCCCAGAAAGATACCCTTGTAAGAGAGAAACGAGCAACATAAGGGTGCCTTTAGCCCAGAAAGATACCCTTATGAGAGAGAGAAGAGCAACGTAAGGGTGCCTTTAGCCCAGAAAGATACCCTTATGAGAGGGAAAAAAGCAACATAAGGGTACCATATTAGCCGAGAAAGATACCCTTATCAGAGAGAGAAGAGCAGGATGACGCAGAGCGATCCTTAAGACTTGAATCCAAAATGTCCGACAGATTCCTCTGTCGGACATTTCCTTGGCGATTTACTTTGGAAGTTAGACTCGTTCTAGCGAACATTCTCATGACGATTTCCTTGAAAAAAGTCCGAGTTCTCGAACGTAAAAGAAAGATGTTGATCAACCATCATTCGTTGTTTTCCGTTTCATCGATTATTCTGACCAGGCGCTTTTCCAGCATCTTCATTCCGCTTCCGCCAGCCTGGAAATGCCTTAAGAGACCATTTTTGTCAAAAAGGTAGTAAGCTGGCACGTACTTGTTTTCAAATGCATCCGTCAATTTAAGATTGTCGTCAATGAAGATGGGCTGGGTAATCTGATGCTCTGCTGCTGTCTGTTTGATTTCATCCATATTCATGTCCTGTTCTGACCGCGGCATATGGACAGACATCACATTCAGTTTGTCTTTATAAGTATCTCGGAGTTCATTTACCATTGGCATTGCTACCTTGCATAGATGGCAGCTGATCGACCAAAAGTGGATCAGCGCAGGCTTTTCGCCGACCAGCTGTTCTCTCGTTATCTCACCATTCAGCCATTCAGTGGCTCCTGATATTTCAGGCATAGTCTGACGCAGTCTCATATCGAACACCTCTTTTTTGGGAATGATAGATTCTCAATCTATTTACTATTATATTCGATATACTCCCTTAATAAATCAACGGCGGTTTTGATCGCTTCTTCATCAGGATTCAGCCTGGAATGATGCAGTCCGTAGCCCGAGTTTACACCCAGCCAGAACATGATTCCGGGAATTTCTTTAAGCATATAGCCAAAATCTTCCCCAGTCATTGCTTCCTTACACACGACCACTTCAATGTTTTCCTTTTTTTCAGCAAAGGCAATGAAGTCACGCGCTATTTCTTCATTATTATAAACCTGGTGATACATGGCACCATAGTCAATTGAGGTTTTGCATTGGTAACCAATTTCAATGCCTTTTACAAGTGCCTCGATTCTTTCCTTGACTCTTGCCATTGATTCCACAGACAGCGTTCGGATTGTACCCTCCAGCCTTGCTGTTTCAGCAATGATGTTTTGAACGGTGCCACCGGTGATTTTTCCTATTGTTACCACCGCACTATCAAGTGGATCGACATTTCTTGAGACAACCGACTGAAGCTGGTTCACAAGTGCACATGCAGCGACAACCATATCATTGGTTTGATGAGGATATGCAGCATGTCCCCCTTTCCCCTCAAGGTCAATGAACAACTCAGATGTATTGGCAAACAACAGCCCTTCCCTTGTTGCAATTGTTCCCACTGGATATTCAGGGGCAATGTGCAAGGCAATGATCAAATCTGGTTTCCATTCCTGCATGATATTTGTCTTCAGCATTGGTTCAGCGCCACCCGGACCTTCTTCCGCCGGCTGGAAAATAAACAGTAAATGATCATCAATTGGGTTCTCGACAAAGTAAGTTATCAGCCCAAGGGCGATTGTCATATGGAAGTCATGGCCGCAAGCGTGCATTTGGCCTTGATGAAGGGATTGGAATTCTAGTCCTGTTGCTTCTGAGATCGGCAGTCCATCGATATCTGCCCTGTATCCGATTGTTTTTTTGGGATTCGTCCCTTGGATTTTGACAAATATACCCGTTTTCCAAGTCTTTACTACAATCCGGTCAAGGGGAAGATTCTTCAGATAATCAAGTAGATAAGCCTGCGTCTTGAACTCCTTGAAACCAAGTTCAGGAATCTGATGCAAATCTCTTCTAATTTTAATGAATGTGTCCCAATTCATATCGTTCTCTCCTTATAAAAGAAAGCGCGGACCAATTATCCACGCTTTCTATCATGCTTGCTATTAAAGCTGGCGAAGTTCCTGCTTGATTTCAGTTTTTGATTTCGTTTTTTCGTCAATTTCCTTAATGACGCGTGCTGGTGTTCCAGCAACAACTGTGTATGGAGGCACATCGTCAATGACAATAGCGCCTGCAGCTACAACAGCTCCTTTTCCTACTGTTACCCCTTCAAGGACTACTGCGTTAGCACCGATGACGACGTCGTCCTCAACCACGACTGGCTTTGCTGAAGGTGGCTCAATGACACCCGCAAGTACGGAGCCTGCACCGATATGGCAGTTCTTTCCGACTGTTGCACGCCCGCCCAGAACGACGTTCATATCAATCATCGTGCCTTCACCAATAACAGCACCGATATTGATGGACGCTCCCATCATGATTACAGCGTTGTCACCGATTTCCACCTGGTCCCTGATGATGGCGCCTGGTTCAATGCGAGCTTTGATATTCTTCATATCCAGCAATGGAATGGCAGAATTCCTGCGGTCGTTTTCAACGACATACTCTTCGATTTTTGCCTGGTTCGCTTCAAGTGCCTGATTGATTTCAGCCCATTCACCAAAAATGACACCTGTGTTTCCGGAGAAGAATGTCTTTGAGTTCTCGCCGAAATTAATACCCTCAAGATCACCTTTGATATAAACCTTTACCGGTGTCGCTTTTTTGCTATTTTGAATGAACGAAATAATTTCGTTCGCATCCATCATTTTCATAGACTTTACCTCCAATTATGTATGTGTTGTCACAGGCTCTTCTTTTCGACGCCTTGCTAATGTACTAAAGCAATCGAATGAAAACAGCCTTTTCTAAAAATTACTTTAACAAACAAAAGTTTTTAAAACAAGAAAAACTAATTATCGTTTTTCTTTGAATCGACTATGTGTTCCTTGACGATTTCAATAAAGGCCTGAACCTGCTTTAACTGGAAGGCTGATTCGTAGCCAAGGAGCCAGGTGTCCCTTCCTAATGGTTCATTGTTTTCGTCATGAAGCGGTACTTTGAAGATATCCTTTTCAGCCCCATTGAGTGTAATTGCCGGGAGGATGGCGTAGCCAATCCCATTGAAGGTCATTTGTTTACAAGTTTCAATCTGGTCGACAATGATTGTTCTTTTAGGCGCTGTCTGGAATTGCCGCAGCCACCAATCCTGGATTTCCTGATAGTAATTCGAATCACTTTTAAACTGGATGAACGGCCGGTCTGTATCCAGGACTTGCTCCGGACTTGTGATTTCTGTGTCAACCAGGTAAAGGCTGTCTTTGAAAAGGTGGATTTTGACACCCTTCCAGTCTGGTGTTCCCCTGATAATGCCGATGTGGACCTGGTCCTCATAAAGCGCCTTGGATATTTCACTGCTCCAGCCCGTCACAAGCGAGATTTTCGCCTGTGGATAACGGCTTACATATTTCTTCAACACCTGTGGCAGCCAATTTTGCCCGACAATTGAAGCGACAGCTATTTTAAGGGTTCCATACACTTCTGAGTTTAATGCATGGATCGTTTCTCTCGCTTTTTCTTCCCTGGCGATGGTCTCATTGACAAATTGAAGGACGACCTCTCCTGCAGGAGTCAAAGTAAGCCCCTTCTGGGAGCGAAGGAAAAGCTTGGTGCCCCAATCCTTCTCAATTGATTGAAGACGCTGGGACAAGGCTGGCTGTGAGACAAACAGTCTCTCCGCTGCCTTCCTCATATTCATCTCCTGTGCAAGCACTGACAATAAATGAAATTCCGAAATTGATGACATCGTTTACCCTCTTTAAATGTTTTTCAACTATATAGTACCATTCTCATCGATTATTTTATAAGGCTCTTTTCTAATACTTTGTTGCTATTGACCACAATATGGGATTGAATGACCTAGTTTTCATTTAAATACATGCTTATAATCAGAAAAGAGCTTGCATACTTAAAAACGAACTGCAAAATGGCTTTATAGCACGTTAAAATCGGCTTTAAGATTTTAACAACAATCTTTACGAAAACAGACTTTATAAACAAAAACTGCAGAAGCTTCAATCTGCAGTTTTTTCTTCTTTTGGCAGAAATAAGATGAACAGCAAGCTGACGACTGCGAATATGAACACGACAATATAGACAGAATGCAGTGCATTTGTCAGTGCGTCCTGGAGGATCGTTTTCATGCCAGCAGAAAGCTTTTGGCGTTCCGCCTCATTGAGCAGCACATTTGCTGCATCTATCGAAAGATCCTGGTCTTCTGCTCCATGCTTTTTCATATAGCTGAGGATGCTGCTGTTGAGAACTCCGCCGAGCAGTGCTGCACCAACGGTATTGCCAAGGTTCCTCATGAACATATTTGCGGCGGTAGCGATTCCTCTCTGCTGCCAGGTGACCGTACTTTGAATAGAAACGATGAAAGCCGTGCTTGTCAGTCCCATCCCTACTCCGACGAAAAACGACCCTGCTGCAGCCCATAACGGACCTGCCTCAGGTGTCAAAGTGACAAACAGAATGCTGCCCAGGATCAGGGATGCTCCGCCAAAAAGGGAAGTTTTACGGTATCCGATACTCAGTAACAGCCTCCCGCTGGCTGCTGAAGCAATTGGCCAGCCAATCGACATTGCCGTCAGGGTGAAGCCTGCTACGATCGGGGACCGCTCCATGACACCCTGTACGAATGCCGGTAAAAAGCTTGATATGCCAATCAGCATGACGCCCGTAGTCAATGAGGTCATATTGGCAATGAAAATGGATTGTTCCCGCCAAATATTAAACGGCATCATAGGCTCTTCTGCCCTTTTCTCTTGAAGAATGAAGAAAATGAATCCAAGGACGCTCAGGCTGATGAGACCGATTGTTTTCGGTGAAGTCCAGGCCCAGTTCGCTCCAGCTTCTACAAGGACAATCATCAAGGAACTAATAGAGATTGTCAGCAGGATAGCACCCGGATAATCGACTTTATGCTTCTTTTTCTCGATATTTTCATGAAGGTATAACCATAGACCCGCGATTGCGAGTATACCAAGCGGAACATTGATCCAGAAAACATATCTCCAGCTTGCATATTCCACAAGGAGGCCTCCGAGTGCCGGGCCTGATACAGCTGAGATTCCCCAGACACTGGAGAGATAGCCCTGTACCTTTGCCCGTTCCTCCCTGGAATAAATGTCCCCGACAATTGTTGTGGCAATCGGCATGACAGCGCCTGCGCCAAAACCCTGGATGAAACGGTATAAGATCAACATCTCCATCGTTTCTGCCGTACCGGACAGGATGGATCCAATCAGGAACACAATGATACCAAAAGTCAGTATTGGCTTCCTTCCAAATAAATCAGAAAGTTTCCCATAGATAAGGACCGTAACAGCATTCATCAGCAAATATGCTGAGAAAACCCAGCTGTATAATGCAAACCCGCCAAGATCCCCGACAATAGCCGGCATCGCGGTTGACACTATAGTCCCTTCCACGGCTCCCATGAACATGGCGAGCATGACTGTTGCCAGGACATATGGCCGTTTCGTTTCTTTTTTCACAGTCTTTTGTTCAGCTTGTCCCATACTTACACCTCGAAAAGTAAAAAATTCAGCTCCCGTATCCGGGAGCTGCCTCATGCACTATTTTTTATTCATTCTTTTCACTTCGTTCGTCAATTTCTGCAAAACAGTCCGTCTTGTCAGAATTCCTTCAAAAATCCCTGATTCATCTTCTATACATAGAAACGGATAATCTACCAGCAGATCAAGGGAAGATTGCAAATTGGAATGGACATTGATCCTGGGGATTTCAGTGTTCATCGCGGTTTCAACTTTTTTAGTATCAAGCTGCTCAAATTCAATTCTCTCGAGTCCGAGGATGGAATCCATAATGATAGGTGTACTGATCAAACCCATTAAACGATAATGTGGATCCAGTACAGGAATTGCAGTATATCCGCTCTTTGTCAAGACAAGGAGGGCGTGCTCAAGACTATTGCCGACTTGGACGTGGGCTACACGTTCAGAAGGAATCATCAGGTCCTTAACCGATAATCCCAGAAATTCACCGCTGTAAAGACTAATCATGGCGAAAACTCCCTAAAATGGATTTCTTTCCATTTCATTTTATCATAAATTATATAGTGGTGCTTTTATTTAGTTTGCTCCAAAGAATAATAAAAAGCGCAAGCGCCTCTTTCAAAGCGTTGGAGCTTGCTGGTATCCACACCTAATTGTTTTTATTATTTCCTAAAGAACAAAAAAGGACCACAAAATGAGGCCCTTTTGTTATGGATCTTTGATTACTGAATAAGGTCAAAGATCTCAATCGTAATCATGTCGATGTTATCGAACTGGTATTTCTTCGGCTTTTCCTTGTCGTTGTAAACTTCCAGTTCATATGTTTCCGTTTTTGGATGGTATGTAACCTGGCATTTACGCTCCCCATTTACCTCAAAAAAGCGCTGGGAAGGCTCCCCTCCATTAGACTGCTCTTGCAGATTCTTTAAACGGGTGATGATTCCTTGAAGCTGTGACATTGCTCCCTCTCCTTTCAAGACAAAAACCAATAACTTATCAATAGATTTTGCAATTGGCCTATTTATATCCATGTAAAATGATTTCAGAATTTTCTATACATAATTCTTTACATGTCAATATTAACAGAATAAAATATTGTCAGACGATGTACAAGTAAAAGCTCTAAGAAAAGGAGGGATTTTTTGAAAAAGCCAGTACAAATATCACAAAATGTCTATCTTATTGATGATTATGATCTCAAGATGGAAGAACGTACAGGAACCTATGTATTGACTGAGGACAAGGTTACCATTATCGAAACTTCCGCGAGTCCATCCATTCCCTATATCCTTGAAGGCTTGAACATACTCGGAATATCCCCGGCAGATATATCATACATAATCGTTACGCATATACACCTCGACCATGCTGGCGGTGCAGGTTTGATGCTCAAACACTGTCCAAATGCAAAAGTCATCGTTCATCCTAAGGGTGCCAGACATCTCGCCGATCCTTCCAGACTGATTCAGGGAGCAAAAGCGGTTTATGGCAAAAAGTTTACCGACCTGTTCGATCCGATTGTTGAGGTACCGGAGGATCGTTTGCTCATCAAAGGAGAGGGCGATACACTGAAAATCAGCGAGAAGCTGACGCTTGAGTTTCTGGATACTCCCGGCCATGCCAATCATCACCTGAGCGTTTATCATCCTTTAACAAAAGGGATTTTTTCAGGTGATACTGCCGGGATCTTTTATCCGCAGCTTTACCGTGAAGGAATTGAATTCTACCTTCCCACCACATCGCCAAATCAATTCGATCCGGGAAAAATGCTTGAATCCATGAAAAAATATAAGGAATTAGGTATCGAAAGAATCTATTTTGGTCATTATGGCATGTCGGAAAGACCGGCCGAAGCTTTCAGGCAGGTTGAGCATTGGCTTGAAATATTCATTCAGGAAGCAGAATTAGCTTTCTCAGATAAAAATCAACGTGAAAAGCTAGTCGAAAATATAACAAAAAACATTTATGATAAAATACGTTCCCATTTAAAACAGCAAGGTCTGGCTGACAGCCATCCGATCTACGAGCTGCTCTTCCTTGACATCAATGTAAGTGCGATGGGACTGGCACATTATTTAACAAAACTGAACGGAGGAAGCTATTAATATGAATGACATCATCGTGTATACACAAAATGATTGCCCTCCCTGCAAGATCATTAAAATGTTCCTGACTGAATTCGGTTTTTCTTTTACCGAGAAGAACATCAATGAAGATGACAGCAGCAGACAGGAGCTGACTCAGACTTACAACTCCTACTCAACCCCTACGATCGTCATAGGTGAAGAAGTCATCACAGGGTTCGATCTGGAGCGGTTAAAAAAAGTCCTGGATATAAAAGATTAAAGTCGGTTACCTTTGATTCATAATGCTTGCGAAAAAAACCATAAAAGAAGAGGTGCCCTCGAGTGCACCTCTTCCACCTTTATAATAGCCCAACTAAAATGGTCCTGTTTTCGCTCCGGAATACCACTCCTAATTCCATGAATGTTTTCAATGTCGAGAAATTTGGTCCAAAAACGATTTCACCAATGAACGGCTTTTCTTCACTTTCTGGTTTAGCAGCCTGCTGATCTTTCATTTTTTCTGGATATGCCTGTTTGATTACTTCCTCGGGCACCTGATCATACAAATATTCAGCAACCTTCCATCCATCCTTTTCCTTAATGAGCTTCAATCCTTCATAATGATCCTCATAGTTTACAGGTCCTTCCTCAGCAGACGGAAAAAATTCGACAACGTATATTTCATCTTCAGATTCCACCACTTTTGTTTTATCGGAAAATGCATAAAATGGGATATAATATGGTGCTATGTCGGTCCCATATGTCTGGAAATCATTTTCCTGGCCGACAACGTTCTCATCAATGAATCCTGACTTGTACGCATCTGTAAAATAAGGGTCAAGGATGCTGTCAATTTCCTCCATCGTCCTCCCTTTTTCACTTAACGAGACCTGTGAATCAAAAGCTTTCCCGAGGAATTCGAAAACTTCTTCCCTGCCATGCAGATCTGATTGTGCATATGCATTGGCCGGGACGAACAAAACAAAAAATCCAAATAATAGAGATAATAGCTTAGAACGCTTGTCCATTTTCTCCCCCTCTTTCTTGATGACTAATACATACAATATTACCAAGATTTACCCTCTATGATTATGAAATTTTTTCGTAAAATAACTTCAGCATCTGACATAAAAAGCGGCTTCTTATTCTCAAATTACCCTATACTGGCTCGAACTAACGCAAATATTGAAAAAATTGTTGGTTTATCAGGGCAAAAAAAAATAACCCCCAAACTTGGAGGTTAATACCTGGCTGTGGTCACCGCAAAATAAATGATGAACAACAGGGCAATTGAAAGGACAATGATATAGGTTAAAAAGATTGGATTGCGGATATATGCGTGCTCCTGGACGGCGCCTGGAACCTGGGAATCGAGATTTCCCTGCGCTCTTTTCTGTCCCTTGCCTAATGCCCAGGTATAGAACAGACCGCCAGCCAGCACACCCGCACCTGCTAGTAAAAGCATTGTTGTATAGATACTCATATAAATCCCCCTTTATAGAAGGCTGTATATATAAATTGTGCTTAATCCGCTTTCCTATTCGCCGATCACCCTGTCAAAATAACCCTTCCCTTACATGTAAAAAAGATGCACTTAAGTCAACGAACAAAAACTCCTTTTCGTTCAATGGAAGCGAAAAAGTCCTTATGACTTCTCCAGTTTCTATGTCACTGTAGCGATCTGAGAGGATCCCTTTTTTTCCGCCTCTCATCCGGATGATATTCTCAAGAAAATATGGGCGCCAGCTCCAGTTCTTATTTTCGTATTCCGGCTGCAAAAGCCACTCATTCCCTGCTTTATAAAGATTAGGTGATAGCTGGAATCCGTCTTCATCACAGACATACATGCGGAAAGCAACCCCATCCATACGATCACCGAGAGCCATCAGTAACTCACTTGGATTCTGTTCTTTTCTATACTTGCTGATCAATTCCTGAAACCTGCTGTTCAATTCTATCCGCAAATCATAGAATGACTGAAGCCGTTTCTTCTCGGATAAAATAAACCCGTGGATTTCACCCTTCAGCTTATCCTTGAGGATCTCTTTGTCCACTAATCCATGATCAGGTTTTTTTAAGTAAAATCCTTGATAGAACCTGCCGCCGTTCTTCCAGGCAAATTGCAGCTGGTATGGTGTTTCAATGTTTTCAAACAATATCGCGGCGCCAATTTTACGGGCGAGGATGGATAAGGAATGTAGAACATCCAGGTAAGCTGGTCCGCCGTTATTGGATCGGAGTGAGGACATATCAATTTTTAGTATTTCTGGTTCTATGCCTGCTATACGGTTTAAATAACTGCTTTCGCTGCCTACTTTATCCATCGCGATTTTTATTCCGTAAGATTTATAATAATTGATTAGATGCTCGATATGGCTTTGGACATGGCGATCAGATATTTCAAGGACAATATGATCTGGACGAACACCTTTATCCTGGTAAGACAGAATCAATTGCAAAAAACCTTCCCCATCGTCCAACATCAATAATGCCGCATCCCTGTTAACAAACCACAATAACTCCTGCTCGCATGCACTAGAAGCTATTTCAAGAGCTTTGCTAAGTACAGCATTCTCCACTTCAATCCGGTATTCTTCCGGTATCGAGTCATCATCAAAAAAAGATCCAAGACTTATTTCTTCGTTTTTGCCTACATAACGGCCTAAAATTTCGTACCCGATGATTTTATGTTCTTCCGCATTAAAAATCGGCTGAAAGTATGGTACAACGTGCTCAAGGTCGGTTAATATATCAAGAGCATCCAAAAAACTCAAACCTCCCTTCAAAATTTGCGCATTTTCTATTCCATTACTTTGATATGAACGATTTTACCACAATATGATAAATCCCTCAGTTACACTGTTTCCATTTTCCACAAGTCATAAAAGCCTCCAGATGGCCAAAGATAAAAGCAGAGCTTATGGAAGGATGATGACATGAAACCGTGGCATTTCATCGGCATTATTCTTCCATTGCTTGGATGCAGTCACGGCTCGCCCGCCGAAAACCAAATCAAGACCCTCAAGACAGACCATGAACCAATCGTTATCAAGGAAGTTCCTGAACAGATTCAGGAACTGGCGGTCCCGAAACCAGAACAAAAACCAAAAGTACAGCATCAGCGTGACAAACAGATAATGATGAATGTACCCTTGATTATACAAAATCCAGAATTAAAATATGGGTGTGAAGTAACCAGCCTGGCCATGATGCTGAAGTATGCCGGGGCTGAAACGAATAAAATGAAGCTTTTCAATGAGATTAAAAAAGATAATGATCCACTGAAGCGTTCTGCAAATGGGGATATCATAAGCTGGGGCGATCCAGCTGATGGCTTTGTTGGAGATATGACAGGGAAACGCGCAGGGTATGCAGTTTTTGATAGGCCTATGGAAGAGTTGATCAACAATTATCTCCCAGGCCGGGCCGTGAATTTGACCGGCAAAAACTTTGAGACTGTTCTGAATCATGTAGCTTCCGGTTATCCAGCCGTCATGTGGACGACAGGTGACTATCGTCTTCCGGATCGCTGGGAATCATGGACACATGGCAACGAAGTCATAAAAACGCCACTCGACTTACACGCAGTCGTCCTTGTTGGTTTCAATGACACGACTGTCTATCTGAACGACCCTCTTTCAGGCCGAAAACAAGTGCCTGTTAACAAGCAGCGTTTTATTGAAACATGGAAAGCGATGCAATCAAGAGCAGTCAGTTACCGTTAAAAAATCGATAAAGGCTGGATTCCTTCCGGCCTTTCTCTTTTATTTCCCTCCGCTCTTCCTCTCAAGCGATTTATGAAGTTTGGCAATAGAATGGACGATTGTCCTCTTCTTATTAAAACCTTTTGCTGTTGCCGACACCCCATTAAAGACAGCGATTGAGTTCCCCCAAGTTCCTAAACGGTCAAAACCGGAAACAAAAACTTTTAAATAGCCATTTTTCATGGGTATGAACATTATTTCCATTCTCATATCATAATATTTCATCAACAACACCTCTTTTACCGAAAGGACAAGTCATACTTTTCCTTTCTCTTCCCCAGAGTCATGATCAAGAAACACAAAAATGAATTCCTTCCCTAAAATGGCACTTCTTTTTTCCATGTATGTTTGCTAGTATAGTAGAGAAAATTTGGAGATAGGTTGGTATTTTTCATGTCTGAGCAAATCACCCGGAGGAAATTTATAAAAAAGGCAGTCGGCACATTATTGACTGCAGGCGGACTCACCGCTGGCGGCTATTTCTATGCCCGGGAAGTCGAGCCTCGGATGCTTGATATCAAGCGCCATACTATCAGGAGCGCCATGCTTCCGGCAGGATTTGATGGAGTGAAGATCATCCAATTCAGCGATACTCATATTGGTTTTCAATATACAATTGAGCAGCTTGCGAAGCTGGTTGCCAAAATCAATGAACTGAATCCGGATTTGATTGTTTTTACAGGCGATTTACTTGATGACCCCCGGCACTTTACAGAAAAGAAAAGGACAATCATCACACTGTTACAACAGTTAGAGGCCCCTCTTGGAAAATTTGCTGTATATGGAAATCACGATCATGGAGGATATGGTTCTGATTTATATAAACAAATGATGGAGCAATCAGGTTTCACCTTGCTGCTGAACGATTCTGCTGATGTCAGGCTTCTTGATGGCAGTTCGATCTGGATTTCCGGCATTGACGATGCCATGCTTGGCAAGCCAAATCTGGCAGAGGCTATGTCCAAAATACCTAATGAATCCTATACCATCCTCTTATCCCATGCTCCAGATAAAGCAGATGAAGCAGCACAATATTCTATTCAATTGCAGCTGAGCGGCCACAGCCACGGCGGACAAATCCAGATACCCTTTTACGGTCCACTGGTTACCCCGCCATTTGCCGAAAAATACGTAGAAGGCTTCTATGACGGAGGAAACAACAAGGAATTTAAACTATATGTGAATCGCGGACTGGGAACAACCAGGCTTCCGTTCAGGTTTTTGTCACAGCCTGAACTTACATTATTTACACTCCGCCACAAAAAAACAAGCAGCTGATCAGCTGCTTGTTTTCATTATGAATCTCTCTTCTGCTTCCATTACTTTTAATGGTCTTGCAAAAAAGAACCCCTGGGCTTTTTCGCAATCGGCATTTGTAAGGAATTCTACCTGGCTTGGTTCTTCAACACCTTCGGCAATCACTTCCATGCCCAGGCTTTTGCCAAGGTGGATAATGGTTGTTATGATGGCGGCATCCTTGCCGTTATACTTTATATCCCCTATGAAACTCTGGTCAATCTTCAATACATCAATAGGAAACTGCTTTAAATAACTGAGTGATGAGTAGCCTGTCCCAAAATCATCAACGGAAATTTTGATTCCTAGATCTTTCAAACGTTTCAAGGTTGGGATTGTTTCTTTCGTATCCTGCATTGCTCCTTCTGTAATCTCAATTTCCAGAAGGCCAGGATCTATATCATGCTGTTCAACCGCATTTTTAATCACCCTGACTAAATCCAGCTGCAAGAATTGCTTCGGGGATATATTGACCGCAATCCTGATTGGTCTCCCTGCCTTCTCAGACCATTCCCTGATTTGACGGCATGCCCTGTCAATTACCCAGTTGCCGATCGGGATGATCAACCCGGTATCTTCTGCAAGCGGAATGAATTCAGCAGGAGAAATAAAGCCAAACTCAGTGCTGTTCCATCGAAGCAAAGCTTCAAAGCTGGAAATTTCATTGGTAATTAAGTTCACCTGCGGCTGAAAATAAAGTTCCAGTTCTTCCCGTTCGATGGCTTTTCGCAAATGGGCCTCAAGGGTAACGACATTGATTCCTGTTGATTGCATGTCTGACCGATAAAATTGGTAGTGTGCTTTCCCTTTTTCTTTAACGCTATATAATGCTTCATCCGCATATTTAATCAAGGATTCAGCGTCCCTGCCATCATTGGGATATAGACTGATTCCAATGCTTGGTGTTATATAATACTCCTGGGAATTGAAATAAAAAGATTCGTTGAATCCGGATAATATTTTTTGTGCAAATTCACCTGCGGCCAGCCTTCCTGTTTCTTCAAGGACAATGATGAATTCGTCACCGCCTTGTCTGTACACAGTACAGTTTTCTTTTTGGATTTCGACCAGTCGATCGGCAACCTGTTTCAGAATCTGGTCGCCAACAAGATGACCCAGTGTATCGTTCAAATACTTGAACCGATCGATATCAAGAAAGAGAAGGGCGAATGGATTTTTTTGCTTCATTCGGCTTTTGACAAGACTATCAAGATGATCGAGAAGTGCCCTTCGGTTTTGCAGCCCTGTAAGCTGATCGTGGAATGCCATGTATCTTATCAACTCGGTATTTTTAGCCTGTTCGGAAAGGTCCCGTATGATGATATACATGCCTTTTATTTCAGAATGAATCACAATTGGTATCGTCTTCAAATGGACTGTCAGGAAATTGCCCTTTCGGTGCATGAAGCGGCAATCAAGCGATTCCTTTGCATTTCCATGTTTCGTATCAGCCAAAAGTTCGTGGAATGGCGGCAGGTCACTCTCGCAAATCAAGCTGGTGATCTTCCTCGATTTAAGCTGTTTGACCGTATAACCGGTCAATATTTGCGCAGCTGGGTTGACATCAAGGATTTTTCCTTTTAGATCGATTGAAAAAACCGCATCAAGATTATGGTCGATAAGTGAACGATAGCGCTGCTCACTGTCAATCAATCTATTCTTTTCCTTCATCGTTTCGGTAATATCCCGGGTTACCGCTACAACATATTGAACGTCCCCTGAAACATTCTTCACCGGGGTCAGCAGCGTCTCACCAAGAACCTGTTTTTCATTTTCTAGATCAACTTCATGATGGAAAACGACTTCCTCACCAGTTTTCACGGACTTTACATACTGCTGCTGCAAATGGGCAAACCGGTCAACAGGCAATACTTCCTTCATCGTCTTGCCAATATCACGCGGGTCCATTCCCGCGTGAAGCAGCCCGTTTTCATTCGCAAATAAGTAACGGAATTGAAATCCCGGTTCTACCTTCATGATAAAAACAAGATCCGTCACATGTTTAAAGATGATATCTGAAATCATCTGTTCTATTTTATTGGGAGCTGGTGTGCTCCTCCTTTTTGTGATTCGTGATTGCTTCATCTGATCCATCTAACCATCCTCATTCCAGAAGTACGTTCGTACCTGGTCCATGATCCGAAATAGTTTTATATCCCTATTTTACCTTTTTGAATAAGGAAAAACGATACTATTTTTTTAATATTTACAAATTTTCGCTAAAAATCGACATCCGGAAACCGCAGGGTGACCTTCCTCTCCAACAGGCATAAGCTGATTCAGAGGAGGAGATTTTATGTATCATATTGTTAAAAAAGGCGAGTCTTTGGTCGTTATCGCAGCTAATTACCGCCGGCCCATCGGCCAAATCCTGTCTGCGAATCCCGGAATCATCAACCCGGCGCTCATCTATCCAGGCCAGCGGATTTCAATTCCCGGACTTCCAGAGCCAGCTTCCATTCCTTATTCCATTTCGGTATCATTAACCAGCAAAAGGCTCAGTTTATCCAGAGCAGGCCATACAGTAAAAACCTACCCAGTCGGCATCGGGAAAATGCTGACTCAAACCCCGGTCGGTGAATTTGTCATTGTCAACAGAGAACCCAACCCAGGCGGGCCTTATGGCGTAATGTGGTTATCACTTTCCAAACTTGGGTATGGAATCCATGGGACAAATAATCCTGCCTCCATCGGCAAGTTAGTTTCAAAAGGATGTATACGCATGCATAATAAAGATGTCCTCGAATTGGCCCGGCAAGTACCCAATGGAACAAGAGTAACCATCAGACCATAATAATGCTCGATGATAGGCTTCTATTTCTCAAAAAGCCAAATAAAGGGTATAATAGAAATATGGTTAAAAAGGACTTGCATAAGTCCTAACGAAGAAAGGAGCCTATCCAATTGAAGAATGAAAGGAACAATATTCCCCAACTCCGTCCAACGATTGAGAACCTCTCGCAAGCAATCTTCACCGTGAACCGTCATGCCAAGACTGCTCCAAATGCGAAATTTCTTTATCAGTTAAAACATGATGCGATAAAAAAAATGCTCAGGGAAGGAAAAGCCAAAAAGGCTGGTCTTCATTTTTCAAACAATCCGAGGAACAGTCAGCAGCAGTCAGACGTACTCGTGGTTTGCGGAGATTATACATTCCATATCCCGCCGACTAAGCAGGACTTTGAACTGCTGCCCCATCTGGGAAAGCTTGATCAGACAGTCCGGAATCCGAAAGCATCGATCTCATTGACCAATGCAAAGAAATTATTGTCATCCTACACTGGTTTAAAGGAGGCACAGGAAGCTTCCAGTACTGCCAGGACAAGAAAATATGCAAAGCCAGTATTCAAAAAGCTTGGCGAAAGATATCCTTAAAAGAAAGCTGGAAGCCCAGCTTTCTTTTTTTGATAGCCAATCTGCCTTATAAAATTAATTCATCAATCTTCAGGACCAGCTGTGCGATCTCCGGCTTGCTGATCTGGGCATCCGCACCCACAACACTTCCCTTATGGCGCAGCTCGTTCGTGATCAACGAAGAGAAGATGATCACCGGGAGCTTTGACAGAACCGGATGCTCCTTTATCCTCTTTGTCAGATGATGGCCATCCATCTGCGGCATTTCAATATCCGTGATCACAAGCTGGACTGCCCCTGGCAGCTCCTGTGGATTTCCTGCCAGGTGTTCAAGATAAGTGATTGCATCCTGCCCATTCTCGAAGAACTCCAGGTTATCGAATCCTGCTTCACTCAATGTGTCATGAAGCATTTTTCTCAGCATCGCAGAATCCTCTGCAATCACGATTTTTTTCAATGAACGCTCTCTCGGCCCCAGCTTTTTGACATCACTGATTTTTACCCCAGAATCAGGATTGATCTCAAGAAGAATCTTTTCAAAGTCCAGGAAAAGAACCATCTCTCCTCCCAGCTTGATCACACCGATCACCTGGCTCTCCTGTCCCTGATACAGATCAGATGGTTTCTCAATCTGAGTCCATGAGATACGATGAATTTGCGAAACTGTATGGACGTGGAATACCGTCTTTTGCCGATTGAATTCCGCTACTATGAACTTATCCATTTGAGGATTGGCAGATTGAGGCAGTCCTAAAGCAGACGCCACATTAATGACAGGAAGCACCTCTCCCCTCAGTTCCATGATTCCCTCCACAAATGGATGTGACTGTGGAATCTCCACGACAGGCACCGGATTGAGGATTTCTTTTACTTTCATGACATTTATGGCAAATTTATTCTGGCCGATGCCGAACTCGACAATTTCCAGTTCATTCGTGCCCGATTCTAATAAAATACTGCTATCATTCATCATGCTCTTCCTTCTCTAAAAAAAATATAAGTACTATATACCTATTATCGGCAGGTCGGCTAATACCTTTAGGCAAAAGGCCTTGTAAAAATTTTGTGTTGATAATTACATTAAAAAAGGGAACCCATTATTTATGGATTCCCCTTTAACATTCAATATTAGATTATTTATTACAATAGGTTTTAGTTACCGTGCCAATGATAAATTATTTGCACAACGCCTGAGGAAAATGTTCTTGTATTAACCATTTTTAAATTAATCCTCTGTTTTAAATCAATAAACAACGGTTTTCCTTCCCCCAATGCAACAGGGTGAATAGATAATCTAAATTCATCAACAAGCCCGAGATTTATAAAAGTTTTAATAAGACTTGCTCCGCCATATAGCCAAATGTCTTTACCAGGCTCTTGCTTCAATTTATTTACTTCTCCAAGGATATTATCATTTATGACTATTGCTTGATGATCAATCGCATTCAGTGTTCTGGAAAAAACATATTTCTTTTTACTATGAACCAGTTTCCATATTTCCTTTTCGGTATCAGGGTCATCATTTTTTGGAAAATATTGTCCCCATGAATCGTAGCTTTTCCTGCCATATAAAATAGTATCAATTTGATTCAAGAAATCAGTAAACTCCATATCAGGGTCCATGATACACCAATCAACTTCTCCATTTTTCCCTTCAATAAATCCATCTAAAGTAATTGCTAAATCTAAAATTATCCTTCTATGTTTTACGGTATTTGACATAACTACTCATCCTTTTTTGATTGTTTGTTTTTGTCGAAAAAATTTAAAGCACACCAAAAAAGGTCTGCATATGAAATCAATTTGCGACTGCCCATCCTAACACAGCATCTACTTGTTTTTGATGATGGAGATCGTGCCAGATAAAGTCCGCAAAATATGCACCAGTCGTCATTTGATGGTCGGAAATTTTGAATGAGACTGCAAGAGCGTCTTGATTCATGTGTTCAAGCATTCCATGGAACTCTTGACGGACCTCAAGGAGTTCATCAAGGATTTGGTCCTTTGTCGCATTATTTTCAGCATATTCACGCGCCTTGTCATTGATTTCCTGAAAATCAGGAAATGATGGCAAAACTGCGTCTTCTTTAAAATACGGAAATCGCTCCTCCAATGAAAATTTATCCCAGAAGAGCAGATGGGATACTACCGCGGCTACCGTCCATTTCCCCTCTCCCAGCGGCATAAGCCATTCACTGGCGTCAAGATTTCTCAATGATTGGATCCAGATATCAAACTCTGTATAATGTTTTTTGATTTGTTCCAAGTCCAAGCGGAACACCCCTTTCCATTTCTACCTAAATTAATATTCTCTGCTTCTTTCATTAACCCTTTTTCCTTTTAGATGAATTTACAACTTTCCACTTTAACATGGTAAAATAGGAATGATAATGGGAGGGATGTCATACGTGGAGCATTTAATTAATAATCGGGTTAAAAACATAGAGATCTCAGGCATCAGGAAATTTTTCAACATGGTTGCCCATGTAGAAGATATGGTTTCTTTGACAATCGGCCAGCCTGACTTCAAAACCCCTGAACATGTTAAAGAAGCAGGCAAGCAGGCTATAGGATCTAATATCACTACATATACACATAATGCCGGTCTGATTCAGCTAAGAGAGGCCGCAGCGGATTTCTACAGAGATAAGTACCATGTTTCTTATTCAGCTGAACAAGAAACAATCATCACAGTTGGCGCAAGTGAAGCGATTGATATCACCTTCCGGACCATCCTTGATGAAGGCTGTGAGGTGATCCTGCCCGGTCCTGTTTATCCAGGATACGAGCCAATCATCAAGCTTTGCGGTGCTACCCCAATCTATGCGGACATCAGGAAAACCGGATTTCGGATGACAGCCGCGTTGATTAAGGGCCTGATTACCGAAAAAACAAGGTGTATTGTCCTTCCATATCCATCGAATCCTACCGGGGTCAGCCTGAATGAGACCGAACTCAAAGAAATTACAAAACTCCTGATGGACAAGGATATTTTTGTGCTGGCTGATGAAATATACAGTGAACTGGTTTACGAGCAGGAACATATATCAATTGCGCAATTCCTGAAGGAACAGACAATTGTCATAAACGGGCTTTCCAAATCACACTCAATGACAGGCTGGCGGATAGGCATGCTTTTTGCGCCTGAATATCTGGCGAAACATATTCTGAAGGTACATCAATACAATGTGACCTGTGCAACTTCGATTTCACAAATGGCTGCGCTGGAGGCTTTGACGGCAGGGGTTGATGACGCATTGCCAATGAAAAAGGAGTATGCCATTAGGCGCGATTATGTATTCAAAAGACTCACCTCCATGGGCCTTGATGTCATCAAGCCTGAAGGAGCGTTCTACTTTTTCATTAAAATTCCGGAAAGCAATATTTCCTCATTTGATTTTTGCATGGATTTAGTCAAAGAAGCAAAGCTGGCAGTTGTTCCGGGGAGTGCTTTCTCTGAATTTGGAGAGGGGTATTTCCGCCTTTCCTATGCATATTCTATGGATACCCTAAAAGAAGGGCTTGACCGTTTGGAAAGATATTTACGACAATAATTTGAAAGCCGTTCCCCTACAGGGGAACGGCTTTTTATTATCCCTTGAATTTCCCGTTATTCTTAGGAGCTTTCTCTTTTTTCGCCTTATCTTTATGAATCTTATTTGTCGCCGCACTGCCAATCTCATGTGAGAACTCAGAATCAATGACAGCAGAGTCGAAACCCTTTTTGTTCTTTTGCTGCGGATCGTTCTTTTTTGTCCTTTTAGCCATAGAAATCCCCTCCTTTAGGTTTTAGTATCTTTACCTGGGGAGGGGTCTATGACTAGCAAATATTATGATTGTTTCCAGTACTTATATAACGCCTGTGTACCGCTGTTTTCTTCGCCTTTTTCCGCAAGCTGCTCATACAATGAAAGAGCCATCGAGAGTCCAGGCACTTCCATGTCCATCCGTTTCGCTTCATCGAGGGCTATTTTCATATCCTTGATGAAATGCTTGATAAAGAAACCAGGCTCGAAATTGCCTGCTATCATCCTTGGTGCCAGGTTTGACAGTGACCAGCTGCCTGCAGCACCGGTAGAAATGCTTTTCAATACGGTCTCAGGATCAAGGCCGGCCTTTTCGGCGTAGATGATTGCCTCACATACACCGATCATGTTCGATGCTATGGCAATCTGGTTGGCCATCTTTGTGTGCTGGCCTGCACCAGGCTCTCCTTGATGCACGATATTCGTGCCCAGTATATTAAGCAGCGGTTCCACTTCAAGGAAGGCCTCGTCATCACTGCCGACCATAATCGCGAGCCTTGCTTCCCGGGCACCTACATCACCGCCGGAAACAGGAGCATCAATCGCATGGATTCCTTTTTCTTTTGCTGCCTCATAAATCTTCTTTGCCAGGGATGGAGTGGATGTTGTCATATCAATCAGATAACTGCCAGGCTTCCCATTGGCGATTAGTCCCTCCTCGCCCAAATAAACCTCTTCTACATCTGATGGGTAACCAACGATTGTAAAAACAACATCCGCTTTTTGGGCAACCTCACGTGGTGACTCTGACCAGACCGCACCTTTTTCCAGCAATTCAGCAGCCTTTTCTTTTGTTCTGGTAAAAACCGTCAGCTGATAGCCTGCTTCAAGCAGATGACCTGCCATGCTTTTCCCCATCACACCAGTTCCGATGAATCCAATTACAGTATCTTCTTTGGATAGCATATGTACTCCTTCTTCCCTCTTTAATTTTAAATATATTCTAACATTAGAATCAAAAAAGGCCGAGAAATTAATCCCGGCCTCCAGAGCGATCTACCATTTTTTATGCGAATCATTATGTTACCCTTTCTTTGATCTTTTTAAACAATCGACTTTATTTAATGGAACACAAGTTGACCTTGTGTGCCCGAACTTTTTATACTGTGGTTATGACGACTTTTCGAGGTGCGAACATGTTTTATAAAGAGATTTATGTTTACGATAATAATAAACCTGTCAAGGCAACGTTTAGAAATTATACGAGAGACGATTTTGACCAGTTAATCCGTGTCCAGCAGGAAGCCTTTCCCCCGCCATTTCCGGAAGAACTCTGGTGGAATGAAGAGCAGCTGACAAATCATATTAGCTTGTTCCCAGAAGGGGCTATATGTGTTGAAGTTGGCGGCCGCATTGCAGGGTCGATCACCGGCCTGATTGTTGAAATGAAAAAGGGTGATGAAGAACATTCCTGGGCTGATATTACCGATAATGGCTATATCCGGAACCATGATCCGGACGGCAACACCCTTTATATTGTAGATATTTGCATCAGCCCTGCCTATCGTAAATTGGGACTTGGAAAATGGATGATGCAATGCATGTATGAGACAGTTGTTCATTTAGGATTGGATAGACTTTTGGGAGGCGGCAGGATGCCAGGTTATCACGCATTCTCTGCACAAATGTCAATTGACCAGTATGTAGAAAAAGTTCTAGATGGTGAATTGAGGGATCCGGTCGTTTCCTTTTTGCTCCGCTGCGGCCGTACTCCGGTAAAACCGGTAGCCAATTATCTGGAAGATGAAGAATCACTGAATTATGGAATGCTGATGGAGTGGAAAAACCCATTTAAAGTTTAAGAAGCTGACCTGCTGTTGCGTGACAGGCACCTTTTTTATTTGTACAGTCATTAGGGGCAGCCGTTATCAGCACTTTACCTATCCGGTGAGTATTGTTTTTGACAGTTTTGATGCTCTTCCTTATGAACTTGTCGGAAGTTGGACTGGTTTTTGACAGGTTTCCTGCTATTTTCTCTAGAGCTGTCCGAAGTTGATCTTGCTTCGGACAGCTTTTTTGCTTTTTCCTGCAAACCTGTCTGAAGGTGCTCTTGCTTCGGACAGCTTTTCTGCTTTTCCCTTCAAACCTGTCCGAAGTGGCTCCTGCTTCGGACAACTTTTCTGCTTTTCCCTTCAAACCTGTCCGAAGTTGTTACTGCCGGACATCCCGCCTTTAAATTTAATGCGAATTGGCTTTTAGACACAAAAAAATGCCGGCTGTTTAACAGCCGGCCAAATCTGGGGGAAAATGAGAATGATTAGCTTACTTTCAGTCTAACCAAAGTGCTTATTCATATATACCCGCCATCTATAGGGTAAAACATTTTTTGTATTACAAATATATTACAAAGCGACTGCTTTGTTTACTGCTTCGACTACTTCTTCTGTGGTGCTCATGTTTAAGACGTCAGAAGCCAGCTTTTCCATATCGGCTTTGTTCAGGTTTCTGATCAAAGAGCGTGCTTTCAGGATTGAAGAAGCACTCATTGAGAACTCATCAAGACCTAAACCAAGCAAAATCGGAATAGCAGTTTCGTCACCGGCCATTTCCCCGCACATGCCAGCCCATTTGCCTTCTTTATGCGCTGCATCAATAACCATTTTCACAAGACGAAGGATGGACGGATTATACGGCTGGTACAAGTAGGATACCTGCTGGTTCATCCTGTCTGCAGCCATCGTATATTGAATAAGGTCATTTGTTCCGATACTGAAGAAGTCAACTTCCTTTGCGAACTGGTCTGCAAGGACCGCAGTTGAAGGGATTTCGACCATGATTCCAAGTTCGATGTGGTCGGCAACCTTGATGCCTTCCTCTACAAGCTTAGCTTTCTCTTCTTCCAGCATCGCTTTTGCTTGCCTGAATTCATTAAGAGTAGCGATCATCGGGAACATGATCTTCAGGTTGCCATGAACGCTGGCACGCAATAGAGCGCGTAACTGTGTACGGAAAATATCTACTTCCTCCAGGCAAAGACGGATTGCCCTGAAACCAAGGAAAGGATTCATTTCTTTTGGCAAGTCAAGATATGGAAGTTCTTTGTCACCGCCGATATCCAATGTGCGGACTACGACTGGCTTGCCTTCCATGCCTTCAAGAACAGCCTTGTATGCTGTAAACTGTTCCTCTTCAGTAGGAAGCTGGTCCCTGTCCATATAGAGGAATTCCGTACGGTATAGTCCTACAGCCTCACCGCCATTTTCGACAACACCCTTTAAATCCTTCGGTGTCCCGATGTTCGCGGCAAGCTCTACATGATGGCCATCAGCTGTTACTGATTTTTCATTAACAAGCTTTGCCCATTCTGCTTTTTGCTTCTCAAAGTCTTCCTGAATCTGTTTATATGCATCAAGAACCTCTGGAGTCGGATTGAAATGAACTTCACCTTTCAACCCATCCACAACAACGAGATCGCCGTTATTGATTTCTTCTGTAGCTGCCTTGGTGCCGACAACCGCAGGAATTTCCATGGAACGAGCCATGATTGCAGAATGTGATGTACGGCCGCCAATATTGGTTGTAAAACCTTTTACAAACTGGCGATTTAACTGGGCTGTATCTGAAGGAGTCAAATCCTCAGCGACAATAACCACTTCTTCGGCAATCATGCTTGGATTAGGAATTTGGATTCCCAAAAGATGTGCAAGCACTCGCTTTGTTACATCGCGGATATCTGCTGCACGTTCTTTCATATATTCATTGTCCATAGATTCGAACATGCCAATGAACATATCAGCAGTTTCTTTCAATGCGTGTTCTGCATTGACATTTTCAGTTGTGATTTTATCTTCGATGGGTGAAATCAGTTCTGGATCACTTAATACTAGAAGATGTGCATCAAAAATCGCTGCTTTATCTGCACCCAAAGCTGTTCCTGCATGATCACGGATCTTTTCAAGCTCAGCTTTTGATGTCTGAAGCGCTGTCTGGAACCGTGCAACCTCTTCAGCAGGGGCATCTACCGATTTTTTTTCAAAAGAAAAATCCGGCTCGACAAGCTTATAGGCTTTTGCGATGGCAATGCCATTTGAAGCAGCAATACCCTGGAGAAAGCCCATTATTCAGCTAAGCCTTCTCTTTTAAGAGTTTCTTCCAGCGTATTAAGAGCATCTTGCTCGTCGCTTCCTTCAGCGATGATCGCGATGTCTGCACCCTGGCCGATTCCTAATGACATTACACCCATGATTGACTTAAGGTTAACCTTTTTTTCTTTATATTCTAAGTGGATTTCTGAATCGAACTTACTTGCAGCCTGAACAAGCATTGTAGCAGGGCGAGCATGGATTCCTGTTTCAGCAACAACCTTGAATTGTTTTTGTACCATACTAGATCAATCTCCTTTAAATAAATGTTTAAGATGACCATACATGATGCCTTCCGAACTAAATGGTTCAATTCAGCGAAAGGTCAAAATCTGGCCTGGCCAAAATGATATTTGTATTTTACCCATTTGTGTTGTTCTTTCACACCATATATTGTTTCCAATCATTTCCTCAGAAATATGGATTGGCATCCCACACAAAAGAATAGCATTTCACCCCACTATAGACAATGAAAAAACCTTGTTTTTTAAAGGTTTTGCGCATTTTTTTTAGTAAAACGTTTTCATTTTAACGAAATTGTGACAAAAGATTTTAATTTCGTTTTAAAATGTTTCTTAAGGTGTCTTTCAGTCCTGTTTTATTTTCTTCTTTGTAAAGTTTTTCAAGTGAAATTAGTTGTTTCTTGATGGCCTTGATATCCTCTTTGAACCAGCCTTCTACAGGTTCTTCCTGATCATTACCATATCTTACTTTTTCATATGTCCGGATGGTTCTGTGATCGTATAGAATACCGAGTCTTTCAAACCATTCATTGATTGATTCAAAATTAAGTCTCCCAAGATCTCTTTTATGTGCGAATTTTTCCAGTTGAAAAATCTCTTTCCGTACTTGATTGGCGGGCATTGCCATCCGCTTCCTTGAAAGCAGGTTATTCAGTGAAGAATCATTGAAGGGAGTATTTGTGACAAACCCAGCCTGGATTTCACTCGTTCCTTGTTCTTTTTTAAACAAACTTGTTTTTTTATAAATAAAATAAAAAGCGATTACCACTAAAAACACAAAAAGGATTGGTCCCCAGAAATTCGGATCAAAACCCAGCTTGGCCGTCTCAAAAGAATGGGCATCTTCCACATTCGGCTTTCTGTTTGGGAGGACTTTACTTGCCCTTTCCTGTAGGGGAGGAGAGGCAATCCATGAGAAAAGTGGATATAACAGCAGGGAAAGAATCCATCCAATTGCTTGCAGGACAAAAAAGAATGATTCCTTTAAAAGATTTCTTCCGAAGGTCAGTGCAGCGACCAGAAGCAGCATTCCACCCAGCAGGCTGGAATACGTAAATGCGAACCTATTTTTCGCAGCCGTTTCAATATCCAGCCATTTTAGCAAAAATTGCCCCGATAAGATAAACATCAACTGAAAAATCAAAAGGATCGCGATCTGCATTAAATAGCTCCCGCCATAAAAATACCCAAGCGGGGAAACGAACACTCCTGCGAGAAAGGTGACGACAAGCCAAACGCTTTCCGAATGACTTGTAGAATCCTCATGAAATTTCAGGGTCCTCCAAAAGACCATTACTGCGGTGGTCCCTGTATAAAAAAGATCCAGTCCGCTTATATTTCCAAGCAGGACAATCAACGGCAGGATGACAAGTACATACACTGGCTTGGCAAAATTCGGCTTTTTCTCCAACAGGATCGCGAAAACCAATGAGGCTGCCGCAGCTATAGCCATCATTGCAGTCAATGGCATTTGCTGTGAGGATAACAAATGCATAATCACAAAAATCAGACTGGCAAAGGTCCATTCGATATAAAAGCGAAAAAAGACATGCAAGACACGAATATTCATTTGCCGGCCACATCCTTTAACACGGTTTTTAGTGGTTCAAGGTATCCACCTTCGTTATGTTGTTGCAGTTGAAAAAGCTGTACCCCTTCCCTTGACCACTCTTGCATATAGCCATCTGTCCTTGGTGTACGGACCCCAGCATATATCATGACGGGTGCGAGCGCCAAATGCCTTTTATAGAAGAAAAGCAATTGTTCATGCGGAATGGTGGGAGAGTGAAAATCGGCAATCGCCAATAAATCCAGGAGCTTTTGCAGATGATCCTTTCCAGAACCTAATGGAAGATAGGTAAAAGGCGTCAACCCGGCAGACCTTATGTTCATGCAAAGGGAGAAAGGGATATTGTTCCGATGAAAAAAGTAACCCATTTCCGCAATGCTGCTCATTAAAAATTCAAGCTTGCTGGTTACTGAATACCCATCAGAAACGTTGATCAACAAAACGGCTCCAGCCTCATTGATCCTTTCAAATTCCTTTGTCTGCAATGTCATTCTCCTTGCACTTGCTTTCCAGTTAATTCTGTTGAAGCTGTCGGTTGGCAGATAATCCCTTGTTCCAACCGGTCCCATGTTATCTTCAAAAACAGAGAAAATAGATGGGCTGTTTCCAGGCTTGACTGATTTGTGGCGATCAATATTGTTCACCGATAGCGGTTTTGGATAGACAAGTGTCTCCATATTGATCACATCGGTAAATTCAAGAATCGTGTCCCCGAAGCCAAAAAAATGCGGAATATGAAGCTCCAGCTTCCTGATTTTCGATAGTCCCCGCTTTTCAGCAAGAAAAGGAATATGAATGTTGGCTTTTTCTTTTCGTCCGATCGAAAACGGCAGGGTGACATCTACTCTTGATTGATGGATATAATATTCAGCTGAAGCAGGGACAACTGCACTGTCAAAATAAATAGAGATATTCCCTTTCATGATTGGCAGCCCCTGATTGAGGAAATGAAGGTTCCAATCCCCCCGGTCTCCAATGAAAAAGCGATTGCGATTCCGGTTGTTCTCAAAAAACAGTCCCTCTCCTATATGTTTTAAATAATAGGAATTGGCGAATGCCAGAAAAATGATCAGAATGCCGACTCCGAAAATCAGCCAGGAGTTTATGTAAAAGCTTACAATCACCAATAAAATACCGAGAAATGCCAGAATGGACAAAAAGCGATCCTCAATCACGTTTTTTTTCCATTGCATGGCATCAAACCTCAGCTTCTACCGGAAGCGGGATAGATTCCAGCAAATCCTCGACTACTTTTTCCGGCGTCATCGTCAGTGAAGCCTCTGCGGACAGATAAATTCTGTGGGCAAGGACGAATGGAGCCATTTCCTTTATATCATTCGGCACCACAAAGCTCCGTCCCTTAACAAGTGCTCTGCCTTGTGCTGCTTTTACTAGAGCAAGCGTTCCACGGGGACTGATGCCTAATTCGATGGATCCATGATTCCTTGTTTCCCTTGTGATTTTCAATAGATACTCTTCAACCACATCAGCCAGCTTAACCTTCCTTAGTTCCTGCTTAAGAAAGAGGATATCTTCCTCTTTAAAGACAGCAATGATTTCTGCAGCTTCAGTTCCAAATCTGTGCTTTTTGATCATTTCTTTTTCTTCATTGATATCTGGATACCCAAGTGAAAGTTTAATGAAGAAACGGTCCATCTGGGCAACAGGCAGCTGGAAGGTACCCTGCTGTGATTCAACCGGGTTTTGTGTTGCAATGACAAGAAAAGGAGTGTTCAGCGGAATCGTATGTCCATCGATTGTCACCTGATGTTCTTCCATTGCTTCCAGCAAACTAGACTGTGTTCTTGGGGTGGCACGGTTAATTTCATCTGCTAAAAGGATATTGGTTACCACAGGACCTGGTTTCAATTCAAACTCCTGCAGCTTCGGATTGAAGAACTGGATGCCGGTTATGTCACTTGGCAAAACGTCTGGTGTAAACTGGACCCTTGAAAACTTTCCCGTTATGACGTTTGCGAATGTTTTCGCAAGAAGCGTTTTTCCTGTTCCCGGCACACTTTCCATTAAGATATGGCCATCATTCAAAAGGGATATGACCATCATTTCTACTTCCTGGTCCCGTCCGACCACAACCTTCCTAATTTCGTCCTTCAGCTGTTCAAGCTTGTCTATTAACTCCATCCCTCATCATCCCCCTCATATTTCTTATAAGGCCTTAAAAAAGTTTATCATCAGCAAATAAATATGTGAATTTTCAACCAATTAGAGATATAAAAAAGACACTGCTTAAGTGTCTCTCAACATTCATTTTGATAATGGCTGAATTTCTTCCTGAAAAATATTTAACAGCCGATCAAGTTCCTGGCTTACTGATATGGTCTGGACGCTTAGAAAACCTGTTTCTTTTGCCGAATAAATCATTTCTTCTCGTTTTTGTTCGATTTCTTTTTTTATTCTATTACGGCACATAGTTTCCATCTGCGATCACCTCATCAGTCTATGTTAATATTTTACTACTATTCCACTAATAGGTATAGTACATTTTTCCCCTTTAACATAGGTAATCGGATTAGCTCCTTGGTTCATCCATATATTGATAAATGACATCTCCGCCTCTTTGGGCAATACCCCTGAAATATTTAAAGTCTTCTCTCTTAACAATCACTTCACGGAAAACCATAAAATCCTGCTTCGCAACAAAAATCTCTTCAACCTCTCTATTTTTCAAGTTTTCGAGCATTCTTTCAGCTTGTTCCTTGTCCATATTTCACACCCCTTATAACTAATAGGTTAAAACCATTTTATATCCTATTGTTCAATTTGCAAATTGCAATCTTACAGATACATGTTTTCGAACTTAATTAAATGGGAAAAATCCTAAAAAACTTTTAAAATTTTTTCTGGATAGAAATGTTATTTTTCTATATAATAAAAATATAAATTGAATTTTCTAAATTTTAAATTTGAAAATTTCGTGAACATTTAAACTTTATTACAGATTTTTCTTTACGCATTGAAATATTTAAGGCAAAATGTTAGTAATTCGAAATATAACGAAGGAGCGAGGTTATTTGAAGAAAGCTGAAGTTGGAAATGTAATCGAATTCAAAGAAGGATTACAGGGAGTTGTGGAAAAGGTAAATGAGAATTCTGTCATTGTTGATTTAACATATATGAACAATTTCAGGGATTTGGAACTGGACCAGCGTACAGTAATCAATCATAAAAATTATAAAATTGTAAAAGAAACAGCCTATTAATATATTTTATGCAAGAAGAAAAAAGCAGCCTTGGCTGCTTTTTCTTCTTTGGTAAACATTCCGGCTGCGGAGCTGCGTTCCGGCTCTTCAAATTTTTCTATTCCTTTGTTTCTTTGCCAGCTAATTCCTTGTACGATTTAACTTTCCCGTGAGGATGCTGGTCCTGTTTGCGGACAGTCCAATTACGCTCCTTTTCGCGTTTCGATTGAGACATGCTCTTCCCTCCCATCGTTTTTCGTTCTGTCTTAACATACCCCATCTTGTAGAAATCTTTTCCTTACAACTTTAATGAATTATTTGGTACAATAAATTTTGTTTCTGGAAAGGGGTTTATCGAGAATGAAGAAATGGATGGCGGATCCCAGACTGATTCTGGGCATTTTAATCGCGCATCTTCTTATGTTTTTTACCTTCGAGGATCAAAACGTTTTCTGGTATATTTTCACAGCTTCAATGCTTGTTCTTATAAGCTTTTCTATCATCCATGAAGAAATCGAGGACAATGCATCCACACTCTCTTATTTAACATTAGGAATTGTTTCAGGAGCAGGTTTATTTGGTCTCTTTTGGTTCGGAAGTTTATTGATTGAATTGCTGAACCTGCCTTTTTCAGGTCAAATCACCCGCCTGTACAGCAGATTTTCTCCTGAATTATTCTGGCATTATATTGTACTTGTCTTGATTATTGCTCCTGGAGAGGAAATTTTTTGGCGGGGATTCATTCAAAAACGACTTAGTCAATACTTTGGAATGAAAATGACGATTGGTTTATCTGTACTTCTATATTCTTCTGTCCATTTCTATTCCGGTCAATTCATTCTGATACTGGCTGCAGTGATCGCCGGCCTTGCATGGAGCATTTTATATGCGTGGAAACGGAGCATGCCGCTGGTGATTGTATCCCATATTGTTTTTGATTTATTATTATTTGTTTTTCTTCCTCTCAGGTAGCAATGAAAATAATGAATCCTGAAAATGACCCACGCTGGCTCGTGGGTCATTTTCATTATTGTCGGAAGAGACATGTCCATGTTATTTTGATAAGGGATTGTAACATTCTTTCTTTTTTTTCGTCTAAAATTGTAGAAAACATCAAATGAAATAACAGGGGGCAATTCGACATGAACAAATTAGTAAAACCAATCGCACTCATTGGCTTGTCGGCATTTATCATTTCAGGCTGCGGATCCGCAGAAGAGTCTGAAAAAGCAGTGAAAAAGACACCTGAATCACAGCAGGCATCTGCACCGGAAGCTGCGAATGAAGAGCAGCAAGCGGCGGAACAGGAAAAGACCAATGAAGAAGGCCTGATCCGAATCATGGAACAGAACCTTGATTATACATTGAATGGAGAACAGAAGCAGCAAACCGGTTTTCTAAAGTATAACGATAATCAAAATTATTCAATGTATGTCTTGCCTGATTATGAATTGACAGCAGAAGAACCAAACAAAGATGTTCTGATGTTGACCGAGGATGACAGTATCTTCATGAGGATAGAACTGCTTCCAGCAGATGCAGAATGGGAAATGGTTGAAGAAAACGCAAAGGCGCAGCTGGCCGCAGTCGGGCCTGAGGTAAATGAAACTGAAATTCCTGAGGATCCATTTTTCAGCAATGCCTGGGGTATGGAAACAAAAAACGGAGCAGACAATGTTACCACCTACCTTATTAAAAATGAAGAACAGCCTTTGAAGCTTACTCTATTCACAAAAGAAGGTTCTGATCATCGTGATGCCTTCATCCAAATGGCGAAGACAATCATGAAAGAAGAGAAATAAATAAAAAAAGAAGGGCACCCCCCTTCTTTTTTTTTTAGGCTCTTTTCTCAAACTTTGTTGCTATTGACTACTAAATGGGATTGAATGACCTAGTTTTCTTTATAAAATTCAAGCTTATTATGAGAAAAGAGCTTGCACACTTAAAAACGAACTACAAAATTGCTTATAGCACGTTAAAATCGGCTTTAAGATTTTAACAACAATCTTTACGAAAACAGCCTTTTTTTATGATCGATTTGTTAAATTGACAGGCTTCATCCACAGTAAGACAATGAATACTAAGCTGATATAGCCGAATACCGGATACAGGAACGAAAGAAGTGTTCCATAATCAATCAAGCTGATGAAATAACAGATCAGGAAGAGAAAAGAGACAATCAGCATGCTTGGCACTTTGATATGTTTTTGTATCTGTCTTTCCAGACCATAGATATTGCCGATTACAGATGTGAAAATTTCACCATAAACAATTAAGACAAATATCCAATAAAGGCTGGCTGCCAGCTGTTTCATGATAACCGCCATCGGAATCTCGAATGTATCGAATCCTGGAAGCATAATCAAAGTCAAGTGACTTGAGAGCAAAATCAATGTCAGTGCAATTCCCCCAAGAATCCCCCCCCACTTAACTGTCTGATCGTCCTTTATCTCTGCCGCGACAGGTACAAGCACCGCCTGGGCAAGAGACAGGTTCAGTGCCGTATAGGAAAACGGGCCGATTACGGCTTTCCAGCCATCCTCGGCATATGGAATAAACACAACCTGTTCAAAAAAACCAGGCAATTTGACTGACAGGGAAAATAGAATCAGGCTGAACAAGATCATCATCGGAACCACAAAAGTATTAACTGCAAAAACGCCCTTTAGGCCGACTACCATTACTGCAAGTGACAAAGCAATCGTTACAATGATTCCAAGTGATTTCGTTAATCCCAGTTGTTCCTCAAATACAGCCCCGGCTCCGGAAAGCATAACAGCACAAACGCCAAGAAGCATGAACAGCATCAATATATTAATGATCCTTCCAAAAAATCGCCCGAATAAATGCACATTCATTTCTTCATAAGAACGGGCACCAATGGCCGCTGCAATACGCATTAATTTAGCACCCATATATGTAAGAATGTATCCAGCCATGAACACTCCAATCAGTCCAAATATGCCAAAACGGGAAAAGAATTCAACGATTTCCCTTCCGGTCGCAAAACCAGCCCCCACCACAGTTCCGACATAAACAGCTGCAATTTGAAAGGCAGCACCCCAATTTGTTTTCAAAGCGTTCCCCTCCCTCTTCTCAATATATGTATGGAAAGACAAACCATGACGAGCTTTTTATTAAGCTCATTTCATGAACTCCGTTGCTTTCACATCATCAGTAAAAACAGCCTGCTCGGTTTTCGAATATTCCTTTCCATCCATCTCGGTGCACAGTCGAAAAGAGCCTCGAAGCCATATAGGGAGTTGAAAATGGAATTAGCCCGGAAAGCAATACTTTAGGCGAAAATAGCGTTTTATCATGAGGAGAGTATGCCCGCAATGTTATATTGAATTACCAATAATTTCTACAGACAAATATCTTGAAAGTCAAAGTTGGTCAAAGTATAATAAAGTTAAATTGATCAAAGATAGTCAAAGTCAAAGACTTTTTTGATTAAATATAGGAAAAATTTGAAGGAGGAATTTAAATGCTCTGCCAAAATTGCCAGGAAAAACAGGCGAATATTCAATTGAAGGTAAGCTTAAATGGTAACCAGAAGCATTTAATGCTCTGTGAAGACTGCTACCAAAAAGAGAGAGAAAAATTAGGTGCTTCACTCGGCAGCCCAACGTCCGGTTTTAACGGATTCGGAGGTTCGCCGTTTAATGATATGTTCAAACAATTCTCTGGGAATATGAATGATGAACCCCAGAATTCAAAACCTGCTTCTGTAACTAAAACAGCCGGCGGTGGGAATGGCTTTATTGACCAATATGGAAGAAACCTGACTCAAATTGCCAAGACAGGTTTGATTGACCCTGTTATTGGCCGGGACGAAGAAGTTAAACGTGTGATTGAAATATTAAATAGAAGAAATAAAAATAACCCTGTACTGATCGGTGAACCTGGTGTAGGTAAAACAGCTATTGCAGAAGGCCTTGCCTTAAAGATTGTCGAAGGTGATGTGCCAGAGAAGCTGAAGAATAAAGAAGTCTACCTTTTAGACGTCGCTTCAATGGTATCGAACACCGGAATCCGTGGTCAATTCGAAGAAAGAATGAAGCAATTGATTTCTGAATTACAGGCACGCAAAAACATCATTCTTTTCATTGACGAAATCCACCAGCTTGTAGGTGCAGGTTCTGCTGAAGGTTCCATGGATGCAGGCAATATCCTGAAGCCAGCACTTGCCCGTGGTGAACTTCAGGTAGTAGGTGCGACAACCCTGAAGGAATACCGCAAAATTGAAAAAGATGCCGCTTTAGAAAGACGATTCCAGCCCGTCCATGTACTGGAACCAACTGTGGACGAGGCCATCGAAATCCTGGCAGGAATTCAGTCCAAGTATGAGGATTTCCATCAGGTGACTTTTGCGGATGAGGCCATCAAGGCATGTGTCCAGCTTTCTCAACGCTATATCCAGGATCGTTTCCTTCCAGACAAAGCGATTGATCTAATGGACGAAGCAGGATCCAAGCTAAACCTGGTTTCTGACTATACAAATAAAAATGATGCTGAAAGCCGCCTTGCTGAAATTGCGAAGGAAAAGGAAGAAGCATTGAAGCAGGAAGACTATGAAACTGCTGCCAGGCTCCGTGATGAAGAAGCGAAGCTTGAGAAAGCAATAAACGAAAATGGCAATGCTGAACGACCTGTTGTAACAGTCAAGCATATCCAGGAAATCATCGAGAAGAAAACTGGCATTCCCGTCGGCAAGCTTCAGGAAGATGAACAGGAAAAGATGAAAAATCTTGTTGCCAACCTGAATGGCAAAGTCATTGGACAGGAAGATGCCGTGCAGAAAGTAGCCAAAGCGATCCGCCGCAGCCGTGCGGGTCTGAAATCAAAGAACCGTCCAATCGGCTCGTTCCTGTTCGTCGGCCCTACTGGTGTCGGTAAGACAGAGCTGACCAAGACTTTGGCTGAGGAACTCTTTGGTTCAAAGGAGGCAATGGTCCGTCTCGACATGAGTGAGTATATGGAGAAGCACAGTGTTTCCAAGCTGATTGGTTCTCCTCCAGGCTATGTAGGCCATGATGAAGCTGGCCAGTTGACGGAAAAAGTCCGCCGCAACCCATACAGCATCATTTTACTGGACGAGATTGAAAAAGCTCATCCAGATGTACAGCATATGTTCTTGCAGATTCTCGAAGACGGCCGCCTGACTGACAGCCAAGGCCGTACAGTAAGCTTTAAGGACACAGTCATCATTATGACAAGCAACGCAGGTGTTGGACATAAAACCATCAAGGTAGGATTTGACCAGAATACTGCTGTCAATGAATCAAGCATTCTCGATTCACTCGGAGGATTCTTCAAGCCAGAATTCCTGAACCGTTTCGACAGTATCATAGAGTTCAAGTCTCTTGAGAAGGAACACCTTCTTCAGATTGTGGATTTGATGCTTGCAGAGTTGAAAGAAACACTTGCAGAGCAGAATATCAGCCTTGAAGTGACAGTGGAAGTGAAGGCAAAACTGGCTGAGCTTGGATACCATCCAGCATTCGGTGCACGCCCGCTGCGTCGTTCCATCCAGGAACAACTGGAGGATTCCATTGCCGATTTCATTCTTGAAGCTCCGGAAGCAAACCAGTTGGAAGCGGTCATTGAAACTGACCAGATTATCATCAAGCAGAAATAATATTTATTTGATGCCCGAAGTTTTGAAACTTCGGGTTATTTTTATTTTTTACAGTTTAAAAATGAAAACTACATAGAAGGCATATAGAATAGAGTCATAGCTTTTTTATAGAAAAGAGGTATTCTAATGGGATTTTTGACAAGATTCAGTCTTAAAAATGCATTCGCTGTATTCATCATTTCATTTTTACTGATACTTGGCGGCCTGTACTCATTCACCAGGCTAAAGGTTGATTTGCTGCCAAATATCGAATTTCCCCAGCTCTCTGTGGAAGTCATATACCCGGGGGCTTCTCCGCAGGATATCAATGAACAAGTAACCGAGAAGCTTGAAACAAAATTCAAAGGGATCGATGGCATCAAGAAAATGCAAAGTTCTTCATTTGAGAGCATCGCCATCATCAATCTGGAATTCCCGTTTGATACTAAGCTTGATGATGCTGAGCAACAGGTCAACACCTTCATCAAGGAAGCTGGACTGCCTGAGAACGTGCAGACGAATATAAACAGATTCTCTTTTGGTACATTCCCGATTTTCAATATCTCCCTGTTTGCAAAAGGTGATGAAGATCTAGAGACTCTTGTAAACGAAGAAATCCTTCCGGAACTGAATAAAATCCAGGGAATAAACAGTGTTTCTGTTGGCGGCATGACCGATGACATCCTCCAGATCACCGTGGACCAGGAAAGAGCAGCACAGTTGGGGCTCAGTTTGAATGATATTAAAGAAACAATTGATTCCAGAAAATTAAGCTTCCCGGCAGGCAACCTGAACGAAAACGAAATCCAGGTTCCGGTACGGGTGCAGGAAAAAATAGAAAAAATTGAAGAGCTTGAAAACCTGGTGATTCAATCTAAATTTGTGCCTGATGCTCCCCAGGTAAAGTTAAGCGAGCTTGCCTCAATCAAAGTAGTAACTGAAAAACCGGAAATCACGCGATATAACGAAAAAGAATCATTGTCAATGGCCATCACGAAAAAGCAGGACGCGAATACAGTCGAAGTTGCTGAAAAGGTTTTAGCTGTCATCAATAGTTATGACGACCGCCTGGAATACGCAATTGGATTCGATTCAGCTGAAGGAATTGAAAAATCGGTCAACACTCTCGTCAAGGAAGGGTTGCTCGGTGCCCTGTTTGCTTCTATTGCGGTATTGATTTTCCTGAGGAATTTCAGGGCAACGATTATCGCGATGGTCTCCATTCCGCTGTCACTATTGATTTCGTCGATCTTTTTAAACCAGCTTGATATTTCATTGAATATCATGACCCTCGGCGGGATGGCAGTGGCAGTAGGACGTGTCGTCGATGACAGCATTGTCGTCATCGAGAATATCTTCCGGAGGGACCGGAAAACCAATCAGGGAATGACGGATGATCTGATTCAGGATTCAACTAAGGAAATCCTGAAAGCCATCACCTCATCAACGATTACGACAGTTGTAGTCTTCTTGCCGCTTGGCCTTGTCGGTGGAATTACTGGAGAATTCTTTTTGCCTTTCGCACTGACAATCGTCTTTTCACTGCTTGCATCCTTGATTGTTGCCGTCACGATCGTACCAATCCTGGCAAAGTTCTCTTTCAAGAGAGTGCCAAAGGAAGAAAAAGAAGGTGCAATGCAAAGAGCATATGCCTCTTCCATTAGATGGTCACTGAACCATAAGGCTCTAGTGATCTTCCTGTCGATTGTCCTGCTTGCAGGTTCGGGCTTCCTGGTTAAAGGACTTGGTTTCACATTTATACCAAACGAGGAGCAAAAGCTGCTTGTTGCTACATTCCAGCTGCCCTCTTCTACTTCACTGGAAAAAACAAATGAAGTTTCACTGAAAGTCGAGAATATGTTCGCAGAACAAAAAGAAATCAATGATGTAACCGTCGGAATCGGAAGCCGTGATTTTCAGACTGGTTTAAAACGCCAGAACCAGGCAAACTATTTTATCAGCCTTGGAGAAGGAGCGAGTGTTTCTGAGTTCATTCCGAAACTCGAGAAAGAAATGGAAGATACCGTCCTTTCCCTCGAGCCGGATGCGAAAATCGGCATCCAGGAGCAGTCAACAGGTGGACCTCCTTCCAATAACAATGTCAATATCGACTTATATTCTACTGACCTAGCCGCCTTACAGGATGCAGCAGCAAAAGTCGAAGATTACATGAATAAGCAGAATGACTTAAAATATGTTTCTAACAACTTTTCTGAAAAACAAAAACAGGTACTGGTCGATATCGACCCAGAAAAAACAGCGCAGCTTGGTCTTTCGGGCTTCCAGATCCTCGGCACCATCACGGATAAAACAAAACCAGTCGATGCCGGTACCATGCAGCTCGATGGCGATGATCGAAAAGTTTTGATTATCTATGATGAGCAGTCCGAGACAATCGAAGATTTAAAAAATACCATGATTTTCACCCAGCAAGGACCTATTCCAATTACAGAAATCGCGAGAATAACCGAGACAGAAGCATTTACCTCCATACAGAAACTGGATGGCAAAATTTTCGCCCGGGTTTCTGCGCAGATCGATTCCAATGATATCAGGGCCGTTTCGACTGCTGTCATTGAAGGGGTCAAAAATGATATCGACCTTCCAGATGGAGTTTCACTTGAAGGCGGCGGCGGAAGCGATGAAACGGTTGAAACCTTCACTCAACTGGGAATCGCAATGGTTGTGGCCATCGGGCTGGTCTACTTGACGATGTTGATTACCTTCGGGCAGGCAAGGATTCCGTTCATTATCCTATCCTCCCTGATATTTGTCCCAATCGGTTCCCTCCTGGGATTGTGGATTGCCGATGAACCCATGTCAGTCAGTGTCATGATAGGCTTGCTGATGCTAATTGGAATCGTTACGACCAATGCCATTGTCATGGTAGACCGTATTGGCCAGAATCGAACCGAAAAAGGAATGCCTGTACGTGAAGCTTTAATTGAGGCAGGAATTACAAGGCTCCGTCCCATCCTGATGACCGCTTTTGCAACAATCGCTGCATTGATTCCATTGGCACTCACCACCTCATCAGGCACCCTGATCTCAAAAGGGCTGGCAGTAACCGTAATCGGCGGACTTACCTCCTCCACCCTGTTGACATTAATCCTGATCCCAGTGATTTATGAAGTCTTCTTCTTCAAACAAGTGAAAAAAGAACGCAGTATGTAAGACTGAAGCCCGCATTTAGGTGCGGGCTTTTCCTATTGAATCAGCAATGGGGAAAGTGTAATCACCGAATAAGAAGGAGTTGTTATCTCAATGCCTTGAAGCCTCTAAACTCAATCATTCATCAGAAGTGGCATTGGTGACCTGTTTTCTTCAGATTCCTAAAAAACGGACACCAATAATGGCTATTGGTGAACTGATTTCTTACGATTCATAAAAAGCGGGCACCAAAAGCGGTTAAATGCCACTAATAATACCAACAAATTCAGCTATTATCCATTTCCAGGTATACACTCTGCAGTGACTATCAACGAAAATCTATTCAATCCCAGATAACGCTTAGATGTCGGGAACCATAAATTGCATAACAGAAACAAAAAACTGCAGACAAACTGGATTTCCATCAAGTTCGTCTGCAGTCTATAGTGTTGCCCGCAGGCTCCACTTTTCTTTTTACAATTTACTGTCTTCGACTGATTCCAGCCAGCTGTCGATTTCGCCTATCACTGACTCGACACAGCCTTCTTCAAATGGTGATATCAGGTTTGCTTCCTTCACAAGTTCGGTGAATGCCATGCTTCCGCCGAGTTTGCAGAGGTTAGCATAGTCATTCCAGGCTTCTTCCTTGTTTTCCCTTGAACGCTTCCAGAATTGGAATGCACAAATTTGTGCAAGCGTGTAATCAATATAATAGAATGGCGAGTTGTAAATATGGCCCTGACGCTGCCAGAATCCGCCTTCTTCCAGATAGGTGTTGCCATCATAATCTTTGTGCGGCAGATATTTTTTTTCGATTTCACGCCATTGCTGTTTTCTCTCTGCAGGTGTTGCCTCGGGATTCTCATATACCCAGTGCTGGAATTCATCAACAGAGACTCCATATGGCAGGAACAGCAGGCCGCTGCTCAGGTGAGAGAATTTGTACTTATCGGTATCTTCTTTGAAAAATAGATCCATCCATGGCCATGTGAAAAATTCCATGCTCATAGAGTGTATTTCACATGCCTCATATGTTGGCCAGTTATACTCTGGAATCTCAAAATGGCGGCTTGAGTATACCTGGAAGGCATGCCCTGCTTCATGTGTCAGGACATCTATATCCCCTGAAGTTCCGTTGAAATTCGAGAATATGAACGGCGATTTATAGTTTTCAATATATGTGCAGTAACCCCCACCGGCTTTCCCTTTCTTGGCAACCAAATCCATCAGGTTGTTATCGTTCATATATTTGAAGAACTCACCTGTTTCAGCCGAGAGTTCATCATACATCTTCTGGCCGTTTTCAATGATCCACTCCGGACTTCCCTTCGGTGCAGCATTACCCGTCTTGAAATCGAATGGTTCATCATAATATTTCAACTCATTGACACCAATTCGATTTTTCTGGCGTTCCTTCAACTTCGTCGCTACAGGTACGATGTATTTATGGACCTGGTCACGGAATGCCGCTACCATGCTGCTGTCATAATCCGTTCGGGACATACGGTAATAAGCCAGCTCGACAAAGTTGCTGTAGCCGAGTTTATGTGCCATTTCCGTCCTTACTTTTACCAGTTCATCATAAATGCGGTCAAACTCTTCTCCATGCTCTGAGAAAAATGCGAATTTCGCTTCACTGGCTTTTTTCCTCGTTTCACGGTCCTTTGACTCTGTAAATGGATCAAGCTGAGCAAGCGTCCTTTCTTCTCCTTCGAACATAATTTTTGCTGATGCTACAAGCTTTGTATATTGGGTAGAAAGTTTATTTTCCTTTTGCATCAAAGGAACAATTTCCGGAGAAAATTGCTTCAATTGTGCATCAGCAAGTGCGAACAGCTGCTTTCCCCATTTCGCTTCAAGCTCGGCACGGAATGGAGATGACATAAGTGCTTCATAATATTTTGTCACTAGACCTTCTACCTCTGGTGCCAGTTCATCAAGAAAATCTTGCTCTTGCTTATAAAATTCATCTTCAGTATCAATCGAATGACGGATATAGCAAAGATTGAACATGGTTCCGACATCATTTCGCAGGCCATTGATTCCATCCATAGCAACACTTTGTTCCTCAACCGTTCCGGCATTCTTGAATTGTTCAAGAAGCTGATCGAATTTAGCCGTCACTTCGTCCAAATTCGGCCGTGTATATGTATATTCCTCAAACCTCATCGTATTGCCCCCTTTATCTATATAAGGGTGAAAATTCACCCCATCTCCATCCTATTCTACGGATGGTCCCTTTTTTCCTGTTTAATGCCTTGTCTTTTCGAAAAATTTTATTGCCAGGATAACAAAAAAAACGGCAATCGCCGTTTTTAATATTTGCTTACAGATAGACCCAGCTTTTTTAACAGCTCGATCGCCGTACCTTTTTCATCATCTGACAGGCTGTCCATCAATTCGTGAATTAAGGCGCTGTGTTCTGGAAAAATTTCTTCTATTAATTTTTTTCCGTCTTCTGAAATTTTTGCGTATGTCACTCTTCGGTCTTTTGGACATGCCACCCGATTTAAGTAGCCCTTTTCTTCAAGCTTGTCCACTACATAGGTGATACTGCCGCTTGCAAGCAGGATCTTCCCGCCGATTTGCTGGAGTGGCTGCTCCCCTTTATGGTAGAGAAGCTCAAGCACGGCAAACTCCGTTGGGTTTAGTCCATTCTTTTGGATAACCTTATTCACTTTTTCATTAACTGCCCGATAGGCACGGGACAATACAATAAATAATTTTAAAGATTTTTCTGTCTCATTGTTCATGCGTATTCATTCCTTTACCTTTAACGACTAATCCATAACTAGAGTATATCTGAATTTGTTGTTTTTATCAGTATTTCCCTTAATTTTATCATGAAAAACTATTTCGATTCATTATCCAGGTGAACATCGGGAAAGATTAACCCATGCAAAAAGTTTAAAAACATGTCTAATGAGGGAAAAATACGGTCATCTGCAGAAACATCAAGGCTTTCGTTTAACCATTTTAGCGAAAGCCTTCAACAAAGAATTGGGAGTGTCTTGGATGAAAAAAGGTTTAGGAATTGTTATTGGTTTATTGGTGATACTGGGAATTTTCATCATGATGGGTGTTGGCAGCTACAATAAATTTGTCGCTGAAGAAGAGAATGTCGACCAGGCTTATGCCCAGATAGAGAACCAGCTGCAAAGAAGGCTGGACCTGATTCCTAATCTGGTGAATTCAGTAAAAGGATATGCCTCACATGAAAAAGAAGTGATCCAATCGATTTCAGATGCCCGCGCAAGGCTGGCTGGCGCAAATACACCAGAAGAGCAGGCAAACGCAAATGCTGAATTGTCAGGTGCATTAAGCAGATTGTTAGTGGTGGTCGAGAATTACCCAAACCTGAAAGCGGATAAGCAATTCACACAATTGATGGACGAGCTTGCCGGCACAGAAAACAGACTGGCTGTGGCCAGGAAGGATTACAATGACCAGGTGTCCATATACAACAAAATGGTTAAACAGTTTCCAGGTGCCCTTATCGCAAACATAACAGGATTTGATGAGAAGGAATATTTCAAAGCAGACCCTCGGGCACAGGAAGCTCCTGAGGTTGACTTTGGAGGCTGATGATGACTCCAAAAAGATTCCCCGGATTGGCAGCACTGCTTGGCATCCTGCTCTTGCTGCTTCCATCCGGTGCAATCGCGGCACCAAGTGAGATACCGGCACCTGTTGGAGATATCTATGTCCAGGATTTCGCGGACGTTTTAAGTGAAAATGAAGAAATCCAATTACGAACCATCGGCCGGTCGATTGATGGCCAGACAACCTCACAGATTGCTGTTCTGACCGTAGATTCGATCGGGGAGAGAAGCATCGAGGAATATTCCGTTGAGGCATACCGCAAATTTGGCCTGGGAACCAAAGAAAATGATAATGGTGTATTGCTTGTTATTGCCATGCAGGAAAAGAAAATCAGGATTGAGGTCGGTTATGGACTTGAGGGCGTCATTCCTGATGGCAAGGCAGGGAGAATCCTTGACGAATACGCTATTCCCCACTTGAAAAATGGCCAGTCAGACCTGGCAGTAATGAATACGTACCAGGCACTAGCTAATGAGGTGTCAGGTACGAAAGAATATGGGAGCGCCCCGAATGATGTTCAGCAGCAGCAGGATTTCCCCATCCCTTCCTGGCTGCTTATCATTATCGTAGTCGGTGTGATCATCCTCGATTTCATGTTCTTTGGCGGTACCCTCACCTATATGCTTCTATCGATCATTTCAAGAGGCGGCGGAGGGGGTGGAGGGCCCCGGGGAGGAGGAGGCGGTTCCTCGGGTGGCGGCGGATCAAGCCGCGGCTGGTAAGTGGCGCCAATTTCTCTCTTTCAAGTGCCATCTCACATTTGGCATAGGGATCCAATTAACAACAGAAAACACCAGCAGCGGTTGCTCTGGTGTTTTTTTGTGTAGACATCTTCATCAGCCGATTTTCACAATTGGAACTTTACATTTAATTCTTTCGGCGATCTCATCCATCATAGCCAGCAATTTATCATCTCTGTCTTCGGGAGCGATTTTCTTATGCAAGACCGCATACAGGACAACATCCCTAAGCATCAGGAACAATGGAACATGTTCTTTCCATCCTTCGGGGAGTTGATTCCCTTTCTGGTACCCATTGATGAATGAGTCCAGAAACAATTGCCCAAAGCGCTGGCGTTCCTCTTTTTCACTGGCTGGAATTCGATAAAGCAAGGAATAATACAAAGGAATTGCGATATCCGATGCAAACCAGTGGTAACTGGCATCATCAAAATCAAAAACATGGACCTCTTCCCCATCATAAAAGAAATTGCCAGAATGAATATCCGTGTGGATGATTCCAAAATTATCGATTTTTTTCGGGAGAGATGAAATAACCGATATCACTTCTTTTGCATTCTCGACCAGCTCCTGCTCTTCAGCAGGATAATACTTTTCAATCTGGAGGAGGTCATCTTCATCCCAGCTGCTGCGTTTTTTGATGCCTTCGGATGGCTGGTAGTTCTTTGTTGCTCTGTGCATCCTTCCAGTTACCTCTCCCCACTTTTCAAATAGTTTATCACTGAATTGCTCTGATCGGACAGAGACAGCCTTTCCTCTTGCTTTTGCGAATAAGCATCCGTAAAAAATGCTGCCATCCTCCGCTGCTGCTTCTTCAACCAGACTTCCGCCTAACGAAGGAAAAACTTCTGGAACAGACAGGCCTTCACAGTATAAATGTTTCATCCAGTCGAGCTCGGATAAAATCTCATCCTTATAGCGATGGGTACTATGAGTGATTCGCATGATATATGGATGGCCAGCCCTATACGTTTCAAATACATAATTCTCGAAATCCCCAAGCTTCTTTACTTCAGGCTCTAAACCAAAACGCTCCAGAAAATCATTCAACACTTCCCCTGTCATCTGTAAATTCACTGTCTGTTCCATGAATCGGTCTCTCCTTTGAATAATCTGTATTTTCTCAAATTATATTAGACCATATTTTTTAATAGAAAAGCTATTCTTATCTGGTGACTTTTTTTGTAAAATGATATGTAGGAAACCGAAATAAATTTTAAAGGAGAAAAACATGAGCCAAACAGCAGCTGCTGTCAGAGCAAAAACGCAAGATCAAAATGTGACAGCCTATAAAATACTCTTTATCATCGGATTAGTACATTTATTGAACGATTCTATCCAGTCCGTCATTCCGGCGATGTTCCCTATACTCGAAAAATCGATGGGCCTTTCTTTTACCCAGCTAGGGATGATCGCCTTTTCCTTGAATATCGTTTCTTCCATTCTTCAGCCTTTGATTGGGATGGCAACCGATAAAAAGCCGATGCCGTTTGCCCTTCCGCTCGGCCTTACCTCTACAATGTTCGGTGTTCTCGGCCTGGCTTTCGCATCAAGTTTCGAGTTAGTCATTCTCTCTGTTTTATTCATCGGACTTGGTTCAGCTGTCTTCCATCCTGAAGGCTCGAGGGTTGCCTATATGGCAGCAGGACCGCGCAGGGGGCTGGCACAGTCCATTTATCAGGTTGGCGGAAATTCCGGGCAGGCACTAGCTCCGCTAATAACTGCACTGATACTAGTTCCGCTAGGCCAGGTTGGAGCTGTTTGGTTTACGCTTGTCGCTGCCATAGCCGTAGGTTTGCTTATCTATATTGCGACATGGTACAACCGTAAATTGAACTTTGAAAAGATTGCAGCCAAAACCAGACAAGCCACCACTAAAATCAATAAAGGCATTTCTAGAAATATCAAGATGGCTCTAGTCCTGATTTTATTTTTAATCTTTGCAAGGTCCTGGTATATTTCTGGCATGACGAATTTCTATGCTTTTTATGCGATTGACAAATATGGACTTTCGATTAAGGAGGCACAACTATTCCTGTTCGCTTTTCTGGTTGCAGGTGCGTTTGGAACATTCTTTGGCGGCCCGCTCGCTGATCGTTTTGGAAAGAAGAAAATCATTTTCCTTTCCATGATCGCGACTGCTCCTATGTCGGCAATCATCCCATATATGCCACTTTCTGTTGCAGTCATCCTCTTGACCATCAGCGGCTTTATCCTGATGTCGAGCTTTTCCGTTACGGTCGTATATGCCCAGGAACTGGTTCCTGGCAAAATTGGTACGATGGCCGGACTGACAGTAGGATTGGCATTCGGTATGGGTGCTATTGGGTCTGTCGGCCTTGGATATCTCGCTGACATGATCGGGCTTCCAATGATGATTATCTGCGTCGGCTTCCTTCCCCTGCTGGGAATCCTGACGATGTTCCTTCCGACAGATCAACAATTGGCAGAATGGAACCAGTAAATCGCCACACCGGTCTGATCGGCAATTAAAATTTTCCAACTGCATTTTTTACGTTTAGGCATGCCCCTGTTAAGGAAAAAAAGGTAGTAAGGATATATTGAAGGGAGATTATCATGTCTAAGTTTAAGATTAATTATTTTTTTGAAAAAGATTTTGCCGTTTCACGACCAATCGAAGTGGAAAACATTTCTGAAGCCATCCAGGATGCCAAAGACCAGGAAGGCATGATTGAATACACCGGTGAAGATGATGTTTTTTATAAATTCGATACAAAAGACATTAAGCTGGTGACAATCACAAAGGCTTAATTGTAAAGGTAAAGGGTGAAGCAATCGCAGCTTCACCCTTTTTATTTTTATTTGATTAACTTAATGCGCTGAGCCAATTCTTGCTTTTCTTCTTCGCTGAACATATTTTCTGCCATAGGGAACAGGATGCTCTCTTCCTTTGAGAAATGGCTCACCAAAGTGTAGTTTGCATTTTTGATCAGTTGCGCATTGTCGATCATCTGCTCTGCTGTTAGTCCCATTCCATCCTTTGTGTTATGAAGGAAAGTTCCGATAAACCGTTTTGCCTGATCATGTTCATATTCCATCACCGCTATTGGTCCCATTTCCCTGCCGATATAAGCAGCCATCATCTCAAACAAAACGCCCTCTTCCCGCTCTGAATGAGGCTCCAGTTCAGCGAGGAATTCGACGACCAGCTCCTTCAGCTTTAAAAAGTTCTCCTCTATTTCCATACCTTCCTCAACTTTTCGTGAAAGATCCAAAAGGTCCGCAAGCTTTTCCAATAATGGCGGGTGTTCACTTTTTAACTGTTGAAGACCTTCACTTAATGTAAAACTAGAATCCTGGTTTAAACCGCTCATACAGCCAGTCATGTTAACCTGCCTCCTATACATTTTATACCTTCATTATAAAAACCAGTGATCTCACAAGTTGTGATAGGAATCACAATTAGCATTATACGAGTGTAAATGTGAAGGAAATATGACACTTCGTTAAAATTTCTAAAAATTTTAACAATTAGCCTTCAAATATCTAGATACCTTACATATAATGAAGTTATAGCTAATGTAAAAGGAGTGAATGTAGATTGCAGAACTCTTTATATCGCGATTTTTATGGTAAATCACTTGTCCCCGCGGGGCTTAGTGACCAGAAATCCTTCCTTGGCATCCAGCCTGACCTGTTTCATACACATTTAATGATCGGATTGCAGGGTCATCAGGAAGAAGAAAAAGATTTTTTCCATTGGAGTGTTGCCATTTATAAATCAGACTCTTCCGGAATCTATGATGCCAGCAAACCCGTATATGCTTCGGAAAAGTTTGATCGGTTTGATGATGCCATGTTTGAAGCGCGGAAATTAGAAAAAGAAATCCGCAACGATGAACTTCACTTAATGCGTCATCAAGAAAAAATCAGCTGATCTCCCCTCTAAATCTTTACCTCCTTTAGCTTCACTCTTTTTTGTACCCACTTGTGAATTAACTTACATATGATGAATATAGAACATTTCTATAAGATTAATTTTGTAAACTGGTATCCCTCCCCCTATTGAATGACAATACCAATACTTTGATTACCAATATTCCTTTCTCTTCTTCAAAGTTCCCTAAGTACCCAAGCCAAATAAAAAAGCAAAAAGCTGGCGACCATGAAAGTTCAATCGCCAGCTTTTACTTATTCTATATCACGCGAGCCTGAATACGATTCCGTGGCCGCCTTTTGGATATTCCCATTTGATGTTCTGGTACGGGCAGCCGATCCGGCAGCTGCCGCATTCATGGCAGCCTTCATAGCCTACCTGCATCCTTTTTCCTTCCCATTTATAAACCTCAGCCGGGCAGAATACGGTGCAAAGTTTATCAGGGCACTGTGTCATGCAGACGTCATGGTCAAGTACGGTAAGATGCGATTTCGTGTCACACTTAAACCTTAAAAGAAATTGTTTTTCCTCGATGTTTGTTGTTGACATTATTTCACCGCCTTCCAGGCACGATAGATATCTTGCATTACCTTAAAGGTTCCTTTTTCGGCCGTTACACTTCGCATGATTTCTTTTTGCTTCTCTCTCTTTGGTGTCCCATCCACTGTAAAGAATTTGCTCATCGCTTTGTTCATCATTGGCAGATATTCCTTGAAATATTGCGGGTATGTCTCGAAGGTATGTGCCGCATCCTTATACTTTTCAAGGTCTTTAATGATGAAACTTCCAAATAATGCTTCCTTATAGCGATTCAGGCTGCGCTCACTGAAGTCGCCATCTTTCTTGGCCTCAACGATCGCTTCTGCAGCCATTTGTCCCGAAGCCATCGCCATATTGGAACCCTCACGGTGAATTGCATTGACAAGCTGGGCAGCATCCCCTACGACAAGCACCCCGTTTCCGGCAACTCTCGGAACAGAATGGAATCCACCCTCAGGAATCAAGTGGGCGAGATATTCCGCCGATTCTCCTCCCTCCAGATATGGACGGACCATTGGATGCTTTTTCAGATAATCCAGCAGCTCATATGGCTTAAGCTTTGCTTTGATCATACTTGAAAGTGTCGTTCCTACCCCGATATTCAAGCTTTCTTTGTTCGTATAAAGGAAGGCAGTGCCCAGATTGCCTTGTGTAGAATCCCCGAAAATCTCAATAGTCGTTCCATGATTTCCTTCAAGATTGAAGCGTTCATTGATTTTGTCCTTCGGAAGATTGATGACTTCCATCACCGTCAGGGCCACCTCGTCAGGCCGGAATTCCCTATGGAAGCCCAGCTGCTTGGAAAGCAGGGAATTAACCCCGTCTGCCAGCACGACAACATCTGCAAACACTTCTCCATCTGGACGATCGGTCCTTACGCCTATCACTTTACCGTTTTCAACGATACATTCCGTAACAACTGTTTCATTTATCAATAATACCCCTTGTTCGACAGCTTTCTGTGCGAACCATTGGTCAAAATGTGCCCGCAGTACTGTAAAGTTATTATATGGTTCGACCGCCCATTCGAGACCTTTGTAACCAAACTGGACAACTGATTCTTTATCCATCATCCAGAACCGCTGTTCAACGACTGGTCTTTCCAGCGGTGCTTCCTTCCAGAACTCGGGAATGATGTCTTCCATCTGTTTACGGTAAAGAACTCCTCCCATAACGTTCTTTGAGCCTGGATATTCCCCACGTTCAATCAACAATGTTTTCAATCCGTTTTTTGCACAGTTGTAGGCACATGATGTTCCAGCAGGGCCGGCTCCTACGACGATTACATCAAATTTTTCAGACATAGCTCATTTCCCCGCCCTTCTCTTTGCTGAGCTCTTTGAACTGTTTGATCAGCTTTGGAATAATTTCCAATGCATCACCCACTATGCCGTATGTGGCGACATCGAAAATCGGTGCATTCGGGTCTTTGTTGATTGCGATGATCAATTCGGAGTTTTTCATGCCCTCCACATGCTGGATCGCTCCAGATATCCCGATTGCAAAGTAAATTTTTGGTGTGACGGTCTCTCCCGTCTGCCCGACCTGCTGTTCATGCTTAAGCCAGCCTGCTTCAACAACATCCCTTGTTCCTCCGACGCTTGCGCCGATGACTTCGGCCAGTTCATGAATCAGCTGGAATCCCTGGATATCGCCCATTCCTTTTCCACCTGCCACGATGACATGAGCTTCCGCCAGGCTTGCCTTTTTTGTTACGTCCTTCACAATTTTAAGCACTTTTGTGCGCATATCCTCTTCCCTAAGCTCCAGCTCTTCCTCAATGATGACTCCCTTTCGGCCTGTATCAGCTTCCAGGGCCTTCATGACTTTCGGTCTTACGGTCGCCATTTGCGGCCGGTGTTTTTTGCAAAGGATCGTGGCCATGATATTTCCGCCAAATGCCGGACGGCTTGCCTCGAGCAGCCTTTTCTCCACATCAACGTCAAGCATTGTCGTATCTGCAGTCAACCCTGTGCTTAAATCAGTTGCAACTGCACTGGCCAGGTCCTTTCCATTTGGTGTCGCACCATAAAGGAAAATCTCGGGTTTATATTTTTCTGCGAGTATACAAACACCTTTCATAAACGACTCAGTCCGGTAATCTTTCAGGACTGGATGATCGACCACATATACCTGGTCTGCCCCAGCATAAATCACTTCGTTTGCCAAAGGCATAACACCTTCGCCGAGCATCACACCAGCAAGCGGAACCTCCAGCTTGTCTGCAAGCTTTCTGCCGGCACCCAGTAATTCCAGCGAAACACCTTCGATTTTTCCGTCATTTACTTCAATGAATACCCAGACTCCCTGGTTTTCTTGCATCCTTTTATTCCCCCTTCAAATTCGGAATCAAGAGTTGGCTGTATTTAATTTCAATAAATCTTTTCGTTCCAGCAAGACTCCCATCAGCTGTTCTACTTGAGAATCCGGGTTTCCTTCCAGTCTTTTTCCGCCTTCCAGTTTAGGAGGGCTGAACATCTTGCCTACGATGGTTGGAGATCCCTTTAAGCCAAGCTGTGTTTTATCCACATCCTCGAGGTCATTCACTGACCATATTACAGGTTCATAGCGTGCAGCCTTGATCATGTTAGGCATCGGTGCATATTCGATGTCATTAATCTCTTTTTCAACTGTCAGCAAACAAGGAAGCTGCGATTGAAGTACCTCATAACCATCGATTTGCTTCCGTTTGATATGAACATATTTTTCATCCTTATTAACCTCTGAAACTTCTATAACATTTGTGATTGGCGGTATATCAAGACGACGGGCGATACCCGGTCCTACTTGTCCTGTGTCGCCATCAATTGCGTGCTTTCCGCAGATGACAAGGTCAATCGGGTTATTCTTTGAAATTTTTTCGAGCGCTTTGGAAAGAGCATAGCTTGTAGCAAGTGTATCCGCACCCGCGAACGCTCTGTCAGAGATCAAGTAACCCTGGTCCGCGCCAATTTCAACGCTTTTCTTGATGACGGCAACTGCCTGTGGCGGTCCCATGGACAAAACAGAAATCGTTCCACCTGTTTTATCCCTGATTTTGACCGCTTCCTGTACAGCATGGGCATCATAAGGATTCAATATCGCAGGTGCACTCCTTCTGTCCAGAGTATTCGTCTTGGGATTGATTTTAATGATCTTAGTATCGGGCACTTGCTTGACACATACGACAATGTGCATACTCTCTTTTCCCCTCCTTGGATTGAAAAACTATTAAATTGTAAGCGGTTACTTTTAGCTGTTTTCCTATATAGGCCGTTCTTCTTGAAAGAGAGGGACAATATTAGGTCCTTCACTCTTCTGTATCGTCAATCGTGATTAGAAAGAACGAGTACTTCAGAAAACAACTATTTATAAAACGGCCATGTTGACAGATTTCTTCTCTCTATGAGGAAACATCCTTTCAAGGCCTTATAAAAATAAAATGCTTTGTAGTACGATATATGAATCGCATTACAAGCATAGTACCAACAATTAAAAAAGTGAAAAACAAAGATGATATTGATAGTAAAATTTGAGGTTGAAAAAACTTGGATGAGCATCGATCATTGAACCAAATCGATAAAATGGTAATCCGCTGAAATCAACATGATGTTGGGGTAAATTGAATTTGATGATATAAACCTTTCTATGTTAAAAATATATAAAATAAGCTTATAAAAATATGATAAAAATCACACAAAGTCATATTATCGTGAAATTTTGAGCAAATTGTTACATATTTTTGGTTCTGTCAATGTTATTAGTGGATTTCCTTGAACGGAGATATACTTAGATGCTTATAAGGGGGGGAATTGCCTAAATATAATAGCCACCGCCATGGGCCAGCAGTGGCTTTTAATCTGAACATTTAAGCATGTGACAAAATATATTGTTTCTTGGTAAGCAAGATTATCTGTCTGAAGAGGATTTTTGTTTTTTGCCGTTGCACTTCTGTCTCCTTGCACAATGCCTGATATTCATAAATCAAGGTGTCAAGTTCCTGGCTGTGTCGCACTGTTTCATTACTTGTATATCCAGTTTCCAGTGCAGCAGTGATCATCAATTCCCGGACGCGATCAATTTCTTTCAATAAAGCATTTTGCGTTTGATACACTTCTAAAATCTCCTCTACTACTTTAATTGCTTAATAAAATAAATAGATTACTTGAAGAATTATTGCAAATGCTTTGATGAATGTAAATAGAATCGCAAAATAAGACAATTTTCATTCCCGAAATTTTTTTCTTCGACAAAGTTTGCGACTTCTTATTGTGACTGGCTTACTTTATCATTTTCGTAAATCGGCACCCAGCCCTCAGTGGTAACGAAAATCCTGACTGCTACCACCTGGCGGTCTTCCTGAAGCGTAAAGTAGTGGCGGATATTTTCAGGAACAGAGATTAAATCCCCCGGATTCAGGAATACTTCAAAGAATTCACCGTCTTTTCCCTGTATAACGAATACACCATGCCCGCTGACAATGAACCTTACTTCATCATCTGTATGGTGGTGCTCCTGCTTGAAATTCGCAAGCAGCTGGTCAAGATTTGGTGTATGATCTGACAGCGAAATGACATCCTGTGCTTTATAACCGCGACGCGCTGAAATATCATCGATTTCAGCCTTGAATACATCAAGGATCTGCTGCTTTTCTTCATCAGATAACAGGAATTTTTCCTGAAGGCTAGCTGGCAGCTTATTGATCTCCCATTTTTCATAAATGACTTCCTGTGAATTCAGGAATGCTTCTACCTGTTGTTCCTCAATGATTCTTTCCTGTGTGTTCTGCTTAACAATGTATGCCATCTGAATCTCTCCTTTATTTAAGTCGCTTTGTAAATAATTTTAATAATTCATTTAAACTACTTTGAACAGCTGGAATGGTTTATGCTCGAGCAGTCTCAATTGATAACGGAACAAAAACTCCGTCGCTTCGAGGATTTTCTTGGCTTCGAAGGCACTTCTGCCCCAGACGGTAACACCATGATTGCGAATCAGAACGGCTCCAGTATCCCCTTTTACGTGTTCGGAAAATGCCTTAGCAAGCGTTGGGATATGAGCATAATTTGGAATAATGGGAATTTTGAGAACAGCATCTTCCTCCCAAAGATCAAATGCCTTAATCAATTCTTGTCCTTTGAATTGAACCTCCCCCCTGTCACCATACACCTCGGAAATCACATTATTGTCAATGGTATGGACATGCAGGCTGCAGCCTGCATTGGTCTTCTTATAGACCTCCACATGAAGGAGGGTTTCAGCAGAAGGCTTTAAGTGTGTTTCCTCTGCCGGCCGACCATATTGGTCAACAAGTAAGAAGTCCTCATCCGTCCGCTTCCGCTTATCTTTCCCGCTTGCTGTCACAAGGAATTGCACCGGGTCGCTCTCCACTTTAATCGCCAGGTTCCCGCTTGTTCCCATGAACCAATCCCGCTCTGCTAATTCGGCTTTCACATCAGCCAGCTCTTCCCATTTTGATTCTAAAATGCTCATCCTCTCACCCCTGTCTGAATTTTAAGAGCTTCAATACAATCATGGAATGTCTCAAAAGGTGTATATGGAATCTTCCATTCTTCGCATTTATCTTTTAAATAATCTCTCGCAAACACATAATCTGCCTGTTTGGCTGCTTCGAGGTCGGTCACGGAATCACCGATGACGATTTTATAGATTCCGTCCTGATCCAGATTCCTCATGATGGTTGGCTTGCAACAACCGCAATCATTTGAACATTGATCATCACAGCTGTTTGGCCATTCAATTTTTATTGATTCACCTGAGAAATCTGAGCCATTGCAAAAAATGCCTTCAATCGGCCCGAATGATTTGATGATCGGTTCAATGAAAAAGTCAATCCCGCCGCTGACAATATAGACAGGAATCCCCTCCTCTCTCGCAAAATCAAGGAAATCCTGGAACCCGGGACGAATTCTCGCATTTTTCAAGGCAAACTCTATTATTTCCTCCTTCAGGCTGACTGGAAGGAGGGAGAACATTTTCCCGACTCCTTCCCTGATGGAAATCGTACGATTCAGCACTCCTTCCTTCAGTTCTTCCCACCCATCTGGAGCAAACCGGTTCATGATGGCTATAATGTTATCCTTTTCGGTCACTGTACCATCAAAGTCACAGAAAATGACTGGGTGGCTCATTTTGCCACCGCCTTAGCCAAACCCCAAAGTTCGATTGCTGCCCTCAACTCATTGAATTCATGAGCACCTTCCTCGAGCGTTTTACCTTTAAGCACTGTGTCGATCGCCTGCCTGAAAGCTTTTCCGCCTCCCTGTGCTCCCCCGGGATGTCCATGAACACCGCCGCCAGCATTGATGATCGAATCCAGTCCGAAATCCTCGATAAGAAGGGGAACCATTCCCGGATGGATACCAGCGGATGGGACAGGGAATGTTCTCTTGAATTGGTCCTCGGCAGTCAATGCCTCAGCGATCGAAAGAGCCTGCTGTTTTTCAAGGGCGACACTGCCATAAGGAGATGGAAACAGGGAGAAATCTGCACCAGCATAGCGTAGAAGCTTCCCGAGCAGCAAAGAATGGGAAAAACCATATTCATCCGCTGCTGTAAACGCACCGCTTACCGCGGGATGCGCCATGATCGGAATGCCAATCTCATCATCTTCCCTTAGCTCCTGCAGTACATCAAGTCCGTAGGCAAAAACATTGAACAGCAATGCGTCCGCTCCCAACTCAGCTGCTTTTCTCGCCTTGTCTTTCAGCTGGGTCGTTCTGCCCGTCAGATTGGCAGCATAAAGCGTTCTGTGACCGGTAGTTTGATAGACTTCTTCAAGGACCTGTTTTCCTGACATGATTCGTTTTTCAAAAGGAGCAAGCTCATTTTCAAACAAGATTTCGTCATCCTTGATCAGGTCGACTCCGCCAAGACTTTGTTCTTTCAATTGTTTTAACAGGAATGGAAGGTCGCGGCCGATCACTCCTTTGAAGATACTCATCAGCAATGGCCTGTCATAAACACCCAGCTTATTGCGGATTCCTTCAATCCCGAATCGGGGACCTGGAAAAGTTTTTTTCAATTGATCTCCGAATTCGAGATCGACCAGCTTTATTTTTCCGTCGAGCGATAGCTTGCCAAAAACCGTTGTAAGAATTGCCGGCAAGTCTGGAGAAAAATTGATAGCCGGATAAGCGATCTTAATGGTCGCCACGGTATCAGAATTTGCGTCCAGGCCACTGCCTTCGACCGAAACCACTCTTCCCTTATGCTTTTTTAATTGTTTTTGGTCCAATTCCGGCAAATCTGTCCAGGATCCTACTGTCAAACCAAGTGCTATTCCCTCTGCTTTTTTCTCTGGGTTATGCTTAGCGTCATGGACTATGTAAGTTGCTGTAATTTCACTCATGAAAATCAATTCCTTTCAGTTAGAAAATCGATAGCGCCTTATCCAGCTCCGACAAGCGCTGGAGGGCCAGGCAGTGAAGCCGTTCTTTGAATTCATTGCCCAGTATCGAAATCGAAAAGTATAGCTGACTGCCCAGAAACGCAGAAACTGGAGACTCCGATAAAGAAGCGCTTTTTGCTTCTGCCGGCGGAGTTGAAGTTTCGGAGTTTCCAGGAGGCGACACTAGATAATTCGAAAAGCGAAGGCGACTGCCCAACTCCGACAAGCGTTGGAGGGCCTGACAGTGAAGTCGTTCTTTGACTTCATTGGCAGGACCGAAACGTCTCGAGGAGTTAGGAGCCGCAGCTAGCCAAGCGTCTCGAGGGCTGGGCACTGGAGCCAATCAAATTGTAAAAAGCATTAAAAAAACCTCTTCACAAAGAAGAGGTTAGGACGTTCACTAAACTCTTCTTATCTTTCAGCTTTCGCTGCAAGAATTAGCACCGTGCCCAGCATTATGCTGGATCGGTTGCCGGGCTTCATCGGGCTCGTCCCTCCGCCTGCTCTTGATAAGAAAATAATTTAATTAAGTTATTTAATTGGTTAAAGTGAATTTATTAATTAGGATTATGTCAGGTTCACAAATCATTGTCAATATCTTTTTTGAAAATTCCTAAGCTTTCGATTCTGCTGACTGCTTCCTTCAATCTCTTTTCAGAAGTGAGCAAGCCTACCCGAACATAGCCTTCACCATACTCGCCAAACCCAATTCCAGGTGCAACGGCAATATGGGCTTTTTCCAGAAGAAAGTCAGCAAAATCAACGGATGAGGTGAATCCTTCGGGTATCTTAAGCCAGGCAAAAAAAGACCCTTTGGGTGCAGTGACCTTCCAGCCAATACCTGTCAAACCGTCAATGAGTATGTTTCTTCTTGATTCATACAAGTCATTCAATTCTGCTACACATTCCTGTGATCCAAGCAACGCTTCGGCAGCAGCCTCCTGGATCGCACCAAACAAACTGACGTACATATGGTCCTGGAGTAAATTAATTGCAGCAATCACACTCTTGTTGCCAGCTGCAAAACCCACTCGCCATCCGGCCATATTATACGTCTTCGATAAAGTATAAATCTCGATGCCTATATCCTTGGAACCCTTTGACTGCAGAAAGCTATATGGGCGTTTTCCGTCAAAGCCAACCGCCCCATAAGCAAAATCGTGGACAACACATATATTATGTTTTTGTGCAAGATCGATTGTCTGGTCAAAGAATGCTTGATCCGCAATCGCTCCAGTGGGATTATTAGGATAATTCAAGAACATCAATTTCGCCTGGGCGAGTTCTTCGGAGCCTAACTCGGTGTAGTCAGGAAGGAAGCCATTTTCTTCTCTCAGCGGCATTTTTATCATTTCTGCCCTTGCCAGCTCGACTCCTGACCAGTAGTCAGGATAGCCAGGATCTGGAACAAGGATCGAGTCTCCAGGGTTCAACAAGCATTGAGGAATTTCGACCAGTCCAGCCTTGCCGCCAAACAAGATGGCAATTTCCTCTTCAGGATCAAGATCGACGCCATATTCCCTTTTATAAAACTCAGCTGCCGCTTCTTTTAAATACCGAAATCCACGGAATGGTGAATACTTATGGTTCAGAGGATTTTCGGCAGCTGTTTTTAATGTGTCCACAATATGTTCCGGGGTAGGCTGGTCAGGATTCCCCTGTCCGAGATTGATGACATCAGCCCCTTTTTCGGTATATGTGCCCACCTTTTGCACGAGCGAAGCAAAAAATTGTCTGGGCAGGCTTTTCAATAACTCAGATTGTTCGAACTCCATTCTCTCACCTGCTTAATTATTTATTAATTTTAAATTTTTTAATTTGAAATTCTAGTCACAAATGATATAACGTAAATAGTAACTTGTAAAGATATAATTTTCAGAAACTATGGCGGTGACTTTATATGAAATTCAAGATTGCATGCTTGCAGATGGATATAGCATTCGGAAACCCTGAAAAAAACTACGCTGCTGCATCCCTTATGATTGACCGGGCAAGTTCTCATAATCCAGATATCATGGTCCTTCCTGAACTATGGACAACCGGATACGATCTGGCCAATTTGGATGGCACAGCCGAAGAAGAAGCACAGAAGGCCAGAGTTTTTTTCCATGAAGCAGCTGTGAAGCACCAAACCCATTTTATTGGCGGTTCCGTTGCCAACAAAACAGAAGCTGGCATTGAAAATACAATGCTCATTTATAACAAGAATGGTAATTTTGCCGGAAAATACAGTAAGCTTCACCTGTTCCAGCTTATGGATGAGCACTTATACCTCGCTGCTGGGAAAGAAAAAGGCTTGTTCTCTTTGGACGGACATAGTTTCGCCGGGCTGATTTGCTATGACATCCGCTTCCCGGAATGGGTGCGTGCCCATGCCCTTCAAGATGTTGAAGCACTCTTCATTGTCGCAGAATGGCCTATCCAGCGGCTTGAACACTGGCGCGCTTTGCTTATTGCCCGTGCCATTGAAAACCAATGTTTTGTCATTGCCTGCAACCGCGCCGGAGCGGATCCTAACAATACATTTGCGGGCCATTCAATGATCATCGGTCCCTGGGGTGACGTGATCGCTGAAGGCGGGGAAGGCGAGGAGATCCTGTTCGCAGAAATCGATCTTGATCAGGTTAAAGAGGCGAGGAGCAAAATCCCTATTTTTGCAGACAGGCGGCCTGAACTGTATTAATGCATATATCCAGCAAAAAAACCGCCTGGGAAAAGCCCTGTGGCGGTTTTTTTGAATGAGATAATAGAACCATCACTCTGGTTGTGCCCACATCTCTTCCGGATTCAGTTCGTAAATCCCATTTTCGCGATACATATAGTGATTGATGATGAATTCACGCCTGATTGTAGCATAGTCCTCGTAAAACTTTTTAATATATTCGTTCAACTCTTTTTCCGGGTATTTTTTACCCGCTTTTAAACCACGGATCATGTATTCAAAAATCATCAGCCTTTTCTTCCGCTGGGCCGGAATATTTTTTAATTTACCGTCTTTTGTCATGAAATTCTCAATGACCTTCTGCCTTTCGATATTCTGATCGAGCAATGCTTCCACCTCCTCTTCCTTTTTCATGATTAACTTGCCAAGCGACTTGGTCTGCTGCTTGATGACCGACTCGTTCAAATGGAAATAGATTGTGTTCTTATCCCGGCGCTCAATGATGACATTGACATCACGCAGTTTTTTTATATGATGTGTGATTGTGGGCGGCGTGAGGCCTAATTTGCCAGCGATCGCCTGGCCATGAAGCGGCCCGCGGGCCAGCAGCGCAACAATTCTTATCCTTGTAGGGTCGCCCATTGCTTTATGAAAAGCGACAATTCTATCCAGCTGAATGATAATCCCTCCATTATTTCATGATCATCTAATTAGGTATACATCTAATATATAGCATCTTCCGTTATTTGAAAAGCTCTTTTCATTTTCACTTATTTCACATTGCTCATTATGGTTTAAACAGAGTGATTTTCTTCCAAAACTGGCGAAGCCCTATCTTGATAAAATTCTGAGAGACTGTCGCTCAACAAGATCAAAAAAACGCCTGATTATCATTCAATCAGGCGTTCCTTCAGTGATTGGCAAATACAGATGGAAAGTAGTTCCGTGTCCCAGTTCGCTTTCTACTTCAATCGTTCCTCCATGTTCTTCAATAATTTTGAAACTAACCATTAGTCCCAGGCCAGTTCCTCTTTCTTTTGTTGTGTAAAATGGTTCCCCAAGCTTCTCAATTTTATCAGCAGGGATTCCCTCTCCCTCATCCTTGATTGAAATATGTATCTTGTTCCCTGGTGCCTTGCTGATTTCAATATATACGAATCCGCCTTTTGGCATGACTTCAATGGCATTTTTTATGATATTGATAAATACTTTTTTCAACTGATTCGGTTCACAAAAGAGATTGGGTAAACTGTCGTCATAAATCGTCCTGAATTGAACGTCATGGAGGACTGCCTGTGCTGTCAGAAGGTCAACGGTCTCCTTCATTATTTTCGAAATATCTTCTTTGACATACTTAATGGCCTGCGGCTTGGCAAGGATGAGGAACTCATTTATGATCGAGTCTATCCTCTGGAGTTCTGATTTGATCACCTGGAAATAAAGGGAATACTTATCACCCGAGCTGTTCTCAAGAAGCTGGATGAATCCTTTGAGCGCAGTCATTGGATTCCGGATTTCATGAGCTATCCCAGCTGCCAGCTCCCCTAATATATTCAAAGTGTCGGATTTTCGGAGCTGTGCTTCCATTTCGACTTTTTCAGTGATATTCCTGAAGATAATCAAATTCAGGGTGTCGACCAGATGCCGTTTGACCGTGTATTCAAAATGCTTCAACCTGCCATCTTCATATGGGATGGTAATCCTTCCATCCAGCCTTCCTTTTCGCATCAGTTCTTCAATCTTGTCATCAATCAGGGCTTCGGATAATCCAAGGCTAAGGAAAAGCTTCCTGAAATTTTCTTCTTCCAGGCCTTCTGGCTTCAATCCAAGCTTCGCCATGCCGGAAGGGTTGATTTCATAGTGTTTGCAATTTTCATCCCAGAGAATCATGCCCTCGATTGACCCCTCAAAGATTTTCCTGAACCTCTCTTCGCTCTTGCGTATTTCCTGTTCCATTCGGAATCGATCACTTGCATCCCGCACAATCGTCATATGGTACCCGTCACCAGCATTTAGCTTGACGGTAAATTCAAGAAGCCGTTTCTCCCCGCTTGGCAGCAAGAAGAACGCTTCCTCACGCAGCGCGCCTTTTTCTTTGATGATTTTTTTCATTTCGCTATATTTCTCATCTTTTTGATAAATAAAATCCGAGATTTTATGTTTCACTAATTCATCCAGAGTAAGGCCAAAAATTTTGCAGGTCGCTTGATTTGCTGCAATGATCTGTCCAGATGTCCCCCAAAACACAATGCCGTCAAGCGCTTCGCGGAATAAGCTTTTTAATAAGCCTCCGTCATCGAGAAATCTTTCATCTAAATTTGTTTGGCTGGCATCTGGTTCCACATCGAATGAACAATCAGCGGCTGCTTGCTGGTCTTTTACCATCTCTTTTAAAAAGGAATTTTCTTTTTCTAAAGCGGCTATTTTTCCCTTCAGTGCCTTAATATCATCCCGTCCATTAGCACTACTCACCAGAAAGCCTCCTTGTCGGATTCCCATTTTTCTAGTAAATTCTACATTGATGTTGAAAATCCCTTTAATTTCGTGATTATTTCCTGCTTATTTACAAGACTTTTTGGCAGACACTGTTGAAAAAAAAAGCCGGGAATCCCCGGCTTCTTAAATTCTTATAAATATTCGTTTTCGTGCTTTGCCTTAAGGCGCTGCCATCTTTTTTCAACTTCTTCTTCGAATTCAACAAGCATGTTTTTGTTTTCTTCTTTTAACAAATGCTTTGTTTTTCCCATATATTTTAGCCAGTCTGACAGATGGATTTTCTTGTTTTTCGCTTCAGGGTCATATGTTATATTCGTGATTCCCTGCTCCACTTCATAAAGCGGGAAGAAGTTGGAATTGACTGCTGCTTCAACGATCGTCTGTCCATAGCGATCTTCGGACTTCCAGTTAAGCGGACAAGTGATCAGAAGCTTGCCATACACAGTTCCCACGTTCTGGGCATACCATTGTGCCTTCGCTGCCTTTTTCAAAAGATCCTGAGGGAATGCCTCTGTACCCGTGAAGACATAAGGTATATTGGTTGAAGCCATGATTTGTGCAGTATCCTTATGGTGGAACGCCTTTCCTTTTTGGGCCTTTCCTACATTCGATGTGCTGGTCATATGGCCAAATGGAGTGGAATATGAAAGCTGCGAACCTGTATTCATATATCCCTCGTTATCATATTCAAGCATGATCAGTTTATGGCCGCGCAGCGCTGTTCCGATTGCCGATCCCATACCGATGTCCATGCCGCCATCTCCGGTTACCATAACAAATGTGGCATCTGCTGACACTTCGATTTCACCGCGGCGCTTCAATTCAAGGAATGCCTCCAGTGTCCCTGACAGTGTTGCTGCCCCGTTCTGGAACAGATTATGGATCGTCGTCTGTTTATGGGATGTGTGAGGATATGCTGTTGTAACAACATACGCACAGCCCGTCTGGAACAGGATGACAAGATCTCCTTCTATGCCTTTGAAGAACATTTCAAGTCCGCCAAAAATACCGCAGCCAGGACATGCACCATGGCCTGAGGCAATCCGTTTTGGCTTTGAAGTCAGCGCCCTTAATGGCGGAATTTTAACATTCAGTTTGTTTTTCTCTTCATCCCTAGTTACCTGGATGAGTCCTGATTTATACACATCACCATGCTGAGGTTCAATGACAGTCTTCAATGTTTTATCGGGTTCGCCAGGAATATGTCCGTAGTAGTCGAAAGGTTTTTCGGCGTAGCCTTTTTCCATAGCATCCATCGCCAGAGCAAAAAATGCTTCAGCATCATCTGCATAAAAGTCCTTGCCGCCCAAGCCGAACACCCTGCTCTGGACGATGGTTCCATTGTTCCTGTCTTCCTGAAGCGCGGACTTGATTTCGTGCGTCAGGTTCGGGCCATGTCCGCCGTAAGAATCTGCTCTTTCCCCAACAAGAAGGGATTTCACATTCTTTAAAGCTTCCCTGATTTCCTGAGCAGGGAATGGACGGATAATGTTAGGGCTAATGACGCCTGCCTTGATTCCTTGCTCCCTCAGTCTGTCTACAACATCCTTGGCAGATTCTGCAGCTGAGTTCAAAAGAAACAGCGCTACTTCCGCATCCTCCATTTTATAGAGATCGAGAATGTCATAATTGCGGCCTGACAGTTTTGCATACTCTGCAGCCACTTCCTTATAAACATCTTTCGCTCTGTATATTGCTTCTGATTGCTGGAAGTGGTTGTTGATCAAGTCGTCGCCATTCATGTGCGCACCAATCGTCAACGGCTTCTTAGGATCTCGCGCGAAATTGTATTCAGTCGGTGCCTCTCCAACAAATTTTTGGACGACTGCACGATCCTTGAAATAATTCACTTTCCGCTTTTGATGTGATGTGAAGAAGCCATCATAGGCAACCATCACCGGCAGGCGGACATCGGAATGCTCAGCTATTTTCAGCGCCATGATATTCATATCATAAACCGCCTGAGGCGTTCTCGCTGTCAGGATCACCCACCCGGTATTCAAGGCAAAATACAAATCTGAATGGTCGCCGCGAATATCAAGCGGACCGCTGATTGAGCGTGTGACCAGGTTCAGTACCATCGGATACCGTGTGCCGGATTGGACCGGAAGCTGTTCAAGCATGTACATCAATCCATTCGCGCTTGTTGCGTTGAACACGCGCGCTCCCGTTGCAGCAGCTCCATAGCAGATTCCCGCGGAACCATGCTCGCCATCAGCAGGGATCAACTTGATATCATGCTCTCCCCTTGCTTTCATCATGTCCAGATACTGGGCGACTTCTGTTGAAGGGGTGATTGGAAAATAGCCCATGATATGATAATTGATCTGAGCTGCAGCCATTGCCGCCATTTCATTTCCCGATTCAAAAGTGGCCACCTGCTCTGCTGTGCTCATTGCTTTTATATTCTCTTCAAGAATGGACATTAAGAAACCCCTCCAGTCACATAAGGATAGTTTTGTTTTACTTGATTTTCCTCAGCATAGCCGATCATTTCCCTCAGTTCGCTTAATGCTGATGTAGGACATGCCTCGACACATTTCAGGCATCCTTTGCAATATTGGTAGTCGATTCCCTTCAGGAACATTTGCTTTCTTCCGCGCTTATCTTCGCCTTCTTCCCAGACAAAGCAATAATCAGGACATGCAGTGTCACATGCCGCGCAGTTGATACAGTCTGCCTGGTTGAATTGCGGCACGAATCCCTGTCTGGAACCGCTTAAATCTTTGAGAATGCTGTTTGCCTGGGCAGTAATGACTCCGCCAAGACCCTGTGTTTCATAGCCTAGCAGCGGTATTGGACGCTTGAAATCTTTGCCCTGTGCTCCTTCTTCAAGTTCGTATGTCTTGAATTGGACCTCATTATAGCCCCTTTCGAATGTTCGAATGTTTGGTTCTACCAAATGAGGATATTTCTTTTCGAAAGTTTTACGGATTACATGTTTCATTGCTTCAGGATCAAGAAAGTCAATAATGCGGTACAAAGCTCCAAGCATCGCAGTATTCACCTTCGTTTTTTCCTCGACGGCAATCGAAAGTGCATCGACAATCGCGAGTGTTCCATATTCGAGCTGAAGGTCTTGTTTGATATCATCAAAATCCCTTGTTGAGTTAACGAGCAGGATTCCATCCGGGCGCAAGCCGCTGACAACGTCAACCGTTTTGTAAAGCGCTTCATGGAAGACACCAACAACATGCGGCTCTTCTATCGGACTATGGACCCTGATTTCAGTATCTGGATCACAGAACCGGACAAAACTTTTTACCGGCGAGCCTTTTTTCTCGGAACCATATGAAGAAAAGTTGGAACCATTCAGCCCAAGACCAAGAACTCCTGCTTCGGCAAGCATCTTTCCGGCAAGGTTGGCGCCAAGCCCCCCAATCGATTCAAGCCTTATCTCATAAAACCCTAATTCATTCTTCTTCGGTAAGATAGACATAATCTCCCTCCCCAATTTTGTTGTTAAGGTAATTGAATGTGAACATTCCCCACTTTTAATTTTATAGATAACAAGATCATTAAGCTGTGACATATATCAAACATTTGAATTTTTTTATTAGAACACACCCAAAAATTATTCACTTAATCCGTATGCTATAATGGATTCCTTTTATATAACAGAGATGAAATTGTATTAATACAGCACTTAACCCTGATTCAGGAAACGATTCCTGAACCAGGAACCAGTTCCTTAATTTTGAGCAAATAGCCTGGTTTGTCTTTGTCCTGAAAAGGGTAAATATAGGTGAGTATTTTTTGGGGGTCTCTAATTAAGGGAGGAAATATGAAGAAGCGAGATTACTACTTTGACAATGCCAAGTTCATCTTGATTTTTTTCGTCGTATTTGGCCATCTTTTGCGCTCGTTCATTGAAGACAATGAAATGATCTACAATATTTATAAAGTCATATATACATTCCATATGCCAGCCTTCATCCTGGTTTCAGGCTTTTTTGCAAGAGGCTTCAACAAAAAGGGTTATGTAATGAAAATAGCCAAGAAATTGATTCTGCCATATTTCATTTTCCAGCTCATCTATTCAATTTTTTTCTATTTTCTATACAGCAAATCGACCTTTACGATCGATCCGCTGAATCCGCACTGGTCATTATGGTTCTTGATCAGCCTGTTCTGCTGGAACCTTATGTTGATTGGTTTTGCAAAGCTTAGCGCACCTACAGGTCTTTTGATTGCTTTTGGCTTGGGGCTCGGTGTAGGCTATGTTGACTGGATATCCAATTATTTGAGTCTATCCAGGACATTCGTATACTTTCCATTGTTCCTGCTGGGATACCATTTAACGAAGGACCATATTAAAACATTGACAAGGCCTTCGTTTAAAATTGGCGCGCTCATTTCATTCACAGTCGTTTTTTTAGGATTCTACTTCAATCCGGATATTGACTATAAATGGCTTCTTGGATCAAAGCCCTATTCTATGATGGAAGCTGCATCGATTTCAAGCATGTTTACTCGCTTAAGCTTTTACCTGTTAAGTCTGCTGATGGTATTTAGCTTCTTGACAATCGTGCCTAAAAAGCAATATTTCTTTACTGATCTTGGGAAAAATACACTTTATGTGTATTTACTGCATGGTTTTTTTGTCCGAGTTTTCCGCGAAAGTGAGGTCCAGGACTTTTTCCACAGTCCCGAACGTTTTATCCTGCTCGCATTCATCGCCCTGGTGCTGACTCTCTTGCTGTCAAGCAAATATGCGGCCGCATTCGCCCAGCCGCTAATCGAGTTCAAGACATCAAGAATCAACCGCCTTAAAACCAGGATTGGAGCCATCGTCCGCTTTTATCGCAGAAAAATGTTGAGCCAGTAGATATGACTAGAAAAAGAGCCATTCATCGAGAATGGCTCTTTCCTTTTCTTCAACAGGATTCAGCCTGTCTTTTTTGTCTAAACTGAGCTATAATTGGAAGTTGACTTGTTGTGGATTTTTATAAAGGAGATTTTAAAATGAATATCGTCTTAACAACGCTAAACGCGAAGTATATACACACGAACCTTGCCATCAGATATCTTAAAGCATATGCTCAGCCGGAATATGATGCGACCATTGCTGAATATACAATAAAGGATCCCGTAATCAATATAGTGTCAGATCTGATCCAAAAGAAACCTGATGTAATTGGTTTCAGCTGCTATATTTGGAACATCGAAGAAACCATTAAAGTCATTAAAATGATCAAGAAAATCAATCCGGACATCCTAATTGTCGTGGGAGGCCCGGAGGTTACCTATGATGTCCTGGAATGGATGGAAAAAGTGCCTGATTTTGACGTGATTGTCATAGGTGAGGGTGAACAGACATTAAAGCAGCTTCTGGCAGGTTTTTCAAACGGACGTGACTTTTCAGAAGTACATGGCATCGCCTACCGGAATGAAGGAGGCATCCAGCTGAACCCTCAGCGCAATAAGCTTGACTTAAAAGACCTCCCCTCTCCCTATCGCTTCGAAGAGGATGCTGACCATCTTTCAAAAAGGGTAACTTATGTTGAAACAAGCCGCGGCTGTCCATTCAGCTGCCAATTTTGCCTCTCATCCATTGAAGTCGGTGTCCGTTACTTTGATAGGGAGAAGATTAAGGATGATATCCGCTATTTAATGGCAAATGGTGCGAAGACCATTAAGTTCGTGGACAGGACTTTCAATATTAGCCGGAGTTACGCAATGGAAATGTTCCGTTTCCTCATTGACGAGCATCTCCCTGGTACGGTGTTCCAATTCGAAATCACTGCCGACATCATGCGGCCCGAGGTGATCGCTTTCCTGAACGAGGAGGCACCTGCCGGCTTGTTCCGCTTTGAGATTGGGGTACAGTCAACGAATGATTATACAAATGAACTGGTCATGAGAAAACAAAATTTCGATAAACTGAAACGGACTGTCACCATGGTCAAGGAAGGCGGCAAGATCGACCAGCACCTTGATTTGATTGCAGGTTTACCTGAAGAGGATTATCATTCCTTCAAAAAAACCTTCAATGATGTATTTGCGATGAGACCGGAAGAATTGCAGCTTGGATTCCTGAAGATGCTCAGAGGGACTGGATTAAGGCTGAGAGCCGCAGACCATGATTATGTCTATATGGACCATTCGCCATATGAAATCCTCGGGAATAATGTACTTGATTTTAATGACATCATTAAGATCAAACAGGTTGAGGATGTGCTTGAGAAGTATTGGAATGACCACAGGATGGATAATACAGTCGAATTCCTGGTTACAAAGGTTTTTCCATCCCCATTCGATTTCTTCCAGGAATTCGGCTCATACTGGGAAACAAAAGGATGGTCGAGGATTGGCCACCAGCTTGAGGACTTATTTAAAAGACTTTACCAGTTCCTGCAGGAAAAAGGTGTGGAGCACCTTGAGCAAATTGTCAGTTTGATGAAATACGACTATCTCGCCAGCATGAAATACAAGCCCCGAAAGCCATGGTGGGAGCTGTCATCTGATAAGAAGCAGCGATCTGATTTATATAGAGAAATCATTAAGAATCCTGGGGCCCTTGGCCAGGAGTTCATGAATTTGAAGCTTAATGAAAAGGATCTGTACAAACATACCCTGCTAGAAGATATCACAATCAATCTGGATTTACTGATCAAAGATGGAACAATAGAGGATTCACCGTCACATATCCTTGTCTATTTTGATTCCAAGTCAGAAAAACCTCAATTTTTTTCCATTAAAAAGGAAGATCTTAAGCCGGCTTGATTCAGCCGGCTTTCTTTATTTGCAGTCCTTTTCAGCTTTATGTTTCGCCTTTTTACCAGCAAACGGCTGTTCATAAAACTTTCCCGCATTAATATCGCCAAATTCCATGCCGAACTCAACGTTCAAAGGCTTCTGGTGACGCGCCTCATGCTTTTTCATCATGCTCTTCCTTTCCTGCCCTGCTTTGAATTCCTGTTCGCAAATTTCCCCGGATCTTCACCATGAGCAAATTCAGCAGAAAATTCACTTTCCTGAAGATTTTTCTTAGGCGTGTTTGTATATTTAGCCACTGCATTTCTTTCTGCCTTCCGTTTAGCCATTCTGAACACCTCCATCCTTTATTTTTTTCAATCGGTGATTTGCTATGTACAGTTTTGATTACCTTATTTTACAAACGGAACTGTCTTATAAAAAGCGGCATACAACAAAAGATAAACTCAAAAAGGAGGAGCAGAAATGGCGAAAAAAGATCCTGAGCTGAAACCAATGGATATTGAGGAAACATTGCCCCATCAAATCAACGCTCCAAGCTTCAAGGATACCGGGATAGAAATGAAAGCACCATTTAAGAATGAGCACGGTGTCATTATCGGAGACAGTCTTTACGCTTCTGAGGATTCACCGCTGGAAAATTGGTCGGATGAGACGGATCCGGCCGTCATGGCTGGCGACGAATGGGTCCATCCTACCAATGACATTGGCTGGAACACAGCAGAAAACAGGGAGCTTCTCGAGGAAAAGAGAAAACCACAGGGCTATCCATTCATGCATCCAACAAAAGATGTTAGCAAGGGACAAGATTAAAAAAATCCGGGAATTCTCCCGGATTTTTACATTTATCCAATAATCACACGTTCCTTAGGATAACCGATGCTTTCCTTGGTCGTTTTGCCGCCGATAATCAGCAGGAAGGAAATGACTCCTACTCTTCCGATGAACATCAGGATGATCAGAATCAATTTGCCGATATTTGAGAGATCAGGTGTGATTCCCATCGATAATCCTGTGGTCCCAAATGCTGATGCTACTTCAAAGATAATCGCCAGCAATTCATGGTCCTCTGTCACCATCATGATAATGACAGCAAGAAAACAAATCATGACTGCCATAATTGAAACAACCAGGGATTTGATAATATCATCCTGGTGCAGTTCCCTGTTGAAGATCTTGATTGCTCTTCTTCCTCGGGCAAAATGATAAAGGAACAAGAGGTTCAGTGCAAAAGTAGTCGTACGGATTCCACCGCCAACAGAGCTTGGTGAAGCACCTATAAACATCAGGGCTGCCATCAGGAATAGTGTCGGGTCTGTAAAATCATTGACATCCATAGTCGCCATACCGCCACTTCTTGTTGTCGCCGATTGAAAAAATGCATAAAAGAACGAATCAAGCCAAGACTTATCTGAGAAGAAATGGTTGAATTCCAGACCCCAAATAGCGATTGTTCCGAAAATCAAGAGAATGAGAAACGTCAGTGTAGTGATCTTCAGGAAAAGTGAAAAATGAAATGGTGTACTCTTTTTTCTCCTGAAAAGAAAACTTTTCAATTCTATCAGCACAGGGAAACCAATTGCCCCTAGTGTAATCAAGAGAATATTGATTATCACCACAAAATAATCCTGGGCGTACGGAATCAAAGAGGCTCCTGTAATATCGAAACCTGCATTGGTTGTAGCACTTACGGATGCAAACAAACCGTGGAGAAAAGCTTCCTGCCATGTTGGGAAGTATTGAAGAAAATACAACCCTAACAATAATGCACCGACTAACTCGATAATGACAATAATGACCAGAATATCCTTCAGCATTTTTACTAGTCCGGACATACTGGTCTGGTTCTGATCCATCATAATCAGCCTGCGTTCTTTCAAGCCAATTTTCTTCCTGATGATCAGCCAGAAAAAGGTGCCAAGCGCCATGACGCCTATACCGCCAAACTGTAGCACAAACATAAGGATAAAGATTCCTGTAACAGTGAAGGTGTCGTGAAGTATGACAACCGAAAGCCCTGTGACACTGACAGCACTTGCTGCAGTGAACAAAGCGTCCATAAAAGTCCATTTTGCACCGGGCTGTATGGCAACTGGCAAGCTCAATAGAATCATTGAGACAATTACCGCAATTAAATAATACGCCACAATGATTTGTGCCGGAGCTAATTTGTCTAATCTTCTTCTAATATTAGTCCACATGATTGAATCCTTTCTGGCCTAATTCATTATTATCTATGATAAAGAAAACCAATTGATTAATAAAGTGTTTTCTGCAGTTACCTTGATATTGTACATTTCCGGAAAACTTTATCCAAAATATTAAAAGTTACCATTCATGTTCTCACCAGGATTGACAAAACTATCGTTACAGAGAAATGATCTCTGTAATCGACTCAAAGGAGATGACGGCATGGCTCGAAATTCAAATAAATTGCTTGTGCCTGGTGTGGAACAATTTATGGACCAGGTTAAATATGAGATTGCACAGGAATTCGGTGTAAGCCTCGGTTCTGATACTGTTTCAAGAGCGAATGGTTCAGTTGGAGGAGAAATCACCAAGCGTTTAGTTCAGCAGGCTCAGGCCCAGCTTTCTGGACAAAGACAAGAATAAATCAATCAATTCCTCAGCAATATCATCTTGGCTAAAACTGAATATTGACATGGAAAAAGTCCGGAATCATGTTCCGGACTTTTAAAATTCTCTATTTTTTGCCTGAGTTGTCTTTTGTGGTGTTCCCTGCGTTTCCTCTTCGGCCATTATTGTGGTTTTGATTCTTGTTCGTTTTTTTTTCTTGTTTGTAAGTTTGTCCGCTTTGATCAGGCTTAGTTCTCCCATTATTAGCATGATTGTTATTTGAGTGGCTATTGCTGTTCAATACGGCATTATTTTTCTCATTCTTTATATCAGGAGCTGGATTCCTTCGCGGTTCTGAATTTGAATTGCCTTTTGGAGGCTCCGGCTTTTCTTTCTTTACCTGGCCGGGTGCTTCCTTCTTTTTTTGCTCCGGCTCCGGTTCCTGCCTTACAGGCTGTTGGACTGGCTCCTTCTTCTCTTTCTTCGGCTCGGCTTTCTTTTCTTTTTCAACCGGCTTTGCAGCAGGATTCGGTGCAGCAGATTTTTGCTTCTCTTTATACACACCAGTTGTAACACCCTGCTTAACAGCCTTCTCCCTGTCTTCATTTGTTGCTTCCATTAACTTAAGGTTCAGGTCTTCATCAGTTGTTGTCTTCTTAATTTCAGCAATTTTTTGTTCCAATTTCTGGTCCACTGATTTTCTTGCCTTTGTATTATGGACAGTAGCAATGACGACTTCATTCTTATTGTTGAAATATCCCTGGGCTTCGATTTTATCAAGGATCATCTCTGCAACAAGGGCGGCATCTTTCTTCTTCCAGCCCTCAATTTCTGTGATAATTTCTTTCCCCTCAGGATTGTACCCTTTCATTTGAAGAACCTTCAAATCATCATTGACCGCCAATTCAATGCTCGGGTTCACATCTATGGACATATATGCGTATACCTGTCCGTCCTGGTATACCGGCAGGATCGCGGCCATAACGAGCATAAGCGCTGCAGCCAGCATAATTGACCTTGCCTTAAGACTAGTTAAAACTGAAACGTCGAACTTTTTTCTCTTTACTGTTTCCGATTCTGGAAAAAAGTGAATTTCTTCTCCAACCTGATAGTCTTGCTGAAGCTTTCGGGCGCGCAAAAACTCGCCTTCGGGGGTCAACAATGTTAGGTATAGCTCATTGATTTCAAGGATTACTCCTTTTCTCATGTCTCCAACACCCCTTTAATATAATCCTTTAAAAACACATAATCCCCAATTAAAATAAGTGCAATTGCAATAATATATTTTCTGTTTCTCTCTATAGTTTTTCTGCTGACTTTGACCATTTCTTCCAGTTGCTTGATTGGCAATCGTTTTTTCTCAAGCAGCAAGCCCTTCAATTCTTCATTTTCTACCATCGCCTTCGCGACGAGCATGGCATTTTTCCGGGCATCAGCATGCTTTGGTGATTGCACCAGTAAGTCCTGGAATGACAAATCAAATTCAGATAATATCGTTTGGAATTGGATGATTTCTTCTCTTCTCAGTTCCTGTTCTGTCTTTTTACGGAACTCATCAAGTGAAAGTTCATCTTCAAGTGTTGACCGATGCTGCTCTTCCTCATTTGGGTCATTAGCGATATTAAAGCTCAGGTTTTGATTCCTGCTCTGCTGGCGGATATAATCAATTACCCTACGCTTGATCATTACTTCTGCAAAACTTAACAAGGAATTCCCTTTTTCGGATGAATATTTCTGGATTGCCTCATTAAAGGCGATGAGGCCAATGCTAAATTCATCGTCAGACTCATGTATGTACCTCTTGCAGACAGACGAAACAGTCTTGGCAATAAAAGGTTTGTAAGAATCAATTAATTCTTCTCTAAGTGCAGCATCCCCCTGGTGGATTTTCTCAACGGTTTCTTCCAGCGGCCTGCGCTTTTTCTTTGCCATGAACAATAAACTTAGCAATAGCCTCACCTCTTTTCCTCCACACATTATATCATATCTGTCAATTTCTCTATTGTGGTTAGGCAGGGAAAAGATAGCCGTTACTGGCTATCTTTTCGAGTCTATTGTTCAAAACGATATTAATTTTTGTCGTTCCCTTTTCCGTGGCCATTGCCGTGTTGTGCTTTGTTTTGTGGTTTCTTTTCTTCTTTCTTCCCTTGTTTAGCCTGGTGCTTTTCTTCTTTCTTAACTTGCTTTGCCTGACGCTTTTCTTCTTTCACCTGCTGCTTCGCTTCTTTACGCTCTTGTTTCACAGCAGCCTTTTCAGCTTTACGCTCTTGCTTGGCTTTTTCTTTTTCCGCCTTTACAGGAGCAGCGACTACTGAATCATCATCCACAGGCATTGTCTCTTCAGAATTTGCCGCTTCATCTTCAATCTCAGGTGTTTCATCTGCAGGCAGGAGGTCTGGCTCAACCACTGGTTCTAATTCAACAGGTTCAGCAGTTTCTTCTTCCTCTGCTGGTTTCTCACCATACTTTTCTTCTATTTTAGCCAATTTCTTTGCCATCTTGGCGTATGTCTTATCAATATTCTTTTGAAGCTGTGCTTTTGCATTTTCATTGCCGACATGTTCCATAGCCGCTTTTAATGCAATGATATTCTGCCTTAGCATTCCTTCGATTTCCTCAAAAGGATCTACACTTACAGCTTCTTCGCCTTCATTTTCAACCGCTTCTTCTTCAGTGGCTTCGTCTGTCTCTTCTTCAGTTTGCTCAACAGCATCCGAATCGTCAGCTGGTTCCCCTTCTTCAGCAGACTCAGCTTCTGTACCTTCACCATCTTCTTCAGAAACTTTGCCGTCTTCAGCAGCTATTTCTTCTTCTGTTGAGGTTTCCTCGTCAACGATGTCCTGAGAGGTTTCCATATATTGAACTGCCGCTTCAATCACTTTAAGCGCTTCTTCTTCTTTTCCTTCTGCGAACAATGCACTAGCCTCAGCTAGGCGTTCAGATGCATATGTAGCGAGCAATTCTGCTTCTTCAGCCTGATCAAATGTAAAAGCAAGCCTGATTTTCTCCAAGACTATTTTGGTAAAGTAGAAGAAGTCCCCAGGAATCAACGTTGGATTGATTTCTTCTAATTCTTCTACCTGAGATTTTGCATCTTCAATTTCTTCCGGGCTGATATTTTGCAGTTCTACTGGCTCAAGCTCAGAATGGTTTTCTTCTGCCATTGCAATTGGAGAAAAAGTGAACGTTCCAGCAAGCACTAAAGCTAGAGTACTCTTTGCGATTTTCTTCATCTCTTGGTTAGATAGTTTTTTCATTCTCTGTTCACCTCATGTGTTTTTAAGAGCGGCCGCTTTAATCACTAAATGGTTACGTTTGCACTTGGGGGGTTATGGGGGTTTTATAAAAAAAATAAAAAATTCCAGCCTGTAATCGACCGGAATTATCCCTTCATTGTTTTATCATTGATTTTTTAAAAACCGGGCAGGATTAGTATGTAGATGGTTTATTCGCTATAGAACCTTAAAATCAGTTTCCTGATCATTAAACCGACCAGTACACCAGGAATGACGAACATCATCGGCAAAAACACAGGACCGGGAAAGATACCAAGAATGTTGATCTTGGGTGAGATCATCAAACCAACAGTCACAAAGTAGGCCGAAAAAACGAAAGGCAAAAACGTGATTTTTTCATCTTCCGGCATCACGCTCCTGTATGCATCCCACATGGCGAACATATATAGACAGGGGTAAAACATCAGCCACTGATAATCCATAACCTGCATGGCCATTCCCGTTTCACCAAGAAAGCTGTACATTATTCCTTTGTTAAAATTACTTTGCACGTTAACAAGGAACTCTAGTAAGACAAATAATATGCCCTTCACAAGATTGCCCGTCAGCAATTGGGCAAATCCAGGCAGTGCGATGCTCCACATTACCGCTTCTAGTTTGGTTAATTTCTTTTTTATCGCCACGACAGGTTTCATCCTTTAAACAATTTATTGGACTTTCAATATATGATTGCCCAAATTCCTTCAATTTCGAATTGGGTCTTTTTTATCCTTTTCGTTCTTCTACTTGTTTTAGATTGTCCAAATTGTGCCTTGAATTATCATTTTTCCAGATAATTGTTAAGAAATAATCTTAAATACCCGTTAATCCATATAAAATCTCCACTATAGCAAACAAAAATAAAAACCGTCCCTGGATAAGGAACGGCTAAACATTTATTTATTGCTTCTTAATAGTGAGAGATAGTTCTTTGCAAAGTTGACCCAATCTCTTTTTTCGGAAAAATAGCTCTTGAACAAGTTTAGGAATAAAGGATACTTTCCTTTATAAGGATACCATTGAATCTCTGATTTCATGAGTCCCTGGTCTTCCATGATCGCTTTTTCATGGCAAAAGATCCTCAACCCTGCTTCAGAATGGTATCGCCCAATGCCACTTTCCTTTGCACCTCCGAACGGGAGACCATGATTGGCTACGGTGATAATGACGTCATTGATGACGACAGCGCCGGACACCAGCCGGGACGCAACACGGCGCGCTTTTTCCTTATCCTTTGTCCATACACTCGCATTTAACCCAAAAGCAGTGCCATTAGCATAGGCAATCGCCTCTCCTTCCGTATCGAACGGGACCACAGGAAGCAAGGGGCCGAATGTCTCCTCCTGAATGATCTTCATATCCTGTTCAACATCCGTCACGACAGTTGGCGGCAGGAACATGCCTTCCTTCCAATCTTCCGGTTTAAGTCCAGTAGCCAATTTAGCTCCGCGCAGAAGTGCTTCATCCAGCTGCTCCTTCACCACGTTCTTCTGGGCTGGAAAAGTCATGGAACCTACATCATCATCGATGCCATCACCCTGTCTCAGTGAATGGACTTCACCTTTCAATTTCTCAAGAAATTCCCCATAAACTGTCCGTTCAACATATAGACGCTCAGCGCTCATACAAACCTGGCCGCTATTAGTAAAAGCACCCCAGACAGCAGCCTTCGCTGCCCGATCCAGGTTGGCATCCCCGAATACAACCATCGGGTCTTTCCCCCCAAGTTCCAGGGTAGTCGGAATTAAATCCTTAGCTGCCTGCTGCTGAATGATCTTTCCGGTGCGTACAGAGCCCGTGAAAAAGATATAATCCGGCTTGCCAGCAGTGAAAGCGGCGCCCACTTCTTTTCCTCCGTGGGCAACCTGTATTGTGCCATCAGGGAATCCCGAACGCTTGAACAGGTCTTCGATACATTTTCCGACTAGCGGGGTTACCTCTGAGGGTTTCAAAATAACAGAGTTCCCTCCTGCCAACGCGCTTATCATAGGAACCATCGCCAGCTGAAGAGGATAATTCCATGGAGAGATTACGAGAACCACCCCACGAGGCATATACTCGATGAACGATTTCTTGCCGAATAGCAATAATGGTGTCTTTGCTTTTTGCCTGCCCAGGACCTTTTCAGCATGCCTGATGATGTGGTCGATCGCATCGAGTGTTGGCATAATGTCAGCCACAATAGCTTCGGTGAGCACCTTCCCTGTGTCATCAGAAATGACCCGCGCAATTTCGTCCATCTCATCTACCATCAATTGTTTTAGCTTTCTTAAAAAACCGATCCGCTGGGCGATTGGCAAAGTACTCCAACTGGCGACGGCCTTCCTTCCCCGTTCGTAAAAGTACGGCATTTCATGGACAGGCGTCTCTTCCATTTCAGCGATTATTTTTCCTGTAGCCGGTGCGGCAACCGGCATTCTCCGCACATCTTCAACTGAATGCATACTCATTCACCTGCCTATACTAATCAAGTATTTATATTATGTTTATCTGATAATGCGGCTTATGCTTATTCTCCCGGTAAAAGGCTGCCATTGCAGCAATCCCATCCCTGAAATCCGGACATACGATCCCTGAGTCTTTCAAGTCGTCCTGGGCCTGGGAAGAGTCAAATCGGCCCTTCCATGTAAAATAATCGAGCGCCTCCTTTTCAACACCAAGATACCTTCTCAAGCCCCTGAAATGAAGCCCTGCTTTAGCCAGGGACAAAGGCACCGAACCCACTGGCTGCTTCTTCAGCAATTCAAACATCATCATTTCATACAGCTCTGATACTTTGTAAGGTTTCGGATCAGTGAGATGATACGTTTTGCCTGACCCGATTTCTGCAAATGTTAAATAGGTGGTCGCTTCAATAATATAATCCACAGGAACTAGATTGACAACTGTTTCGCCCGTGCCAAGCTTAGGCAAGAAAGGCATGAAGCCAAGCCGGTCGATAAAATTCATGATGAAATATGGTCCATCAAATTTTATGGTTTCCCCTGTTTTTGAATGACCTTTAACGATTCCCGGCCTGATAATGGTGACCGGAATCTCTGACTTAAGCGAGTCTACCAGAACTTCAGCTTCATATTTAGTCTCCTCATAGAAGTTTTTGAATCCTGGTGGCTTTATTAATTCATCTTCATAAAGGATTCCCTCTCGTTTACCGGCAACATATGCTGTGCTGAAATACGTGTAGCGCTGGATATTTTTTAATTTTTCCACCCATTCATTCACATTCCTGGTCCCCTCAACATTCACCCGGTAAGCGATATCCTTAGGAACTGCCAGATCATATATAGCTGCAAGGTGGAAGACATGGGTGACGGTATTCTCAAGTTGATCAGCCTTTTCCGGAACTATGTCCAGACCTGAAACCGTTATGTCACCTGTTATAATCTCAAATTGACTTTCATCAAGGTTAAGATCCCCAACAATTGAAGCCCTTTCAGCCTCTGCCTTATCAGCCATAGAAGGCAATACCAGGACATAAACTGTCCCTTTCCCTTCATTTCTCCGTAATACTTCCCTAATCAATTGATTGCTGATGAATCCTGGAAAGCCAGTGAAAAAATATCCGTATTCCATGAACGTCCTCCTAAACACAGTAATTAGCTATATTTTATCGATAAGCGCTTACATCCGCAATCACTTTGCTGACTATTCTGAAAAATACGATGAATAACGGGTATGATTTTTGATTGAAGTCCCTTTTTTATCGTGAAGTTCACACGCCACTAAAAAATGCCTGGCTGATTTCTGCCAGGCATCACTTTTTATCTTCTTCTTCTAAAATCTTGAGTTGAATCTTCTTCTTTGATCTGTTGGAGAAGTTCCTCAAGCATACCTGTCATCTCTTCCTTCGAGTATTTCCCTTTTAGGAAGGATTCTGTCCGCTGCTCCACTCCTGTTTCATATTCAGGATCTATATGCTCTTTCAGCAGATAAGCTGGTACAAGATGGCCATCTGGTGTTGCATACATTTTATTTCTTCTGCGATAATCCCTGTCAAAAAAGCTGTAGACAACCGGTATCACGAACAGTGTCAGGAACGTACTGCTGATCAAACCGCCAATAACAGTGATCCCCATTGGCTGATTGATTTCAGTTCCTTCGCCAATTCCAAGTGCGAGCGGAATCAAACCAAGAATCGTAGTTAAAGCCGTCATCAGGATTGGACGTGCGCGGTCTTTTACCGACAGAACAATCGCCTCATGCGGATTCAAACCGCGCTCCTTCTTCTGATTGATGTAATCGACAATCACAATCGCGTTGTTCACTACAATCCCTGCAAGGACAATAATACCGATAATTACGGTTAAGCTGACTGGAGTTTGCGTTGCGGTCAATGCAATGGCAACTCCAATTACCATCAACGGCACAGTGAACATGATGACAAATGGATACTTCAATGATTCGAACTGCGCAGCCATGACAAGATAAATCAGGATGATTGCAAGAACGAAAGCTAGAAGCAAGTCATCAATTGAAGATTCGAGGAGTTCTCTGTCCCCACTGAATACAATCTCGGTTTCATCAGGCAAATCAAGCTCTTCTATCTTTTTATCCACTTGTTTGGACATATCTCCAAGATTCGTTGAAGACTTGTATTTCATTGTGAATTCAACTGCACCCTGCTGATTGATTCTCTGGATTTTAACAGGTCCGCTGCCCGTTTCAATATTGGCAATCTGGCCAAGTGAAACATAGTTGCCATCAGGCTTCTTGATCAGCAGTTTCTTTAGATTATCGATATTCTGGGTTACATTGCGGTCATATTCCACAAAAACACCGAGAATCTCTTCATCCTCTCCAGGCATTTGGGTCGCCATATCCCCTCTTGTCACATTGTTGACCACCATCGCAACTTGCGCTGGTGCAAGACCCTGTGCGAGAGCCTTTTCCCTGTCAACAGTGATCTGGACTTCTTCGACAGTGTCATTTTGGCTCGTCGTCAATTCATTGACATCGTCCAAATCCTTCAGGGAATCATATATTTTTCCAACCGATTCATCCAGCCTTTTTTCACTGGAATCACGAACATTGAATGTAAGTGTATTAGGAGCAGAACCTGATGTGGACTGGAGATTGAAACTCAGCTCGGCACTGCTGTTTGCCTCAGCTGCAGCTTGCTCAAGTTCTTTTTTTACATCATCGACAAACTGGAAGGTGCTGATTTCTCTTTCCTCCAGCTCATCCATTTTTACATACAATTCCCCGATATTCGTGTTTGTAGTACCTCTGAAGGAGGCCTCCTGGGTTGTTCCGACCAGACTTACGTATACATCTACATCTTCTTCATCTTTCAACTTATCTTCCAACGCTGACAAAACCTTTTCGGTCTCTGTCAAAGCTGATCCATTTTCAAGATTAACCCTGATGCTGAAGAAGCCCTCATCTGTAGGCGGGATGAACTGCGTACCGACCGTCGTCACTCCATAAGCGCCTCCGGCAAGCATCAGCAGTGTGATCAGAATGACGGCAAAACGATGACGCAGAGCCCACCTGACTGATTTCTCAAGTCCTCTCATCGAGCTGGAGCGCTGCCTTCTCGCTTCAATATTTTTCTTAGGCGCCTTCAGCAGCCTGCTTGCCAGCATCGGGACAACTGTCAAAGCGACAACCAATGATGCAAACAAACTGAATGAAATCGTCAATGCAAACTCTGTGAACAGTTCCCCTATGATTCCGGATATGAATACAACCGGCAAGAACACGGCAACTGTCGTCAAAGTCGAAGCAGTAATTGCAGCACCAACTTCCCTGGAACCATCCCTGGCAGCGGTTTTCGAATCCTTGCCCATTGACAGATGCCGGTAAATATTTTCAATGACGACAATGGCATTATCCACGAGCATCCCGATTCCGAGAGCCAGGCCGCCAAGCGTCATGATATTCAATGTAAAGTCAGCGAAAAACATCAATACGAACGTAAAAATAACAGAATAAGGAATAGCAATCCCGATGATGAGCGGACTCTTCACATTTCTCAGGAAGAAGAACAGCACCAGCATCGCCAATAGGCCTCCGACAATAAGCGAGTTTGAAATATTGCCGATCGCCAGTTTTATATAATCGCCCTGGTCAAAGAGTACATCAGACTTGATTCCAGCGTATTTATCTCTCTCAAGCAAGGTTTCAAGCTCATCAAGGAACGCTTTTGATACTGCTGCCGTATTCGCATCAGACTGCTGAAGGACACTCAGCAGCACTGACGGAGTCTGATTCGTCCTTGTGATCGTCCGGTCATCCTGTTTTTGCAGTTCGACGTTTCCGACATCATCCAGGGTCACCTTTTGTTTGGTCACCGGATTGGTGAACACCGTCAGATTCTTCAATGTATCCAGCGAATCCAGAGTACTGATGACCCTCGTGGTCAGTTCTTTGCCGTCGGTCAAAATCGTATCTCCTGGCATCGAGACATCATTCGCTCTGATTAGATCGACAATGTCCGACTGACTCAGCTTATAATCCCTCAACTTTTCCTGGTCCAGTTTCACCCTCACTTCACGTACGGATGTGCCCGATAAATTGATGCTTGCAACCCCCTCAACCTTGGTGAGTTCCAATTCGAGCTCTTCCGCAAGTTCTCTTAACGCCGATTCATCCTTTCCAGAGCTTAGTGATAGCTGGATGATAGGGAATTGAGACGGGTCAAACTTCATGAACCTTGGCTTGTTCGCATCGTCCGGAATAGGCGTCATATCCAGCCTTTGGATGACCTCATCCTGTATATCATCAATATTGGTGGTCCATGAAAACTGCATCAGGATCAGGTTTGCACCCTCCTGGGAAGTCGATGTCATCGTTTTGATTCCCGGCAGTGTAGCCAGATTCGCCTCCAGCGGCTTCGTCACCTTCTCCATAACCTCTTCAGGACTTGCTCCCTGATAATTCGTCACCACCACACCAACAGGCGGATTTATATCCGGAATGAGCTTCAAAGGAATCCTCATCAATGAAACCACCCCGAGAATCAAGACCAAAAACATCGTAACCAATGTAAAAACAGGTCTCCTGATCGAAAAATTGCTGACTTTCATACGCTAACTCCTTTCGGCGGTAAAACCTTATGACTGACCGGACATTTTTTTAAAGATACCATACTTAATATAGTGAAGCATCAAGGATAATTCAACTATCCAATATGCAATGTTTAGAACAATTTTCAACATACCCTCCATTTTAAATGAAGCAACGGATTATTCAAACTCAAATCCCCTAACTGACACCAGATTTCTCATTAGGGCGGGTGCCCCAACTTGATAGTTATTTGGATTAAGGGTACATATTCAGGGTTTATGTTACCCAAATCCTCTGTTCTCACGGGTTTCGAGCACATATTAGGGGTTTATGTTACCCAAATCCTTTGTTCTTCCTGGTTTCGGGCACATATTAGGGGTTTATGTTACCCAAATCCTTTGTTCTTCCTGGTTTCGGGCACATACTCGGGGTTTATGTTACCCAAATCCTGTGTTCTCTTAGATTTCGGGCACATACTCGGGGTTTATGTTACCCAAATCCTCTGTTCTCTTGGATTTCGGGCACATATTCAGGGTTTATGTTACCCAAATCCTCTGTTCTCACGGGTTTCGGGTACATATTCAGAGTTTATGTTACCCAAATCCTCTGTTCTCTTGGATTTCGGGCACATACTCGGCATAAAAAACGCAGGAGCCTAAGCTACCGCGTTTTTCCTAGTCTTTGATAAAGTTATACCGGTGAAACCTGCTGCAAGGGTCAATACAGGTGACAGCAGGCAAAAGAATGCAAAGGGAACATACTCCATTGTGCTGACTCCCAGGACGCTGCTGAGGAAAACACCGCAAACGCTCCAGGGAACAAGCGGATTGGTTACCGTTCCTGCATCTTCGAGGACTCGGGACAGGTTTTTCGCATGCAGCCCGGCTCTTTCAAAATGGTCTGCGAATGTATTCCCTGTCAAAAGGATCGAAAGGTATTGCTCACCGATCAGCAAATTGATTCCGAGAGCAGACAATGCGGCTGAACCAATCAGCACAGGTCCTTTTTCAAGCCTGCCGGCAAGACCTTGTAATAACGAGGGCAGTACCCCGAGTTTGAATAACAATCCGCCCATGCTCAAGGCAAGAAGAACCAGTGATATGGAGAAAAACATGCTTTCAATTCCGCCCCTTGACAACAGTGAATCCAACTGGGCATTTCCGCTTTCGGAAACATAGCCAGAATATAAAATTTCCGGCAGCGCTTTCCACTCTTGCTTTGGGACAATGAACATACTGATTGCCATCGCTGTGAGAGTCCCTGCTGCAAGGGTTATAATTGATGATACTTTTTTAATAGCCAGAACCAAGATGACCGCCAGCGGAATCAAAGAGTACCAGTGTACAAGGTTCATCTTCATAAGGGTGTTCTGCAAATTCGCTAGTTGGGTGAAATCCGCTGAATGGAGCTCTGGCGATAGAAACCCAAATAAAATAAGTGAAATGAAGAAAGCAGGGATCGTTGTCCAGGACATATTTTTAATATGTTCAAACAGGTCCACCTTAACAGTGGTTGAAGCGAGCACCGTCGTATCAGATAGCGGCGACATTTTATCCCCCAGAAAGGCACCAGAAATCACCGCTCCGGCTGTGATAGCCAGGGAGAAACCCAGTGCTTCACTGACTGCAATGAAAGCTACCCCAATCACTGCCGATGTGGTCAACGAACTTCCTATGCTCAATCCAACTATAGATGTGATGATAAAGACAATTGCATAGAACCATTTGCCAGTCACCAGATCGAATGCAAAAAATATCAGAGTCGGAATGGTACCAGCAGCAATCCAGCTGCTGACAAGCATGCCGATGAAGAAAAATATCATTACTGCGCCAAGGCCGGCCTTTGCACCTTCAACCATACTTTTTTCAAGATCGGCCATCTTAATTTTTTTCAATAATCCATAAATCATCAGCGCCATGATTCCCATGATGACAGGAATATGGGGCATTAATTCCAGCTTGATCATGCCATAGCTTATACCTGCCAAAAGCAGCACTATAACCGCTGCGGCCTCCGAAGTTTTTAATGTGATGGATTCATTTTGATGTATCATGCTGATTCCTCCAATTAGTTGTAAAATGCAAAAAACTCCTCAACGTATAGGGACGAAGGAGCTCCGCGGTACCACCCTAATTGGCAAACAATTTGTCTACCCACTTCATTAACAGTGCCTTTTTGAGACAGGTGTATTTCGAATCTGCCACTGCCTGGATTTTCATCTGCCATCCAGTTTCTATTTGCTGCTCATGGGGATTCTACTAGTTTCTGTCAGCACTATATTTCTTTTTCACTTAAACGCTTTTATGCATAAAAGCGTTATAGAATACTAATACTATATTATGAAAGTAATAGAACGTCAAGAAAAAAACTGTCGTATGTTTGTAGTTTGGAGGCGGTGTTCTGACATGCACTTGAGCAGAAGCGATTGAAGCATCCTTCTAGCAGGATTTCGAGCATGGTGTGGAACAACCTCCGACCATATGCATGGCCACTTCTTGGTATCGGGCGCAGAACGAAGCAAGCTCCGACTGTATTAATGGACCCCTCCTAGTTTCGGACGAAGGAGGAAGCAAGCTCCTACCGTATTCTTGCACCCTTCCTGGTTTCGGGCGCAGAACAATGCAAGCTCCGACCGTATTCTTGGACCCTTCCTGGTTTCGGGCGGAGAACGCAGCAAGCTCGGACCATATTCTATGACCCTTCCTGATTTCGGGCGCAAATCAGAGAAAACTCTGATAAAAAATTGCCGTCATAGCAGGCTTTCGGGCAGATCCTCACATCCGCTGATCCCCATCGCATGGCTTTTTATCTTTTCTGGTCCAAAACAGACCCACAAAGAAGCCGGTTGATTGCCAATCCCACAAAAAAGAGCCGGCAAATTATGCCGACTCAAATTGTTTAGGATACATCCATAGGGTTATAAAGTTTTACTTCCGGATTTTTATCCTGGAACCATCGTAGGGCAAATTCATTTTCGAACAGGAATACTTTTTTGTCAAAGCGGTCCGCCACAAGCAGGCTTCGGGAGCTGGACAGATTCTCGTTCACATCGTCGCCTTCGATCCAGCGGGCAATTTTGGAGCCTTGTCTTTCCATGATGACTTCAACATTATATTCATTCCGCATCCTGGCTTCGAATACTTCGAATTGAAGCTGTCCGACAGCACCGAGAAGGTATTCTTCCGTCTTCAATGTCTTGAACAGCTGGATGGCTCCTTCCTGGACAAGCTGCTGGATTCCTTTATGGAAATGCTTTTGCTTCATGACATTCTTGGCCGAAACCCTAACGAAAAGCTCGGGTGTGAACTGCGGAAGTTTTTCATATAGGAACCCTTCCTTGCCAGATACGATGGTATCGCCAATCTGGTATGTGCCCGGGTCGTAAAGTCCGATGATATCACCGGCAACGGCTTCCTCAACGGTACTGCGGTCATCAGCCATGAACTGGGTGGACTGCGCCAGCTTCATTGTTTTTCCTGTCCGGCTAAGCTGGACGGTCATTCCCCGTTCGAACTTTCCTGAGCAAATGCGCAGAAAAGCAATTCTGTCACGATGGGCCGGGTTCATATTGGCCTGGATTTTGAAAATAAATCCTGAGAATTCCTCAGATTTAGGATCAATTTCTCCTGCCGTAGAGTTCCTTGGCTGTGGCGCAGGTGCGAATTGTAAATATGAATCAAGGAATGTCTGGACTCCGAAAGTCGTCAAGGCACTGCCAAAGAATACCGGCGTTAATGTACCATCGACAATCTTTTCCTTGGAAAATTCATTTCCCGCCTCATCCAAAAGCATGATTTCCTCTAATGTCTGTTCATACAGTGAAGACTCTTTTATAGAATGGTCTCCATCAATTTCGCCTTCCTCATTTAACGAAATAAACCTTTTGTCTTCATCAACCCGGAATTGCTCGATCCGGTTATTGAAACGGTCATAGATTCCGAGGAATTCTTTACCCATTCCGATTGGCCAGTTCATCGGATAAGATTCGATGCCAAGCACTTCTTCAAGTTCAGCTAATAATTCAAGAGGCGCTTTCCCCTGGCGATCCAGCTTATTGATAAAAGTGAAGATTGGAATCCCTCTCATGCGGCAAACCTTGAAGAGCTTGAGCGTCTGGTCCTCAATCCCTTTTGCTGAGTCGATGATCATCACAGCGCTGTCAACAGCTGTCAATGTTCTGTAGGTGTCTTCGGAGAAATCCTGGTGTCCAGGTGTGTCGAGAATGTTCACCTTGAAACCGTCATAATCGAATTGCATGACACTGGAGGTTACGGAAATTCCGCGCTGCTTTTCGATTTCCATCCAGTCACTGGTTGCAAACTTCCCTGTTTTCTTCGCTTTTACAGTACCCGCATCACGGATGGCGCCGCCGAATAACAACAATTTCTCCGTAAGCGTCGTTTTCCCGGCATCCGGGTGGGATATAATCGCAAACGTTCTGCGTGATAATACTTCATCTTGTAATTTTTTCATGATTTGATGTTTCCTTTCTGTTTAAAGGCAAAATTCCTCATAAAATTAATCTTATCTTTCTGGCGGAAAGTTTGCAATCCTGCAAATGCATATCAGAACTTTTAATTATTTTCCTGGAAGCATTATAATAATATTTCAGGAGGTGCGAAAGTGGATTCAGTTACCCATACATTATTCGGCTTAGCCTTATATGGAGCCGTTGATAAAAAACATATGGAGAAAACTCAAAAGCGTGCCTATTTGCTGACCGCGGTTGGCGCAAGCCAAATTCCTGACATAGACGTCATTTCTCAATTTTGGGATAATGATGGACTTTATCAGATGTGGCACAGAGGCATCACCCATTCTGTGTTTCTGACGCCAATTTGGGCATTGTTATTTGTATTGCTGTCTTTTCTCCTTTTTAAAGTGAAGGATCTCAAATTATTTTTCCTAGGCTGGCTGGCCGTCTTTATCCATAATACGAGTGATTTGTTCAATGCCTGGGGAACAGGCTATCTAGAACCGTATTCAAACATCAGGATCACCTTCGGCACAATACCGATAATTGATTTTGTATTCTGGGTCATTCTTGGGACAGCCTTTATTGCTTCCAGGAAAAATAAAGCGAAAAGCCCCTATTATTTTAAATTAGCATGGGTTTTCATTGCGCTGCACATTGTTGTCCAGAGTGTCCAGGGCTGGTTAATCTATAATCAGTACGAAAATGATTATAAGCAGATTGCTCTTTCAGCAGGCTTTATTCCTTGGACATATACAGTAATTGCGAAAAACGACAGCAATGTTAAAATCTTTCAGGACAATCTGTTCACTGACAGAAAGCTGCAATATGAGCTCGCTTCTTCTGAGGAAACAGACCTGAATGGGCTTTTTGCGCAGAAACCGGAAGCGAAGACACTGTACGAATGGTCGCCATTTGTGGTCATCGTCAATGATAGCAAGAAGCTCGGAGTCTATGATCCGCGCTTTTACCGAAATGGACAGTCGTTCCTCTTTGAATATATCGATAAAACCCAGACCAAATAAAAGAGCAGCCCACTGGCTGCTCTTCTGTTATTCCATTCTCGCTTCAATATCGTCCATAAGTTCATCTATTGTGACAGTGATATCATTCGTTTTCCTGGCTACTGCAATCGTGAATTCCAATAACTCTTTATATTTATCTACTGGAATCATTGAATTCGTCTTCTCGTATTCATTCACTTTAAGACCGAGATTTTGCAGGATCATGATTGCCTCTTCTACAGATCCTCTCTCAACTTCATACATTCTGATTCCCCCTATTTCTCTGGTTGAATTCCATTATGAGGGAGTCAAACCTATTTTTAAATGGTAAAACTTTCATCTATAACCAGTTCCACTGTAAAAAATAGGTTATTAGTTGGTGTTTTTGAGATTTTTTAAAAAATATCGGTTTGAAAACTATCTTTACTGCCAAAATCACTCCTTATGAACCGGGTCATTACTCCTGAATTCATGCTGGATTTTTCATTAGGCGTTCATATTATTGGATAATCCTAGTAATTTCTCTGATGAATTCCTCACCTGGCATCAACCTGCCTCCGCCCTGAACAAGCTGATCGCTGCCTCCGCCTTTGCCGTCAATTAATGATAGAGCATGTTTTGACCAATCTTTCAAATTTCCCCGGGCGTTCTTACCCCGGGCAAAAACAAATTGAAGTTTGTCTTCGTTTTCAGCCACTAACAGGAATACCTTGTCATCTGCCTGTATAGCGAGCAACCTGGAAAGCTTTTGAAGTTCCTGGATACCCCTGTTTTGATAAACACGGCTGATAATTTCTCCCGTATTGGCTTCTGCGAGATCAGCTGCTTCATATTTAAGTAATTGGTCTCTCATTTCCTCGATTGACTTTTCAGTTGTCTTTTTCTGGCCAAGCAGTCTATTAACTGCCGATACCATATCCTGTTCAGATGCATTCAGCAGGACCGACAGCTCTTTTAGGATTTCATGCTTTTGCCCGAGCTTCCTCAAAACTCTTTGCCCACATACAAACTCAACCCGGATGATTTTCTTTTGCCTTTCCCATCCAAGGATTTTCAAGTGGCCTACTTCCGCTGTACTGTTTGGATGTGTTCCTCCGCAGCCGTTATAATCAAATTCAGGTATGATGACGAGCCTGATGTTGTTCGATACTGACAGTGCTTTCCTGAGTTTGTATTGCTTTAATTCGTCAACATCGACCCATTTAGTAATGACTGGACGATTTTCAAGTATTACCTGGTTAGCCAGCTCCTCAACCATGTCAGCTTCCTCCGCTGACAGACTTTCTGTATCTAAATCAATTGTGAGCGTATCTTTCCCTAAATGGAAACTGACTGTTTTATAGCCAAACAGTTCCTCGAAAGCAGCCGAAAGAATATGCTGTCCTGCATGCTGCTGCATGTGGTCATGCCGGCGGCCCCAATCAATTTCCCCTTCTATCGGCATTCCTTCTTCCAGCAGCTCATTTATGTAATGGCGTATCTCTCCGTCAATTTCCTCGACATCCACAACTTCTACACCATTCAGAATGCCAGTATCGAATGGCTGTCCGCCGCCTGTCGGGTAAAAAGCTGTCTGAGTTAATACTGCATAATTCCTGCCTGACTCATCGGCTCCCTGCCTGATCAGTTCAGCTGTAAAGCTTTTTATGTAAGCATCTTGATAATATAACTTATTCTCCATGGTCAAACTCACGCTCCAGATTACAACTTATGCTTTCAAGTATATCATTTTTTCCTTATATCTATAGAAAAGACAGCTCCCTAATCGGAAGCTGTCTTCTTCGTTTATAAAGTCCCCAAAGCCTGTTCAGCTTTGTTGACCAATACTTTTCCACGTTCCACAAGTTCCTCCGGAAATGGAGCGTCCTTGTCAGCAGGTGATTTGAACTGGTCGAAAGAACCAGTCAGGGCACCAATATTCCCTTCATCATCGACATCTGTTTCAAATTGGTGATCCAGGAGGAACGGTGTCCCAATCTGGACGAATGTTCCTTCATTATCAAGCGGGCCGCCCGTAGACTTGAAAGGAATCCTGACATACTGCTGGTCACCATGATCATCATTCATTTTATAATCGATGAAGGCATGGTCATATTCCCAGTTGCCGTTCAGCGTGAAGCCAAGCGGCTCCAGGTTTTTCTTCAGATCACCCACTGTGATCTCTTTTCCATCTATATTTGATTGAATCGGTACCATTTTGCAAACCTCATTTCGTATTGGATTCGTATATTCACTTTTTCCACCGCGATTAGGTTATCAAACATGCAAGAGCACACTGGTAAAATATTTGGACGAGCCACTTTTGTTGATATCCATAAGCACCGTAAAAATGATCTTTTTTAAAACCAGTCCAATCTCTACGTTTTAGCCGCTAATCTCTACAGTTTTGCAGTTTATCTCTACGGTTACGTCCATATTCTCTACGAACTCCAGGATAATCTCTACGAAAATGACCTTATTCTCTACATTTTCCAATAAACAGAAAAAGTGGAGGCCCCATTCAGGCCTCCACAAATGATTTATTTCGTTAAATGATACACTACAGATTCGTACGGACGAAGCTTGACCCGTGACACATCTTTACTCGAATCGGCATAGTTAGAGAGCAGGATTTCTACCTTAAAGCCCTCAGCTTCCACTGTATCCGGCAATTCAAACACCGTATCTACACCATAAAAATTGTTCACAACAAGCAGCTTTTCATCCTGTCCGTTCCTGACATATGCAAAAAGTTCTGGATGTTCTTCAAGAATCAGCTGGTAATCACCATATGTGATGATGTCGTATTGCTTTCGTAGTTGAATCAGCTTTTTATAATGATAGAAAACTGAATTTTCATCTGCAAGCGCATTTTCAACATTTACACTCTGATAATTTTTCGCTGCATCAATCCATGGAATCCCTTTTGTGAAGCCGGCGTGCTCCTCGGCATTCCACTGAACTGGCGTCCGAGAATTATCACGTGACTTGCTCTGCAGGATTTTTAGGATTTTCTCTTCAGGCATGCCTTCTTCTTTTTTGATTTTATACATATTCAAGGATTCCACATCTCGATAATCCTCAATTTTTTCAAAATAAGGATTGGTCATGCCTATTTCTTCACCTTGATAAATATAAGGTGTACCTTGCATCATATGGATTGCAGTCCCAAGCATTTTAGCAGATTCCCGGTGGTATTCACCGTCATTTCCATAACGGGAAACAACACGCGGCTGGTCATGGTTGCACCAGAACAGAGCATTCCATCCCCCGCCCTTATGCATTTCTTCTTGCCATAATGATAATATCCGCTTAAGTGCGAGGAAGTCGAAATCAGCCAGTGTCCATTTATCGCCGTTTTCATAATCGACCTTTAAATGATGGAAATTGAATGTCATGCTCAATTCGTTCCGCTCTGGATTCGAGTATTTGATGCAGTTCTCAATCGTGGTCGAAGACATCTCGCCGACCGTCATGCTGTCATATTTAGAGAATACTTCTCGATTCATTTCCTGCAGATACTCATGGACTCGAGGGCCATCTGTGTAAAATTTACGGCCGTCTCCCGGAGGCACCGAGCCGTCATCGTCAGGGAAGTCCTGGTCCTTTGAGATCAGATTGATGACATCAAGCCTGAAGCCATCAACGCCTTTTTTGAACCAGAAATGCATCATTTCATAAACTTCATTACGAAGCTGTTCATTTTCCCAGTTCAAATCAGCCTGGGTCACATCGAATAAATGAAGATAGTATTGTCCTGTCGCCTCATCATACTCCCAGGCATTTCCTCCAAATTTGGACTCCCAATTGGTCGGGGCACTTCCATCCTCTTTTGGATCCTTCCAAATATAATAGTTACGGTATGGACTATCCTTGGATTTCCTTGCATCCTGGAACCACTCATGCTCAGTTGATGAGTGGTTCACAACGATATCCATGATCAGCTTGATGCCGCGTTTATGTGCTTCTTCAAGAAGACGATCGAACTCTTCCATCGTCCCGTATTCCTCATAGATCTTGAAGTAATCCTTAATATCGTAACCGTTATCCCGCTGAGGTGAATCATAGATTGGCGTAAGCCAGATGACATCCACACCCAGTTCTTTTAAATAATCAAGTTTGGCGATAATCCCCGGAAGGTCGCCTGTTCCATTGCCGGTCGTATCACAAAAACTCTTTGGATAGATTTGATAGACAACCGATTTTTTCCACCATGGTTCAGTCATGATAAAACTTCCACCTCCATCAGGATTAATCTAGCTGCTTATGCTTCTTTTTTCTTTCTCGTCTTTGCCATAATGAATGTCAGTACAAACGGTACAACGAGCGCAATGCCCATTCCGATAAAGAACACACCCCAGAATTCAGTGAAGATTGAAAGGAATGCCGGCAGGCCTCCCACACCGATTGATGGTGCCATAACACCACGAAGCGTGATGACGATTCCCGCGATTGCAGAACCGATGATTGCTGCAATGAATGGATATCTGTAGCGCAGATTCACACCGAACATGGCAGGCTCGGTAATTCCAAGCCATGCAGAAATGGCCGAAGTCATGGAAAGACCTTTTAATTTCTCATTATCTTTTTCAGCGAACATCATTGCAAAAGCAGCCGAGCCCTGAGCGATGTTTGAAAGTGCAACCATCGGCCAGAGGAATGTTCCGCCAATTGATCCGATCAGCTGCAAGTCAACCGCAAGGAAGGTATGGTGCATACCAGTGATAACGAGCGGTGCATAAAGTCCGCCGTAAATTAAACCGCCAAGTGCAGGTGCTGCATCAAAAATTCCGACAACACCGTCTGTAATCAGGTTCCCAATCGCAAAAGTAATCGGCCCTATCACGATGAATGACAGGAAACCAGTTACCAATAAAGCAATCGGAGCTACCGTCAACAACTGAAAAGCATCAGGGATACGCTTTCGTAAGAAAATTTCCATTTTCGCAAGTACATAAGAAGCTAACAATACTGGTAATACTTGTCCTTGATAGCCAACTTTCTCAACAGTCAGTCCAAATAAATTCCATGTAGGGATTTCTTTTGCTGCTCCGTATCCCCATGCATTCAGCAGGTCAGGGTGGACGAGCATAAGTCCCAATACAATACCAAGAAGCGGACTTCCGCCAAATTTATTTACCGCACTCCAGCCAATCAAACCAGGCAGGAACACGAACGCAGTATTGGCAATTAAATTGATGATGCTGGCAAAATCAGCCCAGCCAGTATACACATCAATTAACGCCTTACCTTCAAAGAAGATATCCTTTCCGGTCAGGATATTATTGATACCCATCAATAAACCAGCAGTCACGATCGCTGGCAGGATTGGAATGAAGATATCGGCAAGTGTCTTGATCGCCCTTTGCAGGGGATTCAAGTTTTGCGCTGCCGCATCTTTGATTTCTTGTTTTGAAGCTTCTCCTATTCCGGTAATCGCTACCATTTCAGCGTATACCTTATCGACAAGACCCTGGCCAATGACTACCTGGTATTGACCATTCGCAGAAAATGACCCTTTTACAAGGTCATTATTCTCTAGCTGATCCTTGTCTACTTTTCCTTCATCCTTTAAAGCAAAACGAAGCCTTGTCACACAATGAGTAGCCGCGGCGATATTCTCTTTGCCGCCCACAGCCTCAACAATTTGTTCAACTGCTTTGCGATCCATAGTTTCTCTCCTCCTGTTACCGTTTTCATTTAATATAAAAAAATTGCTTTGAACCAAAACACTTGTATATACATCATGTTTACGCTCTCATTGTACTTGTATATACAAGATAAGTCAATTATTTTAATCATCTTCTACATTCCCCAAAAACAGTAATAAAAACCGCCATCACAAGATGACAGCTGCTTGTGAAAAATATTACCAGATAACAGTTTTGTTTTGATTACCGTTATCTAAGGGTAAAAATATAAAATAATGAAACTGAGACGGAAGGGTGTTTTTTCATGTTAGGTACAAAAAAATTTGAAGAAGGCTATAAAAGATTTGAATCAAAAGCTAAAGAGTATATCAAGCGGCCAGAAAAAACGGATATTCTTTTAAAGGATGCAGGCAAAAAGGCTGATGAGAACAAAGGGGTCCTTGCTGAAAGTTGGGACAACCTCCAGCTTTTGTTCGAATTAGTCGGAGCCTGGCGGCGTGGAGAATACCGAAAAATACCGACTGGATCAATAGTGACCATCATTGCCGCAATCATTTACTTTGTATCTCCCATCGATTTTATACCAGACTTCCTGATTGGGCTTGGAATAGTCGATGATGCTGCCGTGATTGGATTTGTTCTGAAACAAATCACCAACGATTTGGAAAAATTCAGTCTCTGGAAGGAAAATCAGGGTACAAATCATCTCATCATAGAAGAGACCCCACATGAAAGCAACACGCCAACTCTGAACTAGCCCGAATTTTACGGGCTTTTTTTCTTGGGAAAATTCCTGGTACAAAAGATGGTTTTTGGCGAATAAACATTTTGTCCTATTCTAATCCAATCATCTATTCCGTACCTTAAAGTAATAGTAAATTTTTTACAAAGTTTACTATCTGCTATTGAAAAATAAGGGGGAAGAATCATGCAAAAGCTATTCATGTTGACCTTTGTTTTGTTGCTTGTTTTCTCTGGTTCTGTCATTGCCTCTTCTGCTCAAAATCCAAACAGGAATACCAGTCCAACAGAGGATTATAAAAGTAAGACCGATATAAATCCTGAGGGCTATACATGCTGGCAATGCACAAAATATGCCTACTATAATGGTTACAGAACCTGTGTCTCTGGCGTATGGCTAACCACCTGCCCGGTAACAAATTAACCTCAAAAAAGGATGCTGAATTTTTTCAGCATCCTTTTTTTCATCCCTTTGTTCCGGATGAGATATTCGAGCCTTCTATGAAGTACTTTTGGAAAAAGAAGAATAACAGAATAACTGGCAGCAATACCGTGACAGACATTGCCATCAAATAATGCCACTGCGTCTGGACAGTACCTTTGAAGGTTTGCAGACCAATCTGCAAGGTGTACATGCTTTCATCATTGATGTACAGCAGTGGTCCCAACAGGTCATTCCATGCACCATTGAAAGAGAAAATTGCTACAGTAATCAAAGCGGGCTTTGTCAGTGGCAGCATGATATGCCACCAGATCTGCAAATGGCCCGCTCCATCAAGTACGGCCGCCTCGATCAGTTCATTCGGAATCCCCATCATGAACTGGCGGAGCAGGAATATGAAAAAAGCACTGCCAAGAAATGCTGGAACGAGCAAAGGCAAGTATGTGTTCACCCAGCCAAGTTTTGAAAAAAGGATATATTGCGGCACCATCGTCACAAATCCGGGGATAAGCATGGTTGAGAGAACCAGTACAAATAAAGCATTCCTGCCCCTGAATTTAATTTTCGCAAAGCCATAAGCCACCAATGAGTTAACAACTACACTTCCGATGGTTCCGACGGTCGCAAGGAAAAGAGTATTCAAAGCCCAACGAGTGAAAGGCGCAGTCTGCCAGGCCTCGATATAATTGTTGAAATTGAACTCCTCAGGAAAAAACGTCGGGGGATATTGCGCAATCTCAGCAGGTGATTTCAATGATGTCGAGATCATCCACCATAATGGCAGTAAAATCAGCGTACTGCCGGCAATCAGCAACAGCGTCACAAATGTATGTCTTACCCTATCTTTGAACTTCTTAGTCTCATGAAATTTTGGGGCTGTCGTTGAACTCATTTGCCGTCACCCCCTTCATAATGCACCCATCTTTTCCCGAGCTTCATATTCACTGCCGTCAGGATCATTACAATGATGAACAACAGCCATGCCATTGCGGACGCATAACCCATGTTAAAAATCTCAAAGGCGTTGTTCCACATATGCAGATTATAGAATAATAGGGAATTTCCAGGGCCGCCACTTCCGTTTTCGGTCATTACATATGCTTCCTGGAAGATTTGGAAAGCACCAATGGTACTTGTGATGACATCAAAAAAGATGATCGGAGAAATCATTGGCAATGTGATATGATAAAACTTTTGCCATGGCGAAGCTCCCTCAATGTCTGCCGCCTCATACATTTGAGGCGATACCCCTTGCATGATGGCCAGGTATAATAGCATTCCTCCGCCAACACTCCACATTTTCATCAATAACAATGCAGGCTTGGTCCATTCAGGATCAAACAGCCAGGCCGGCCCATCAATGCCGAACCAGCCGAGCATTGTGTTCACAAGGCCAGTCGAAGGACTCAAAAGCTGCATCCAGAGAAAGTAGACTGCTACACCGGATAAGACCGCCGGAAGATAATAGATTGTCCGGAAAAACTTCATCCCCTTGATCTTCTGATTCAGCAGGACGGCCAGAATAATCGCTCCCGCAGTGGTCAATGGTACCGAGAAAACAACATAATAAATGGTATTAAAAAGAGAAGTGCGGAATAAATCGTCCATTGTAAACATGCGTTTATAGTTTTCCAAACCGATGAAATTCATTTTCGAGGTAATATTGTAATCTGTGAAACTTGCTGCCAGACTGAACAGCAATGGGCCCAGAGTCAGCCCGAGAAATCCTATGATCCATGGGGAAATGAATAAGTAACCAGCCAGATTATCTTTCGCTTTCTTGCTGAGGCCCTTACGTTGGGTTGCTGCGGCAGCTTTACGTTCACTTATTACTTTTGACCCAGCTTTTGTGTGCACTATTGTACTTTCCGATGACTTCATACTTTCCTAAACCCCCTTGTTGCATATAAATGAAAACGATAATTCAGAAAAAATAATTCAACCATCTTTTTAGTATTTTGACAAAAGAACCTTATCAAAAAGAGAAGGGCGGAATGCGCCTTCTCTTTTTCTTACATTACTTCTTCATTTTTTCAATATCTTCTTCCGCTTGCTTCAATGCTTTTTCAGGAGCTGTTTTTCCTAATAAGGCATTGTCGATGTGCGGGTTCAATCTGCTCTGATAATCTGGATACTCAACAGGTACCGGGAACATCTTTGTTTGTTCCAGATTTTTGACTGAAGCTTCATAAACCATTTTATCCGGCCCTTCGAGTTCTTCCAGAGCTGCTTCAGCTGCTTCAATATTCGCTACATTGTCATAGTTTTTGACAGCCCAATATTTCTGGGCCTCAACATCTGTCAAATATTTAATAAAGTCCATGGCTTCTTTTGGATGCTTGGAACCTTTTGGTACTTCAACGACGAAACCGCCGCCTTCTGCCCAATTCCCCGCTCCTGCTTCTTTGGCTGGAATTGGTGCAACGCCAAATTCAACATCCTGACCATAATCACGTAATTGTGTATAGAATGTGCCTACATCAACCCACATCGCAACTTTTCCTGCGATGAAAGGATTTGACTGTTCACTGCCGAATTCTGCCTGGAAAGCCTGTACTGTACTTTCACCAAGACGCTCTTTCCAATCAAGAATCCAATTTAGTGCTTCCACTTTTTTCGGAGTGTTGATTGCCAGCTCTCCATCCTCAATGAAGCCTTTGCCATCATCTGCGTTCGTCATCCAGCTGGAAGCGCCGACACTTCCCCACAGCGGATAGAATCCAACGCGATCATATTTATCGCCATTTTTCACATCTAATTTTTGAGCATATTCTTCAAGTTCAGCCCAGGTTGCTGGTGGCTTGTTTGGATCAAGTCCAGCTTCTTTGAAAGCTTTTTTGTTATAAAAAAGAAGACGCGTATCAGTATTGAATGGTACTGCGTATGTATTTCCTTCATGTTCGACTGTATCCCAAAGATGAGGATAAAACTGCTGCTTGAATGAATCATCAACATACTTGCTTAAATCCTCAACCTGCTTGTTTTCAGCACGCTGGGCAACAGTATTGATATCATTAACGATGACATCTGCTGGATTTCCTGCAGCAACGGATGCAAGGTTCTTTGTCCAAATATCACCCCATGGCAGGAATGTGTGCTTCACAAAAACTTTGTCCTGGGACTTGTTGTAATCATCAATGATTTTTTCGATGATCGGACGACGTGTTTCTGATCCCCAGAATGTCCAGAAATCAACAATGACTTTCCCGTCTTTCGTTTTTTCTGCTTCTCCGCTCTGCTCCCCTGAGCATCCAGCCAGCAAGCCGATAAGCATGGTTGCTGCAATAAGTAATGCTAGACCTCTCTTCATCTCTGATCCTCCTGTATATTCAAGTTGATTAATAAGTACAACCTCACTTTTACCACCTTTTTCGGGTCTCTAAACTTTTTTTCGATATTTTTTTAAATATAAGACAAAAGGATCATCAAAAAATAAAAAACAGGCTCAAAACTGAACCTGTTCTTCCATGTCTCTGATCATCGCAATGACTTTTTCCGACTTATCTTTTTCAATTTTGTATATACGTTGTTCTTTAATCTTTTTGATATAAACCTTATCACCGTCAATCCATAATTTGCATTTATCCGGCTTCCGGTTTTCATAAATCACCAATATATCATACGCTTGATCCAGGGATTTGACCTCCTTTACGCTGCTTTGCCCATTGAGAGTCCTATTCAGTGTCTCCATCCAGGAAGGATCATCAATAATGGTCACTCCTTTTCTAGTCAGGTTCGAGTGCAGATTAAAAAGGTCACCCGAATCCGATTTGGTGAGATACGTTATGACAGGAGCGCTTGTCGCCAAGACTTGTGCCGGATTAGAAGCAGTTTGGCCATCATATGCTGGAGTTTGGACTTCCGTAAAAAGGAATGCTGCACAGGCTAGGACCATCACAAATGTCAGGAAACTGCCTGTCCAGTGTTTTACTATGTAGTTCAGCTGTCTTCCTGGCTTTCCATTTTGGAGGATAGTATTATAGGTTTTCCTTTTTTGAATTTCCGACCTAGGTATCTGGTTTAGATTCCTGAAGCTATCTTCTAGTTCAAATGATTTCCTCAATTAGTTCCCCTCTTCTCTTCAACTCTTTTTTTAGGGCGGCCATTGCCCTGGAAGTGGTGATTTTCACTTTACTTTCGCTCCATCCAAGAATCAAGGCAGTTTCCCTAATTGAAAATTCCTTGATCTTCCTTAAAATCAACACTTCCTGGTAACTTAGCTTCAATGCTTTGATTGCTTTGTAAAGAAGCGATGTCTTTTCTCCTTTTACGATAATCTCTACCGGAGAAGGCTGACTTGATTGGATCGCATACTTGTCCAATGAAAAAAACCGCAGCCTTCTTCCCCTTCTTAAGTGGTCAATCGCCACATTCCGTGCTATTTTCACCAGCCATGTGAAAATTTGCGAGTCTCCATTAAATTGGTTAATGTTCTTGTACACTCTTAGAAAAGTTTCCTGGGTTAAATCTTCCGCGACTTCCTTCTTCCCTGTCAATAGCAACAGATAGCCGAATACCTTATCACTGTATTCCTCATATACCTTTTGGAAATGAATGTTGTAATAATCGCTCAAATTTCTCCCCCCTTTTACAAACAGTTAGACGAACAAGCACGAAAAAAGCAACACTATTTTCGGAATATTTTTAATTTATCTAAAAATAACAGGAATTTATATTTTTTTCATCGTGCTATATAACCAAAATTGTGTCCGATAATATGAAAAAGGTGCTTGAACCAATGGCTCAAACACCTTTTTATCACTAACATCGATCACTTATCGCTCAAGGCGCTTGTCGTAACTGACCAAGACGCTAGAGTATCATTAGTAGCGATAGCATGAGCAGCCGACGATAATCAAGAGGATAAACAGCACAACGATCAATACAAATCCGCTGCCGTATCCAACTCCTCCTACGCCATAGCCGCCATAACCACAGCATCCGCCATATCCGTACATTTTAAAACCTCCTATTGAAGTTCACTTTAGTAACCGAAACCCCAAGACGCTCCGATAATGATTAAAAGAATGAACAAAACAACAAGCAAAGCAAAACCTCCGCCGTAGCCGCATCCATCTGACATCGTAACAACCTCCTTTTTTTGTGTCCCTATATCCTATTCAACCCGGGACATTTGTGCAATTAAACACCAAAAAAAATACTAGCCCAATTCAATATTTAAAAAATGCCAATAAAAAAAAGAACCATGGAGGTTCTCTTTCTGCCTGTTGCTATCCAATTTTTTGCATTTGGACTTCCTCGTTCGCATACAAAAACTCATATGTAATCAACGGCTTCACCGGTATTTCCAGCCATCTTGATATTCCATTGTTCGTCAGTTTTTCCCTGTATACCGGCTTGCAGTCTTCAAGCAGGCAAATCCTCAATGTCTCAAACCCGCTTAATTCCAGCACTGCCCTTTCAATTTCCTGTCTCTCCTCCGGACTGGAAAGCACATTATCCTTTTTCGGCTCCAGCAGGACGACGATCAATTCTTTCCTCATCTGTTTCTCCAATTCCATCCTTGCAAACGCCAGTTTCTTTAATGTCCTGTTCAATTTCCACAAGTTGATTCCTGATATTTTTTTATAAATCATAATTAATGCCTCCATTTTTCCCCCAACTCACATTCTAAAAGACAATTCGTTTAAAAGTAAACTTATATTGGGGTATGGAAGAAATTCCAAGATAACTTTTGTAGAATGGAAACAAAAAAAGATCGCAATATAAGCTGCAATCTTCTCACTTATGTTAAAGATCCAGTAAAAATTTCGCATATCTCGTCATGCGATCCTTAGTCCATTTTGGGGCGGAAACCATTTTGATGTCGATATGCTCCAGGTTTTTTATCTGGTCTGTCAAATGTTCCCTAGCAGAGAGGGCGATATAGTCAGCAAGCATACAGTTCTCATTCCTGGTGGTCATCACGATTTCCACATCACGATCGTCCTTGACACTGACTTCATAGACAAGGCCAAGGTTCACAATATCGACTCCCAGCATTGGTTCTTTTACCTCTTCGAGCATTTTATAAATATCCACTTTATCCATATTGAGTACCTCCTCCCGCAAAGTCATGCCTTATAATACTTACTTATATGATAAAAGATGGTGGAAAAAATTTGGAGTTAATCACATCACATTTCATATTATTGTCATGATTAAAAGGCTAATTTGTGTCATTTCCTTACAAAAAGGTTTATTTTAAAAGAATAAATCCGCAGGCTGTAACTACTCAGCCTGCGGATTGTTCAACCGATTATTTTTTCTTTATCCTGCTGTTTTTGTAAGTATAACAGCGTCTCTTTATCGGAAGATGTGGGAAGTTCATATATGGTCTGATATTCCTCGGGTCCTTTGCCGGTGATGAGGACCCATTCACCCATCCCGGCACTTTCCCAAGCTTCCTGGATCGCAATCGTCCTGTCGGTGATTACCCTTCCCTTTTTCATCCCAAACCGTTCATTCAATTCCTTCAGCTCATTCTCCATTTCATCTTCTGAAACGCCGTTCAAGTCATCGAATGTCAAAATGAATTCATCACTCATGGCCGCAGACGTCTTTACCATATGCTCTCTCTTCGTCTTGTCCCGCTCTCCGCGAAACCCGAATATATGCTTTATCTTCACAGCATCATGTTCTTGTGCCGCATGCAGACAATATTCTATCGCGTCCTGCGTGTGGGCATAGTCAATAATGAATGTTGCACCTTCTGGATGTGAAATCATTTCGAACCTCCCCGGCACACCAGGGAACGTCTTTAATGCATCAGTGATCACATCAGGGTGAATGCCGATTTTTATTGCTGTCAAAAAGGCCATTGCAGCATTATAGACATTATGGAGACCAGGAGAAGGGAAACTTAAAGAATAGACAATCCCTCCCATCTTGACATCAAACCTTGTCGAACCATTCAGCCTGATATCCTCTATTTTCAAATCATCTGTTTCGTGATTCCCCATTGAATAGACAGGGATTTCCTTGGCACTTAATAGATCGGCCAGCTTTTCTCCCCACTCGGTCAACATGCTGACAACTGCTGAACCTTCTTGCTTCATGTAATTGTACATCAGTGTTTTTGCCTCGAAATAATCCTCAATCGTCGGATGATAATCCAGATGGTCATGGGAAAGGTTCGTGAACAATCCGTAATCCAGTTCCAATCCTTCAATACGATATTGCTTCAAGGCATGTGATGATATCTCAAGAACAACAAATTCATCATTGCTGGCTGCCATTAATTCCTGGATTTGCAAAGCATCCGGAGTAGTATTCGAAGGCTTGTACACTTCATTATTTATAATATAAGACACCGTTCCGAGCAAAGAACAGCTTTTGCCGGCATGCTCAAGAATATGCTTTAATATATAAGAAACCGTCGTTTTTCCATTTGTGCCTGTAATGCCAATCACTGTATGCTTCCTTGACGGATGTTGATAATAAGTACTTGCAGCTCTCCCTAGAGCCAGTCTGCTGTCAAATACCTGGATATACGGTACAGCAAGTTCAAGCTCATTTTCTCCAATAACGGCAGCAGCACCTTTTTCAATTGCTTCTTGAATAAACTGGTGACCATCAATTTGAAAACCAGAAATCGCAACAAACAAATCCCCAGGCTTCACCTTGCGTGAATCCATTTGTATACCTGTCAATTCAGGATCTGCATCGTTTATGTATTTTTTCAAACTGTTGCCGAGGGCTTCAAGTACTTTTGATAATCTCATTTCCAAAACTCCCTTTTTAACTGCCTATAAATTCCACATTCGGAACCTAGAAACGTATAGAATATGTCTCTTTTTATATTCCCCCAATTTCTAAAACTATGCCTCGTAAATTGTATAAGAAATCGCTTTAAAAAAAATGAGCAGAAAGGAGCAGCAAAAAAGACCGGCAATACAGCCAGCCTTTTACTGTTTTCTGGGATTATCTGTCGGAGAACTGGGACAAGTATTTCGAGTTCAGCCTGCTATGTTGCTGCAGCATAAAGGCAGATGTTGTCGAGCCTTCTTTCCGAAGGGTGTTAAGTGCCTCGATCATTTCCTTCGCCGTGCCAATTCCAATTCCATGCCCATAGTATAGCCCTTTTCCCAGAACAACCGCGTTTTCGCCTCGCCAGATGGGCATTTCGAAATCGGGATTCATGAAATAGACGACATCGCCGGGGATGAACTCACTCCCTTCCAAGGTGATGATGGCTAAATCAGGGTCATAATTCCAGTTCCATACAAGCAGCCCCCTGAATAAATAGTTAAAATCCGCCACTCTGATGGATTCAAGGACTGCTTTATAAAAAATGATCACCATTGCGGTAGAGCATTCAAACCCATACTCCTGCCCATTGTTAAAAATATCAGATATGGCATCAGACGGCCGTACATTTGGATTCAAAAGATAACCACTTGGTCCTTTTGTCCAATAAATCGGATTGAATTTAGAGTATTTGAATGAAGTGAAGGCCACCGAAGCATCTTTCAGTTTCAGTGCCGCTTCAATGATATTTTCCCTGAGCCTGATTTCAAATAGGAGCTGAAAGGTTGAATCAAACTCAAACAAAGTCAGGCTATGATCCAGATGGTCGTATATTTCCCTCTGTTTCCCAGACAGATTTTGCAGCTTTTGCTTGCCTGCAGCATCTGGAAACCGGATGATAATCATCACGCTCCCCCTCCATATCCAAATAATTAAACATACATTCTAACTATATGAAGTTTCCTGGCACAAAAGACATTGGACAGGGTGGTTAATTGGAATTCACGATTTAATTGTTTATGGTGAATACTGGTCAATTCCGTACCCCGCATTTATGAAAATCATTCGGTTGTACTTTGAGGTATTTAATGGGTGCTGCCTTTATCCATTTTGTATGAGGGCTTCCCTGCTCACAGTGGAGTTTGTTTTAAATTGGTATGAAAGGGTATTTTCAATTAAAAGGAGGTTTTATCATGCCAGAAAAAAACACAATGATGGTTCACCAGAACAGGAGAATAAGCAAGCGCACAAAAAGGATATCGAGCCTCAAAGGGATCCAGTAAAACCTCAGGAAGAGTCGAAAAATGATAAGTAGGCCTTAAGTGCGATACCCGTAAGAATTAATCAGTGAGGTGAGAAATTATGAAAAAAGATGATAAAAAGCCTATACCAGTAGATAATACTCAAAATATGGACAACCCGGAACAGTATGAAACCCGGACGAAAAGCCTCCATGATCGATACAAAAGTGAATTGACAGTAGACACGATTCCGATGGAAGACCTCAATCAGGAAAAGCAAGAAGAAAAGGACGGTCATCATACAAAGGATTCGTCCTCAAGTGAGAAGAAGTACAATGTTGATATTGATAATGAATTATAACAACAGCCCTGGGATTCCAGGGCTGTTTGGTTTATCCCTGCTAAAAAAGAGAATAGTAAGAAGGTGAACAAAAAGGAGGAAACTATATGAACCAACAACTTTTGAAGGAAAAAATCAAAGATGTTCTCGGTGAGTCAAAGGTAGGAACCCTTGCGACAGTAGTGGATAATAAGCCACACACACGCTATATGACTTTCTTCCATGAAGAATTGACAATTTACACCCCAACCAGCAAGGAAACATATAAAGCTGAAGAGATTGAAAAGAATGCCAATGTCCACATCCTGCTTGGCTACGAAGGCGAAGGAATGGGTGACGCCTATATCGAAGTGCAGGGCAAAGCTGCAATCCGGGAAGAACAAAGCTTAAAGGATAAATTTTGGAACGAAAGAATGAAGAAATGGATAGAAAGTCCAAATGATCCCGAGTTCATTATCTTAGAAATTAAGCCGGAAACAATCCGGCTGATGAATGACAATGGCGAGCCTGAAGTATTGAAATTATAAACTTCCGATGGAGAGTGGGAAAGTACCCTCTCTCTTTTTTATGTATATGTGCGGCAGAATCAAGAATTTTGTTCAAACTTTTGTTAAAAATAGCAGCATGAAAAGACTTGATATATAAATAGGATTATTGTATTCTATTGGTATAAACAATGTGAAATATTTCACAAAAGGGTATTAAAAACCAACTGCAAGTTTTATTTTTTTGCCCTTTCTTGTGAATTACTTCACAATAAACAGCCAGAAAGAAGGAAATACAGTGAAGACTCCCAAAATAGTCATATTAGGCGCTGGATATGGCGGACTGATTACAAGCCGCCAACTTGAGAAATCTCTAAGGAACGGCGAAGCTGAAGTAACATTGATCAATAAACATGATTACCATTATATTTCTACCCAACTTCATAAAACAGGTGCAGGTACTGCATCGGACGATAAAATTACATTGCATATCCCTGACCTCCTCAAGACAAATAAGGTCCAGTTCAAAAAAGGAACCGTACAAGATGTTGACTTTGATGAAAAGAAGGTCCGCCTGGATTCTGGAGATGAAATTGAATATGACTACTTGCTGATCTCCCTTGGTTTTGATGTTGCTACTTTTGGTATCCCTGGAGTAGAAGAAAATGCGTTTAAAATTAAAAGCTTCAGGAGCACTAAAGCCATCTACAACCATGTTCTCAGACAGATGGCTGCTTACAAAGAAGATTCTGATCCTTCAAGACTTACATTTGCGGTTGCCGGGGCAGGCTTTACCGGTATTGAAATGGTTGGCGAACTGATTGAAGCTTTGCCAAAGCTTTGTCGCACATATGATATTCCATTATCTGAAACAAGAATCATCAATATCGAAGCTTCTCCAACCGTTCTGCCAGGGTTTGATCAAGAAGCGATTGATTTTACAACGAATTATTTAAAGAAGAACAACGTTGAATTAATGACATCTACAAAAATACTAGAATGTTCTCCAACTTCCATTGAATTTGACAATGGAGAAGTACTTCCGTCCAGGACTTTGATCTGGTCTGGCGGTGTCCGTGGCAATACCCTCCTGGAAAAACTGGACCTGCCCATTTCAAGAGGACGCATTCCGGTCGATGAATATTTGCGGGTAAAAGGACTTGAAAATGTCTTTTGTATCGGGGATGCCGCCTTATTCATGAAGGATGAGAAAAACGCCCTGCCTCCGACTGCGCAGGTGGCCATACAGCAGGCAGAACTATGCGGCCCAAATATAATTGCCAGCCTGAGGGGTGAACCGCTCAAAACTTTCGTTTACCACCATAAAGGAACAGTAGCGTCCATTGGTAATAAGGCGGCCGTAGGAAAAGTCTTTGGTTTGAAAATCTCAGGTTCATTTGCTGCCTTAATGAAACAAGTCATCGAGGCGCGCTATCTCTTCGTGCTCGGTGGGCCTGGCCTCGTCATTAGGCAGTTCCTTAAGATTGGAAAGCCTTATTCAAAGGTTTCCACTGTCTCCAATCAAAAATAACAGACAAAAGCATCGGAGCAGTTCACTGTGAACGGTACCCGATGCTTTGTTTATTTTTGTGATGCTGTCAGTGATTTTTCCGGAGGGCGCTTTCCTCTTTTCAAATCATCAATCTTCAGTCCAAAGCGCATTTCCAAATGCGGATAATCTTTAAAATGTTTCCAATCTCCACCCCATTGAAATCCAAGGTCCTTGGCAATGGCAACTACCTCCATCCAATCAGATTTTCCGTTTCCATTCCCGTCGTAGGCAGTATCCCACAAGGCTTTACCTTGTTTATCCAATAAAGCAAAATCTATTGCGAGTCCAAAATTATGATAAGAATCCCCGCCTTTTGCATGGGTGACAATTTGGCCGTCTGCCGTCCTGCCCTTTTCATACAAAGAGTCCTGTTCCTGGAAACTCCTGAATCCATCTGTAACAATGACCCTGATTCCTAAATCAGACGCTCTTTGAATCAGAGCCTCCTTATTCTCCAAGATAACTGGATGGAGTTCCACTGGCAAGGGAACGTCTTCATTGATTTCCGGCCTGGTCAGGAACTGATAATATAGCAGGAGCACCACCAAAATCAGCAAGAAAGTAACGGATGCATTCCCAAACAGCTTTTTTTTCACGGCAAAAGTCCTTTCAGTAAGTCTTTCAGTCTATTATATTACGAATTCGAACGACATCAGGTTTCATTGATAGATAAATTGAAAAAACCTGGCAATTACTTTGCCAGGCAGCCAATTCTATTCGAACTGGTATTTCTCTAAAATACGATCAGAGACCAGCTTGTACCCTTTATCATTTAAATGGAGGGAATCACTGAAATATTGTTTTTTGTTTTTCCCTTTAAACAAATCATTGGTAGGAATGTAAACAATCCGTTTTTCGTCCTTTATCATTTTATTGATTCCATTATTCCAGTCATCAATCACAGTCTCTATTGCCTTGCTGTCAGGATATGGGTTATAAAGTCCAAGCAGCAGGATTGGCGCTTGCTCATTTTGTTCAGTCAGAATGCTGATGATGGCATTCAGGTTCTTCATATAGTCTTCCTTACCTATTGCAATTTCTTCGTGCTTAAGGTTTTTCAAGTTTCCGCCGTTGCTGTTGATCAAATCGTTCGTACCAATAAAAAGAATAAAATAGTCTGCTTCATCGAGTTCCCCTCTTATCCCGACATCAGACAGTTGGGTAAGGATCCCTGATGATTCCAGGCCATAAATTGCTTCGTTGTCAAAGTTGAATTCTTCTTTGTTCTGGTTATTTAATTTCACTTTTAATGTATCGATATAACCTGATCCTTTTTCATCTCCATACCCATACGTAAGTGAGTCGCCAAATGCAATTACCAGCTTTTCATCCTCGTCCTTTACTTGTGTGTTTCCATAAACGCTGACTGCTGCCAGCAGTGCAATTACAACAACTAGTGTTATTAGAATTCGATTGGTTTTCATGATGTTTCCCTTCTCTGTTTGTTTTCCCTTTTTCTTACCCCTTTGGTACTGTACCTGAAACCTAAAGTGTCTTCCCTGAAATTTCCTCTTGCTAACCTATGCTTTTAAATGATATATTAATCAAGCGATGAGCTGAATTGTGTAAGCCGACTGACACTCCATTATGGAAATGTACGATGTGGCGTACAGTCAGTCGCCTCAATACGCAGAAAAGACGCCCCTTGAGGCGTCTTTTCCTTTTTATCTTCTTATCGATTTTTGTAACCGTCACGATCCAAATCAGTATCATTTCTTAACTCATTGCGATTAAGATCAGTATCGTTTCTTAACTTATTGCGGTTCAGGTCAGCATCATCCACGATCCTGTCGTCATCAGCATCAAGATAAGCCTCCTCACGCTTGACACTTTCGACAACCTGTTCAGTATCAGTCACTTCCCGCTTGCCGATGACAAGTTCTTCAGAAACAACAGGTTTCTTCGTAACCTCTACTTTTTCTTCCATGATCGGTACACGGATTGTTTCATCATCTTCAATTGTAGCGTCAGTGCCAGAAGCGGCCTCATTCACATCCCGTCTTTCAATATATACTTCCTCACGGGAAACTGGAATGTTAACCTTTTGCTGGTCTTCAACTACTTCTTTGTGTACCTCTACTTCACCTGTCTGGACGCGATCCTTGGAAACATCCAGCTGTTCTTCCCTTAATTTCAATGTTTGTTCGTCCGCATCCTCATAATTTCCAGTGACTGATGTGCCCCTACCTTCATAATTTCCTGTTAATGATGTGTCCGTAGCATAGCCCTTGTCTTCAAGATCAAGGCCGGAAGCATTGGTTTCCGCTAATAGAATGATGCGGCCAGCTCGTACATCCGCTTCATATTCCCTTGCAGAGTCATCTGTCAATCCAAGCCCTACAAGACGGTCTGAAATAGATGGTTCATTGCCGCCGAGATTTCGGTCAGCATCGAATGCAGTCATCAGGCTCTGCCAGAATCCTCCTTCTTTATGATCATCATGATCTGTTCCGACAGTTTCTGCCGTTACACCTGTCCTGCTTTCTAGTGCAGTGGTAATGTCATTTGTGTCCCCAATGATGGAAAAATCCTGAACAGCATATCCATTGTTTTTATACTCTTCAATCGCTTCAATTAATTCTGTTTGATTATCGTAAACTCCAACTACTTTTTTAGCCATTTTAAATTCCTCCAATTCAATGTGAGTTACATCCGGCTGCACCGGTAGTGTATTCTTACCCTGCACGTCCAACCCCTCAAACAATTTAGAACATACCAAAATTAGCCACCACCGAAAAAGCAGGGGAAGAAGAATCTTCTAAGAGATGACTGTTTGCAGGAACAAAAAGTGTCAAGCTCATCATACAGACACGACAAGCGCTGAGCCACAACTAAATAAAAAGAAAAAAACCGGATTACACCGGTTTTCATTCCTCCTCTAACTTTGTCACCTCTAAATAGGCAATATGGTATTCATCAATTTCAATGATTTTGAAAAGATATCCCTCTTCCTCGATCTCATCTCCAATTATCGCGTCAATATTCTTGGTCATGAACCAGCCGCCAATGGTATCGACATCTTCCTCGGAAATATGGATGCCTAGTAGGTCATTCACCTCATCAATCAATACTCTTGAGCTGAAAAGATAATGGTCTTCTTTCACTTTTCTAATTTCCGCAATTTCGTCTACATCAAATTCGTCACGGATGTCACCAACGATTTCTTCCAGTATGTCTTCAACGGTCACGAGTCCTGATGTGCCGCCATATTCATCAATCAAGATAGCCATGTGGATGCGCTCTTTTTGCATCTTCACGAGCAAATCATGGATAGGTATTGTCTCGATCACTCTGATGACAGGTTTAATAAATGACGATAAAATCGATTCTTTTTGAAGCTCTTTTTGTGTCAGTTTGGCTGTGAGTATCTCCTTGATGTTGATCATACCTACTACATTATCCTTTTCACCATCGATTACGGGATAACGAGTATATTTTTCTTGCTGGATCACATTGATAATTTTTTCAATATCATCAGAAATGTCAAACGTAACAATCTCAGTTCTCGGAACCATGATTTCCTTGGCAATCCGTTCATCAAATTCAAATATATTGTTTACAAAGTTCAATTCATTCTGATTGATTTCTCCACTTTCATAGCTCTCAGATAAAAGAATCCGAAGCTCTTCCTCTGAAAGGGCTATTTCATGTTCTGAGGCTGACTTTAAACCAAATAATCCAACAAGAAGCCTGGCAGATCCATTCAGCGCCCAGATGAAGGGGTACATAATATTATAAAACAAGATGATCGGCTTTGAAAATGCCATGGTTATTGATTCTGCTTTTTGGATGGCAACCGTTTTTGGGGCAAGCTCCCCAACTACTACATGCAAAAAGGTAATCGAAGCAAAGGCGATTGCGAACGATAAAAGACCAGATAATGACGCATTTAGATGAAAGCTTTCAAAAACGGGATGGAGCAGCGCTTCAACTGTCGGTTCCCCTAACCATCCAAGCCCAAGGGCTGTAATCGTAATCCCCAGCTGGCAGGCGGACAGATATTCATCGAGATGCGTGATCACATGTTTGGCAGACTGTGCACCTTTCCTTCCTTCAGCAATCAGTTGATCAATCCTTGAACTCCTGACTTTTACAATCGCAAATTCTGTCGCAACGAAAAAGCCGGTTAATGCAATCAAAAGGATAACTAACAGCAAGTTCGTAATAATCAATGGGCAAGCCTTACATTTAGTAAGGCATTCACCTCCTAACCAACATTTCCTCCAAAATTTCATTACCCAAATGAAATCATTTTTTAAATTATACCCGTATGTTAAGCAACTAACGCATTATATAGAAAGAACATGAATCAATACAATCCTAGTATTCGATATTGCACCGCAATATATCAGCAAATCTTGAACAATTCCCTAATTGCCGATGGATGTTATATTTGATTATGATGCCTTTTTAAAGGTCTTTTCAACCCTTCTATTGGATAGGAACCATCCAGCAGCAGCTATCCCGCCTAGAACAGCATAGAAAATCACCTTCCATAATGTCGAGTGAGGGAAATCCTGATTGATTACTCCCAGTGCCGGATGAGATAAGGTCAATACTGCCAGTTTCACCCCAACCCAGCCGACGATTGCAAATGCAGCAATTTCAAGACCTGGCCTTTTTTCAAGCAGATTGACGAACATATTCGCAGCGAATCTCATGATGATCACTCCAATCATGCCGCCCGCAAATATGACAAGAAATTGACCACCGTCCATTCCGCCGATATCGGGGATTGGAGTTTCTGGCAACACCACTGCCAATGCAACTGCTGCGAGAATCGAATCGATGGCAAAGGCAATGTCGGCTACTTCCACTTTCAGTACGGTCATCCAAAAGCCGCTTTTGTTTTCCCTTTTTTGGGTCCTGACTTCCTTCTTAATTTTTTCATAAGGGAACAGTTTTTTAATAATTTGGCTTAATGACATGAACAAAAGATACAATGCCCCAATAGCCTGAACTTGCCATATATCAACCATGAAAGAAAGAACAAATAATGATGTAAATCGAAATACGAATGCTCCTGCGAGGCCATAAAACAGGGCTTTTTTACGTTTATCTTCAGGAAGGTGCTTCACCATGATCGCCAGCACCAATGCATTATCCGCCGCTAAAAGCCCCTCCATAAATATAAGCACAAGCAGTACCCAGCCATACTCAAGCAACAAAGTAAATTCCATTTTCTACTCCTCCATTCCGAATCATCCGCGGCAAACGATAAAAACCCTTGCCTCAAATGGCAAAGGGCTGAATCAAATAGAAAAAGACCTTTACCGTTTCCAGTAAAGGTCTTGCTAACAACGTCATGTTGCCAATAAAGCCGGAGATTTCCATCTCGGCATGACGACTTTATTGTGACAGCTACTCCCCTTAAAAAAGGATGATCCTCTTAACTTAAATATATTGGAGCATCTGTTATTAGTCAATTTACAAGGCTTATATTAACAAACATGAATTTTTCAGGTGGGTCGAATAGGGTCTCGGTCCCTGAGAACATTTCCATATTCAGCAATCAATAGAAAACATGTAATAAACATTTCACAGAATAGTACTTTTTGCTTAACAAATTTTGAAATTTGCCGAAAATAACAATAACGATATTTTCGTCTATGTAGAAAAGAGGGAGTGGACAAATTGCGTTTTAAGAAAAGACAGAACTCTGTCAAAAAGACAGCAGTACAGAAAAAGCCAGGCAAAAAACTGCTTAACAGAAATATGAGTTTAAAGCTGAAAATTGTATCTTTAAGTATCATTTCAATACTTGTCCTTGCAATGGCTACAACTTTCTATGCCCAGCATACGATAAAGTCCAGCAATTTCGACTCAATGGAAGCCGAACTCACTACGCTTTCAAGCTTGTTGTCGGATCAGGTTTCAGTCGGTAAAGCACAGACCATCATCAGCAATCCATCTAAAAACAATCCTGGTGTCACCTCAATGCAAAAACAAATGGATCAAATTTTGAAGGAGAATCCTTTAATACATAATCTTTATTTAATCACCATGGATGGTGACAAATTCATAATTCCGACTATGAGTTCTGCAATGATGACGGATGAGCTCACATATGGTTCACAATATTCAGGCGGAAAAGCATTTGACCGGGCCGCAGTAGAGGCTTTTAAGGAAAACAAAAGAACGACAACTGAAATATATAAGTCGGATACTGGGGAAAAAATGTCCGGATTTGCCCCAATCAATGACATGGGTGGAAAAACAATCGCATTATACGGGGTCGAGTTTGATGTTTCCCAAATAAATAAAAAGATCAATGGTGAAGTTGCAGGAATTTGGATCCTGTCCATCATAATCCTGCTTCTTTCAAGCGCAGCAATGTATTTCCTGGTTTCAAGACTGATTACGCCATTGGATAAAATAAAAAACCTGACATCAAATATTGCAAATGGCGATTTGTCACAGGATGACATAAAGGTCCGTTCAAAGGATGAAATCGGCGCACTGGCTGATAGCATCAATAAGATGACTGCTTCACTCCGTACTTTGGTTTCACAGGTTCAGGACAGTACAAAGGAAGTATCCACTGAAACTATGGGGTTATCCAAGGTAGCTTCAAGTTCTGTAGAAGCCATCAGGGAATTGACTGCAGCGAACCAACAGGCAGCTGCAAGCACACAGGAGCAGAATGCCAATATAGAGGAAATGCAGGCAACTTTGGAAGAAATCAATGCAGGAATCGAGGAAATCAACGCCTCGGCACAACAGGCAAGCTACATCGCCAAAAATTCAACTGCGACCTCCAGAGAAGGCACGAAGAGAATTGATGAAATGCTCGAGGGACTGGAAGCAGTTGATGAGAATACAAATCAGCTGGCTGATATCATAACAGAACTTGAAAAACAGTCCGACAAAATCACCCAGTTTGTTAAAATCATCAACACAATTTCTGACCAGACAAACCTGCTGGCTTTAAACGCAGCTATAGAAGCTGCAAGGGCCGGTGAACATGGAAAAGGCTTTGCAGTGGTCGCAAATGAAGTCAGGAAACTTGCTGAAGAGAGTGCGAAGTCAGCTTCAACAATTATTTCCATTGTTAATGAGAATGTTCAAAATACACGTAATGCAGTAGATTACATCATCAAGACGAAAGAAGCTGTTCAATTCAATAAAAACCTTTCGATTCACGCCAAAGATACACTGAAAGAAATATATGAAACAACATTGGAGATCGAAGATAACTCGAGCAATATTGCTTCCGCGATTGAACAGCAGGTCATTGCAATCGAACAAATCACAAACTCACTCGATACTGTCTCACAGGCATCCCAGCAAATTGCCGCAGGTACAAGCCAGACAGACCAATCAACACAGGACCAGTTGAGAATAGCTGAAAATGTGAATGAAACAACTAAAGTGCTCCAACAAACAGCATTAGAGTTAGAAAAGTTGACTGGCAGATTTAAATTATAAGCTTCTGTTAATTCTTATTGGAATGATAAAAAGTAAAAAGGATGCCTGCGGGCATCCTTTTTATCTTTTCCTGAATCCTTCTTCTTCTAAATATTGTTTCGCTTCATTGTAAGAAAGAAAGGTACCGTCCAGATTCAGTCCGGCATACACATTCCACATATCATCTTCATGGACAAGAATCAGTGTGTGGTTTTCTGTATTCACCCAGCGTTCTTCCTCATTGTCCTCTATGATGGCTGATTCAATGGTACTGTTAGGTGAAAGGGACTCAATTGAAAGTTCAATGATCGATTTAAGCTCCTCCGCAGTAAATTCGCGAATATTCACCATGCCCTTAGGATCAAGGTCATATCCCTCTAAAAATTCTCCATAGACAAACCCATTCCCATTTGGATGTAAGTGGTATACAACATTTTTCTTGTCATAGATGCTATCTTCATAATGGAAGTTAACACGGCCCAAAGATACATTTTTCCGTTCCAGTTCCGGAAAAGATTCAATAATTGAAAGTTTTTGTTCAAAAGTCAGCATAATTGCCTCCAGATTAAGGACAAATTTTTGATTCTGTTCATTATACCATTTAGGAAAAGCTAAATAAAAAAAACTCTTTTTAAGCATTTTATATGTTACACAACCTGAAATAGGGTATAATTAAGTTACATAAGGAGGTGGAACAATGCATGCAGTAAGCCCCATAAAATCAAAAAATCAGATTGAACAAATGAAGAGATATCTAGAAGCACATTCAACCAGGGATTACAGTCTTTTTTTGCTGGGGATAAATACCGGCATCAAGCTTCAGGAACTTTTGAGCCTTCGTGTTCATGATGTCTGCAACGAAGAAGGAAAAATAGCAGAATTTCTTTCAATTCCTCATTACACCAATCCTCCTATCTATTTAAATGCATTAATTAGGAAGGTTCTTAAAAGATACTTAAATGAAAATTCCCTAATTAGTACGGATTATCTTTTTAAATCAAGAAAAACTTCAGAACCTATAACAAGACAGCAAGCATATCGAATCATCAATGCAGCTGCAAAAGAGGCTGGGATCATGGAACCTGTTGGAATGACCACTCTCAGAAAGACCTTTGGTTACCATGCCTATTCCCAGGGTGTTGCCATTTCTCTTATCCAGAAAAGACTTCAGCATTCATCTTCATCTGAAACGATGCATTTCATCGGATTGGACCAGCAGCCAGTTACAGTCACAATAAATATTAATTTATAAGGGGGTCTTTCATTGAATGAAAGTGTTCTAAGTACCGATTCGTTTATTTTACTTTTGGCTTTCTTATTTATTGTCGGAGTATTAACGACCAGATTTTCAACCAGATTGGGTGTTCCCTCACTTATCTTCTTTATCATGGTAGGAATGATCATGGGCAGCGATGTCCTTGGCATTGTTTATTTTGATAATGCAGCAATGACTCAAATGATCGGTGTCATTGCTCTCGTCATCATTCTATTTGAAGGCGGACTGCAAACAAATTGGAAAGACGTCAGGCCGGTGATCGTACCTTCTTTATCACTTGCAACGCTTGGAGTGTTGATCACCTCGGGTATCGTAGCTATTGCTGCAAAATGGATTTTGGGACTTGATTGGCTAGAAGCGATATTATTTGGTGCGATCGTTGGATCCACTGATGCTGCAGCTGTTTTTGCTGTCCTGAAGGGTCACAATGTCTCTCCAAAACTAGGTTCAACACTCGAAGCCGAATCAGGTTCTAATGATCCGATGGCTGTGTTCTTAACAGTAGCAATGATTGAACTAATTACCTTACCTGATGCAAGTATCCTAAAATTGATTGGGGACTTTTTCTTGCAGATGGGACTGGGCCTGATTCTTGGAATAATCTTTGGAAGAATCGCTGTTAAAGCCCTGAACTCCATCAACCTTGATTCCAGCGGTCTGTATCCAGTTTTCGCAACAGCTTTTGCTCTGCTGACTTATGGACTAACAGCGTTTTTGAATGGAAGTGGTCTGCTTGCTGTCTACGTTGCCGCCATCATAATCGGAAATGCTGAGATTGCTTACCGCCATTCCATTTTCCGTTTTTCAGAAGGGTTCGCCTGGATGATGCAAATCCTTATGTTTGTCATCCTTGGACTCCTTGTATTTCCAACAGAACTATTCAGTCTGGATATTTTAATTCAGGGTCTTCTAATTTCTGTGATTCTAATGCTTGTGGCTAGACCTGTAGCCGTTTTTATCTCAACAATAAAAATGAATTACTCCCAAAAAGAACGGATTTTCCTTTCATGGGCAGGACTTAAAGGTGCAGTTCCGATCATTCTGGCCACCTTCCCGTTACTTGCCGGGATTGAAAACAGCCATAAGATGTTCAATGTTGTTTTCTTCGTCGTACTGACAAGCGCCTTGATTCAAGGTGCCACGATTCCAAAGTTAGCGGATAAACTTGGACTAAACGGACCCAAGAAAACGACACCAATGCAGTCACTTGAACTAGTTTCCCTTGGAAAAGCCGATGCTGAAATGATAGAATATGAGATGGAAAGTGATAGTGCGATCATAGGAAAAACTTTGATGGATATCCCCTTTCCGGAAGGGACACTGGTAAATGCCATTATCCGTGATGGTAAACTGACAGCTCCTACTGGAAATACAGCCATATTGGCAGGGGATTTTCTTTACATCTTGTCTGCCAGGAAAAATAAACCCCAGTTAAAAAAACTTTTAAAGGAAAAATCAATCAGTCCAGAAAACTCTTGAGTTAATTGAAAAACCAGTGGGATTTTGCCCCACTGGTTTTTCATTATGCCCTCAGTTTTTCGACGAACATCGCTTGCATTTCTTTTAACGTGTTTTTATATCTATACCCATCAAGAATTGTCGCCTGTAATGTGACTCCATTTACCATCGCCCAAAAAATATCCGCATAAGTGGCTGGATCAAGATGAATATCAAATTCTCCCGATCCCTGCCCTTCCTCAATAATGCCTGCTAACAAAGTAACAAAGAAATTTTTATATCTCTCCGTCAATGTTTTCTTTAATTCAGGATTTCGTGTTGAATAAAGCCTGAACTCGAAATGAACAAGTGCCTCGTCCTTGTTCTCAGCATCGTTCGGGTCATTACCCAGATAGGCATCAACCAGAAAATCAAGCTTCTCCAAAGCAGTCGATCGTTCTGCTATTGCCTTCGCGAATTTTGTGCCTGACTCTCTAGTCTGGCCATCCATCAGGGCAAGGTAGATTTCATCCTTACTTTTGAAATAATTGTAGATCGCCCCTTTGCTCAGGCCAGATTGTGCGACAATGTCATCCACAGTTGATGCTTCAAACCCTTTCTTGGCAAAACAGGCATGGGCACTCTGCAAAATCTCCTGCCGCTTCCTTTCCTTGTACTCCTCTGAAACAATTGGCGCCATTTCCGTTACCTCTATTTCCAGCTAATATTATAGTTTGTATACTTTGCGGTATTTGTCTTCCAGATATTGAACCAGATAATCCGCATTCAGTTCTTCACCGGTAGCTTTTACGATTAAATCGTTTGGTGTATAAAGCATACCATATTGATGAATGTTCTCCTTCAACCATTTTTGGATCACGGCAAAGTCACCTTTTTCAATGCTTCCGTAAAAATCAGGCACATCCGTTTTAATTTTGTTTAGTATCTGGGCTGCATACAAATTCCCCAAAGAATACGATGGGAAATATCCAAATCCGCCAAACGACCAGTGAATGTCCTGAAGTACTCCCTCGCTATCACTGGAAGGTGTTACTCCCAAATATTCATTCATCTTCGAGTTCCATATTGCAGGAAGATCCTTCGCTTCTACTTCCCCGGCAATCAATGCCTTTTCAATTTCGTAACGGACCATGATATGCAGATTATATGTCAGTTCATCGGCTTCGACCCTGATGAATGATGGCTGAACTGCATTGACTGCACGGTAGAAATCATCCAGCTCGACATCCCCAAGCTGTTCAGGGAAATGTTCTTGCAGCTTCGGATAAAAGTATTTCCAGAATTCTTCGCTTCGCCCCACCATATTTTCAAGGAAGCGTGACTGGGACTCATGGATTCCGAAAGAAGCCCCTTCCTGGAGGACAGTATCCTCGAACTGCTGATCAATGTTTTGCTCATAAATACCATGACCGGCCTCATGGATCGTACCGAAAATGGCCGAACGAACATTATTTTCTAAATATCTGGTGGTAATCCGCACATCTCCAGTATTAACCGTCTGCGCGAATGGATGAACTGTCTCATCCAATCTGCCGGCATTCATATCAAAGCCAATCAGCGGCAAAATATATCGGTTGAACTCTTTTTGTTTCGCCACCGAATAAGCCTGATCAAAAATTTCTGCTCGCGGCTTATAGGGCGCATGTTGAATCCTCTTTAGCAAATCAGTGCTTGATTTTCTTAATTTATCAAATAAAGGATCCAGCCTTTCAACAGTCAAGCCAGGTTCATACTCATCAAGCAGCGCATCGTATGGATGATTTTCATAGCCATAAATCTCAACGGCCTTTCTTTTAAAATCAACGATTTTTTCAAGGTATGGCAGATATTTCTCAAAGTCGTTATTCTCCCTTGCCTCTTCCCAGGCATCATTCGCCTGTGATGTCAGCACGGAAAAATCCTTGATCATTTCTGCCGGAATACTTTTTGAACGGTTATAGAAATTCAGCCTTTCACGAACCTTCGCTTTTGCTGCGTCATCAAGATAAGCATCTGCTTCTGGAGAAGAGAGTGCGCTTAAAAGTTCTCCCATTTCCTCTGAAACGGTCAGCTTGAACGCTTCTGTTCTTAAGGTACTGCTGGCTTTCGCGAAAATAGATCGGCCCTTCTTTGGAGCGATCACTTTCTGGTCCCAGCTAAGCAATCCTGAAATACTATTAAAATGTGATATTTTTTCATCCAGCTCCGTGAATTTTTCCAGTGCTGAGATGATTGGTTGATTCATCACCTTTTGTTCCATGATATCTCCCCCTAATTTTTTGAAATAAACTGTCCAGTCGGTTTATTATAATCTATATTACTTTGTTTTTTCAATTATCACAAAATTATCAATAACGGAATAACAATGAATGCTATGATTAGGAACGGACTGTATCATATGCATGGCGCTTTCCTGATTAACCAGTAGTTTTTGCTTGTTCGCCCCGAAAGCTGTCCGAACTCGGGATTACTTCGGACAGCTTTTGCTCGTTCAGTCTGAAAGCTGACCGAACTCGGGATTACTTCGGACAGCTTTTGCTCGTTCAGTCTGAAACCTGTCCGAACTCGGGACTACTTCGGACAGCTTTTGGCCGTTCACACCGAAACCTGTCCGAACTCAGGACTACTTTGGACAGCTTCTGCTTATTCTGCTTGAAACCTGTCCGAACTCGGGACTACTTCGGACAGCTTCTGCTTGTTCTGCCCGAAACCTGTCCAAACACAGAGCTACTTCGGACAGCTTTTGCTCGTTCAGTCTGAAACCTGTCTGAACTCGGCACTACTTCGGACAGCTTTTGCTCGTTCAGTCTGAAACCTGTCCAAACACAGGGCTACTTCGGACAGCTTTTCCTTGTTCTGCCTGAAACCTGTCCGAACACAGGGCTACTTCGGACAGCTTTTCCTTGTTCTGCCTGAAACCTGTCCGAACACAGGGCTACTTCGGACAGCTTTTGCTTATTCTGCCTGAAACCTGTCCGAACACAGAGCTACTTTGGACAGCTTTTGCTTGTTCTTCCTGAAACCTGTCCGAACTCAGGGCTACTTTGGACAGCTTCTGCTTGTTCTGCTTGAAACCTGTCCGAACACAGAGCTACTTCGGACAGCTTTTACTTGTTCTGCCTGAAACCTGTCCGAACCCGGGATTACTTGGGACAACTTTTCCTTGTTCACACTGAAACCTGTCCGAACTCATCACTACTTCGGACAACTTTTCCTTGTTCACCCTGAAACCTGTCCGAACACACAGCTACTTCGGAAAGCTTGAAACATTCCCCAACCCTTATACAACTCTTAATGTGTTAAAAAAGCATTGAAATGATTTTATTAGAATTATTCATAATAAGTACCACAGGTCCTGCCGGTTGATACATAGTTCTTCTTTAAAATTCTGGTTATTGTCTTCTTGCTAATTTTTTCTTGGCACCATTCATAGATAATCTGCGTTGTAATTTTAATTTCAGGAAAAAGCACTTTTAATTCCTGTATATATCGCAGAATGGCTTGATCAATCCTTTCCTGTTCACTACATTTACCGCAGACTAAGTCATAGTTTTTAATCACTGTATTGAATGAACCACAAGTCCTGCAGTGCATCCCCTTTTCCATCTGATCATAATCATATTCAGGCAGAGTGGTAAATGGATTTTTATCATGGTGCAAGGAGAGCAGTTTTTGGGCTAGTATTTTATGGTTCTCGTCTAACTTAGAAGGTGTATTGGTAAGTTCTTTTAAAAAGCGATTGATCTGGGTTGGTAAGATGATTGGTTGGTCCATTGGGGCTTGGTAAAGTGTGAATTCGGGGTTGTTGAACACGACAGAAGCCTGGACGAGGTAATTTAATTTGAGGTTCTGAAGGAGTTGGCGAAAGAGTGTCTCGCTTCGCTTTAATTGTATGACTGGATTTTTGTATTCTTTGCCACTTTTCAATGAGTAAAATTTATCTGATTCCAGGTAAAAATCACCTTCATGATATTTCACATCCAATAGATGGATCAATCCCCCAGAGATTATAACCTTATCAATTTGAAAATAAGAATTATTTACCTGGAGTAGAAGGTCATCCATGATATACCTTTCCTCAGGGAGGTTTTCAGTCATCCGGTCAAATTCAACCTCTCCTTTATACCCCTTTTCCAGATTCACAAGATGGAATTTTTCATTTGCGGCCAACTCCATCCTTGTGTTCAGATACCTCAATGCAACTAATTCATTCGATTCAGTTCTTTTTTTAAGTAACATATTCCACTTCCTTTCTTTAAGCTTATTTTAATCTAAACCGCCTTCCGTATTTGTGAATATTCCGTTAACTTTTCCCACCGTAGTTTCCCTGATTAAATGAGCCTGCATACAATTTTGTTCAAGCCCTCTGATTGATTGCTTTTAGTTTTAAATAAAAACCCGCCTGGAATCATCGCTCCAGGCGGGTTTTCAAATTAATCTTCCTGCTTAATCACTGCTTCAATTCTATTTTCGGGCTTGTTTTCACGGATTTCGCCTGCCAATGCATCGATACTGTGTCTGACATTGGCTTTTCCTGAGAAGTTCTCAATCAGTTCCTTTACATCAATACCTGATGATGCTTTTAGTGATTCCTGGAGTGTCGACATTAGATTCGTTGCATAGCCTGTTACCTTGTTTGCCCCGCCATTGGCGTCACTGCCGCCAGTATCGACAACGGTGATCTTGTCAATGTTTCCAAGTGGGGCTGCCACTTGCTTCGCGTATTCAGGAAGCATTTTCACGATCATATCGAGGATGGCTGCCTGGCCAAACTGTTCGAATGCTTCGGCAATCTTTTCTTTTGCCTCTGCTTCCGCAATCCCTTTCAGGCGGATGATTTCAGCTTCAGTTTCACCCTGTGCCCGCTCGGCTTCGGCTTTTGCAAGTCCATCCATGCGGATTCGCTCTGCTTCGGCACGTGCCATTGCTTCAATGCGGTATTTATTTGCATCAGCTTCCGCGATTTGTCTGGCTTTGTCAGCGGCTGCGGATTGCTCAACAGAGTAGCGGTCTGCGTCGGCTTTTTTCTTGACCTCGGAATCATATTGGCGTTCACGGCGCAGGATTTCTTTTTCCTCGAGCTCGATTTGCTTTTGGCGCTCGATGATCTTGACCTGCATTTCCTGCTCTGTTACCTCTTGCTGGGCACGGGCATTTTCGAGGTCATATGCCTGGTCGGCACGAGCCTTGGCAATGTCCTGCTCACGGCGGAATTCAGCCATTTTTAATCCATTGATTTTTTCGGCTTCGGCGATTTCTGTCGCACGTTCGAATTCGGCTTTCTTGGCCTCTTTATCGGCTTCCGCTTTCTTGATGCGTGTCTCTTTTTCCGCATCAGCAGTTGCGATATCTGCGTCACGTTTGACCTGGGCAATTCTAGGTTTACCAAGAGAATCAAGGTATCCATTTTTATCCCGGACATCTTTAATTGTAAACGAAACGATCACTAACCCCATTTTTGCAAGGTCCTGGGATGCCACACGCTGTACTTCCTGGGAGAATTTATCACGGTTCTTATAGATTTCTTCTACTGTCATCGACCCCAAAATCGACCGAAGATGCCCTTCTAAAACTTCCTTCGCTTCATTTTCCCTGTCTTCTTTTGTCTTGCCAAGGAACTGTTCAGCTGCTGTGGCGATTTCACTGATGGATCCGCCGATTTTGATAATCGCAGTACCATCTGCCATAACCGGTACACCCTGCTCTGTGTAAACTTCAGGAGTCGTCACTTCAAGCTTGCTGGACAACAGGCTAAGCGGACGTGATTGCTGGAATACCGGGAAAATGAATGTACCTCCGCCCCTGATGATCTTTATTTTGTTACTCGATTCATCTGTGTGGACATTTCGGCTTCCAAGAAAGCTACCAGTCACAATAAGAGCTTCATCAGGTCCGGCTGTTTTATACTTCGTAATGAAAACGGCGACCAATGCGATGATTAAAAAGACAACAAAACCAATAACAATTAACATTAGATCCATACCTTCTCCTCCTAAATATAAGTCTCTAATTCTTCATATAATTTCACTTGCAGAACCCCGTTTTCGATGTCGATCACGAGTACTTTTTTTCCATAAGGAATGTTAGTGTTTGTGAAGCTGACTGCCGGTTTGGAGATGCGGCCGCTAATATTCTCAATCAAGACTTCACCATATCCATCAGTCGGAATCCCGGTGATGACGGTTCCGATTCTTCCCCGCAAGTCACTATCCTTGTAGACAAGTGACTCCTCGGCATTCGATAAGGGAATCAATACAAACACATTCAATAAAGTGACAAGAATAAGAGCAATAATCGCTGAAACCCCAGCAATCAATAAGCTGGGCAGACGTGTGAAGATTTCTCCTAAATATCCTCCTGCAGAAAAAATCGTCACGAATGAAAAAATCAAGGTCGGATTCACAAAAGGAATCGCTTCTGCCAGTCCTTCAAGGGCGTCACCGAAAAATAGATAAAGAATCGTGACAACACCCGAAATCACCAATCCATATAAATAAATCGTTTCTAATGGCATGCCAAACATCTCCATAATTATCACCCCTTGCTAAAATCGAAATTCGCACCCTCCCTTCTTCCATTTATTTCTTGATATGTAATACGATTGTACTGGAAATAAGTTTCAAAACTTTTAAAAATTTGTAGAAAAATAGCTAAAGCCTTCCATGAAAACCAAAACTAATGAAAAGCCTGTTTCCTATTAGAGGAAACAGGCCTACTGTTATAAGACTCGTTTTTCCAAATCCTTCGCTGTTTTGCTTGTTTCAACTTCCTTTTCGTTCCCGAATGTCCCAAATAAGTAATCGGCAAACGGGGTGCTAACACCGTACCAAAAATTCTCATTCTTATAATGATGAAGAAGATGAACCTTTTTCACCCAACGTCCGAATTTGGTCTTTGGCTTAATTGGCCGGTGGGCAACATAATGCTTCCACTCATAGACAAGCAGCATTGTCATCAGCCCCGTACCAAATCCAATAGTCTGAGTCACATTCTGAGAAACTAGATAAAAAAGAAACGACAGGATCAAAAAGCCTGGTAAACTGTACCACAATGGCAGGAATAACAACTTCAGGTTATTCGGTTCAGTGTGATGGTCGTAGTGGATTCTTTTCATGAATCTTAGGAATAATGGGTTCTTCGGTGCTTTAATATGGAAGAAGAAGCGGTGGGTAAAATATTCACTGAAAGCGAATGTAATCATACCTGCAATGAAAAATAAAACCATGGACCATGTCATGCCTCTCAAGATGGACATCCCGATGCCAGCAAATATTAAAAATATCAAGATACTAATATCCGGAAAAAACAAAAAGTCCTTATATAGCTTTTTCACTTCTCAGCCCCCTTTTAATCCATTAATTTATTTCCTGACTGTTCACCCAATAGCAAATTAGAAACCTTCTAATCTCCCAACGGCCATCTGGTATATTATTTTACAAGTTCTTTACTGTACATTTTCTTGATCATCCTGATCTGGCCGCGGTGGTTGATTTCATCTTCGTACACGTGGAACCATTTAAAGTAATTGTTCCCAGGCTGGTTCCACCACCAATTGGTCTGTTCAAACAACCAATCATCTGAAAGAGTCTGGAATTTTTCATAGGTTTCATTTCGGACTGTCTGGAGTTCTTCAAGATAATGATCTAGCGGCAATCCTTTAAAAGCTGCCTTCCCCTTCTCGCCTAGTTCTAGTCCGGCAGCTAAAGTATGCTCTTCTTCTTCAGTAGGGTCACGCTTTTCAAAGGTAACAATTTGATAGATGCGTTCCACGGCAGCCATATGGCCAAGCAGCATGCCGATGGAATTTGCTTCATCATGAATAAGGTAATCCAACTCCTCGATCGATAGCCCCTCCACTGCCTCCAGAGTGGTTTTCCGCGTGTAGTTCATCATCGACACCAAATGGCCGAGTGTTGGAGTGAATCCTTCTTTTTGATCCACCAGAAAAATCGTAGACATATCAAACACAAGTTTTTCCTCCATTTCTGAAACGTACTGAGATTAATACTATTCGACTTTTTCCATGATTATCCTTTATTTTATGGAATCCAGATGAACAATCCCGAATGCGGGAGGAAAGCTTCCCAGAAACTGAAGAGTGATAATAAGTTTGAATAAAAAGGCACAAGCTGCTCGGTCAGCCCGGACAAGTGCTGGATGGGCTACCGATGAAGTCGTTCCTTTGACTTCGCTGAGCCGGCCGAACAAAACAAAAAGCCCAGCTAAAATATAGCCGGGCTGAAAAATTAGATAGCCAAGTCGGATGACTCTGCATCTTCATGACCTTTGGGAGCGATTAGTTCATTATAAAAAGTAGCATTCGCGGTACTAATGTACGGAGCCAGCCACAAGAAACCAATTCCGAAAGTAAAGATTGCAATGAATGCCCATCCAATAAAGCTAAGATTCAGCAGGAAATACTTCCATTTGTACCCCTTCATCCTGATTTTACTTTCTGTAATCGCTTCAAGAGCGGAAAGCTGCGGATTATCTCTAAGCAGGAAAAATACTTGAGAATAGGAAATTCCCTTGATAATTCCCGGGATAATTAATAATAAAGACCATAGAATCGTAAAGATTCCGACTAGGATAGATGTTCCGATGAGCTTCAGCGATAGCTCCCATTTTTTATAAACAGCAAAGATATCGGAGATTTTTGGATCATTCCACCTGGTAATGACAAGAAAGAACCAGTAGCTTGCAACTGTCAGCGGGATAAACAAAAACGAGATCAATAGATTCACCATATCTGCTATTAGTGGGGTTTCATCCTGATTAGCCCACTCTGAAAAACCGCCGCTCAATAAAACTTCAATAATTCCCGGCACAATCGTCGTAATCAAAAAGATAAGGAACGTCAGGGCGACTCCAATACCCCACTTTCCTTTCAATGATGCCAGTGCCTTCTTTTTAATTTGTGAAATCGATAAGTTCATTCTTTCTCCTCCTATAGTTGTTTGTACTGACAATACGAAGATACCCCAAGTATATTTTTAAAATCATTAACAAATACATCGAATATTTTATGAAACAGCCGTAGGAAGATGTTAGATTCCATAAAATCATCCCTGGTAAACATTCTTTGTTAGGTTTTCATATTGGTTACATGGTTATTATATCGGAAATTCTTCCTTTCTTTTAAATACCTTTTTAATGGGAATTTTCCAAAAAAAAAAGACTGCAGAGAGTCTCGAGAAAAAATCGAGTCTCTCTGCAATCTGAATCTGCTTTATGGGCATGGATCATTTTTTCTCCTGTTCCTTTCCTGCTGCTTTCTCAAGTCTTTTGAATCTCCTTAAATCTGCTGGCCTGATTGGCAAAGGTTCTTTTTTCAGGAGCTTAAGGATCGCGAACATCAACAGCAAGAGCAAGACGGTGAATGGAAGTGCAGCAATCAAGGAAGCAGTCTGTAATGCTTCAAGTCCCCCAGCATAAAGGAGGACTGCAGAAATAGCTGCCATTAGTGAACCCCAGACGATTTTTGCAAATATTGGCGGGTTCAGACTTCCCGAGGTCGTCATGCTTGCAAGTATATAGGTTGCAGAGTCCGCGGATGTTACCAGGAATGTGAAAATCAAGATAATCGATAGAACCGACAGAATCGTTGACATAGGCAAAACTTCGAATGTCTTGAATAAAGCAGAGGTTAAATCTGCATCTACTGCCGCAGCAATACCTGTGTTGTTATTGAGGTCATTCCATAAAGCCGTACCGCCGAATGCCGCAATCCAGAGGCAGGCAATCACAGGGGGAATCACCATTACACCAAAGATGTATTCACGTATTGTTCTCCCCTTTGAAACCCGGGCAACGAATGCCCCGACAAACGGCGACCAGGCAATGGCCCAAGCCCAGTAGAAGATTGTCCAATCTCTTGTCCAGGTTCCTTCCTGGTAAGGCTGAAGCCTGAGGCTGTACTGGATGAAGTTCGCAAAATAATCCCCAATCGCGAGCGTGAAGCTTTCCATAATGAATACAGTTGGCCCGGCAATCAGGACGAATAATAAGAGGACAAGAGCGATTCCAAGATTAAGGTTGCTCAACATCGCAATACCTTTATCAAGACCGGTGGAAGAAGAAATCATATAGGCAATGAAAATGATTAAAATAATGACCATTTGGATTCCGATAGAGTTCCCTGTATCAAATACAGCGTTCAATCCGCCATTCATTTGCAGAACACCAAGCCCTACAGAAGTGGCAATCCCCATGACAGTTGCGACAACTGCGAGTGTATCAATAGTGTTTTTCACTGCTGGCTTTGTGCCTGTAATTGGCTCAAGAGCCGTAGAAACTAAGCCGTCTTTTTGTTTCCTGAATTGCAAGAAACCAATCACCAGCCCAACAATCGCAAAGACGGACCACTGGCTGAGTCCCCAGTGGAAAAAGGAATAGCCCATCGCAATTCTTGCCGCACTGCGGGATTCCCCTTCTATGCTCGCAAACGGAGTATTAAAGAAATGGCTCATAGGTTCTGCGATTCCCCAGAACACTAGTCCTGCCCCGAATCCTGCTGAAAAAAGCATGCCAATCCAGGTAAAAAAGGAGAATTCAGGACGCTCTCCTTCACCGCCAAGCCGGATTGCTCCATACTTACTGACAGCCAGTCCGATCAAGAATAAAACAATTATGAACACGGCCAGTAAATAGAACCAGCCGAAATTAACGGTTGTAAAACTAAACAACTCACCAGCTACCGCACCAAATTTTTCTGGCATGGCGGCCCCAACTACGACGAACAATAAGATCACCGCAGCTGATATAGAAAAAACAAAGTTAGATAAAATATTTTTGAGCATGTCAGCCTCCAATAATATGAATTTTCCAGATATTTAGTAGATGGAAGAAACAAAGGATTATGTAAGCACGTAATTATTCTGCAAATTTCCGCCCTGAAATATCCATTATGAAACCAGAAAAATCCATGTCTAATCAGTTGCTTCAGCAGATATCTCAAAGAAAAATGGACGCTTAGATAGTGCTAAGCGTCCATTTTGTTAAAATGTCTTGCTTAAGAATTCACGTGTGCGTTCTTCTGTTGGATTATCAAAAATTTCATCAGGATGTCCAACCTCTACAATTCTTCCTCCATGCATGTAAACGACCCAATCTGCAACCTCACGAGCAAATCCCATTTCATGTGTGACGACTACCATGGTCATGCCCTCTTCTGCAAGCTCCTTCATGGTTGCCAATACTTCTCCCACCAGCTCCGGATCAAGTGCTGAAGTTGGCTCATCGAACAGCATGATATCAGGCTTCATGGCCAGCGCTCTCGCAATAGCCACCCTCTGCTTCTGTCCGCCGGATAGTTTGGATGGATACACTTTTTCTTTGTCTGCAAGCCCAACCTTGCCGAGGAGTTCCCTTGCCTCCTTGATCGCCTGTGCTTTGCTGACACCCTTAACATGGACTGGTGCTTCGATAATATTCTCAATTACGGTTTTGTGAGGAAACAAGTTGAAGTGCTGAAATACCATTCCGATCTTCTGGCGAACTTCGTTCAAGTCGTGGCTATCAGAATTTATTTCTTCACCTTCAATAATAATTTGGCCATTATCTTTTAGTTCCAGGAAATTCAGGCAGCGGAGCAGGGTGCTTTTGCCAGAGCCGCTGGCGCCAATCAAGCAGACAACGTCGCTTTCCTTAACGTTTATATCGACATCCTTCAATACATGAAGGTCGCCAAATGATTTATTCATTTTCTTAACATTGATCATGTCTCTTCCGTCCAAAATAGTCTCCCCCTTAATCACTTACGGATAGTTTTTTCTCAAGCAATCCAACTAGAGCAGATATCAAATAAACAAGGAATAGGTAGTATACGGCAACAATGAGCAGATACGTCATATTGTCAAAATCGTTTGCTCCTTTTGTCGTTGCCACATTGAATAATTCATACATCCCTATGAAGGCTGCTAATGATGAATCCTTGAGGCCAATGATGAATTGATTCCCAAGTGGGGGCAAGGCACGACGGAAAGCCTGTGGAAGGATAATTCGTCTCATAGTAAGGGATTTGCTCATCCCAAGTGAACGGCCTGCTTCCATCTGGCCTTTGTCTATGGACTGGATGGTTCCCCTGAAGATTTCGGCAATATAGGCACCGTTATGGAAAGCAAGTCCAAGCGCTACCGACCAAAACGCGGATATATTAAAGCTCGTCATTCCAAAATAGAAGATGAAAATCTGTACAATCAATGGAGTTCCTCTGACAAGGTAAATATAGACATCAGCAATCCATTCCAGTACTTTGATTCCTGAAATTTTTAAAAAGGCGAAAAACAATCCTATGAAAATAGCGATTAGAATCGAAATTGCTGTAACTTGCAATGTGAGCAGCATGCCTTTAAGGAAAATATCATACGTGTCAAAAAAGACTTCTATAACATGCGATAGACTTGGCAAAATTCATTCAACTCCCTGTGGGCTCATTTATCGGTGGTTCTTAATTATTGTTTGCTGATTGTGCTAAACATCATTTTTAAGCAGAAACGAATGTGCGGTTTTACCGCACATTCGCTCCTGATGGACAACTTATTCCTCCGGTTTAACTGTGATGTCTTCACCGAAATATTTTTCACTGATTTTCTTCAACGTTCCATTTTCTCTCAAAGTATCCAATGCTTCGTTGACTTTTTTCAGTAATTCGTCGTTGTCTTTGGCTACCGCAATTGCCTGCTCGCTTCGGCCAAGAAGCTCTCTGCCTTCGATTTTAAGACCGGCACCAATCGCTTCTTTTCCTGTAACAAAGTCCGTTATGACAGCGTCGTGCCTTTTATTGGCCAAAGCTTCCAAAGCTGTTACGTCACTATCATAAAGCACAATATTATCTGTTACCTCTTCTGCTGTTTTTGCATAGGTAGAACCTTTCGAAACTGCGATTTCCTTTCCTTTTAGATCTGAAAGTTTTTGAACATCGCTGTCAGGCCTGACAAAGATTTGCGGTCCAGAATAGTAGTACGGAGTGGAAAAATCAACATGCTTTAAGCGGTCTTCATTTATGGTATGGCTGGCAACAGCCGCATCGAACCGTCCTGACTTGACTCCTTCTACAATACTGGCAAACTTGAACTTCTTCTGGTTTGGCTCAAGGCCCAGTTCCTTTGCCACTGCTTCGGCTACATCAATGTCAAAGCCTGACATCTTACCGCCGCCACTTGTTACACTGAATGGCTTGAATTCACCAGAAGACGCAAAAGTGAATTTGCCCTCCTCAGCAAGATCCATCCCGCCATCGCCTGATGCCTTTTCATCACTGCCACATGCAGCGAGGAGACCTGTAAGGGTCACCATCAAAATGATTAATGATAAAAATTTCTTCACTGTTTAAAACTCCCCCTCATAATGATTAATTTCTGTACATATTTATTCTGTTAATCGGTCTTCAACAACTATGTATGAAAAACCGCAACATTCACCCTGAAAATCATTTACCCGCTTGCCCCATAAAGTAAACTATTATTTTAAAAAACAGTTCTTTCGTACTTTTGGCTGTGGAAAATCTTGAACTCCAAAAACATTTTTATGAATATAATTGTAACAATCGTGTAATATGCTTTCAAAATTCAAATTGTCTGATAATTCTTGAAATCACAGGAAAATACACCTTCTCACGCACTCAGCTTGGCGAGCCTCCCTTTTCCCTGCATATACTCTTTTATGCTCCCGATTCTTCCTTGTCCGACAAGGTGCGCGGAAATATTACATTATACTGGAAAAAGCCAGAACCCTTGAAATAGGGCCTGGCTTCATTCTAATTATTTAATAAAGTTATTAGCTGACACGACAAAAGAACTAAAGTTATTAATCTATAATTCTTTCTGGACAAGAATAGACATTGAATGATTTTCCTCTTATAAAACCAACTGCGGTGATGTTTAAATCCTTAGCCAGTTTGATTGCCAAATCAGTTGGTGCGGATTTTGATAGCACAATCCCCACGCCGATTTTCGCTGCCTTCAACAAAACTTCCGATGATATACGGCCGCTGAAAACAATGATTTTATTCCTTACTGGCACTCTATTCAAAATACTATATCCATATAACTTATCTAGCGCATTATGGCGCCCAATATCCGTCCTGACTGCAATCATTTCCTCAGGGGAACAGAGAGCTGCATTATGTACGCCGCCGGTTTCAAGGAAAACTTGTGAATTATTCTGCATCTGGTTCATAAGTTCAATGCTCTGGGCCGCAGTGATTGTCGTTTTGGACATGGAAGTCTTTGCTGTCCTAGCATCATTGTGAAAATAAAATTGCCTGCTTTTTCCGCAGCATGATCCAATAAAACGCTTTGAAAAATATTCCTGGTTTGTCGTCATATTTACTTTTAGCATGACGTAAGCATATCCCCTGCTCTCGTCAATACTGAGGGAATGGATGTCATTATAGGAGCGGATCACCCCTTCGGATGCCAGGAAGCCGACAACCATTTCTTCAAAATGAGTCGGAGTGCAGACCATTGTTGCGAACTCCATATCGTTCACATAAATCGTCAACGGGAATTCATTGACAACGACATCCTCTACGTCCTGGAATCGTCCATCATGATATTTTGTAATCGTATATTTATCGCTCATATTTTCCAACATAGGCTTCACCTGAATCTTGAGAATTTGAGAATACTTAAAATCTAAACACAGTATTTTCTTTTTCTCAAGAAAAATTTACAACACGAGTGTAGTGTAAAATTGATTTAGCAAGGCTAAAAGTTGTTGCATCTGCATTTGTAAAGTGATAAAATTTTTTCGAAGTTCACAAATCTGTAACATTTTGATTCGAGATAGCGATCCTGTCATCGGTTAAGGTGTCACAGAGATGTAAGCGATTAACTGTTGGCCATTGAGTAGCGATACCTGCTTGATTCTAACCGTCGATCTTTCTCACGACGTCCTGTGTATTTAGCATAGGGCTGGAAAGATTGGCGGTTTTCTGTTGGCAAAGAAATAAGCACACTTATGGACAACCCATGTACATAACGACCGGGAATCGTAGTTTGGAAGATTCCAAGACTTTCACTTTCAGCCATGGCGCAGAATGAAAAATTAACAAAGCAAAGGGGTAAAAACATGAAGAAAACAAAGAATCGGTGGCTGATTGCAGCATCTGCAGTAGGCATCCATATTTCCATTGGCTCAGTATATGCCTGGAGTAACTTTACTAACCCATTGATCGAGGAGTTCGGCTGGACTTCAAAGCAAGTGCAATTCACCTTCAGTCTGGCAATCCTGTTCTTAGGATTATCTGCCGCATTCCTGGGGCATTTCGTGGAGAAACATGGTCCAAGAAAAGCCGGACTGCTGGCTGCTGGATTTTTTGGAGCAGGAATTTTAGGTTCAGGATTTGCCGTTAATCTTGGATCATTGCCTTTATTGTATATTACATATGGGGTATTAGGCGGGATTGGACTTGGGGTTGGCTATATTGCTCCTGTCTCTACTTTAGTTAAATGGTTCCCGGACAGACGCGGGCTTGCTACCGGACTTGCGATCATGGGTTTTGGATTTGCGGCCGCCATCAGCAGCCCGATCATGGATTCATTGATTAAGTCTGTTGGAACTGCCAATACTTTTTACATTTTAGGTGCAGCCTATTTTATTATCATGACATTATCATCCTTGTATCTTGAAAAGCCTCCGGTTGATTGGCTTCCTGAAGGGTTCCAGGAAAAGGCTAAAGCAGGAAAAGTTAAGGTTAAAAAGGATCTTTCACAGCTGACAGCTAATGAAGCAATCAAGACTTCACGCTTTTATTATCTATGGATCATGCTATTCATCAATGTTACTTGCGGGATTGCCATCCTTTCTGCTGCAAAACCTCTGGCACAAGAAAGTATTGGCCTGACGACAGCTGAGGCTGCAGCACTCGTTGGCATAATGGGACTTTTCAATGGCTTCGGCCGTATTGCCTGGGCTTCGATTTCCGACTATATCGGACGGCCGAATACGTACACCATTTTCTTTGCGACTCAAATTGTATTGTTCATGCTGCTGCCGCATACTAAAGAAGCTTTTCTTTTCCAAGTTATGCTCGCAGTGGTCTATACGATGTACGGCGGAGGGTTTTCAGCAATCCCAGCCTTCATCGGCGACATCTTCGGAACCAAACAGCTCGGTGCGATTCATGGATATATCCTGACAGCATGGGCAGCGGCCGGCCTTGCAGGCCCAATGTTTGCAGCATGGATGAAGGACACTACTGGAAGCTATGCAACAAGCCTGACTTTCTTTAGCGGACTGTTTGTTGTTGCCCTTGCGGTATCCATCTTGATTCGCCGTGATATCCAAAAGCTTCGCAAGCAAAATGAAGCAAATGAAAGAATGGCTGGTTAATTCTTTTATTACAATCAGGAGCTTCGAGAAATGTCTGACTTGAGCCCCTGCCCTCTTCCAGTCGCTGCTGTCCGCCAAAAGAAGTCAAAGGAACGCCTTCTCTGGACGGACTTCCAGCCCCTGTCGAGACTGAGCAAGGCGCTTGCGCTTTTCCAATTGCCTCACAGTATGGTAAAATACCAATCATCTTATAACCTGTATGGATGACAGGAGGATAACATGAATAAATACGAGGCAGAGTTCAGCAATTTGGTCCGTTCCTTCCGTAAGAAGCATATGGGCAAAGGCCCCAGCAAAATAACCACTACCTTTTGCAAAAAGTGGGCGATATGCGAAATGGAAGGGAATCTATCGCCAGTTGAGAAGTTCATTGCTTCTGCCAATGAAGGCAAGCAGGCACTGCGGGCAGCCAGGACGGAAATGGTGAAGGAAATGTACCGGAAAAATCCTCCACTTGAAATGGAAGAATTCCTAGGCTGCAAGCTTGTCGAACTTTTTGTAGACATAGATATCGACCGTGATTTCGGAATGTCCATCTTTGTTTTTGACGAAGATATTCAAGCGAAATTCAATAACTGATCAGGTATGGCACTTGGCAGCGACCCTGCTAAAGACTAACCACCGTTTATATCCGAAGCATTGTTTTCGGGTAACGGTGGTTTTTTTTCGACTAGATTTAAAATGGGAGTGTTTCAAATTGGGAAAAACTAAACATCCAGGACCGCAGAAAAAAGCGGCTATGCCTGCACCAAAGCATTGGGTAAGCCCTATACCTTTTGGGCTTGGAAAGGTGAAGCCTAAACATATTAGAGATACGATGAAAACCCTTTGGGACAATAGGGATAACTTCGGATATGCCACCAACATCCTGACTAAAGGTGTATGTGATGGCTGTGCACTTGGTGTGTCCGGCCTTCATGACCAGACATTGACTGGTCCGCATATTTGTACGACAAGATTGAATGTCCTAAGGCTGAATACCTCTGGTGCCATCAAGCCAGAAATCCTCCACGCCGACATTGACGAACTCAGAAAATATGACAGCACTCAGCTGCGCAAACTGGGACGCATCCCATATCCAATGATCCGCAGAAATGGAGAGCGTAAGTTTTCACGCATCAGTTGGGATGATGCCATGGACATGATCGCAGAGAAAATGCAAAAACTTGACCCGAAACAGTATGCTTTTTACCTGACAAGCCGGGGAATCACAAATGAATCCTACTATGTTGCGGGAAAAGTTTCCCGTTTTCTTGGAACGAATAATATCGACAATGCCAGCAGGATTTGCCACTCCCCTTCAAAAACAGCATTGAAACGCTCAATAGGCGTGGGGGCTTCGACTTCAAATTACCAGGACTGGATTGGAACCGATGTTTTATTATTCTGGGGCAGTGTCGCATCGAACAGCTCCCCTGTTTCTTCGAAGTACATGCTCGAAGCAAAGAAAAAGGGAACGAAAATCATCGTCGTCAACCCATATAAAGAACCTGCCATGGACAAGTATTGGATTCCTTCTAATCCTGAATCTGCGCTATTTGGCACAAAAATTGCCGATGATTTCTACCAGGTAAATATCGGCGGAGACATCGCCTTCATGCATGGAATCATGAAGCACTGGTTTGAGATGGAATCAAATAAGTATGGCTCAGCGATCAATCATGAATTTGTGAATGCACATGTAAATGGCTATGAGGAATTAAAAGCAAAGGTTCAGAAACAAGAATGGGAAGATATTGTTGCTTCCTCCGGAATTACACAAAAACGCATTATCGAGTTGGCGGAACTGCTCGCAAGCAGCAAGAATGCCGTATATGCATGGGCACTTGGTTTGACTATGCATTCATTCGCAACCGATAATATCTCACAAGTGGCAAATCTGGCGCTGCTCCGCGGTCACCTTGGCCGTAAGCATGCAGGGCTGATGCCTTTCCGCGGACACTCCTCAGTCCAGGGAAGCGGTGAAATGGGTGCGGATCCTTTTGTACTGCCAGGCGGGGATTTCTACGGAAACAACATTAAGCGCATCGAAAAGCTATGGGGATTTGACCTTCCTGAATGGCAAGGTGACATCGTCGGTGTTACACTTGAAAACATCATGCTCCCTGAGGATCATGAACGAAAAATCAAGATGTACTACTTATCGGGCGGCAATTTCCTTGAAACGATGCCAGACCCGAATTTTGTGGAAAAAGCATTATCCGAATTGGACATCCGTGTCCACCAGGATATCATCTTAAATACTTCTACTCTTGTAGATGCTAAAGAAGCCGTCCTTATCCTCCCTGCCAAAACACGTTATGAGCAGGAAGGCGGAGGAACGTCCACTTCCACTGAAAGAATGGTTTACTTCAGTCCCGAAATTGAGGGCAACAAAAACCAGGTTGAAGAAGCTCGTGCAGAATGGAAAATCTATATTGATTTAGCGAAACGCGTTAAGCCTGAGACAGCCCACATGGTGGACTTCAAAGATGCTCAGGAGATCCGGAATGAAATAGCCGTGGCGAATCCCAATTATGACGGAATCCAACACCTGAAAAAAGCGGGAGACGTTTTCCAATGGGGCGGCGCCTGGTTATGTGAGGAGGGCATCTGCCCTACCCCGGATGGCAAAGGAAACCTGATCACAGTTGATATCCCAGAATTAGGCAAAAAGGAAGGCCAATTCATCGTTACCTCCCGCCGGGGAAAACAATTTAATTCGATGGTTTATAATGAAGTCGATCCACTTAACGGCGCAGGGCGTTATGATGTCCTGATGAATGCAGAAGATGCCCAGGATCTTAGCATCGCTGAAGGAGAAGGAATTGTTCTCTATAATGGCTTTGGTGTTTTCCAGGGAAGGGCTAAATTCGTAGACATTTCCCGTGGCAACGTCCAGGTTCACTTCCCGGAAGGAAACTTCCTGCTGCCAAGAGGACGCTATGAAAAGTATGCAGGCATACCAGATTACAATATCACGGTCACCCTTGAAAAAGCTGACCGCTTCAACGCCCGCAAAGATGTCGAACACTATGAAAAGCGGATTGAAGAAGATGAACTTGATGCACCAGCATAAAACAGCATAAAAAAGAAAACAGCCTGCAGCGATCAAAGCCTGCAGGCTGTTATATATAGAGGGGATATATTTTACATCTTTTTATCGGCTAACTCTTCGGACACACATGACAGGATTATGCTTAAAGAAAGACCAAATAAAACTTCTTAAAACCACCTAAAACCTCTGCGCCTTTCTTCATTTCCCTCATCAGAACTGCTTTCATCTTTCCGATGATGTTCTTCATCCATTTCCTGTTCTCGCCTTCTTCTAGGACCAAAAAAATCCAAGGGGTGTCTTCTTTCTTCATCGTGTTCTCTTGACCGTTCGCGGATGATCTTTACATCATTCGCATGGATAGTAAGATGATCAACGTGGATCTCCTTGCCTGCTTTTTTTCCGGACATAATTTTCGCCTCCTGTTTTTTTATTCAGTATTATCCTATTCTTTCTCGGGCGAAGGGGTATAGGCGGAATTGTTTTATATTTCCATTCACTGACAATAATAAGGTTGATATGCCATATTTTTCAGTTCCCAGGTTCGTTTATGATCATATCGCCCGGGTATAACTTGTACATTGGCGATTCAAAGCACTAAGAAGGAGGTTCTGACTTCATGTTCGGCTTTTCGGATTTTTTAGGTTTTCTACTTGCCCTTTTATTTATTTATCCTGTCGTTTCACTCGTCCATGAATTAGGCCATTCCTTCTTTGCATGGCTGTTTGGCGGCAAATTCAGTTTTTCACTTGGAAGAGGAAGACAAATTTTTAAAAAAGGCCCGTTCATCTTAAATAGCATGTATTTTTTAGATGCCTTTTGTGAATATGGACATTTGAAATGGAATAACCGGCTCACTCACTTTCTTGTTCATGCCGGAGGAGTCATTTTTAATCTCGGATCTGTCCTTGTGTTAAACCTGCTCATTTCACAAAACATAATTGAACCTCACACGATTTTTGTCCGTTATTCCTATTTCTCTGTCTGGCTTGCGACCTTTTCTTTGGTGCCAGTCGATTATGGAAACGAAAATTACAGTGATGGACTGTCCATTTATCAGGTCATTCGTCATAATAAATGGCCAAAATTAACCGGATAAACAAGAAAAAGCACCTGCTCGGGAAGCAGGTGCTTTTCAGAGGCTAATTCACTATATAATAAGAGGCATTCCAATAAAATGGAATGCCTCCTGCTCACAACCGGACTTAGTGACCGATTATTTATATTTTTCCTTATTTGTGTTTTCTTCTCTGTACTTATTTTCCGCTTTAACGGCTTTTGTAAAATCCTTTGCGTATAGGACTTCCTGAGTGTCAGATAACCCATTGTTCTGTTCAGTATTCAACCCTTTGTTAGGAGCTTTATTTTTATCCATGTACATTCCCTCCTGTAATCGAATTGTTTTTTGTCCCTATTTTGTTTCTACCCTTCATACAAGGGCATAAACTTGGGTCTCCCCCCTATTGACATTCGAAGATCATTATATCCATTCTTATCCCCCCACCAATAGATGCATGGGCTGTCCAGCCTTTTCATATGATGTTGAAGAGGAGGACTGATGATGATCATATTCACTGCTTATATATTTTTATCTCTTACTGTTCTTTTATTGGTTTCCATCCTATTGCTGCTTCACCACAGGGGCATTATGTCTGGAATGAATGGGATGATGTTTGCAATGTATTTTGGAATGAATACAGGGTTAACTTCCGGAATTCTGCTTGGTGCGATCTATCGCGGTGATCTTTTTAGTTCAACCCTCCTATCCATATTGATAGGAGGCGTCAGTAGCTGCATTTTGGGAGCGTCTTACAATACGGTCACATCAATTGAAGGGCTTATGTCCGGTATAATGGGGGGGATGATGGGGGCTATGCTTGGTGAAATGCTTCCGCCTGAAAAATCATTCGTCTTCATAAATATTTTTTTAGCGTTTTCACTATCATCGCTATTCCTTTTTAAGGTTCTCATGAACCATTCTTCAGTAATCAAATCATTAAAGGATCTTATTAAACCAGCAATCGTTTTTATTTTACTTACTCTTTACCTTTTATCTGGAAATCTCTTAGAAGAACAATGGATTCAAGATCTTCAGCATTCACCAGAGCAACAGCATGAGATGCATCTTCCTTGAGACAAATCTGAACGCTGAGTCACAATGGAGGCTGCATGCTGCCCGGTTATATAAAGTAACAACCGATCCTGTGGTCAGGGATATGCTTTCCTGCTGCTGGCAAGGGACACCATCCATCAAAATCAGAGGATTGCAGCCATTAAGGAACTGGATGGAAGCAAAGAAAACGTGGCAGTGCCGAGCACTTTCCCGAAACATCTTGAAAAATAGAAAGTATCTTATGTATTATTCAACCTTTCAGAAGGGGACGAAAGTGCTGCAGGAAGATGGGCAAGCGGACCAAGCATGGATGGATTTGGAACATTCCAATACTTCCAGAATCCGGCTCCATTCTGACTAAAGCCAAAGCTGAAACTTTCTCCTCCTTATACCCATGATCCCTCCCTGCGGTAATGAACGATTGGCACTTGCAGCCTAATATGCATATTAGGCAGAGTCAAAAGCCTGTAAAATACTACTGTTACAGGCTTTTTGATTATGGTTCCCCGTGGGTTCGAACCGGAGCCTCTATCCTTTCAAAAAGTTATTAAATCATTTTCAAAAAGTTAAACAAATTAAGTAAATGTGCTATTGTCTTCAATCAGGTATACTTAATAGCTTTTGGATTAAGCCCATACTGTATTCTTAAAAAGCCTGAATGCTTCACTCACTGATTGGGACATCGATCAATACAATTCCTTCCTGTGATGAGATTTCATGTGCAAGAAGGTTGTCAAGCTCAATAAGGTTATTCACCCTAACACCCTTGATCCCAAAGCTCCCTGCAAGTTGAACAAAATCCGGATTGCTGAAATTTACACCATAACTGTGGCCAAACTGCTTTTCCATCATCTGTTTTTCAATCTTAAGCATCGAATCATTCAGACAAATGATCACAAAAGCTAGCCCTAATCTTTTTGCTGTTTCGATTTCCGCAACGTTCATCAGGAGTCCTCCGTCTCCTGTTATACATATTACATTTTTATTTGGCGCAGCCAATTTTGCCCCTATAGATCCTGGCAACGCAATTCCCATGGATGCAAGTCCATTTGAAATGATTAATTGTCCTGGCTTATCAGGTTGGAAGTGACGTGCTATTTTCATTTTGTGTTCACCCACATCAGATAATACGATGGTGTTTTCGTCAGTGTGCTTTTCGATTATATGGAGAATATTCCTGGTCGTTAGTGGCTGTTTACTTATCGTTTCTTCATTCCAGGAGACTTGACTTTCTTGCAAAATCCTCTCTTTAAGACTGTTGGCGGGGACCCATTGTTTAGAAACTATTTCCCTATTTTTTAATAGCTTAAAAATTTGATTCAAATCACCGATTAATTGACTGCGAACTGGATAATATTCATCATACTCTGCTTCTTGAGAATGAATATGCACAACTGGAACTTTGTTTTTATTCCAGTTTTTCGGTAAGCTTTCAATCAGATCGAAACCAATCACAATCAGTAAGTCTGCCTCGGCTATTCCCTCTGGTACTAAATCATGGTCTTTGAATCCAAAGGTAAAGTAGTTAAGAGGATGATTTTTTGGTAAGACCCCTTTGGACATAAAACTGTTTGCCACTGGTACCCTAAGCAGTTCAGCAAAGGTTTGGAATGCTTCGCCAGCCCCTTGCCTAATTACGCCGTTCCCAATCAGGATAAAGGGTTTTTGACACTGTTTAAAAATTACTTCTGTTTCATCAATTTCCTCCATCGAAGGGACGACACTTGGCGCAGCTCTTTTAGGCATTGCTTTTCTGGAAATCGCCTCTGAAGCCAGGTTCTCTGGTAACTCTACCAGCACTGCTCCAGGCTTTTCACTTGCTGCTCTCCAAAAAGCGTTATGGATAATTTCTGGAACCGTTTCTGACTGTTTAATTTGAACGGACCATTTCGTTGCTGGTTCAAAGATTTTCACTACATCAATAAATTGATGAGACTGTTTATGCTGTCTTTCCATGCCGGCTTGTCCAGTTATCGCTACAACAGGTGAGCCATCCAATGTGGCACTTGCAACTCCTGTTAATAAATTTGTGGCACCAGGGCCCAGGGTAGCCAGGCAAACTCCAGGTTTCCCCGCTACCCTCCCATATACATCCGCCATAAATGCTGCCCCTTGCTCGTGGCGAACAGGAACATATTGGATCGAAGTTGATCTGGACAACGAGTCTGCTAGATCTAATACTTCCTTGCCGAATATCCCAAAAACGTACTTCACTCCTTCCGTTTCCAAACATTGAACAAGCAAATCAGAAGTTTTCATCGTTTCCCTCCAAAAAAATGTACTAATTTAATGGTTTCCTTTGATTACTGATTCATTCAGGGGAAATGATAAATTTTTAAAAACTAAAAAGCAGTATAAGTCATTCATCACAGCTTTGCGGAGAAAATCGAAAATGCTGATGAATTGTTTCTTATTTCTCGTTCATATTGTTTCACACTCAATTCACTCACAGGAAAGCTTATATAGGCCGCCTGCATTTATAAATAATGAAATGGAATGTGGAAAAGCTTTTCTCATATGTGCTAACTTACCTGGTTCTGCTGCTTTATAGCTGAGAAAAGGCTTCACCTGATCCATGACCCTAATCAGGTACTGTTAGAGGATTCCTGACCATATTCTTATAAAAGAAAACAATAAGCCGAGGTGAATATTTAATTGGAAAAAGTTAAGGTAAGTTTACGCCCTGTAGTAAGCAAGATCAATTTACCCACCATTATGAAAACAGCCATTTTACCGGGAGACTCAATTGAAAGATTATTTATTGCAACCCAAATAGGAGAAATTTTTTATATAGGTAACGGAGACATTAAAACTTTTTTAGATATTCGACCGCAAGTCCTTAAACTTGGTGATCAAGGTGGCGGATATGATGAGCGGGGATTATTAGGGCTTGCGTTTCACCCTCAGTTTTATTACAATGGTCTATTCTATCTTCATTATTCAGTAGCTGGAACACAAGGTCCAGGTGCACTTCCTGAAACTTCTATGCCTGACCCCTGTGACCCAAACACCCTAAATCGAAAATGGGATAATAGAGAAGTTCAATTTGATCATATTGATACAGTAGAAGAATGGATTCTCCAAATGAATGGACAGCCTCAAAAGAGACGAACATTGCTGAACTTAAGAAGGCCCTTTTTTAATCATAATGGTGTCAATAGCTTAAACTTTTCACCTGAAACAGGAAAACTGGTTTTAACAACAGGAGATGGCGGTTTAGGCTATGATCCATTTAATTTGAGTCAGGATGATATGGAAATCGCCGGTAAAGTAATTGAAATTGATGTAGTTAAAAATACATCTTTCAATAATCCACATGTTGCCAGTCGTTTTAATGAACTGCCTGCACAAGTTCAGCAAATACTTACGGTAATTGCCAAAGGAGTTCGCAATATACCAGGGATTTCATTTCAAAGGAATTATAATCATTATATTAAATATGTGGGGAATGTCGGACAGGATTTGACAGAATCGATTTATTCATTCATTCAGTATAGACCGATACCGGTCCCTGAACTTGTCATGAACTCCGGGACCACTCAGGAAATGTATATTAACTTTGGCTGGCGTGGCTGGGAAGGTGCTTTTCCTACTTCAATTATGAATGTCTGCTCTGCTAATTCGAATTCGGATAAGAAAACCATTGTTTATTACGATGAAGCAATTGAAACATCAGTCAGGCGGATTCAGCCATTAACTAGTTATTATCATAAAGATCCACGACCAGATAAGTTTGGCGGCACTTCCCTTACAGGAGTCCAACCATATATGGGGAAAGGGATACCGGCTTTAACGGGAAACATTTTGTTTACCGATTTAGCCCGCAAGGATGAATCGGCAACTTCAGTTAAAGGAGTATTAGCTTATTCTAAGGTAAGGCCAGACTGTAAACTAAATGATTATAGTATTATTGAAACTGACTATAATTTCGGATCTGAATCTGCTTATTATGTTAGTTTGGGAGCGAATCTGGACCAAACCAGATTATATTTGGGGGTTTATGGCTCGATGAAAGTGACTGACTTTAACAAGGGTACTATTTTTGAAATCATTCCTTGAATCTTGAGCCTATCTGATTTCTGAGGGCTTTATCTGCCAGGCAATAGTGAGTGGATTTAGGAGACACTAAATGATTAACCTTTTTAGTCTATTAAAAATGTTTAAAGCAATTTCAACCCATAACCAGCTATAAAGTAAAGCAAATAAAAGGATCCCCGCGGTTGTAAGAAATGAAAAGGAACCTGAAACGACTGGTCCTAAAACGGGAAAGTCGAAGATAAATAGCAAAATGATAATTCCCAGCATTAAAAAAATAGTCCCTGCCGCAATAATGCTTAATCTCTTCCTAAAAAACCAAAATGCTGCTCCTATGCCCAGTCCCAACAGTCCTGTTGTAAAGGCGAATACAATTAATTCACTTGGCTGCAGAATAAATAACAATATAATGGTCAGAAAGTAGGACATTACTCCAAGTGGAATGGAAAACATTGAACATAACAAAATAGGTGCAGTGGCGAGCGGACTAAAAAATAATCCTATACCTGGCAAAAAGCCTCCAGCTGCCTGTAGCATAACTGATATACAGGCAAAAAAAGACCCCAAAATGAGCTTCATCGTTTTATTGCGTTTTTTGAATATCAGTTTAGATAAACGCACTTCATTAGAAATAGGCTTAAAAAAATACAACTTTCCACCTCATCTTAAATGATATATGGCTCACCGTACCGTACATTATATTTATCATTATTAGAAGTGGAACTACTCTTATTGTTTCGAAAATAAAAAGGAGCATTGATGAGACACCCAAAAAGTTAGATTTCACTCTAACTTTTTGGGTACTCAATACATTATTTGCACTGCTTTTTAATTAACATTTACCTTCCCAACCATACCTTCCTGGAAGTGATACCGGCATATCAATTCATAAGTACCCTTCTGTTCTGGTTTCACGGAAATGTTTTTTTCTTTTCCTGGCTGGAGCTCGATGTCAATCCCAAGCTTTTCCACTGTAAATGTATGCTCTTTCTTCCCTTTGTTTCTCAATTTCAAGGTTGTAGTGATTCCGTTTGGAATGCTGATAACTTTTGGATTAAAGTAATTATCATTCAACTCTACCTCAATCATATTAACATTCTCCATTGGTTTAGTTGCAACACCAGTTTCGGCAAAACTACTATGTAAGCCTATTGTTGTCACAACCGTGAACAATGCTACAAACAAAATCAATCCTGTAACCAACTTTTTCACAGGCATTTGCTATCCCTCCTTTCCTAATCCTTATTTTTTTCTAAGTTAAATGAAATTATCACTCTAAATTAACGGGAAGCAGGAAGAAGGTATATTATCAGCAGCTAATAATAAAAAAGCTCAGTTAGGCATTGAGCTTAACTGAACATTTTGAAGGGAAAACGGCAATAAGTTTTGAAAAAGTAGTGGCTGATTGATTCCGCCTGCTTGTCTGGTAAAAGAAGTGTTGGCAAAACAAAAAAGCCTCCATCCCTTGTTATATAAGAGATGGGGGCTTTTTCAAAAGTATGATTCCTACTGGGTTCGAACCAGCGACCTCTACCCTGTCAAGGTAGCGCTCTCCCAGCTGAGCTAAGGAATCGTTCTAAGTTGTCCTATTTAATGAGGACATTAATTAATATATACTGGATTCAGTATAAAGTCAATAATTTTTCCCCATAAAAATTATCTGGATTATGAATTTCTTATACTTTGGATGACCCTTTTAATATACTCATCTTCATGAGGCACAAAATCCTTTTTGGAGGCCAGCATCTCTTTTGGTTTCTTTTCGCCTTCCTCACTTACCTTGAAACCTTTGAGCCTTATTTCACTGGATTTAGCAAACCATAGATCTTCAAAATCGGTCATGCTTGCCACCATGATCCCTGAGACCTCATCCTTTTGCAGCTGGAATTTTTCAAAAGGCTGATGTTCCTTGTACAAGAAAACATGGCATAGCTCTCGGTCAATGAATTCTGGACTGATCAGTGAATCTTTGATGGTACCTAAAGATTGTAAATCTTCAACAGTCACGTCGATTCCGAGTTCTTCCTTTACTTCCCTCAAGCCATCAAGAGGGCTTTCATTAGCCAGAATATGCCCCGCTGCAGTGATATCCAGCAAACCGGAATAATCTTTCTTAGCGGAACTGCGAACTTGAAAATAAAGAAAGTCATCTCCGTTTATCCGCTCTGCAAACCAGCAATGGAATGTCTCATGCCAGTGGCCAGCTTTATGTACACGGGACCTCGGTGCTGTTCCCAGGCAGGTCCCATGTTGATCAAAAATCCTAAGCATTTCGCTCTCCATCCATAACACCTCCATTCCAGATTATACCACTACCCATCCGCCAAAACAACGAACATTTGTTCTGAAATAATTGAATAAAGAACGAATGTTCGGGTATAATATAATTATAAAAGAAAAGGAGTGAATCACATGAATTTCCTTTTGGAAAAATCACTAAAAGAAAACCAGCCTGTTGAAATGATTTATTTTGCAGTCGATAACCAGATTACACAGCGTAGGATTATTGTAAAAGAGATCAGTGGGGATTACTTTAAAGCATTTTGTTTCCTTAGAAACGATGAACGTTTATTCAAGGTTGAAAACATCCTATCCATCATGCCAGAAAAACGGCACTTTCTTAAAACCAGTTAAAAAAGAAGCCCCCGGAATGAGGACTTCTAAAAATTAACTAACTGTATTTGGCTCAGGTGTATTGTGTCTCTTGATCAGAATTTGCAATGCAATGAGTAGAACAAAGGAACCAAGTCCGATTATATCAGTAATTTTTTCAGGATAAATCAGCATTAAGCCGCTTACAACTCCAATTATTCTCTCGTACCAGAACAATTTCCTCAGCCAGAAACCAATAATACCTGCACCAATCAGCATCATGCCGGCAAGTGCCGTAAACACCACCCAGATAAGGTAATACCATGTTGTATCAATCATTAACAATTCTGGAGACAATACGAACATATAAGGGATGATGAACGCTGCTATTGCCAGCTTTGCTGAGTTAACCCCTGTTTTTATTGGTTCACCGCCTGACACACCAGCTGCCGCAAATGCCGCCAGCGCTACTGGAGGTGTAATATCAGCGATGATCCCGAAATAGAATACAAATAAATGTGCAGATAAATCAGGTACTCCCAGCAAAATGATGGCCGGTGCTGCAATGGTTGACGTAATGACATAGTTTGCTGTTGTCGGTGACCCCATTCCTAATACCAGGGATGCAACCATTGTAAACGCCAGGGTGAGGAGTAAATGTCCTCCGGCAAGATCCAACAATCCATTGGCTAGCTTCAGGCCAAGGCCGGTTTTGGTTACAACCCCTACGATAATACCAGCAGCAGCAGTTGCAGCCGCAACACCTAACGCCGTGCGTGCCCCATCGACAAGCGCATCAATTACATCTCTGAAACCAATCCGGGTTTCTTTCTTTATCGCACTAACCACCACAGTAATAACAATACTCCATAGAGCGGCTCTCATAACACTCATTCCGCTTACCATCAGGACAATTACAGCCAATATTGGCAATAGCAAATAGATTTTAGCCAGAACTTCTTTGCGGTCAGGCATTTCTTCATCCTTCAATCCGCGCAGGCCGACCCGTTTTGCTTCAAAATGTGTCATGATCCAAATCCCGGTAAAATAAAGCAGCGCTGGAATGGCTGCAGCCTTAGCGATATCCCAGTATGTGATGCCGCCGCCAATGAATTCCACCATCAAGAAAGCAGCTGCACCCATGATAGGCGGCATAAGCTGGCCACCGGTAGAAGCAGCTGCTTCTACTGCTCCAGCAAATTCTTTACGATATCCGAGCTTTTTCATCATAGGAATCGTAAATGAGCCTGACGTGACTACGTTAGCCACGGAACTGCCGCTGATTGTTCCTTGCAATGCACTAGAAAAAATCGCTACCTTTGCCGGACCACCAACTCTTTTTCCAGCGATAGAAACAGCAAGATCGTTAAAATATTGGCCAACGCCTGTTTTCACTAGAAACGCGCCAAATAACAAGAATAAGAAGATAAACGTAGAAGAAACCCCTAATGGTGTTCCTAAGATACCTTCAGTTGTGAAGAACATTGTCTGGATCAAGCTGTCAAGTTCAAGTCCTCTGTGTGCGAGGAAACCCGGCATATATGGACCATACAATGCATAACCCAAAAACAGAACCGCAATAACCGTAATCGGCAGTCCTACCGTTCTCCTGGTCGCTTCGAGGACGAGTAAAACAGCAGCAAGACCAATGTAAAAATCAACCGGAGTAAGACGCCCAACCCTGTTTACCAGTTCATCAATCATTAATGGCCAATAGGCACCTACAGCTATTGCGATAATCGCCAGTAAAATATCGTACCATGCGACTTTATTATGTACACGGTCTTTTTTGCGTGCAGGAAATAAAATAAAAATCAGTGCAAGCGCAAACCCCAAATGGATGGACCTCTGCAACTGTGCCGTCAAAACCCCAAAGATGGATGTGTACAACTGGAATAGTGAGAATGACAGCAGCATAATGAATGCAATCATGCCCATAATTCCATTTAATTTCCTTGAGGCAGCTTCAGGATCGTATTTTTCCAGCAGCTCCTGCTGTTCCTGTTCAGATAAAGTTTCATTCTTCATGCTCAAGGATATTCACTCCTTTCATTTGCTGAATAACATTAATTTTCATTACTTGTATCCTTACTCTCGTTCCTGGTTCAATTGCCTTGGAAAGTGGAAAGGAGACTTTACCTTGCATAAACGTGTGATTAGCCCTCACCTTGCCGACTCGCAGGTCGAAGTGCTTAAACCTTCTTTCCATATTCTTTATACGGTACTTGCCATCCTGCATTTCAAAATGTTCCCCTTCTGCAATTTCTGATGGCATACCAATGGCAAAATCTTCATACTCCAATTCGTATTGCTGAATCTCATTTTGTTCGGTAATTTTATAGCTTTCAATTACATCGGACAAATGGATGGAATGTGTATACTTTATCTTAAACTTGTCCCCTTGTGCAATAGGTACATAGCATAGTATATCTTCTTCTTCAGGTTGAAGAAAAACAAGAGCTTGTTTATATGGAATATTGATTGAGATAATTAAAATTAACATAATGAGGAGCAACAGAACGAAGATCTTTTTATTGAATTTTATTGATTTCATTATCCATTCCTCGCCTGTCTGATATCGCTCAAAGAGGTTTGATAAATATTCAGTAAAAAAAGACCGGAATAGAGTTCGGTCTGTTCTTTAGTGGAACCTCCGGAGTACAAATGCAGTCCAGAAATATTTATTGACCGGGCAAAATCCACAAAAGGATTTTGTCCGGTCGGGTTTTGAATATTACTCAGCAGCTTTGATTCCTTTTTCATCAAAATACTTCTGTGCTCCTGGGTGTACGTCAATACCTACACCATTCAAAGCATTTTCAAGCTTAATTTGCTTAGCTTTTGCATGTTGTACCTGGTCAAGGTTTTCAAAAATTGATTTAGTGATATCGTAAACAACTTCATCTGAAAGATCAGACTTTACTACCAGCATTGCCAGAACAGCAACAGTTGGCACATCGGAACCCAACTTATAAGTTCCTGAAGGTACTACTTCTTTTGCGTAGTATGGATACTTTTCAATTAGTTTATCAGCCTTATCAGCCTCAATAGGAACGATTACAACTTTTTCTGTCGCAGAAAGCTCTTCAACAGCTGCAGTCGGATGTCCCGCCGTAACGAATGCAGCATCGATATTTCCGTCTTTAATGCCATTTACTGATTCATCAAAGCTTAAATCCTGCTTCTTGATATCATCAACTGACATTCCATAAGCCTCAAGGATTTGTTCTGCATTCGCTGCAGTTCCAGACCCTGGTGCACCTATCGATACCTTTTTACCTTTCAGGTCTCCAACGGATTTGATGCCTGATTTTTCAGTTGTAACGATTTGGATTGTTTCAGGATAAAGAGTACCGATCGCTTTAATATTATCGATTTTGTTTCCATCAAACATCAGCTTTCCTTCAGTTGCATAAGAAGCGATATCTGTTTGAGTGAAGGCGATTTCACCTTTTCCATCCTTAATGCTCTGCATGTTTTCAGCAGATGCTCCTGTTGTTTCCGCATTTGTATCGATACCCGTTGCATCAGACACAATCTTGGCGAAAGCTCCGCCAAGCGGGAAGTATGTACCACCCGTACCGCCAGTAAGGATGCTCATGAATTTAGGTTTTTCTTGTGATTTTCCTTCTCCACCCTTTTCGTCAGAGCCGCCGCCACAAGCTGATAGCACCATCGAAAGCACTAGCACAAGAGCAGTGAATAAAAGAAACTTTCTTTTTTTCATCAGATTTCCCCCTTTGATATATAAATGTTCACCATAATTCTACCATAAGACTTCACACAATTGTCAAACATCTTACTTGCTTACTAATTTCATGCCGGCTTATAATACATTACCTGAAAAGCTTTTTAAAAATACATATGCTAAAATCGTTTTGACGGTAAAAAGTAAAATAGCAAATCGAAGGATTTGGAGGTAAATATATGGATTATCCTATGGGCAAAATTGAAGAAATCACACTCCAAAGCAAGGAGCTGGGTGAAGATATCACAATGCTGGTCTACCTGCCTGCCAATTATTCCCCGCTGTATAAATACTCCTTGCTGATCGCACAGGATGGCCGCGATTATTTCCAATTAGGGAGGATAGGCAGGATTGCGGATGAATTCCTTGCCAAAAAAGAAATTGAAAACGTCATCATCGTTGGAATCCCATATGATTCCGTCGAAGACCGGCGCCGAAAATACCATCCAAAAGGAGAGCAGCACCAGGCCTATATCCGCTTTCTTGCTCATGAGCTTGTCCCTTACCTGGATGAACGTTATCCAACATACCAAATGGGCATGGGACGCGCTTTGGTCGGGGATTCGCTTGCAGCAACAGTTTCGTTGCTTGCCGCTATCCAGTATCCTCATACTTTTGGAAAAGTTCTGCTTCAATCACCATATGTGAATAAGGAAGTATTTTCCGCGGTTAAGAACTTCAGTCAGCCTGAATTGCTGAATATATACCACACGGTCGGCGAACAGGAGACAACCGTTAAGACGACCTCATCCAAAAACAAAGATTTCCTGACGCCAAACAGGGATCTTTCAAAGATTTTTAAAGAAAAAGGCTTTGGCTATTTTTACGAAGAATTCAGCGGAGACCATACATGGACCTATTGGCAGCCCGACCTTAAACGGGCAATGAATAGAATGTTTTCATGATTATGCTTCTTTATATTATATATATCAAAAATTTGTTATAATGAATGGTAAATCATAATTTTCAGTTTTTTAAACTGAACGAAATGCAACAATATTATGAAACGGGGGTATTCAGATGAAATTCGGTATTGTCATTTTTCCATCAAAGAAAATCCAGGATTATGCTAATTCGTTGAGAAGGCGTTATGACCCACATTATGCGTTAATCCCGCCACATATCACTTTAAAATCTCCATTTGAAGCAACAGAAGAAGAAATCAAGGAAATCGCCAATAAGATTGATTCAATTGCCAGGAATTTCAAACCAGTCAAACTGAACATCAAGAAGATTAGTTCATTTAAACCCGTAAATAACGTGATATACCTGAAAGTCGAATCACCTGAAGAGTTAGACTCACTTCATAATGAACTCAATTCAACATTCGAAGGCAATCAGGAATATAACTTTGTACCGCATATCACCATCGGTCAAAAAATGTCCGACGATGAGCACTCGGATGTCTATGGATCATTAGGGATGACAAAGGTCCAATTTGAAGATACAGCCGATCGGATTCATTTGCTGTACCAGCTGGACAACGGTTCATGGACTGTATATGAAACATTCAGGCTTGGAAAGGAATAAATAATCGTGGAAGTAAAAATCGTAAATAGCGATCAAGAATTAGCAGACGCATTCGATGTGCGCAAGACCGTTTTCATTCATGAACAAAACGTTCCGGAAGAAGAAGAAATTGATCAATACGAGTCCGACTCTGTTCACTTCGTATTATATGATGATCACAAAAAAGCAGCAGGGGCCGGCAGGTTCCGTGTCCTGGATGGAGTAGGCAAGGTTGAGCGGATTTGTGTACTAAAAGAAAACCGCAAAACCGGAGCTGGTGTCGCCGTCATGAATAAAATCGAGGAATATGCAAAGTCTCAGGGCATTTCAACCTTGAAATTAAATGCACAGACACACGCCATCCCCTTTTACAGCAGGCTTGGGTATGAAACGGTTTCAGAGGAGTTCATGGATGCCGGTATCCCACATAAGACAATGAAAAAATCCATATGAGTCAAAACCCCCATTCAAATTTGAATGGGGGTTTTGTATGTATGGCTATTTCGTACCTTGGTGGTTCCACACTCTATTGCCTTAAATTTTTCAGAAAGATATTTGAAGGAACTTTGAGACCAGTGTTTGAATAGCAAAATTCACCGCGAAAAACAGCAAAGAAAAAAGCACTGCAGCCAGTTCAAATCGACTCGCTGTAGTGCCTTCCTTTACCGGTAATTTCAGCATACGCCTGGTTGACAACCAATGGATTTACCTTTTTCTTATAAACACGGTCCATGCGAGGGAAACTTGAATCGGATGCTGCGAGCTGCATGCGTGACACAGGCTGCTGCTCCTTCTGCTTCTGCAGAGGCGCTGTTGCCTGCTCATATTGTTCCTGTCCCTTCAACACCGGGTCTTCTTTTCGAATCCTATTAACGCTATTAATCATAAACGGGTCATAATCCAATCCAATTTCCCGCTCAGCATATTGAATATATTGATAATTTGTCACTGGAAGAATGTATCCCATTTTTGTTATCCCCCAATTTTACGATTATTAAATTTCTTACTATAATCTTCTATTCCTTTTCCCTGTTTATGACCGTAGTAAACTGCTATTTTTTAATCTTTTTTCCGTTGCCTGAAACCATTAATAAACCTGGATTTGCTGCTTCTCCTCAGCGGATAACATCTTTTGTTAGAAATTCTATTCTGGTATGATAAAGATTGTGCTATTTTTTGGCCGGAGATGAGGGAAAACATGAAAACAGCTAAGTATAACCAGCAGATAATAAGCCTTAACCAATATGATCGCAGTGACTATCAAAAGCTTTATGACGACGGAAAGAAAGGAATGCTTGCCTGTACAGTATGCGGAGGTCCTGTCCGTCTTTACCTCGGCATTCAGGAACAGCCCCATTTCTATCATCATCTTTCCAGTAAAGATGATTGTCAGGAAGAGAGTTTGCCAACACCTTCGTCTCCGCCTTTTGAAAAAACGGAATATATAGAGCGAAATGGTTTCAAAATACCAAAATCGCGTTCGATCACAGCTGAGGCAGAGAAAGAAGATAAATTCATATTTCCACGGGAAGTGAAAGTAACCTCCCCCTTTACCTCGCATCCGCCGGTTAACCCAGGAATCAAGTTGGATTACATAAAACAGCTTAAAGAGGCCGGAATTCATTTTGACGGAAACCAGGAAAAAGCGGTTGTGTCCACAGACGGCCCATTATTGATTTTGGCAGGAGCTGGAAGCGGAAAGACGAGGGTTCTTACCGCCAGGACCGCCTTCATGCTTGAAGAACAGAAAATAGATCCAGGTTCCATCATGCTTGTTACATTTACGGCAAAGGCTGCCGCTGAGATGAAAAAACGGATTTCCCAATACCCGAATATGTCACCATCTAAAGTCAATAGGCTGATTTCCGGTACGTTCCACAGCATTTTCTACCGGATTCTTTGTTTTCATGAACGTGAGAAATGGTCATCAGACAAGCTAATGAAAAAAGAATGGCAACGGGAACAAATCCTGAAGGAAGCAGGGAGAAAGCTTCAGCTGGACGAAAAAGAGTTTGCCTATGACCTCGCTCTCCAGCAGATCGGTTTATGGAAAAACACCTTGATCATGCCCAATGAAGTGAAGCCGGAATCACCATGGGAAGAGAAGGTTGCATTGCTTTATAAAGACTATGAATCAACTAAGGACAGGCAGAGGTTATTTGATTTTGATGACATGCTCATTGGATGTTATAAGCTATTTTCAGATCAGCCTTCTATACTCGAAATCTATCAGAATCGTTTTCAATATCTATTGATCGATGAGTTCCAGGATATTAATAAAGTGCAGTATGAACTCGTGAAAATGCTCTCGAGTAAACACGGAAATGTTTGCGCGGTTGGCGATGATGACCAGTCAATCTACTCTTTTCGCGGAAGCGACCCTGCCTACCTGATCAACTTCAAGGCGGATTTTAATAATACAGAAGTGATCATCCTTAACCAAAATTATCGTTCGCCACACGAGATTGTTGAAACGGCTAACACACTGATTTCAGCAAATCTGATCCGACATGAAAAAGAAATGCGCGCCCAATATTCAGATGAGTGCCCGCCAGTCATCTTCCACCCTTATGACGAAGAAGAGGAAGCGACGATGATCCTGACAGACATTAAAGAGCGGATTGAACAAGGAGAACGTCCCGGTGATTTTGCGATTTTGTTCAGGACCAATGCTGCGAGCCGTGCGGTATTCGAGAGGCTGGCGAATTCAAGCCTTCCTTTCCGGCTTGACCAGGACATTGAATCCTTCTACGAGCGATTCATGGTAAAAGGAATGCTCTCTTTTTTGCGGCTTAGTTTGAATCCCGATGATTCGGATGCGATCAAGAATATCCTTCCATCGCTGTTTTTGAAACAGTCGACCTTTAGGGATTTACAAGCGAATAGCATCCTGAATGATTGTTCTATGCTTGAAGCCCTTACCTACGTAAAAACAGGCTTCACCTTCCAGGAACAAAAATTGAAGAGGCTGATCCCGGTAGTCAGTTCACTTTCATCCCTGTCCCCTGTTGCCGCCATTGATATTGTTGAAAAGGACCTGGGGTATCAGGATTTCATTAAAAAGCGCGGCAATGAAGGCAATCAGCTGGAAAAAGGCTCTGATGACGTACGTGACCTGAAAGTAGCAGCCCGAAACTTTAAATCTATTGCAGAGTTCATTGAGCATGCTGACCATATGATTGCTATGAATGCAGAAATCAAACGGACCAGCAAAACAATATCTGACGCCATAACACTGAGTACCATCCACCGATCCAAGGGTCTGGAATATGGGAATGTCTATATAATTGGTACAGTGGACGGAAGCATTCCGCATGACTATGCTTTGGATGCCTACCGGAATGGAGACCGCCACCCACTTGAAGAAGAACGGCGCCTGCTTTATGTAGCGGTAACAAGAGCAGAAAAAAGGCTTTTCATTTCAGTCCCGCATCGGAGACGTGGCCGGAAAGCTAACCCTTCCCGTTTCCTGGGAAGAATTTGAAGCAGGACTTTATGTAATCAGGCAAATGCGTAAGGTTAACTGCTTTGTGATCATGTTCAAATAAAAATGCCAAATCAGGACCCGGGTAACAAAACTCAGGTCCTGATTTGGCATTCAAGATGTGACTATTTCTTGTTGATCATTTTGGAAATCTGGCTGAAATCAAGCTGCTTTCCATCCTTTACGATCGATTCAACAATCTTGTCTTCCATTTCTTTGTTAACTGGCTTATTGGCCAATTGGGAAACACGGCGGATTACCCCTCTTACAGTTTTCTCATCTTTAAAGTTCGCATTTTGTAATGAATTAGCCAGCTCAAATACATCTTTCATATTGACGCCAGTCTTTTTTTCTATATTCTTGAAAAAATTATTATCCATATAAATCACGCCTCCTTCTTTAACTACTCTATAGTATGAAGCTAGGCGAAAATGGTGAAAGACAATGCCTGGATGATTTATTATTCCTTCATGATGCAGCAAAAGCTGCTCCGACGCGGAACAGCT